>NZ_JBCHWG010000002.1:0-1106994 GCF_059801165.1 Cedecea sp. Ae19-4 | reverse complement strand
GGGGGGAGGGTTAGGGTGAGGGGTTACCGCCCCTGCTTTCTCAGCAAATAAACGAAATAAGGCGCACCGATAAACGTCGCCAGCAGCCCCGCCGGCACCTGATTCGGGAACAGAATCATCCTGCCGCACCAGTCCGCCAGAATCATTAACATCCCGCCAAAAATCCCGGCCATCGCTATCTGCGGCATTGCCCTGCGGAAGCCAAGCATGCGAGCAATATGTGGCGCCATCAGCCCGACAAAACTCAGCGGGCCGACGATTAACGTCGCCGTGGCGGTAAGCGTTGCCGCCAGCAACAGCAGCGCAAAGCGCGATGGTGTTAACGCCATTCCCACCGCCCGTGCGGTGGCACCGCCCAGCGGTAAAATTACCAGCCAGCGGCGCAGTAGCGGCGTGATGGCTAACAGCCCAACCATGACACCCAACGTTCTGACTGCCTGCTCGCCTGTAACGTTATACGTCGAGCCAGAAATCCAGGTCAGCAGCGTCGCCATACGCGGATCGCCGCTTGCCATCAGCATCATCAGTAGCATGGTAAAGGCGGTGCTGAGCGCCATCCCGGCCAACAGCATACGCTGAGGTGAAAAACCACCTCGTCCGGCAGCCATCATGATGATCAGCAGCGTGACCGCCGCACCAAGACTGCCCGCCGGCAGCAGCCAGACAAACGCATTCCCCGGCACAATAAACAGCATCAGCACCACGCCGAAGGCCGCGCCGGAGCTAATGCCCAAGACTTCCGGGCTGGCCATCGCATTGCCGGTTAACCGCTGGATCAGGCAGCCCGCAACCGCCAGCATCACGCCCGCGGTCAAAGCCGCCATAACGCGCGGCCAGCGCCACGGCAGCACATCGTCAAAGAGCGCGCCACTTAGCCAGCGCCAGCCATCAGCATCACGTCCCAGCGCCAGCGCAGCGGCAATCACCAGCAGCAGAATGCCAAGGCCAGCGGCGATCCAAAACAGTACACGCTGGCGTTCAGCCTGAACGTGGTCTCCGGCGCTCATGGACGGCGCACCGCTGGTGCGCAGACGCGGCAGCAGCCACAGCAGGATAGGCGCGCCAATCAACGCGGTGACCGTCCCGGTAGAGACTTCGCCCCATACGCTGGAAAGCCAGACCACAACCTGGTCAGACAGCCAGAGAATCAGCGCCCCAATGAGCGGAGCCAGGCACAAACGAGCAACCAGGCGCCGAGCCCCCAGCATTTTGGCCAACAGCGGCGCAAACAGCCCGATAAAACCGACTATCCCGACCGCATTAACCAACTGAGCACTGATCACAATCGCCAGCGCCAGCGTCGCCAGCCGTACCAGAGAAAGCGCCAGGCCCAGATTGCGCGCCACGCCGTCATCCAGTCCCATCAGCGTCAACGGACGCAGCAACAGCAGCGTTAGCAGCAGGCCGCCCAGCAGGCGTGGCCACAGACTTTCAACGCTGCTCCAGTCCTGCTGATTGAGCGATCCGGTGCTCCACAGGAACATATTCTGAAGCTGGTCATGGTGGAAGATAGCCAGCAGTTGGTTGACCGCGCCGCAATAAAGACTCAGCACCAGGCCCGCAAGAATCAGCGTGACCGGCGACATCCGCTTGCCCCAGGCAACGCCAAAGACAAGCAGGCCTACGACCGCCGCACCAATCAGCGCCGCAAAGGGCTGGGCAGCCAGCGGCAGCACCCAAAGCGTAGCAACCGTGACGCCAAGCTGAGCCCCGCTGGCTACACCAAGCGTTGTCGGCTCCGCCAGAGGATTGCGCAGCACCTGCTGGAACAGCACGCCGACGAGACCCAGCCCGGCACCAACCAACAGCGATATTGCGAGACGCGGCAGCAGGCTAAAGTGAAACAGCATCTGTTGAACATTGTCGATGTCCGGCTGGATAAAAGCACTGCGCCACTGCGAAGAGGGTAAGACGCCATGCATGTTATGCAGCGTCAGCCACAGCGCACAAACAAACAGCACCAGCAGCAGGCTGGCGGGGAAAATAACGTGACGTCTCATCGGGCCAGGCTCCTCAGGCCGTCGTCCAACACGCGGGCAAAGTGCATAGCCGACATGGTCGTGCCATAAAGCCAGACGGCGGGAACTTGCTGAAAACGGTTCTGGCGGATAAACGGCATCGCTTTCCACAGCGGCGTGGCCGTCACCTGGCGGGCCACCGCTTCGTTTCTATGGTCGAAGCACAGCACATCGGCGTCTTTTATCGCCGCCAGGCGTTCAATCCCAACGACCGCCGTCCCCCAGAAGTTCGTTTCTTCATGCCAGGCATTCTTCACCCCCAGCAAATCCATCACCTGCTCGAACAAGCTGTGCTTGCCCACCACCAGCGCATGGCGATTATCCAAAAATGACATCAGCAGTACTGGACGTTTGCCGCGCGCGGCAAAGCGAGGCTTCATGCTGGCAATAAACGCATCAAATTCGGCCAGATGCCGACTGGCGGCCTGCTGCATACCCAGCGTATCCCCCAGTTGAATGAGCGATTTACGCGCAATATCCAGCGGCTTGCCGGAGCCATCGTTAAAATTGAACCCAAGCCCAGGGGCGATACGGGTGATTTTTTCCGGCGAAGGGCCGTAGCCCGCAGAATAGAGAATCAGCGATGGTTTTAGCTGCGCCATCAGCTCGAGGTTAGGTTCGGTGCGCAGGCCAACATCAATCACGCCTTCTGGCAGCTTAGGTTCGTTCACCCAGATTTGGTAATTAGGGATGTCGGCGACGGCCATCGGCGTGACGCCGAGCGCCATCATCAGCTCAACGGGCAGCCATTCCAGGGCGATGATGCGTTTTGCATCCGGCACCGCCGCCTGCGCGGCAGGTAATTTTAGCAGCAGCGGTGAAAGCGCCATCGCCGCCAAAAGGCGGCGACGGGTTAAAATAAAGTCATTCATACGGCTCATCAATAAACAAAACTCACCGGCGCAGCCCCCGCCGGGTGCGGCAGGATGCCCATCGGAATACCGTAGATATGCTCCAGCGTATCACTTTGCATTAAGGCTTCCGGCGTCCCTTGCGCGATCATTTCGCCACCGCGTAGCGCCACCAGATTGTCGCAGTACCGCGCAGCCATATTAATGTCGTGCAGAACGGCAACCACCGTCAGGCCGCGCTCCTGGCTAAGACGATGGATCAGCGCCAGCACGTCCACCTGATGAGCGATATCCAGCGCAGACGTCGGCTCATCCAGCAGCAGGCAGCGGCTATCCTGCGCCACCAGCATGGCGATCCATGCCCGCTGGCGCTCGCCGCCGGACAGGCTGTCCACCAGACGATGCGCAAACGGCTTCAGCCCTACCAGACTGATTGCCTCATCCACCAGCTCACGGTCAGCCACGCCAAAGCGCCCTAAAGCCCCATGCCACGGGTAACGGCCAATCGCCACCAGCTCACGCACCGTCATACCCTCAGCGGCAGGAAGCTGCTGGGGAAGATAGGCCACCTGCCGGGCAAAAGCTTTGCTGCCCCAGCTATCCAGCGGCTGTGAGTTCAGCAGAATTTCACCTTCAGAAGGTTTCTGGTGGCGACCCAGCATTTTCAGCAGCGTCGATTTACCGGAGCCGTTATGGCCAATCAGGCCAGTGACTTTGCCCACCGGGAAGGTGATAGATAGCGGATGGAGTAGCGTGCGGCCGGGCACGCGAAACGTGACATCAGTGAGGCTAAAAGTCGTGTCGGGATGAAGCTGTTTATCCTGCATGGTAGCCATCTTAGTGAAGGGCACGGCGAACCGTGCCCGGGAGACAAGTTAGAAGCGGAAGGTCGCGGTAGCAACCACCTGACGCTCAGCGCCCCAATAGCATGCATAGTCACGATAGCAACTTGAAACATACTCACGGTTGAACAGGTTGTTGACATTTACAGCGACGGAAGAGCCAGGTAAACCAAATCGAGCCAGATCATACTTAACCATAGCATCGGCAACCGTATAACTTGGCACGTTAAAGGTGTTATTAACCTGTGGGCCAGAAGCATAGAAGCTCGAGGTTGCCCCAACATAACGAGCACCAGCCCCGAACGTGAACCCGCTCAGAGCAGTTTCGTGGAAGGTGTAATCAGCCCAGAGAGAGGCCATGTTACGTGGAACTTCTGCCGGACGCTTACCTTGATACAGTGTGTCATGCGTATACTCAGCATCGGTGTATGTATAAGCGGCAGTCAGGTTGATATTTGCGTTAACAGCAGCTTTAGCTTCAAGTTCAAAGCCACGAGAACGAATCTCTCCCCCCTGAACACTAAAGGCATTATCGTTAGGATCTACGGTTAAATTTTTATCTTTCGTCAGCTGATAAACGGCAGCGGTGACGGTGACTGGCATATCTTTTGGTACATATTTCACGCCAGCTTCATACTGTTTCCCTTTAGACGGATCAAATGGCTTACCTTGTTTAGTAGAGCCTGAAACCGGTTCAAAGGATTCGCTATAGCTTACGTAAGGAGAAATACCATTATCAAACAGATAATTAAGACCACCACGCCAGGTGAACTGGTTATCACTTACTTCAGCTAACGTGCCGGATGAGCGAGTAAAGGTGGAAGTTTTAGCAAAATCGTACCGTCCCCCCAGCGTCAGAACAAACTTGTTCCACTCCGCCTGATCTTGCATGTAAAGCCCCGTCTGCTGTTGACGGTTAATTACTGCATAAGGGAAGTTAGCCACAACGTTCGCATTACCGTACTGCGGATTGCTCATGTTGAGCGGGTCAGCAGAACCGTATAGAGCATCAATATCGTTGCGCATACGCATGTAATCCACACCGGTTAACAGAGTATGGTCAACAGCTCCTGTGGCAAATTTAGCCTGTGCCTGAGTATCTACAGAGAAGTTACTAAGATCTTCGTCAGAACGAACATAAGCGCGGCTGATTTGTCCAGGCGCGATATAGCCATTTCCGTATACGGAATCATAAAGCGTATGGATTCGCGTGTAGCGCAGATTCTGGCGAACCGTCCAGGTATCATTGAACTCGTGCGCAAAGCTATATCCAACCATTTGCTGGCGACGAGACATTTTGTTGTCTCTCTCACCTTCATTGAAATCCGTTGGTAATTTGTGAGAGTTGCCATTGGCATCAACATAAGGAACAACAGTTCCCTGACGAGGAAGCCAGCCGTAATAACCTGCGTTAGGATCGCTTTGGAAATTACTTAGGAAAGTGAAATCTGTTTTGTCATCAGGACGCCAGCTAAAGGATGGAGCAATAGCGTAGCGGTTGGATTTAACCATATCTTGCTGAGCATTTTGACTACGGCCCAGCCCTGTCAGGCGGTAGGAAAACTCACCACTATCATCCAACGCATCGCTGAAATCAAAACCTGTCTGCCACAGGTTGTTGGTACCCATTTTAAATTGAATTTCGTGCAACGGCTCAGTCGTTGGACGTTTGCTGACCATACTAACTACGCCACCAGGATGGCTTTTACCATAAAGCACAGAAACAGGGCCACGGAGCAGTTCAACACGCTCCAGGAAATATGGATCCATAGAAGCTTCGGAATAGTTATCCCCTTGCAACTTCATCCCATCCAAATATTGGTTCGTATTTACAGTAGATGATGTGGTGAAACCACGAATAGATACAACGTCGTAAGTTGAAGAGCTCCCACGAGTAGAGAACACGCTTGGTGTGTAATCAAGAGCTTCTTTTACCGTCTGCGGTTGCCGGGTGTCCATCTCTTCACGAGTCACCACCGAAATAGACTGCGGGGTCTTTTCAATGGGGGTATCGGTTTTGGTCGCCGTGGCGCTGCGTTTAGCGGCGATGGTTGGCGATGGCCCCCATGCGCTTTCGGCAGGCACTGCGGCGGCTGAAACGGTAATAGTGTCTTCTTTTTTGGTCGTGCCGGTGTCCGCCGCGAAGCTATTAACGCTGACGGTGCCCACCGCCGCCGCCACAAACAGGGCAAGCTTACGGACAGGGTTTGTGGCTGGCTGACCTGGGAGTGAACGCGCCATGATATTTTCTCTGGTGAAGTGGTAAATGATAACGTAAACGATAATTATTATTATGCCCGCAGGATAATAGACGAAACGCTGGCTGCATAGCAAGCGCCTCACACCCTCAAGCTTATTAAGGGAATAAGAAATAACCAGATGGTTTATGCGGTGTTAATTGGGCGTGAAATTTAAGATAAGAAACGCGTTATGGCGGACAAAAAAGCAAAAAAAACCTCCCCCGGTTAGGGAGAGGTTTGTAAGTGAAGCGAGGCTTAATTGCTGCCGAACATGTCCTTAATCCAGCCGGCAACGCCGTCGCTCTTCTGTTCCTGAGCGGGCTGTTGCTGCTGAGGCTGCTGCTGCGGTTGTTGCTGCGGCTGCTGGCCTGCTGGCGCCTGGCTGAATGGATTAGCCGACTGCTCTTCCTGCTGACTTTGCTGGCAAAGCGCGCTCGGGTTCGTCGTCCAGACCGGCAGCACACGGTCACCACCGCCGCTACACATGAAGTAACCCGCGCCGTTGACGCCCATGTCCACGATATCTTCCGGCTGGGTCAGATCCAGCGGGATCGGCGACTGGTTTGACAGATAACGCTGATACAGCGACATTGCGCCGCTGGCACCGTACAGCTTGGTTGGCTGGTTGTTATCACGTCCTACCCAGGTAATGGTCACTTCACGGCCATCAACGCCGGCAAACCAGGTATCCACGTTGTTGTTGGTGGTGCCCGTTTTCCCGGCCAGATGCAGGTTCGGGTATTTCCCGCCCAGCGCACGGCCTGTACCGCGAGCCACCACCTGCTGCATACCAAACAGCGTCAGGTAAGCAGCCTGCGCAGGCACCGCCTGCTCCGCCTGTGGGAAGCTCTGATACAGCACGGTGCCGTCTTCAGCAATCACCGACCGCAGCGCGGAAAGCGTGGCGCGGTTCCCGCCGCTGGCAATCGTCTGGAACGCCTGCGCAACCTGAATAGGCGTCAGGTTCAGCGCCCCCAGAATCATCGCCGGCACCGGATTAAGCTGGTCTTTGGGTACCCCAAGCTTGGTCCAGGTATCGGTAATGGCCGGCAGGCCCAGCGTCATACCCAGGTTTACGGTTGGCACGTTCATCGAACGCGTCAGCGCATCCACCAGCATCACTTGCCCGCTGTACTGGTGGTTATCGTTCTGCGGCGACCAGACCTGGCCATTCGACAGTTTGATGCCAATCGGGGCATCGGCAAGCCAGGTGTTCAGGCGGAACTTATCCGGCTGGCTCAACGCCGTCAGATAAGTGGCCGGTTTTGCCAGCGAGCCAATGGAGCGACGAGCCTGCAGCGCACGGTTAAAGCCCGCAAACTGCGGTTCAGCGCCGCCGACGACCGCGCGAACTTCACCGGTAAAGCGGTCAACAATGACCATCGCCGCTTCCAGGTCGTTCAGCTTACGGGAAGCACGCAGCACCGGAACGCCTTCGGTCACTGCTTTTTCTGCCGCATCCTGAGACACGGAGTCAAAGGTGGTGAAGATCTTCACGCCGGACAGGTCTTTTACCTTGTCGCCCAGCTTATCCTGAAGCTCCTGACGCACCATCTGCATAAAGGCTGGCTGTGGCGAAATCACGCCGCCGCGAGGCTGCACGCCCAGAGGACGCGCGCTCAACATGTCGTACAGCTCCTGATCGATAACTTTCTGTTCCTGCAGCAGGCGCAGGACCAGGTTACGACGTTCAAGCGCCAGCTTCGGATTTCGCCATGGGTTATACAGCGATGCCCCTTTCACCATACCTACCAACAGCGCCTGCTGGTCGAGGCTAAGCTCTTCCACCGGGCGGCCGAAGTAATACAGGCTGGCCAGCGGGAAGCCACGAATCTGATCGTCGCCGCTCTGGCCGAGGTACACCTCGTTCAGATACAGTTCAAGAATGCGATCTTTGTCGTAGCGAGCATCCATGATCAGCGCCATGTAGGCTTCGTTGGCTTTACGCCACAGCGTACGCTGGTTGCTCAGGAAGAGGTTTTTCACCAGCTGCTGAGTCAGCGTACTGCCGCCCTGCACCGCTCGCCCGGCCGTCAGGTTAGCGACAACGGCGCGGCCAATAGAGTAAATGCTGATCCCGTCGTGCTCATAGAAATGGCGGTCTTCGGTAGCAATCAGCGTGTCCACCAGCAGATCCGGGAAGCCGGAACGCGGCACGAACAGGCGCTGCTCACCGTTTGGCGAAGAAAGCATGGTGATCAGCCGCGGGTCGAGGCGGAAGATACCGAAGCTGCGGTTATTATCCATGTTCTGGATAGATTCCAGATGGCCACCGTCGAACACCAGGCGAGCGCGAATCTGCCCTTCTTTACCGTCCGGGAAGTCAAACGGGCGGCGAATCAGCTCGATGTTGTTCCCCTGCACGGTGAACTCGCCCGGGCGCGTCATACTCGACACCTGCCGGTACTGCGTCGCTTCCAGCAGCTTCACCATCTCCGCTTTGCTGTAAGGCATATCTGGCTCAAGGTTTACCATGCGGCCATAGACCGCCGCCGGAAGCTGCCAGACTTTGCCGTCAATGCGGCTACGGATCTGCTGATCGAGGTACACGCCGTAAATAACCAGCACCACAAAGAAGATGATCGCCAGCTTCACCAACAGCCAGAAGAAACGGCGTTTTTTCGACGGGCGGCCCGAGCCTTTCCCCTTACCTTTTCCTTTCCGCGGCGGCATAGGTTCTTCGTCCTCGTAATCATCGTCTTCGTACTCGTCGTCATACTCCTCTTCCTTGAGTCGACGACGGCTCACCTTCTCTTTCGCCGGACGCGTTGGTTTTCCTTTACGTCCAATAGGCTCGCGGTCATTCCCCGCCATGCATCTTCTCCACAAAAGTTCAGGCGCAAAGGCCCGATTCTCCGTTCTTCCGCGTAATACGAAAGAAGAAATCTCTCAAAAAAAAACAACCGGACATTCTTTTCAAGAATGCCTTTTCATGCTTGCTCCCTCTCCCATTGGAAGAAGGTATCAGGAATACTTTTTCGTCCGGCGCGTCGGGGCAGTATTCGCCGGATCGTCCGGCCAGACGTGCTTCGGGTAACGTCCCTTCATCTCTTTTTGCACTTCGCGCCAGGCCCCGTTCCAGAACGCCGTTAAATCACGGGTGATCTGCAACGGCCGCTGCGCCGGAGATAATAGCTCAAGCACCAGCGGAACGCGCCCCTCGGCGATGCAAGGCGTCTGTGCTTCACCAAACATTTCCTGAATACGCACCGCCAGTACCGGCGGATTTTCGCTGTCATAGCGAATCGCAATCTGGCTTCCGGTCGGCACAGTGTAATGAGTTGGCAGGGCACTATCCAGCCGTTGACGCATTGGCCAGTCAAGCAAGTTGCCCAGCGCCCGGCTAAGGTCGATATTTTTCAACGCACGTAGCGAATGCACGCCGCGCATTTCCGGCAGCAGCCAGTCTTCGAGCTTTGCCAGCAGGGAGTCATCGTCCACCGCAGGCCATTTCTGCTCCGGCAGCCAGCGAGCCGCGCAGCTCAGGCGCAACCGCAGCTGCTGAGCCGGAACGGACCACTCCAGCAGGCCCAGCCCGCGTTCACGAATACCGTTTAAAATCGCCTGCTGCATTTCCTCTTCGGAAGGCTTCGCTAACAGCTGAGTTTTCACCACTAATTTGCCGATCTGACGCCGCCGCCAGGCTTTTAACGCGCCCCGCTCTTCATCCCATTCCACCGAATCACTTTCCGTCAGCAGATGCGGGATACGAACGACAAGTTCTTCAACATCCAGCGGCAGCGCCAGCAGGATGCGGGCATCCGGCGACTGGCTGCCCTGCAGCAAAAGCGGCGCTATCAGCCATTCATGCCGCGTCATGGCGTCATCCTGCTCCAGCATCGCGCCCATACCGTTGGCTAACTGATAGCGACCTTCTGCCCCGCGCCGCCGGGCGAGACGGTCGGCAAACCCGCTGGCCAGCAGCGGCATGGCTAGCGAGATATCCGGCTCCCCGCTTCGGGCATTTATTCTTTTCAGCAACTGAGCGGCGCGCTGCCGCCAGTTACCGTTCCTGCTGTCGAAAAGTGACCGCAAATCGCCGCCACCCTGAGTACGCGGCGGTTCCTCCAGGATTGCAGCCAGCCACGCAGCTGTGGCCTGCTCATCCGGCGTTTTGGCCGTCACCAGCATTGAGGCAAGACGCGGGTCGTTACCCATTTTCGCCATTTTTTGCCCTTCTGCCGTCAGGCGTTGCTGCTCGTCAACGGCCCCTAGCTGACGTAGCAGACGTTGAGCTGCCGCCAGGTTGACCTCCGGCGGCGCATCAAGCCAGGTTAGCTGGCGCACGTCCTGGCAGCCCCATTGCAATAGCTCCAGCAGCAGGCCGGATAAATCGCTTTGTAAGATTTCCGGTTCGCTCTGGGCCGCCGCACGTTCGGCCTGGTCGGCGGCGATCAGATGCAGGCATATACCCGGCTCCAGACGCCCGGCGCGTCCGGCCCGCTGGGTCATTGAGGCTTGACTCACACGCTGAGTGACCAGCCGGGTCAGCCCGGTACGAGCGTCAAAGCGAGCGACGCGTTCCTGCGCCGCATCCACCACCAGGCGAATGCCTTCAATGGTCAAACTGGTCTCGGCAATGTTAGTCGCCAGTACGACCTTCCGGGTTCCCGCCGCGGCGGGCAGAATCGCTTTACGCTGCTCGCTCAAAGGTAAAGCGCCGTACAGCGGGCAAAGCTGAACATCGCTCGGCACTCGCTCTTTGAGTTGTTCCTGTACACGCTGAATTTCACCCACGCCGGGTAAAAACAGCAGCAGCGATCCTGACTCTTCACGCAGCAGCCCGGCCACGGCGGCGGCAACTGCGTCATCAAAGCGCTGATGCGCTGGCAAAGCCATGTAGCGGCGCTCAACCGGGAAAGCACGACCTTCAGAGGTAATCACCGGTGCATCCGGCAGGCATTGCTGCAGACGCTGGTTGTCCAGCGTCGCCGACATAATCAGAATTTTAAGGTCATCGCGAAGCCCGGCCTGCACGTCCAGCAGCAGCGCCAGGGCGAGATCGGCCTGTAAACTGCGCTCGTGAAATTCATCGAGGATCACAAGCCCAATACCGTTGAGCTCGGGATCCTGTTGGATAAGCCGCGTTAGAATCCCTTCGGTCACCACCTCAAGCCGGGTGTTTGGCCCCACACAGCTGTCAGCTCGCATCCGGTAGCCGACAGTTTCACCCGGTTTCTCACCCAATAATTCGGCCAGCCGCTGAGCAACATTGCGGGCGGCAAGGCGACGAGGTTCAAGCAGCAGAATGCGGCCTTCCAGCTTACTCTGCTGAAGGATTTGCAGCGGCAGCCAGGTAGATTTACCTGCGCCGGTAGGGGCATTGAGCAATACTTGCGGGGCGTACTCGAACGCTTTCAGCACTTCCGGCAGTACGGCCGCAACCGGTAATGAGGACACAAACGGCTCCAAAGGGTTAACATCGGCAGTCGCGCATTGTAGCATCCCGCCAAACCATAACCGAGAGACAAGCATGGCCGAAAATCGACGCCTGTTTTTTGCCCTGACGTTACCGTCCGAGGTTCAGCAGCAAATCATTCACTGGCGAGCCGCCCAGTTCCCGGCGGATGCTGGCCGACCGGTAGTTGCGGCCAATCTGCACCTCACGCTGGCGTTTTTGGGGGATGTCTCCGAAGAAAAACGCCAGGCACTGTGTCGCCTCGCCGGAAGAATTAACCAGCCCGGCTTTACGCTGCGCCTGGACGATGCCGGGCAATGGCTTCGCTCAAGCGTCGTCTGGCTGGGGCCACGCCAGGCTCCGCGCGGCCTGCTGCAACTGGCCAATATGCTACGCTCCCAGGCCGCTCGCAGCGGCTGCTATCAGTCTCCGCAGCCGTTTCATCCCCACGTGACGCTTTATCGCAATGCCATACGCTCCGTGGCGATCCCCGCTCCGGGCTTTAGCTGGCAATTTCAGGTGAATGAATTTTCGCTGTACGAGTCCGTTTTTGAACAGGGTAGAACCCGCTATCAGGCGCTGGAGCGCTGGTCGCTCACTAATAAGGAAGAGTAGATGGAGTTTTCACCCGCGCTGCAGCCCGCCACGCTAATTAAACGCTATAAACGCTTTCTGGCGGACGTTGTAACCGCCAACGGCGAAACCATGACGCTGCATTGCCCCAATACCGGAGCAATGACAGGCTGTGCCACGCCGGGCGACACGGTTTGGTATTCCACATCGGCCAGTCCAACGCGCAAATACCCCCATACATGGGAGCTTACTCAAACACAAAAGGGTGAGATAATTTGCGTCAATACGTTACGAGCAAACACTCTGGTCAGAGAGATGCTGACGACATATCCTCCAACACAACTGGCGGGCTATGACAGCCTTCAGGCCGAAGTAAAATACGGTGAAGAACGCAGCAGAATTGACTTTATGTTACAAGCGAGTAACAAGGTTAACTGCTATATTGAAGTGAAATCAGTCACGTTGCTCCAGCAGGATAAAGGCTATTTTCCCGATGCTGTTAGCCTGCGGGGCCAGAAGCATTTAAGAGAGTTGATGAATGTGGTTCAGCAAGGAGAGCGCGCGGTGCTACTGTTTGCGGTTTTACATTCTGCTATAAATAGCGTCTCGCCAGCCCGCCACATTGATGAAAAATATGCGCGGCTGTTAACCGAGGCACAGCAGTGTGGGGTTGAAATTATCGCCTGGAAAGCAGAACTTTCTGCCGAGAGGATCACTCTAACTACGCCGTTGCCTGTCTATTTATAATCAGCATCTGGTTAAGGACAGATAACGTATTGTCTTTTTTATAGTCGGGTCGTTTCGCAAATAAGCTTTTCTTCACACGGTTGTCAAGAGAGGAGTTTATATAATTGCCAACCTGAAAAGCATCTGCTATTTATAGCGGCCTGATTTTACCCCGACAGGGGACCGATAAGTGCGTGTTAAGGAGAAGCAACATGCAAGAAGGGCAAAAGCGTAAAACGTCGTCCCTGAGTATTCTCGCCATCGCTGGGGTGGAGCCATACCAGGAGAAAACGGGCGAAGAGTACATGAACGAAGCCCAGCTGTCGCACTTCAAGCTTATTCTTGAAGCATGGCGTAATCAGCTCAGGGACGAGGTAGATCGCACCGTTTCGCACATGCAGGATGAAGCGGCTAACTTCCCGGACCCGGTAGACCGTGCGGCCCAGGAAGAAGAGTTCAGCCTCGAACTGCGTAACCGCGATCGTGAACGCAAACTGATCAAAAAGATCGAAAAAACGCTCAAGAAAGTGGAAGACGAAGATTTCGGCTACTGCGAATCCTGTGGTGTAGAAATCGGCATTCGTCGCCTTGAAGCACGTCCGACCGCTGATTTGTGTATCGACTGCAAAACGTTGGCAGAAATCCGCGAAAAACAGATGGCCGGCTAACGGCCCTCGGAAATGCCAAACCTCTATGGCGGGAGACTCTCCCGCCATATTACTTTATTGCACCCCAAAAAATGTCAGCTCAACTCTACATTGGCCGTTTTGCCCCCTCACCTTCCGGGGAACTGCATTTTGGCTCACTCATTGCCGCTCTTGGCAGCTACCTTCAGGCTCGCGCTCAACAGGGTCGCTGGCTGGTACGCATCGAAGATATCGATCCTCCTCGCGAAGTTCCCGGCGCCGCCGACACCATCCTCAAACAGCTTGAGCATTACGGCCTGCACTGGGATGGCGATGTGCTATGGCAATCCCACCGCCATGAGGCCTATCGCGCCGCGCTGAACTGGCTCCGGCAGCAAGGGCTGAGCTATTACTGCACCTGCACTCGCAGCCGTATTCAGCAGATCGGCGGTTTCTACGATGGGCATTGCAGAACCCTTGGCAACGGGCCACAAAACGCCGCAATGCGCCTGGTGCAAAACAACCCGGTGCTGAGCTTCCAGGACGGCCTGCGCGGGCAATTGCATGTCGATGAGTCTTTGGCGCGGGAAGATTTCATCATTCACCGTCGTGACGGCCTGTTCGCCTATAATCTTGCTGTCGTCGTGGATGACCACTTCCAGGGCGTGACGGAGATCGTGCGCGGTGCAGATTTGATTGAGCCGACGGTGCGGCAAATCTCGCTATACCGGCAGTTTGGCTGGCCCGTCCCCGGCTATATTCATCTGCCGCTGGCGCTCAACGAGCAGGGTTCTAAGCTTTCGAAGCAGAATCACGCCCCCGCGCTGCCGCAGGGCGATCCTCGCCCGCTGCTGGTGGAAGCGTTGCGCTTTTTAAATCAACAAGTAGCGGACGGCTGGCAAGATCTGACGCAGGAAAGGCTGCTGGAGCAAGCCGTAATGAACTGGTCGCTTAATAGTGTGCCGGTGAATACATCATTCTCAAATGCCCCACACTGAGCTATGATTAGCCGCTGTTTTTTTTGTCCCTATGATTGACACTGCCGAGGTGGACTATTTTTACCCGAGTCGCTAATTTTTGCCGCAAGGTGCTTAACCGCGATGACGTCGTGGTCGAGGAGACCGAAACTCTCCCGCACATTACTGTTATCCCGCGCGATCAGCACGCTATTTCCCGCAAAGATATCAGTGAAAATGCCCTCAAGGTACTCTACCGTTTAAACAAAGCAGGCTACGAGGCTTACCTCGTCGGCGGCGGCGTCCGCGACCTGCTGCTGGGCAAAAAACCGAAAGATTTCGACGTCACCACCAGCGCGACGCCAGAACAAGTTCGCAAACTGTTCCGTAACTGCCGCCTGGTTGGCCGCCGTTTCCGCCTGGCTCACGTGATGTTCGGGCCTGAAATCATCGAAGTGGCCACCTTCCGCGGCCATCATGAAGAGCAGCAGTCTGCCGACCGTCAGACCTCGCAGCGTGGCCAGAACGGCATGCTGCTGCGTGATAACATCTTTGGTTCTATCGAAGAAGATGCTCAACGCCGCGACTTCACTATCAACAGTCTTTACTACAGCGTGGCCGATTTCTCCGTGCGGGATTACGTCGGCGGCCTGAACGATCTGAATAAAGGCATTATTCGCCTGATTGGCGACCCGGAAACGCGTTACCGCGAAGATCCGGTGCGAATGCTGCGCGCCGTGCGCTTTGCCGCCAAGCTGAATATGACCGTCAGCCCGGAAACCGGCGAGCCGATTCCTCGCCTTGCCACGCTGCTGAACGATGTGCCCCCGGCGCGTCTCTTTGAAGAATCGCTCAAACTTCTGCAGGCCGGATACGGGTTTGAAACCTACCAGCTGCTGCGTGAATATCAGCTCTTCCAGCCGTTGTTCCCGATCATCACCCGCTATTTCACCGAGCAGGGCGACAGCCCGATGGAACGCATTATTGCGCTGGTGCTGAAGAACACCGATACCCGCATTCATAACGATATGCGCGTAAATCCGGCGTTCCTGTTTGCGGCGATGTTCTGGTATCCACAGCTGGAAATGGCGCAAAAGATTGCCCAGGAAAGCGGCCTCGCCTACTACGACGCCTTTGCGCTGGCAATGAATGAAGTGCTGGATGAAGCCTGCCGTGCGCTGGCGATTCCAAAACGCATTACTACGCTGGTGCGCGATATCTGGGGCCTGCAGCTTCGTCTGTCCCGCCGCCAGGGTAAACGCGCCTGGAAGCTGATGGAGCATCCTAAATTCCGGGCGTCTTACGACCTGCTGGCGCTGCGCGCGGAAGTCGAGAACAACCAGGAACTGCTGCGTCTGACCAAATGGTGGGGCGAGTTCCAGGTCGCTGCGCCGCCAATGCAAAAAGATATGCTGAACGACCTTGGCGATGAGCCTGCAGCTCGCCGCCGCACGCGTCGCCCACGCAAACGCGCGCCACGTCGCGAAGGTAATTCATGACCCTCGCGTATATCGCGCTGGGCAGTAACCAGGCGTCGCCGCTGGAGCAGGTTTCATCTGCTCTTGACGCCCTGGCCGCCATTCCACAAAGCCGAATGGTGGCCACTTCTTCGTTTTACCGCACCCCCCCGCTCGGCCCGCAGGATCAGCCAGATTATCTGAATGCTGCCGTGGTGCTGGACACCGACCTGTCTGCCGAAGCCCTTCTGGACCATACCCAACGTATTGAACTGGAGCATGGCCGCGTGCGCAAAGCAGAGCGCTGGGGGCCGCGGACGTTAGATCTCGATCTTATGCTGTTTGGCGATGAGGTGATGCACACCGAACGCCTGACTGTACCTCATTACGACATGAAGAACCGCGCGTTTATGCTGGTTCCTCTGCTGGAAATAGCACCGGAATGCCGCTTTCCCGACGGGCAGTCTGTTGCCGCGATACTGGCTAGCCTCTCCCAGGAGGGCATCACCCGCTGGTAAACAGCGCGCCCGTATCCTGTTCTAACCTTTCTCCGGGGATGATGATGAAACCCACTACCACCTCCACCCTGCGTAAGCTCAAGCAGGATAACAAGAAATTCGCCACCCTTACCGCCTATGACTTTAGCTTCGCTAAGCTGTTTGCTGACGAAGGCGTCGGCGTTTTGCTGGTTGGCGATTCGCTGGGCATGACGGTTCAGGGCCACGACTCTACGCTGCCGGTCACGGTGGCAGACATTGCCTACCACACTCGTGCGGTTCGCCGCGGTGCGCCAAACTGCCTGCTGCTGGCTGACCTGCCGTTTATGGCCTACGCCACGCCGGAGCAGGCGTTTGCCAACTCCGCAGAGGTCATGCGCGCCGGGGCTAACATGGTGAAAATCGAAGGCGGACGCTGGCTGGCTGATACGGTGAAAATGCTGACGGAGCGCGCCGTTCCGGTTTGTGGTCATTTGGGATTAACGCCGCAGTCGGTCAATATTTTTGGCGGGTATAAAGTTCAGGGCCGCGACGAACAGGCCGCGCAAACGCTGCTGGATGACGCTCTGGCGCTGGAAGCCGCTGGCGCCCAGTTGCTGGTGCTGGAGTGCGTTCCCGTTGAGCTGGCTAAACGCGTAACCGAAGCGCTTTCTATCCCGGTGATTGGCATTGGCGCGGGCAACGTCACGGACGGGCAGATTCTGGTGATGCATGATGCCTTTGGGATTACCGGCGGCCATATTCCTAAGTTTGCAAAGAATTTCCTTACTGAGACCGCCGATATTCGCACCGCGGTGCGCCAGTACATTAGTGAAGTCGAATCCGGCACTTATCCGGGCAACGAACACAGTTTTTACTGACAGGAGATAGGTTGTGCTGATTATCGAAACGTTACCGCTGCTGCGTCAGCAGATTCGCCGCTGGCGCCAGGAAGGGAAACGCATCGCCCTGGTGCCGACCATGGGCAACCTGCACGATGGGCACATGACGCTGGTGGAAGAAGCCAAAGCCGTGGCTGATGTGGTCGTGGTCAGTATTTTCGTGAACCCGATGCAGTTTGACAGACCGGACGACTTAGCCCGCTACCCGCGCACCCTGCAGGAAGATTGCGAAAAGCTGAACCGCCGCAAGGTGGATATGGTCTTTGCCCCGGCGCCGGTTGACGTTTACCCTCAGGGCCTCGACACACAGACATTTGTGGATGTGCCGGGCATCTCCACCATGCTGGAAGGCGCCAGCCGCCCAGGGCATTTCCGTGGTGTTTCCACCATTGTCAGCAAACTGTTCAACCTCGTTCAGCCCGACGTTGCCTGCTTTGGCCAAAAGGATTATCAGCAGCTAGCGCTGATCCGCAAAATGGTCGCCGATATGGGCTACGACATTGAGATTATTGGCGTGCCGACCGTGCGCGCTAAAGACGGCCTGGCGCTCAGCTCACGTAATGGCTACCTGACAGCAGATCAGCGTAAAATCGCCCCGGGATTGAGCAAGGTCATGGACGTCCTGGCGGAAAAACTGCGCGGCGGCGACCGTGATACCGAAGAGATGCTGATCCTCGCGGCAACAGAATTGAACGAAAAAGGTTTCCGTTCTGATGACCTGCAAATCCGCGATGCGGACACTTTGCTGGAGCTGTCAGCGGAAAGCAAACGTGCGGTGATCCTGATGGCGGCCTGGCTCGGTCAGGCCCGACTGATTGATAACGTCACCGTCGATCTGGCGCAGTAGACAGCCTAAATAAAAAGGGCAATACTGCCTCGAATATCCACGGCGCGGGTGATATCCGCGCTTTTTAAGCCCAGTAACAAAGGTTCAAGTTTATGATTCGCACCATGCTGCAAGGCAAGTTACACCGCGTCAAAGTGACTCAGGCGGACTTGCATTACGAAGGCTCCTGCGCCATCGATCAGGACTTCCTTGAGGCGGCAGGCATTCTGGAATATGAAGCCATCGACATCTACAACGTCACCAACGGGAAGCGTTTTTCTACCTACGCTATCGCCGGTGAACGTGGCTCTAAAATCATCTCCGTTAACGGTGCGGCGGCACACTGCGCCGACGTCGGTGACATCCTGATTATCGCCAGCTACGTTACTATGCCAGATGAGCAGGCGCGCAGCTGGCAGCCAAAAGTGGCCTACTTTGACGGTGAGAATGAGATGAAGCGTCTCGCGAAAGCCGTGCCGGTTCAGGTCGCGTAACAACCGCCCTCGCCCTAACCCTCTCCCCACGCGGGAGAGGGATCGAACAACCCCAGTTTAGCTCACGTACTCACGATTCAGGCTGATTGGTAATCGTCCTCGACATCGTCTCCAGCGAATCCGTCCTCATAATATAAAGCCGCTTCAGCAAGAACGGGTTGTCGCCCGGTTTCACCTTCCCACGCACCGTGGTTACCGCCATATGGAACCCTGCATCGTTCGCCGCTTTTACCGCAATATCGTTATAGCCGCCAAACGGATAAGAGAGATAGAGCACGTGCGGATTGAACTGCGACAGCGCACGGCGCGAGTGCTCAAAATCAAACAGGATATTGTGGTAGCTACGGCTCAGAAGAATCGGGCGGCGGTAGTTATCCACGCGATGCAGGAAATGCGTGTGCGACTGAATATCGAACACGCTTTGAATCGCCTCCAGCTCAGAAATACTCATAAACTGCAGAGACTTTGGATTCCACGGCTGTGGATGGCGCTTAATGCGCGACGAGATAATGTAAGCCGTCGCTTTAAAGCCGTACTGTTTCAGAATCGGGAACGCGTAACGGTAGACTGATTTCAACCCGTCATCAAAGGTGATCACCACCGAGCGAGCCGGGAGATTCATACGGTTACGCAGATAACCTTCCAACTGATACATCGTCAGCGTGGTGTAGCCCATGTCACGCAGCCAGGTCATCTGGTTACTGAACGCAACCACCGAGGTGGTCGTCGACGTATGGCGGAAACGCGTATTTTCCTCATCACGCAGAATGTGGTGATAGGTCAGAACCGGAATGCCGTTATCCGGCTGCGCGTCCAGGCTGCTGATGTAGCCCAGGCGATTGCCAATGCGAATTTGGTACCAGGTCTGGTTCAGGCGATCTTTGAGCTTGCCGATGATTGGGTAACGCAGGTTATCTGCCAGCGTGCCAAACACCGCTGACGAGGTGGCCGGCTCGCTATAGATAGCCACGTCGCGGAAGGTGATCAAGTTTTGGTTACTCAACGGATTGTTGAGATCCCCCAGCCGGTCTTCCACTCGCTGCTTGCCTTTTACCGGGCCAAGATGCGCCTTGTCGATAAACCCGGTACCGAAGCCGAAATTAAACTCGTAGTAATCTGCGGCCGTCGGCACCACCGCCAGGATTTGCCCCTGGCCGATACGGCCGACGGAAATCACATTATCACCCACCTGCGCCCAGATATCGGCATCTTCGGTGGTTTGCATATATTGGGCGGGAGTGTCATGGCTACTGAGCAGGCTAGCCTGAGCAGTTCCGATGCTGATGACCAGCATGACGCAATAAACAAGGCGAGTTAACATGGCAAATTAGTCAGTTTTTGTCGGAAAGACGGAAGGAAGTCATTAGTTTAGCAAAAGACAGAGGAATACCAACCTCAATAGATACATACCCTTAATAATTGTGCAGCAATACAAACGGCGGGTTCTTTTGCTGCTGATGCCAAAGGCTGGTCACCGCCTCCCCGCCCTGCTCCACAATAAGCTGCCGAAAAGCTTCGCTGGAGATATTTTCCCGCTGCTCACGCATCGCTAAAAGCAGCGGCAGCGTTACCCCGGCGATAACTTCGCAATGCTCATGCTTATGGTTCATCAATGCCGCTGCCCGGTAAGGTTCCGCCCCGGTGAGATCGGTCAGAAAAATAACGCCGTCGCCCGAATCGCAGTGGTGAAGAGCATCGCACATCATCCGGCTGAGCATATTGGTGCTTAACCCGTGCCAGAAATTCACCGCACAGCACTGAGGCTGCGGCCCAAAGCGCTGCTCGAGAGCATCCAGTATCTTTTGTGCGTAGTCGTCGTGTCCGGCAATGACCCAGCCAAGCATAAAGTCTCTCCTGTTTATGGAGCGACAGTGTGCCAGAACGCTGAATAAGTAGCCTGATGCGTATCAATTTGGCGTAAAAAAATCCCCCTAAAGAGGGGGATTTAATCAGGAACTATTAGGTCCGGAGCCCGCGACCGCGCTGGATGAGATACCAGCACAACAAGTAAAACACGACGATAAAGATTGCCAGCACACCGACGGTGGTCACCAATGGCACATCGGTAATGCCCAGGAAACCAAAACGGAAGCCGCTAATCATGTAGACGATGGGGTTCAGGTGCGAGAGCGCCTGCCAGAACGGAGGCAGCAGGGTCAGGGAGTAAAACACCCCGCCCAGATAGGTCAGCGGCGTCAGCACGAAGGTCGGGATCAGACTGATATCATCGAACGTTTTGGCAAAGACGGCGTTCAGCAGACCGGCCAGCGAGAACAGAATAGCCGTCAGTACAAGCGTCAACGCCACGAACAGCCAGGAATGCACCTGGAACGGGACGAAGAACAGCGACACCGCCGTGACCAGGATCCCCACGCACAGACCGCGCGCGACGCCGCCACCAACATAGCCCGCGATGATCACGTGCGTGGGTACCGGTGCCACCAGCAGCTCTTCGATATTGCGCTGGAACTTCGCGCTGAAGAATGAGGAAGCGACGTTGGCGTAAGCGTTGGTGATCACCGCCATCATGATCAGGCCCGGCACGATGAACTGCATATAGGTGAAGCCGTGCATTTCGCCGATACGCGAGCCAATCAGGTTACCAAAGATAATGAAATACAGGGTCATGGTGATGACCGGCGGAACCAGGGTCTGGATCCAGATACGGGCGAAGCGGTGAACTTCTTTGGTCCAGATGCTTTTCAGCGCCACCCAGTACAGCTGCATCATGCCTGATCCCCTTGTTTACCGTTTACCAGCGTCACGAACAACTCTTCGAGACGGTTAGCTTTGTTACGCATACTCTGTACCTGAATCCCCTGCGCGCTTAGCTGGCTGAACACGCTGTTAATCCCCTGTTCACGCAAAACTTCAACTTCCAGCGTGGACGTGTCCACCAGCCGATACTGGTAACCGTCGAGCTTAGGCAGTGGACTTTTAGGGGCCAGATCCAGGATGAAGGTTTCTGATTTGAGCTTGGAAAGCAGCGATTTCATCGAGGTGTTCTCTACCAATTCACCACGCTGGATAATGCCGATGTTGCGGCACAGCATTTCGGCTTCTTCCAGATAGTGAGTAGTCAGAATAATGGTAGTGCCTTTGTCGTTGAGATCTTTCAGGAAGCCCCACATAGAGCGGCGCAGCTCGATGTCTACGCCGGCAGTAGGCTCGTCCAGAATCAGCAGCTTAGGTTCGTGCATTAACGCACGGGCAATCATCAGGCGACGCTTCATCCCTCCCGATAACATCCGCGCACGTTCGTTGCGTTTTTCCCACAGATCGAGCTGTTTTAAATACTTTTCGCTGCGTGCTATCGCTTCGCTGCGCTCAACGCCGTAGTAGCCAGCCTGGTGCACGACGATCTGCTGCACCGTTTCAAACGGGTTGAAGTTGAATTCCTGGGGAACCAGGCCAAGCTGGCGTTTGGCGTTGACCACGTCTTTTTGCAGATCGTAGCCAAACACCCGCACGCGGCCGGAGGTTTTATTCACCAACGAACTGATAATGCCGATAGTGGTGGATTTTCCCGCACCGTTAGGGCCGAGCAGCGCATAGAAATCACCCGCTTCAACGCGAAGATCTATGCCACGTAGCGCCTGGACGCCACCGGGATAGGTTTTCGTTAACTGTTCCAGTTCCAATGCAATTGTCATGGATATTCGCTTACCTTATTCGGTACTTGTTTGAAAATTCGTTGAGTTACCCTATATTACCCCATCGCACTTCTCGGGTGACAGGCGTTAACCTCACATGAAAGACATTGATTCCCTTATCAGCAATAATGAACTTTGGTCAAAAATGCTGGTTGAGGAAGACCCCGGTTTCTTCGAAAGACTTGCCCAGGCACAAAAACCTCGCTTTCTCTGGATTGGCTGCTCCGACAGCCGTGTTCCCGCCGAACGACTTACCGGCCTGGAGCCAGGCGAACTCTTTGTTCACCGTAACGTGGCAAACCTCGTTGTTCATACCGATCTGAATTGCCTTTCCGTTGTGCAGTACGCTGTAGATGTCCTTGAAGTTGAGCACATTATTATCTGCGGTCACTACGGCTGCGGCGGCGTTCAGGCTGCGGTAGAAAATCCGGAGCTGGGCCTAATTAACAACTGGCTGCTGCACATTCGCGACCTGTGGTTCAAGCATAGTTCGCTCTTAGGGGAACTGGCACCGGAACAGCGGATGGACACGCTCTGCGAATTGAACGTCATGGAGCAGGTATACAACATCGGCCATTCCACCATCATGCAGTCTGCCTGGAAACGCGGCCAGAAAGTAACGGTTCACGGCTGGGTCTACGGTATTCACGACGGGCGCCTGCGCGACCTTGAAGTGACGGCCACCAGCCGCGAGTCACTCGAGCAGGGCTACCGCAGCGGCATAGCCAACCTGAAGAATACCCACCATAGCCACCGGAATCGCGCAGCTTCGCAATAATTCCGTGAAATGTGGATAGCAAAAAGGGCCTTTTAAGGCCCTTTTTTGTTTGCTTACGACGATTGATTACTCGTCCAGCATCACCACTTTGCCAACGAACGGCAGGTGGCGATAGCGCTGGGCATAGTCGATGCCGTAGCCAACGACGAATTCGTCTGGGATAGAGAAGCCAACGTATTCAACGTTAACATTCACTTCGCGGCGAGTCGGTTTGTCCAGTAGCGTACAAATGGCCAGAGATTTTGGTTCACGCAGGCTCAGGATCTCGCGCACTTTACTCAGGGTGTTGCCGGAGTCGATGATATCTTCCACGATCAGCACATCTTTCCCACGGATATCTTCGTCCAGATCTTTCAGGATCTTCACGTCGCGAGTGGTGGACATGCCGCTGCCGTAGCTTGAAGCGGTCATAAAATCGACTTCATGGGAAACCTGAACTTCACGGCACAGATCCGCCATAAACATAAATGAACCACGCAGCAGACCCACCAGCACCATGTCACTGCCGCTGTCGCGATAGTGTTCGGTGATTTGACGACCCAGTTCAGCGACACGGGCTTTGATCTCCGCTTCCGGGATCATCACTTCAACAGTATGTTTCATATCTCTAACCATATGATTTAAAAACAAATCATTTAATGCTGGTTCACCTGCAGCCAACACAAAATAGTGAGGCGTGGAGTATACCAGCAAATCGCCTTCACATCCCCACTTCAAAAAAAAGCCATAAATGTGACAACCATCACACTTGTTAATAACTATAATTAAATGCTATCAAAACTTTATGAGTGTGATAATTGTGAAAACAAATAAAACCGGATCGCAACTATTTGTGACCCTCTCGGCCCTCTTTGCTGTACTTTGCGGGCTCTATTTACTCTTTGGCGGGATATGGTTAGTGGCTATAGGCGGGTCGTGGTATTACCCGATCGCCGGCCTGGTGATGCTCGGTGTCGCCTGGCTGCTGTGGAAGAGCAAAGCCTCCGCGCTTTGGCTCTACGCGGCCCTGCTGCTGTGTACGATGGCCTGGGGCGTCTGGGAAGTCGGCTTCGACTTCTGGGCGCTGACGCCGCGCTGCGACGTGCTGGTGTTCTTCGGCGTCTGGCTTCTGCTGCCGTTTGTGTATCGCCGCCTGGTGATTCCAGCAAGCGGCGCGGCAGCATCGCTGGTGGTTTCCCTGCTGATTACCGCCGTTGTGCTGGTCTGGGCGGGCTTTAACGACCCGCAAGAGATCAACGGCACGCTGAATCTGGATAATGCCGCAGCTACCGCTGAGTCTTCCATTCCTGATGCCGACTGGCCAGCTTATGGCCGCAATCAGGAAGGGCAGCGTTTCTCTCCGCTCAAGCAGATCACCACGCAGAACGTGGGCCAGTTGAAGGAAGCCTGGCGCTTCCAGACCGGCGACGTGAAGCGTGCTACCGACCCGGGTGAAATCACCAACGAAGTCACCCCGATCAAAATCCGCGATATGCTTTACCTGTGTACTGCCCACCAGCAGCTGTTCGCACTGGATGCCGCCACCGGGAAAGAAAAGTGGAAGTTTGATCCTCAGTTAAATACCGACCCTTCGTTCCAGCACGTGACCTGCCGTGGCGTTTCTTACCACGAAGCCACCGCGGATAACGCCCCTGCGGATGTAGTGGCCGACTGTCCTCGCCGCATCCTTCTGCCGGTGAACGATGGCCGCCTGTTCGCGCTCAACGCTGATACCGGCAAGCTGTGTGAGAGCTTTGCGAACAAAGGTATTCTGAACCTGCAGACCAACCAGCCGGTGACTACGCCAGGTATGTACGAGCCGACTTCACCGCCTATCGTGACCGACAAGGTGATTGTGATTGCCGGGGCAGTGACCGACAACTTCTCTACCCGTGAGCCTTCCGGCGTTATCCGTGGTTTTGACGTTAATACCGGTAAACTGCTGTGGGCGTTTGACCCAGGCGCGAAAGATCCAAACGCTATCCCGGATGACGAGCATCATTACACGCTGAACTCGCCGAACTCGTGGGCTCCGGCGGCATATGATGCAAAGCTGGATCTGGTTTACCTGCCGATGGGCGTGACCACGCCGGACATCTGGGGCGGCAACCGCACGCCTGAGCAGGAACGCTACGCCAGCAGCATCGTGGCGCTGAATGCCACCACCGGTAAGCTGGCCTGGTCCTATCAGACCGTCCACCACGACCTGTGGGATATGGACATGCCTGCCCAGCCAACGCTGGCGGATATCACCGACAAAAACGGCAACAAAGTGCCGGTGGTGTACGCTCCGGCTAAAACTGGCAACATTTTTGTTCTGGACCGCCGCGACGGTAAATTAGTGGTACCAGCCCCGGAGCAGCCTGTTCCGCAGGGTGCCGCCAAAGGCGACCATGTTTCCCCTACCCAGCCATTCTCCGAGCTGACCTTCCGTCCGAAGAAAGATCTGAGCGGGGCGGATATGTGGGGCGCGACCATGTTCGATCAGTTGGTCTGCCGCGTGATGTTCCACAGCATGCGCTATGAAGGCATCTTTACCCCGCCTTCCGAAAAGGGGACGCTGGTGTTCCCGGGCAACCTGGGCATGTTCGAGTGGGGCGGGATCTCCGTTGACCCAAATAATCAGGTCGCGATGACCAACCCAATGGCGCTGCCGTTCGTGTCTAAGCTGATTCCACGCGGGCCGGGTAACCCAATGGAACCACCAAAAGATGCGAAAGGCTCAGGCACTGAATCCGGCGTTCAGCCGCAGTACGGCGTGCCGTATGGCGTCACGCTGAACCCGTTCCTGTCGCCGTTCGGCCTGCCGTGTAAACAGCCGGCCTGGGGCTACATCTCTGGCGTTGACCTGAAAACCAACGAAATCGTGTGGAAGAAACGTATTGGTACCGTGGAAGACAGCATGCCGTTCCCAACCGGTATTCCAATGAAATTCCGCATGGGGATGCCAATGCTGGGTGGCCCAATCTCCACCGCCGGTAACGTGATGTTCATTGGTGCTACCGCAGATAACTACCTGCGCGCGTTTGATATGCGTGACGGGAAACAGCTGTGGGAAGCGCGTCTGCCAGCCGGTGGACAGGCTACGCCGATGACGTATGAAGTGAACGGTAAGCAGTATGTGGTGATTTCCGCAGGTGGCCATGGTTCCTTCGGCACGAAGATGGGGGATTATATTGTGGCGTACGCTCTGCCGGACGACGCAAAATAAAACATTGCGGGTGGCTCAGGCCACCCGCTCTTTCTTTTATGCGACGGTAAAACCAAGCATCATTCCGGTATCTTCATGCTCCAGCAGATGGCAGTGCGCCATATAGGCCGCTTCCTTTGGTGCAGCATGATCGAACTTCACCAGCACTTCGCTGCGCGCACCTTCCACCTTCACCGTGTCTTTCCAGCCCTGACGATGCGCCGCCACCGGTTTGCCGTTTTCGGACAGGATACGGAACTGAGTACCGTGAATATGGAACGGGTGCAGCATCATGTCGCCTTCCCCGGATATCGTCCACTTCTCGTATTTCCCTTTTTGTGCAGCAAACGCCGGGGTTGCCATATCGAAAGCTTTGCCGTTGATTTTGTTGGCATTGTGGAAATCAAAGCCGTGGCTCATACCGCCGTGATTCATCTTCCCCATGCTGCCGTGGTCCATGTTCTTCATGCTGCCATGGCTCATACCGCCCATATCACCGTGGCCGTCCATCGACATGCCTGCCATCGCCTGCATGCCCATCATGTCGAGCATCGGATCCATCATCAGTTGCAGCCAGCGTTCAGTTGCGCCTTCCAGCGACGGGAGCGCAGGCACGTTGACCAGTTTGTCCGGCAACGTGCCAGAGGCTGCGATAATCAGCGGCTGAATGCGAACCACCGGAGCAGGTTTGTCGAAAGGTGCCACGGTCATGCCCATTTGCTTCACCGGCAGGGTGACAATATCAAAAGGCTTGCCGTCACGGGTATCGACCAGCACCTCGAACCGTTCCCCCATCAGAATTTCCAGCTCCGTGACTTTGACTGGCTCGGCCAGCAGTCCGCCGTCGCTGGCGATGACATAGAGCGGGCGATTGTCGCTGGCAGCAATGTTCAACGAGCGGGCATTACAGCCGTTAAGCAAACGCAGTCGCAGCCAGCCGCGCGGATTGGTGTGCTGGGGATAAACGGCGCCGTTGCATAGCAGCGTGTCGCCAAACCAGCCTACGGCCGCGCTCATGACGTCCAGCTGGTAGTCAATTTCTCCGTCCTTACCGAAACGTTTATCCTGGATAATCAGCGGAATATCATCGATGCCCCACTGCTTCGGCAGCATCAGTTGGGCACTTTCGTTATCTTCAATCAATACGAGGCCACCAAGCCCCATGGCCACCTGATGCCCGGTTTTACCATGCTGATGCGGGTGGAACCAACAGGTCGCCGCACGCTGTTGCGGCGTAAAGGTGACGCTGCGTTTTGCACCGGCGGCGATAACGCCCTGCGGGCCGCCATCGACTTCGCCGCCGACCTCAAGCCCATGCCAGTGCAGCGTGGTTTCTTCTGCCAGGTTATTATGGATATCGACCGTGACCGCTTCCCCTTGCGTTAGCTTTAACGCCGGGCCAAGCAAAGCACCGTTATAGCCCCAGGTCGTGGCAGATTTCCCGGCAAAAACGCTCTTTCCTGCGTTTACGGTGAGGCGAATGCTATTTTTGGCATCCGGGGCAAGCAAAGGTGGGATAGGCAACGCCGGACGATCGGCCGCCAGCGCGGCACGGCTCCAGAGTGGCAGCGCGCTGAAAGCCCCCAGCGCCGCGGTATATTTTAGAAAATTACGGCGATGCATAGTCAGTTCCTTTAGTTGGCATACTTGTCGGCGAGCATAAACCTTTCCCTAACGGTAAGGTCAAGTTTTAAGCTCATAATAAATATCGTCGACGCCCATTTAACTGTGTTAACGTTTCGTATCTGAGAAAAAGTGGTAGACGTGATGAAGATGGGAGTTAGGGCGTTATTACTGGGCATTTTGCTGGCTTTTTCTACCAGCAGCCTGGCGCTGAGTGAGTCTGAAGCAGAAGATATGGCCGATCTGACTGCGGTATTTGTGTTCTTAAAAAATGATTGTGGCTACCAAAACCTCCCTAACGGCCAGATCCGACGCGCGCTGGTCTTTTTTGCCCAACAAAATCAATGGGATCTCAGCAACTACGATAGCTGGAACATGAAAGCATTAGGTGAAGACAGCTACAAAGATTTGAGCGGTATTGCCATCCCCACGGCAACAAAATGCAAATCTCTGGCGCGCGATTCCTTAAGCCTGCTGGCCTACGTTAAATAACGCTTTCCCCGCCTGGCCTGAAATAATGACCGTGAAACCACGGTCATTGGCTCTTAGACCAAACAATGTGGCGGCGGTATCGGCCCCAGCGCGTTAACGCTGCTGCAGGAATTCCCGGTAAGCGTGTACCACCTGCAGGAAGTCCTCTACGCCGCAAAAAGAGAGGCTCTCTTCGTCGTAGTAGCTCATTCCCTCTTCCATCTCATCCCCGGAGATTTCCAGCTGGTTAGCGCGAACGATGACCTCTTCCTCGTCCAGCCACAGCGTATATTCGTGCCCGGCACGCTGCCACTGCCGCTCGCTGCCTTTCACGGAAAGCACGGCCTGCTCGACTTCATCCAGAAGCGCCAGGTTACCCTTCACTTCCTCATTAAACCAGTGGCCGACAACCTCGTGCCCCATTGACATACGCACCTTCACCATACCGGTGATGTCACGCAGAAATTCATAGTCCATCGCTGTTTCCTCTACATCGCGGGGGAAATCCTCACCCACGCCTATAGGCTTAATTATCGCAGCAAAGTCAGGGGAAAACAGCGTGGCGAGTAGAAGGACGAGAAATAAAAAGGAGAAACGCAGAGTGGTCTGGCGCCCTCACCCCGGCCCTCTCCCACAGGGAGAAAGAGCACAGAGTGAGGGTATTTAGCCTTTAAACGGCGGTCTGGAAGATGACGCCGTCCGCTTTCTCGGTGTACTGAGACAGCTGGTCAAAGTTCAGGTAACGGTAAGTGTCTACCGCCGTTTTATCAACCTGAGTCATGAAGGTCTGATATTCGTCAGGAGTTGGCAGTTTACCCAACAGGGAAGCCACGGCCGCCAGCTCAGCAGACGCCAGGAAGACATTTGCGCCGGTTCCCAAACGGTTCGGGAAGTTACGGGTTGAAGTCGACACGACCGTCGCGCCATCTGCCACACGAGCCTGGTTACCCATGCACAGGGAGCAGCCTGGAATTTCGATACGAGCCCCGCTCTTACCGAACACGCTGTAATAGCCTTCTTCCGTCAGCTGAGCCGCGTCCATACGGGTTGGCGGCGCCACCCACAGGCGAGTTGGCAGCTGACCTTTGTGGCTGTCCAGCAGTTTACCCGCCGCACGGAAGTGACCGATGTTGGTCATGCAGGAACCGATAAACACTTCGTCGATCTTCTCCCCGGCCACGTCGGACAGCAGACGAGCATCGTCCGGGTCGTTTGGCGCACAGAGGATTGGCTCTTTGATATCGTTCAGATCGATGTCGATCACTGCCGCATATTCTGCATCAGCGTCGGCTTCCATCAACTGCGGATCTGCCAGCCATTTTTCCATGCCCTGAATACGGCGCTCAAGCGTACGACGGTCACCGTAACCTTCGGCAATCATCCACTTCAGCAGCACGATGTTGGAATTCAGGTACTCTTCGATCGGCTCGCGATCCAGTTTAATGGTGCACCCTGCGGCAGAACGCTCTGCGGAAGCATCGGTCAGCTCAAACGCCTGCTCAACTTTCAGCGTCGGCAGACCTTCGATTTCCAGGATACGGCCAGAGAAGATGTTTTTCTTGCCTTTCTTCTCCACGGTCAGCAGGCCCTGTTTGATCGCGTACAGCGGGATCGCATGTACCAGGTCACGCAGAGTGATGCCAGGCTGCATTTCGCCTTTAAAGCGAACCAGCACGGACTCAGGCATATCCAGCGGCATAACACCGGTCGCCGCGGCAAACGCCACCAGACCAGAACCTGCCGGGAAGGAAATCCCGATTGGGAAACGGGTATGGGAATCACCGCCGGTGCCAACGGTATCCGGCAGCAGCATGCGGTTCAGCCATGAGTGAATAACGCCATCGCCCGGGCGCAGAGACACGCCGCCACGGTTCATGATGAAGTCAGGCAGCGTGTGGTGCGTTGTCACGTCCACCGGCTTAGGATAGGCCGCGGTGTGACAGAAGGACTGCATCACCAGATCCGCAGAGAAACCAAGGCAGGCAAGGTCTTTCAGCTCATCACGGGTCATCGGCCCGGTGGTGTCCTGGGAACCTACGGAAGTCATTTTCGGTTCGCAGTAAGCGCCAGGGCGAATACCTTCCACCCCACAGGCGCGGCCAACCATTTTCTGCGCCAGCGAGTAACCGCGGGTGCTAGCGGCAACGTCTTTCGCCTGAACAAATACGTCGCTATGCGGCAGGCTCAGTGCTTCGCGCGCTTTGGTGGTCAGGCCACGGCCGATGATCAGCGGAATACGGCCGCCGGCGCGAACTTCGTCCAGCAGCACGTCAGTTTTCAGTTCAAAGTTAGCGATCACCGCATTGGTTTCGTGGTTACGCACTTCGCCTTTGTACGGGTAAATGTCGATCACATCGCCCATATTCAGATCGTTAACGTCAACTTCGATCGGCAGTGCGCCAGCATCTTCCATGGTGTTGAAGAAGATGGGGGCGATTTTGCCGCCCAGCACAACGCCGCCGCCGCGCTTGTTCGGCACGTTCGGAATATCGTCACCCATGAACCACAGCACGGAGTTAGTGGCAGATTTACGGGAAGAACCGGTGCCTACAACGTCGCCCACGTAGGCCAGAGGGAAACCTTTCTTCTGCAGCGCTTCGATCTGTTTGATAGGGCCAATTACGCCAGCCTGATCCGGCTCAATGCCTTCGCGGGCGTTTTTCAGCATCGCCAGGGCGTGCAGCGGGATGTCCGGGCGGGACCATGCGTCCGGGGCCGGGGACAGGTCATCGGTGTTGGTTTCACCGGTGACTTTAAAGACGGTAACGGTGATTTTCTCGGCCAGTTTAGGGCGAGACAGGAACCACTCGGCTTCGGACCAGGACTTCAGCACTTGCTGAGCGTAGGTGTTGCCCGCTTTGGCTTTCTCTTCTACATCGTAGAAGTTATCAAACATCAGCAGCGTATGGGACAGCGCTTTGGCGGCAATCGGCGCCAGCTTTTCGTTATCCAGCGCGTCAATCAGCGGATGAATGTTGTAGCCACCCTGCATGGTGCCCAGCAGTTCAACGGCTTTTTCAGGGGAGATCAGCGGGGAAGTGGCATCGCCTTTGGCAATGGCAGCAAGGAAACCGGCTTTCACGTAGGCGGCTTCATCAACGCCCGGCGGTACACGGTTAGTAATCAGATCTAACAGGAATGCTTCTTCACCTGCTGGTGGGGTTTTCAGCAGCTCAACCAGTGCGGCCATTTGGGTGGCATCTAAGGGTTTTGGAACAATCCCTTCTGCGGCACGTTCAGCTACGTGCTTACGGTATTCTTCTAGCACGACGGTTCTCCTCGCTCTCATTGTCATTTGGCGACACCGGATCTCTCTCTTCACGCTCCTGTGAGACAGCAGTTTGTAGGGTAAATGCCCGGTACCGCGTCGGGCAGCATAGCAGGATTTTCAGGGGGTGTTAATCTGTTTACAAAAAAGCAACATTAAAACGTTGCTGAATCGTTAAGGGGGAATAGATTACTTTTTGATATGACCCTCAGACACAAAAAAACCGCCTTTCGGCGGTTCGTTTGCCCTGACAAAGTGGTAGCACACGATGAAAGGAAATGTTTTGTGGCAAGCCCAGTACGAGGACGATAATGCCCTTATCAGTATATGGTTGCAAGGCATATTGCTCATTTTGCGAGCTGACATCTAAAAGAGGATGTAAGCCACTGCAAGCTTAAAATCTCCATATCCGATCCCCCTCTTTTACCCTACATTCGACGATGGCCTGCTTCGCTGGTGTAGCAGCCAGTCATCGGGTTCGGGAGCAGTTTAACCGCTCTACGTGGTAAGTCCTGTACACTTGCCTGATTCTGCCTTTCCCGGTGAAGAAGGAATCGCCGTAGCCCAAAGGGTATACACGCAATGGAAATGCGTTTGCTGTACGCGCTGCTTCTGTTGTTAGGTTCACTGCTTTCGCTGAGCCAGGGTGGCTGGAATATTTCAGACATTACCGTTCAGTTCGTTTTGAACCTGGGCAATTAAGCTACTGGCCGCTCGCAAGGGCGGCCTTTTACGGGCAAAAAAAACGGCCCCAAAGGGCCGCTTTATCAGACGCTGAAAGTTACTTTTTCTTCGCTTTCGCGTTTGGCAGGTCGGTGATGCTGCCTTCGAAGACTTCAGCCGCCAGGCCAACGGATTCGTGCAGCGTCGGGTGAGCGTGGATGGTGAGCGCGATGTCTTCTGCGTCACAACCCATCTCGATAGCCAGACCGATTTCGCCCAGCAGCTCGCCGCCGTTGGTCCCGACAATCGCCCCACCGATAACGCGGTGAGTCTCTTTGTCGAAAATAAGCTTGGTCATACCGTCTGCGCAATCGGAAGCGATAGCACGGCCAGAAGCAGCCCACGGGAAGGTGGCGGTTTCGTAGCTGATGCCTTTCTCTTTCGCTTCTTTCTCAGTCAGACCAACCCATGCAACTTCTGGCTCGGTGTAAGCGATAGATGGGATCACTTTCGGATCGAAGTAGTGCTTCATCCCGGCGATAACTTCTGCGGCAACGTGGCCTTCATGAACACCTTTGTGTGCCAGCATTGGCTGACCGACGATGTCGCCGATAGCAAAGATGTGTGGCACGTTGGTGCGCAGCTGTTTGTCAACGCGGATAAAGCCACGGTCGTCAACTTCAACGCCGGCTTTGCCTGCATCGAGGTTTTTACCGTTAGGCACGCGGCCGATAGCCACCAGAACCGCGTCGTAACGCTGTGGTTCTGCAGGGGCTTTTTTGCCTTCCATGGAAACATAGATGCCGTCTTCTTTCGCTTCAACGGCAGTCACTTTGGTTTCCAGCATCAGGTTGAATTTCTTGCTGATGCGCTTGGTGAAGACTTTAACGATGTCTTTGTCTGCGGCAGGGATAACCTGGTCGAACATTTCAACCACGTCAATGTCTGAACCCAGCGCATGGTATACGGTGCCCATTTCCAGGCCGATGATACCGCCGCCCATTACCAGCAGGCGTTTAGGTACGGATTTCAGCTCCAGCGCATCCGTGGAATCCCACACGCGTGGATCTTCATGAGGAATGAACGGCAGCTCGATCGGACGGGAACCCGCCGCGATGATAGCGTTGTCGAAGTTGATCACGGTTTTACCGTTTTCGCCTTCCACTTCCAGGGTGTTAGCCCCGGTGAATTTACCCAGACCGTTTACCACTTTCACTTTACGGCCTTTGGCCATACCCGCCAGGCCGCCGGTCAGCTGAGTGATAACTTTCTCTTTCCAGGTACGAATTTTGTCGATATCGGTTTTCGGCTCACCGAAAACGATGCCGTGTTCGGCCAGTGCTTTTGCTTCTTCGATAACTTTAGCAACGTGCAGCAGCGCTTTAGAAGGGATACAGCCGACGTTCAGACAAACACCACCAAGGGTGCTGTAACGCTCTACGATGACGGTTTCCAGACCTAAATCCGCGGCGCGGAATGCTGCGGAGTAACCTGCCGGGCCTGCCCCAAGTACTACGACCTGAGTTTTGATTTCTGTGCTCATCATGACCTCTTAATTTATACCCGTCGTCCACCGGGTCGTTCTATCCGCCCGCAGTTTACAAAATTGTTAACAATTTTGAAACAACAAACGGCTCACGAATTGTCGCTTTCGCCAATAACCTCACAAACACCATGAGATTACCAGAAAAAAGCCGGCCGATTGGCCGGCCTTTCAATTACATCACCAGGCGGCGAATATCAGACAACATGTTGTTGATGATGGTGATGAAGCGAGCTCCATCAGCGCCGTCGATGACGCGGTGGTCGAAGGAAAGAGACATCGGCATCATCAGACGCGGCGTGAACTCTTTACCGTTCCAGACTGGCTCCATCGCAGACTTGGAGACACCCAGGATAGCCACTTCTGGCGCGTTAACGATCGGCGCGAAGTGAGTAGTCCCGATACCGCCCAGGCTGGAGATGGTGAAGCAGCCGCCCTGCATTTCGCCAGCGGTCAGCTTGCCGTCGCGAGCTTTCTTGGAGATAGCCATCAGTTCGCGAGACAGCTCAGTGATGCTCTTCTTGTTCACGTCTTTGAAGACTGGAACAACCAGACCATTCGGGGTATCAACCGCCACACCGATGTTGATGTATTTTTTCAGCGTCAGCTTCTGGCCATCTTCGGACAGGGAGCTGTTGAAGCGAGGCATCTGCTCCAGCGCGGCCGCAACGGCTTTCATGATGAACACTACAGGAGTGAACTTCACGTCCAGCTTACGCTTAGCGGCTTCGTCGTTCTGCTGCTTACGGAACGCTTCCAGATCGGTGATATCGGTTTTGTCGAAGTGGGTAACGTGCGGGATCATCACCCAGTTACGGCTCAGGTTAGCACCAGAGATTTTCTGGATGCGGCCCATTTCCACTTCTTCGATTTCGCCGAACTTGCTGAAGTCAACTTTCGGCCATGGCAGCATGCCTGGCAGACCACCGCCGGTCGCAGCCGGAGCTGCTTCAGCGCGTTTAACAGCGTCTTTCACGTAAGCCTGAACGTCTTCACGCAGGATACGACCTTTACGGCCGGTGCCTTTCACTTTCGCCAGGTTAACACCGAACTCGCGAGCCAGACGGCGGATCAGCGGAGTCGCATGAACGTACGCGTCGTTTTCAGCGAATTCAGATTTACCTTCTGCTTTAGCAGCAGGTGCAGCGGCTTTGGCTGCCGGGGCTGGTGCCGCAGCGGCTGGAGCTGGTGCAGCAGCAGTTGGAGCCGCAGCAGGTGCAGCGCCTTCTACTTCGAAGACCATGATCAGGGAGCCGGTGGACACTTTGTCGCCGGTGCTGATTTTGATTTCTTTCACGGTACCGGCGAATGGTGCAGGCACTTCCATGGAAGCTTTGTCGCCTTCTACGGTGATCAGTGACTGCTCAGCGGCAACTTTGTCGCCCACTTTCACCATCACTTCAGTGACTTCAACTTCATCACCGCCGATGTCCGGGACGTTAACTTCTTTAGAGCCGGAAGCCGCAGGTGCTGCGGCAGCAGCCGGAGCAGCAGCCTGTGCTGGAGCGGCAGCAGGTGCGGCACCCGCCACTTCGAAGACCATGATCAGAGAGCCGGTAGACACTTTGTCGCCGGTGCTGATTTTGATCTCTTTCACCACGCCCGCGAACGGCGCAGGGACTTCCATAGAAGCTTTGTCGCCTTCTACGGTGATCAGAGACTGTTCAGCGGCAACGGTGTCGCCCACTTTCACCATGATCTCGGTAACTTCTACTTCGTCACCGCCGATGTCTGGCACGTTAACGTCTTTTGCGCTCGCGGCAGCAGGTGCTGCGGCCGGAGCGGCTTCTTTCTTCTCTTCTGCCTTAGCAGGTGCAGCGGCTGCTGCACCTTCGGCGGAATCGAAAATCATGATCAGTTTGCCGGTCTCGGTTTTGTCGCCGACAGAGACTTTGATCTCTTTCACGACGCCAGCCTGTGGAGACGGAACTTCCATAGAGGCTTTATCGCCTTCTACAGTGATCAGCGACTGTTCAGCTTCAACTTTGTCGCCAACTTTGACCAGAATCTCGGTGATTTCAACTTCATCAGCGCCGATGTCTGGTACTTTGATTTCGATAGCCATTGTCTCTTTACCTCTTACGCCAGACGCGGGTTAACTTTTTCTGCATCGATGTTGAATTTAGTAATTGCGTCAGCAACCACTTTCTTATCGATTTCGCCACGTTTAGCCAGTTCGCCCAGGGCTGCTACGACCACGTAAGAAGCATCAACTTCGAAGTGGTGACGCAGGTTTTCGCGGCTGTCAGAACGACCGAAGCCGTCGGTGCCCAGTACGCGATAATCATCAGCTGGTACGTAAGTACGAACCTGCTCAGCGAACAGTTTCATATAGTCAGTAGAAGCAACCGCCGGAGCGTCGTTCATCACCTGAGCGATGTAAGGTACGCGCGGAGTTTCCATTGGGTGCAGCATGTTCCAGCGCTCACAATCCTGGCCATCACGAGCCAGTTCGGTGAAGGAGGTTACGCTGTACACGTCAGAGCCCACGCCGTAGTCGTTCGCCAGGATCTGTGCTGCTTCACGCACGTGACGCAGGATAGAACCGGAGCCCAGCAGCTGAACTTTACCTTTGCTACCTGCAACGGTTTCGAGTTTGTAGATACCTTTACGGATACCTTCCTCGGCGCCTGCTGGCATAGCCGGCATGTGGTAGTTTTCGTTCAGGGTGGTGATGTAGTAATAAATGTTCTCTTGTGCTTCACCGTACATACGGGTCAGACCGTCGTGCATGATGACAGCCACTTCGTACGCGTAAGACGGATCGTAAGAGATACAGTTAGGAATAGTCAGAGACTGAATGTGGCTGTGGCCATCTTCGTGCTGCAGACCTTCACCGTTCAGCGTAGTACGACCGGAAGTCCCGCCGACCAGGAAGCCGCGAGCCTGTTGGTCGCCAGCCTGCCAGCACAGGTCACCGATACGCTGGAAACCGAACATCGAGTAGTAGATGTAGAACGGAATCATCGGCAGGTTGTTGGTGCTGTAAGACGTCGCAGCCGCCAGCCAGGATGCGCCAGCACCCAGTTCGTTGATCCCTTCCTGCAGAATCTGGCCTTTCTCGTCTTCTTTGTAGTATGCAACCTGCTCGCGGTCCTGCGGGGTGTACTGCTGGCCGTTCGGGCTGTAGATACCGATCTGACGGAACAGACCTTCCATACCAAAGGTACGCGCTTCATCGGCGATGATTGGAACCAGACGGTCTTTGATAGACGGGTTCTTCAGCATCACGTTCAGGGCACGAACGAAGGCGATGGTGGTGGAGATCTCTTTGTTCTGCTCTTCCAGCAGCTGAGAGAAGTCTTCCAGCGCAGGCAGTTCCAGTTTTTCGGAGAAGTTAGGCTGACGAGCAGGCAGGTAGCCTTTCAGCGCCTGACGACGTTCGTGCAGGTACTTGTGCTCTTCAGTGCCTTCTGGGAAGGTGATGTAAGACAGGTTTTCTACCTGCTCATCGGTCACTGGCACGTTGAAACGGTCGCGGATGTAACGCACGCCGTCCATGTTCATTTTCTTCACCTGGTGAGCGATGTTTTTACCTTCTGCGGTATCGCCCATGCCGTAACCTTTGATGGTGTGGGCCAGGATAACGGTCGCTTTACCTTTGGTTTCCTGCGCTTTTTTCAGTGCAGCGTAGACTTTCTTCGGATCGTGACCACCGCGGTTCAGGGCCCAGATCTGCTCATCAGTCCAGTCTGCAACCAGCGCTGCGGTTTCAGGGTATTTGCCGAAGAAGTGCTCACGAACGTAGGCACCGTCTTTGGATTTGAAGGTCTGGTAGTCACCGTCAACGGTTTCGTTCATCAGTTGGATCAGTTTACCGCTGGTATCTTTACGCAGCAGCTCATCCCAACGACCGCCCCACATCACTTTGATAACGTTCCAGCCAGCACCGCTGAAGATGCCTTCCAGTTCGTTGATGATCTTGCCGTTACCGGTGACCGGACCATCCAGACGCTGCAGGTTACAGTTGATGATGAAGCACAGGTTGTCCAGCTTCTCACGGGTCGCGATGGTGATCGCGCCTTTAGATTCTGGCTCATCCATTTCACCGTCGCCCAGGAAGGCGTAAACGGTTTGCTCAGAGGTGTCTTTCAGGCCACGGTGTTCCAGATATTTCAGGAATTTAGCCTGGTAGATCGCACCGATTGGGCCCAGACCCATGGAAACGGTCGGGAACTGCCAGAATTCTGGCATCAGTTTAGGGTGCGGATAAGAAGACAGACCTTTACCGTGAACTTCCTGACGGAAATTGTTCATCTGCTCTTCGGTCAGGCGGCCTTCAAGGAAAGCACGTGCATAGATGCCCGGAGAGATGTGGCCCTGGAAGTACACCAGATCGCCGCCGTCTTTCTCGTTGGCTGCACGGAAGAAGTGGTTGAAGCACACTTCGTAAACGGTCGCAGAAGACTGGAAGGATGCCATGTGGCCACCCAGTTCCAGATCTTTCTTGGATGCGCGCAGAACGGTCATGATGGCGTTCCAGCGGATAGCAGAACGGATACGGCGTTCCAGATCCAGATTGCCCGGGTATTCCGGTTCGTCTTCAACGGCAATGGTGTTCACATAGTTGCGAGCACCTGCAGAAGCAGCGACTTTCACACCGCCTTTGCTGGCTTCGGACAGCAGCTGATCGATCAGATACTGTGCACGCTCAACACCTTCTTCACGGATAACCGATTCGATCGCCTGTAGCCAGTCGCGAGTTTCAATCGGATCCACGTCATTTGGGAAACGTTCTGACATGGGGGTATTCCTTATCTGTCTAATACGTTGATTTATCTGGAACCTGTCCCATTGCGCTCTTGCCCGAATGAATTCGGGTAACTGAAGAAAAGAACGCAATAAGACAGGTTCTGTGTTTAGTTGCCGCGCGCTAAAAGTTTGGCGCTTAATCCTTACGTTGCTGAAGGAGACGGAGAGAGCGCTCACGACGGCTCTGCTCACGGCTGCGATCCAGCAATATTTCCTCAATAAACGCCAGGTGACGGTGCGACGCTTCTCGCGCCTGCTCCGGCTGGCGAGCCATAATCGCCGCAAAAATGCTGGCGCGATGGCTGCTCACTTGCGCCAACATCTCGCGGCGCGCGTAGAGCAATTCAAAATTCTGGCGAACGTTCTGTTCGAGCATAGGCTCCATGCAGCGCAATAAATGAAGAAGCACAACATTATGCGCGGCTTCGGTTACGGCAATTTGATACTGCATGACGGCATCGGCTTCGGCGTCTAAATCACCGGACTCCTGAGCCTGCTGGATGGCAATATGGCAATCACCAATGCGCGAGAGATCTTCTTCGGTTCCGCGCAGCGCCGCGTAATAAGCAGCAATACCTTCAAGCGCATGGCGGGTTTCAAGCAGATCAAACTGGGATTCGGGATGGTCTGAGAGCAGTTCGACCAGCGGGTCGCTCAGGCTCTGCCAAAGGCTGTTCTGGACAAAAGTACCGCCGCCCTGGCGACGAAGCAGCAAACCCTTGGCTTCGAGACGCTGGATGGCCTCGCGCAGCGAAGGACGGGAAACATCAAATTGTTTCGCCAGTTCGCGTTCAGGTGGAAGTTTTTCGCCCGGGCGTAGAGTGCCCTCAAGGATGAGAAACTCCAGCTGCTGCTCTATCACATCGGATAATTTTGGTTGGCGGATTTTGCTGTAGGCCATCGTTCCCTATCTCTGCCATTAGCCCGGAGTCAATTGGTAAGACCAATTTCACGTTCGTGAGGCTAAAAGTAACAAAGTATTCACCTTCTGTCCATATTGGTTTTGATTGAAATCATGAAAGCAGGCACATTTTAACAATAACAAAAGAAGGGATTTTCAAAACCATAACTTGGGCACTAACTCGCGTTTACCCACAAAGCGGTAAGTTAACGTTTATGAAACGATATATTTTTCAAAAACAACCGAAAGACGCGGTGAATGTATGTCATTTTTGTGACGCAAAACGGCCGCTCAAGAAGTATTCTCGACTCACCTTGTCCTCCCCTCTTTTTTACAAATGGTTTCTTTTTGCCCAACTCGTCAGAGCAGTGGCAGAAAGCAGGTGCAAAGGCCTGCGCTTAACATTATTCTTTGCGATGCGGTAGCCCTATCCGCAAAATTCATAATTGATAACCGTAAAAAAAAGACTACACATTACGGAATACAACAATTACATCCGCGTCAATGTAGCGCAGACATTAACCACTACGAGGTTACATGATGGAAGGTCAACAGCACGGCGACACGCTGAAGCGCGGTCTTAAAAACCGCCACATTCAGCTTATCGCGCTGGGTGGAGCTATCGGGACGGGCCTGTTTCTGGGCAGCGCATCCGTCATCCAGTCCGCAGGTCCGGCAATTATTCTCGGCTATGCTATCGCCGGGTTTATCGCATTTTTAATTATGCGCCAGCTGGGTGAAATGGTTGTTGAGGAGCCGGTAGCCGGGTCCTTCAGCCATTTTGCTTACAAGTACTGGGGTGGTTTCGCGGGCTTCGCTTCAGGCTGGAACTACTGGGTACTCTACGTTCTGGTCGCCATGGCTGAACTGACAGCCGTCGGCAAATACATCCAGTTCTGGTGGCCGGAGATCCCAACCTGGGCTACAGCGGCGGTATTCTTCATCGCTATCAACGCCATCAACTTAACTAACGTTAAAGTCTTTGGTGAGATGGAGTTTTGGTTCGCTATCATCAAAGTGGTGGCGGTTATCGCCATGATTCTGTTCGGCGGCTGGTTACTCTTTAGCGGCAACGGTGGCCCACAGGCGTCCGTCAGCAACCTCTGGGATCAGGGTGGCTTTCTGCCGCACGGCATCACCGGGCTGGTCATGATGATGGCTATCATTATGTTCTCCTTCGGCGGGCTTGAGCTGGTCGGTATTACCGCCGCAGAGGCAGACAACCCAGAAGTGAGCATTCCAAAAGCGACCAACCAGGTTATCTACCGTATTCTGATTTTCTATGTGGGTTCGCTGGCGATTCTGCTGTCCCTGCTGCCGTGGACGCGCGTGACCGCAGACACCAGTCCGTTCGTGCTGATCTTCCATGAGCTGGGCGACACTTTCGTGGCTAACGCTCTGAATATCGTGGTGCTCACCGCCGCCCTGTCGGTTTACAACAGCTGCGTTTACTGCAACAGCCGTATGCTGTTCGGCCTGGCACAGCAGGGGAACGCGCCGAAGATGTTGAAAAGCGTCGATAAGCGCGGTGTACCGGTGAACACGATTCTGGTTTCCGCAGGCTTTACCGCCCTTTGCGTGCTGATTAACTACATGGCACCGGAATCTGCTTTCGGCCTGCTGATGGCGCTGGTTGTCTCAGCCCTGGTGATCAACTGGGCGATGATCAGCCTGGCTCACATGAAATTCCGCCGTGCTAAGCAGCAACAAGGGGTGAAAACCCGCTTCCCTGCCCTGTTCTATCCGTTAGGAAACTGGGTCTGCCTGCTGTTTATGGTTGGCGTACTGGTCATCATGCTGATAACCCCGGGTATGGCCATCTCGGTTTACCTGATCCCAGTGTGGATTGCGATTCTGGGCGTCGGTTATTTCCTGAAGCAGAAAAACCTGAAGACAGTGAAAGCCTGATAAAGAAAACGCCCCGCAATGCGGGGCGTTTTCTTACAGCCTTCCGGCCCTAAACCAAAGTGCCGTAAATCGTCAGTAACGCCACCACGACCACAATCACCAATGAAATTTTCTTCGCCAGCGATACCGCAGCTTTCGGTGTTTTCATCTTATCCTGATGGGGTTCTCTCGCCAGCGAGTACTGTGCCAGTTGTGTGAGAACCTGGTATTGAGAGGTATGCCTGTCTGCAAGGGATGCAAACCAGGCCGGAAGCGCTCGCTCACCGTGGCCCAACAGGGCATAAGCGACACCCACCAAACGCACGGGCACCCAGTCAAGAATATGAAGAATGCCGTCAATTCCCGAGAGCAAGCGCTCGTGTGCCGTATGATGCCGGGCAAGCCATGTCTGCCATGCGCGCAGGAAAGCATACCCTGCGAGCGTAACCGGCCCCCATGTTCCGCCCACCACAAACCAAAACAGCGGCGCAAGATAGAAACGGAAGTTAATCCACAGCAGCGCGTTTTGTAGCTCGCGCAGGTATTCACGCTCACTGCACTCAGGCGGAACACCATGAATCAATGTAAGCTCTGCAGCCATTGCATCACGGGCATGTTCATCATCATGGCTGGCGGCTTTAAGATACGAATGATAATGCAGCCTGACCTGCCCGGCCCCGATGCAAAGCACACCCAGCGCAATCCAGAACACCAGCAGTGGGACGTTGAATAGTAACCCATGCAAAGCACGGAGAATCAGGAAAACCACGGCCATAAATGCAGCGGTCATTAACAGCGTTCTTAACAGAGAAAAATGCTTAACCCGTCCAAACAGGACTTCAAGACGATGATCTAACTGCCAGTGTTCGCCCATTTTGAACAATCGCTCGCCCATCAGGACTAACAGCAGGGTAAACAGGGTCATGTGCTCTCCTTGTCAGTTGCCTCTTCAACCGCACCCCAAAAGCGCGGCCAGTCAAACGAAGGGCCTGGATCGGTCTTCCGACCAGGTGCTATATCGCTGTGGCCCGTGATGTTTTTCGCCATATCAGGATAGTGTTGAATCAGTAAGTTAGCTAAGGCTGTGAGTTGTTCATATTGAGCGTCGGTATAGGCCAGCGTATCGGTACCTTCCAGCTCAATACCGATAGAAAAGTCGTTGCACTTTTCTCTTCCCTGATAGCTCGAGACGCCCGCATGCCAGGCTCGTTTATCGAAAGGGACGTACTGAACAATTTCGCCGTCCCGGCGAATCAGACAATGGGCAGACACGCGCAAATGTGAAATACCGGCAAAGTAAGGGTGCGCTACAGGATCGAGCGTTCCGGCAAATAACGCATCAATCCAGGGGCCACCGAACTCCCCCGGCGGCAAACTAATATTGTGCACCACCAGCAATGAGGGGTTTTCCTCTTCCGGTCGGCCGTCACAATGCGGGGATGGCAGATGTTTTACCCCCACCAGCCAGCCGTCTTTAAGCTGCATGAGAGGTTCTCCTTAGAGTGGTACTTGAAGTCGCTTCAGAGTAGCATGAAACAATATTAACTTATTCATTCTGGAGTTTAATCATGCCGCCCCGCCGTTATAATCCTGACCACCGACGTGACGAGCTGCTCGAACGAATTACCCTCGATATCCCTCTCGCCGTAGCCCAGGCGCTGCGAGAAGATCTGGGCGGCGAAGTCGACCCAAACAACGACATCACGGCACAATTATTACCCCCAGAAAACACGTCGCATGCGGTTGTTATCACCCGCGAAAAGGGCATTTTTTGCGGTAAACGCTGGGTAGAAGAAGTCTTTATTCAGCTTGGCGGCGACGTGACGGTGACATGGCATGTCGAAGATGGCGCTGAAGTCACCATCAATCAGCCACTTTTTGAGCTTAATGGCCCGGCCCGTATTCTCTTGACCGGAGAAAGAACGGCGCTGAACTTCGTGCAAACGCTCTCAGGCGTAGCCAGCGAAGTTCACAGTTACGTGGCGCTGCTTGAGGGCACTAAAACGCAGTTGCTGGATACCCGTAAAACACTTCCGGGCCTGCGCACCGCGCTGAAATATGCCGTGCTATGCGGCGGGGGCAGCAACCATCGCCTCGGCCTTTCCGATGCTTTCCTGATCAAAGAAAATCACATTATTGCTTCCGGCTCTATTCGTCAGGCAGTGGAGAAAGCATTCTGGATGCACCCTGACGTGCCGGTAGAAGTGGAAGTTGAGTCACTGGGTGAATTGGAACAAGCGCTCAAAGCTGGGGCTGACATCATCATGCTGGACAACTTTACCGTTGAGCAAATGCGTGAAGCCGTGGCACTTACCCAAGGGAAAGCGCGCCTGGAAGTCTCTGGCAACGTGACCAAAGAGACGCTGAGAACATTCGCTGATACCGGCGTGGACTACATCTCCGTAGGTGCTCTGACTAAGCACATACGCGCCCTCGACTTGTCTATGCGCTTCCGCTAATGCAACACCACGGCGGGCCAGCCATCACTGCGCCCGCTTTTTTGCGTACTGACTTCCATTTTTATTGTCGATACATACAACTGCGTTAACTAACACGGAAAGCATTTCCCGAATGTCCGTTTCCCTGTTCGCTATTGCTTAGCCTGTTCAGCACAGTGTTGCTCTCTAACCAAAAGGAGCGACAGATGAACAAGCAAAAAGGATTTACGCTAATTGAGCTTATGGTGGTGATAGGCATCATCGCCATTCTGAGCGCCATCGGCATTCCTGGATATCAAAACTACCTTCGTAAAGCAGCCTTGACCGATATGCTGCAAACCTTCCTGCCCTATCGTACCGCCGTCGAACTTTGTGCCATCGAGCGTGGAGGGATCTCCGGTTGCAATGCCGGCAGTAACGGCATCGCTGAAACCAAAACGACGCGCTACATCAGTTCAATGAGCGTTGCCAGCGGGATTGTGACGCTCAACGGCCAGGAATCCCTGAACGGGCTGGCGGTTACGTTCACCCCTCAGTGGAGTGACGCTAACGGCGTAACCGGCTGGGCAAGGGTCTGCACTGCGGAAAACGGCTCGCCGCTGAAACAAGCCTGTGAAGACGTATTCCGTTTTAACGAAGCGCAAGCGGGGGCTGGCAAATGAGCACAAAAGAACAGCTTAACGCCCTATGCCAGCACTACAACGCCATACTGATAGAGGAAACGCCTGACGCGGTACGAATTGCTGCTGTTGAAGCCCCAAACGAGCAAATGTACGAGGCGCTCCGCTTTCTTTGTGATAAACACATTGATGTAGAGAGCTGGCCCATTGAACGGCTCGAGAAATGGCAAACGCTGGAGCCCTCTCAGCCTTCGGAGCACGACCGCAGCAGTTCAGCGGTCGCACTTTTGAATACAACACTTGCCACCGCCGTACAGCAGCGTGCATCCGATATCCATTTTGAGCCCTTCGAAAATGCCTATCGAATTCGGCTTCGCATTGATGGCGTGCTGCAATGTCAACCGCTACTGCCTCAGGCAATGGCCGCGCCCGTCACAGCAAGGCTCAAAATTCTGGCTAACCTGGATATCGCGGAAAAGCGGCTGCCTCAGGACGGACAAATGGACTACCTCGCCGAGGAGGTGAAAGCGTCATTTCGCGTCTCGACCCTGCCTTGTCGATACGGCGAGAAGGTCGTTTTACGGCTTCTTCAGCAGGGCAAACAGCATATGGACATTCATTCTCTGGGGATGTCAGAGGATGAAAAAAAACAACTTCAGCAATCACTCCAGGCCCCGCAGGGGATGATTCTGGTAACCGGTCCTACAGGGAGCGGAAAAACCATTACGCTGTATAGCGCCCTGGCGGCGCTTAACCAACCGGGTATCAACGTCTGCAGCGTAGAAGATCCCATAGAAATTCCTCAGGAAGGGCTGAACCAGACGCAGATAAACCCTAAGGCTGGTCTCACCTTTCAGCACGTCCTACGCGCATTACTGAGGCAGGATCCAGACGTCATTATGGTCGGTGAAATCAGGGATGGTGAAACAGCAGAAATTGCCATCAAAGCTGCCCAGACCGGGCACCTGGTTTTATCGACATTGCACACCAACTCCACCGTTGAAACGCTTGTCCGCCTGGAGCAAATGGCCATTCCTCGCTGGATGATCGCATCTGCCTTGAATATCATCGTGGCTCAAAGGCTGGTGAGAAAGCTTTGCCCTCACTGCAAAACACACCACGAACCAGCCATAACATTACCTGGACACATTTGGCCTTCCGCGCTGCCCAATTGGCATCCGACAGGATGTGAACGTTGCTACGGAGGATATTATGGGCGAACAGCGTTATTTGAAATCCTGCCGCTATCCGCCGCTCTAAGACAAGCCATCACGCAAGGCAAATCCGCAAGTAACATTGAAAGTCTCGCCAGAGAGCAAGGGATGAGTACGCTTTTCGAAAATGGCTGCGTTGCCGTAGCACAAGGCCATACGACGCTGGAAGAGGTTTACCGCGTGCTGGGTATGCCACATGCCTAAACCTCTGCTTTGGCGATGGGAAGCCATAGACCACGAAGGCCAATTAAAAAATGGTGAATCACTTGCCGGCGAGCGCGCTTCTCTTGAGGAGGAGCTTGCTCAGCAGCAGCTTCAGCTCCTGTCCGTTAAAAAATCATCGCTGTCAGGGAGATCCTGTTGGCATATTCAGCACAAAATTGACTTTGTCCGGCAACTTGCAGCGCTGATCCATGCCGGTATCGCCTTAACTGACGCGCTGTTGCTCATAGCCCGCCAGCATCCCAAACCTGCATGGTCGGCATTATTACAGCACATAGAACGACAGGTAGCGCAGGGCATACCGTTTTCCGAAGCGCTTAAGCAATGGCCCCATATCTTCCCGCCCCTGTTTATTGCATTACTGCATACCGGAGAGCTGACGGGAAGGCTTGCAGAGTGCTGCCAGCGGCTGGCAGAACAACAAGAACAACACTACCAACTCAGCAAAAAGGTCGTGAAAGCCCTGCGTTATCCGCTCTTTATTTTGATTGTTGCACTGCTGGTAACCGCAGGCATGGTTGGGTTTGTTCTGCCTGAGTTTGCCAATATCTATCGTTCTTTTAACGCGCCTCTGCCCGCGATCACCCAGGCCGTTATGAGTCTTTCAGAGTGGGCAACGTCTCAAGGAGGATGGTGGATTTTAACCGCTATGCTCTTAGCCGTTATAGGTTGGTGGCTTCGCCGCACCCAACCCGTCATTCGAGAAAAAGAACAATTACTGCTGTTAAAAGTACCGGTCATTGCTCCCTTGAGGCGAGGCCAGCTACTCAGCCAGATATTTACCGTACTAACGCTGTCTCAGCACTCTGGCGTCCCCTTGTTACAGGGTCTTGAAGCGGTTGAAAAAACGCTGACCCAGACGTTCTGGCAACGGCAAATTACTGATGTACGCGATCGGGTTTCCGAGGGAAAGCCCCTCTGGCAGGCGTTGGAGCAGTCGGGGTATTTCACACCACTTTGCCAACAGTTGGTTCGAATTGGTGAAGAATCCGGTTCTCTGGATCTGATGCTTGAGCGCCTGGCGCGCTGGCATTATGAGAAAACGCAGGAGCTGGCTGAAAATCTTGCCGCCACGCTGGAGCCAGTCATGATGCTGGTCATTGGCTTGATCATTGGCACGCTGGTGATAGCCATGTATCTACCTATTTTCCAGATGGGGGATGCCATGGGAGGAGGATGACGCAGCCTGAGCTGCGTCATCGATGCTCATCAGAGGCTATTGAAAACGCGGTTTTCCTGTTCCGCTACGCGGATGAAAGTTGTGCGTTTAGTCAGCTCTTTAAGGCGAGAGGCACCTACATAGGTACAGGCAGAACGCAGGCCGCCAAGGATATCGCGAGCGGTATTTTCCACCGGCCCGCGCAGAGGCAGCTTAACGGTTTTGCCTTCTGCAGCGCGGTACTGCGCAACACCGCCTACGTGGCGGGTCATGGCAGACTCGGAGCTCATGCCGTAGAACAACATAAACTTCTCGCCATCCTGCTCAACAACGGTACCACCGCTTTCTTCATGCCCTGCCAGCATACCGCCCAGCATAACGAAGTCAGCTCCACCACCAAAGGCTTTAGCTACATCGCCCGGCACAGTACAGCCACCGTCGCTGACGATCTGGCCGCCTAGGCCGTGAGCTGCATCAGCACATTCAATGACGGCGGAAAGCTGAGGGTAGCCCACGCCGGTTTTAACGCGCGTGGTGCATACAGAGCCTGGGCCAATGCCCACTTTCACGATATCGGCCCCTGACAAGATCAGCTCTTCACACATTTCACCGGTAACCACATTACCCGCACAGATAACTTTATCAGGCCATGCTTCGCGGGCTTTGCTGACGAACTGGGTGAAGTGCTCAGAGTAGCCGTTCGCCACGTCGATGCAGATAAATTTCAGTGCAGGAGTCAGAGCCAGAATCTGCTTAGTTTTGGCAAAATCTGCATCAGAAGTGCCGGTTGAGACCATGATATGGCGCAACAGGTTTTCAGGCACGGAATGAATAAAGTTGCTCCACTCTTCTACAGAGTAGTGTTTGTGCACGGCGGTAAGAATATCGAATGAGGCCAGCGCCTGCGCCATCGCGAAAGTGCCTACGGTGTCCATATTCGCAGCAATAATAGGGACGCCAGACCAGGTGATACCGGAATGCTTGAATGTGAATTGACGTTCCAGCTCAACGTCTGAACGGCTTTTGAGGGTGGAGCGTTTTGGGCGAATTAAAACGTCTTTAAAACCTAACTTCAAATCTTCTTCAATACGCATGATGCAGATCCCTGGGTCGAATGGCGATGAACGCGATCGGCGGTAGGCTCTTCATTACTCAAGACAGAGAACAACGGCAAGCCCGGACCCCAGATATACAGAAATCAGACACTGGGGTGAGCAAGCACGGAAAACGTACCTGTGGCTTAAAGTAAAACGAGCAAACAACAGCCAACTCCAGTGACGCTATCATACGCAGTAATAATGACTCCGCAAGACTGCGAAAACCGACTTTTTTACGCTACAATCGTTTAAATTTACCTGGTAAACGGTAAAAAGCCCGCAGACGGCGAATACCCGATTTTTACGTGATACAAAATCACCTAAAATCACGCCACCAAAGACTTTTTATCTTATTGATAAATATAGCATCAGGATCGGTTATTTATGGTTTACACGGTTGCACTTACGGGCGGCATTGGCAGTGGTAAAAGTACCATCGCCGAAGCCTTTTCCCGCGCTGGAGTCACCGTCATAGATGCAGATGTAATTGCCCGTCAGGTTGTTGAGCCAGGCCAACGTGCGTTAGCTCTCATTTCTCAACATTTTGGCCCAAAGATCCTTCTGGAAGATGGTTCTTTAAACCGTCGAGCGTTGAGAGAAACGATCTTCAGCTCCCCGCAGCAAAAGCAATGGGTTAATAACCTGCTACATCCTATTATCCAGCAGCAAACTCGTGATGAGATTGCTCGTGCTACCTCACCTTACGTGTTGTGGGTAGTCCCTCTGCTGGTAGAAAACAATCTGCAACAAAAGGCGGACCGGATTTTAGTGGTGGATGTTTCCCCCGAGACCCAGATTGCGCGTACTATGCTGCGGGACAATGTTTCCCGCGAACACGCCCAGCAGATTCTGGACGCTCAGGCGTCCCGGGAAGCTCGCCTCGCCGTGGCAGATGATGTAATTAATAATGACGGCAGTCCCCAGGACGTTGTCGTGCATGTTGACCGCCTGCATCGCCAGTACCTGAAACTGGCTAGTCTGGCCGCACAACAGGAAGCAGAATGATGAACACTCATGTTCTTTTCGAACACCCATTGAATGAGAAAATGCGCACATGGCTGCGTATTGAGTTTTTGATCCAACAGATGCAGTCAGCACTTCCTATCAATGACAGCGCAAAGGCGCTGCATTTTTTTCGTAACGTCGGTGACTTACTGGATGTGTTTGAAAGGGGCGAAATTCGCACCGATATTCTCAAAGAGATAAGCCGTCAGCAGCGTAAACTGCTGAGCTGGTCAGAAGTCCCGGGGGTTGATATGCAGCGCATCGACTCGCTGCGAAGCCAGTTGGAGAGCTGCGGCAGCGTGTTGATGGCCGCGCCGCGCATCGGGCAAATTCTGCGAGAAGATCGCCTTATTGCGCTGGTACGCCAACGGCTTAGCATCCCAGGCGGCTGCTGTAGCTTCGACCTGCCTACCCTGCACATTTGGCTTTATCTGCCGCAGGAACAACGCGATGCTCAGGTTCATTTTTGGCTAAACAGTCTCGAACCAGTGAAACAGTCGCTCGATCTTCTGCTGGACATCATCCGCAATTCTGCGCCATTCCGGAAACAAACCAGCCTCAATGGATTCTACCAGGACAATGGCGACGATGCCGACCTGCTTCGTCTTCATCTCACTCTCGGCGATCAGCTTTATCCACAGATTTCCGGCCACAAAAGCCGCTTTGCGATTCGTTTTATGCCGCTGGATTCAGAGAATGGCCTGGTGCCTGAACGCCTCGACTTTGAGCTGGCCTGTTGCTAAGGAAACAACATGAACGAAGAAACCATCGTTAATTGTCCTGGCTGCGGCAAAGCGGTTATCTGGAACGAAAGCAGCCCATACCGACCATTTTGCAGCAAGCGCTGCCAGCTTATCGACCTGGGCGAGTGGGCCGCTGAGGAAAAACGTATTCCCAGCAGCGGCGACCTCTCTGAAAGCGAAGGCTGGAGCGAAGACCAGGAACGCTAATCGTTTAGCAGCTTTAAAATGACGGGCTCATTGGCTGGCGGAAACTCGTCGGCGATGAGTTCCCCTTGAGCAACCCAACGCCCGGGTTGCCCTTCTTTGCCCCAGGGTTCACCTTCCCAACTTTCTATCAGATAGAACCACAGGGAAATATGACGATCCGGGAACTGGTACTCCAGGGTTTCAAACAGGCTGGCACTTTGCACCACAATACCGGTTTCTTCCTGTAATTCCCGGATAACGGCCTGTTCCGGGGATTCACCTGCCTCAATCTTCCCGCCGGGAAATTCCCATTTATTCGCCATGTGCGCATCGGCTGCGCGCTGCGTGATAAAAATTTCACCCTGTTGATTACGGATAATGCCGACAGCGATTTGCAGTTGCTTCATACTCTCAAACTCCATGCGTAAAAAAGGCGCAGCAAGCTGCGCCTTTTCGATTTTGTCAGACCTTAGCTCAGACGGCCATGGCACTGTTTGTATTTCTTACCGGAACCGCAAGGGCAAGGATCGTTCCGACCCACTTTACGATCGCCAGTTTCTGCTGCCAGCGCCTGTGCGGCCTGAGTTTCATCATCCACATGACTAAGCTGCTGCATACGTGCCAGACGCTCGGCTTCTTCACGACGCTGTTGTTCCATCGCTTCAACTTCTTCCGGCAGGCGGACCTGGACTTTGCTCAGGGTGCTGATCACTTCATATTTCAGTGACTCCAGCATCGCGGCAAACATAGAGAAGGATTCACGCTTGTATTCCTGCTTCGGATCTTTCTGCGCATAACCGCGCAGGTGGATCCCCTGACGCAGGTAATCCATTGCGGCCAGATGCTCTTTCCACAGGGAATCCAGCGTTTGCAGCATCACGCCTTTTTCGAAGTGGCGCATCATTTCTGCACCGACGACTTCTTCTTTACGTTGATAAAGCTCAATCGCCGTCTGCAGAATACGCTCACGCAGCGTTTCTTCGTGCAGCTCAGGTTCTTTGTCCAGCCACTCTTTGATTGGCATCTCGAGATCAAAGTCGTTTTTCAGGCGTTCTTCCAGACCTTCTACATCCCACATTTCTTCCAGAGACTGAGGCGGAATATGCGCATCGATGGTGACTTTGAAGACGTCTTCACGAATGCTGGCGATGGTTTCGCTCACGTCGGTAACGTCGAGCAGCTCATTACGCTGGGTATAAATAGCGCGGCGCTGATCGTTTGCGACGTCATCGTATTCCAGCAGCTGCTTACGAATATCAAAGTTACGGCTTTCGACTTTACGCTGTGCGTTGGCAATCGCCTTGGTTACCCAAGGGTGTTCAATGGCTTCGCCCGGCTTCATACCCAGTTTACGCATCATATTGGATACGCGATCCGAGGCGAAGATACGCATCAGGGCATCTTCCATCGACAGGTAGAAGCGGGAAGAACCGGCATCACCCTGACGGCCAGAACGGCCACGCAGCTGGTTATCGATACGGCGGGATTCATGACGCTCGGTGCCGATGATATGCAGACCACCTGAAGCCAGTACCGCATCGTGGCGAACTTTCCAGTCCGCTTTGATCTGAGCAATTTGCTCTGGCGTTGGCTCATCCAGCTCAGCAATCTCTTCCTGCCAGCTCCCGCCCAACACGATATCCGTACCACGACCCGCCATGTTAGTCGCGATAGTTACCGCGGCTGGGTAACCCGCCTGAGCAACGATAGCCGCTTCGTTGGCGTGGAACTTGGCATTCAGAACATTGTGTTTGATACCGGCCTTGGTCAACTCATTGGAAACCACTTCAGATTTCTCAATGGAGATGGTCCCCACCAGCACAGGCTGGCCGTTCGCGGTACGCTCTTTAATGTCTTCGATAATCGCGCCAATTTTATCCAGTTCGGTCATGTAGACCAGATCCGGCATATCTTTACGGATCATTGGGCGGTTGGTCGGCACAACGATGGTGTCGAGCTTATAAATAGAGCTAAATTCAAACGCTTCGGTGTCTGCAGTACCGGTCATCCCTGCCAGCTTCTCGTAAAGACGGAAGTAGTTCTGGAAGGTGATGGACGCCAGCGTCTGGTTTTCATTCTGAATTTCGACGCCTTCTTTTGCCTCAACGGCCTGGTGAAGACCATCTGACCAACGACGCCCCTGCATAGTACGGCCCGTGTGTTCATCAACGATGATGACTTCGCCATCTTTAACGATGTAGTCAACGTCGCGGGTGAACAGCGCATGGGCGCGAAGTGCCGCGGTCACATGATGCATCAGCATGATGTTGGCTGGTGAGTACAGCGACTCGCCCTCTTCCATCATGCCTTCTTGCACAAGCAGCTCTTCAATCAGCACCAGACCACGTTCGGTCAGGTTAACCTGGCGAGATTTTTCATCCACGGAGAAGTGGCCTTCACCCTGGAAGGTGTCAGAGTCTTCTTTTTCCTGACGCATCAGGTGCGGAATGATTTTGTTCACGCGTTTGTACAGCTCAGAGCTGTCTTCCGCAGGGCCGGAGATGATCAGCGGCGTACGCGCTTCGTCGATCAGGATGGAGTCAACTTCATCCACCAGCGCATAGTGAAGCTTGCGCTGCACGCGCTCTTCAGGGCTGAAAGCCATATTGTCGCGGAGGTAGTCGAAACCGTATTCGTTGTTGGTACCGTAGGTGATGTCTGCTGCGTAAGCTTCACGCTTAGCAGGCGCTGGCATGCCTGGTAGGTTGATACCTACGCTCAGCCCCAGATATTCAAACAGAGGACGGTTGTTTTCGGCGTCACGCTGGGCCAGGTAGTCGTTCACGGTAACAACGTGCACACCTTTGCCGCTCAGTGCGTTCAGATAAGCTGGCAGCGTTGCCGTCAGGGTTTTACCTTCCCCAGTACGCATTTCCGCGATGCAGCGATCGTTCAGGACCATACCGCCCAGCAGCTGCACGTCGAAGTGACGCATGCCGAAGACGCGCTTACTTGCTTCACGAACAACAGCGAAAGCTTCCGGGATTAGCGTTTCCAGCACTTCACCTTTTTCCAGACGCGCGCGGAACTCACCGGTTTTAGCCTTCAGCTCATCATCCGTGAGCTTTTCCATCTGCGGTTCCATGCTGTTGATCACGGAAACCACTTTGCGCATACGGCGCAGTGTACGATCGTTACGACTACCGAAAACTTTAGTTAATAATTTGATTAGCATAATAAATTCTCAAACGCCTGCCGTCAGTACGGTCAATAAATTGTTGTTAGTTTGGAAGATGAATTAGCTGAGGCAAAGCGGGCCTGCGCGGATGCCCTGTACCTGACGGATCCACGCCACGGTACTGAAAACGTCTCCTACAGGAGATGCCCTAAACGCAGTCTGGCGAACAATAACGGGAGGTTTACTTTCCTGCGTTAACAGCGCGCTAAGCGTGTCCAGCAGGGCAAGGTGCTGTGCCTGAAGCGGCACGCTTTCCTGTGCCACAGGCAAAGCCTGAGGTGCCATAGCAAAGGAAAGATGACGGATAACGGTGCGGATTGCATGCTGGTGCCAGTAGTCCACACTAAAGGAAGGACGGCGAGTGCTTTCTTGCAGTTGAACAAGGCTATCGAAACGCAGCTGCCGTGCCGAATCGTGACGGCTGGCGGAAGCTTCAGCGGGCACGCCGGTTTCTGTGTTACCGTTGAGCGCAGGCATGCCAAAACTCGCCGCGACCATCCCCAACAGGAGATGCGGCCAGAAATAACGTCTGCCAAATTGTCGCCAACGATTTAGAATACCAATCACTTTTTCCGCCGGAGCTTAATGTATGCGCGACAGTCGCCCGCAATCTTTAGAAAATCTGTTTGACGAAGCCGGTCAGGAAAGCATGCTACAGAACGTACAGCAACGTGCCGTCGCTCTGCTGCGTCTTAACCGGGCAGTGAAAAGCATTTTGCCTGCTCCACTGCATCCCTGGTGCCGGGTGGCCAACTTCCGTCAGGGCATTCTCGTCCTTGAAACCGCAAATGCCAGCTGGCTGATGCGCTTACGCTATGAACAAGCCACGCTGCTGAGTGCATTACGCGCCCAAATCTTACCATCATTGACATCAATCGACATCAGGATTAATCCTTCGCTGGCGGCAAAAGGGCAGGAATTTGTTCAAGAAAACACCACTCAGACAGAGACTGAGAAATACGAAGTGAATCGTCAACTGAGTAAGCAGAGTGCAGAAGCGTTGAGAGAGGTGGCTAAACGTAGCCCGGAGAAATTAAGAGCAACAATAGAACGACTGGCTTCACTGGCCGGAGAGGGTACCAGCAAAACCAGTCGTAATCGCTAATTTAAGCGTTACGCCAGCACCAGTTTAGGTGCTTTAAACGCCAGCGGAAGTTCGGCTTCGTCTTCGAAGGTCGCCCATTCCCAGGCTTCCTGTTTAGCCAAAACAGCCTGCAGCAGTTTGTTGTTCAGGGCATGACCAGACTTATAGGCGGTAAACGCGCCGATAATGTTGTGGCCACACATGAACAGATCGCCGATAGCATCCAGCATTTTGTGACGAACGAATTCATCTTCAAAACGCAGGCCGTCTTCGTTCAATACGCGATAATCGTCAACAACGATGGCACAATCGAAGCTGCCACCCAGGCACAGGCCGCGGGACTGCAGATATTCGATATCACGCATAAAACCGAAGGTACGCGCACGGCTAATCTGACGCATAAATGCTTCAGCAGAGAAGTTCATGGTGTAGCGCTGGGTGCTTGCATCAATCGCCGGATGGTTGAAGTCGATGGTAAAGTCCAACGAGAAACCATTAAACGGTGACATTTCAGCCCATTTATCGCCATCTTCCACGCGAACCGTCTCTTTCAGACGTATAAATTTCTTGGCCGAGTTCAGTTCGTCAATCCCTGCATCAAGCAGCAGATAGACAAACGGCGCCGCACTGCCGTCCATAATAGGAATTTCTGGCGCATCGACTTCAACAATGATGTTGTCGATACCCAGCCCTGCCAGGGCAGCGTTGAGGTGCTCTACGGTAGAAATCCGTACATCATGCTCGTTGACCAGACAAGTACAGAGCATGGTATCCCGCACGGATTTGGCATCAGCCGGAAAATCTACCGGAGGATTCAAGTCGGTGCGACGATAGATGACCCCGGTATTTGCCGGCGCAGGGCGCAGCGTCAGTGTGACTTTTTTGCCGGTATGTAAACCGACGCCAGTCGCCTGAACGATACGTTTAAGTGTCCTTTGTTTGATCATCGTATAATCCCGCCAAATTACTAAGCTAGCCGAGAGTGTATATCACTAACGGCAGGCCAGTTTAGCACAAAGAGCGAATATTCCCAACTTCCGGTTTATTCTTAATCAGCTTGCTTACGCAGGAAAGCTGGAATATCCAGATAATCAGGCTCTTTCGCCGTCTGCGGTGTGTTGTCGTTCACCACTTTAGCGGCCGGCTTTTGCTCTTGCGTCAGCGGAGCCATACCGTGCTGCTGGTAGCGATCCATCACTGGCTGCTGTACCTGCTTGTTAGTCACCAGGGTAATCTCAGGACGTTTGTCCATGCCGATCCCAGTAGCAACAACAGTTACGCGCAGTTCGTCGTTCATCTCTGGATCCAGAGAAGTACCGATAACCACAGTTGCGTTGTCAGATGCGAACGCACGAATGGTGTTACCCACGGTTTCGAACTCATCCAGACGCAGGTCGAAGCCAGCGGTGATGTTAACCAACACGCCACGAGCGCCAGACAGGTCGATATCTTCCAGCAGCGGGCTGGAGATAGCCATTTCTGCCGCTTCTTCAGCACGGTCTTCGCCGCTGGCAACGCCGGAGCCCATCATGGCGTAGCCCATTTCGGACATAACCGTACGCACGTCCGCGAAGTCAACGTTCATCAGGCCCGGACGAGTAATCAGCTCGGCAATACCCTGCACGGCGCCTTTCAGTACGTCGTTTGCCGCACCAAATGCGTCAAGCAGAGAAATGCCGCGTCCCAGCACTTTCAGCAGTTTGTCATTCGGGATGGTGATCAAGGAGTCAACGTGCTTAGACAGCTCGGCGATACCCTGCTCCGCGAAAGCCATACGCTTCTTGCCTTCAAAGTTGAAAGGCTTAGTCACGACGGCAACGGTCAGGATACCCAAATCTTTAGCTACTTCGGCAACAACAGGAGCAGCACCCGTACCGGTACCACCGCCCATACCAGCAGCGATGAACACCATGTCTGCCCCGTCCAGCGCAGCGCGTAAAGCTTCGCGGTCTTCTTCCGCAGCGTTACGACCCACTTCTGGATTTGCGCCTGCGCCCAGACCTTTAGTGATCCCATTACCGATCTGGATCGTCTGGCCGACAGCGGTTTTACGCAGTGCCTGAGCGTCAGTGTTCACCGCAAAGAATTCAACGCCTTCGATGCGTTCACGCACCATGTGTTCAACGGCGTTACCGCCGCCGCCACCGACGCCGATGACTTTAATCACCGCGTCGTTGGTCAGTTCCATAGGTTCAAACATAGTTTCTCTCCGTTTTGTGCCTGTCGCCTGAGACCGCTAATTGTCTCCGGTCTCTTATAAAAATTAAAATTCTTTTCTCAGCCAGCTGTTCAGTCGCTTAAACCATGAGCCAACAGAGGTCCTTTTTTCCACTTCTGCTTCACCACTGAGATGTGACTCTTTCCCGTAGTGCAGCAACCCTACTGCGGTCGAGTAATACGACTCCTGGGCATAATCAGTAAGGCCAGTAATATTCAACGGCTGACCGATACGCACCTGCGTATGGAACACACGCTGAGCACAGGCTGCCAGGCCTTCAATTTGTGCCGCGCCGCCGGTTAACACAATCCCCGCCGCCAGATGATGTTTCACACCCTGCTGGCGAAGCTGTTCCTGTAACTGCAAAATCTCTTCATTGACCAGGTTGAGCAGCTCGGTGTAACGAGGCTCAATCACTTCAGCCAGCGTCTGACGCTGAAGACTGCGTGGTGGGCGTCCACCCACGCTCGGAACCTCAACGTTCTCGTCTTTGCCGACGATAGATCCCAGGGCACAACCATGGCGAACTTTAATCGCCTCAGCATCGCTCGGTGGCGTTCCGAACGCATAGGCGATATCGCTGGTAACCACGTTCCCTGCATAAGGGATAACTTTGGTGTGACGCAGCGCACCGCCGGTATACACCGCCATATCCATGGTACCACCGCCGATGTCCACAACACAGACACCCAGCTCGCGTTCATCTTCGGTCAGTACCGCGTAGCTTGCGGCCAGACCGGCGAAAATTAATTGGTCAACTTTCAAACCACAACGTTCAACCGCTTTAACGATGTTTTTTGCCATATCGTTATGGCAGGTAATCAGATGCACTTTCGCCTGCATACGGACGCCGGACAGGCCTACCGGATTTTTGATCCCTTCCTGGTAATCAATAGCGTATTCCTGTGGAATCACATGCAGAACGCGGTGTTCATCGCGAACACGCACTGATTTTGCCGTATGCACCACATTTTCAACATCTTCTTGCGTCACTTCCTCTTCCGAAATCGGCACCATGCCTATCTCGTTTTGGCAGCTGATATGCTTGCCGGACAGCGCCAGGTAAACTGAAGATATCTGGCAGTCTGCCATCAATTCAGCCTGGTCAATCGCCCGTTGAACGCATTTAACCACCGACTCAAGGTCGTTTACTCCGCCTTTGTCCATACCACGCGAAGGGCAGCTGCCCACGCCAATAATATTGACCATACCGTCGGGCAGAACTTCCCCTACTAAAGCGGCAACCTTCGCGGTGCCAATCTCCAGTCCAACTACCAGTTTTCTGTCCGTCGCCTTGATCATCGTTGTTCTGCCTGTGCCTGATTCTGTTGCTGATTCGGATTAGGTACCGGAGGAGGAAGTGCCTCCCAACCTACCGCGGCGCCTGAATCGTATCGCAGGTCGACATAACTGATCCGTTTGTTATCAGCCTGCGCCTGCTGCTGCAGAACCGGGTACAGTTCTACAAAACGATCCAGACGTTTCATCGTGTCGCCCCGACCAAGGTTGAGCTTAATTCCGTTATTCAGCGTCAACTGCCAGGAGCGACGAGCGGTCATAGCCGCTTGTTTCAACGTAAATTTATCCTTTGCCAGCACCACGCCCATGTCACGGTAACCTTGCAGAACTTCGTTTTCGCTGCCTTCCGGGCCGGAAAGCATCGGCAAAGTCTGCTTGCTGGTACGTTCTGCTGGTACGCTGAAGGAATTTCCCTCTGCGTCAACCATATGCTGGTCATTCCAACGTGCTATCGGCACATATTCAACCAGATGAATCTTCAATTCGTCCGGCCACTGCTTTCTAACGCTTGCCTGCTTGATCCAGGGCAAGCGTTCTATCTGCTGTTGGATGATATTCACATCCTGGGTCATAAAAGTACCCGGAGGCCCCAGGGCCAGAATAGACTGGCGTATATCATCATTACGTGTGTAGTGCCGCTCCCCGGTTACCACCAGCCTGGAGAGTGGTAAACGCTGGGCATCTTCCATCCAGCCCACCACAATCCAACCGCCGATAAACACGCTCAACAATACCGCGCCCAGGAAAATCATCCCTGCCAGACGGGAGCCGTTGCTGCGCCGAGCGCTGGCATTTTCCTCGGCACGATTACGCGCATTCAGTGCAGCCTGCGACATATCAGTCCGCCAGTTCCAAAATACGTACAACCAATTGTGAGAAGCTCATTCCCGCCTGGCGAGCCGCCATCGGCACAAGGCTGTGGCTGGTCATCCCCGGAGAAGTGTTCACTTCTAACAGATAAAACTGACCATCGCTATCCAGCATCACATCGACCCGGCCCCAGCCGCTACAGCCGAGAATCTGCCAGGCCTGCAGAACTAATGTCTGCAATTCCTGCTCTCTTTGTTCAATTAATCCACCGGGGCAGAAATATTGAGTTTCATCAGAGAGATACTTCGCTTCATAATCATAGAAGGTTCCAGCGGGTTGGATGCGAATAGACGGTAAAATTTCCTCGCCTAAAATCGCAACCGTATACTCCGGGCCACTCAACCATTTTTCAATCAGCACTTCTTCGTCATGCTCGAAGGCCAGCTCAAGCGCGGCTGGCAGCACATCTACGCAGTCCACCTTAGACATACCCACGCTGGAACCTTCACGGCTCGGCTTGACGATAACCGGTAAACCTAATGCAGTAACACGCTCAACCAGCGCTGCGCTCAGGCCTGCTGCAAAATCCTGACGGTTGACGGCAACCCATGGCGCAACGGGTAAACCTGCCCCCTGCCACAGCAGTTTGCTGCGCAGCTTATCCATCGTTATCGCCGAAGCCATAACGCCGCTGCCGGTATAAGGCAGTTGAAGGAACTCCAACAGCCCTTGCAAAGTCCCGTCTTCACCCCCGCGACCGTGCAGCGCGATAAAAACCTTGTCAAACCCCTGAGCCTTCAGCTCAAGTACAGACTCGCTTTGTGGATCAAAAGCATGTGCATCAATACCCGCTTCTTTTAATCCCGCCAGCACTGCGCTGCCGGATTGCAGAGAGACCTCGCGCTCGGCAGAGGTTCCTCCCAGAAGAACGGCGATCTTATCAGCCATGACGCCCTTCCTCTTTAGTTTGAGGCTGCAATTTGATTTCAGCCAGGTTTCGGGCGATTTTGCCGATATTCCCGGCACCTTGAACGAGGATCAAATCATTTCCCGTCAACACAGGAGCTAAAATTTCCGCCACTTCCGCATGATCGGAAACTAAAATAGGGTCAACTTTGCCACGGCCGCGAATGGTGCGGCATAAAGAACGGCTATCCGCACCAGGAATGGGTGCTTCACCTGCAGGATAAACTTCCAGCATCACCAGGGAGTCTACCTGGGACAGCACCCCAGCAAAGTCATCATACAAATCACGCGTACGCGTATAGCGGTGTGGCTGGAAAATCATCACCAGATTTTTATCCGGCCAGCCTGCACGCGCCGCCTTAATGGTGGCATCCACTTCCGTCGGGTGGTGGCCATAGTCGTCCACCAGCATAGCGGTACCCGCTTTGCCGTTTACCGGTGCCAGCGGATATTCGCCCAGGAAATCGAAACGGCGCCCCGTCCCCTGGAAGCTTTCGAGCGCACGCAAAATAGCGTCGTCTTCGATGCCCTCTTCCGTCGCCACGGCAACCGCGGCAGCCGCATTCAGCGCGTTATGCCGGCCTGGCGCATTCAGCACCACATGCATCTCAGGCTTGTCCTGACGCACAATGGTGAAAAAGCCCTGAGCGCCCTTTTGCTGATAATTTTCAACGCGCACATCCGCGTCGTCGCTAAAGCCATATGTGGTGATTTGACGACCCACGCGCGGCAGAAGCTCACGAATCACCGGATCGTCTACGCACATCACCGCACGTCCATAAAACGGCAAGTTGTGCAGGAAATTAATAAACGTCTGCTTTAAATTTTCGAAGTCGCCCTGGTAAGTATCCATATGATCGGCTTCGATATTGGTCACAATAGAGACCATCGGCTGCAGGTGCAGGAACGAAGCATCGCTTTCGTCAGCCTCTGCAATCAGGTAGCGACTGTTGCCCAGGCGGGCATGGACACCTGCGGCTTTCACCAGACCACCATTTACAAACGTTGGATCCAGGCCCGCTTCGGCATAAATGCTCGATACCATCGCCGTTGTCGTGGTTTTGCCATGCGTCCCCGCAATCGCAATGCCGTGACGGAAACGCATCAGTTCAGCCAGCATTTCAGCACGACGGATGACCGGAATACGCGCTTCGTGGGCAGCAACAATTTCTGGGTTATCCGCAGAAATTGCCGTAGAAACAACAACCACGCTTGCCTCGCGCACATTTTCAGGGCGATGGTTGAAATAAATCGTGGCACCCAGTGCCGACAACTGCTGCGTGACCGGGTTCGGCGCCAAATCGGAACCGCTGATCTGGTAACCTTCGTTAGCCAATACTTCAGCAATACCGCCCATACCGGCGCCGCCGATGCCAACAAAGTGAATGTGCCGGACGCGACGCATCTCAGGCACAATTGAACGCAGTTTCGCCAGTTGTTGTGTATTCATTCTCTAAACCTGCAAGCGGCATGCCGCCATTACATCAAATTTACGGGCGACAATTTGCCACCCACAAGTATTACGCGCGCGCTGCGGCGCTGACTTCGTTTGCTACACGTTCAGTTGCATCAGGAATGGAGGCAGCGCGCGCTCGCTCGGCCATTGCCAGCAGCGTTGCTCTGTCCCATCCGGCCAGGGTACGGGTAACGGCATCCACGGTAAACTGCGGTTGCTCCAGTATTTTCGCGGCGCCCGCTTTTTCCAGCGGCAGCGCATTCCAGTACTGCTGCCGATCTTTGTGCTGGAAAGGAACGAACAAGGCTGGTAACCCTGCAGCCGCGATTTCACTCACGGTTAACGCCCCGGAGCGACAAACCACAACATCAGCCCATTCGTAGGCTGCTGCCATATCATCAATAAACTCGGTGACCTTGTGCTGAGGCTGCCCTGCTTCAGCGTAAGCCTGCTGCACAACCGCCTGACCACCCTTTCCGGTTTGGTGCCAGACAGTCACGGATTCACCTAAACGCCCCGCAACCTGCGGCATGGTTTGGTTCAACACTCGAGCGCCCTGAGAACCGCCGACAACCAGCACGCGAACCGGACCTTCTCTTCCGGCAAAACGCACTTGCGGCAGCGGTAAAGCAAGCACATCTGTCCGCACCGGATTGCCAACAACGTCCGCTTCAGGGAATGCGCCGGGAAAGGCCTGCATTACCTTGGTGGCGATCTTTGCCAACCATTTGTTCGTCAGACCGGCAATGCCGTTCTGTTCATGCAAGACAACCGGAATGCCAAGGGACCAGGCAGCCAGGCCACCGGGTCCGGAAACATACCCGCCCATGCCCAGCACAACATCCGGCTTCCAAGCTTTCATGATGGCGCGAGCCTGGCGCCACGCGTTAAAAATACGTACAGGAGCCATCACCAAGGCCTTTACGCCTTTGCCGCGCAGGCCAGAAATGCGAATAAAATCGATCTCAATCCCGTTTTTCGGCACCAGATCGGCTTCCATACGGTCCGCAGTACCAAGCCAGCGAATATCCCATCCTTCCGCCCGAAGGTGATGGGCAACGGCCAGGCCTGGGAAAACATGCCCACCTGTACCACCCGCCATCACCATCAATCGCTTCGCTTTGCCCGTCATTTGGCACTCCGTGTAAACGCCTGAGCCTTAGCCAGACGCGTTTCATAATCTATTCTCAACAACAGCATGATTGCCGTGGACATAATCAACAGGCTGGAACCGCCGTAACTAATAAGCGGCAGCGTCAGGCCTTTCGTGGGCAACATCCCCGCCGCAGCGCCAACGTTAACCAGCGCCTGGAAGCTAAACCAGATCCCGATAGAACACGCCAGGAAACCGGAGAAACGCTGATCCAATTCCAGCGCGCGCTTGCCGATGGACATCGCGCGAAAAGCGACGAAGAATACCATCAAAAGTGCAAGCACCACACCGATATATCCCAGCTCCTCGCCGATGATCGAGAAGATAAAGTCAGTGTGCGCTTCAGGCAGATATTCCAGCTTCTGAACCGAGTTCCCAAGCCCTTGTCCCCACAATTCACCGCGTCCAAAAGCCATCAGTGATTGCGTTAACTGGTAGCCGCTGCCGAATGGATCTTCCCACGGGTTCCAGAACGACGTTACGCGGCGAATACGGTAAGGTTCGGCGAGGATCAGCAGGATAACTGCCGAGATCCCCATCCCGATGATCGCGATAAACTGCCACAGCTTTGCTCCTGCGAGGAACAACATCGCCAGCGTAGTGACAAACAGCACAACTACGGTACCAAGGTCAGGCTGGGCTAGCAGCAGAACGGCCATCACCAGAATCACGCCCATTGGCTTCAGGAAGCCGCGCAGGTTATTTCGAACTTCATCCACCTTGCGCACAAGGTAGTTGGCGAGATAACAGAACAGTGACAGCTTGGAAAACTCTGCGGGCTGAATACGCAGCGGGCCGAAAGCAATCCAGCGCGATGCCCCATTAACCGAGCTACCGACGACCAGTACAATTAGCAGCATCACGATCGAAGCCAGCAGCATGGCCGTGCTGTGACGCTGCCAGAAATCCATCGGCAAGCGCAGCGTCACCATCGCCAGCACAAACGCGACGATGATGTAGAGCCCGTCGCGTTTGGCAAACAGGAATGGATCGTTTGCCAGGCGCTGGCCTACCGGCATCGACGCCGAGGTCACCATAATAAAACCGATCGCAGCAAGGCCTAAGGTCAGCCAAAGCAGCGTGCGGTCATACAGCACCATGCTGTTGGCGTCGGCCTCACGGGAGCCCATTACCCACCCTTTTAACGCCGAAGCGACCCAGGCCAGGATACCAAACCCTGGAATACGGGGGACGCGAAGGCGAGGGAGAGATAAACGCATCAGCCTAGCTCCTTCGCTAATTGAGTAAACATGTCGCCGCGTTGTTCAAAGTTTTTAAACTGATCGAGACTCGCGCAGGCTGGAGAAAGCAGCACCATATCGCCAGATTCCACACGTGCCGCGGCAAGCTTCATCGCCTGCTCCATGGTTTCTGTACGCTCGGCAATATCCGGGCGTAACTCAGCCAGTTCAGCACCGTCACGACCAAAGCAGTAAAGGCGTACGCGATCACCCTGCAGGTAGCGAGCTAAAGGTGAGAAGTCGGCAGACTTGCCGTCTCCGCCTAACAAAAGATGCAGAGTTCCTTCAACGTGCAGACCGTTTAACGCGGCTTCAGTACTGCCGACGTTGGTGGCTTTAGAGTCATTAATCCAGCGAACGCCATTCCGTTCCCAGGCCAGTTGGAAGCGATGAGCCAGGCCAGAATAGGTGGTCAACGCTTTCAGGCTGCTGGAACGAGGCAGATTCACCGCATCCGCCAGCGCCAGCGCTGCCAGCGCGTTAGTATAGTTATGCTGCCCAACCAGTTTCATTTCTTTGGTGTTGAGGATTTTCTCCCCTTTCACCCGCAGCCAGGTGTCACCCTGCTGACGATTAAGATGATAATCGCCGACGTCCACACCGAAGCTGATACAGCGCTCGTCCGCGCCGCGTACCGGCATCGTTAATGCGTCATCTGCGTTGACCACGCAAACTTTGGCATTTTCATAGATGCTCAGTTTTGCCGCACGATATTGCTGCATCCCGAACGGATAGCGATCCATATGATCTTCCGTCACGTTCAGAACGGTCGCCGCCGCAGCCTTCAGGCTATGGGTGGTTTCCAACTGGAAGCTTGATAGCTCAAGAACATAAAGCTCACAGCCTTTGTCCAGCAGCATCAACGCCGGCAGACCAATATTTCCGCCAACGCCCACGTTCACACCCGCGGCTTTCGCCATCTCTCCCACCAGGGTGGTGACGGTACTTTTCCCGTTGGAGCCGGTAATCGCGACAATCGGCGCCTGGGCCTCTCGGCAAAACAGCTCTATATCACCAATAACCTCGACCCCGGCATCCACCGCCGCACTCAAGGCTGGAGTTGCCAGCGCCACGCCAGGGCTGGCAATAATCAAATCCGCCGCCAGCAACCAGTCCTCATTCAGCGAACCGGTATGACGATCAACGTTCTCAGGCAGCTTATCAAGACCAGGAGGGGAGATACGGGAATCCATTACCCGTGGCGTAATGCCGCGCGCAATAAAGAAATCCACGCAGGACAGGCCCGTCAGGCCCAATCCAATGATGACAACATTTTTACCCTGGTAATCTGCCATATTTAGCGAACCTTCAGCGTAGCCAGGCCAATAAGCACCAGCATCAGCGAAATAATCCAGAAGCGCACAATCACGCGTGGCTCCGGCCAGCCCTTCAATTCATAGTGATGGTGAATGGGCGCCATACGGAAGATACGCTGCCCTCGGAGCTTGAACGAGCCCACCTGCAGGATCACCGATAGCGTTTCAACGACGAACACGCCACCCATAATCACCAGCAGGAACTCCTGACGCAGCAGTACCGCGATAGTCCCCAGCGCCCCGCCAAGAGCCAACGAGCCTACATCGCCCATGAAGACCTGAGCCGGGTATGTGTTGAACCACAGGAAGCCCAGGCCTGCGCCGACAATCGCCGTACAGACGATAACCAGTTCACCCGCATGGCGCAGGTAAGGAATGTGCAGGTAGCCCGCAAAATTCATGTTCCCCGTAGCCCATGCCACCAGCGCAAACCCTGCAGCGACAAACACGGTAGGCATAATCGCCAGGCCATCAAGACCATCCGTCAGGTTTACCGCATTACCGGTACCAACAATCACAAAATACGCCAGCAGCACATAGAACAAACCAAGCTGCGGCATCACGTCTTTGAAAAACGGCACAACAAGTTCAGTTGCTGGCGTCCCTTTCCCGGCTGCATACATTGTGAAAGCAACGACCAGTGCAATCACCGACATCCAGAAGTATTTCCAGCGAGCAATCAGACCTTTGGTATCCTTACGAACCACTTTGCGGTAGTCATCGACAAAGCCAACAATCCCGAAGCCGATCAGTACGAACAGCACGCACCAGACGTAAGGGTTCGAGGGATAAGCCCACATCAGCACGGACACCACAATGGCGGTCAGGATCATGATCCCGCCCATGGTTGGCGTTCCTTTCTTGCTAAAGTGCGACTCTGGACCATCGTTACGTACAACCTGCCCGAAGGAGAGTTGCTGTAAACGCGCGATCATCCGCGGTCCCATCCAAAGGGAGATAAACAGAGCGGTCAGCAGGCTGACGATGGCGCGAAACGTCAGATAGGAAAAGACGTTAAAGCCGGAATAATATTTGACCAAATGTTCGGCCAGCCAAACTAGCATGCTTGTTTCTCCTGTAATGCGCGAACCACCTCTTCCATGGCCGCACTACGTGAACCTTTCACCAAAATGGTTAAAATTGAATGTTCCGCGATAAGCGCTTTCAAACGCGCCACCACGGCCTGTTTATCGGCAAAATGTTCACCAACTTCTGATGCGTCACTCAGCGTTTTGCTTAACGCGCCAACGCTCAAAACACGGTCAATACCTGCGGCTTTTGCCGCTTCGCCAACCTGACGATGGCAAGCTTCGGCTTCCTCACCCAGCTCGCCCATATCGCCTACTACCATCACACGGTAACCCGGCATTTCTGACAGAACCTGTGCCGCCGCGGTCATTGAACCCACGTTAGCGTTGTAGCTGTCGTCCAGCAGCAGTTGATTCTCTGCAAGCTGGATAGGGAACAGGCGGCCCGGCACGGCTTTAAGCTCAGCAAGCCCTGCTTTTACTGCTTCGAGCGTCGCGCCAACGGCCATTGCCAGCGCGGTAGCCGCCAGCGAGTTAGCAATATTGTGACGACCCGGCAACGGCAGAATGACATCAACATCGCCCTGCGGCGTATGCAGAGTAAATTCGGTACCGTGGGAGGTGATATGGATATTCGTTGCGGTGAAATCGCTTCCGGCAGCGTTCGGTGAGAAGCGCCAGGTTTTACGATCGCCAATGATCGCCTGCCAGTTCAGCCAGTCGTTGTTATCTGCGTTAAGGATCGCCGTACCGTTTGCCGCAAGGCCGGTAAAGATCTCGCCTTTAGCTTTCGCTACGCCCGCCAGAGAACCAAACCCTTCAAGATGCGCAGCCGCCAGGTTGTTTACCAGAGCCGCTTCCGGGCGGGTTAACCCTACGGTCCAGGCGATTTCCCCCTGGTGGTTTGCACCCAGCTCAATAACGGCATAATCGTATTCCGGCGTCAGGCGCAGCAGCGTCATCGGCACGCCAATATCGTTATTCAGGTTGCCAGCTGTATAAAGCGTGTTGCCGCACTGGCGCAGAATAGATGCCGCCATTTCCTTCACGGAGGTTTTGCCGGAAGAGCCGGTTAGCGCCACAACGCGAGTAGGCACCTGCTGGCGAACCCACGCACCTAGTTCGCCAAATGCAAGGCGGGTATCGGCCACAACCAGTTGGGGAACATCAATATCCAGCTTACGGTTAACCAATAATGCTCCTGCCCCGCCTTTCACCGCATCGGCGGCAAAGTCATGGGCATCAAAACGCTCGCCTTTCAGCGCAACAAACAGACAGCCAGCTGTCAGCTTACGGGTATCCGTTGTGACATCAATAATGTCGGCGTCTGCGCCATGTAGCTGCCCATTAAGAATGGATGCCAGTTGCTTCAGGGAGACGCGAATCATGCCACAACCCCCAGCAGGCGCGCTGCGGTAACGCGGTCGGAGTAATCCAGACGACGGTTGCCAACAATCTGATAGTCCTCGTGGCCTTTGCCCGCCAGCAGAACCACATCATTTTCTTTGGCCTGCATAATCGCGTTAGTCACCGCTTCTGCGCGGCCCAGCACAACGTGCACACGGCCCGCATCCAGCATACCAGTCAGGATATCGTCGACGATGGCCTTCGGTTCTTCGGTGCGTGGGTTGTCATCGGTCACCACCACCACATCGGCATATTGTTCGGCAATACCGCCCATAATTGGCCGCTTACCTTTATCGCGATCGCCACCACAGCCGAATACACACCACAGTTTGCCGGAACAGTGCAGACGAGCTGCCTGTAGCGCTTTTTCCAACGCATCCGGCGTGTGGGCATAATCCACAACCACGGTAGGTTTGCCGGTGGTGCTGAACACTTCCATTCGCCCACAAACAGGTTGCAGACGCGGGCCTGTGGCAATTAATGCTTCGAGCGGATAACCCAGCGCCAGCAGCGTGGCTAAAGCCAACAGCAGGTTACTGACGTTAAACGCGCCCATCAGGCGGCTTTCAATTTCGCCATTACCCCACGATGAACTGAAGTGAATCGTCGCTCCACCATCGTGATAAACCACTTCATCCGCCTTCAGCCAGCGCCCATGCGCCCCCGGCTCAAGGTTATTTTCCATTGTGACCGCCACGGCATCCGGCAGGCGCGCCAACCAGCGGTGACCCACTTCGTCATCGGCGTTGATGATCGCCTGACCGCAGTCATGCTCGGAAAACAACAGCCACTTAGCGGCTTCGTACTTCGCCATATCACCGTGATAATCAAGGTGATCGCGGCTTAAATTGGTAAACACTGACGCAGCAAACTTCAGCGCCGCCACGCGATGCTGAACCAGACCATGGGATGAAACTTCCATGGCACCAAAGGTTGCACCTTGAGCCTTCAGGCTCGCCAGCACGTGCTGCACGTCTACCGCAGAACCCGTGGTATTTTCTGTTGGCACAACCTGCCCGAGCAGGCCATTGCCTACGGTCCCCATCACTGCGCCGGTTTCACCCAGCAGCTGCGCCCACTGCGCCAACAGTTGAGTCGTTGTCGTTTTGCCGTTGGTGCCGGTGACACCAACCAGACGTAAGGATTCAGAAGGTTGATGATAGAAACGGCCAGCCAATGCAGACAGGCGCTGATGCAGCTGGCTCAGGTAAATGACCGGTACGCCGTGCATCTCGCGAACTTCGCCATCCGCCGCTTCACCGTCCGCTTCTGCGATCACGGCAGCCACACCCTGTGCTATCGCCTGCGGGATATAACGACGCCCGTCCGCCTGATGACCGACCACGGCCACAAAAAGATCGCCCGCAGCCGCCACGCGGCTGTCGAGTGTCATCTCTCGTAGCGCTCTCGCAGGTAGCCCGGCTACCCACGGAGCAAGAAGGTCGCTCAAATTACGATCTGCCACCTGATGCCTCTTTCTGATTAATTACAAATTCGCTTTTCTCACCGGTTGCCAGCGCATCCGGCTCGATGTTCATGGTGCGCAGTACGCCGCCCATGATGGCACCGAACACAGGTGCAGATACGGCACCGCCGTAATACTTACCGCCCTGAGGGTCATTGATAACCACCACCAGCGCAAATCGCGGCTGGCTGGCTGGCGCAACGCCTGCGGTGTAAGCAATGTATTTGTTTATGTATTTACCGTCCGGCCCGACTTTTTTCGCAGTACCGGTTTTAATCGCAATACGGTAGCCCTTAATGGCCGCCTTCACGCCGCCGCCGCCGGGAAGCGCCACGCTTTCCATCATGTGCACCACGGTGCGGACGGTTGATTCAGCAAAGATACGCTCGCCGGGAACCGGCGGGTCAACTTTGGTTATCGACAGCGGGCGATAAATGCCGTAGCTGCCAATCGTTGCGTAGACTCGCGCTAACTGTAACGGGGTTACCATTAGCCCATAGCCGAAAGAGAAGGTGGCCCTCTCTATGTCAGACCACCGTTGTTTTTGAGGATATAAGCCACTGCGTTCCCCGACCAACCCCAAATTGGTCGCTTTTCCCAGTCCAAAACGTGAGTAAGTATCTACTAACGCTGAGGAGGGCATCGCTAACGCCAGCTTAGAAACACCGACGTTACTCGACTTCTGTAATACCCCGGTAAGGGTCAATTCGCTGTACCGCGCCACATCTTTGATCTCATGACCATTAATGCGGTACGGAATCGTATTCAGTACGCTATTTTCATTCACCACACCACGCTGCAACGCGGTCATTACCACCATCGGCTTAACGGTGGAACCCGGCTCGAAGACGTCGGTGATGGTGCGGTTACGCATTACGTCTTTTGCCGTGCCGGTTAGATTGTTCGGGTTGTAGGACGGGCTGTTCGCCATCGCCAGAACTTCACCAGTATTAACATCAACCAAAACGGCACTGCCCGATTCGGCTTTGTTGAAGGCAACGGCGTTATTCAGTTCACGATAAACCAGCGCCTGTAGGCGTTCATCAATGCTCAAAGCCAGGTTATGGGCGGCCTGGCTGTCGGTAGAGGAAATGTCTTCGATAACGCGCCCGTAGCGGTCTTTACGCACAATGCGCTCGCCAGGCTGACCGGTGAGCCATTTATCAAAGCTTTTTTCCACCCCCTCGATCCCTTCGCTGTCCACGTTGGTGAAGCCAATGAGGTGAGCAGTCACTTCGCCGGATGGGTAGTAGCGACGAGATTCCTGGCGAAGGTGAATTCCCGGAAGCTTAAGCTTTTTGATGTAGTCGCCAATATCCGGGTTAACCTGACGCGCAAGATAAATAAACCGCCCATTGGGGTTGCTGTTCACGCGAGATGAAAGCTGGTCGAGAGGCATTTTTAGTGCATCGGCTAGCGCTTTCCAGCGGTTGTCCAGCGTGACTCCGCCAGCGTCATGCAATTCTTTCGGGTCGGCCCAGACGGCATTTACCGGTACGCTAACCGCAAGAGGGCGTCCCGCGCGATCGCTTATCATCCCTCGGGAAGTAGACACTTCCTGCACGCGCAATGAACGCATGTCACCCTGACGTACCAGCATGTCCGGGTTGATTATCTGCAGCCAGGCAACACGGCCCAGAAGGAAAGCCAGCGCCAACAGAATGCAACCGCAGAGCAACGCAAAACGCCAACTCACAAAGTTGGCCTGTTCTTCCTGACGTTTTGGTTTAAGCGTTTTTGCCGCTGCTCTCATCTGCCGCACTGTTCCTTATTGCTGAACTACGATGTTTTCCTGTGAAGGATCGACATGCTGCAGCTGCAGCTTTTCCGTCGCGATCCGTTCTACCCGGCTATGATCGCCGAGCGCATTTTCTTCAAGAATCAGGTTGCGCCATTCAATATCCAGCGCATCACGTTCGAGTACCATCTGCTCGCGCTGTGCAGTGAGCAGACGAGTATGGTGCGCCGTCGTGACCACGGAAACCGCGGTCACAATAATGGCAACGAACAAGCAAAGTGCCAGTTTCCCATGGCGCAGAAGATCGCCACCAATCACGGCAGGCAGCGCATGACGCTCGTTGCTGCCGAGCTGCGTCACTCTGCTGAGGGTTTCTGTCACCCGATTGATCATGCGTTAGTCCTCTCCGCAATCCGCAAAACAGAACTACGGGCGCGTGGATTTTCCGCCACCTCTTCTTCACCTGGCATCAGCTTACCTAGCGCTTTCAACTGGCGGCCACCCAGCTTATTCAGCTGTGCTTCCGTCATCGGTAAACCGGCTGGGACCTGTGGCCCACGGCTGTTTTCACGCATGAAGCGTTTAACAATGCGATCTTCCAGAGAATGGAAGCTGATGATCGATAAACGGCCACCGGGAGATAACGCCTCCAGCGAGCCATTCAGCGCTTTTTCAATTTCATCCAGCTCGCTGTTGATCCAGATCCGGATAGCCTGAAATGTTCGGGTAGCCGGGTGCTTAAACTTATCTTTAACCGGCATAGCGGCAGAGACGACGGCCGCCAGCTCTTTGGTACGCGTCATCGGCTCTTCCCGGTTACGCTCAACGATGGCGCGTGCAATGCGCTTACCAAAACGTTCTTCACCAAAGGTTTTAATAACCCAGGCAATATCGGCCTCTTCCGCCGTCATCAACCATTGAGCAGCGGATTGACCTCGCGTTGGGTCCATACGCATATCCAGCGGCCCATCACGCATAAACGAGAAACCGCGTTCTGCATCATCCAGTTGAGGAGAAGAGACGCCGAGATCCAGCAAAATGCCGTCGATCTTGCCGTCCAGTTCGCGCTCACGTGCGTAATCTGCAAGCGCAGAGAATGGGCCATGAATGATGGAGAAGCGTGGGTCATCGATAGCGGCAGCCGCAGCAATCGCCTGCGGATCGCGGTCGATCGCCAGCAGCCGTCCTTGCTCACCGAGCTGGGACAGAATCAGGCGTGAATGGCCACCGCGACCAAAAGTGCCATCAATGTAGATGCCGTCGGGACGAATATTCAGGCCGTTCACGGCCTCGTCCAGCAGCACCGTAGTGTGTTTAAAATTTTCCATCATTTCTAAAGTGACAAGTCCTGCAGACGATCCGACAAGGTGTTTGTCGAACCCTGCTCAGCGTCGATATCTTCCTTGACCTGTTGATGCCAGGTCGCTTCATCCCACAGCTCAAACTTATTGAACTGGCCGACCAGCATGACTTCTTTGGTAAGCCCGGCGTGCTGCCGTAAAACGGGCGCCAACAGCAATCGCCCGGCGTTATCCATCTGACATTCACTGGCATGCCCCAATAACAGACGCTGTACGCGGCGTTCTGCGGGGTTCATGCTCGACAGACGGGCAAGCTTTTGTTCAATGATTTCCCACTCAGGAACGGTATAAAGCAGCAGGCAGGGGTGATGGATGTCGATGGTACAAACCATCTGACCTTCTGAGGTTTCGATCAGCTTTTCCCTATAACGGGTAGGCACGGCGAGCCGCCCCTTGCTGTCGAGATTGACTAACGTTGCCCCACGGAACATGCCAGCCTCACCCTTTAATGACCCATTTCACCACTTTAACCCACAAATTCCCACATAAAGGAGTTTACGGAGGGGAGGAAAACCTTGTCAAGCCAGCCAGGCCGCTTACGGGAATAAATTCCCGCGCCTAAGCGATTGATAAATGGCTGGCGTGAAAAAGCCCGCAATAGCGAGGCAAAATTAACGTTATGAATATTTGAAAGAAAAAGACCAATAAACATCAACAGCGTTAAAACGACCGAATACTTGTCTGGAGAAATATTAAGTACTCAGTTTGCGACGCGGGCGGCATTTTAAGGTATTTCAAAGCGAGTGAACAGCGCCAGATGCCCGTCTGGCGCTGGCTCGGCGCGAGACAGAAGTAAAGAGAGGTTGCTAATGATTAATAATCCAACATTTCTTAGCTGCTGGTGTGTAACAAAATAATACAAAGAAGAGATTTATTTCTCGATGGAGATTTTTTTACCCGATTTTTCCCGCCTAATTAATTGCCTTAAAAAATAAGGGTAAATATACGGGAAAAATCTTAATTAACTTTAAGTGGCTGATAATGATCTCTTTATCAGTAACGACTTAAGCTACCCCGACGATAAAGATTGCGGCGAATTCGGGTCAACCCAGGCTTCGGCTTACGTGGCTCATCAAGGCTTGCCAGCACCAGTTCCAGTACGCGTTCGGCAACATCGCGGTGACGCTGTGCGACCGCCAATACCGGACACTGCAGGAAATCCAGCAGCTCATGATCGCCGAAGGTGGCGATCGCCAACTCCGAAGGCAGCCGCCCCTGACGGCGCAGCGTGACATCCATCACGCCCTGCAGCAGTGCGAAGGACGTTGTGTACAGCGCATCAGGTATCTCGTGAGTTTCCAGCCACTTTTCAAAAAGCTGAGCAGCAGCCTCACGCTCATAGCTGTTAGCGTAGAGATAATTGACAGTACGAGGATCGTCTTTCCAGGCAGTACGGAACCCTTGCTCACGCAGGAAACTTACGGACAGTTCAGGTAATGCACCAAGGTAAAGGATATTTTCACCAGGGAATTTCCGCAGCTCTTCAGCCAGCATTTCTGCATCGTCCTGATCGGCACCGACAACGCTGGTGAAGTGTTCACGGTCTAACGCACGGTCGAGCGCAATAATCGGGAACGAATCGTTTGCCCAACGCTGATAAAAAGGATGCTCCGGCGGCAACGAGGTAGACACTATAATGGCATCAACCTGCCGCTGCAGAAGATGTTCAATACAGCGCATTTCGTTGTCGGGTTGATCCTCAGAGCAAGCGATCAGCAACTGATAGCCGCGCTGGCGAGCCTGACGCTCAAGGTAATTTGCTATACGGGTGTAGCTGGTGTTTTCCAGGTCTGGGATCACCAGCCCAATAGAACGCGTGCGTCCTGCACGTAGCCCAGCGGCTACCGCATTAGGGTGGTAATTATGCTCGCGTACCACCGCCATGACTTTCTCAACGGTTTTATCGCTGACGCGATACTGTTTTGCTTTTCCGTTGATAACATAGCTTGCCGTGGTGCGCGACACGCCAGCCAGACGCGCGATTTCATCCAATTTCACTGTAGCCCCTTACTCTCCAGGTGATCCATACCCATGCTCTGGTTATGGTTAACGACATTCACATCTAAGCGCAGAATAATAACTCCGGCAACCGCTTTTGCAGGCGCTTGTTTTCTTATTTGCAAAAAAAAGCCCGGCAGTGATTACCGGGCATGTGAATTAGATCACATTCGGGACTAACGCATGATCTTATCGCCACGCGAAACGCCAACAATACCCGAACGGGCCACTTCGACGATTTTCGCAACATCACGGATCGTATCAAGGAACGCATTGAGTTTATCGCTGGTCCCGGCAAGCTGGACGGTGTAAAGCGTTGGCGTCACATCAATGATTTGCCCACGGAAAATTTCCGTGCTGCGCTTCACCTCTTCCCGCCCGTATCCGCTGGCCTGTACCTTCACCAGCATGATTTCACGCTCAACGTAGGCCCCCTGCCCCAGCTCACTGACGCGTAACACATCCACTAGCTTGTGCAGCTGTTTCTCAATCTGTTCCAGCACCTTCTCGTCACCCACGGTTTGGATTGTCATACGAGAAAGCGTGGGATCGTCAGTAGGCGCTACGGTAAGGCTTTCAATGTTGTAACCACGCTGGGAAAACAGACCAATGACCCGGGACAACGCACCTGATTCATTTTCCAGTAATACAGATAATATCCGGCGCATAATCAGGTTCTCTCCGTTTTGCTTAGCCACATTTCATCCATACCGCCACCGCGAATCTGCATCGGATAAACGTGTTCAGTACCGTCAACTGTGACATCGACAAACACAAGTCGCCCGCCGCGCACGGTTTCCAGCGCTTCGGCAAGTTTGCTTTCCAGTTCTTCTGGCTTAGTGATACTAATCCCCACATGGCCATAAGCTTCAGCCAGGCGAACAAAGTCCGGGAGCGACTCCATATAAGACTGAGAGTGGCGGCCCGAATAAATCATGTCCTGCCACTGTTTCACCATGCCGAGGTAACGGTTGTTAAGGTTCAAAACCAGAACCGACAAGCCGTACTGCAGCGCGGTAGAAAGCTCCTGAATATTCATCTGGATACTGCCATCGCCGGTGACGCAAATGACCGTTTCATCCGGCAACGCCATCTTCACGCCAAGCGCGGCAGGAAGACCAAAGCCCATCGTGCCTAAACCACCGGAATTTATCCAACGGCGTGGCTTATCGAACGGATAATAGAGCGCGGCAAACATTTGGTGCTGGCCCACATCGGAGGTGACATAAGCATCACCGTTCGTCAGGCGATAAGCGGTTTCAATAACAGCCTGCGGCTTGATAGCCTGGCTATGGCGATCGAACTCAAGGCAGTGACGAGCGCGCCACTGTTCAATCTGTTGCCACCAGTCCCGAATATCATCCCCGGATTGCTGAACGTCTTCCTGAGTAAGCAAGTCCAGCATTTGCGTCAGAGCTTGACGCGCATCCCCCACAATTGGGATATCCGCCGCAACTGTTTTGGAGATAGACGTAGGGTCGATATCAATATGCAGCACTGTTGCATTCGGGCAGTATTTAGCGAGATTGTTAGTGGTTCGGTCATCAAAGCGAACGCCAACGGCAAAGATAACGTCCGAATGATGCATCGTCATGTTGGCTTCGTAGGTGCCGTGCATGCCCAGCATACCCAGCGACTGGCGATGTGTAGCCGGGAATGCACCTAGCCCCATCAGCGATGAGACAACCGGAATATTGAGCTTTTCGGCAATCGTCAACAATTCTGCCTCGCAGGCTGAATTGATCGCCCCACCGCCTACGTACATCACCGGTTTTTTAGCCGCAATCAGCGTCTGCAGGGCGCGCTTGATCTGCCCTTTGTGGCCCTGCGTCGTTGGGTTGTAAGAGCGCATACTAACGGCGTCTGGCCAGGCATACGGCAGCTTATTCAGCGGACTCATGATGTCTTTGGGTAAATCAACGACCACCGGCCCTGGGCGGCCGCTGGACGCAAGCCAGAATGCCTTTTTGATGATCCCTGGTATGTCCTCGACCTGTTTTACCAGGAAGCTATGTTTAACGACTGGTCGGGAGATACCGACCATGTCACATTCCTGAAAGGCGTCGTAACCAATCAATGAAGTTGCGACCTGCCCGGACAACACAACCATCGGAATGGAGTCCATGTAGGCGGTTGCAATGCCGGTAATAGCATTTGTGGCGCCAGGCCCTGAAGTCACCAGCACAACGCCGGTTTCTCCCGTAGCACGCGCCAGGCCGTCGGCCATATGCACTGCAGCCTGTTCATGGCGTACCAGCACATGATCGATCCCACCCATAGTATGAAGCGCATCGTAAATATCGAGTACTGCGCCTCCCGGATAGCCGAATACTTGTTTTACGCCCTGATCGATTAACGACCGGACGACCATCTCGGCTCCTGACAACATCTCCATGGTTTTGCCTCCAGGCTCACGTTTTTGACTGCATGCAGAAGTCATTTCCGCACCGTCGTTGCGACAGGTTGTGTCTCTGCCTGTATCATTTTTATAGGTTTAGCCCATTAACATAACCGCTCAAGATCCGTCAGGCAATTACCCGCCAGAGCAACCTGAAGAGAAGAAATTGCACTCACCTCTATAAAAATCAGGCATAGCGGAGCGATCGACTAAATAGAGAGGGTGACTAATGACGAATATGCCAAAGATGCGGGGAATCACAGTGCGTTATGTATTAATTTAGCATTATTAAGCTGTGAGGAAGAGGCCACCAGAAAATGCTAAAGTACAAAATACTGCCTTTCTAACATAAAAAAGTGAAAACGGGCTGTTCAGGCCCGAGCATCCATAATACTGGTAACGTTATTGACATAAGCTTTTTGCTATCTGATTTTTCATCCACAAATGCCCCTTTTCTTGCCCGACTGAGCCATACCAGGATAAATAACAAGTACGCTTTCTTTTGATAAAAGGCACAGGAAACACTCTTAAATTCAATTCATTAGGAACACTATCAACCAACCAGCGTGGTGCAAGTGCCACAAGCCGTGTTTGTGAAACCACATTTAATACACAGGTCATTGCCATTCCCTGATAGGCAATCGCATTTTGCTTATTCAACGTGTCATACCACGGTGAACTGAAGGAGCCATAACATTCTGGAGAAGCCACCGCATGCTGCTGATTATAGAAATCACGCGTCGTTAGCGGAGAACAAAAACCAGGATGCTCCTGGCCAGTGACTAAAACGATTTCATCCTCAAACAGTGGGATTCTTTTAAACTCAGGCCGAGAGATTTGATCATAACAAATCAAAAAATCAACTTCCTGATAGCGTAGCTGCCGCTCAATATCTTCATTGAAAGAAGATTTAAAAATTAATTGAACGTTTGGTGCCTTATATTTCATCGTATCTAAAATACGTGACATTATTTTACTGTCTAAAGGACTGGCAACGCAAAGCGTAAACTGCCGCTTGCTCCTTAGAGGATCAAAGTCCCCTTCCGGTAGCTCATTCTGGACCATCTGTAAGGCGTCACGAATCACGTCATAAAGCTGAAAAGCTCTGGCTGTTGCTTGTATCGTCCGCCCATTGCGAACAAATAACTCATCCTTGAAGGTGGTTTTCAACCGGGACACGGCGTTGCTGACGGCTGGCTGAGACATCCCCAACAGCCTGGCTGCACCGGTAATACTTTGTGCCCTCATTACCGTGTCAAAAACAGTCAGCAGGTTTAAGTCTACATTACGTAACAGAGGTCTTATTGCATCCAGAGTCTCCCGACTCTTATGTATTTTAGAATCCATTTTTACTCCAGTAATAAATAGAGTGCCATTCCACAATGCATAAGTTGGAAATTTCATTTTAATATCTTTCTGACAAGAATTTATAACGACTCAATTAACCAGAACAGTTATTACTGAAGCAATAAAACCACTCAATAAAAACCAGTAAATCACCGGATGGGTAATAAGAAATCTGTCAGCCCGTGAACAATACATCAGTTCTATCATATTCATAAGATGAATTATTTAAATTCAGTCTATTCTCAGACGATATTACGCCTTTTAATCTTAATTAATATATTAAGAAAAGACATTTTCTCGGTATCTTTCACTGAGCAAACACGACGAACGCATCGGCCCAGCGATCCCACAACCGGCCTAAAGGTTGACACCTGCGTTGAGATCAAGTACCAATAAATACATCACGAAATTGCACAGGGCTTGAAACATGAATCGCACCGTACGCCTACTTGGTCTACTACTAAACGCATCTTATTTGCGCGGTAGACTGGTGGGCGACAATCAGCGTTGATTCAAGCCTTCAGACAGAAAAAACCCGCGCCAATGCGCGGGTTTTTTTATGCTCGTCGCGAAGGCACCCAAAGAGATAAAGGACCGAACCATGAGCCAGCAAGTCATTATTTTTGATACCACATTGCGCGACGGCGAACAGGCTTTACAGGCAAGCCTGAGCGTAAAAGAGAAATTGCAGATCGCTATGGCGCTGGAACGTATGGGCGTCGACGTCATGGAAGTCGGCTTCCCTGTCTCTTCCCCCGGTGATTTCGAATCCGTACAGACTATTGCCCGCAATATCAAAAACAGCCGCGTTTGTGGCCTCGCTCGCTGCGTTGAAAAAGACATCGATGTTGCCGCTGAATCCTTAAAAGTCGCTGAAGCCTTCCGTATTCATACTTTCATCGCCACCTCTCCAATGCACATCGCCACCAAGCTACGCAGTACGCTGGATGAAGTCATTGAGCGCGCTATTTATATGGTGAAACGCGCCCGTAACTACACCGATGACGTAGAATTTTCCTGTGAAGATGCTGGCCGCACGCCGATTGCCGACCTGGCTCGCGTAGTCGAAGCCGCGATCAACGCAGGCGCAACCACCATTAACATCCCGGATACCGTCGGCTACACCATGCCGTTTGAGTTCTCCAACATCATCACCGGTTTGTATGAGCGCGTGCCGAACATTGATAAAGCGATTATTTCCGTGCACACCCACGACGATTTGGGGCTGGCCGTAGGTAATGCCATGGCGGCAGTTCACGCGGGTGCTCGCCAGGTGGAAGGCGCAATGAACGGTATCGGTGAACGCGCGGGTAACTGCTCACTGGAAGAAGTCATCATGGCTATCAAGGTGCGCAAGGACATCATGAACTTGCACACCAATATCAATCATCAGGAAATCTGGCGCACCAGCCAGATGGTTAGCCAAATCTGCAACATGCCAATTCCGGCCAACAAAGCTATCGTCGGCACTGGCGCCTTCGCCCACTCCTCCGGTATTCACCAGGACGGCGTGCTGAAAAATCGCGAAAACTACGAAATCATGACGCCAGAATCCATCGGCCTGAATCAGGTACAGCTGAACCTGACCTCACGCTCCGGCCGGGCCGCGGTGAAGCACCGCATGGACGAGATGGGTTACAAAGAGGCTGATTACAATCTGGATAACCTGTACGACGCCTTCCTGAAACTGGCAGATAAAAAAGGCCAGGTATTTGACTACGACCTGGAAGCATTGGCCTTCATCAACAAGCAGCAGGAAGAGCCTGAGCACTTCAGCCTGGATTATTTCAGCGTGCAGTCGGGTTCTAACGGTATCGCGACGGCATCCGTGAAGCTGGTTTGCGGCGAAGAGGTCAAAGCAGAAGCAGCAAACGGTAACGGCCCGGTGGATGCGGTCTATCAGGCAATTAACCGCATCACCGATTACAACATTGAGCTGGTGAAATACAGCTTAACCGCCAAAGGGCAAGGCAAAGACGCCCTGGGCCAGGTAGATATCGTGGTGGATTACAACGGCCGCCGCTTCCACGGCGTAGGGCTGACAACCGACATCGTCGAATCATCAGCCAAAGCCATGGTCCACGTGCTGAACAACATCTGGCGTGCCGGTGAAGTCGAAAAAGAATTGCAACGCAAAGCTCAACATCAGAATAAAGAACAAAATCAGGAAACCGTGTAATGTCGAAAAATTACCATATTGCAGTTTTGCCGGGTGACGGTATTGGCCCGGAAGTGATGGCTCAGGCCCTGAAAGTACTGGATGCAGTTCGCAATCGCTTTGATATCCGCATTAGCACCAGCTCCTATGACGTCGGTGGTGCCGCGATTGATCGCCACGGCAGCCCGCTGCCGCAGGCCACAGTCGAAGGTTGTGAGCAGGCCGATGCGATTCTGTTCGGCTCTGTAGGTGGCCCGAAATGGGAACATCTGCCGCCAGCAGAACAGCCTGAACGCGGTGCCCTGCTGCCGTTGCGTAAACATTTTAAACTCTTCAGCAACCTGCGCCCTGCGCGTCTGTATCAGGGGCTGGAAGAGTTTTGCCCGCTGCGCGCCGACATCGCAGCTAACGGCTTCGACATTCTGTGCGTTCGCGAACTGACCGGCGGGATTTACTTCGGCCAGCCGAAAGGCCGTGAAGGTAGCGGTATGCACGAGAAAGCCTTCGATACCGAGGTTTACCACCGCTTTGAGATCGAGCGCATTGCACGCATCGCCTTTGAATCTGCCCGCAAACGCCGCAGCAAAGTGACCTCCATTGATAAAGCAAACGTGCTGCAAACCTCACTGTTGTGGCGTGAAATCGTCAACGAAATCGCTAAAGAATACCCGGATGTGTCGCTGTCCCACATGTATATCGACAACGCCACCATGCAGTTAATTAAAGATCCATCGCAGTTCGACGTTCTGCTGTGCTCCAACTTGTTCGGAGACATCCTGTCCGACGAGTGCGCCATGATCACCGGATCTATGGGCATGCTGCCTTCTGCCAGCCTCAACGAACAAGGCTTTGGCTTATACGAACCTGCGGGTGGTTCAGCACCGGATATCGCCGGGAAGAACATTGCCAACCCTATCGCGCAGATCCTGTCGCTGGCGCTGCTGTTGCGCTATAGCCTGGATGCTGAGGAAGCCGCGCAGGCTATTGAAAGCGCCATTAATCGCGCGTTAGAAGAAGGCCACCGTACCGGGGATTTAGCCCGCGATGGTCACGCAGTCAGCACCGACGAAATGGGCGATATCATTGCCCGCTACATCGCTCAGGGGAAATAATCATGGCCAGGACCTTATATCAGAAGTTGTACGACGCCCACGTCGTGTATGAAGCCCCGGAAGAGACACCGCTGCTGTATATCGATCGCCATCTGGTGCATGAAGTGACTTCCCCGCAGGCCTTTGACGGATTGCGCGCCCATGGCCGCCCGGTTCGTCAGCCGGGGAAAACCTTCGCCACAATGGACCACAACGTGTCGACCCAAACTAAGGACATCAATGCCTCCGGCGAGATGGCCCGTATTCAGATGCAGGAACTGATGAAGAACTGCAAAGAGTTTGGCGTTGAGCTGTACGATCTGAACCACCCTTATCAGGGCATCGTTCACGTTATGGGGCCAGAACAAGGGATCACCCTGCCGGGCATGACCATCGTGTGCGGCGACTCCCATACTGCCACTCACGGCGCATTCGGCGCACTGGCTTTTGGAATTGGGACTTCCGAAGTTGAGCATGTCCTGGCAACGCAGACTCTGAAACAGGGTCGTGCGAAAACCATGAAAATTGAAGTCCAGGGCAAAGCGGCTCCGGGGATCACGGCCAAAGATATCGTGCTGGCTATCATCGGCAAAACCGGCAGCGCCGGCGGCACCGGTCACGTGGTTGAATTCTGCGGCGACGCTATTCGTGCCCTGAGCATGGAAGGCCGCATGACGCTGTGCAACATGGCTATCGAAATGGGGGCCAAAGCCGGGATTGTTGCGCCGGATGAAACCACCTTCAGCTATGTGAAAGGTCGTCTGCACGCCCCTAAAGGTGCGGCCTGGGATGAAGCCGTCGAGTACTGGAAAACCTTCAGCACCGACGATGGCGCTAAATTTGACACCATCGTCACCTTAGACGCCGCCGACATTGCCCCGCAAGTGACCTGGGGAACCAACCCGGGCCAGGTAATTTCTGTTACCGACAATATCCCTAACCCAGAATCCTTCAGCGATCCAGTAGAACGTGCCTCGGCAGAAAAAGCGCTGGCCTATATGGGCCTGCAACCGGGTATTCCGCTGACCGAAGTGGCTATCGATAAAGTCTTTATCGGTTCCTGCACCAACTCGCGTATCGAAGATCTGCGCGCAGCAGCTGAAGTCGCCAAAGGTCGCAAAGTCGCACCAGGCGTTTTGGCCATGGTTGTGCCAGGCTCAGGTCCGGTTAAAGCTCAGGCCGAGTCTGAAGGGCTGGATAAGATCTTCATTGAAGCCGGTTTTGAGTGGCGTTTGCCTGGGTGTTCCATGTGCCTGGCCATGAACAATGACCGCCTGAATCCAGGCGAGCGTTGCGCCTCCACCAGCAACCGTAACTTCGAAGGTCGTCAGGGCCGTGGCGGGCGTACTCATCTGGTCAGCCCGGCGATGGCAGCCGCCGCCGCTGTTTCCGGTCATTTTGCCGATATTCGTACACTGAAATAAGGGGAACTACCATGGCAGAGAAATTTATCCAACATACCGGCCTGGTCGTTCCGCTGGACGCGGCGAACGTCGATACCGATGCCATTATCCCGAAGCAGTTTTTGCAGAAGGTCACCCGCACCGGTTTTGGCGCCCACCTGTTTAACGACTGGCGTTTTCTGGACGATGCCGGGCAAGTGCCTAACCCGGAGTTCGTGCTGAACTACCCGGAATTTAAAGGCGCCTCTATTTTGCTGGCGCGTGAAAACTTCGGCTGCGGCTCTTCGCGCGAGCACGCCCCGTGGGCATTAACCGACTACGGTTTCAAAGTGGTCATTGCGCCAAGCTTCGCGGACATCTTCTATGGCAACTCGTTTAACAACCAGCTGTTGCCGGTTATCTTGAGCGATGAGCAGGTTGATGAGCTGTTCAAGCTGGTCGATGCCCAGCCCGGCATTAAGTTTGTCGTCGACCTTGAAGCACAGACGGTTCAGGCGGGTGAGAAAAGCTATTCGTTCGAGCTGGATAGCTTCCGCCGTCACTGCATGTTGAACGGCCTGGACAGCATCGGCCTGACGCTGCAGCACGAAGCCGCTATTTCTGGCTACGAGCAAAAACTGCCAGCGTTTATGCGGTAGTTCATTTTCCCCTCTCGCTCATGAGAGGGGAAAATTTTAAACGTTCTTAACCCGGCTAGTCAGGAACAGCGCGACCACCGCCAGCGCCGCCATCAGCCAGTAAACAGAATAGTGACCAAAACCTTCCGCCAGCGCACCTTGCAGTATCCCAGCCAGAATCACGCCCGTTGAAATACTGTTGGTGAATAGCGTCGTTGCAGAGCCCGGTCTTCCCGGCATCAAATCCTGGAACCACAGCATCCCAATCCCGGCAATAATCCCGATAAACACCGCATTAAACAGCTGTAAGATCACCAATGCCGTTTTAGAGTGGAACAGAATCAGCCCAACATAAAACAGGATGCCAGCAACAACCGCCGCCACCATCATGTTACGTTTTCCAAAGCGTTTCACGTAGTAGCCGGCGAGGATCATCGCGGGGATCTCAATCCCTGCAGCCGTGCCCATTAATAACCCCGCCAGCTCATCCGGCAGCCCGAGATCCTGGCTTATCCATAACGGCATATCGATGATGTACATGGTGTTGCAGGTCCACATCAGCATCGAAGCGATAAACAGCATCCGCACGTTACTGTCTTTCCAGCCGCTGACCTGCGTTATCGCCACCTCTGCGGGCTGTTCCACTCTCGGCACGGACGGCAGCGCGAAAATAATCAGCGCCAGTGAAATAACGAATATCCCGGCAGCGATAAGAAACATCGTGGTAAAGCCATATTTCAGCGCCAGCATAAAAGAGAGTGGCGGCCCGATAACCCACGCCAGAGAAAGCTGCGCCCGCATGATCGTGCTGAACATCACCACTTCGCGGGCGGAGCGGTCGGCGTATTCACGCGCCAGGGCAAAAATCTGCGGCATGGCGGTATTGGCTATTGAGGCAAACATCACGCCAAGCGTAATCAGCGTCAGATAATGACGATTAAAGGCAAACAGAACGCAGTTTGCCACCGCCATCGCGCAGCAAACCATAATCAGTTTTTGCCGGTCGCCCCGACTGTCCGACCTTTTGGCCAACAGCAAACTGACGCCAATCCCGGCAATCGCGTTAACGGTGTAAAACAGGCCGACCCAAAACGGCCTGACTTCAACTTCACGCGTTAAAAAGAGGCTAAGCGTCGGAGCCTGCAGCGCCCCGGCCACGCCAATCATAAAAGAGACGGCCATGAAGGCAGCGTAAACAGGGTTAAAACGGCGTGCGCGGGTCAAAAACCAGAGCATGGAGTGTCCTTAAAAGGAGATGTAATCAGAGGTATTTGTTAAATGCGTAAAGATTAAACGAAAAAAGCCAGCAGTAAACAGCTGCTGGCCGGTGAAAAGCACCAATACTCAGTCACACATGAGTCGGCGCGTTGGCGTTCTCGGGCATCGGGGTTGTAACCTCCCACTGCATCAAGTCTTCGAGCATCCTTAGTCTTTGCTCCACCGTCAGGCGAGCCAGCCATCCAGAGCAAACAAACTGTGTTGCGGCAAAGTACTGTTGGAAAAACTTCGCAGGTGATGACCGCTTCATAAACACCTCCTCGCTTCATCGGGAATCATTATTGACGTAATATAGGGAGAGTTAAATTGATGAGTTTCCGCCTGGAGTTCCTCTTTTATGTCTTCGTCTCGCCTGCAACAACAATTCATCCGCCTGTGGCAATGCTGCGAAGGCAAACCTCAGGAAACCACGCTCAATGATTTAGCGGATTTGCTGAGCTGTTCCCGCCGCCATATGCGTACGCTGCTTAATGCGATGCAGGAAAAGGGCTGGCTAAGCTGGCAGGCGGAAGCCGGACGAGGCAAGCGCTCGCAGCTCACTTTCCTCTATACCGGGCTGGCGCTTCAGCAGCAGCGGGCGGAAGATCTGCTGGAGCAGGATCGCATCGATCAGTTGGTTCAAATCGTCGGCGACAAAGCCGCTGTCCGCCAGATGCTGATTTCTCATCTTGGCCGCAGCTTTCGCCAGGGTCGACACATTCTGCGTGTCCTTTACTATCGCCCGCTGCTAAATCTGCTGCCCGGCTCGGCGCTTAGGCGCTCCGAAACCCACATTGCCCGCCAGATATTTAGCGGTCTGACGCGTATAAATGAGGAAAATGGGGAACTCGAAGCGGATATTGCTCACCACTGGCAGCAAATTTCCCCTTTACGCTGGCGCTTCTTCCTGCGCCCAGGCATCCATTTCCATCACGGTCGCGAGCTGGACATGCTCGATATCATCTCTTCCCTGCAGCGCATCAACGCCCTGCCGCTTTTTGCCCATATCACGCAAATCACCTCGCCGACTATCTGGACACTGGATATCCACCTTAGTCAGCCGGATGACTGGCTGCCGTGGCTGTTGGGCAGCGTGAACGCCATGATCCTGCCGCGCGAATGGACAACGATGACAAATTTCGCCAGCCAGCCCATCGGCACGGGCCCCTATTCCGTGGCTCGGAACAACCGCAACCAGCTGAAGATCCACGCCTTTGATGATTACTTTGGCTTCCGGGCGCTCATTGACGAGGTCAACTTTTGGGTACTGCCGGAAGTTGGCGAGGAGTCCAGCTGCGGGGTGCAGCTCCAGGGTATGCCGGACAGTGAAAAAGCCGTCGAAAGCCGCCCGGAAGAAGGCTGCTACTATCTGCTGTTCGACAGCCGATCCAGCCTTGGCGTTGACGAAAGCGTGCGCCAGTGGATTGGGCATATTCTCTCCCCGGTTAACCTTATCTACCGCGCTACAGAGCAGTATCAGCAGTACTGGTTCCCGGCTTATGGTTTGCTCCCCCGCTGGCACCATTCGAGGCCCGGGCCGTTGCTCCCTAAACCCGCCGGGCTGGAGAGCATAACGCTCACCTACTACCGCGACCACGTAGAGCACCGGGTGATCAGCAGCATCATGACCGAATTACTGGCAGAGCAGGGCGTGAAGCTGGTTGTGCAGGAGATAGACTATGCTGAGTGGCATCAGGGCGAGGCCGAAAGCGACATCTGGCTGAACAGCGTGAACTTCACCATGCCGCTGGAATACTCTCTGTTTGCCCAGCTTTACGAAGTCCCGCTGATTCAAAAATGCATCCCTGGCGACTGGCAGGGCGATGCCCGTCGCTGGCACAGCAAAACGTTGGCCCTGCCTGAATGGTGCAAGCAAATGCTGGAGCGCAATGACGTTATCCCATTGATTCACCACTGGTTGCGCATTGAAGGCCAGCGCAGTATGCGCGGGGTGCGGATGAACACGCTAGGCTGGTTTGATTTCAAATCTGCCTGGTTTGCCCCACCGGGCCCATAACGCTTCCGTAACCCAAAGGAAATCAGTAGAATCCTCCCTGCTCAACGGGGTGCCAGGACAGTTTGTCCGCGCTGAGATAATACCCGTCGAACCTGATCCGGATAACGCCGGCGAAGGGATTTGAGACACTCAACTCAATTCCTTTGCCCCCTTTTACTGAGGTGCAAAGTGTTCAAAAAATTTCTGCCGCTGCTGGCGCTGGCCGCCATGCCCGTTTTCGCTAAACCTGTATTAACCGTCTACACCTACGACTCGTTCGCCGCCGACTGGGGCCCAGGCCCGGCGGTGAAGAAAGCCTTTGAGGCCGACTGTAACTGCGAGCTAAAATTTGTGGCGCTGGAAGACGGCGTTTCTCTGCTGAACCGCGTACGCATGGAAGGCAAGAACAGCAAAGCAGACGTCGTGCTGGGGCTGGACAACAACCTGGTAGAAGCCGCCACGCAAACCAAACTGTTTGCCCCCTCTAACGTCGAAAACGCCACCCTTCAGGTGCCCGGCGGCTGGAAGAACACCACTTTCGTGCCTTACGATTACGGCTACTTTGCTTTCGTATACGACAAGAACAAGCTAAAAAACCCGCCCAAAAGCCTGAAAGAGCTGGTTGAAAGCGATCAAAAATGGAAGGTCATTTACGAAGATCCGCGCACCAGCACTCCAGGGCTTGGCCTGCTGCTGTGGATGCAAAAAGTGTACGGTGACAAAGCCCCGGAAGCCTGGCAAAAGCTGGCGAAAAAAACCGTCACCGTCACCAAAGGCTGGAGCGAAGCTTACGGCTTGTTCCTGAAAGGGGAAGCCGACCTGGTACTGAGCTACACCACCTCCCCGGCCTACCACATCATCGAAGAGAAGAAAGACAACTACGCCGCCGCGGATTTCAGCGAAGGGCATTATCTGCAGGTTGAAGTCGCGGGCCGACTGGCGAACAGCAAGCAGCCTGAACTCGCCGAGAAATTTATCAAATTCATCACCACGCCAGGTTTCCAGAACACCATTGCTACCGGCAACTGGATGTATCCGGTGACCAACGTGGCATTACCTGCGGGCTTCGACAGCCTGGTGAAGCCGCAAACCACACTGGAATTTCTCCCTCAGCAGGTGGCCACCCAGCGCGCAGAATGGATCAATGAATGGCAACGCGCCGTCAGCCGCTAATACCAGGCTGGCTGTATCCAGGGCTCTTTGCCGCAACGCTGGTCGTGGCGGTAGCCCTGGCGGCTTTTCTGGCGCTGTGGCTTAACGCTCCGCAGACGGATGTCTTTGCCATATTGCGGGACGACTATCTTTGGCACGTCCTGCGCTTTTCCTTCTGGCAGGCCTTTCTTTCCGCCGCACTTTCCGTTTTCCCGGCCATCTTTTTAGCCCGCGCGCTCTACCGCCGCCGCTTTCCTGGCCGACTGGCGCTGCTGAGGCTGTGCGCCATGACGCTGGTGCTGCCGGTGCTGGTCGCCGTTTTCGGTATTCTTTCCGTTTATGGGCGAGAAGGCTGGCTGGCCACGCTCTGCGGCTGGCTGGGCGTTGAATGGCACTTTTCCCCTTATGGCCTGCAGGGCATCCTGCTGGCGCACGTCTTCTTTAATATGCCGATGGCGACCCGTCTTCTGCTGCAGGCGCTGAACAATATCCCTTCGGAACAGCGTCAGCTGGCGGCACAGCTGGGGATGCAGGGCTGGTATTTCTTCCGTTTCGTCGAGTGGCCCTGGCTGCGCCGCCAGCTACTCCCGGTTGGCGCCCTGATTTTTATGCTTTGCTTCGCCAGCTTCGCCACCGTGCTTTCTCTGGGCGGCGGCCCGCAGGCAACCACCATCGAGCTGGCCATTTTTCAGGCATTAAGCTACGACTACGATCCCGCCAAAGCGGCATTGCTGGCTCTGCTGCAAATGGCGTGCTGCCTTGGCCTGGTGTTATTGAGTCAGAAGCTAAGCAAGGCGATTCCCGTCGGCGTCAGCCAGCTTCAGGGCTGGCGCGATCCACAGGATTCTCTGCGCCGAAAACTTAGTGATGGCCTGCTTATTGTGCTCGCCCTGGTGCTGCTGCTCCCCCCGCTGCTAGCGGTGATGGTCGATGGGATTAACGGCAGCATGGGCAGCGTGCTGCGGCAGCCAGCGCTTTGGAACGCGCTCTGGACTTCACTGAGAATTGCCACTGCCGCCGGGCTTGTCAGCGTGACGCTGACGCTGATGCTGCTCTGGAGTTCGCGTGAACTTCGGCTGCGTAACCAACGCTTCGCCGGGCAGGCCATTGAACTTAGCGGCATGTTGATTCTGGCGATGCCGGGCATCGTCCTCGCCACCGGCTTCTTCTTGCTGCTAAACAATACCGTGGGCCTGCCGCAATCCGCCGACGCTATTGTTATTTTTACCAATGCGCTGATGGCGATTCCTTACGCCTTAAAGGTGCTCGAAAACCCCATGCGAGACGTGGCAGAACGCTACACTCAGCTTTGCCAGTCGCTGAATATCAGCGGCTTTAATCGCCTGCGATTTATTGAGCTAAAAGCGCTGAAACGCCCGATAGCCCAGGCACTGGCCTTTGCCTGCGTCCTGTCGATTGGCGATTTCGGCGTGGTGGCGCTGTTCGGCAATGAAGATTTCCGCACGCTGCCCTTCTGGCTGTATCAGCAGATCAGCTCTTACCGCAGCCAGGAAGGCGCTGTCACAGCGCTACTTCTACTGCTGCTTTGTTTTATGCTGTTTACCTTGATTGAAAAACTTCCGGGGCAAGATGCTAACTCTGACTGATGTAACCTGGCTGTACCAGCACTTACCCATGCGCTTTTCCCTGAAGGTTGCGGCGGGGGAACGAATCGCCATCCTGGGGCCAAGCGGGGCGGGGAAAAGTACGTTACTGAGCCTGGTCGCCGGGTTCCTGCAGCCTGCCAGCGGCAACATCGTCATCGACGGCGTGGATCACACCCGGACACCGCCTTCAGCTCGCCCGGTTTCCATGCTTTTCCAGGAAAATAATCTGTTTAGCCATTTGACCGTCCGGCAAAATATCGCCCTGGGCATGCATCCGGGAATGAAACTTAATGAAGCCCAGAAGCGGCGACTGCGGGAAATAACGGCACGCGTGGGATTAACTGACATGCTGGATCGTCTGCCGTCTCAGCTTTCCGGCGGCCAGCGGCAGCGCGTCGCCCTGGCCCGCTGCCTGGTTCGTCAGCAGCCCGTTTTACTGCTGGACGAACCTTTCTCGGCGCTTGATCCGGCGCTGCGCAAAGAGATGCTACAGCTGCTCGACGAGCTGTGCCGGGAGCAACGGCTGGCGCTGCTGATGGTCTCTCACAGTATTGAAGATGCAGCCCGCATCGCCAGCCGCAGCATCGTGGTAAAAGACGGGCGTATTGCATGGGACGGCGAAACAGGCACATTGCTCAGCGGGGAGGCAAGCGCCTCCGCGCTGTTAGGGATCGGTAGTTAGTGCGACAGCACCTTCCGCAGGATATCCCAGTACACCGGCATCAAGGGATGTTGCAGCAAGGCGGCAAAACTGCCAATGCCCGCCACCAGCATCAACGGAGCCAGCCAGTTGAGCCGGGCTTGCGGTAAATAGCGCGTCAGACGATCGGTACCACGCTTACCGCTGCGATACCAGCGCCAGCTTAGCCACACGGCCAGCCAAAGCAGTAAAACGACCGCCAGAAGCAGCCACTTGAAGCTGGCGCTTTTCATGTCCGCAGGAATATCTATGGCCGCTCCGGCAAGGATCCCCGGCAGAAAATAGAGCGGCGGCCAGAGCAGGCAGCCGATGATATTCGGCAGCATAAACTTCGCCAGCGGTAAATCCAGCATCCCAGCAACCATCGGCACCAGCGGGCGCGTAGGGCCAACAAAGCGCCCCACCAGGATCGTAAACATGCTGTGCTGATGCAGCGCGTGTTCGGTTTTATCCAGCAGAGCTTTATTCTTCTTCATAAATGACCAGCGGTGCAGCGGCCCTTTGAAACGCTGCCCAAGCCAGAACGAGATCCAGTCCCCCAGCAGACAGCCGACGATCCCGGCGCCCCAGGCATAATAGAAATTCACCTGGCCACTGCCGATCAGCGCCCCCAGTCCGGCCATCATCACCGTGCCCGGCAGGATCAGCCCCACCAGCGCCAGCGATTCAAGAAAGGCCACCAGCATCACCGCGATAAGCGAATATGCCACTGACTGTGTAATAAAGTGTTCCAGTAAGGCTTCCATAAGCTTTCCGTCGATGAGCGAGCGGGCGATTCTCCAGAATTAACGTGACAGGCGTCAAGGTCTCATTTCTATGAATAAAGAATAGACGGTAAAGTTCCGGACAATTCGCACACCCGGCCAACAACACTGTATATAAATGCAGTAACTAACGGTTGTTTGCGCTATAATCGAAACACTTTTCCTGAGAGAGAATGCAGCGTGTCTCAAGCTCGTCAGGGGTTTCTGCTGACCAGGCACTGGCGAGACACCCCGCGCGGTACCGAAGTCGATTTCTGGCTGGCCACGGACGATGGCCCGCTTAAGGTGCGCCTGCCGCCGCAGGAATCCGTCGCTTTTATTCCCCAGGCGCAGTTAGCCCAGGCGCAGCGTCTGCTAGCCGGTGAAAACCAATTCCGCCTTACGCCGCTTGAACTCAAAGACTTCCATCACCAGCCGGTAGCGGGCCTGTATTGCCAGCAGCACCGCCAGTTAATGCGGCTGGAGAAAATGCTGCGCGACGGCGGCGTGACGGTCTATGAGGCGGATATTCGCCCTCCGGAGCGCTTCCTGATGGAACGCTTTATTACCGCGCCGGTCTGGTTTAGCGGATACCCTCAGGGCGATGTACTGCTGGATACCCGCCTGAAACCTGCTCCAGAATACCGCCCGCCGTTGAAATGGGTCTCGCTGGATATCGAAACGAATCGACACGGCGAGCTGTACTGCATCGGCCTGGAAGGCTGCGGGCAGCGTCACGTCTATATGCTGGGGCCTGAAAACGGCGATGCTGCTGGCCTGGACTTTACGCTGGAATATGTCGCCAGCCGCCCTTTGCTGCTGGAGAAGCTGAATAGCTGGTTTGCCGAGCACGATCCCGATGTCCTGATCGGCTGGAACGTCGTGCAGTTTGACCTGCGCGTGCTGCAAAAAATGGCCGAACGCTACCAGGTTCCGCTTCGTCTGGGCAGGGGTAACAACCTGCTAGAATGGCGTGAGCACGGCTTTAAGCAGGGCGTTTTCTTTGCCCAGCTTGCGGGCCGGGTGATTATCGACGGCATCGAAGCGCTAAAATCGGCGTTCTGGAATTTCTCTTCGTTTTCGCTGGAAGCGGTCTCCCGTGAACTTCTCGGTGAAGGGAAGTCGATTGATAATCCCTGGGATCGTATGGATGAGATCGACCGCCGCTTTGCCGAAGACAAACCCGCGCTGGCTACCTATAACCTCAAAGACTGCGAGCTGGTCACGCGTATTTTCCACAAGACTGAGCTGATGCCTTTCCTGCTGGAGCGGGCGACGGTCAACGGGCTCCCGCTGGATAAACACGGCGGCTCGGTAGCGGCTTTCAGCCACCTTTATTTCCCGCGTATGCATCGTGCAGGCTATGTCGCCCCCAATCTGGGCGAGGTTCCGCCGCAGGCAAGCCCCGGCGGCTATGTGATGGATTCTAGTCCTGGACTCTATGACTCGGTGCTGGTGCTCGATTATAAAAGCCTGTATCCGTCAATTATCCGTACCTTCTTAATCGATCCGGTCGGCCTCGTCGAAGGTACAGCCCAGCCGGACGTGACGCACTCCGTTGAAGGGTTTATTGGCGGCTGGTTCTCCCGCGACAAACACTGCCTGCCCGAGATCGTGAGCCAGATCTGGCATGGCCGGGACGAGGCAAAACGCCACGGCAACAAGCCGCTCTCCCAGGCGCTCAAGATCATCATGAATGCGTTTTACGGCGTACTGGGTACCAGTGCCTGTCGCTTTTTCGATCCCCGCCTTGCTTCGTCGATCACCATGCGCGGTCACGAGATCATGCGCCAGACAAAAGCGCTGATTGAATCCCAGGGCTATGACGTTATCTACGGCGATACGGATTCAACCTTTGTCTGGCTGAAACAGGCCCACAGCGAAAAGGACGCCGCACAGATTGGCAGGAAGCTGGTCGAGTACGTCAACACCTGGTGGCAACGGCATCTGAAAACCACGCTGAATCTCGACTGCGCCCTTGAGCTGGAGTACGAAACACACTTCTGCCGCTTCCTGATGCCTACCATCCGGGGAACGGACCAGGGCAGCAAAAAGCGCTACGCCGGGCTTATTCAGGAGGGCGACGAACAGCGCATGGTATTTAAAGGGCTTGAAACAGTGCGCACCGACTGGACGCCACTCGCCCAACAGTTCCAGCAAACGCTCTATTGGCGAATTTTCCGCGGCGAGCCCTATCAGGACTACATCCGTGAGACCATTGCAAGCCTGATGTCGGGTGAGCTGGATTCACAGCTGATCTATCGCAAACGCCTGCGTCGCCCGTTAAGCGAGTACCAGAAAAACGTGCCGCCTCACGTTCGTGCGGCCAGGCTTGCCGATGAACATAACCAACGTCTGGGCAGGCCGGCGCAATACCAGAATCGCGGCACGATAAAATACGTCATGACCCTGAGCGGCCCGGAGCCGGTTGATTATCAGCAATCTCCTCTGGATTATGACCACTACCTGACTCGCCAGCTGCAGCCCGTCGCCGAGGGGATTTTGCCCTTCCTTGAGGACGACTTTGCTACACTGATGACGGGGCAGATGGGGCTATTTTAAAAACCCTCTACATAACTCAGCTTACGGCGAGGCGCTAAGAGCGTGCAGCCAGCGTCGCCGTAATTTGAAGCATGACGAGTGCGTGACGAATCCGTTGCCATCCAGTACCATAGCGCCCTTTCTTCGAATCCTTAGACCCAATTTTAAACAACTGCGCCGCCTGTGCGCGGTTGCCATGCTATTGCCTGCAAATTTAAGTCACTGAAATAGAGCCGAAAACTTATGCCTTTTACACTTGGTCAACGTTGGATCAGCGATACCGAAAGCGAACTGGGACTGGGAACCGTGGTGGCGCTGGATGCGCGTATGGTTACCCTGCTCTTCCCGGCAACGGGTGAAAATCGTCTGTACGCCAGAAATGACTCCCCGATCACCCGCGTGATGTTTAACCCAGGCGATGTGATTACCAGCCATGAAGGCTGGCAGCTGAAAGTTGATGAAGTTAAGGAAGAAAAGGGTTTACTCGCCTACCTCGGCACCCGTCTCGATACCGAAGAGTCTGACGTCCTGCTGCGCGAAGTGTTTCTCGACAGCAAATTGGTCTTCAGCAAACCACAGGATCGCCTGTTTGCCGGGCAAATCGACCGTATGGACCGCTTTGCGCTGCGTTTCCGCGCCCGCAAATATCAGAGCGAACAGTCGCGCCAGATTTGGAGCGGCCTGCGCGGGATGCGCACCAGCCTGATCCCTCACCAGCTAAACATCGCTCATGATGTTGGCCGCCGCCATGCACCGCGCGTATTGCTCGCGGATGAGGTTGGCCTGGGTAAAACCATTGAAGCCGGGATGATCATCCACCAGCAGCTGCTGGCCGGTAGCGCCGAGCGCGTGCTGATTGTGGTGCCGGAAACACTGCAGCATCAGTGGCTGGTCGAAATGCTGCGCCGCTTTAACCTGCGATTCGCGCTGTTTGACGATGAACGTTACGCGGAAGCCCAGCACGACAGCAGCAACCCGTTTGACACCGAACAATTGGTCATTTGCTCGCTGGACTTCGTGCGCCGCAATAAACAGCGCCTGGAAAACCTCTGCGAAGCGGAGTGGGATCTGCTGGTTGTCGATGAAGCTCACCATCTGGTGTGGAGCGAAGATGCGCCCAGCCGTGAATACCAGGCCATTGAACAGCTGGCCGAACATGTTCCTGGCGTCCTGTTGCTGACCGCCACGCCTGAACAGCTGGGCATGGAAAGCCACTTCGCGCGCTTACGCCTGCTGGACCCAAATCGCTTCCATGATTTCGCCATGTTCGTCGACGAGCAGCAGAATTACCGCCCGGTTGCAGACGCCGTCGCCTTGCTGCTGGCAGGAGATCGCCTGACCGATGAGCAGCTGAATACCATGGGTGAGCTGATTGGCGAGCAGGATATCGAGCCACTGCTGCAAACCGCCAACAGCGATCGCGAAGGCAGTGAAGCCGCGCGCCAGGAGTTGGTTTCCATGCTGATGGACAGACACGGCACCAGCCGCGTGCTGTTCCGTAACACCCGTAACGGCGTGAAAGGTTTCCCGAAACGCGAACTGCACACCATTCGCCTGCCGCTGCCAACCCAGTACCAGACGGCGATTAAAGTCTCCGGTATTATGGCCGCGCGTAAGTCCGTGGAGGATCGCGCCCGGGATATGCTGTATCCGGAGCAGATTTATCAGGAGTTCGAAGGCGACACCGGCACCTGGTGGAACTTCGACCCACGCGTTGAATGGCTGATGGGCTACCTGACCAGCCACCGTTCGCAGAAAGTGCTGGTGATCTGCGCCAAGGCCGCGACGGCACTCCAGCTTGAGCAGGTTCTGCGTGAGCGCGAAGGCATCCGCGCAGCCGTCTTCCATGAAGGCATGTCCATCATCGAACGAGACCGCGCTGCAGCCTGGTTTGCGGAAGAAGATACCGGCGCTCAGGTCCTGCTGTGCTCAGAAATTGGCTCAGAAGGCCGTAACTTCCAGTTCGCCAGTCAGCTGGTGATGTTTGACCTGCCGTTTAACCCGGACCTGCTGGAGCAGCGTATTGGCCGTCTCGACCGTATTGGCCAGGCGCACGACATCCAGATCCACGTTCCGTACCTGGAAAAAACCGCTCAGTCGGTCCTGGTGGACTGGTACCATGCTGGCCTGGATGCCTTCGAACACACCTGCCCGACCGGCCGCACCATTTATGACAGCGTCTACCCGCAGTTGATCGAATATCTCGCGGCACCGGAAAATACCGAAGGCTTTGACGCGCTGATCAAGCAGTGCCGCGAGCAGCACGATGCCCTGAAGCAACAGCTTGAGCAGGGCCGCGACCGTCTGCTGGAAATTCATTCCAACGGCGGTGAAAAAGCGCAGGCGCTGGCAGAAGCCATTTCCGAGCAAGATAACGACACTAACCTCGTTAGCTTTGCCATGAACCTGTTTGATATCGTCGGCATTAACCAGGACGATCGCGGCGACAACATGGTCGTCATTACTCCGTCCGACCATATGCTGGTCCCTGACTTCCCGGGCCTGCCGGAAGACGGCTGCACAATCACCTTCGAGCGTGACGTCGCCTTGTCCCGCGAAGACGCGCAGTTTGTGACCTGGGAACACCCGATCATCCGCAACGGCCTGGATTTGATCCTGTCAGGCGATACCGGTAGCTGTGCCCTGTCTCTGCTGAAAAACAAAGCGCTGCCGGTGGGCACGCTGCTGCTGGAGCTGGTGTACGTTGTAGAGGCCAAAGCGCCTAAACAGCTGCAGCTCAACCGCTTCCTGCCGCCGACGCCGGTGCGCATGCTGGTGGATAAAAACGGCACCAACCTCGCGGCGCAGGTGGAGTTTGAAAGCTTCAACCGCCAGCTCAGCGCGGTTAACCGTCATACCGGCAGCAAACTGGTGAATGCGGTGCAGTCCGACGTGCACGCTATTCTGCAGGTGGCGGAAGAAAAAGTTGCCGATGCGGCACAGGCGCTGATCGACGCAGCTCGTGAAGAAGCCGATGAGAAGCTGAGCGCTGAGCTGTCCCGTCTGGAAGCGTTGAAAGCCGTTAACCCAAACATTCGTGACGACGAGCTTGCGGCTATCGAAACCAATCGCCAGCAGGTGATGGAAGCGTTAAGCCAGGCTAACTGGCGTCTTGATGCCTTGCGTTTGATCGTTGTGACGCACCAGTAAATATGCGTCGCTTTACTCAAATCATTCGAGTTGCAGCAAGGCGGCAAAAGAGAGAATTCCCAGGAGCTGACTAAAGTCAGTGACTGGGATAAGTGAGAGCAGCCAACGCGGCTGCAGCTTGAAGGATGCAGAGTAAATGCTGATGGAACCCTACAATCCGCCTCTCGATCCCTGGCTGGTTATCCTGTACCAGGATGAGCACATCATGGTGGTTAACAAGCCCAGCGGCCTGCTGTCCGTTCCGGGACGTCTTGACGAACACAAAGACAGCGTGATGACGCGCATTCAGCGCGACTTCCCGCTGGCGGAATCGGTCCATCGACTTGATATGGCAACCAGCGGCGTGATCGTGGTGGCGCTGACCAAAGCGGCAGAGCGCGAGCTAAAGCGCCAGTTCCGTGAACGCGAGCCGAAAAAGCAGTATGTGGCTCGCGTTTGGGGCCATCCACAGCCGGAAGAGGGTTTGGTGGATCTACCGCTGATTTGCGACTGGCCTAACAGACCAAAGCAGAAGGTATGCTACGAGACAGGGAAATCTGCGCAGACTGGATATCAGGTGCTGGAATACGCGGCGGATAATACCGCTCGTGTACAGCTCATGCCGATTACCGGGCGTTCGCACCAGCTTCGTGTGCATATGCAGGCGCTGGGGCACCCGATTCTCGGGGACCGCTTCTACGCGACGCCAGAAGCGCTTGCCATGGCGCCGCGTCTTCAGCTCCATGCCGAGATGCTCACCATCACGCACCCGAGCTACGGTACGCCAATGACGTTTAAAGCGCCGGCGGACTTCTAAAAAAGGCCTCTCAACTGAGAGGCCTTTTTCTACTTAAACCCTTTTGCGGTTTTAATCAGATCGTAAGCGCCCTGAATCTCCTGGGCCTTTTGCTTCGCCATCTGCATCATTTCCGGCGGCAGGCCTTTTGCCACCAGCTTGTCAGGATGGTGCTCACTCATTAACTTACGGTACGCGCGCTTGATAACCGTTGGCTCATCGCTGCTTTTTACCCCAAGCACCTTGCAGGCATCTTCCAGCGTCGGGCCTCTTTGTTGCTGCGCGAAGCCGCCTTGCGATTGCTGGTATTGGTACTGGCCACCACCGAACTGCTGGCCGCCTTCCATCATGCGCAAGAACTGGTCGAACTGGGCACGTGAGATCCCCAGTTCTTCGGCAATCACATACAGTACCTGACGCTCATTTGGGTGCAGCGAGCCATCCGCAAACGCAGCCTGGATTTGTATTTCCAGAAACATCCGAATTAAGTCAGAACGGCCAAAACAGACGCTTCGCATCTGCCCCATCTTTTCTCTGAGCGGATAGTTATTTTCTTTCCCCGCGCGAAATGCTCGCTGAGCGGCGGCGCGCGCCTCACCATGAAGCTGCATTCGGTCCATCAATAAAGACGCTATTTGAATATCAGCTTCCGTTACCCGACCTTTCGATTTGGTGAGGTGCCCCATCACTTCAAAAGTGGTAGAAAAAAAGATCGCCTGACGCTGCTGTTGGTTAGCAAACCAGGCCCCGCGACGGCTGCGTGCCTTATCAAACATATGGCCGATAAGAAAACCTATCACCACACCCCAAAAGCCGCCGCCTGAGATTAACCCCAAAGCAACACCGAGTACTTTTCCCCAATACTGCATATACTCCCCAAATCATCATGCTGTCGTCTAGAATTTGCTTTATCATACCCGCCATTGATAGCGCTGCCTAACGGCATACTGCTAATGGGCTGGATTAACACTAGCGCTGTGGTGATGAGTACGTTAGTCTCTGACCGTTTGCCTTCGCTATACCCTGATGACGGAACAACAAATAACACGTATGAAAAAACGTATTCCCACCTTGCTGGCCACACTGATTGGTTCAGCCCTTTATAGCCAACAAGGTATGGCTGCCGACCTTGCCTCGCAGTGTATGCTGGGTATCCCAAGCTACAATCGTCCATTGGTTAAGGACGACGGCAATAGCCAGCCGGTAACAATCCAGGCCGATCACGCCAAAGGTGACTACCCGGACAATGCCGTTTTTACCGGGAATGTTGACGTTCAGCAGGGCAACAGCCGCCTGCAGTCAGACGAAGTTCAGCTTCACCAGAAGCTGGTCGAAGGTCAAACGGATCCCGTCCGCACCGTAGATGCCTTAGGTAATGTGCATTACGACGACAATCAGGTCATCCTGAAAGGTCCTAAAGCCTGGTCAAATTTAAACACCAAAGATACTAACGTCTGGGACGGTAATTACCAGATGGTTGGCCGCCAGGGTCGCGGTACTGCAGACCTCATGAAACAGCGCGGCGACAACCGCTACACAATTCTCGAAAACGGGACGTTCACCTCCTGCCTGCCTGGCTCCAACACCTGGAGCGTGGTTGGTACTGAAGTGATTCAGGACAGGCAGGAAGAAGTGGCGGAGATCTGGAACGCCCGCTTTAAACTGGGCCCGGTACCGGTGTTCTACAGCCCTTACCTGCAGCTGCCTATTGGCGATAAACGCCGTTCGGGCTTCCTGATCCCCAGCGCTAAATACAGCACCAACAGCGGCATTGAGTTCGCGCTGCCCTATTACTGGAACATTGCGCCAAACTTCGATGCCACTATCACGCCTCACTATATTGATAAGCGTGGCGGTATCCAGTGGCAAAACGAATTCCGCTACCTGACCCAGGCAGGTTCAGGCCTGATGGAGTTTGACTATCTCCCGTCGGATGACGAGTACAAAAACGAGTCGGGCGTTGCGCCGGGCGAAAAAGATCGCCGCTGGCTGTTCTACTGGAACCACGGCGGGGTCATGGACCAGGTGTGGCGTTTCAACGTCGATTACACCAAGGTCAGCGATTCGCGCTACTTCAACGACTTCAGCTCACCCTATGGTAACAGTACCGACGGCTACGCCACGCAAAAATTTAGCGTCGGCTACGCTAATCAGAATTTTGACGCGACGCTGTCCGCTAAACAATTCCAGGTCTTTGCCAACCAGCTGGGTACATTCACCAGCTCTTACCGTGCAGAGCCTCAGCTGGACGTCAACTTCTACCAGAATGACGTGGGCCCGTTTGATACCCGAATTTATGGCCAGGCGGTGAAATTCACTAACGTGAATGACAACATGCCTGATGCAACGCGTCTGCACCTTGAACCGGTGATCAACCTGCCTGTCTCCAACGGCTGGGCAAGCCTGAACACCGAAGCCAAGCTGATGATGACCCATTATCAGCAAGGTAATCTTGATGAATATAAGCAGAAGATTAACGCCAACAGCACATTAGAAAACACCGTCAACCGCACGCTGCCGCAGTTTAAAATGGACGGCAAGCTGATCTTTGACCGTGATATGGACTCCGTTGCCGGCTGGACACAGACGCTTGAGCCACGCGCTCAGTACCTGTACGTGCCATATCGCAACCAAAGTGCTATCAACAACTACGACTCATCGCTGCTGCAGTCTGACTACAACGGGCTGTTCCGCGACCGTACTTACGGCGGTCTGGACCGTATTGCTTCCGCTAATCAGGTAACGACCGGCGTAACTTCTCGCGTTTATGATGACGCTTCGGTTGAACGTTTTAACGTATCCGCGGGTCAAATCTACTATTTCACCCAGTCCCGTACCGGGGATGACAACATTAACTGGGAGAAAGATAAGAAAACCGGCTCCATGGTCTGGGCCGGTGACACCTACTGGCGTATGACAGATCGCTGGGGCCTGCGCGGCGGGGTACAGTATGATGCTCGCCTGGGTAGCGTGGCCAATGGCAGCGGCGCCATTGAGTACCGTCGCGATGCCGATCGTATGGCACAGTTGACCTATCGTTATGCCAGCCCGGAGTATATTCAGGCTACGCTGCCGACAGTTTACTCTACCGCCGATCAGTATAGAGAAGGGATCTCGCAGGTCGGTATGGTCGCCAGTTGGCCAATCGTGGATCGCTGGTCAGTTGTCGGGGCCTACTACTACGATACCAATGCCCGACAGTCCGCTGACTCTATGTTCGCCGTGCAGTACAGCTCTTGCTGTTATGCCATTCGTGTTGGCGTCGAGCGTAAGATCAACGGGTGGGAAAATAACATGAGTAAATACGATAACGTAATCGGCTTTAACATCGAGTTACGTGGCCTGAGTTCCAACTATGGCCTGGGTATTCCGCAGATGCTGCGTACTAACATTCTGCCATACCAAAGTTCGATGTAATTCACTTTGACGAATTCTCTAAATAATCCGCTTTGCGGCTAAGTAAAATGGAAAAAGTATGAAGAACTGGAGAACGCTGCTTCTTGGTGTCGCACTTGTAGCGAACACAACTTTTGCAGCCCCGCAGGTTGTCGACAAAGTAGCTGCCGTAGTCAATAACGGCGTAGTCCTTGAAAGCGATGTTGACGGCTTAATGCAGTCCGTCAAAATGAACTCACGCGACGCGGGGCAACAGCTTCCTGACGACGCGACGCTTCGCCATCAAATCATTGAACGTCTGATCATGGATCAAATCATCCTGCAGATGGGCCAGAAGATGGGCGTGAAGATCACCGACGATGAACTCGATCAGGCCATCGCCAACATTGCAAAACAGAACAACATGACCATGGATCAGATGCGCAGCCGTCTGGCCTATGATGGCGTGAACTACAACACCTACCGCAGTCAGATCCGTAAAGAGATGACGATTTCGGAAGTGCGTAACAATGAAGTTCGTCGTCGCGTCTCAATCCTGCCGCAGGAAGTTGATGCCCTTGCACAACAGGTAGGCAATCAGAACGACAGCAGTACCGAACTGAACCTGAGCCACATCCTGATTGCGCTGCCAGAAAACCCAAGCTCTGCTCAGGTTGATGACGCAGAAAAACAGGCACGTAACGTTGTCGATCAGGCACGCAACGGGGCAGACTTCGGCAAGCTCGCGATCAGCTATTCTGCCGACCAGCAGGCGCTGAAAGGCGGCCAAATGGGTTGGGGTCGCATCCAGGAACTGCCTTCTATTTTTGCCCAGGCATTGAGCACGGCGAAGAAAGGCGACATTATCGGGCCTATTCGTTCAGGCGTTGGTTTCCACATCCTGAAAGTTAACGATATGCGCGGTCAGAACCAGAATATTTCTGTGACCGAAGTTCACGCCCGCCACATTCTGCTGAAAACGTCGCCTATCATGAACGATACTCAGGCGCGCCAGAAACTGGAGCAAATTGCCGCTGACATTAAGAGCGGGAAAACCACCTTTGCCGCAGCAGCGAAATCCTTCTCGGACGATCCAGGTTCAGCGAACCAGGGTGGCGATCTGGGCTGGGCGGCAACGGATATTTATGATCCTGCTTTCCGCGATGCACTGCAAAAGCTGAACAAAGGCCAGATGAGCGCCCCGGTGCACTCTTCCTTCGGCTGGCACCTGATCGAACTGCTGGACACGCGTAAAGTCGACAGAACCGATGCGGCGCAAAAAGACCGTGCCTACCGCATGCTGTTCAACCGCAAGTTCTCCGAAGAAGCGCAAACCTGGATGCAGGAACAGCGCGCCAGCGCTTACGTGAAAATCATAGGCAGCAATGGCTAACATCTTTCGTGTGACCATCACTCCCGGCGAACCCGCCGGGATTGGTCCCGACCTGGTCGTCGCGTTAGCGCAACGCGACTGGCCCGTTGAACTGGTCGTCTGCGCTTCTCCAGAATTGCTACTTGCCAGAGCCTCTCTGCTCGGTCTCCCCCTGACGCTCCAGCCTTTCGAGGCAAATCAACCGGCAAAACCACAGGCTGAAGGTACGTTAACCGTGCTGCCCGTTGAGCTACGTGCGCCGGTCATTCCAGGGCAACTGGATGTGCGTAACAGTGCTTACGTCGTCGAGACGCTCGCTCGGGCATGCGATGGCTGCCTGAACGGAGAATTCGCCGCGCTGATTACCGGGCCGGTACACAAAGGCATTATCAACGATGCCGGGATTCCGTTTATTGGTCACACCGAGTTCTTCGAAGAGCGCTCACACAGCGAAAAAGTGGTGATGATGCTGGCCACGGAAGAGCTGCGCGTTGCGCTGGCCACAACGCATCTGCCGCTGAAAGCAATTTCTGACGCCATTACGCCGGATTTACTACGCCAGATTGTCACCATCCTGTATCATGACCTGCAAACCAAATTTGGTATCCCGCAGCCGCATGTACTGGTTTGCGGTCTCAATCCACACGCCGGGGAAGGTGGCCATATGGGCACCGAAGAGATAGACACTATTATCCCGGTGTTAAATGAGATGCGCGCTCTGGGGATGCACCTTTCTGGCCCGTTACCGGCAGATACGCTATTCCAGCCTAAATACCTCGATAGTGCTGACGCCGTACTGGCGATGTATCACGATCAGGGTCTGCCCGTGTTGAAATATCAGGGCTTCGGCCGCGCGGTAAATATCACGTTGGGGTTACCTTTTATCCGAACCTCGGTTGACCACGGCACGGCTCTTGAGCTGGCAGGCCAGGGGAAAGCCGACGTCGGCAGTTTTATTACGGCGCTTAATCTCGCCATTAAAATGATTGTAAATAGTCAATGAATACTCGAGTCCACCAGGGCCACCTTGCCCGCAAACGTTTTGGACAAAACTTCCTTAATGACCAGTTCGTTATCGACAGTATTGTCTCCGCAATTAACCCACAACCAGGCCAGGCAATGGTCGAAATTGGTCCAGGCCTTGGTGCACTGACCGAGCCTGTGGGTGAACGCATGGATAAAATGACCGTTATCGAACTGGACCGCGATCTTGCCGCACGTTTGCAAACGCACCCGTTCCTGGCCCCCAAGCTGACAATTTATCAGCAGGATGCCATGACCATGGATTTCGGCGATCTTTCGCAGAAAATCGGCCAGCCGTTGCGCGTCTTCGGTAACCTGCCGTATAACATCTCTACGCCGCTGATGTTCCATCTCTTTAGCTATACTGATGCCATTGCAGACATGCACTTCATGCTGCAAAAAGAGGTGGTTAACCGCTTAGTCGCCGGGCCAAACAGTAAAGCCTATGGCCGCCTGTCGGTGATGGCGCAGTACTACTGTAACGTTATTCCTGTGCTTGAAGTCCCGCCAACGGCGTTTACGCCTGCGCCAAAAGTGGACTCTGCCGTTGTGCGTCTGGTACCACACGCGACTTTACCGCACCCGGTGAAAGATCTGCGCGTGCTGAGCCGTATCACCACGGAAGCCTTTAACAAGCGTCGTAAAACTATCCGTAACAGCCTTGGTCATCTGTTCAGTGCCGACGTGCTGGCGGAGCTGGGCGTCGATGCGACGCTGCGTGCGGAAAACATTTCCGTTGAGCAGTACTGTAAGCTTGCAAACTATCTGGCTGACAACCCACAACAGCCGTCGGAGAGCTAAACTATGCTTGATTCGCCCCGCGTATGCGTGCAGGTACAAAGCTTTTATATTGAGTCGCAGTCCTCGCCTGAGGATGAGCGTTTCGTATTTGCGTACACAGTCACTATTCGCAATCTGGGGCGAACAGCAGTTCAGCTACTTGGCCGTTACTGGCTAATTACCAACGGTAACGGCCGCGAAACCGAGGTTCAGGGCGAAGGTGTCGTCGGCGAACAGCCGCATATTGAACCGGGCAACGACTACCAGTACACCAGCGGAGCGGTTATCGAAACGCCGCTCGGCACCATGCAGGGCCATTATGAAATGGTCGATGCGCAGGGAGAGGCCTTCAGGGTCGAGATCCCCGTTTTCCGTCTGGCCATTCCAACTTTTATTCACTGATACCATGTCTACATATCTGATTGGCGATGTTCACGGCTGCTACGATGAACTGATCGCGTTGCTGCAGCAGGTTAATTTCAACCCTGAAGAAGATACGCTGTGGCTGACGGGCGATCTGGTGGCTCGTGGGCCAGCTTCTCTGGAGGTGCTGCGCTATGTTCGCAGTCTCGGTGACAGCGTACGAGTGGTACTCGGTAACCATGACCTGCATCTTTTAGCCGTCTTTGCGGGCATCAGCCGCAACAAACCTAAAGACCGCGTTACGCCACTGCTGGAAGCGCCTGATGCCGACGAGCTTCTCAATTGGCTTCGTCGTCAGCCGCTCATTCAGGTGGATGAAGAGAAAAAGCTTGTTATGTCTCATGCGGGGATCACGCCTCAGTGGGATATCAATACCGCGCTGGCCTGCGCGCGTGATGTCGAAGCCGTTCTCTCCAGCGACAGCTACCCGCTTTTCCTGGATGCAATGTATGGCGATATGCCCAACAACTGGTCCAGCGATCTCTCCGGGCTGGCACGCCTGCGTTTCATCACTAACTCGCTCACCCGCATGCGCTATTGCTTCCCTAACGGCCAGTTGGATATGTACTGCAAAGACACACCGGAAAAAGCGCCTTCGCCGCTGAAGCCCTGGTTTGCGATTCCTGGCCCCGTTACCGCCGAATATTCTGTGGCTTTTGGTCACTGGGCATCGCTGGAAGGGAAAGGCACGCCGGAAGGGATCTATGCGCTGGATACGGGTTGCTGCTGGGGGGGAGAACTAACCTGCCTGCGCTGGGAAGATAAAGCCTGGTTCGTACAGCCTTCAAATCGTCAGCAGGATAGCGGCGAAGATCAAACCGCTGCCGCCTCTTAGAAGTTACCCCTCTCTCTGTCGAGAGAGGGGTAAAACTTAACGACGCTCCAGAATTTCGAAGCAATAACCGTGGGAGTTATTCTCGTCGGCATCGTGGAATTCACTGAAGGTTGACTGCCACTCATCCGGATCGTAATCCGGGAAATGCGTGTCCCCTTCCACTTCCGCATCAATATGGGTCAGGTAAAGACGCTGCGCCTTGGGCAGGAACTGCTCGTATACGCGTCCCCCGCCAATCACCATGATTTCTTCGGCATCACCGCAGGCTTTAATAGCCTCTTCCACCGATTTCACCCACTCAACGCGATCGTCATTTCCGGCCTGGCTGCTAATAACGATGTTTTTACGTCCCGGCAGCGGGCGGCCAATAGACTCCCAGGTCAGGCGCCCCATAACAACAGGTTTATTGAGCGTATTGCGCTTGAACCAGGCCAGGTCGGCAGGCAAATCCCATGGCATGGCGTTTTCCATGCCGATAACGCGATCCACCGCCAAAGCAGCAATCAGACTGATCATTTATATAACCTAAGGATGATGAAAAAAATTGCCGCCACTATACGGAAAGCGCAATCTTTCGTCGACAGCAGGCGATGGGCGTAACGAGAATTTTTTTTATTCTGCTGCGGCCATCGCGCCCTGATTTTCAACTGCGGGATATGGAACAAGGGGTTAGCGTTAACCCCCGCTCACTATAAGGAAAAGTAAATATTTTTCAGCAAGTTCACTCTGCTGGCCTGACCGGGGGTTCATCGGAAAGTTTACCGCTGTGAAGACCCTCTTTTGTTCCCTGCCAGCCATCACGTTGGATAACGTGCAGGTGCGCACGATCCTCGTTAATAACCTCTGTCAGCATCGCGCTGTTGCGCTTAAAGACATCCGCGCGCTCGGCGGTCTTATCATCAGTCGGCACCATTTCTTCAAGCATTTGCAGGTTAAAACGGCGGAAGTGGTCGGCCCGCTCGCGCGCTTCGTATTTGCCGACGCCCAATCCCTCCAGCGCACGACGGCCAATCTTCAGCGAGCTTTCGAACGTTTCACGTTCCGGCATCTCGACTCCCGCCTGGCGCAGGCGGATGTAGTGATTAATATCGCGCGCGCGGGCAAGGATCTGCAGATGCGGGAAGTGCTCCTTCGCCAGTTCAGTGAGCTGCATGCTGGCTTCAGGATCGTCAATGGCGTTAATCAGCACTTCAGCGCCTGCGGCCCCGGCTGACTCAAGCAGGTCAACGCGGGTGGCGTCCCCATAAAAGACCTTGGTGCCAAATTTTCGCAGCGTCTCTATATGGTCAGGATCGTGATCCAGAATAACCACGTTCACTCCGCTGCTCAGTAACAGACGACCGGCAATCTGCCCAAAGCGTCCGAAGCCCGCGATGATAACCCGGGGCTGCTCTTCATCAATTTCGTCGGCCTCTCCGGCCTGCTCGCTGCCCGTTTTCTCGAGCCTGTTCAGCAGCACCAGCAACAGAGGCGTGGCCGCCATGGATAGCGCCACGGCAAGCGTCAGCGACTTCGACCAGTCGTCGTCCAGCACCTGAGCCATATGAGCCGCGCCGAAGATAACAAAAGCAAATTCACTTCCCTGCCCCAGCAAAACGGCAAACCAGCGTCGCTGCTTACGCGGCACTTTTAAAGGCTTAGCGACCAGCCAGAGCACCAGCGTTTTGATGACCAGGAAACCGACCAGCAGGACGAGAATACGCAGCGGGTTGTCGAGCAAAGTCCCGAAGTCGATAGACATCCCAACCCCGATAAAGAACAGCCCCAGCAGCAGGCCCTTGAACGGCTCAATATCGCTTTCCAGCGCGTGACGATATTCGGAGCTGGCTAACAGCACCCCGGCAAGAAACGCCCCCATCGCCATCGAAAGCCCGGCCTCTTCAAGCAGCAGGCCAAAGCCAAACACCAGGAATAGCGCCACGGCGCTGAACACTTCACGTAACCCCGAGCGCGCCACAAATCGCAGCACTGGCCGGGTGACATAGCGCCCAAGCAGTACAACCAGAGCCAGCGCCGCCGCTACCTTAAGCGCGGAAATTAAAAACGTCGCAAAGGTCATCGTCCCGCCGCTGCTCGCCAGCAGCGGGATCATTGCCACCAGAGGGATCGCCGCGATATCCTGGAACAGCAGCACGGCAAACGCGCCTCGCCCCATCGGCGTGACGGTCAGGTTGCGTTCGTTCATCGCCTGCATAGCAATCGCGGTGGATGAGAGCGCCAGCGTCAGGCCAATAAGCAAGGCGATCTTCCAGTTGAGCCCCATCACGATACAAAATGCGCCGAGCGCCAGCCCGCAGGCCGCCATTTGCAGAAAACCGCCGCCAAACACCGAGGCGCGAAGCGTCCATAGCCGCTGAGGATCAAGCTCAAGCCCGATAACAAAGAGCATCAGCACCACGCCAATTTCAGCAAAGTGCAGAATAGTTTCGGCGTCGGTAACCAGACCCAGCCCCCATGGCCCAATAATGCAGCCGGCAATCAGGTAGCCCAGCACGGAACCTAATCCGAGCCGCACGGCGATAGGCACGATCAGCGCGGCAGAACCAAGGTAAATCAATGCCTGAATTAAGCTGTGGCTATCCACGATGAGCCTCCTGCCAGTCAATCAAGCGTTGCTTATAGTTATCCGCCTGGCGGGCAAGCGTCAATTCATCGCAAACAAAGGTGAAATGAATCGCGAAGACCGGCAGCCACCGCATTCCGCAGTAGAGCGCCGTGGCCTGCAGAGGCTGGGCGAGAACGTCAAATCCAGGGTGATCGCCCAGTTCAAAATGTTTTTCGCTGCCGCCGGTTGTCACGGCCCACATCACTTCTTTACCGTGCAGGGCATTCCCGCCTTTGCCGTATGCCCAGCCGTGCGAAAGCACTTTGTCTATCCACAATTTCATCAGCGGCGGCATGCTGTACCACTGCATCGGATGCTGCCAGATAACCAAATCAGCGCGGCTTAACGCCTGCTGCTCAGCGGCAATGTCGATATTAAAGTCGGGATAAAGTTCATAGAGGGAGCGAATCTCTACCCCCGGAAGCGCTTTGGCTCGATCGAGCATTTGCCGGTTGGCATGGGAATGCTGGGGATAGGGATGCGCATAAATTATAAGAATCATTGTTAAGCCTGTCTTCACTACTGCCTGTAATGACAGTGAGTTTAGTCAGTTAATCGACAGGCTAACAGTCAATATTGCTGAGCGTGTTGTTGGATATTTCTTAACTAGTTATCCAGCTCCCTCATCTCTTTCACCTGATCGCGGTTGATCTGCTCGGTTTTACCCGTTTCGGCATTTTTGTATGACACCAGGCCCGTGTCTTTATCAACCTGCGGTTTGCCGTCGGTCACGATCGTTTTGCCATCACTGGTTTTAACTGCCTGATTGGACGAGCAGCCCGCCACGATCAGCAGCGCTGCGGCAGTGAAGAGGGAAGCAAGTAAAGTTCGTTTCTGCATGGTGTTCTCCCAGAGTGTTTAGTCATTTTCAGTTGTGTGCTGGTTAACTGTAGACTATCTCGCTGGGTATAAAGTAAAACGGCCTCTTTTCAGAGGCCGTTGGCGTTATTTTCGGAACATTCTTTCAGGACAAGAAAGCTTAACCCTTAATTTGGGCATGCATTTCCTGCACCGAAATCACCTTCTCGGTAGCATCGGCATTCAGCGCCATCGCCGTGGCGAAACCCCCGTTCAGCGTGGTGTCATAATGCACTTTGTACTGCAGTGCGCTGCGGCGAATCAGCTTGGAGTCTTCAATCGCCTGGCGGCCCGCGGTGGTGTTGATAATGTAGGTGTATTCGCCATTCTTGATACGGTCCTGAATGTGCGGACGCCCTTCATGCACCTTGTTCACCAGGCGTGGGTTAATACCCGCTTCGCCCAGCACAATCGCTGTACCGTGGGTCGCATCCAGCTCGAAGCCCTGTTTCAGCAGCTTCGCGGCCAGGTCAACTACGCGCTCTTTGTCACCTTCACGCACGGAGAGAAGCGCGCGGCCTGGCTTACGCATGGTGGACTGGCTGCCCAGCATCGCTTTAGAGAAAGCTTCTGCGAAAGTACGCCCCACGCCCATCACTTCCCCGGTAGAGCGCATTTCTGGCCCTAACAGCGGGTCAACGCCCGGGAATTTGTTGAACGGCAGCACCACTTCTTTCACCGAGTAATAAGGCGGGATGATTTCTTTGGTGACGCCCTGCTCAACCAGCGTTTTGCCTGCCATAACGCGAGCGGCAACTTTTGCCAGCGGCACGCCCGTCGCTTTAGAAACGAACGGCACGGTACGCGCGGCACGTGGGTTCACTTCAATCAGGTAAACTTCGTTGTCCTTCACCGCAAACTGCACGTTCATCAGGCCACGCACCTGGAGCTCAAAGGCCAGTTTCTGCACCTGCTGGCGCATCACATCCTGAATTTCCTGGCTCAAAGTGTAAGCCGGCAGAGAACATGCCGAGTCACCGGAGTGAACGCCCGCCTGCTCGATGTGTTCCATGATGCCGCCAATCAGCACGGTTTCACCGTCGCAAATGGCATCCACGTCCACTTCGACCGCATCGTCAAGGAAGCGGTCAAGCAGCACCGGCGCGTCGTTGGAAACGCTAACCGCGGTCTGGAAGTAACGGCGAAGGTCTGCTTCGTCGTAGACGATTTCCATCGCGCGGCCGCCCAGCACATAGGAAGGGCGAACCACCAGCGGATAACCAATCTGGACGGCTTTCTCTACCGCCTGCTCGATAGCCGTTACGGTGGCGTTAGCAGGCTGTTTCAGCTTCAGGCGCTCAACGGCGTGCTGGAAACGCTCACGGTCTTCTGCACGGTCGATAGCATCCGGGCTGGTACCGATAACCGGCACACCAGCCGCTTCCAGCGCACGAGCCAGTTTCAGCGGAGTCTGGCCGCCGTACTGTACGATGACACCTTTTGGTTTCTCAACGCGGACGATTTCCAGCACGTCTTCAAAGGTGACAGGCTCAAAGTAGAGGCGGTCGGAGGTGTCGTAGTCGGTAGACACGGTTTCCGGGTTACAGTTAACCATAATGGTTTCGTAACCATCTTCACGCAGTGCCAGCGAAGCGTGTACGCAGCAATAGTCGAACTCGATGCCCTGACCGATACGGTTTGGTCCGCCGCCCAGCACCATGATTTTGTCACGGTCATGGTTCGGGTTCGCTTCACACTCTTCTTCATACGTGGAGTACATATAAGCGGTGTCGGTAGCGAATTCTGCCGCACAGGTGTCTACGCGTTTGTAGACAGGGTGCAGGTTATATTGCTCGCGCAGTTTGCGAATTTCAGCTTCACGCACGCCAGCCAGTTTAGCCAGGCGTGCATCCGCAAAACCTTTGCGCTTCAGCATACGCAGGAAGTCATGGTTCAGGCCGGTGATGCCCACTTCAGCCACCTGCTCTTCCAGACGCACCAGCTCTTCAATCTGCACCAGGAACCAGCGGTCGATGTTGGTCAGATTGAACACGCCATCTACGGACAGGCCCGCGCGGAATGCGTCAGCCACATACCAGATACGCTCTGCGCCAGCGTCTTTCAGCTCGCGGCGGATTTTGGTCAGCGCTTCCGGGTCATCCAGGCTGACTTTCGGGTCAAAGCCGGTAGCGCCCACTTCCAGGCCACGCAGTGCTTTCTGCAGTGATTCCTGCTGAGTACGACCGATAGCCATAACTTCACCCACGGATTTCATCTGGGTGGTCAGACGGTCATTTGCGCCAGCAAATTTTTCGAAGTTAAAGCGAGGAATTTTCGTCACAACATAGTCGATGGACGGTTCGAAGGATGCCGGAGTACGGCCACCTGTGATGTCGTTCATCAGCTCATCAAGGGTGTAACCGACTGCCAGCTTCGCGGCAACTTTAGCAATCGGGAAGCCCGTAGCTTTAGACGCCAGCGCTGAAGAACGGGACACACGCGGGTTCATCTCGATAATAATCAGGCGGCCCGTTTTTGGGTTCACGGAGAACTGAACGTTTGAGCCGCCGGTTTCCACGCCGATTTCACGCAGTACCGCCATCGAGGCGTTACGCATGATTTGGTATTCTTTATCGGTCAGCGTTTGCGCTGGTGCCACGGTGATGGAGTCCCCGGTATGAATCCCCATCGGGTCGAAGTTTTCGATAGAGCAGACGATGATGCAGTTGTCGTTCTTATCACGCACCACTTCCATCTCGTACTCTTTCCAGCCAATCAGCGACTCATCAATCAGCAGCTCTTTGGTTGGGGAAAGATCCAGGCCGCGCTCGCAAATCTCTTCAAACTCTTCGCGGTTATAGGCGATGCCGCCGCCGGTGCCGCCCATGGTAAAGGATGGACGAATGATGCACGGATAACCCACGTCTGCCGCAACCGCCAGCGCTTCTTCCATATTGTGCGCGATACCGGAACGAGCGGTGTCGAGACCGATTTTTTTCATCGCAATGTCGAAGCGACGACGGTCTTCAGCCTTGTCGATAGCATCGGCGGTAGCGCCGATCATGGTGACGCCGAACTCTTCCAGTACGCCCTGACGCTCAAGCTCCAGCGCGCAGTTCAGCGCGGTCTGGCCGCCCATGGTTGGCAGCACCGCATCCGGACGCTCTTTTTCGATGATTTTACGTACCACTTCCCAGTGAATTGGTTCGATGTAGGTTGCATCCGCCATTTCCGGGTCGGTCATGATGGTGGCCGGGTTGGAGTTCACCAGAATAACGCGGTAACCCTCTTCACGCAGCGCTTTACAAGCCTGCGCGCCAGAGTAGTCAAACTCACAGGCCTGGCCGATAACAATCGGGCCCGCACCGAGGATCAGGATGCTTTTTATATCTGTACGTTTTGGCATGGTCTTCTCGGCTCCTGATTATTTAGCGGTAGAACGGTATTGCTTAATCAAATCGATAAAGTGGTCAAACAGCGGTGCAGCGTCGTGCGGCCCCGGGCTCGCCTCAGGGTGCCCCTGGAAGCTGAACGCGGCTTTATCGGTACGATGAATCCCCTGCAGGGTGCCATCGAACAGTGATTTGTGGGTTACGCGCAGGTTAGCAGGCAGCGTGGCCTCATCAACCGCGAAACCGTGGTTCTGCGCGGTGATCATCACGCAGTCTTTATCCAGGTCTTTTACCGGGTGGTTGCCGCCGTGGTGACCAAACTTCATTTTTACGGTGTTGGCACCGCTGGCCAGCGCCAACAGCTGGTGACCAAGGCAGATGCCAAAGACAGGAATGTCTGTCTCCAGGAAGGATTTGATTGCGCTGATGGCGTAGTCGCAAGGTGCCGGGTCGCCAGGGCCGTTAGAAAGGAAGATGCCATCCGGGTTCATCTTCAGCACCTCTTCCGCTGGCGTTTGAGCAGGCACCACCGTCAGGCGGCAGCCTCTGTCCACCAACATACGCAGAATGTTGCGTTTCGCGCCGTAGTCATAAGCCACTACGTGGAAAGGTAACTCTTCGGTTTTTGCCGCTTCTGGCAGGTCGCCATCCAGCGTCCAGCTCCCCTGCTGCCAGGTGTAAGCTTCTTTCGTGGTGACTTCTTTAGCGAGATCCATGCCGTTCAGGCCAGGGAATGCTTTCGCTTTTTCCAGCGCCAGGGCCGCGTCTACGTTATCGCCCGCGATGATGCAGCCGTTCTGGGCACCTTTTTCACGCAGCAGGCGGGTCAGCTTACGGGTATCAATATCGGCAATCGCCACGATGTTATGGCGCTTAAGGTAAGAAGAAAGGTCTTCCTGACTTCTGAAGTTGCTGGCAATCAGCGGCAGGTCACGAATGACGAGGCCTTGCGCATGAACCTGGGAGGATTCTTCGTCGGCTTCATTGGTGCCGACATTACCGATATGAGGATAAGTAAGAGTGACGATCTGGCGGGAGTAGGAAGGATCAGTGAGGATTTCTTGATAACCGGTCAATGAGGTATTGAAAACGACTTCACCCACTGCCGTACCCGATGCCCCAATGGCCCGACCGTGGAATTGGGTTCCGTCTTCCAGAACCAACAGCGCTGACTTAATCAAAACGTCCTCCAGGGAATAAACATTCAATTTATTCGCATATTAATTCAAAACTAACGCCTGAATCAAATGCAAAAAGCGTCTGCCCTACGGATTTTTGGCAAACGGCGGCATTCTAGAGACAAGCCGGGTAAAAGTCTACCTCAAGGCGAAGTTTTTATGTCTCTTTTGCCGCTCAGAGTAAAAATATCTGACTTGAAGGTCAAAATAGCCAACTAACCTGGGGAAAGTAATCGGTTGCTGACCATGAATACTGGGAAAGTGGAGAGAGAGCAGTGAAAAAGTGGACCAAGTGGTCAAAATTAACATTACAACAACACAAAAACAGAGGATAGGAACCAATTTAATGGATTACATAGATAAATTAATATCAAACATTTAAAAAAACAAAAGGGTGAAATTAATCACCCTAAAATCAATCAATTGAAAACATAAAACCACATTTATAAGGATACGTTTAACTACAAATTATTGAGATCTAGCACATCTCGCATATCAAAAATACCGTTCTTTTTACCTTTAAGCCATGAAGCTGAACGAACTGCCCCATTAGCAAACGTCATACGGCTGGAAGCCTTGTGGGTAATCTCAACCCGCTCGCCAATATCTGCAAACATCGCGGTATGCTCCCCGACGATATCGCCCGCACGCACGGTGGCAAAACCGATAGTGCCAGGCACACGTTCACCGGTATGGCCTTCGCGGGTATAAACTGCACAATCTTTAAGATCTTTGTCCATCGCCTGAGCAATCGCTTCACCCATCGCCAACGCGGTGCCTGACGGGGCATCCACCTTATAGCGGTGGTGCGCTTCGATGATTTCGATATCGGTGTAATCGCCCATGACTTTTGCCGCTTTCTCCAGCAGCTTCAGCATGACATTCACGCCCACGCTAAAGTTTGCCGCGAAAACAATCGGGATCTCACGCGCCGCATCGTTAATGGCCTGCTTGCCGGCCTCATCAAAACCCGTCGTGCCGATGACCATGCCTTTGCCATGCTTGAGGCAAAATGCCAGGTGAGCCAGCGTTCCCTCAGGGCGAGTAAAATCAATAAAAACGTCGAAATCGTTAGCGACCGCATCCAGGTTATCGCTTACCAGTACCCCTGTTTTTGCCACGCCGGCCAGCTCACCCGCATCGCTACCGACCAGGGAAGAACCCGGACGCTCAAGCGCCGCCCCAAGCTGAACGCCATCCAGCTGTAAAGCCGCCTGAATTAACTGGCGCCCCATACGGCCGCCCGCGCCCGCGATGGCTACGCGAATCTGTGCATCATGCATATCATTACTCTTTGGTTAAATAATTCGTAAAAACGTTATCAGGTTAACCAGCCCTCTAGCAGGCCGCCAGCCGAAAACACCCATAATTAGAATTTACTGTCATGGCCCGGCAGTTATCAATAACGCAGATAATTCCCCTGCTTTTAATGGGATAATTATTCACGGTGCCAACGCCAGAACTTCAGCAACCCACGCCTGAAAACCTGGGATATCAATATCCAGCGCAACCTGTGCATTGGCCGGACGTTCGAGACGATGTTCGAGATCCACCACTGTCGTTCCGCTGGTATAAGTACCGTGCGTTTCTACCGCGACAAAGCAGGGGAATGTCTGGAACAGCTCGGGCTTCACCAGCCACGCAATGGCGGTCAAATCATGCATTCGCAGCCCGGTATCCATGCTGCCGCTGCGGTAATGACTGAATAGCGCATGCAGCATCTTCCCGGTGCGATTTAAGGCTGGCAGCTGAGCCAGAAATTCAGGCGCAAGCATTGCACGATTTGTCACATCCAGCCCACACATGACGATATCCAGCCCGCTGTCAAAGACGCGTGCTGCCGCCTCGGGATCAATGGCCATATTAAATTCAGCCGTCGGCGTAAAGTTGCCCCGCCCCGCAGAGCCCCCCATCATGACCACGCGTTTAATACGCGTCTTACATTCAGGGTACTGCGTCAGCAGCATGGCAACGTTAGTCAGTGGACCAATGGTAACCAGAGTCACCGGCTCATCGCTGCTTTTCAGACAATCGTACATGGCCTGGAATGCGGGAATTGGCAGTTCACGACGAGATGTTTCGGTGAAGACATACCCTTCCATCCCCGACTCGCCGTGCACGTAAGCTGCATCCCGCAGCGGGCGCAGCAGCGGGACAGAAGCCCCTTTCGCCACGGGCGTCTCTTTCTGCCAAAACTCCAGCAGTTGAAGGGCATTACGCGTGGTTTTGTCCACCGAGACATTTCCAGCCACGGTGGTGATGAGTTTCAAATCTAGCTGGGGTGCAAATAAAGCCGCGGCAAGGGCAACCGCATCGTCGATACCGGGGTCAGTATCAAGAATAATCGGGGTTCTGGTCATGCTGTTCTCCATAAAAAATGCCAGCGGGCATACACCAGCTGGCATCTTCTCATAAACGGAAACCTGCGACGTTAATCCACTTCACGGATGTCCACGCGCAGTTCACGCGGCACTTCAAAGACGATATTCTCTTCGCGCCCTGTCAGCTCCTTAGCTTCGCTCCCGCCAAGTTCGCGCAGGCGAGCAATGACGTTTTGCACCAATACATCAGGCGCAGAGGCCCCGGCGGTAACACCGACGCAATTCACGTCTTTTAGCCAGGACTCCTGAATATCAGAAGCATCATCAATAAGCCAGGCGGCTTTCCCCATCCGCTGCGCCAGTTCGGCAAGACGGTTGGAGTTCGAGGAGTTTTTGGAGCCTACCACCAGCACAACATCAGCTTCCGTGGCCAGCGCCCGAACCGCTTCCTGACGGTTGGTCGTGGCATAACAAATGTCGTCTTTACGCGGGCCGATAATTTTCGGGAAACGCTGACGCAGGGCGTCAATCACATCCGAGGTATCGTCGACGGAAAGCGTAGTTTGGGTCATAAACGACAGATTGCTTTCGTCTTTGACTTCAAGCGTCCAGACATCGTCCGGTGACTCCACCAGGTACATGCCCCCTTTCGGGTTGCTGTACTGGCCCATGGTGCCTTCCACTTCCGGGTGGCCAGCATGGCCAATCAGAATAGACTCTTCACCACGGCGGCTGGCACGCGCCACTTCCATATGCACTTTAGTCACTAGCGGACAGGTGGCATCGAAAACTGTCAGCTCACGGCTCTTCGCTTCGTTACGCACCGCCTGAGAAACACCGTGCGCGGAGAAAATCAGGATAGCGCCGTCCGGCACTTCGCTAATTTGCTCGATAAAAATCGCTCCGCGCTCGCGCAGGCTGTCCACCACATAGCGGTTATGCACCACTTCATGACGAACGTAGATAGGCGCGCCGTAAATCTGCAGCGCGTTTTCCACAATGCTGATAGCGCGGTCGACCCCAGCGCAAAAGCCTCTGGGATTAGCCAACAGGATCTGCATTCAACGCCTCCAGGACCGGATCAACTTCCAGCACTTCAATATCAAAATGGATAGTCTGCCCGGCCAGCGGATGGTTAAAGTCTACGGTGATAGAATCACCGTTAACTTCACGCACCACGCCCGGCATTTCGCTGCCATCCATTGCGGTAAAGAGCATGATAGCGCCCGGCTCCGGTTCGCCCGCTTCGACAAACTCACGGCGCGAGAAGTACTGGATCATATCCGGGCTTGGAATGCCAAAAGCTGCTTCTGGCGCCAGCGAGAACGCTTTTTTGTCGCCAGCTTTCAGGCCAACCAGTTGGTCTTCCAGGCCCGGCGACAATGTTTCATCCCCAAGGCGAAATAGCGCAGGCTTGCCGTTAGCGCGAGTTGACTCCGCGGTGGAGCCATCCTCAAGCTTAAGCGTAAAGTGCACCAGCACCGCGCTGTTGGTTTGTACGGACTCAGCCATGGATTACCCTTTTTGCTTCGCGGGCTTGTCGGAGGAAACAAAGAATCCCTCCAGCACAATCAGCGCCGCACCGATACAAATTGCGGTATCGGCCAGATTGAAGGTGGCAAAATGCCAGTCGCCAACGTAGAAATCGATCATGTCGACGACAAAACCGTGCCACAGGCGATCGAACAGATTCCCGAGCGCACCGCCAATGATTAACGCATAGGCGATGTTATTCAGTTTCTGGCTGGCTTTAGCGCGATACATCATCCACACCAACGCTACACAGATACCGATAGCGATACCCGCGAAGAACCAGCGCTGCCAGCCGCCTTTGTCGGCCAGGAAGCTAAACGCCGCGCCATAGTTACGCGCATAGTGCAAATTCAGGGACGGGAACAGGGATACCGTATCCCCCAGCATGAAATGCTGGAGGATCAGATATTTACTGCCCAGGTCCACAATCAGCACTACCACCACCAGCCACAGCCAGCGCAATCCGGTAGAGAAAATGGGTTTCATCAAGCAAACTTACGTTGTTCGCCGTCACCGGCTACGTTGCTGACACAGCGGCCGCAGATTTCTGCGTGTTCCGCTACCTGACCGATATCGGTGGTGTAATGCCAGCAGCGCGGGCACTTCTCACCGTCGGCTTTACGCAGAGCCACTTTCAGCCCTTTGAGGATTTCGCTCTGCTGAGCGTCTTCACTCGCCTGCGCATAATCGGCAACCGCAGCCCCGGAGGTCAACAGGACAAATCGTAATTCGTCGCTCAGGCTGTTCAGCCTGGCCGCCAGCTCTGCGTCGGCGTACAGCGTCACTGCCGCTTCCAGAGAACCACCGATGCGCTTATCAGCACGAGCCTGCTCGATAACCTTGTTCACTTCACCACGAACGGTCAGCAGCGTGTCCCAGAACTCACCGTTCATCGCTTCGCTTTCCGCCAGGCCAAACAGACCTTCGTACCATTCACCGGTGAACACATACTTCTCGCGAGAACCTGGCAGGTAGCCCCAGATTTCATCGGCGGTGAAGGACATGATCGGCGCCATCCAGCGGACCAGCGCTTCAGCAATGTGGTACAGCGCGGTCTGGCAGCTGCGACGCGCCACGCTGTCCGCTTTCGCGGTGTACTGGCGGTCTTTGATGATGTCGAGGTAGAACGAGCCCATCTCCACGGAGCAGAAGCGCATCAGGCGCTGCACAACTTCGTGGAAATCGTAGTTTTCGTAAGAGGCGATGATATCCGCCTGAGCTTCTTGCGCACAGCCAACGGCCCAGCGATCCAGCACCACCATTTCTTCCGGTTTCACCATATCGGTTTCCGGATTGAAGCCGTTCAGGTTGGCCAGCAGGAAGCGGGCGGTGTTACGGATACGGCGGTAAGCGTCAGCGGAGCGTTTCAGGATCTCGTCGGAAACGGCCATTTCGCCAGTGTAATCGGTAGATGCCACCCACAGACGCAGAATGTCCGCGCCGAGTTTGTTCATCACGTCCTGTGGGCTAACGGTGTTGCCGATAGATTTGGACATCTTGCGGCCCTGACCATCCACGGTAAAGCCGTGGGTCAGTACCTGACGGTAAGGCGCTTTGCCTTTCATCGCCGTGGAAATCATCAGGGAGGACATGAACCAGCCGCGATGCTGATCCGAGCCTTCCAGGTACATATCCGCCGCGTGGCCGTGAAATTCTGGACGCACGTCAACAACGGAAGAGTGAGTAGATCCTGAATCGAACCAAACGTCCAGGGTATCCGGCACTTTAACGTAGTTGTCTGCGTCATCCCCCATGATGTCGCGCGGATCGAGATCCCACCACGCCTGGATGCCATCTTGCTCAACGCGCTTAGCGACTTCTTCCATCAGCTCGAGCGAACGTGGGTGCAGTTCTTCGGTATCTTTGTGCACGAACAGTGACATCGGCACGCCCCAGGTACGCTGACGCGAGATACACCAGTCAGGGCGATTTGCCACCATGGATTCGATACGCGCCTGGCCCCAGTCAGGGATCCACTGCACGCCTTTGATCTCTTTCAGGGACTGCGCGCGCAGGCCTTTCTGATCCATGCTGATAAACCACTGTGGCGTTGCACGGAAGATGATCGGCGTTTTGTGGCGCCAGCAGTGTGGGTAGCTGTGCAGCAGTTTTTCAACGTGCAGCAGAGCGCCTTTGTCACGCAGGATGTTAACGATCAGGTCATTCGCTTTGAACACCTGAACACCGTCCAGACCTTCATAGGTCCCTGGCAGATAGCTCCCGTCCGGGCCAACCGGGTTCGCGATTTCCAGGCCATATTTCTGGCTGATTGTGTAGTCGTCCGGGCCGTGGCCACCGGCGGTGTGAACCGCACCTGTACCCGCGTCCAGGGTAACGTGATCGCCCAGAATAGCCGGGACGTCAAAGCCCATGAACGGGTGCTTAAAGCGCAGCAGCTCAAGCTCAGCGCCTTTCACGGTACCGAGAACCTGGTAATCAGTTACGCCAGCGCGCTTCAGCACGCTTTCCAGCAGGTCTTTCGCCACGATCAGCGCCTGGCCTTCAATCTGCACCAGCACGTAATCGAACTCGGCGCCCAGAGAGATAGCGCGGTTAGCTGGCAGCGTCCACGGCGTTGTGGTCCAGATAAGCAGAGAGACCGGGCCATTAACGGCAGAAGCACCAAACTTAGCTTTCACCGCATCGGCATCAACGGCATTGAACGTTACGTCAATGGACGGGGATGTTTTGTCGTAATACTCAACTTCGGCCTCCGCCAGCGCAGAACGGCAGTCCACGCACCAGTGAACAGGCTTAGCACCTTTGTGCAGGTGGCCATTGCCGATGATTTTGCCCAGCGCACGAATGATGTTGGCTTCAGTATTGAAGTCCATGGTCAGATAAGGACGTGACCAGTCGCCCAGCACGCCCAGACGGATGAAGTCTTCGCGCTGACCGTTAACCTGATTAGCGGCGTATTCGCGGCATTTTGCACGGAATTCTGCTGCGGTGAATTTCTCGCCCGGCTTGCCAAATTCCTGCTCAACCTTAAGCTCGATTGGCAGACCGTGACAGTCCCAGCCCGGCACGTACGGCGAGTCGAAGCCGGAAAGCCCTTTAGATTTGATAATAATATCTTTCAGAATCTTGTTAACTGAGTGACCAATGTGAATGCTACCGTTCGCATAAGGAGGGCCATCATGCAAAATAAAGGTTTTTTTGCCTTTTTTCGCATTACGGATGATGCCGTACAGATCGTCATCATTCCAGCGCGCCAGCATACCCGGTTCGCGCTTGGCTAAGTCGCCGCGCATCGGGAACCCTGTTTCAGGCAAATTTAGGGTAGATTTAAAGTCACTCATTAGATTCTCGGTTCCGTATTTCGGTTAGCCTTTCAGGCATTTGACTCAAAAAATTCTCGGGCTGACACCACATCTCTGGCGATTTGCGCCTTCAGCTCATCGAGTGAAGCAAATCGCTGCTCATTACGTATCTTTTTACGCAGCACTACTTCTATATGGCGACCATAAAGGTCCATTACAACGTCCAGTAAATGGACTTCAAGCTGCTGGCGTATTCCCGCCACCGTAGGGCGAGTACCGATGTTTGCCACGCCGGCAATCGGCTTTTCACCAAGGCCTGAGACTTCCACCGCATAAACCCCTTTTACCGGGGAAACGTGGCGACGCAGCGGCAGGTTTGCCGTCGGGAAGCCAATAGTACGGCCCAGTTCATCCCCATGCACAACGCGGCCGGAGATCATAAATGGATGCCCTAACAGGTTTTCTGCCTGCTGCAGGTCATCATCGGCCAGCGCCTGGCGCACCGCGGTACTGCTGATACGCACCCCATCGTCACAAAACGTTTGGGTGCTGGTGATATCAAACCCGTATTCGCGGCCAGCCTTCTGTAATAACAAGAAATCCCCCTGGCGACCAGCGCCAAAGCGGAAATCATCCCCCACCGCGAGGAATTGCACCCCGAGCCGGTCAACCAGAAGGTCGCTCACAAAGTTTTGTGCGCTCAGCGCGGCGAAGCGGCGATCAAAGCGCACGCACAGAACGTAGTCCACGCCACACTCGGCCAGGTAGCGCAGCTTTTCTCGCAGGCGAGTCAACCGGGCAGGGGCTTTTTCCGGTGCAAACAATTCGAGCGGCTGAGGCTCAAAAATCATGACCATTACCGGAAGGTTGCGCGCACGCCCCTCTTCGCACAGACCCTTTAATAGCGCCTGGTGGCCACGATGCACGCCGTCGAAATTACCAATGGTGAGTACACACCCGTGGTGCTCCCGGCGCAGATTATGTATACCGCGTATCAGCTTCATGGCTGGCTCAAAACAGTGGAAATTGGCGGATTATACCAACTACCGCGATTAAGGTTAACCGGCGATTAGCGCCTTTAACGTAAAGCTTGAATGAATTCATTGTACTGGGAAGGGCTTTGCGCAGACTTCGCATTTGTCTTGACGAATTTTGATGCGAAAGACTGTATTCCGAAGCCTGATGCTGGTAGAATCCGCGCCATCACACGTAAGAGGTGTCGGAAATTTAACGACGCTTATTTGCACAAATCCATTGACAAAAGAAGGCTAACGGGGCATATTCCTCGGCCTTTGAATTGTCCACATAGATCATATTTGGGAGTTGGACCTTGGCTAATATCAAATCAGCTAAGAAACGTGCCGTACAGTCTGAAAAGGCTCGTAAGCACAACGCAAGCCGTCGCTCTATGATGCGTACTTTCATCAAGAAAGTATACGCAGCGATTGAAACTGGCGATAAAGCTGCTGCACAGAAAGCATTTAACGAAATGCAACCAATCGTGGACCGTCAGGCTGCTAAAGGTCTGATCCACAAAAACAAAGCTGCGCGTCATAAAGCAAACCTGACTGCGCAAATCAACAAACTGGCTTAATCGCCTTTTTGCTGTGAGCTTTGATAAAAAAACCGGCTAACGCCGGTTTTTTTATGCCTGTCATTCAGTCAACTTTAAACAGCGCGGAGTAATCCTTGCTGCAGATGCGCTGCACCGCAGGATGCTGAATCATGCGTTCGGCAAAAATGGCATGGTACTCCTCCAGCACGTTATCCATTCTACCTATCTCGACGATATCGTCATCGCTATAGATATCCTGCGCATACAGCGTCGGTGCCACAAAGATAGCGTTATGTGCGGCGCCAAACGCCTTCATCAGCGCGGCATCATCAAACTCGCCCAGAATCTCAATCTTCAGTCCCTGGATGTTAATCCAGTTAAGCAGTTTGCGGCCCAGCATTGAGCGACGCCCGGGAATAAGCAGACGTCTGGTTTCCAGACAGGCGGGGAAAGGCAGTTCAGGCTTCGGTCCCTGGCACCAGAAACTGATACCGCATTCACCGAGCTTCACCGAGAACAGCCCTTCCTGCTGAGTAGAATCAATCGGGCAGTCCGAGATGATCATATCCAGCTTATGCTGGCTAAGCTGCTCCAGCAGCATTTCATGGGTTGATTCAAAACAGCGCAGGTGGATCTGCTCATCCTCGACCACGGCCGCATCCAGCACGCCGCTAACCAGACGCTTGGATAACGCATCCGCCACGCCAACATCAAATAAAATGTTAGCTTCTTTACGGTAGTTAACGATATCCAGCATTTCCTGGCTCAGGGTAAACATTCTGTCGGCGTAGCGGAACACCAGTTGCCCCAGCTCCGAAGGGACAAGTCCCCTGCCCTGACGGCGGAATAGTTTGCCCTGCAGGCGCTCTTCAAGCGCTTTGATTTGCCCGGTGATCGTTTGTGGGGTCAGGAACAATGCCTCAGCCGCACCGACAACCGACCCTTCTTTGCAAACGTGCCAGAAATAATAAAGATGATTGTAATTGATATGGGACATACCCTTCACTCCCTGAGAATTAATCCATTATCGGGTCATCTGGCGATGACCCGGCAGCCAGTAACGTCATGAAGTCGCCTTAGGCAATCGTACTTTTAGCATCATGAAGCCGACGACAGCAGAGAGTAACGACCCCAGCAAAATGCCCAGTTTCGCCCAGGTAATCAGCTCCGCGTCAACGTCGCCAAAGGCCAGTGAAGCGATGAAGATGGACATCGTAAACCCTATGCCACACAGCACGCCTACCGCCATAATATCCCTAAAGCTTGTTCCCTCTGGCAGTGAGGCAAGCTTAAACTTCAGCGCCAGCCAGCAAAACAGGCTGATACCCAGTGGCTTACCGATGAACAACCCGGCCATAATACCCAGCGGCAGAAGCGACGTTAGCCCCTGCATGGTCACTCCGCTGAGGGAAACCCCTGCATTAGCAAAAGCAAACAGCGGCAGGATCAGGAAGGCGACCCACGGATGCAGCACATGCTCCAGGTCCTGAGCTGGCGAGCGTCCCTTTTCTTCTTTCAGTGGAATGAAGAAGCCAATAATCACGCCTGCAAGCGTGGCATGCACGCCTGATTTCAGTACCGCAGTCCACAATATTACGCCCACCAGAATGTAGACTCCGGTACGACGCACGTTAAACAGGTTCAGCAATGCCAGTGCCACAATGGCCACGGCAGCGACACCTAGCGACATCACCGAAAGATCGCTGGTATAAAACAGCGCGATAATCACAATTGCGCCAAGATCATCAATAATTGCCAGCGCCATCAGGAAAACCTTCAGTGCCAGCGGGACACGGTTGCCTAGAAGCGCAAGGATCCCTAAAGCAAAGGCAATGTCGGTTGCCGCAGGTATCGCCCAGCCTTCACGGGTTACAGGATCAGCATAGTTAAAAACCAGATAAAGCAGAGCCGGTACCACCATCCCACCCAGGGCGGCAATGACCGGGAATGAAGCCTGACGGCGATCGGCCAGTGACCCGATAACCATTTCCCTCTTTACCTCAAGGCCAATCATCAGGAAGAAAATCGCCATCAAGGCATCATTCACCCACAGCAGCAGATTTTTACTGATATCCAGCGGCCCAATTCTCACTTCAACAGGTGTGGCAAGAAAAGCCTCATAGCCAGCGCTGGTCGATCCCATATTTGCCAGTAGCATTGCCAGTGCCGCAGCAACAATCAAAAAAATACCGCCAGCGGCATCATTCTGAAAGAAACGTTGCAAATTTTTAGTCATTATTTCACCCAACTCTCTAAGTAGCGTATTCATCCTGAACACTAATAGGGTAGCCAGAATAGCGACAATGACACATCGTTAAAAACAGCTTATATGGCAAAAAAAGATCGGAAAAACCGACCCATATCAAAAAGCATAAAAAAACCTGAACCGAATGAAGCAGTTCAGGTTTTTTGAAGCATACCAACAGGAAGAAATTACCGAGTTAAATCATCAAAGAATTTCTTCACCCCGTCGAAGAAGCTCTTCGAACGCGGGCTGTTATTCGCCCCGGTAGGGCCGCCGAAGCTCTCTTCTAAATCACGCAGCAGCTTTTTCTGTTTTTCGTTCAGACTAACTGGCGTCTCTACAACGACACGGCACAGCAGATCGCCCTGCGCACCGCCGCGTACGGACTTCACGCCTTTACCGCGCATTCTGAACAGCTTGCCGGTTTGCGTCTCACCCGGAACCTTCAGGTTAACTCGACCGTCCAGGGTTGGAACTTCAATTTCTCCACCCAGCGCAGCCATCGCAAAGTTGATCGGCACTTCGCAGTAGAGGTTATTGCCTTCGCGTTCGAAGATTGGGTGCTGTTTCACCTGAACCTGAACGTACAGATCGCCTGATGGCGCGCCGTGTTCGCCCGCTTCGCCTTCGCCAGACAGACGAATACGGTCTCCGGTATCCACGCCTGCCGGGATTTTCACCGACAGCGTTTTGGTTTTCTCTACGCGGCCGTGACCGTGGCAGCTGTTGCACGGATCTTTAATGATAGTGCCGCGGCCCTGACAGTGCGGGCAGCTTTGCTGCACGGTAAAGAAGCCCTGGCGCATCTGCACCTGGCCCTGGCCGTGACAGGTTGGACAGGTCTGCGGGGAAGATCCTTTCTTCGCGCCGCTGCCGTGGCAAACTTCGCACTCTTCGAGCGTCGGGATACGGATCTCTTTGGTGACGCCACGAACCGCTTCCTCAAGCGTTAAGTCCATGTTGTAGCGCAGGTCTGCACCGCGGGACGCACGCTGGCGGCGTCCGCCACCAAAAATGTCGCCGAATACGTCGCCAAAGATATCGCTGAAGTCGGCACCGCCGCCACCAAAGCCGCCGCCGCCGCCCATACCACCTTGTTCAAACGCAGCGTGACCGTACTGATCGTAGGCCGCACGTTTTTGGTCATCGGTCAGGATTTCGTAGGCTTCTTTGATCTCTTTGAACTTCGCCTCGGCCTCTTTATCGCCCTGGTTACGGTCCGGATGGAACTTCATCGCCAGGCGCTTGTAAGCCTTTTTGATTTCACGCTCTTCCGCTGACTTCGGAACGCCTAAAACCTCGTAATAGTCTCTCTTCGCCATCTCTTTTTTCTGCCCTTAACATACGAGCACGGGCGTGGAGTAAACTCCGCGCCCGTGCCGGTTAATTACCCTGCATCAGGGCGATTATTTTTTATCTTTAACTTCTTCGAACTCGGCATCAACAACATCGTCGTCTTTGCCGGCGTTGGCGTGGCCTGCATCTGCGGCATTGCCAGCCTGCTGCTCAGCGTGCTGCTGCTGAGCCAGTTCCATCAGCTTCTGGGAAACTTCAGCCAGAGCCTGGATTTTAGCTTCGATGTCCGCTTTGTCTTCGCCCTTCAGGGACGCTTCCAGCGCGGTCAGCGCAGACTCGATAGCAGTTTTGTCGTCAGCCGGCAGTTTGTCGCCTGCTTCTTCAACCTGCTTACGGGTGCTGTGCAGCAGATGGTCACCCTGGTTACGGGTCTGAACCAGCTCTTCGAACTTACGGTCAGCTTCGGCGTTAGCTTCTGCATCACGAACCATTTTCTGGATTTCGTCTTCGTTCAGGCCAGAAGATGCTTTGATGGTGATCTTCTGCTCTTTGCCGCTGTTTTTGTCTTTCGCGGAAACGTGCAGAATACCGTCAGCATCGATGTCGAAGGTGACTTCGATCTGTGGCATACCGCGCGGTGCCGGGCTGATCCCATCCAGGTTGAACTGACCCAGTGATTTGTTATCGGATGCGCGTTTACGCTCACCCTGAATCACGTGGATGGTTACCGCAGACTGGTTGTCTTCCGCAGTAGAGAACACCTGGCTGTGCTTGGTTGGGATGGTGGTGTTTTTGCTGATGAGCGCAGTCATCACGCCACCCATAGTTTCTATACCCAGAGACAGTGGGGTAACGTCCAGCAACAGCACGTCTTTTACATCACCGGTCAGCACGCCGCCCTGAACCGCTGCACCGATAGCAACAGCTTCGTCCGGGTTAACGTCTTTACGCGGCTCTTTACCGAAGAACTCAGCAACTTTTTTCTGCACCATTGGCATACGAGTCTGACCGCCGACCAGGATAACGTCCTGGATATCGGAAACAGACAGGCCAGCATCCTGCAGGGCAACTTTCAGCGGCTCGATAGAACGGTTGACCAGGTCTTCGACCAGGGATTCCAGTTTCGCACGAGTCACTTTGATGTTCATATGCTTTGGACCGGTCGCGTCTGCAGTGATGTACGGCAGGTTTACGTCGGTCTGCTGTGCAGAAGAAAGCTCGATTTTGGCTTTTTCTGCCGCTTCTTTCAGGCGCTGCATTGCCAGCGGATCGTTACGCAGGTCAATGCCCTGATCTTTCTTAAACTCGTCAACGAGGTAGTTGATCATGCGGCTGTCGAAGTCTTCACCACCCAGGTGGGTATCACCGTTGGTTGCCAGAACTTCGAAGGTTTTCTCGCCGTCAACTTCGTCGATTTCGATAATAGAGATATCGAAAGTACCACCACCGAGGTCGTAAACCGCGATAGTACGGTTGCCGACTTCTTTATCCAGGCCGTAAGCCAGAGCGGCAGCGGTTGGTTCGTTGATGATACGTTTCACTTCCAGACCTGCGATACGGCCAGCGTCTTTGGTTGCCTGACGCTGAGCATCGTTAAAGTATGCAGGTACGGTGATAACAGCTTCGGTTACCGGCTCACCCAGGTAATCTTCAGCGGTTTTCTTCATTTTCTTCAGCACTTCAGCAGAGATCTGCGGCGGTGCCATTTTCTGACCTTTTACGTCAATCCATGCGTCGCCGTTGTCAGCGCCGATGATTTTGTAAGGCATGATGGCTTCATCACGCTGCACTTCTTCGTCCTGGAAGCGACGGCCAATCAGGCGTTTAATCGCAAACAGAGTGTTTTGCGGGTTAGTCACTGCCTGACGTTTAGCCGGCTGACCTACCAGGATTTCGCCGTCCTGCGTGTAAGCAATGATAGAAGGCGTGGTGCGGTCGCCCTCGGCGTTCTCCAGCACACGAGCAGTTGTACCATCCATAATCGCGACACAAGAGTTAGTAGTCCCCAGGTCGATACCAATAATTTTACCCATCTAAACGTCTCCACTAAAAATTCGTCATCATGTGGTTGTGAACCTGTTATGCGGGCAAAAGCGTCTGTTTCAACTGCCCGAAGCGTTTTTTTTCAGGTCCGCCAACTGCGGTTGCATACAAGATGGGGTCGCAACGCTTGCCATCAAGGGGCAGGTGAAAAAAAATTTTCTGCTTTCCCCCCGCTCAGATCATAGACGCCGACGTGCTGCCTGATTATTATGCCGCGCCCGCAACCGGACTCCCGGCTGCGGGGCCTTAATTAACACTACATTTCAGATGAATTTTTCAGAGGAACTATGGGCAACACTAAGTTGGCTAATCCAGCTCCCCTGGGCTTAATGGGCTTCGGCATGACCACCATTTTGCTCAACCTGCATAACGCAGGTATTTTTGGTTTTGACGTTACTATCCTCGCGATGGGGATTTTCTACGGCGGTATCGCGCAAATCTTCGCGGGCCTGCTGGAGTTTAAAAAAGGGAACACTTTCGGTTTAACCGCCTTCACCTCCTACGGCTCTTTCTGGCTGACGCTGGTGGCGATTCTGCTGATGCCTAAAATGGGCCTCAGCGATGCGGCCAACGGCCACTTCCTTGGCGCGTACCTGGGTCTGTGGGGTGTCTTCACCCTGTTCATGTTCTTCGGCACCCTGAAGTCCCCACGTATGCTGCAGTTCGTGTTTGCCAGCCTAACCGTGCTGTTTGCCCTGCTGGCGATTGGCCACCTGGCAGATAACGAAGGTATGGTGAAAATCGCGGGCTGGATTGGCCTGGTGTGTGGCGCCAGCGCTATCTACCTGGCGGTGGGTGAAGTGCTGAACGAGCAGTTTGGCCGCACCGTGCTGCCGATCGGCGAAAAGCACTAATCTTCCTTTAGCGGAAAACAAAACGCGGAGCCCTGCTCCGCGTTTTTTTATTCAGGAAGGCGTCAGCGCCCTTTCTTCTATCTTGTCCTGATGATGAATATCCTTTCTTAGCCAAATCCCCATCACCAAACCCACAACGGCAAGCGCCAGCACGTACCAGGCCGGAGCCATCGGCGAAACGCCCATTAACATGGTGACCGCAATCGGCGTCAGGCCGCCAAAAATGGCATAGGACAGATTGTAAGAAAACGAAATTCCGGTGAATCGTACCTGCGCCGGGAAGGCTCGCACCATAACAAATGGTACCGCGCCAACCACGCCCACGCTCAGCCCGACCAGGCCATACAGCAAGAAGAGATGTTCTGGATGCGTCCCACTCAGGTGATAAAACATCCAGCTACAGATAGCGAGCAAGATGCTGCCGACGGTAAAGGTTTTCCCTGAGCCATAGCGGTCAGCCGACAGCCCTGCCAGCAGGCAGCCCACGCACAGCATAATCGTGGCGATACTGTTTGCCTGCAACGTTAAGGCAGGCGCGATCCCATGCTGTTTTTGCAGCCAGATCGGCGACATCAATATCACCACCACGATGCAGGCGGAGAGCAGCCAGGTCAGCAGCATAGAAACCACCACCGCTTTTTTATGCCCAACCACGACTGACTTAAGCGGCATCTCCTCGGCCAGCGCTTTACGCTGCTGCATTTCGAGGAAGATCGGCGTTTCACGCAGCCAGCGGCGAAGGTACATCGCCACCAGACCAAAAATCCCGCCAAGGAAGAAAGGAATGCGCCAGCCGCCGTCATGAATCGCCTGCTGGGTCATGGAAGTATTAATAATGGTTGCCACCACGGAGCCCAACAGAATCCCGACGGTCAGCCCCATCGTCAGAATGCCGCAGGCAATACCAATCCGCTTATCCGGCACATGCTCAGAGACAAACACCCAGGCGCCCGGCACTTCGCCGCCGATGGCCGCCCCCTGCAGAATACGCATCAGCAGCAGCAACAGCGGAGCCGCAATGCCTAATGAAGCGTACGTTGGCAACAAACCTATGGCCAATGTCGGTACCGCCATCAGCAGAATACTGAGGGTAAACATCTTTTTGCGGCCAACCAGATCGCCAAAGTGCGCCATCACAACCCCGCCCAGCGGACGCACAAGATAACCGGCCGCGAAAATAGCGAATGTCTGCACCTGGCGCAGCCACTCCGGGATATCGGCCGGGAAGAAGAGCTCTCCCAGCACCGCCGCAAAGAAGACGAAGATAATGAAGTCGTAGAATTCGAGGGCGCCACCGAGGGCTGCAAGCGTCAGGGTTTTGTAATCCTGCCGGTTAAGAGGTCTGGCGTGCTGTTTTGACATAGGGGACCGCTTGTAAAGAGGAGTGTTAATTATTTTTTCCGTTTAGCTGTAAAGCCAGAGTTACTATAACGATAAAATGTTCACACTCCATACCAATTCGATCTTATGTCACAAAAGCTAATTATTCAGGGTTTTGTCTCGCGCCGAGCGCTTTTAGGGCGGAAAGCTGCTACCACATGGTCATGCGTTTCAACATAAGGCCCATCCAGCAGCTGTATACAATACGGTACACTCGCAAAAATTCCCGGCACCACAACCTTGCCGGTTTCATCTTTCACGCCTTCCAGCGTTTCCTGAATAGATTTTGGCTGCCCCGGAAGGTTGAGGATCAAGGCCTGTTTGCGAATGACGCCCACCTGACGCGAGAGGATCGCTGTCGGGACAAAATGCAGGCTGATCTGACGCATCTGTTCGCCAAAGCCGGGCATTAACCGATCGGCGACGGCGAGCGTAGCGTCCGGCGTTACGTCACGACGCGCCGGCCCGGTTCCGCCGGTGGTCAGCACCAAATGGCAGGCCATCTCATCCACCAGCTCGCAAAGTGCTTGTTCAATGAGGGATTGCTCGTCAGGGATCAGACGGGTTTCTATTTTAAACGGCGTCGTCAACGTCTGCTCAAGCCACTCTTGCAGCGCAGGGATGCCTTTATCCTGATAAACGCCGCTAGAAGCGCGGTCTGAAATGGACACGAGTCCAATGCGTAAGGTATTCATATCAATCCCGGAAATCAGCAAGTCTGAGAGGAATGATACACGGGGAAAGGCGTTGCAGACAGGGAAAGCGGTGAAAAGCGTGGCCGACGGAAGCCGGCCACGAGAATGATTACAGCAGGTCGCCGATCATTTTTTCCAATTTTTCCTGGTCGATAGCAAACTTACGGATACCGTCCGCCAGTTTGTCTACGGCCATTGGATCCTGGTTGTGCTGCCACAGGAACTGGGACTCGGTGATACGCTCAGGACGCGCTTTCACTTCCCCGGTGTAGCTCAGCTTACGCTCAATTGCGCCTTCGCTTTCTGCCAGCTCTTTCAGCAGGGCAGGTGCGATGGTCAGGCGGTCACAGCCAGCCAGCTCGACGATTTCACCGACGTTACGGAAGCTTGCACCCATCACCACGGTTTCGTAACCGTGCTGCTTGTAGTACTGGTAGATTTCGGTCACGGAAACCACGCCTGGATCTTCCTGCGGAGCGTACTCTTTCTTGTCGGTGTTAGCTTTGTACCAGTCAAGGATACGGCCAACGAACGGAGAAATCAGGAACACGCCAGCTTCAGCACAGGCACGAGCCTGAGCGAAGGAGAACAGCAGGGTCAGGTTACAGTTGATGCCTTCTTTTTCCAGCTGCTCTGCAGCGCGGATGCCCTGCCAGGTAGAAGCCAGTTTAATCAGGATGCGATCGTTGCTGATGCCCGCGTCGTTGTAGAGCTTGATCAGGTGTTTGGCTTTCGCGATGCTGGCTTCGGTATCATAGGAAAGGCGAGCATCCACTTCGGTCGAGATACGGCCAGGGATCAGCTTCAGAATTTCCAGGCCAATGTTTACCGCCAGCTTGTCGGAAGCGTCAACCACCTGCTGAGCGCGATCGGTGCTCTGGCTACGAGCCCAGGTAATCGCTTCGTCGATCAGTTTACGGTACTCAGGGATCTGCGCAGCGTTAAGGATCAGAGAAGGGTTGGTAGTAGCATCTTGCGGCTGGTACAGCTTCATCGCCGCGATATCTCCGGTGTCAGCAACCACGGTGGTCAGTTGACGCAAAGAAGTCAATTTATCCGTCATAATGAGTGTTTCTCTTCAGGTGTAGCTTGTTAGGGAGATGTAACCGGTCTGACTTGATGATATCACGCCGCCCATCAGGTGCAACCGCGACAAGTGCTGTCCGTCCAGTGGACGAGAATATGCTAAACTCGACCGCCATTTTATCTGTAACGTAATGGATTGCATGGCCCGGGCCCGTCAACCTCGCCGCCATCACGCATTAACAAGAGGGACGTTAATGACAGATTTTTTATTTTTTATCAATGAGGTACTTTGGGGCTCGGTCCTACTTTGGCTGCTTATTGGCGCGGGCATCTGGTTCACCTTCCGCAGCGGCTTCGTCCAGTTCCGTTACTTTACCCGGCTGCGCCTTTTCCTGCGCAACAGCGACTCGCCGGATCCTTCCGGAATATCCTCATTCCAGGCACTTTGCACCAGCCTTGCCGCGCGCGTCGGCAGCGGTAACCTTGCGGGCATTGCGCTGGCCATCTCAGCAGGTGGCCCCGGTTCGGTGTTCTGGATGTGGGTTGCCGCCGTGCTCAGCATGGCCACTGCCTTCGCAGAGTGCTCCCTCGCCCAACTCTATAAAACCCGCGACAAAGAAGGAAACTACCGCGGCGGCCCGGCCTGGTATATGGAGCGTGGGCTTGGCATGCGCTGGATGGGGGTGCTGTTTTCCGTCTTTTTGATCGTTGCCTTCGGCATGGTGTTCAACGCCGTACAGGCCAACTCCATCGCGATTGCCACTCACTACGCGTTTGACGTGCCAAAAATCTGGGTAGGCCTATTCCTGGTTACGGTTACCGCGCTGGTCATCTGGCGAGGAATGCGGACCATTGCTCGCCTCTCCCAGTGGCTGGTGCCGCTAATGGCATTACTCTGGGTATGCATGAGCCTGTATGTTGTGGGGCTGCACATTGAACGTATCCCCGAAGTCATCCGGCTGATTTTCAGCCACGCCTTCGGCTGGCACGAAGCCGTTTCGGGCGCGCTAGGTTATACCGTCAGCCAGGCCATCACCAATGGCTTCCAGCGCGGGATGTTTTCTAACGAAGCTGGCATGGGCTCCACGCCTAACGCAGCCGCAGCGGCGGCCGCATGGCCCCCACACCCGGCCACTCAGGGCGTGGTGCAAATGTTTGGGGTATTAATTGATACGGTGATCATTTGCACCGCGACTGCCGCCATTGTGCTGATGTCCGGCATGATGGATGGCACAGAAACGTCACGCAGCGGCATTATTCTGGTTCAGCAAGCGCTCAGCTCAGCCGTAGGCAGTTGGGGCAGCGGTTTTATCGTGGTTATCGTTTTCCTGTTCGCCTTCACGTCTATCATGGCGAATTACACCTACGCAGAGAACAATTTGCTGTTCCTGAACCAGGACAGCCGCGCGCTGAAATTTTTACTGCGCTTTATGGTGCTCACTATGGTGATGTTCGGTACGCAGGCCGCGCTGCCACTGGTCTGGCAGCTGGCAGACGTGGCGATGGCTATTATGGCGTTAACCAATATCACGGCGATCCTGCTGCTTTCTCCGGTGGTGAAAACAATAGCGGCAGATTATCTGCGCCAGCAAAAGCTGGGCATATCGCCTATTTTCAACCCCAACCGTTTCCCGGAGATTAAGACCCAGCTTGCCCCCGGCGTTTGGGACAGAGACGTGGAAAAAAAATCTTAGCTGATTGCAGCCATAGGCCGCGACAGGCAGGAAATTTGCTAAAGTAACGGCCTAACTATGCAAGGAGTGGACATGCTAATTCTTATCTCACCTGCCAAAACGCTGGATTACCAAAGCGAGCTGCCGACGGACCGCTATACACAGCCGGAACTGTTGGAATATTCACAGCAGTTAATCAGCGTTGCCCGCAAGCTTAGCGCACCGCAAATTGCCTCCCTGATGAGCATCAGCGATAAGCTGGCTTCTCTTAACGAAACCCGTTTCCATGAGTGGCATCCGGCATTTACGCCACAAAACGCGCGCCCGGCTATTCTCGCCTTTAAAGGTGATGTGTATACCGGCCTGCAGGCCGAAGAGTTTAGTGAAGCCGACTTTGATTTCGCCCAACAGCATCTGCGTATGCTTTCCGGGCTGTACGGCGTGCTGCGCCCGCTGGATTTAATGCAGCCTTACCGGCTGGAAATGGGCATTCGCCTGGAAAACCCAAAAGGCAAAGATCTGTATCACTTCTGGGGCGATACGATCACCGAGAAGCTCAATCAGGTGCTGGCCACCCAGGGCGACAATATCGTGGTCAATCTGGCGTCTGATGAATACTTTAAAGCGGTGAAGCCGAAGAAGCTGAACGCGGAGATCGTCAAGCCCGTCTTCCTCGATGAGAAGAACGGCAAGTTTAAAGTCATCAGCTTCTACGCGAAAAAAGCGCGCGGGCTGATGAGCCGCTACATCATTGAGAATCGCCTGACGAAGCCAGAACAACTCAAAGCGTTTAATACCGACGGCTATTTCTTTGATGAAGAAGCGTCCCAGAAAAACGAACTGGTGTTTAAGCGCCACGAGCAATAAAAAAACGCCAGCGTTAAGCTGGCGTTTTACTTTGAACTCGCGCCGGTTATCTGTCCCAGCGATTATCATGATGTTCCCGTGGCGGGCCATCAAACCTTGCGTGGCGCTGCCAACGATGTTCACGCCACTCATAATGTCTTACCCACCAGTCGTGGTCTCGCCAGTAACGGCCGTCCCAGTAGCGCCCGTGGTTATCCTGATCGCCGAAGTGCAGCGTCACGGCAGGCACCAGCGTGATTTCTCCCGCCTGTACCGCCAGCGGTGTCACCACCAGCAGGGACAACGCCAGAAAAATGGATTTCAACATAATTTGCTCCTTACTTCTTAAGCCGGCCCAATGGGCCCGTTAAGATGAGCTTATGTCGGAAATCACACCCGCGTTATTCTCCGCAATCCTAATCTCTAAGCATCCGCATTTTATGGGAATTTCTCCTTTTTTCCTGCTAAATGCCTGCTTATTTTCCCCCTGATTTACAGGGAAAAACGCCCCAGTCTGACAAGCAAAATGGGGCTTCAGAATTACGCTTTAACCATCATGAACTTACGCAGTTCGGCAAAATCAGCTGGGAGGTTGTGGGACAGCAGCGGCAGATCGGCGCGGGAGGCCAGCTCCTCCGGCAGCGGCAGCGCTTCGCCCAGAATCTCTTCTACGCTCTCTTTAAACTTCGCCGGATGCGCGGTCCCCAGGAATAGCCCAAACTCACCTGGCTGCAGCTGGTCGCGCAGAGCACGGTAAGCAATCGCCGCGTGTGGTTCAGAAACGTAGCCAATCGCCTTCAGCTCGCGCATCGTGTCTTTGGTGGTTGCGTCGGTCACGGCAGCATAGCCAAGGTCGGTCAGACGCCAAATTTTGCGGCGGAAAAGCTCTTCCACTCGCGGCCAGTTGTTCGGCTGGCTAACATCCATGGCGTTGGACAGCGTGGCCACGGTCGCTTTAGGTGCCCACTGGCCTTCAGCCAGGAAACGCGGAACGGTGTCGTTGGCATTAGTCGCCGCAATAAAGCGCTTAATCGGCAGGCCGAGGGATTTTGCCAACAGGCCAGCCGTCAGATCGCCAAAGTTACCGCTCGGCACGGAGACCACAAGCTGATTACGGGCTTCCTGCGGCAGCTGGGCTACCGCTTCGAAGTAATAGCAGATCTGCGCCAGCAGGCGGCTAATGTTGATGGAGTTTGCCGAGTTTAACCCCAGCGCCATCTTCAATTCTTCATCATCAAATGCCTGTTTCACCAGCGCCTGGCAGGCATCAAAATCGCCGTCAATCGCCACGGTTTCGATATTTCCACCGAGGGTACAGAACAGTTTTTCCTGCAGCGGGCTGATTTTCCCACGCGGATAAAGAATAACGACGCGCACATTCTTAAGGCCGTAGAACGCATGGGCCACCGCCGCACCGGTATCGCCGGATGTTGCGGTCAGAATGGTTACAGGCTTGTCGCCGCTGATGTGGGTCAGCATCTGCGCCATAAAGCGCCCGCCAAAGTCTTTAAACGCCAGCGTCGGGCCGTGGAACAGTTCCAGGCAGCCCACGTCCGGCTCAACCATATTCACCGGTGCAGGAAACGCGAAGGCCGCACGCACGCGCTCTTCCAGAATCTCCTGCGGGATCTCATCGCCGATAAATGCGGACAAAATTTTGCTGCTACGGCTGACAAAATCCATCTCCAGCATGGTGTCGATTTCAGTCAGTTCAAACTCAGGCAGGTCATGCGGGAAAAACAGCCCCTGCTGTTTGCCCAGGCCCTGGGTAACCGCCTGTGCAAAGGAGACCTGCTCGTTGTGATCTTTAAGGTTGTACAGTTTCATGTCTTATCCCAAAACTCGTGCGCCAGCCGTATCCAGACGGCAAATATGTACAAAACCTTCCTGGTTCTGCAAATAATGTTGGCTGAGCCAGTCAGCCACGCGCTGCGCGGTATCGGTGTTATCGCACAGTGCAAATAAGGTCGGGCCAGAACCCGAAATCCCGCTCGCCAGGGCGCCGATATCCGCCACGGCTTTACGGGACTCATCAAACTTCGGCAGCAGTTTGGCGCGGTAAGGTTCAGCAATCACATCCTTCATCAGTTTCGCCGCGAGTGCAGGCTGGCGGGTATGACAGGCATGAATAAAACCGGCCAGATGGCGACCGTGGCTGATGCAGTCCTGACGGCGATACTGGGCGGGTAAAATCGCACGCGCTTCGGCGGTTGAAACCTTAATCCCAGGGTACGCCAGCACCCAAAGCCACTCATCAAAGCCTGGCACCTGCTGGCTGATGATGCCGTTTTCTTCGATCATTAACTGCATGCCGCCGAGGAAACAAGGCGCGACGTTATCGTAATGAATGCTGCCGGAAATACGCCCTTCCAGCTCGCCCATCAGTGCCAGCAAGCGTGTGTCGCTCAAAGGCTTACCGCAAAATTCATTCATCGCCATCAGGCCAGCCACCACCGAACAGGCGCTGGATCCCAGCCCGGAGCCGATGGGCATGTTTTTCTCAAGCGTCATCGCCACGGGAATAGTCTTGCCAATTTCCTGGCAGAAACGCTCCCAGCACTGATAAACAATGTTCTCGCGCGGTTCATCCGGCAGCTTGCTGGCGAACCGCCCAAGGTTGGTCAGGCTGAAGCTGTCTGCCGCTTCAACCGTGACGTAATCACCCAAATGTGAGCCATCAACCGGCGACACCGCCGCACCCAGCACATCAAAACCGACGCTCATATTGGCGCTGGAAGCCGGGGCATATACTTTAACCATCTTAAACTCCTAACTTCCATGACAGGGTGCGAAGCAGATCCGCGAAGACACCGGCGGCGGTAACGTCGTTACCTGCCCCGTAGCCACGCAGTACCAGCGGCAGCGGTTGATAATAGTGGCTGTAGAAGGCCAGGGCATTTTCGCCGTTCTTCACCTTATACAGCGGATCGTTGCCGTCTACGGCGTCGATTTTCACTTTGCAGCTGCCGTCTTCTTCAATAACGCCGACGTAACGTAGCACTTTCCCATCGTCACGCGCCTTCCTCACACGAGCCGTAAACTCATCATCCAACTGAGGAAGGCGTGCCATAAAAGACTCGACGTCTCCGCTTGCATCAAAATTTTCCGGAAGTACGGATTCGATCTCGATATCCGAAAGCTCCAGACTGCTCCCGGTCTCACGTGCCAGGATCAACAGCTTACGCGCCACGTCCATACCGGAAAGATCGTCACGCGGATCCGGTTCGGTATATCCCATTTCACGCGCAGTGCTGGTCGCCAGCGAGAAGCTCATTCCCTCATCCAGCTTCCCGAAGATGTAAGAAAGCGATCCGGAAAGAATGCCCGAGAAACGCTGCAGCTCATCGCCCGCATTCAGCAGGTTTTGCAGGTTTTCGATAACCGGCAAGCCTGCCCCCACGTTGGTGTCGTAGAGGAACTTCCGGCGAGAACTCTCCGCGGCATTACGCAACTGGTGGTAATAATTCATGCTCGAGGTGTTGGCCTTTTTGTTTGGCGTCACCACGTGGAAACCTTCGCTCAGGAAATCAGCGTACTGATCCGCCACGGCCTGGCTGGAAGTACAGTCCACAATCACCGGATTCAGCAGATGATACTCTTTCACCAGGCGGATCAGGCGGCCAAGATTGAACGGCTCTTTGGCCTGCTCCAGCGCCTGCTGCCAGTTTTCGAGATCCAGGCCATGCACGTTAGTCAGCAGGGCTTTAGAATTCGCCACGCCGCAAACGCGCAGGTCGATATGCTTCTCCTTCAACCACGCCTGCTGGCGTTTAACCTGCTCCAGTAGAGCCGCGCCCACGCCGCCAACGCCCACCAGGAAAAGCTCAATAACCTGATCGGTGTTAAACAGCATCTGGTGAGTCACACGTACGCCGGTCACGGCATCGTCGTTATTGACCACAACGGAGATAGAGCGCTCGGAAGAACCCTGTGCGATAGCGATAATGTTGATATTCGCGCGGGCCAGGGCAGCAAAGAACTTGGCGGAGATACCACGCAGCGTTTTCATGCCGTCGCCCACGACGGAGATAACCGCCAGGCGTTCGGTGACCGCCAGCGGCTCCAGCAGCTCCTCTTTCAGTTCGAGATAGAATTCGTCTTCCATCGCTTTGCGAGCGCGACCGCAATCGGCCTGCGGAACGCAGAAGCTGATGCTGTACTCGGAGGAGGACTGGGTGATCAGCACCACGGAGATCCCGGCACGGGACATCGCGGCAAACACGCGTGCAGCCATGCCGACCATGCCTTTCATGCCCGGGCCTGAAACGCTAAACATCGCCATGTTATTCAGGTTAGTGATGCCTTTCACCGGCAGCCCTTCGTCATCGCTCTTGTCGCCAATGAGCGTACCTGGCGCCTGCGGGTTTCCGGTATTTTTAATCAGGCAGGGGATCTGGAACTGGGCAATCGGGGTGATGGTGCGAGGGTGAAGTACTTTGGCGCCGAAGTAGGAAAGCTCCATCGCTTCCTGGTAAGACATCGACTTCAGCAGTCGGGCATCAGGCACCTGGCGTGGGTCGCAGGTATAAACGCCGTCGACGTCAGTCCAGATTTCACAACAGTCGGCTCGCAGACAGGCAGCCAGCACGGCGGCAGAATAGTCGGAACCGTTGCGGCCCAGAACAACCAGCTCGCCTTTGTCGTTCCCGGCGGTAAACCCAGCCATCAGAATCATGTGATCTTCAGGAATGCGGCTGGCGGCAATGCGGCGAGTTGACTCTGCGATATCCACGCTGGAATCCAGGTAATGCCCCACCGCCAGCAGCTTCTCGACCGGGTCGATCACGGTCACCTGGTAGCCACGAGCCTGCAGCACGCCCGACATAATAGCGATAGACAGCTTCTCGCCCCGGCAAATGATCGCCGCATTGATGCTGTCCGGGCACTGGCCCAGCAGGCTGATCCCGTGCAGAACATGTTTAAGCTGAGCAAACTCCTGATTCACTAACCCTTTCAGTTCAGCCAGCGGAAAGCCCGGCTGCGCCTCTGCCAGACCATTCAGCAGTTCAGCAAAAATACGCTCTGCGTCGCTGATATTCGGCACAGCGTCCTGGCCCCCGATGGTTTTCTCAATCATCGCCACAAGGTGGTTAGTAATTTTTGCCGGAGCAGACAACACGGTCGCCACCTGCCCCTGTTTGGCATTACTTTCCAGGATATCGGCAACGCGAAGGAAACGCTCCGCATTTGCCACCGAAGTACCACCGAATTTCAACACTCGCATTGTTGTGACCCCTTGATTTTTTCCCGAAAAAAAAGCCCGCACTGTTTAGGTGCGGGCTTTTTTCATTTTTACCTGTATGCGTCAGCCCGCACCGTTACCTGTGGTAATGGTGGTTGTGATAATTGTGGTAATCAGGCTGAAGCGAAACATGGATGTTGTGTGCTCTAAATTTGTAATAGCTCTATTGGTTAAAGCAATCCCTTTACCAAGTCAATTTTTTTTAGTTCTGTCACAAAAAATCGCCTTGCCCGGTCGAGCTGAAAAACCCACCAAAAATGGGAGTAAAAGCGCGTAAATAGCGCAATAAGTTAGATGAACGTCTCAAAAAGAGTCATTCAAAAACATTTCATTCTGGTAATTTTTTTTCGATGTCATGAAGCAAACGGTGAAGCATTGCCGTGTCTCTCTGCTCCAGTAGCCCCAAACGCTGCTGGACCCAATCGACCATTTTTTGGTCGCCCGCAACCTCAAGGCGATGCAAAAGCGCTTCCATTCGCAGACGCAGCGCATTCAACTGCTGCCCGTCACCGGCCACGTTTTCCACAGGCGGTTGCTGCATCAAAGCGGAAAGCTGGTAGCAATAAACCATCACGGCCTGCCCCAGGTTAAGCGACGGATAATCCGCGACCATCGGCACGCCGGTTAGCACATCCGCCAACTCCAGCTCTTCGTTGGTCAGCCCGGAATCTTCACGGCCAAAAACCAGCGCCACGCATCCTACCCACTGGCGTTTCTCTTCGAGTATAGGCAGTAGCTGCTGCGGCGTCGCATAGTAATGAAACTTCGCCCGACTGCGGGCCGTTGTGGCGATGGAAAAATCCACGTCACTCAGAGCATCCGCGAGCGTGTCAAAGTGGCGAATTCCATCAAGAATATCGCCCGCGCCGTGCGCTACCCAGCGGGCGGCGGGCTGGAGATGCGCATCACTGGCTACGATCCTCATCTCCGTAAACCCCATGGTCTTCATCGCCCGGGCAGCGGCCCCGACGTTCTCTGCTCTGGCCGGTGAAACCAGGATAATTGGCAAACGCATTGGAACTCTCTTCTAAAATTCGTTAAAACGTGCGAAGTGATGCACAAATTTGGATAATACGCATCGCAAATTTACTTTGTTGCAACATATATTGTGGCTATAACTTCTGATGGACTTATAACTTAAGCTTATGCTTTTACGTGATTATATACCATGAAAACAGGGGAAACACGGGTTATATCCACTTGTTTATCATGGTTTATTTCCCCACAAGAGAAACACAGCTGCAGGCCAGATTCAGCGTACTTTATTTGACGCTTTACGATCTTGATTATTAAAAAGTTGTGACAAAAGCTAGCATTGAGCTACGATGATTTATTGAAACTGTTAACGTGCTACAATTGAAATTGATATATGTCAACGAAGCGTAGTTTTATCAGGTGTCTAAAGCGCGTCAGCCTGTTATGTTGCTGTTAAAATGGTTAGGATAACAGCCGTTTTTGACACCGTCGGGTCCAAAGGGAATGCACCCACGACCAAGCTAATGATGTTGTTGACGTTGATGGAAAGTGCATCAAGAACGCAATTACGTACTTTAGTCATGTTAAGCCCGGCATGTTAATTTATGGCATGTAACAGGCAGGTCAGGGACTTTTGTACTTCCTGTTTCGATTTAGTTGGCAATTTTAGGTAGCAAACATGCAGACCCCGCACATTCTTATCGTCGAAGACGAATTAGTAACACGCAACACGCTTAAAAGCATTTTTGAAGCGGAAGGCTATGATGTTTTTGAAGCGACCGATGGCGCAGAGATGCATCAAATCCTTGCCGATAATGACATTAACCTCGTCATTATGGACATCAACCTGCCGGGTAAAAACGGCCTGCTGCTGGCGCGTGAATTGCGCGAGCAGGCTAACGTGGCGCTGATGTTCCTGACGGGTCGTGACAACGAAGTAGACAAGATTCTCGGTCTTGAAATCGGTGCGGATGACTACATCACCAAACCTTTCAACCCGCGTGAATTGACTATTCGTGCACGTAACCTGCTGTCCCGCACCATGAATTTAGGGGCCATCAGCGAAGAACGTCGTTCCGTTGAAAGTTACAAATTCAACGGCTGGGAGCTGGACATCAACAGCCGCTCTCTGGTTAGCCCGAACGGTGAACAGTATAAGCTGCCGCGCAGTGAATTCCGTGCGATGCTGCACTTCTGTGAAAACCCGGGCAAAATTCAGTCTCGTGCCGAGCTGCTGAAAAAAATGACCGGTCGCGAGCTGAAGCCGCATGACCGTACCGTCGATGTGACCATTCGCCGCATTCGTAAACATTTCGAATCCACGCCGGATACGCCTGAAATTATCGCCACCATCCACGGCGAAGGCTACCGTTTCTGCGGCGATCTGCAGGAATAAGCGGCGAGAAATAACGAAAAGGGCTGACTTCTGTCAGCCCTTTTTTATGCCTGTCTTTCAGCGGGAAATGCGTTCATTCCAGTCCCGGGTAAAGACCACGTCCCCATTGTGTTGAACCGTCATCTTTCCACTGACGATAAAATGCGTCAGGTCACTGCGCATCTCCAGCACAATATCTGTGTCCGTCCACCAGCCTTCCCGGCCGATTTTCATGTTCTGAGTCAGCAGGTAATGCGCCGAGAGAGGATCGCTGTTTTGCACAGTCAACTGGCGCCTAAGGCTATGATCGACGGTGGTATTGATATCATCAAACCGATACACGCCCTCGCCAAAAACACCGCCCACGCCCTGAGTGATGCTCTGCCAGCTGTCTTTCACCACGTCATAGCGCAGTTCGCGATCGACCCGCCCTGGAGAGAGGATTGTCAGCGGCGTATTGGCTGCCGTTTCAGGATGCGGATTCGGGCCAGCAATCGGCTTCACTTCCCGGCAAACCGGCAATTGCAGTTGAGCGCTGGCCAGATCAACACTAAGCGTCGCATTTTCAGCCATCGGCCAGATCATCGGCCAGAAGGTAGTCGCGAGAGAAACCCGTAGCCGGTGCCCGGCAGCAAAGCGCCAGGCGATGCCGTCCAGCTGCACGGTAACATTGACCTTTTCGCCCGGCACCAGCGCGACGTTCTGCTCCTGCCCCTGCAAATGACTCAGATTCACCCAGCCATGGCTGACGCGGGTTGATGCTCCGTCAGGTGCAATGTCTGACAGGCGGACATACAGCATGGCCGCAGGTTTATCGCTGGAAAGCGTGACGTTAAACTGCGGGAAACCGTAAATCGCCAGGCTTTCGCTCAGCGGGGCGCTGTCGAAACTTTCGGCCAGTCCGTCATCCATTCGCTGATCGCTTGGGCTTTCCCCCAGCACACCCGCGCCCATCCACTCTCCGGCGAACAACCCGTGATTCTGCACACTACGGATGTCCTGCCGGTATTCATCGACTAAAGGCGATGTCACCAGCCGGCCAGGCTGCAGATGCCAGCGCTGAGGGAAGGTTTCAGCGTCGGTATCGTTCTCAATGGCAATCCACTCCCCAAAGGCCTGCGGCCGCTGCGAATCAGGTCGCTGGCTGTCGTTGAGCCAGGCCTGGACGCGCGAGCCATCCAGCACGTCGTTATCGATCTGTTTCAACCAGCGGTCCCACCAGCTCACAGCCTCCTGCAGAAAACCGATGGCCGGCGTAGGCGAGCCATCCTGAGGATAAATATGCGCCCACGGGCCGAGGATCGCCTTGCGCGGGACGTTAAGATTATCCATCAGGCGGAAGACCGCGTTGCTGTAGGAATCCGCCCAGCCGCCCACCGCCATCACCGGGCAGGTAATGGCCTGCCAGTCTTCCCCCACGGAGCCGTGCTTCCAGTAATCATCTTTCAGCGGATGTTCCATCCACAGCGCCGGGAAGAAAGGCATATTTTCAAGGCGATTCAGCCAGGCCTGATACCAGCCCTCCCCGACCAGCTCCGGATCCTGCGGGCGGCTTTGGTAGGCCAGCATAATGCCGCCCCACCACAAATTGTCATTCAGCAGGCAGCCGCCTTTATAGTGGATATCGTCGTTGTAACGATCGTCCGTCGAGCAAACGGTGATAATGGCTTTCAGTGCCGGAGGGCGGCGAGCCGCCAGCTGCAGGCAGTTAAAGCCGCCCCAGGATTTACCCATCATGCCCACGGCGCCGTTGCACCAGCCCTGGCGGCTGATCCAGTCGATCACCTCCAGCGCATCTTCTTGCTCCTGCAAAAGATATTCATCGGCCATCAGCCCATCAGAATCCCCGCTGCCGCGCATGTCTACCCGCAGCACTGCATAGCCATTCCCGGCAAAATAGCCGTGCATCGGCTCATCCCGGGTACGCGTTCCGTCGCGCTTGCGGTAGGGAATGTACTCCAGAATGGCGGGCACCGGCTGCTGCGAAGCCGACAAAGGCAGCCACATACGCGCCGCCAGCCGAGTTCCGTCTTTCAAAACAATCCACAAATGTTCCGTCACGCTCACGCTGTGAGGGAATTGCGTAATAAGAGTTTTCATGAAGCTCCTGCCATCGCGTTTAACTGACGCTGACCCAGCACCTCATCCAGCCAGGAAGGGCGCATTTCCGGCACGGAAGTCAGCAGTTTTTCGGTGTAACTGTGCATTGGTGCGCTGAATACCTGCGCGGTTGGGCCCTGTGCGACGACGTTGCCCTGATACATCACGGCAACCTGCTGAGCAATGCGTTTTACCGTGCTCAGGTCGTGGGTGATAAACAGATAAGACAGCCCCAGCTGTTCCTGCAGGTTTCTCAGCAATTTCAACACTTCTTCCGCCACCAGCGGGTCAAGGGCGGAGGTTGCTTCATCGCAGATGATAAGATCGGGCTTCGCGGCCAGCGCTCGTGCAATACACACGCGCTGCTTCTGCCCCCCGGAAAGCGAGCCAGGATAGCGATCAATCAGATAATCAGGGAGTTCAGTCAGTTTCAGGAGTTCCAGAACCCGCGCACGAACCTGCTGTTTATCAAGGCCAAAATAGAACGCTACCGGGCGGCCAATCGCCTCCAGCACGGTTTGCCTTGGGTTAAGCGCCACATCGGGCAACTGATAGATCATCTGGATACGGCGCAGCGTCTCTTTATCACGCTGCGGGTAACGGTTGGCCAGCACCTTGCCAACAAAGGTAACGCTGCCTTTCGTGTCAGTCAGCAGGCCGCAGAGCGCCCGGGCCAGCGTACTCTTCCCGCTCCCGGACTCGCCGATAATGGCCATCGTTTCTCCTTTGGCAATGCTGAGGGAAACGTTGTGGACGACCGTTTTACCGTTGTAGCCCGTAGAGAGATTATTCAACGCCAGTAGTTGCCCTTCAGGTTTACTTCCGGCATGCACCGGCGTTAAAGCGTGGGCGCGTTCGGACACCAGCCGCTGCGTGTAGCTTTCTGTTGGATTCTGCAGAATATCGACGGTGCTGCCGCACTCCACTTCGCTCCCCTGTCGCAGCACCATAATGCGGTCGGCAATCTGTGCGACAACCGCCAGATCGTGAGTGATATACAGCGCGGCGGTATTAAACTCTCTGACCAGTTTGCGCAGCATCACCAGCACTTCGATTTGCGTCGTCACATCCAGCGCGGTGGTTGGTTCATCAAGGACCAGGACATCAGGCTTGCAGGACATCGCCATCGCCGCCATCGCCCGCTGCAGCTGCCCGCCCGAGAGCTGATGTGGATAGCGCTGGCCGATAGCTTCAGGCTCCGGGAGATCAAGCGCTTTAAACAGCGTCACGGCCCAGGCCTGGGCTTCTTCCGGACTCATCAGGCCATGGCGAAGCGGCCCTTCACAAACCTGCTTGCCGATGGTCAGCGCCGGGTTGAACGCGGCGGCGGCGCTCTGCGCCACATAGGCCACGCGCTTACCGCGAAACTCACGTTTCTCTTTGCTGGATAGCGCCACAATATTTTGCCCGCCCACCAGCACTTCACCGCCCGCAATCCGGCAGCCAGGTCGGGCATAGCCCAGGGCCGCAAGACCGATAGTTGATTTCCCCGCGCCGGACTCGCCAATCAGCCCCAGAACTTCGCCAGGCATCAGGCTGAGAGAGACGCCTTTCACCAGCGGCAGCCCCTGCTCGGTTTCAATGCGTAAATCACGCATCTGTAAAATCGGTTGTGTCATCCCTCTTCTCCCAGCGAAAGGTTGTTACGCACCAGCAGCCAGTCGACCACCAGGTTGACGCCGATCGTCAGCAGGGCAATCGCCGCAGCGGGGTACAGCGGAGCAAACTGGCCAAAATTGATGGCCTGCGCGTTGTCACGCACCATGCTGCCCCAGTCCGCCCACGGTGGCTGAATGCCCAGCCCAAGGAAACTCAGCCCGGCAATAAACAGGAAGGTAAAGCAGAAGCGCATGCCGAATTCCGCCAGCAGCGGCGGCATTGCGTTAGGCAGAAACTCTTTACGGACGATCCACCACAGCCCTTCCCCACGCAAGCGTGCCGCCTCAACATATTCAAGGCAGACGATCCCCTGCGCCACCAGACGAGCAAGACGGAAAACGCGAGTCGCGTCTAACAGCGCAATGGTTCCGACCAGCACCGGAATAGAGGTCCCCAGCACGGACAGGACGATCAGCGCCAGGATCAGCACCGGGATCGACATCAGCGTATCGACGATGCGGGTGAGCACGACGTCCACCCAGCGCCCGTAAATCGCGGCGGTAAAACCGGTAATAATGCCCACCACAAACGAAATAGCGGTGATCGCCAGCGCAATCGCAATGGTGGTTCGGGCGCCAAACAGAATACGCGACAGCATGTCACGCCCCAGACTGTCGGTGCCGAACGGCATCGAACTCGACGGCAGCATCCAGATGTCACCCACCTGAGCCGTTTCGCTGTGCGGCGCCAGCCAGGGCGCAAAAAGCGCGGCAATCAAATTGACGGCGATGATGGTCAACCCCAATATTGCCGACAGCGGCACCGTGCGAATTTTGATATTTTTCATGGCCTACCTCGCATGCCGCAGTCGTGGGTTACACCAAATGGCCAGCAGATCTGCCGCCGTATTCAGCAGGATATAAGTCCCGCCAAAAAGCAGCCCGCAGGCCTGCACCACCGGCAAATCTCGTTTTGTCACCGCATCCACCATCAGTTGCCCGATGCCCGGATAAACAAAGACCACCTCAACCAGGATGACGCCCACCACCAGATAGGCCAGGTTGAAAGCAATCACGTTGATAATTGGCGCGAGCGCGTTGGGCAGCGCGTGGCTGAGCACAATGCGCCAGCGAGAAAGTCCTTTTAGCAGCGCCGTTTCGATATAGCTGCTGGACATCACCGCGCCGACGGAAGCCCGCGTCATGCGCAGCATGTGCGCCAGCACCACCAGCACCAGCGTCAGCATCGGCAACGTACAGGCATAGAGCCTGTCGAGCAGGCTGGCATCCGGGTCGACCAGCGCGAGGCTGGGGAACCAGGCCAGGCGAATCGCAAAGAAGATCACCAGCACGTAGCCGACAAAAAACTCCGGCACCGAAATGCTCATCAGCGTCAGCGTGTTCGCCAGGCGGTCAAACCAGGAACCGCGCCACACCGCAGAAGCAATCCCCAATACGACCGCCAACGGAATCGCGATCAGCGCGGCATATAGCGCAAGAAACAGCGTGTTCGCCAGGCGAGGCAGCAGCTCGGCGCCAATAGGCTGGTTGTTGGCAAGCGAAGTGCCTAAATCACCGTGCAAGACGCCGGACAGCCAATGCAGATAGCGATAAACCGCCGGCTGATCCAGCCCAAGCTGGAGACGCAGCGCGGCGATGGTTTCCGGCGTGCCGTTTTGGCCGAGGATGGCGCTCGCCACGTCGCCGGGCAACAGCTCGGTGCCGACGAAGATCAGAACCGAAACCAGCCACAGCGTCAGCACGCCCAGCAATAAACGATGAAGGATCTGTTTTTTCATTACGACTCCAGCCAGACGCGTTCAGCCAGGCGGCCACCCATAAAGTTGAAGAGCGGATGAGGTTTCACACCGCCGACTTTTTTGCTGGTGGCGTCCAGATAGTCGCCAAACAGCGGGATCATCGCGCCGCCGTCATCCCGGGCAATGCTTTGCAGCTCCCCGTAGATCTCTGCCCGCTTTTGGTCATCAAGCAGCGATCGCGCCTGAATCAGCAGGCTGTCGAACTTGTCATTCTTCCAGTGGGTATCGTTCCATTTGGCGGTGGATTGCCAGGCGGTGGAGAACATCTGATCCGCCGTTGGACGCCCGCCCCAGTAGCCCATGCTAAACGGCGCTTTCATCCAGACGTCATCCCAGTAGCTGTCTGCCGGCTGGCGTTTGATGCTGACCTGAATCCCCGCTGCAGCGGCTTCCCCCTGGAACAATGCGGCGGCATCCAATGCCCCGGCAAAGGCAGCATCAGAGGACGACAGCTCAAGCGGCAGCGCGCTTAGCCCGGCTTTTTTCAGGAAGAACTTAGCCTTGTCAGGATCGTAGGCGCGCTGTTCCAGGCTTTTATTGAAGAAGCGATCGGTTTTCGGGATCGGATGATCGTTGCCCAGCGTGCCGTAACCCCGCAGCACGGTGGCCAGTAATTTCTCGCGATCGATGCCGTATTTAATCGCCGTCCGAACGTCATTGTTGTTGAACGGTGCTACGCGGCAGTCCATCAGGAAGGTGAAATGCTGCCCGCCGGCCGCGCGCACGATGTTCAGCGCCGGGCTGCGCTTCAGGAAATCGACGGTCTTAAAGTCCACGCGGTTGATGGCGTGGACCTGGCCGGAAATAAGGGCGTTGGTACGCGCGGTCGCATCGTTGATCACCAGCACTTCAACGGCGTCCACAAACGCGCGGTTTGGCTTCCAGTAATTGGGATTACGTTTGAAATAGGAACGCACGCCCGGCTGGTACTGATCAAAGACGAAGCCGCCGGTGCCAATCGGGTGTTTCCAGTCGGTAAAACCGTCCGGCACCACAACGAGGTGGTAGTCCGCCAGCAGGAACGGCAAGTCGGCGTTGCCGCTGTCCAGCGTCAGGGTAATTTCGTTCTCACCGCTCTTCTTCAGATCTTTGATGGCCGCCAGCTGCGTTTTAATGGCGCTGCGAGACTGATCGCCACGGTGGAGGTTAATCGAGTAAAGGATGTCTTCCACGGTAAGCGCCTTGCCGTTGTGGAAGGTCACGCCCTGACGCACTTTAAAGGTCCACTCCTGCGCGCCCGGCTTCGCTTCCCAGCTTTCCAGTAGCTCCGGCGTGGCCTGGTTATTCTCATCAATTTCCACCAGACCGTTCATCAGCATGTATGCCTGGTTAAGCGGCACCCAGTCGCTAAAGAGCGTGGGATCCAGAGAATCGCTGGTATTGCCGCCCGACATGCCCAGCTTCAGCACGCCCCCTTTTTTAGGCGTCGCTTCGGCAGCAAAACCCGCCAGCGGCGACAGCGATAACGCACTGCCCATACCAATCAGCGCCGCCGTATTGATAAATGAACGGCGGCTCATGCTCACGCCTTGCAGGTATTTTTTTTCGTCTGAACGATCGTCTTTCATTTATTTTTCTCCGTTATTATTTGTTTGTCTGACCACCGGCCAGATGCCATAGCACATCTATTTATGATTTATATCAAAACAGCTAAACACTGAGGCATGAGTTTTTCGTATCAGACTATGAAAAAAATGCACGGCAGAACCACGGCAAAAAAGATAATTTCCCGTTCACGGAGTCACATCAGGAAAGAAAAAGTGGAACTGCATACCCTTGTAGGTTTAATTGGCGTGTTTTGTTACCTGCTGGCATACGCCCTGGTCCAAATACGAAGACTATCAATAGATTCAAATGGTTATGCCGTACTCAACATCGCAGGCTGCGTGGGCGGGCTGTATTCTCTTAGCCATGATTTTAATTTAGCGTCGGTAATATCGCAGTCGATGTGGCTGGTTTTCACACTTGTAGGTATGCATACTTCTTATCGTCGACGCGCAGAGATGAAAAATAAAATAGTGCCTTTGGATTTAGAGACGATAAATAAACCAAAGGATTAAATGTGATTCATCACTTATTTCCCGTCGTATTGTATAAGAAAACGTTATGGCTAATAAAATAAGCAGATAATTTATTGATGACCAAAATATTAAAATAATCGTCTTTTGTGATTTACATCTATTTTCTGCTTATTCCGCCAAAGGTTGGCGCTGCAGCCAGCTCATCACATGGCGAACAATCGGCTTCATGTAGCGATCCTGGGGGATAAGCAGGAAACATTTACTGGCGGCGGCCAGCTTGCCAGGGTGCGCCGCGACAAGCTCGCCCCGGTTAAGATAATCCTGCACCAGCCCTTCCCAGCCGAGTAATATCCCGTCGCCGCGCACCGCCGTCTCCACCAAAAACGGATAGTTATTGGCTCGCCAGGTTTGCCCTGGCACAAAGCTCAAAACATTTTGCGAAGCAAACCAGTCGCTCCACCCGGTCCACTCCCGCTGGGGATCGTCCTGAATCAGCAGCGTGTGCTGCAGCAGCGCTTCCGCCGGTGCGTCTGAACCAATGCGGGACAGAAAAGCCGGGGAGCACATGGGGTAACAGACTTCATCGAAGAGCGGCGTGGCGTGAAAACCGACGGGCACGCTTCGCAGGTAAAAAATAGCCAAATCAAATTCCGATGAGCGCAGCTCCGAGAAGTTGTCGGTAATTTTCATGCGAATCTGCAAATCTGGCAGCTCACGATGCAGGGCAGAAAGCCGGGATGACAGCCACAGCGAACTCATAGCGCTGGTACAGGCGATAGTGACCTGTGGCAACCCGGTCCAGCCCATCACTTCTGCCGTGGCATGCGACAGCGCCGCCAGCTGCTGCCTCACCCGCTCGGCATAAGCTTCACCGCGTGGCGTGAGCAGCACTCGCCGCTGGGTTCGGGTAAAGAGCTTGCAGCCGAGCATCTCTTCCAGCTGCAGAATTTGCCGGCTGGTCGCGCTTTGCGTCAGGTTTAACTCCTCCGCCGCACGAGAAATGTTGCCATAGCGGGCCACGCATTCGAAGGCGATAAGGGTATTCAGGGGCGGTAGAGGCTCGATCTGCATCAAAGAAGCCTTAGAAGGCAACGGCACGGTCATAACACACTAATAAGGAAGGTAAGAACTGACAAGCCTGATGCATTAGAAATACATCAGGCTTCTCATGCGGCCATGCGTGAATGCATCCGCTCAGCGCCAGTGCACAGATTATTTACTCCACGGAATAATCGGTACCGCGCTGATGGCGTTCTTAGGAGAGCCTTCTACGACCCGATCAGAGTAGGCAAGGTAGGCCAGCGCATTGCGCTTCGCATCATAGAAACGCACCACCTGCAGCTTTTTAAACACCAGCGAAGTTCGCTTCTGGAACACTACATCGCCCTGCGCTTTACCCGCTTTTATCTTATCGCTGAGCTCAACCGGGCCTACCTGCTGGCAGGAAATGGCCGCATCAGACGTGTCTTCAGCTAATCCGAGGCCGCCCTTGATACCCCCGGTTTTTGCGCGGCTGATATAACAGGTCACATTCTTCACATCAGGATCGTCAAACGCCTCGACGACAATCTTGTGGTCGGGACCAAAGACTTTAAACACGGTGTCCACCGATCCGATCTGCTCCGCGCTCGCACCGTAGCTTACGGCCAGAAGCGCACTGCAAAGTGCTAAAGCTTTATATTTCATATTGTTACCATTGTATAAAAATTACCCTACGGGACTATTCAACAATTGGACAAAAAACCGTTGAATATCACATTATTAGCAAAACCTGCCTCCATAATCGGCAAATTTGGCACAACTTGTTAAATAAAAACGGTGAATGCATAAACTACAAAAATGCTATTATCCGCTACCTTAGTAAACAGGCATTCGCTTGTATGGATGAGGATATTTTATGGATCAGGCTGGGATCATTCGCGATCTTCTTAGCTGGCTGGAGGGCCACCTCGACCAGCCTCTCGCCCTTGATAATGTGGCGGCAAAAGCAGGTTATTCCAAGTGGCATTTACAACGGATGTTTAAAGAGGTTACCGGGCACGCTATTGGTGCCTATATTCGCGCCCGCCGACTCTCCAAATCCGCCGTTGCTCTGCGCCTGACTGCGCGCCCTATTCTCGATATTGCGCTTCAGTACCGCTTTGACTCGCAGCAGACGTTTACTCGTGCCTTTAAAAAGCAGTTTGCTCAAACGCCGGCACTCTACCGTCGTTCTCCTGACTGGAGCGCCTTCGGTATGCGCCCGCCGCTGCGTCTCGGCGAGTTTACGCCGCCGCAGGCCCACTTCATCACGATGCCGGAAACGCATCTGGTTGGGGTCACGCAAAGCTACAGCTGCACGCTGGAGCAAATCTCCGACTTCCGTAATGAGATGCGCATCCAGTTCTGGACGCAGTTCCTCGGCAACTCACCGACCATCCCGCGGGTGTTATACGGCCTGCATGAGCCTCGCCCAAGCTCGGAAAAAGACGACGAGCAGGAAGTCTTCTACACCACGGCGCTCACGCCTGAGCTGGCGAATGGTTTCCTGCCGGATTCACATCCGGTGGTGCTGGAAGGGGGGGATTATGTTCAATTTAACTACGAAGGGCTGGGCACCGGGCTGCAGGACTTTATCCTGACGGTTTATGGCACCTGCATGCCATCACTCAACCTGACGCGCCGTAAAGGTCAGGACATCGAACGTTTCTATCCTCAGGATGAAACGCGGGATCAGGATGTGCCGATGCATATCCGCTGTGAATACCTGATCCCGGTTCGCCGTTAACGCTGGATTTCATCCAGAGCAGGGGCATCAAGGTGCGAGATGTCTCCTGCTGTTTCAACCACCCATCCAGACGCCAGCCACGGGCTGTGCTGATAATCCACGCGGGAAATCGAGCAGTTGCGCAGACGCAGTCGACGTTCCGCCCATGCCGGTAAGCCAAGAATCGTACTCACCAGTCCGCCCAGCGCCATACCGTGACTCACCAGCAGCGGCCGGCTTCCGGCCGGCAGCTCCCGGCAGGCGTTCAGGGCTTCGTGCATGCGGTTACTCAGTTCCAGCATGCTTTCGCCTTCGGGAATACGCCCGTCCGGCGTGCCGTCAACTAAGCGCCGCCGCCAGCCCTCTTCCTCTTCGGTTAGCGAGTCCATTTTGCGGCGTTCAAGCACGCCCATATTGAGCTCACGCAGGCGGGAATCCAGGATAATCTCGCAGCCGCAGGCTTCGGCGATGATCTCTGCGGTGCGGCGAGTACGGCCTAAATCGCTGCTGATAATGTGGGTGATGCCAAGGGCTCTGGCTCGTTCGGCCACTTGCCAGGCCTGACGTTCTCCGTTTTCAGTCAGCGCGCTGTCTGACTGCCCCTGAATGCGGCGCTCAGCATTCCACTGCGTTTCGCCATGACGAACAAGGTATACCTGTAACATGCGTTTTTTCCGTTATACTCCGGTCACGAAATATCGAGAGTTCTGACTTATTATGAACCATGTCGTAGCTGCAACAACCAATCCCGCCAAAATTCAGGCGATTCTGCAGGCGTTTAGCGAGATTTATGGCGAAGGATCCTGCCATATTGAGCCCGTGGTCGTCGATAGTGGCGTGCCGGAGCAGCCCTTTGGTAGTCAGGAAACGCGAACTGGCGCACGATGCAGAGTAGCGAATGCCCGGGAGATCAGACCAGATGCCGACTTTTGGGTCGCTATTGAGGCCGGTATCGACGAAGGGAGTACCTTCAGTTGGGTGGTGATCGAGAATCGGCAGCAGCGCGGCGAAGCCCGTTCGGCGACCCTGCCGCTGCCAGACATCATTCTGCAAAAAGTCAGCGCAGGCCACGCTCTGGGGCCGGTGATGTCCGACTATACGGGTATCAATGAGATTGGGCGTAAAGAGGGAGCGATTGGGGTGTTCACCGCCGGAAAGCTCACGCGTAGTAGCGTTTACCATCAGGCGGTGATTCTGGCGCTAAGTCCATTTCATAACGAAATTTACTGCCGGGAAAATATTTAGCGGTTTGAGCTGCCACCCTGCAGCAGCTCTTTTTCCAGCCACGCCCGTAGCTCCGTCGGCGCAGCTTTCAGGCTGTTAGAGCCGCGGGTGATGGTTGCAATCCCCGCGCCCAGTTCATTCTTCAGCTCACGCTGGCTAAGCTCACCGCGCAACAACTCTTCGATGATGCGTACTCGCGTGCCTAACGCCGTACGCTCATCCGGCGTCAACAGCAGCGTCAGCAGAGGCATGTGAAGCTCCTGCCCAAAAGCTTGCTGTAACAGCCCCACAAAGCGGAGCCACTCTTTATTACTTTGCTCGGCCTGTTCCGCCGAATACTGAGAGAGCTGAGTCATGTCAGGCCACCATACTCTTTAACTAGTACGGCAGCATAACATACTCTCTGCGCAATCAGTAACGCCGCTGCCACTCGCTGTCAGACAGAATCTTGTCCGGCTGCCCCATGAAATGGCGGTAATAGGCATCGTAGGCCAGCACGTTTTTCACATAGCCACGCGTCTCAGAGAACGGAATGCTTTCCACGAATGCGATGGCGTCAATCCGCCCTGCGCTGTTACCCAGCCAGGTCCGCACGCGCCCCGGCCCTGCGTTATAGGCGGCGGAAGCAAAGATACGGTTGTTCTCAAACTGCTGGAACACATACTGCAGGTAGCTAGTGCCAATATTGATGTTGGTGTCAGGATCCAGAAGCTGCACCGAGCTGCTGTAGCCTGGAATACTGAACATCTTCACCGTATGGGTGGCGGTGCCCGGCATGATCTGCATCAGGCCGCTTGCCCCCACCGGGGAACGCACTTTCGGGTTCCAGGCACTTTCCTGGCGGGCAATCGCCATGGCATAACTTTGTGGCACAGTTTTGCCGCTAACGTAGCGGGCAAAGGTGTCTTTATAAGCCAGCGGGAAGCGCTCTTCGAGGTTGTCCCATAGCTTGCCGGCAATGGTTGCCTGCACGCTGAGATCCCACCAGTCCTGCTCAAAAGCATAGCGCGCCAGCCCGGCCTGCTCCTGCTTGCTGCGGCTGGTGACCAGATTTGCCCATTCGCTCCGCGCGGTGTTGTCCATATTCCAGTACATCAGCTCGCGGACGCGGGCCATTTCAGGCCCCTGCACCAGCGCAGGATTAACAGGCTCGGCTTTATCCACGCGCAGGGGGTATTCCTCCCCAAGCCGCTGGGCGGCAACCATCGGGTAGAAACCACGCTGCTGCATCAGGGCACGAAGAATACCTTTCGCTTCGTCTTCACGTCCCCGCTCCAGCAGTAAATCAGCCTGCCAGTAGCGCCATTCGTCTTTCTCTTTGGCTTCCATTGGCAAACGCGCCAGCCAGGTATTCAGGCCTGTGCGATCGCCCGCACCCAGCGCCATGCGCACGCGCCGCTCAATCAACGAGGTGGACTGGGAACGCATAATGGCGTCATCCCGCCAGCGAGCCTGTTCATCCGTTACGTCGCTGCCCATCAATCGCCAGGCCACAACGTCACGCAATTCCTGCACCTGCTCCTCGGTCAATTTCTGTGCCTGAGCCAGGGACGGGATCATCAGGCGAGCATTCTCTACATCCTGACGGGCAACGCTTGCAAAGGCGATAGCGGCCGCCTGACGAGTGAAATCCGTCGCCCCCACCGTATTAGCGAAGGTCAGCACCGTGCCAGGATTATTTTGCAGGCTGACCAGGGCGCTGGAGATAGTCTGATATTCCGCTGGCATCTGGTTCGCCAGCGCGTTCACCAGCGAGGTATTCCCCTCTTTCATCGCCAGGCGAATTCGCTCAAGGTAAGCCAGCGGATCCTGCGTGCCGGAAGCTCGCCACGCCGAAAACAGCGCATCACAGCTTGATGGCTGGCTCTTTCCCGTCAGCCAAAGTTCTTTCGCACCGGCCCAGGCGGCATCCGCTTGCCCGGTATTCCATTTGGCAAAGTAGTAATTACATTTTGCTTCGTTAGTGGCAGGCGGCTCGGGGCTAAAGGCCAGCAAACCTTGCCAGTCCTGCCGCCTTGCCAGCTCGTTAACAAAGCGGGAGCTTAAGGTTCGCGCCGGAGGCAAAGTTGGGTTCGCCTGGATAAATTGGGCCACCGCCACGGTCGGCTCATTCATCAGGTCATCGGTGAGCTGGCGGTATTCAAGATAAGGATAAAGGGGATAGGTCTGCAGCGTGGGCATGAGCTGCTGCACCACGTCCATTTGCTTGTTATCCCAGGCCTGTTTAATTTGCGCGTAGCGGTTGCGCTGCTCATCGAGAGAATCTGCACGTACCGCACCGTTTAACATCACCAGGCTAACGCCCGCGGCAAGCAACTGCCATACGACTTGTTTGGCTTTTACCACACCTTCTCCTCATTATTTTCCTGACGGCATCATGCCTGCGCTGCAATAAGCGAATGCATTCATGCTAACCAGGGGAGACGCAATACGCCACGTCCGGAAGGGATATTTTGGTCATGAAGCGTATAAAGGCGCCCTGCGCGGCAGAAGCACGATACCCCGCTGGGATTAGACCGTGAAAACGGCTACACTTCGCCTTTGTTAAGTACCATCTTACATCACGATAAAAGAGGCAAAGTCGCACTGTGGCTCAATTCGTTTATACCATGCATCGTGTCGGCAAAGTTGTCCCGCCGAAACGACATATTCTGAAAAATATTTCGCTCAGCTTCTTCCCTGGCGCCAAAATCGGCGTACTGGGTCTGAACGGTGCCGGTAAATCCACCCTGCTGCGCATCATGGCCGGCATCGATACCGATATCGAAGGCGAAGCCCGTCCACAGCCAGGCATCAAGATCGGCTACCTGCCGCAGGAACCTAAGCTGAACCCGGAACACACCGTACGTGAGTCCGTAGAAGAAGCGGTTTCCGAAGTGGTTAACGCGCTGAAAGGCCTGGACGAAGTCTACGCCAAATACGCCGAGCCGGACGCGGACTTCGATAAGCTGGCCGCGCAGCAAGGCAAGTATGAAGAAATCATCCAGGCGCACGACGGTCATAACCTGAACGTGCAGCTGGAGCGCGCCGCCGATGCCCTGCGCCTGCCGGACTGGGATGCAAAAATCGAGAAGCTGTCCGGGGGTGAACGCCGCCGCGTTGCGCTTTGCCGCCTGCTGCTGGAAAAACCAGACATGCTGTTGCTCGACGAACCAACCAACCACCTGGATGCAGAATCCGTGGCATGGCTGGAACGCTTCCTGCACGACTTCGAGGGCACCGTGGTGGCGATCACCCACGACCGTTACTTCCTCGACAACGTCGCCGGCTGGATCCTCGAGCTTGACCGTGGGGAAGGTATTCCATGGGAAGGTAACTACTCCTCCTGGCTGGAGCAGAAAGATCAGCGCCTGGCGCAGGAAGCCTCAACGGAAGCGGCTCGCCGTAAATCTATTGAGAAAGAGCTGGAGTGGGTTCGTCAGGGCGCTAAAGGCCGTCAGTCTAAGGGCAAAGCCCGTCTGGCACGCTTCGAAGAGCTGAATAACACCGAATACCAGAAACGTAACGAAACCAACGAACTGTTTATTCCACCTGGCGCACGTCTGGGGGATAAAGTGGTGGAAGTTAACAACCTGCGTAAATCTTACGGCGACCGCCTGCTGATTGACGATCTGAGCTTCTCCGTACCGAAAGGCGCCATCGTCGGCATCATCGGTCCGAACGGCGCGGGTAAATCTACCCTGTTCCGCATGATGTCCGGTCAGGAACAGCCTGACAGCGGCTCTATCACCCTCGGTGAGACCGTGAAACTGGCTTCCGTTGACCAGTTCCGTGACGCCATGGACAACAGCAAAACCGTCTGGGAAGAAGTCTCCGGCGGCCAGGATATTATGCGTATCGGCAACACCGAGATGCCAAGCCGCGCCTACGTTGGCCGCTTTAACTTCAAAGGCGTCGACCAGGGCAAACGCGTGGGCGAGCTGTCCGGCGGTGAGCGCGGTCGTCTGCACCTGGCGAAGCTGCTGCAGGTTGGCGGTAACGTTCTGCTGCTCGATGAACCAACCAACGACCTGGATATCGAAACCCTGCGAGCGCTGGAAAACGCCCTGCTGGAGTTCCCGGGCTGCGCGATGGTTATCTCGCACGACCGCTGGTTCCTGGACCGCATCGCTACCCACATTCTGGATTACCAGGATGAAGGTAAAGTCGAATTCTTCGAAGGGAACTTCACCGAATACGAAGAGTACAAGAAGCGTACCCTCGGCTCAGATGCCCTGGAGCCAAAACGCATCAAGTACAAGCGCGTAACCAAGTAAATGCAAAAGGCACCTTCACGGTGCCTTTTTTATGGCGAGTTCACCCGTAGTACTTTTCCCCTCACCCCGGCCCTCTCCCAGAGGGCGAGGGAGAAAAACGACACATAATAGTGTTTATTCCCTCTCCCTCTGGGAGAGGGTTAGAGTGAGGGCCAGCGTACGCTTTACCGCTGCTCGCCCATCATCTCTTTCACCAGATCCACACAGCGCAGGAAGCGCGAGTCATAGTCGGACTCTTCGACGTGAATAAACTCGATGTTGTTCTCTTTGAGCATCTCCACCAGCAGGTTCTGGAACGATTTTCTGTCCACATCGCTGCCGAGGCTGCGTAAACCGTCAGCCACCCACGGCGTATTATTTTCCAGCAGGATAACCAGATCAAAGCGGTACTCGTCGATCAGCGCCTGTACAAACGGGTGCTCGCGGCCTTCATACTTCTTGCAGAAGGCCTGAGTGGTCACAAAGTCGGTGTCGATAAACGCCACTTTATTGGCGTACTTCACCGCAAAATCGACGTACTGCGCATGGCCGATGGCAATTTTGTCGTAGTCGGAATATTGCAGCGCCATTTCGTCACCGCCCAGGTGCGAGAAAACGTAATCCCGCCCGTATTCCCAGGCGCTGGTGGTATTGAAGATGTTGGCAAGCTTGTTCACCATCCACGACTTCCCGCTCGACTCGCCGCCAAGTATCGCCACCGTGCGCACAAAGAACGGTTTTACTTCAGTAGGAATGTATTCCCAGTAGCGGAACGGGTTTTCACGGATTTGTGTGCCGCTGATGTTCATAAAGGTTCGCTTTGGATCGACCACCACCGTTTCGATCCCGAGGTGTTCGGTAAACTTCGCGGCGTCCCCTTCTTCCGAGGTATAGATCCGGTCTGGCGAAATACCTTTGCTGTCCATAAACGCTTTAATCCCCCGGCTCCAGACGTCCCAGCCGTGGGGATAAGGCTCCATTCCCTCCTCGTTAAAGGAGTGAATGCGGATATTCTTCTGATATTTAAAAGTTTGCAGCAGCCAGCGCAGGCGGTCACCGGTGGTTGGCTGCTGGGACATCGCGCTATCGTCAAACAGCGCGCGGTCGCGGGGCTCATCATAGCCCATGATGATATGCAGCTCGTCCACCTGGCTACAGGCGCGCTGGATCAAGTAGATATGCCCGGTATGTAGCGGATAAAACTTACCGAACACCACGCCGACTTTCTTTTCGCGACGCGGGAATTCCAGCCCAAGGAAGCGGTGCAACGCCTCCAGTTTTTGCGCGCTGGGGCTTTTGATTTTCGCGTTCAGTAACTGGCTCAGGTAGCCTTTAGTCATGCCGCTGGCATCCGCCACCTGCTGTAAAGTACAGCCCTGCTGACGAATAGCCGTTTTAATATAGTCGAATGACGACACGCGCTGCCTCCTGCCGGAGCGGGAACGGTTCCCGCAAGTTACTCAATTATAAGTCGTCGAATACAGAAAGCGCATCAGCAAGTTTTTTCACGCCGAAGACCTGCATCCCTTCAGGAATTTTTTTCGGTACGTTGGCCTGGGGCACAATTGCGCGCTTAAAGCCGTGTTTCGCCGCTTCGGAAATACGCTCCTGGCCGCTGGGTACCGGGCGGATTTCACCCGCCAGCCCGACTTCCCCAAATACGACTAAATCCTGCGGCAAGGCTCTGTCGCGCAGGCTGGAAACCATCGCCAGCAGCAGCGCCAGGTCGGCGCTGGTTTCGGTAACCTTTACGCCGCCCACCACGTTCACAAACACGTCCTGATCGGCCATTTGCAGGCCGCCGTGACGGTGGAGTACGGCCAGCAGAATCGCCAGGCGGTTTTGCTCCAGGCCAACGGCCACGCGGCGAGGGTTGGACATCATCGACTGATCCACCAGCGCCTGAATCTCAACCAGCAGCGGACGAGTTCCTTCCCAAACCACCATCACCGAACTGCCCGGCGTCACTTCATCGCCCCGGCTAAGGAAAATGGCCGACGGGTTGCTGACTTCACGCAGCCCCTGCTCGGTCATCGCGAACACGCCCAGCTCGTTCACCGCCCCAAAGCGGTTTTTATGGCTGCGCAGGGTACGGAAGCGGGAATCGGCGTCGCCATCTAGCATGACTGAACAGTCGATACAGTGTTCGAGGACTTTTGGCCCCGCAAGAGAACCGTCTTTCGTGACATGCCCGACCATCACGATCGCCACGCCTTTCGTCTTCGCAAAACGCGTCAGGTAGGCCGCAGTTTCACGCACCTGGGCCACGCTGCCCGGCGAAGACTGCACGTCCGCCATGTGCATGACCTGGATCGAGTCGATCACCATCAGCTTCGGCTGCTCTTCCTCAGCGATCATACAGATCTGTTCGATGCTGGTTTCCGACAGCATATTGAGGTTTTGCGTCGGCAGGCCTAACCGATGCGCGCGCATCGCCACTTGCTGAAGCGACTCTTCGCCAGTGACGTACAGGGTTTTCATTTGCTCGCTCAGCTTGCAGAGCGTTTGCAGCAGCAGCGTTGACTTCCCTGCGCCAGGGTTACCGCCGATCAGAATGGCGCTGCCGGGCACTACGCCGCCGCCCAGCACCCGGTCAAATTCTTTAAAACCGGTGGAGAAGCGCGGCAGTTCTTCCAGGCTGATGTCCGAAAGCTTTTGTACGCGGCTGACGCCCGCGCTCCCGGCATAGCCGGAGAGGCGCTCGTTGCGGGCAACCTGCGGAGAAGCGGCGATGCGCACTTCGGTAATGGTATTCCACGCGTGACAGGCGCTGCACTGCCCCTGCCAGCGCGGGTAATCCGCACCACACTCGTTACAAACAAATGCGCGTTTTGGAGCTTTCGCCACCTTTATACCTCTTGTTAACGTTCTTCCTGAATCAGGCTGCCGGAAAGGATGCAGAACACGCCCATCAGATCCGCATGACGGATACTGACTTCGCTCTTCTCGTTCACCTTCGGCTTAGCGTGATAGGCAATCCCCAGGCCAGCGGCGTGGATCATCGGTAAATCATTGGCCCCGTCGCCAATCGCAACGGTTTGCGCGGCGGGGATTTCATATTTTTCGGCCAGGCGCTTCAAAGTGACCGCTTTGAACTTCGCGTCCACAATCTGCCCCAGCACTTCGCCGGTCAGCTTGCCGTCGCAAATTTCAAGTTCGTTGGCGACCACCGCCGTCAGGTTTAATGTGTCGCGCAGGTATTCGGCGAAGAAGGTAAACCCGCCAGAGGCAATCGCCACTTTCCAACCCAGCGTATCGAGATTTTGTACCAGAGATTTTAGCCCCGGCATCAGCGGTAGCTCGTCGCGAACCTGGCGTAAAATATTAGCATCCGCGCCCTTCAGGGTCGCCACACGCTGGCGAAGGCTGGCGGTAAAGTCCAGCTCGCCGCGCATTGCGCGTTCGGTGACTTCAGCCACCATTTCACCCGTTCCCGCCAGTTTGGCGATCTCGTCGATACACTCGATCTGAATGGCGGTGGAGTCCATGTCCATGACCAGCAGACCAGGCGTTTTCAAATGTGGGATTTTGCCCAGCGGCGCCACGTCCAGCCCGGCTTCATGCGCAAGCTTGGTCGCGCGCGGCGTTAAAGAGCCGGCCAGGCGAATAACCTGATAATCTTCCACGCACCAGGCGGTCACAATCACCATCGCCGCCCCCAGCTTGCGCTGGTATTTGGTCAGACACTGCTTGTCCAGATTACGCCCGTACAGGAGCCAGCCACTGCGGCCAGCGCGGTAGTCCAGCGGCATCACTTCGTCGCCGCTCAGGGAAAGCGGCAACCCAGGCCAAAGTGAAACATCGTTAGGCAAATCGCACCAGGTCAAACTGTTTGGCATTGCGGCTCCAGAATCAAGTAAACATACCCTTTTGCAGTCGGATTGCGGGCTGATGGCAAGGGATTTTTCTCCTCGCGCTGGCGTAAAGCCTGAGCTTCTGCCCTTTGAAGAATGCAGGGTATCCGGGTAAAAACAACGCATGAGGCTACCTTGTCCGCCTTGCTTCTGGCAACATTAAAGTAAGCAATTTTCCAAAGGTGCATCATGGTTCGGGTAAAATTTAAATTTCGGCTCCACCGCGCAGTGATTGTGCTGTCCTGCCTCGCACTTTTGGTGGCGCTAATGCAGGGCGCGTCCTGGTTCAGCCGGGGCAGCCAGCAGGCGCGAAACGTTCAGTTAGAAGAGCTGGCCCGTACCCTCTCCCGTCAGGTCGCGTTTAATCTGGTTCCCGTCATGAAAACTGAGAATCCGGATGAAAAACGCATCTCCACCGTGCTTAACCTTTTGACTAAGGATAGCCGTATTCTGGATGCCGCCGTGTACGACAGCGAAGGTGACCAAATTGCGCGCGCGGGGGAAAACATTGAGGTTCGCGATCGCCTGGCGCTGGACGGCCAAAAAGCCGGCAGCTACTTCAACCAGCAAATCGTCGAACCTATCACCGATAAAAGCGGGCCTATCGGCTACCTGCGCATTACCCTGGATACCCACACGCTTGCCACCGAAGCTAAGCAAGTGGACAACACCACCAATATTCTGCGCCTGATGCTGCTGCTCGCCGTCGCAATCGGTATTGTGCTGACCCGCACGCTGCTGCACGGCAAGCGCACCCGCTGGCAGCAATCACCGTTCCTGCTTACCGCCAATACGAAAGTAAAAGAGGAAGACGAGCCTAAGTAAAGCTCCCTCAGTAAATTCGCCGAGATGGCGTCATGCTAAGATGACGCCATTCTTCTGGGAAAAGGATCTTTGTTATGTCGACTTTGCGTTTACTAATCTCTGACTCTTACGACCCGTGGTTTAACCTGGCCGTTGAAGAGACTATTTTTCGGCAGATGCCCGCCACTCAGCGGGTTCTGTTTCTATGGCGTAATGCAGATACGGTGGTGATTGGCCGCGCCCAGAATCCGTGGAAAGAGTGCAATACCGGGCGCATGGAGCAAGATAACGTTCGGCTGGCAAGGCGCAGCAGCGGCGGTGGCGCGGTGTTCCACGACCTGGGCAACACCTGCTTCACTTTTATGGCCGGCAAACCCGAATACGACAAGAGTATTTCCACGGCTATCGTACTGAACGCCCTGGCGAGCCTTGGGCTGGAAGCCACCGCATCCGGGCGCAACGACCTTGAGGTCGAAACCGCCGAAGGTACGCGCAAGATTTCAGGTTCCGCCTACCGGGAAACTCTGGATCGCGGCTTCCATCACGGCACTTTGCTGCTGAATGCCGATCTGAGCCGCCTGGCAAACTACCTCAATCCCGATCCGAAAAAGCTCCAGGCCAAAGGCATTACATCCGTAAGAAGCCGGGTCGCCAACCTCAGCGACATCGAGCCAGGCCTGACCCACGAGCAGATAGCCGAGGCGATAACGGAGGCTTTCTTCGCTCACTACGGCGAGCGTGTGGAAGCCGAGCATATCTCCCCGAAAGCGCTCCCCAATCTGCCAGGGTTTGCCGAGACTTTTGCCCGCCAGAGCAGCTGGGAGTGGAATTTTGGCCAGGCTCCGGCCTTTACGCACCTGCTGGACAACCGATTTACCTGGGGGGGCGTTGAGCTACATTTTGACGTCGAAAAAGGGCATATCACCCGCGCCCAGGTGTTCACCGATAGCCTGAATCCTGCCCCGCTTGAAGCGCTGGCCACCCGGTTAAAAGGCTGCCTGTACCGCAGTATTTTGCTGCAGCAGGAGTGCGAAACGCTGATTTACAGCTTCCCGGAACAGGAAGCCGAACTGAGAGAGCTTTCAGCCTGGATTGCTCAGGCGGTTCGTTAAGCGAGCCGCCGAAGCCGCTCGCTTAACCGCTCGACTTGCTCAGCCATTCCCGCCGCAATTTGCCGGAATGGCTCGCTCAGCATCACATTCAGGCTAAGCTCCTGCCAGTAGCGCTGCGCCCAAGGCTGCATCTCGAGCCACACTTCGCCGGGGACGTCGGCATCAATATTAATCTCAATGCAGCCTGTTCGCATATTGCCTGAACTGCCCGGAGCCCAGGCCATAGGCAGCATATCGTAGACCGGTGTGAGCTCAAGCGGACGGTCAGAGAGAAAGAAAGAGAGGTTCCCGGCATGCATATCGCTGTTACCAATCAGTCGGCCAAATGCCCAAATGCGCTGCACCTGCCGAAGCGTGGCGGCCTCAACCATCCCCTCTTCTTTTAGACGCATCACGGCTTTAGGCCAGCTAAGCACGCCCGCCGCATATTCACTTTGCACGCTTTCAAGAGAGACAATACTGCGCCGCCCGAAAACGCCCACGCAGTCAAAGCGCTCAACTTCGAGAAAGACCTGCCCGCTAACCGTCGAAAGTAGATCACACCGTGCGGCAGCAATCCCTACATCATTTAGCAGCGTTAAAGCACTGGCCTCAGCGGCCAGTAGATCCGCCCATCGACGCTGGTTATCATTCCGCATAGCCGGGGTGAACTTCACAAGAGCATGTCGTGGCCCGCGAAGCGTTTCACTGTAGCAGGTGAATTTAAGCTGCTCGCCTCCGGCGGATGAGCCGACAATTTCACCGTCTATCGCCCTGTGAGCAAGCTCAGCGTAAACCTTCAGGCGTTCATTATGAGGAATGGCTTCGGGAACGTCTTTCTCTGTCCACAGGCAATAACTCTCTTCGCCCACCAGCCAGCCACCCAGATTTTCCTGCCGCTGCACAGAGAGCGCCAGGAGCACATCCTCTTCTCGCCACAACCGAATATCTTCCGGCAAATCGCTGTCTTTAGCTAACTCACGCCCCCAGGCCCGCCCCAAAAACCCCTGAGGCCGGAGATCGGTCAGGTACCAGGGCAACCCGTCAAACCAGCGGCTGTCGCCGTTGTGATGCACAACGAGGCAACTGCCTTTCGGCCACACGGGATAAAGCACACCAAATACCCAGGCTTTACCGACGTCGTCAATCTGCCAGAGCTGAAATTCGCGGTGCTGCCTTACCGGGTGTTTTAATCCGTACAGCGTCGCACGAGCTGAACCGAATTTGATAACGTCAGGCTCAAGCGCTACCCGGCGAGAGAAAGTCGCCTGGCTGATACCCAGCCGTTGGGCCAGCGTTCTGGCTGGAAGAGGCCCGGTAAGAAGAAGGTCCGCTAGTTCGCTCATGTGAATAGATTAATGAATAGATACTTGAATTGATTTATAGTTTTGAATGCCAGATAGGTAAAGAGGATTAACCCAAAATAAGAAATAAAATGAATAGATAAATGGCATAAAAAAGGCGCCCTAAGGCGCCCTTTAAACGAGAAAAAAAACTTACTCTTTGTCGCCCAGCAGGACGGATTCCAGAGCAATTTTGATCATGTCGTTGAAGGTAGTCTGACGCTCAGCGGCGGTGGTCTGCTCGTGAGTACGGATGTGGTCAGACACGGTGCAGATGGTCAGCGCTTTTGCACCGAACTCAGCCGCTACGCCGTAGATCCCGGCCGCTTCCATTTCCACACCCAGAATGCCGTATTTTTCCATCACGTCGAACATGGACGGATCCGGCGTGTAGAACAGGTCGGCAGAGAAGATGTTGCCCACGCGAGCGTCAACGCCCAGCGCTTTTGCCGCATCAACCGCGTTACGAACCATATCGAAGTCCGCGATAGCCGCGAAGTCGTGATCCTTGAAGCGCAGGCGGTTAACTTTAGAGTCAGTACACGCGCCCATACCGATCACCACGTCGCGTAGCTTAACGTCTGCACGAACCGCGCCGCAGGAACCCACGCGAATGATTTTCTTCACGCCGAAGTCGGTGATTAGCTCTTTCGCGTAGATGGAGCAGGATGGGATGCCCATACCATGGCCCATAACGGAGATCTTACGGCCTTTGTAAGTCCCGGTGAATCCGAGCATGCCGCGCACGTTGTTCACTTCACGCACGTCTTCCAGGAAGGTTTCCGCGATGTGCTTGGCGCGCAGCGGGTCACCCGGCATCAGTACTACGTCAGCGAAATCGCCCATTTCTGCGTTAATGTGTGGCGTAGCCATTGTGTATTCCTTGATTTTAAAAGTTAGCAATCAGGCGGGCAACCGCCCGCCCAAAGGGATCACAGCATGTTTTTGCCGTAGTCCATGTCGGAAAGACCGAAGTACTTCGCTACCGTCTGGCCGATATCCGCGAAGGTTTCGCGGTGGCCAAGAGAACCGGCTTTCACTTTCGGGCCGTAGATCAGCACCGGAATGTGCTCGCGAGTATGGTCGGTACCCTGCCAGGTTGGGTCACAGCCGTGGTCCGCGGTAAGGATCAGAATATCGTCCTCTTTCAGCAGCGCCATCAGCTCTGGCAGGCGACGGTCGAACAGCTCAAGGCCGCCCGCGTAGCCGGCTACGTCGCGACGGTGGCCCCAGGAGGAGTCAAAGTCGACGAAGTTGGTGAACACGATGGTGTCGTCGCCGGCTTCTTTCATCTCTTTGATGGTGGCGTCGAACAGCGCATCCAGACCGGTTGCCTTCACTTTTTTAGTGATGCCGCAGTTGGCGTAGATGTCCGCAATTTTACCCACGGAAACAACCTGGCCCTGCTTCTCATCAACCAGCTTCTGCAGCACGGTGGCGGCAGGTGGCTCGACCGCTAAGTCGTGACGGTTGCCGGTACGCTGGAAGTTACCCGCTTTATCGCCAACAAACGGACGCGCGATAACGCGGCCAATGTTGTAGCCGCCTTCGGTCAGCTCTTCGCGCGCGATTTCACACAGCTCATAAAGCTTATCCAGGCCGTAGGTTTCTTCGTGGCAGGCAATCTGGAACACGGAGTCAGCGGAGGTATAGAAAATCGGTTTCCCGGTTTTCATGTGCTCTTCACCCAGCTCGTCCAGGATCACGGTCCCGGAAGAGTGGCAGTTGCCGAGGTAGCCCGGCAGGTTGGCACGCTTGACCAGTTTGTCCAGCAGCTCCTGCGGGAAGCTGTTGTCGTGGTCGCTGAAATAGCCCCAGTCAAACAGAACCGGCACGCCGGCGATTTCCCAGTGGCCAGACGGGGTGTCTTTGCCGGAAGAAAGCTCGTGTGCCCAGCCGTAAGCGCCGATAACTTCTGCGTTACCGTCCATGCCTGCTGCCACTTTGCCGGTGGAGCCTTCATGAGCTTTTACCAGCCCAAGACGAGTCAGGTTAGGCAGGTTCAGGGGGCCTTTACGGCCTTTGTCAGCTTCGCCTTTAGCGCAAGCCTCCGCGATGTGACCGAGGGTATCAGAGCCGACATCTCCGAAGCGCTCTGCGTCTTCGGTAGCACCGATGCCGAACGAGTCCAGCACCATAATAAACGCACGTTTCATATTATTCTCCGTACCTTGTGCTCTATAAAATAGGGATCAGATCAGTATACCGTTATTCGGTGATTCGGCGATAGACCGTTGGTGTTTCCTGCGGTGCTTTTTCGTCAATGCTGATTGCCGCTTTCACCGCCTTCGCGGCTTCCTGCCAGCTGGCTTCGTCTTTGGCGTGGATCACCGCCAGCGGACGTTCGCCGTCGATAGATTCTCCCAGACGCGCCATGTCGGTAAAGCCGACGCTGTAATCAATGGTGTCGGAAGCCTGACGGCGACCGCCGCCCATCGACACCACCGCCATGCCCAGCGCGCGAGTGTCCATCGCCGAAACAAACCCGGACGCTTCGGCATACACTGCCTTGCTCAGCATTGCCGTCGGCAGGTACTTCGCGTAATTTTCAACGAAGTCACTCGGGCCTTTCTGCGCGGCAACCATGCGGCCAAACACTTCGGCTGCTTTGCCGTTGTCCAGCACCGCCTGAAGCTTCGCGCGTGCTTCAATTTCGTCTTTGGCAAGCTTGCCGGAAATCAGCATTTCCACGCACAGCGCCATTGTCACATCGAACAGACGCGGGTTGCGGTATTCCCCCGTGAGGAACTGTACCGCTTCACGGACTTCCACGGCGTTACCCGCGCTGGAAGCCAGCACCTGGTTCATGTCCGTCAGCAGCGCGGTGGTCTTCACGCCTGCGCCGTTGGAAACGCCAACGATAGCCTCTGCCAGCTGGGCTGACAGCTCGTAAGTCGGCATAAATGCGCCGCTGCCTACTTTCACGTCCATCACCAGCGCGTCCAGCCCTTCGGCCAGTTTTTTCGCCAGAATGGAAGCGGTGATAAGCGGGATAGAATCCACCGTCGCGGTAATGTCGCGGGTGGCATAAAAACGTTTGTCCGCCGGTGCCAGCGAGCTGGTCTGGCCGATGATGGCCACGCCGACGTCCTTAATAATGTCGCGGAAGCGGTTATCGTCCGGGAAGATATCGAAGCCCGGAATCGCCTCGAGCTTGTCCAGCGTCCCGCCGGTGTGCCCCAGGCCACGGCCTGAAATCATCGGCACATAGCCACCGCAGGCCGCCACCATTGGGCCAAGCATAAGCGAAGTGACATCCCCCACGCCGCCGGTGGAATGTTTATCCACAATCGGGCCGTTGAGGTTAAGGCTTTTCCAGTCCAGCACGGTGCCGGAATCCCGCATCGCCATTGTCAGCGACACCCTTTCCGGCATTGTCATGTCGTGGAAGAAAATGGTCATCGCCAGAGCAGCAATTTGCCCTTCAGAGACGGTGTTGTCGCGAATACCGTTGATAAAGAAGCGAATCTCTTCGTCGCTCAGTACCAGGCCATCACGTTTTTTACGAATAATTTCTTGTGCGAGAAACACGGCAACCCCCTGGGAAATGCGGGTAAAGAGCGGCGGAAAACCCGCCGCAATTAAAGATTACTCTGGATAATTCGAGTCGCAGGCAGAAGGCAAAAGAGCTCATCCCCAGGAGCTTACTGAAGTAAGTGACTGCGGTGAGGGAGTGCAGCTAACGCCCCTGCGGCTTGAAGTATGACGAGTAATTAGTAGCTGCTGGCGCTTTTGCCGTCCCCATGGCCCAACGCTTTCAGCAGGCTGGCTAACAGGCTGGACGCCCCGAAGCGGTAATGACGGGAGTCGGCCCAGTCGGCACCGAACAGATCGTCCGCGATAGCCAGGAACTGCGCAGCATCTTCAGCGGAGCGAACGCCACCGGCTGGTTTGAAGCCTACAGTTTTTTCCACGCCCATATCGCGGATCACTTCCATCATGATGCGAGCGCTTTCCGGCGTGGCGTTAACCGGCACTTTACCGGTCGAGGTTTTGATAAAGTCGGCACCGGCTTTAATCGCGATAGTAGACGCTTTGCGAATCAGCTCTTCGGTCTTCAGCTCGCCGGTTTCGATGATCACTTTCAGCAGTACGTTAGCGCTGGCGCAGGCGTCTTTACACGCTTTCACCAGGTCGAAGCCTACCTGCTCGTTACCGGCAATCAGCGCCCGGTATGGGAACACCACGTCCACTTCGTCTGCACCGTAAGCGATAGCGGCGCGGGTTTCTGCCAGCGCGATGTCGATATCGTCGTTACCGTGTGGGAAGTTGGTCACGGTCGCAATGCGGATGTCCGGGGTGCCCTGCTCTTTCAGGGTTTTACGGGCGATTGGGATGAAACGCGGATAGATACAAATCGCAGCGGTGTTGCCGACTGGGGTTTTTGCCTGATGGCACAGAGCGATGACTTTCTCGTTAGTGTCATCGTCGTTCAGGGTAGTCAAATCCATCAGTTTCAGCGCACGCAGGCTGCTTTGGGTTAAATCGGTCATAACGCTCTCCAACAAAAGGGAAATAAGTCTCCGGCCTGGAAACTCAACACGTTGGAGCGGACTTGGTTCCTTGAAGAAGAGTGGTCACCTGAGTCACCCTCACGTTGAGATCCTTCTCACCGCACATTGCCGGTTGCAATGTTAGAATTCTAACACCCACCACCGATGCAATTTTGTGTCTCGCCTCACAAAAGCCAAAGCGTGAATTGCAAGCTTTCATAGAGTATATGTGATTAAAGGAACAAAATAACGCGCTAAATTGCGCCAGGACACAAGAAAATGGCTGGCAGGGCACCAGCCATCGGTTACCGCTTAATGTTATTATTATAACATTTATATTGCAGGCTACAGCGCCAGGAAAAGCCCGGCGATGGTGGCGCTCATCAGGTTAGACAGCGTCCCCGCCGCCACGGCCTTCATGCCCAGCTGAGCCACATCGTGCCGACGGTTTGGCGCCATGCTGCCCAGGCCACCGATCAGAATGGCGATAGAAGAAAGGTTAGCAAATCCGCACAGCGCGAAGGAGATAATTGCTTTGGTATGGCCGGACAGCACCTGCAGGCCCGCCGCAGCCACTTCGGCATCATCCTTCAGGTAAGCGCCGAAGTTCAGGTAAGCAACGAACTCGTTGATGATCAGCTTCTGGCCGATAAACGATCCGGCCACCATCGCCTCGCTCCACGGCACGCCAATCAGCCAGGCTACCGGGGAGAACACCCAGCCCAGCATCAGCTCCAGCGAAAGCTGCGGATAGTTGAACCAGCCGCCGATACCGGAAAGCATCCCGTTCAGCAGGGCAATCAGCGCCACAAACGCCAGCAGCATCGCCCCGACGTTCAGCGCCAGCTGCATCCCGGAGGCTGCGCCCGAGGCCGCCGCATCCAGCACGTTAGCCGGGCGATCTGGGTCGTTTTTCATTGACTCCAGCTCCGGCGTATCGTTCGGGGTTTCCGTTTCAGGCAGCATTATCTTGGCAAACAGCAGCCCGCCCGGTGCGGCCATAAAGGATGCGGCAATCAGGTATTCCAGCGGCACGCCCATCTGCGCGTAGCCCGCCAGCACGGAGCCCGCCACGGAGGCAAGACCACCGCACATCACGGCAAACAGCTCAGAGCGAGTCATGGTCGAGATGTAAGGGCGAACCACAAGCGGCGCTTCGGTTTGGCCAACGAAAATATTCGCCGTCGCCGACAAGGATTCAGTGCGCGAGGTTTTCAATACCTTACGCAGGCCGCCGCCGAGAATACGGATCACTAACTGCATCACGCCGAGGTAGTAAAGCACGGCAATAAGCGAGGAGAAGAAGACGATGATCGGCAGGACGCGCAGCGCAAAGATAAAGCCGCCGCCGCCAAAGACTTCAAACATTTTGTCAGACACCAGCCCGCCAAACAGGAAAGAAATCCCTGAATTGCCGTAGGCGATGACATTAGCCACCCCTTCAGACATCGCGAGCAGGACTTTACGCCCGACCGGAACGTAAAGGATCAGCGCCCCGATACCGATCTGGATAAGCCACGCGCCAATGACGGTGCGCAGGTTGATCGCTTTGCGGTTGCTGGAAAGTAAAACGGCGATCAGCAGCAATGCCACCATGCCGATCAATCCCATGAGTATTTGCATACAGTATCCCTGTGTATCAACTGGAAAGATTCGGGCTTTAGCAGCCCCTTTTTAGCGCGCGGATTATAACCACAGGGGCGAGAAAAGTGCCGGAGCAATCACGTGTAGGGCGAAATGTATAGAAACATTTACATAGCAAGGTGATGAATATCACACTTTGAGGGCGACTCATTAGAAGGCGAATAATTCGTCTGCGTTGTTTTTCAAGGCATTAGCAATGATTTCTGCGGGCTCCGGGCGTAATTCACACAGCGCATCGAAGACCCTGGCGGCACGTTCCGGCCGGTTGGGCTGCCCCTGCCAGCCGTTCAGCGGCATATCCGGCGCATCGGTTTCCAGCAACAGCGATGAAAGCGGCAAACGGGCCATCACATCCCGGGTTTTGCTGGCTCGCGGATAGGTGATGGTGCCACCGACGCCAATGCGATAGCCCATTGCAATAAACCGTTCCGCCTGCTGTAAGCTGCCGGCAAAACCATGCACCACGCCGGTTCTGGGCAGGCTGTGGCGCTTCAGGTGCAGCGCCAGCTTGTCGTGGGTACGGCGGGAGTGAAGCAGCACCGGCAGATCGTAACGCTTTGCCAGCTTCAGCTGCTCGCTGAGGATAAACTCCTGCCTGTCGAGCTGCGGATCTTCGCGATAAAGATCCAGCCCAATCTCGCCGATGGCGATCAGCTTCTCCGGCCTTTGCCGCAAAAGATCCTCCAGCGCGGCCAGCCCCGTATCATCATGCTTTTCAATCACAATCGGATGCATACCCAGGGCGGCATAAAGCGCCGGATAATTCTGCGCCAGCGCGAGTACGCGATTGAAACGCCCCGCTTCTATTGCTGGCACAATGATTTTACGAACCCCGGCCTCAGCGGCCAGCGCGAGGCTGTGCTCTTCATCCCCGGTGAAGGGGGGAAAATCAAAGTGGCAATGGGTGTCGTAGAACGTAAAACTCACGCGAGATCCTCATTATCAAACGCCGCATCATTCGCCTGCAGGCCAGGGCTAATCGGCTTGACCAGCGATTCGTTTGCCGCCGCAGCAGGAGGAATGACCAACGGGCCGGGCGTATTAATGCGCGGCAAATGACGCCTCAACGGCGGTTTAGCCACCAGCAGTTTGCCAATGGTGGCCAGGAAATAGCGCCCGCACAAGCGCCCCGTTTGATAATCCGCCGTTAATGAAGGCAGGCGGCTGCCGAGCGCGCTGCTTAATAGCGCTTTCGGAGGGTAAATCTCAAAGATTCGCAGTTTACCAGGCGGCTTCTCAATGAAGCTTTGGATTTCACGGTAGCTTTCCTCGTGGTGCTGCACCAGATTCAACAGCGGCTGCAGGCTGCTGTCGCCCAGCCAGCGTTCCATATGTTTGAACCACTGCGGCGTGTAGTACATCTGTGAAGGTACGGTGCGAATGACCACCAGCGTATCTGCCCCGCGATTAACCGCTTCCCGCACCGGCACCGCATCGCTGATGCCGCCGTCCTGATAGCTGACGCCGTCAATATCCACGCCTGAGCGGTAAAAACCGGGAATGGCGCTGGAGGCTTTCAGCAAATTTAGCCAGGTATCCGTGGTCGGCGAAAAGTAATTCGCCGCATAGTCATCACTGCGGCAGGCGCACATAAAGAACTCTTTTCCCTGTTCAAACAGCGGGTCGGCACTGGACATCGACAGCGGCAGTCTGGCGGCGGTCGACTCAATCAGCCAGTCGAGATCGATCAGATGCCCTCCGCGCGCAAAGCGGAGCGGATTGAAGAAATCCCTCGTCGTCGTAAAGCGCGTGATGACGCGACGCGCGTATCCCGGCTGGTTACAAACGTAAGCGGAAAGATTCTGCGCCCCGGCAGAAGTACCAAGGAACAGATCAAAAGGGTTGAATTCCGCGCGCATAAACTCGTCCAGAACCCCAGCCGTAAAGATCCCGCGCTGCCCGCCCCCTTCACAAATCAGAGCGAGTTTTCCAGGACGAAAAGGTTTAGTCGCCAGCGGCGCAATATTGCCGAGCGTTACGGGTATACGATTTCCCACCTGCTTTCCTGAATTGCTGTTGTTGTGAATTTCTACCCTATACCCATAGCGCGCTAAGTAAAACGGCGAAAGCCAGTCACGAGGACTGGCTTAAGGTTGCTGACAAAGCGGGAAAAGGCGTGGTTTTTCCCTCTTTGTGGTGAGCAGCCGAAAATCAATGAATTGATTTTCCTGTTTTTTTTAACGAGCCGTCTGGTCGTTCTTTTCTGTCGACAGCGGTTTGTCGACACTATAAAGCCAGTCACGAGGACTGGCTTTTCTTTTGTATCGGCATGTTACTCAATGAGCGTTGCTAAGGACGTCTGCGCCCCATAAACAGGCTGACCAGGAACAGAATGATCCCGACGATAAAGACAATTTTTGCAGCACCTGCTGCGGTACCCGCCAGACCACCGAAGCCCAGGGCCGCAGCGATCAACGCTATTACCAGAAAAATAATGCCCCAACGAAACATAGACTCTCCTTAACCATAGTGAATCTTATCGCTTCTTCACGGGCGCCGAATGGCTAACCCGCAGGCGATAATGTGTAAGGGTGGTGCTTATGGCTTCCCGGCACGCGTCCAGAAAGCCATTTCGGGTGCTGCTTTACTTCACTTTCAGATCGTTTTTAACGCTTTTCACGCCTTCAACAGCTTTGGCAATACTTTCAGCCTTCTCAGACTGAGCGGCGGATTTCACCTCGCCGGACAGCTGAACCACGCCGTCAGTGGTTTCTACTTTGATATGGCGCGACGGCACAATGCTGTCGGCCAACAATTTCGCTTTGATCTCACTGGTCGTGGCCGCATCACCGGCATAGCCTTTCACCGACTGTGTTTTCACATCGCGAACGTGAAGTTTGTCGCTCACCGAGGTTACGCCTTCCACTTTTTTCGCCGTGGCGACGGCCTGCTCGGCCTGAGCCTGGCTCTCAACAAAACCGCTCAGGGTGACCACTTTATTGTCGGTTTTGACCGAAATATCGGTACTTTTGATATTTTTATCGTCAACCAGGGCTGCTTTGACTTTCGCTGTGATGCCGCTGTCGTCCATGAAATTACCGACTTTCGTCATGGAGCTATCGATTTTTTTCCCTGCACTATCGGCGGTAGATTCCGTTTTATTAAGCAGAGTGTCTTCCGCAAAGGCGCTGGTGCTTGCCAGTACAGAACCCAACACAACCGCCAGCAGAGTTTTTGAAATCTTAGTCGTAGTCATCGATTAATTCCTGTAGGTTTGCTCATCATTTGAGCTTTCTCGCTTCCCGTAAGCTGAAAAAAATCAGCTATTAATATTGAGATGACATGAGAAACGCCAACAAGACACCAGAAAATGATTAATTCCCGGAGCTTTCATCCAATAAAATTGTCATCACTTTGTTAAATATAGATCACAATCATAAAAGTGCATGACGTGTTGATGGAAAAATCAGCAATGACGCAGGATTCGCGGGAAATTAAGAGGATTCTGCAAGGGATTAAAAAGACAGGGAAAGTGTGAAGAGCGCGGCGAACGCCGCGCTCTGGCTGATAATTAGTGCTCGCGCGTTTTACGGAAGGTCACGTCAGGGTAACGTTCCTGGGTAATGTTCAGATTTACCATCGTTGGGGCAATATAGGTCAGGTTGTCGCCGCCATCCAGCGCTAACTGAACTTCGTTTTTACGTTTGAATTCTTCAAACTTCTTAACGTCATTCCCTTCAACCCAACGCGCCGTCGCCACGTTGACCGATTCGTAAATCGCTTCTACGTTGTACTCGCTTTTCAGGCGAGCAACGACCACATCGAACTGCAGAACCCCAACCGCACCAACAATAAGGTCGTTGTTGGCAATAGGACGGAACACCTGTACCGCGCCTTCTTCAGACAGCTGCACCAGGCCTTTAAGCAACTGCTTCTGCTTAAGCGGATCGCGCAGGCGAATACGGCGGAACAGTTCCGGGGCGAAGTTCGGGATACCGGTGAACTTCATCATTTCGCCCTGGGTAAAGGTGTCGCCGATCTGAATCGTGCCGTGGTTGTGCAGGCCGATAATATCGCCCGGATAGGCTTCTTCCACGTGAGAACGATCCCCGGCCATAAAGGTCAGCGCGTCAGAAATAATCACGTCTTTCCCGATACGCACCTGGCGCAGCTTCATGCCTTTTTCATACTTACCGGACACCACGCGCATAAAGGCGACGCGGTCACGGTGTTTCGGGTCCATGTTGGCCTGGATCTTAAAGACGAAACCGGTGAACTTCTCGTCCGCCGCATCCACCAGACGCGTGTCGGTTTTACGCGGCATCGGAGCCGGCGCCCACTCAACCAGACCATCCAGCATGTGGTCGACGCCGAAGTTGCCCAGCGCGGTGCCGAAGAATACCGGGGTGATTTCACCGGCCAGGAACAGTTCATGGTCGAATTCGTTGGAAGCCCCCTGCACCAGCTCCAGCTCCTCACGCAGTTGCAGAGCAAGATCTTCCCCGACGGCTGCGTCGAGTTCTGGGTTGCTCAACCCTTTCACGATGCGCACTTCCTGGATCGTGTGGCCTTTACCGGTCTGGTAGAGGTAGGTTTCATCTTTATAAAGATGGTAAACCCCTTTGAACAGCTTGCCGCAGCCGATTGGCCAGGTGATTGGCGCGCAGCCAATCTTCAGCTCGCGCTCAACTTCATCCAGCACTTCCATTGGATCGCGAATGTCACGATCCAGTTTGTTCATGAAGGTGATGATCGGCGTATCGCGCAGACGGGTAACTTCCATCAGCTTACGGGTACGATCTTCTACGCCTTTTGCGGCATCGATAACCATCAGGCAGCAGTCAACCGCGGTCAGGGTACGGTAGGTATCTTCGGAGAAGTCTTCGTGCCCCGGAGTATCCAGCAGGTTGACCAGGCTGTCGCGATACGGGAACTGCATCACCGAGGTGGTGATCGAGATCCCACGCTGTTTTTCCATCTCCATCCAGTCGGATTTGGCGTGCTGGCTTGAGCCACGGCCTTTTACCGTCCCGGCGGTCTGGATAGCCTGTCCGAACAGCAGCACCTTTTCGGTGATGGTCGTTTTACCGGCATCCGGGTGAGAAATAATGGCAAAAGTGCGGCGTTTAGCCACCTCTTGCAGATAAGGAGACAAAGTCATAATTACATCTTCTGTAAGTGCGCGCGGCCTTGAGCCACGCGGCGAGTGAACGTTATTTGGCGGCTATTTTACCCATCATTGCGGGTTTAACAATCAACAATCATGGCTTACACAGCAGTTGCTCCAGTTCACTTAGCGAGGTGACCTGCCAGGTCGGTTCAATGCCTTCCGGCGCGGTGCGCCCGTGGGCGTTAAGCCAGCAGGTTGCTATCCCGGCGTTGATACCGCCCAGAATGTCAGATTCTGCCGTGTCGCCGACCATCAAAACGCGGTCGCGCGGCGGCTGGTTCATCTGCTCGAAGGTATAGTCGAAAATGCGGCGATCGGGTTTGGCTACCCCTACCTGCTCGGAAATCACCAGCAGGTCGAAATAGTCACGCAGGCCGGTGCGCTCGAGGCGAGTCTGCTGCAGCGCGGTAAAGCCGTTGGTAATAATGCCAAGTTTAGCCTTGCCCTTCAGCGCATTCAGGAGAGAAACCGCCCCGGGCAGCGGGGCGCAAATTTCAGCCATGGCGGATAAAAACGCATCGTTCAGCTCTGCTGACGGCACATTCAGCCGCCCTGCCCAGTCCTCAAAACGCCTGAGCTGCAGCTGCAGCGCGGTAATCGCCCCGTTCTGGTAGTCGACCCACAGCGGCTTGTTTACCGCCTGGTACTCCTGGAAATCATCTGCGGTAAAGGTCACGCTGTAATCGAGAAACATGCGCTGCAAACCGCCGAACGCGTCAAAGGTAAACAGCGTTTCGTCCGCATCGAATAAAATCCAGTCCCAGTTCATCCACACACCTTTTAAAAATTAACCAAGGGGGAGCGCCATCACGATCGCGTCTTCCCGACCTTCTTTTGCAGGATAATAATTGCGACGCACCGTCGCTTCGTTAAAGCCCAGGCTTTCGTACAAGGTTCTCGCCGCAACGTTAGAGGCACGCACCTCCAGCCACAGCGTAAAGACATCCCGTTTTTCAAGCTCGACAATAAGATGCTCAAGCAGCGCTTTCCCAAGCCCTTGCCGCTGATACGCTGGATCAACCGCAATGTTGAACAGCGTGGCTTCATCGAGAATGACCTGCGTCACCGCAAAAGCGGCAAGTTTGCCGTCAACGTCCAGCCGCAAATTGAAATAGCGTTCGCCCTGATTGCTGGCAAAGGTTTTTTCACTCCAGGGAAAAGCATGACTGCGCAGCTCAATGGCATACGCGTCCGCCAAATCATTCGGCGTCAGGGAAGAAATCGTGTTCATGTTCGCAAATCTGTTGCCACAGCGCCTGTCGCGCGTTGCCATTGTGATAAAGCTCGTCAAGCGCAGGGGACGCAAGCTGCGCGCCGCTGAGCGTCAGCGGCTGCTCAACGCCCAGGCGCCAGCTATTGCAGCGGCTGTCAGGCGGCATCATTGCCGCGCGCTCCGGCGTCAGTTGCATTACTTGGTCGGGGCTTAACGCTATGCTGCGTAAAATGTCCTTCACCAGCGGATCGCTCAAGGCTGGTAGCATCTCAGCCACCATCACTAAACGCACGCCCGCGGGCAAAGAAACCGCAATTTCGCCCTGTAAAGCCGTCGGACGGCGCAGCACCCACTGGGTAATACCCAGTTGCTGTAACTGCCAGTCGCGTCGGGAAGGGGAAGTCATAGCGAAACCTGTTGAGAGCGTAATTCGGGCGGCAAATATAGCAAATTCATCGAATCCACGCCATTAAAGCTCTATAATCCACGCTCTGATTTTCCAGGAGCTATTTGATGAGTGCGTTTACCCCGGCGAGTGAAGTACTGCTGCGCCACAGCGATGATTTTACCGAGAGCCGTGTGTTGTTTGCCGGTGACATGCAAGACGACCTGCCGGCGCGTTTCGACACCGCCGCCAGCCGCGCCCACACCCAGCAATTCCACCACTGGCAGGTATTAAGCGCGCAGATGGGTGAGAACGCACAATATGGCCTGGTGGTCAGTGCGGATGACATTGCCGACAGCAATACGCTTATCTACTACTGGCCGAAAAACAAGCCAGAAGCTCAGTTCCAGCTGATGAATATTCTGTCGCTGATGCCGGTTGGCACCGATGTTTTTGTCGTCGGCGAAAACCGCTCTGGCGTGCGTAGCGCAGAGCAAATGCTGGCTGAAATTTGCCCGCTGACAAAAATCGACAGCGCGCGCCGCTGCGGTCTGTATCATGGCCGCCTTGAGCAGCAACCTGCGTTTGATGAAAACAGCTGGTGGGGTGAATACCCTCATGAAGGGATGACCGTGAAAACCCTGCCGGGCGTCTTTAGCCGCGACGGTCTGGATACCGGCAGCAAACTGCTGCTTTCCACGCTGACGCCGCACACCAAAGGCAAAGTGCTGGATGTTGGCTGCGGCGCGGGCGTCCTGGCGATTACTCTCGCCAGCCACTCGCCAAAAGTTCGCCTAACGCTTAGCGACGTTAGCGCACCGGCGGTCGCCGCCAGCCGCGCAACGCTTGCCGCTAACGGCTTTGAAGGGGAAGTGATCGCCAGTAACGTCTACTCGGAAATCAACGGCCGTTTCGACATGATCATCTCCAACCCGCCATTCCACGACGGGATGCAAACCAGCCTCGATGCAGCGCACCAGCTTATTCGCGGTGCAGCTCGCCATCTGAATATGGGTGGCGAATTGCGCATCGTGGCGAACGCCTTCCTTGCCTACCCGAACGTGCTGGACGAAGTATTTGGTAGTCATGAAGTTATTGCTCAAACCGGCCGCTTCAAAGTTTACCGCGCCGTGCTGACCCGGGCGGGTAAAAAGCGCTAAACGCGTTAAGGTGCCGCTTTTTGCATCAGTCGGAAAAGCGGCATCAAATTAAGTGTTGACGAAGCTCAGAAAACATCTAGAATGCGCCTCCGTGGTTGTGATACTTCGGTATTACAGGTATGCGAAGGTGGCGGAATTGGTAGACGCGCTAGCTTCAGGTGTTAGTGTTCTTACGGACGTGAGGGTTCAAGTCCCTCTCTTCGCACCAATGCGAAGGCGATATCAAAACTCTTCAGATGCAAATTTGAAAACTGTGCGAAGGTGGCGGAATTGGTAGACGCGCTAGCTTCAGGTGTTAGTGTCCTTACGGACGTGAGGGTTCAAGTCCCTCTCTTCGCACCACTTCTTATGAAGTGACCCTCTTTATCTCCCCCAGCTTGTTTATCTCATCGATCCCAAATTCATCACAATCAACAGCAATCCGCTGGCAAATGCTACGCACGATGGCAGTAAAACAAAGTGTCTTAACGTTTTATGGTAGAGCATCAATGCCGTGGCAAGCAGCCCGATAACCACCAGCACGCGCCACTGACTGAAACTGAGATCCAGGCAGGCAAGCAGCGCCACGGCAAGCCCCGCCACCATTACACTCCAGCCACTTTCGAGTCGTCGTTGCAGCATTTTCACGCCCTATTATGATAATGATAACCAATATCATATGATAAATTTTCTCAACTGTCAGCGTAAAAACGTGCGCGACCTATAGCTGAAATAGCCAGGGTTGACGTGTCATTTAATGACAGATTTTCAGTAAGGTGATAGATTGAGCGCCGGCTTTAGTTTGCCTTATAAAAATTCCAATAGTTGCCAGAAAAGTCGATAACTCGCTTTTCATTAATACGACACACACAACACCTGACGCGCTTACCCAAGACACAATCGTTCTATGACAGCCCAAACCTGGCGAGCCTTACTCAAAGCAAAGCAGCTGCTTTCTTTACGTTTATTTTTGCTGCTCAACGCCCTGGCAGCCGCTTTTTCTATTCTCTTTCCGCTCTATTCGACATTGCGCATAACGCCGCCCGTTGTCGCCATTCTACTGATGAGCCTGGCCTTGCTTGCCTGGCAGATGTGGAATAATAAGCAGCTGATTAACCTGAATATTATCTCGTTATTTTTCGGGCTATTATGGGCGGTGCATATTTTCATTAAAAACGCGGCCATCGCGGACCTGGACACCTCATTTCTGGTGATTAGCCTGATGTCGGTGCTTTTTATTGGCGCGATTGCATTTATTAATAATATTGTGGCTTTCCTGCTGCACAGCCTGCCCGTGGCGCTGGTCGTACTTTGGCTGGGTGATGTTGACCAATGGCTGAGGGTAATTTATTCCATTGCGCTGCCCGCTATCGGGATCGCTATTCAGCATATTATTCAGAAACGTAATGACCGTTTCACCCAGCGGCTGATGAATAAACTGCTTGAAGAAAAAGAGACACTGACCGATCTCAGCATGCTCGATCCTTTAACCGGCCTGTACAACCGCCGCGGCTTTCAAAACCGCCTCGAGCACATTCAGGCCTCCGGCAGCGGCAGCCACTTCGTTTTGCTGCTGGATATCGACCACTTCAAGTCGTACAACGACCACTACGGCCATGCGATGGGCGACCAGGCGTTGATCCGGGTCTCGGCGGCGATTCGCGATGCCGTGCGTTCAAGGGATCTTGTCACGCGCTACGGCGGGGAAGAGTTCATGATTATGCTCACCAACATCGACGCGGAACGTGCGATGCAGTCGGCGGAAAGGATCCGCCAGCGCGTTTTCGATTTGGACATCCCGCATATGTTTAATACCCAGGTCGCGACCAACGTTACCGTCAGTATCGGGCTTGCGCCATTCACTGAAGGCAGCATAGACGATGCCCTGAGCCTCGCGGATAAAGCGCTTTATCAGGCCAAAAACCGAGGAAGAAACAGCATCCTGACCAACGAAATGCTCGCCGTGAATTAACCCGGCGAGACGCGCCAGATCGCAAAAACAGCCATCACCGAGCGGTGGCGGTGAATTCACCTTGCCAGAGATTTCGCTCACCGTTAGTATTGCTAATCATTATCATTTAGATTACTCCCTGACGAAAGTATGGCGTTTCACTCCCTCCAGCTCAGCGATGACAGCGGTTGCTTTGTTCTTCCCTGGTCCCCAGCGACAGGCCCGCAGGCAGATTCGCTGCGGGAGTATTTTGCCGCGCACCGCCCGTACTTCAACGACATCATCAAATTAAACGAACAGGCTCCCGCCACAGCAATGACGCTAAGCGAGTGGCAGCGTCCCACCACGCTAACCTCCCTGATGGCGACCTACGGCGACCATATCTATCGTCACCAGCCTGAACTTACCCGCGAGCACAAACCGCTGAAGTCTTTGTGGGCGCAATGGTACATCGGCCTGCTGGTGCCACCGATGATGATGGCGCTGCTGACTCAGCCTAAAGCGCTGAATATTGCCCCCCAGCATGTGCGGGCCGAGTTCCACGAAACGGGCCGGGCAAAATGCTTCTGGATTGACGTGACTGAAGATTGCCGGGCAAGCGAGCTGCCGCTCCATCTGCGGCTAGAGCAGTTTATCGTTGAAGGTTTGATGCCGGTCGTAGCGGCGCTGGAAGCCAGCGAAGAGATCAACTCCCGGCTTATCTGGAGCAACACCGGCTACCTGGTGAACTGGTTCTTCGGCGAGCTAAAACCACTTCTGGATGAACAGAGCCTGGCGGCGCTGGTGCAGACCTGTTTCTTTGAAAAACAGCTTTCATGTGGCCGGGAGAATCCACTCTACCGCACGGTCATTTCGCGTGAAGGCATTCTGGTCAGACGCACCTGCTGCCAGCGTTATAAGCTGCCTGACGTCCAGCGCTGCGGCGACTGCACTCTGAAATAGCAAGCGACGGGGAAATAGCAAACGGCGGGTTTCCCCGCCGTTCTTCATTCCGCTAAACCATTAAGCCAGCTGTTGGCTCCCTTCCTCGCTCGCTCTCTGAGCTTCTTCTTTCTCCTGCTCCAGCAGCTGCTTCTCGTACACTTTGAAGAACGGGAAGTAGATGATGGACGACACGCAGGCCAGCAGAACCACCAGAATTGCGGCACGGAAGTCCCAGCCCAGCGCCCAGGCGGCACCGATTGGCGCAGGCGCGGTCCACGGTACCACGGAAATCACGCGACCAATCAGATCCAGCTTCATCGCGCCCCAGGCCAGCACGGCGTTGACCATTGGCGCCAGCAGGAAAGGAATAAAGAATACTGGGTTCATCACAATCGGCGTCCCGAAGATCACCGGTTCGTTAATGTTAAAGCAGGTTGGCACGATGCTCAGGCGGCCAATGGAACGCAGGTGGGCAGATTTACTGCGCAGGTAGCAGATAACCAATCCCATCGTTGCCCCGGAACCGCCGACCACGATGAAGAAGGTCCAGAACGCTTCCATAAAGATATGCGGCAGAGGCGCACCGGCAGCCAGCGCGCCCTGGTTAAGGCCCAGGTTGGTCAGCCAGAACATCTGCAGCATCCCGGAGACAATCGCCGCCCCGTGGATACCCGCAAACCACAACAGGTGAGCAATCAGTACGGCAAGGAGAATTGCCGGCAGAGAATCCGCCGCGGACACCAGCGGTTTGAACAGCGCCATAATGGCCTGAGGGATCAGCATATCGAACTGGGACTGAATAAACAGGCTCAGCGGATACAGCGTCAGCACCACAACCAGCACCGGGATCAGCAGATCAAAGGAGTTTTTGATCATCGGCGGCACCTGGTCCGGCAGCTTGATGCCGATATTATGCGCCTTCAGGAAACGCATCATCTCTACGCAGTAAATCGCCACCAGGATTGCGGTGAAGATCCCGGTGCCGCCAAGGCTGTCCACCGGCAGCGTGCCTTTGGTTTTCGGGGCCGCAACCACCAGGAAAGCCATCAGCGACAGCATGGCGCACATGAAAGGATCGAGCCCGTGCGATTTAACGTAGTGTTTACCCAGGTTGTAGGCGATCGCCGCACAAATGTAGATAGACATGATGCCCATCGTCATATCAAACGGCGTTAAAATCTGCCCTTCAAACTGCTTCGCCAGGTCGAGCCAGGCGCGAGCAAAGCCCCATGTCGTGGTGGGCGAAAACGGGGGATAAGCAAAAACCAGCAGGAACGAGCCGACAATCATGAATGGCATCGCAGAAATAAAGCCGTCGCGAATGGCCATCACGTGACGCTGGGAAGAAATGCGGCCAGCTATCGGGCTAACGTAGTTCTCAACAAACCGAAAAATTAAATTAAAAGCAGCATGGTTGGAAGACATAGTGGCTCTCCTGTCAGGCTATCAACGCGAGTGCGTCGGCGAGAATTCTGTCGCCGCGCATCATTCCGTAATCCATAGAGTTAATGACCGTGACCGGGATCCGTTTGGGCGCGGCCTGAGCCTTAAAATCTTCCAGACGGTATTTGATCTGCGGACCGAGTAAACAGCAATCAAATTCAGGCATAACATCCGTGAACTCTTCGATACCCACCGCCTTGATCTCAACCTCAATCTGTTGATCCTGGGCGGCCTGTTTCATCCTGTTCACGACCATACTGGTAGACATACCAGCGGCACAGCATAAAAGGATACGTTTCATAGACGACTCTTATTATTAGGTACAGGGGGTGGTTACAGGATTCAGTATTCCTCGCGGAATTTATTACTGCAACCGGTTACTGCAACCGGTTTCAGTGATTGTGAAGGAGATCCAGAAATTTCTGACAAGGCGGGTATGAGATAAGTATAAGCGGTTTACAGAAAGCACAAGCTTATGCGAAATTATTTGCCACCTGGATCAGGAGAAAATCATGAGTTTGCAGTCCGTGCGGCAATTCTTCGCCGACCATGCCCCCGATATAGACATCATCGAGCTAAACCAAAGCACCGCTACCGTCGCGCTTGCCGTCGCCGCCCACAATGTGGCCCCCGGACAAATAGCCAAAACGCTCTCATTAAAGGTCAAAAACGACATTATTCTGATCGTCGCGAAGGGCGATGCTCGTCTTGATAATAAGAAACTTAAAGAAGCATTTGGCTCTAAAGCGCGCATGCTCAGCAGCGATGAAGTGGTGAACTGGACCGGGCATCCGGTCGGCGGCGTTTGCCCGTTCGGCCTGGAAAACCCGCTGGCGGTGTTCTGCGACATCTCACTCCGCCAGTACGATGAAGTGCTGCCCGCCGCAGGGGCCATTCACAGCGCCGTCCGCATTTCACCTGAACGCATGGCCGAACTCACCCACGCCAAATGGGTGGACGTCTGCCAGTAATTGCCGTCTAAGTGACGCAAAGCTTGATCTGACGCGGCTAATGAAGCGATGCGCTCATGTTAAATGGATAAACGTTAAGCGCATTTCCTTCTCTTTAGTCAGGATCAAGCATGCAGCCAGATGTTGCTTCCCAGCGGGACGTCACTCGTTTATGTATTCAATGCGCGCTCTTTTTACTGCAGCACGGAGCAGAAAGCGCGCTGGTCGAGGAGCTTTCAACCCGCCTTGGCAAAGCGCTGGGGATGGACAGCGTGGAAAGCTCAATCTCCGCTAACGCCATTGTACTTAGCACCATTAAAGACAATCAGTGCCTGACGACTACCCGCAAAAATAACGATCGCGGGATCAACATGCACGTCGTCACCGAAGTACAGCACATCGTGATCCTCACCGAACACAAGCTGCTGGATGCCAGGGACGTTCTCAAACGCTTCGAACACATCAAACCGCTGCGTTACCCACGCTGGCTGGTTGTCCTGATGGTGGGTCTTTCCTGCGGCTGTTTCTGCAAACTGAACAACGGTGGCTGGGACGGGGCGTTTGTCGCCTTTGTCGCCAGCTCACTGGCGATGTATGTCCGCCAGCTGCTCACCCACCGCCAGCTTCATCCGCAGATCAACTTCTGCATCACCGCGTTTGTCGCCACTACCGTTTCGGGCCTGCTTATCGCCAAAGGCCCATTTGCCGCCACTTCCAATATTGCGATGGCCGCGAGCGTGTTATTACTCGTCCCCGGTTTCCCGCTGATTAACGCCGTGGCCGACATGTTTAAAGGCCACGTTAATACCGGGCTTGCTCGCTGGGCGATGGCCAGCCTGCTCACGCTGGCAACCTGCATTGGCGTGGTGATGGCAATGGCGGTATGGGGGCTAAGAGGATGGGCATAATCGAATTTCTTCTGGCCCTGCTTCAGGATATGGCGCTGTCTGCCGTGCCGGCGGTGGGCTTTGCGTTAGTCTTTAACGTACCTCAGCGCGCCCTGCCTTACTGTGGGCTTCTCGGTGCCATCGGCCACGGCTCGCGTATGGCGATGATGACGGCGGGTTTAAACATCGAGTGGAGCACTTTTCTGGCGTCGATTCTGGTCGGCATCATTGGTATTCAGTGGTCACGCTGGTATCTTGCTCACCCGAAAGTCTTTACCGTTGCGGCCGTCATTCCTATGTTTCCGGGGATCTACGCCTATACCGCGATGATCTCAGCGGTAAAATTGACGCACTTTGGCTACAGCGATCCGCTGATGATCCAACTGGTGACCAACTTCTTGAAAGCGTCATTTATCGTGGGGGCGCTGTCCATCGGGCTCTCTCTGCCGGGACTGTGGCTTTATCGCAAAAAGCCCCGGGTCTGATCGCACAGACGAAATCGCCGTAAAATAAAGTTTGCTATTTAATCGCGCGCTATCTATATTGAGAAACATGAAGAAGACATCCACCGAAACGAACGCCCTGCTGCTGGACAACCAGCTTTGCTTCGCGCTCTACTCCGCCAATCTGGCGGTGAACAAGCTCTACCGCCAGCTGCTTACGCCGCTGCAGCTCACCTATCCGCAATACCTGGTGATGCTGGTGCTGTGGGAGCAGGACGATGTCACGGTGTCGCAAATCGGCGAGCGTCTGTTTTTAGACTCAGCCACCTTAACGCCACTGCTAAAACGGCTTGAAAGCGCAGGGCTGCTGCTACGTCAGCGCTCCCGCGAAGATGAGCGTCAGGTGGCAGTCACGCTGACCCAGGAAGGGAAAGCGCTGCAGGAAAAAGCGCTGGGTATTCCAGACTCCGTGCGCTGTGCTTCTGCCTGTAGCGTAGACAGCATGATGGCGCTGAAAGCGCAGCTGGAAACTTTGCGCAGTAATTTAAATACGTAATAATTAATCGTCGATACTGTCGGCGATTTTTAAAACATCATATAAATCGCACGCTATTTTATAGCACATACTAAATGTAAGATGAGGAACCTGCCATGTCTTTAGAAAAAGTCGTTTACACCGCAAAAGCCAAAGCCACCGGTGGCCGTGAAGGTCGTGCAACCTCTTCCGACGGCGTACTGGACGTCAAACTGGGCCTGCCAAAAGAGATGGGCGGCGCGGGTGGCGAAGTCACCAACCCTGAGCAGCTGTTCGCGGCGGGCTACTCCGCATGCTTCCTGGGCGCGATGAAGTTCGTCTCCGGCCGCGATAAAATCTCCATGCCGGCTGACGCTTTCATCGAAGGTGAAGTCGGTATCGGGCCACTGCCAACCGGCTTCGGTATCGAAGCGAAGCTGAATATCCACCTGCCGGGGATGGACGCTGCCGAAGCGAAAAAACTGGTCGATGCGGCACACATTGTTTGCCCATACTCCAACGCAACCCGCGGCAACATTGATGTGACCCTGAACATCATCAACTGATGCTACAGCCGGGGAAACCCGGCTTTTTCTCCTGCCCCCACGGTTTAAGACAACTCTCAATCCCCCTGCTTCCGGCCAAAGCGCTATACTCACGCCTGAAATCTCCTGCACCGCAGGCAAACAAAGCGAGTATCACAAGATGAAAGCAAGGAATAAAACGCTCTGCGCAATGGCGCTGGCAGCAGCCTTTTTCGCGGGCCAGGCAACGGCTGCAAACTGGCAGGAACAACTTTCCAGCGCCGCCAATGAACTGACTAAAAGCGGCAATGCTACTACCACCAGCAATGGCGCTCAGACCGGCGGTCTGTCTCTCTCTTCACTGACCAGCCTGCTGAACGGCAACAGCAAATCTCTCAGCTCAAGTACGATGACCAATGCGGCTGGCGTGATGGAGTACTGCGCGAAGAATAAACTGGCTTCCGTCACCAATACCGACAACATTAAAAACCAGCTGATGACCAAGCTGGGGCTGGAAAGCAGCACCAAGCCTGCCGACAAGCAGGACTATAATCAGGGCCTGATGGGCTTACTGAACACGGCCAACGGCCAGAAGCTGGATCTGAACAGCATCGGCAACTCGCCGCTGGCTGAAAAGGTGAAAACCAAAGCCTGCGATCTGGTGCTCAAACAGGGCATGAATTACCTGTCGTAACGGCACAAAAAAATGGCCTCTTGCTAAGAGGCCATTTGAGGTTGCTGACAAAGAGGGAAAAAGCGTGGTTTTTCCCTCTTTGTGGTGAGCAGCCGAAAATCAATGCATTGATTTTCCAGTTTATTTCTATGGCGACAGATTGCAGAATTTTATCCGCTTGGGGTTTGTCATCAGTCCGAAATGGCCTCTTGCTAAGAGGCCATTTTGTTTTAGTTTGCCAGCGAGCAGCTGTAGTCCAGCATCTCTTCCGCCGAACCCTGGTTCCCGCCCAGCAGCTGACGAGGGTTAGCCAACAGCACCACATCCCCCTTCGTTGTCACCACTCGCGCCAGGCCAAAGTTTTCCATCTCATCGCCCTGAGCCTTCACGTACTCCGCCAGCACGGTAAACGGATTCGCCTCTGCCGGGACTTTTCTCGCCAGATATTTATGGCCAAGGATCTCCGCACCAAACGGCTGCCACTGGTCACCGACTTTGTCGGCAAGCTGGTTAATGGATTGATACACCTCAGGGCGCAGGCAGGACAGGTGAATGTGCAGCTGGTTCTGAGAACGTCCGTAGCGAGAGTTGATCGCTAACACCAAATCATCGTCCCGAACCGCTTTTGTGGTTTCATCCAGCAGATAGTGGCGATTCTCCCACGCATCCAGGAAGTAATTTGGCGCACCGTTTTCAAGGATTTTCGGGCTCTCGATACCGGTGATTTTGTCCGTCGGCATCAGCAAATTATGCAGCGGGCCTTTGGCATCTTTAAATACCAGGTAGCGCCCGGCCAGATCGACTTTCAGGCAAGGCGCTGGGGAGTGGTTCTGCTGCTGATTGGGAATGCACTGCTGGCTGATGATATTCCACAGAGCATCACTGTGGCGATGCAGCAGCCACAGGCGGATTGCGACGGCGGCCACCAGCAAAATCAGCAGCACAACCACCACGCGCAGGATCTTTTTCATGTCAGGTTTTCCTTGTAAAGTCAGAGTACTTTTCGTTGTTGTAATAGGCGGACAATAAGCTGGAAGCAGGCTTCTATTTGCGGCGCGAACGGCTCAGTGCTGCGCATCAATGCCACGGTGCGGCTCAGCGAAGGCTGCTGCAAATGAATCACTTTCAGCTCGGGGTCCTGCAAAAAGGTGGTGTAAAGCTGCGGTAAAATCGCCACCGCCAGCTGTGAGCGCACCAGTCCATAAAGGGTTTCAATAAAATCAACCTGATAGCGCGCATTCAGCGTCAGGCGCTGGCTTTCCGCCATCGCCGCGACCAGCCGGCTGATATTCCCTTTTGAAAACACCGCGATGTCCCGCTTCACCAGGCTTCGCCACGGCGCGTGGCTGGATTCTGCCAGAGGATCGTGACAGTTGACTACCGCCACGAAGGGATCTTCCTGCAGCGGATGGATCTCCAGCGTTTTGGGCACCGAGCTGTCCAGCGCCCCCAGGCCAAAGTCCAGCTGGCCGCTTTCAAGCTGGGCAATCAGCGCGTCATTGGTGCGGTCGTGAAACTCCACCCGCAGGCGAGGAAAAGCCTCTGCAATACGTTGAGGAATATCGGGAAATAAAAGGCTGCCGACCGAGGGCACCAGGCCTATGCGAAGCGTGCCGTCACCGCCGTCCCGGACAATGCGCTGCATGTCGTCAAACGCACGCTGCGCGACGTTGAGCACGCGTTCGGCATGGGGCAGTAGCGCTGCGCCCAGGTCCGTCAGCGTCACTGCCGCAGCGGTTCTGTTAACCAGTTTCCCGCCCAACACGGACTCAATCTGCCGTAACGCGCTGCTTAGCGCGGGCTGGCTAATGGCCAGCCGGTTGGCGGTATCGGTGAAATGACGAAGTTTGGCCAGCGTCACAAAATACTGGATCTGTTTTAACGAGAGTGCGGGAAGGCGCTGCCAGGGTTCAGCCATTGGAGTATCAGGGTTGCCAGGTAAACGTTTGCCACAGGATAAACGTTTCTTATCGGCTGATAAATTAAATCATCTGGGCAAAGCGTATTCCCCTGCCTAGAGTAGCCGCCAGAGCCCCTGTTTTGGAACCTGTCATGACTCCTGCTGATTTACGTCGCCGCGCGGTGAAAGCCGCTCTCGGCGAAACGCCTTTCGACCTGCTGCTCATCAATGGCCAGATCGTGGATATGGCCACCGGTGAAATCCGTGAGGCGGATGTCGGTATCGTCGGTACGCTCATCGCCAGCGTACATCCACGCGGCAGCCGCGAAGATGCCGCCCAGACTCACGATCTCGCCGGAAACTATCTCAGCCCAGGGCTGATGGATACCCACGTCCACGTTGAAAGCTCCCACCTGCCGCCCGCGCGCTATGCGGAAATTGTCGTCGCCCAGGGCACCACAACGATTTTTTGGGATCCGCACGAGCTGGCGAACGTGCTCGGTATTGAGGGCGTGCGTTACGCCGTTGACGCCAGCCGCAACCTGCCGCTGCGCGTGATCTGCGCGGCCCCGTCCAGCGTGCCTTCAACGCCGGGCCTGGAAATGTCCGGCGCTGATTTTGCCGGGAAAGAGATGGAAACACTGCTTTCATGGCCGGAAGTGGCGGGCGTAGCCGAAGTGATGGATATGCACGGCGTGCTGAACGGCAGCGAAAGAATGCTGGGGATTCTTAACGCTGGCCTGGAAAGCGGCAAACTGATTGAAGGACACGCCCGCGGCCTGAATGGCGCGGGATTACAGGCCTACCTTGCCGCTGGCGTGACGTCAGATCATGAACTGACTTCCGCCGCCGACGCGCTGGAAAAACTGCGTGCCGGGCTGACCCTGGAGATTCGCGGGTCACATCCGTATTTGCTGCCAGAGATCGTCGCCGCGCTGAACGGCCTGCCGCATCTGTCATCGCAGGTCACCGTCTGCACCGACGACGTGCCGCCGGACATGCTGCTGGCGAAAGGCGGTATCGTTGCCCTGCTGAACTTGCTCATCGAGCACGGCATGAAAGCCGAAGATGCTTTGCGCCTGGCCACGCTGAACGCCTCGCTGCGCCTGCAACGCCCGGATCTCGGCCTGATTGCCGCGGGCCGCACTGCCGACCTGGTGGTCTTCGATACGCTGGAAAAACTGAGCGCTCAAACCGTTTATGTCGCCGGGAAACTCATCGCGGAACAGGGAAAAATGTTGGAGCCCGTCGCGGCACCGTCCATCGTTCCCCCGCGAGACACCGTCCGACTTCAGTCGCTCAGCCCGAACGATTTTGTTCTCAAGGTGCCAGTGAATAATGGGCGCGCGCGCCTGCGCCACATCAAGGGTGCTCGCTTCACCCAGTGGAGCGAAGTCGAGGTGGAAGTCCGGCACGGCGAAGTTCAGGTCCCGGACGGCTTCAGCCTGATTTGGGTTCAGCATCGCCACGGTCGCCATGAGGCAAAACCACAGCTGGCGCTGCTCGAAGGCTGGGGTGAGCTGCGCGGCGCGATTGCCACTACCTATTCACACGACTCGCACAACCTCGTTGTCCTCGGCAGAGATCCGCAGGACATGGCGCTCGCCGCCAACGCGCTGATCGCCTGTGGAGGCGGGATGGCGCTGAGCCAGAACGGACAGATGCTGGCGAAGGTGGAAATGCCGATTGCCGGGATGCTCTCCGACCTGCCCGCCGCCGACCTGGCGCAGCAGTTTGCTCAACTCCGTGAATTGAGCAATAAAGTCGCCGACTGGGAGCCACCGTACCGAGTTTTCAAGGCCATCGAAGGCACCTGCCTGGCCTGTAACGCCGGGCCACATTTGACCGACCTGGGATTGACGGACGGCAGTACTCGCCAGATCGTCGACCCGCTTATTGAATGCCACGAACACCCGGCAGACGCACACACAACACATTAATCCGGAGAGCCAAGTAATGGCCGAAAATTCAGTGTCTCAGGCCGCCAGCGAAAGCTGGCTGGAGCGGCGATTCCAGCTTCGCAGCCGCCAAAGCAAAGTGAAAACCGAATGCCTCGCGGGCATCACTGGCTTTCTCGCCGCCGCCTATTTGCTGGTTGTTATCCCTGGCCTGCTGGCCGTGGGCGGGATGGATAAAGGTGCGGCAACCACCGGGACGATCGTTGTTTTTGTCCTCGGCACGCTGCTGATGGCGTTTTACGGCAACCTGCCGTTTATTGTCGGGCCGGGCATCGGCGGTTCGGTGCTGGTCGGCGTGACGCTTGCCGGGAGCGAGCATATTGGCTGGCAGATTGGCCTCGGCATCGCCTGCTGGTCAGGCATTCTGTTCTTCGCGCTTACCCGCCTTGGCCTGCGTGAAGTGGTCACGCGCTCGGTACCGCAGTCGATCAAGCTTGGGCTGACGGCCTCCATCGGCCTGTTTGTTGCGGTGCTGGGCTTCCGCAACGCCGGGCTGGTGCTCGCCAACGCCAAAACCAACGCGCTGGCGCTCGGTGACTTCACTTCTGCTGGCGCTGTCGTGGCGTTGTGCGGCCTGTTCCTGGCGATTGCGCTTCAGGCTCGCCGCGTGCCGGGAGCCATTTTATGGGCGATTCTGTTTGCCACTCTGGTCGGTATTCCTCTGGGCGTCACTCACCTGCCGCAGAGCTTTATCGCCATGCCGCACTCGCTGACGCCGGTGCTGGGGCACGTGGATATGCTCGGCGCGCTGAATATCGCCTTCCTGCCGTTCCTGTTTGTCTTCTTTGCCTCAGAGTTTTTCTCCACCATGGGCACGACGCTGGCGGTGGGTGGCGAAGCTGGCCTGCTGGACGAACATGGCAACATGCCGCACATCAACCGCCCGTTTATGGTGGATTCTATTGCCGCCGCGCTAGGCCCGTGGGTCGGCATTCCGGCGGCTACCGCGCTGATTGAGTCTTCAGCGGCGGCAGAAGCGGGCGGTAAAACCGGCCTCACCGCGCTGGCGGCAGCGGTAATGTTCCTGCTGATGCTGCTGTTTACCCCGGTGGCATTGATGATCCCGAAAGAGGCAACCGCGCCCGCGCTGATCCTTATCGGCCTGAACATGTTCAGCGGCCTGCGCAAAGTGGATCTGGGCAACTTCACCGAAGGTCTGCCGGTGCTGATGATGGTGATGATCACGCTTATCGCCAACAGCTTCGGGACCGGGATCGCTGGCGGCCTGCTGTTCTATATCATCATTAAGGTGATTGCCGGTAAATGGCGTGAAATCCCGGTGGGGCTTTACCTGCTGGCCATTCCGCTGGCGTACTACTTCGCCACGTTGGTGAAGCACTAGAAACAGAAAAGCCTCTCAAACGAGAGGCTTTTTTCTTAACGGCCAATTTAGCCGTTATTTTGAATCTTCTTGATGATATTGGTGGTGGAGCAGCCATCTTCGAAGTTCAGTACCATCACTTCCCCGCCGTTGGCCCAAACCTCTTTGCTCCCGGCAATCTGTTCTGGTTTGTAGTCGCCGCCCTTCACTAAACGATCCGGCAGGACTTCACCAATCAGGCGCTGAGGCGTGTCTTCTTCAAACAGTACCACCCAGTCCACCGCTTCCAGCGCAGCCAGCACAATCATGCGCTGATCCTGCGGGTTAACCGGCCGGGTTTCCCCTTTCAGGCGTTTGGTTGACGCGTCGCTGTTAACCGCGACAATCAGGCGGTCACCCAGCTTGCGCGCGTTGGCCAGATAGGAAACATGGCCCGCATGCAGAATATCGAACACGCCGTTGGTCATCACCACGCGCTCACCGCGCTTGCGGGCAGCGGCAACCGCAACTTTCAGCTCTGCTTCGGTCATCACGCCAAAACCCGTTTCCGCGCGACCGCGCACCGCGTTTTCCAGCTCGACCGGAGAAACGGTTGATGTCCCCAGCTTGCCAACCACCACGCCAGCTGCGGCATTCGCGAAGTAACAGGCTTCTTCCAGCGAGTTCCCCGCCGCAAGCGTTGCCGCCAGCACGCCGATCACCGTGTCACCGGCCCCGGTCACGTCATAGACTTCCTGTGCCTGAGTCGGCAGATGGAAAGGCTCAATGCCCGGCTGCAGAAGCGTCATGCCTTGTTCTGAACGCGTCACCAGCAGCGCCGACAGTTCATAATCGGCAATAAGCTTCATGCCACGTTCCACCAGCTCGGCTTCGGTTTTGCACTTGCCGACCACGGCTTCAAATTCTGAAAGGTTCGGAGTCAGCAGCGTTGCGCCACGGTAGCGCTCAAAGTCAGTCCCTTTCGGGTCGATTAGCACCGGGACTTTGGCAACACGTGCCAGGCGAATCATCTGCTGCACGGTCGCAAGGGCGCCTTTTGCGTAATCGGAAAGCACCAGCGCGCCAATCTGCGGCAGCGCCTGGCTGATACGCTCGTGCAGCGGCTCAGGATCGACGCCCTCAAACCCTTCTTCGAAGTCGAGGCGAATCAGTTGCTGGTTGCGGGACAGCACGCGCAGCTTGGTAATCGTCGGGTGAGTCGGAACAGAAACGAAGTCACACTTCACGTTGACCCCGGCCAGGCTCTGGCTGAGCGCGCGCGCCGCATCGTCAATGCCGGTCAGGCCAACCAGGCGAGAATTCGCGCCCAGCGAAGCAATGTTCATCGCCACGTTAGCCGCGCCACCAGGGCGTTCTTCGATGGTATCGACTTTCACCACCGGCACCGGGGCTTCCGGCGAAATACGGCTGGTTGGGCCGTACCAGTAGCGATCCAGCATCACATCACCAACCACCATGACGCCTGCACGGCTGTATTCGGGCAGCGTTACTTTCATTCCTGACTCTCCAGCGAGGGATAAAATTTTGCGCGGGATGATAACATAATTACTCTCCCGCGTGCGTTTGCGGCTCGCCAAGCCAGGTTTGCCAGCTCCGACGCACCTGCTCACGCTCTTTCACAAAGGCGTCCAGCGCAACGTGGCCCGGCAATTCCTGCAGCGCCAGATGGTGCAATTCATCCCGCAGCGTGACATAGGCATGCGTCAACGCTTTGGCCTCGGCTTCATCCATGATGTCGTTCTGCGCCATCAGTTCCAGGATGCGCACGTTATCGGACCAGCGGGTTAGCTTCGGCGCTTCGCTGGCATAGCGCAGCACCAGATATTGCGTAATAAATTCGATGTCGGTGATCCCACCCTCATCGGCTTTAATATCAAAGCGATCGCGGTGCTTATTGCCCAAATGCGCGCGCATTTTTTCACGCATCTCGCGCACTTCTACCTGCAGGGCTTCCCCTTCACGCGGCGTGCACAGGATCTCGCGGCGGATGGCGTCAAACTGGCGGTTAAGCGCCGGATCGCCGTACACCACACGGGCGCGAACCAGCGCCTGATGTTCCCAGGTCCAGGCTTCATTCTTCTGATAATCAGCAAACGATTCTGCGGTGGTGACCAGCATACCTGCCGCACCGGACGGCCTGAGGCGAGCGTCAACTTCGTACAAAATCCCGGTCGAGGTACGCGTGCTAAACAGATGCATGATGCGCTGCGCCAGGCGCAGATAGAACTGACGGCCATCGATTTCACGCTCGCCGTCCGTCATCACTTCCATCGGGCAATCATGCAGGAAAACCAGATCCAGATCGGAACTGTAGCCCAGCTCCCAGCCACCGAGTTTGCCATAGCCCAGCACGGCAAAGCCGCGCCCTTCTCTGTCCTGCAAATGACGAGGCTGGCCGTAGCGCGCCACCATTTGCGCCCAGGCACGCTGCACCACCGCATCGAGAATCGCTTCCGCAAGCCAGGTCAGATGGTCGCTGACCTTCATCACCGGCAAGGTGCCAGCGATATCGGCCGCCGCCACGCGCAGCATCTGCGCCTGCTTGAACTGACGCAACGCTTCCAGCTGCTGCTCTTCGTCTTCGTCCGGCACGCGCAGCAGATATTGACGCAGTTCGTCGCGATAGGCGTCCATTGCCGTGGGCTGATACAGCGTATTAGGGTCGAGCAGTTCATCCAGCAGCAGCGGATAGCTGGCAAGCTGCGCGGCAATCATCGGCGAGGCCGCACAGAGCGTAATCAGGTGTTTAAGCGCGCCGGGGAATTCACTTAACAGTTCCAGATAGGTTGTGCGGGTGAGGATCCCAAACAGCAGCGGCGTCAGACGGGAAAACGTCAGCGGCGCGTCGGCCCGGGAACAGACTTCACTCAGCAGGTGCGGCAGAAGTTGATCCAGCACCTGGCGGCCACGTGGGCCAATGGTGCGCTTGTCGATCTCCTGCCGGAAATGGCTAACTTGCTTCAGTAACTCTGCCCGCGCCTCAGCGCTCAAATGACTCAGCACCGCCGTGTTTTCATCGGCGTCCAGGGCGTCGATCCACAGCTCGCGCCAGCCTTCAGCAACTTTATCTTCACCGGCTTCCGGCTCATCGTCGCCAATCAGATCGTTAAAGACCTGACGCACGTCGTTCATATGCAGCTGCAGCGTTTGCTGCAGGGATTCCCAGTCAGTCGCCTGCATCGCCCAGGCCAGCCGGGCACGGTTTAGATCGTCACCGGGCAAGGTCTGCGTCTGTTCGTCGTTGATGCTTTGCAGTAAGTTTTCCAGCCGACGCAGGTAGAGGTAAGCCGCACGCAGTTTCTGGGCATCTTCTTCCGGCAGCAGATGAAGCTGTTGAATGGCTTCCAGGGTAGGCAGCAGCGAACGGGACTGCAGAGAAGGCTCCCGACCACCGCGGATGAGCTGGAAGACCTGCACGATAAACTCGGTTTCGCGAATGCCGCCGGCGCCGAGCTTAATATTGTCCGTTAGCCCACGGCGGCGGACTTCGCGGGCAATCATGCCCTTCATGTTTCGCAGGGACTGAATCACGCTGAAGTCGATGTAGCGGCGGAACACAAATGGCCGCAGCATGTTGCGTAGCTCCTGGCTCCAGACATCGTCGTTGTCGCCCATAATCCGCGCTTTTACCATCGCGTAGCGTTCCCAGTCGCGCCCCTGCTCCTGGTAATAATCTTCCAGCGCGGCAAAGCTCAGTACCAGCGGACCGCTGTCGCCAAACGGACGCAAACGCATATCCACGCGGTACACAAAGCCGTCCTGCGTTGGCTGGTCGAGGACTTTAATCAGGCGCTGCCCCATGCGGGTGAAGAACTGGGCGTTATCCAGTTCACGGCGCCCGCCCTGGGTGGAGCCGTTTTCCGGCCAGGCAAAAATCAGGTCGATATCGGAAGAGAAATTCAGTTCGCCTCCGCCCAGCTTGCCCATGCCAAGGATCAGCAGCGGCTGCGGCTCACCGGCGGCGTTGCAAGGCGTGCCCCATTCGCGGCAGCAGGCGGCATAAAGCCAGTCACGGGCGGCAACAATTAGCGTTTCCGCCAGCACGCTCAGCTGCTGCAGCGTGCTTTGCGTATCCACCTGCTCCAGCGCCTGCGCCCAGGCGATACGCACCATGATACGGCGACGGAAAAACCGCAGCGCTTTCATCAATGCCGCTTCGTCGTGCACATCCTGCAGATCCTGCTGCAGCCAGGCGGCATAATGTTGCCATTCGTCAGCCGTAGGGGCGTCCTGCTGCAGGGTTTGCAGCCAGGCGGGATACGCCACCACGCTGTCACCAACAAAATCACTTATCGCCAGCACCGCGCGAGCTTCTTCGCTCAGTGTCAGGGAGTCAATCTCTTGCGGCAGGCGCGGCAAAAACGCCTGCAGGTGCTGCTGTAACAAAGGGGTCAGCGCCATCATGGTGGGTATCCGTTACCAGTCTATTATTTCCCGCTGTGCAGCCAGAAAGGCGCCTGCGAGATCGCTTCGTTTCGGTAATGCTCAATTTCTATGCGCTGGCGGGTAACAATGGCGTGACGCAACCCCTGCCAGTTTTCCAGCCACGGCTGGGTTTGCGCATCGCTGTACACCCCGGCCAGCAGGCGGATAGCATCCGTCTCACGCGCCAGACGCGGTAACTGGTCTGCGTATGCATCCCCCAGCGGGCGCTGGAACGTCTCTTTTAACTCAGCCGCATGGCGGGAAAGATGCGTATCCGCGAAACGTTTAAAGGAACTATCCAGCTTCGCGCGGCCTTTCTCATCAATGAACGGCTGCCACTGGCGCTCCACCAGCCAGCGGGTCAGCGCCAGCTTAGCGCTGCTCGCCTGCGCGCTATAGACAATCACTTCAGCTTTTTCGTCACCGGCAAAGCGTGCTTCGAGCGCAATCAGTTGCTCACGTAAGTGGGTGCTCGCTTTTCTTGGAATGATGCCGCCAAAAAGCGCGAGGGCATGGCGCACCAGGCCCACGGCGTCAATCACCTGCTGCTTAGCCGCTTTCACGCCGCTAAGCCATAATTCTTCATGGTACAGCCAGTGGGCGAGCGCCAGCTCCAGAGCACCTTCCAGCCCCTGCTCAACGTTGGCTTTAGCCGGCGGATACAGTACGCCCAGCGGTTTCACTTCGCGCACCGCATTGCCCTGGGCCAGGTGATAGCCCCGTGCCGCCTTGCTCAGGCTGCCCTGACGCAGGCCAGATTCGGTGACCAGACTTTCCGCCAGGGCCAGTAAATCCGCCGTCTCACCGCTCAGCAGCTCAAGTTCAAGCTCGCAGATGGGCGTCTGGTGCTCACCGGCTTTCACTTCACCCAGATCCAACGCCAGTTCAATGCGGCTTTCACCGTGAGTAACTACCCACTTTTCGCGCGCAAAATCCGTACTGAACAGCGGCTTCACGTCGGCCTGTAAAGTCGCCACGTCCAGCCCTTCCGGCCAAACTTCTGCTGGCAGCAAAGCAAGATCCAGCTCGGGCTTGCTTAGCGCCACGTTGTATTCAGGACGCTGATGCAGCCCGCCGGTCACTCGCCCGGCGATTTTCATCGTCATTTCGTATTGCCCGGCATCGCCGCGAATACGCAGCCCCATGTCGTGGCGGCGCAGCAGGTTATCCGCCGTTTCATAATAAATATTGAGCAACTGACGCGGGTCGCTGTGCTCGCCCGGCAGGGCATTTAATTTGTCGCGCAGCGCGTCAAGCGCTGCAGGATTAACGATGAATTTAAGTTCGATTTCCTGGGCCATGTCTTCTTTACTTATGTTTACGTCACGCTAGGCGATCGCCCGGCGAACTAAATAGCGTCGATTAGGTCTGTAATAGTACGACAAAATACCCTGTCGGGTAGCGAATTTGCGGTAGGGCGGGAACGCCGGGTGGTCAAATTGACATCAGGATGATTCTCATTCAGGTTTACGGATTGCGCCGTCAGACTGTTGCCACTACTATCGTTCCACACTTTATGAAAATAACGACGAAATAATGCAGAAATTACGCCTGATTTGCCTCACTTTGCTCTCCCTTAGCGTTTCCGTCGTGGCTCATGCCGAAGAAAAACGTTATGTCTCTGATGAATTAAACACCTGGGTCCGCAGCGGCCCGGGCGATAACTACCGCCTGGTTGGCACCGTCAACGCAGGGGAACAAGTCACGCTGCTGCAAAGCAACGAAGAAACCAAATACGGCCAGGTACGTGACAGCAACGGGCGTACCTCCTGGATCCCCCTCGCGCAGCTAAGCACCACCCCAAGCCTGCGTACCCGCGTTCCCGATCTGGAAAACCAGGTCAAAACGCTGACAGACAAGCTGAACAACATCGACACGACCTGGAACCAGCGTACCGCTGAAATGCAACAGAAAGTGGCCCAGAGCGACACCGTGATTAATGGCCTGAAGGACGAGAATCAGCAGCTCAAAAACCAGCTTATCGTCGCCAAGAAAAAGGTGGATGCCGCCAACGTCCAGCTTGACGACAAACAGCGTGCCATCATCATGCAATGGTTTATGTACGGCGGCGGCGTGGCAGGGTTTGGCCTGCTGATTGGCCTGCTGCTTCCGCACATGATCCCAAGCCGCAAGAAGAAAGACCGCTGGATGAACTAACGACGGCACATTAGCCGTTGATTCCCCCTCGCATCTACACTTACCATTCGTGGTTCAATAACGGTGCCTGGGGTGTAAAGCGTGAAGATTTATCTTGTCGGTGGTGCGGTTCGTGACGGGTTATTAAAACTGCCGGTTAAGGATAAAGACTGGGTTGTGGTTGGGGCGACGCCTCAGCAAATGCTGGACGAAGGCTACGAGCAGGTCGGAAAAGACTTCCCGGTGTTTCTGCATCCTCAATCCCACGAAGAGTATGCGCTGGCCCGTACCGAAAGGAAATCGGGCCAGGGTTATACCGGCTTTACCTGCTATTCGGCCCCGGACGTCACGCTTGAACAGGATCTCCTGCGTCGCGACCTGACGATCAACGCTATTGCCCAGGATGAGAATGGCGAGCTTATCGACCCGTATAACGGCCTTGCCGATATCGAGCGTCGCCTGCTTCGCCATGTTTCACCGGCGTTCAATGAAGACCCGCTGCGCGTGCTGCGCGTGGCGCGTTTTGCTGCACGTTATGCCCATCTTAATTTCCAGATAGCGCCAGAAACACTCGCCCTGATGCGCTCCATGACGGACAACGGCGAAATTGCGCATCTCACCGCCGAACGCGTGTGGAAAGAGACGGAAAATGCGCTGACCAGCCGCAATCCGCAGGTCTTTTTTGCCGTACTACGTGAATGCGGCGCCCTGAAAGTTCTGTTCCCGGAAATCGACGCGCTTTACGGTGTCCCCGCGCCGGCCAAATGGCATCCGGAGATCGACACCGGTATTCATACGCTGATGACGCTGTCAATTGCCGCGCAGCTTAGTTCGGCGGTAGATGTGCGTTTCGCCACGCTGTGTCACGATCTCGGAAAAGGGCTGACGCCAAAGGAAAAATGGCCCAGCCACCACGGCCACGGCCCGGCGGGCGTTAAGCTTGTGGAGCAACTTTGTGCTCGCCTGCGCGTACCAAACGAGATTCGTGATCTGGCTAAACTGGTCGCAGAATTCCACGACCTGATCCATACCTTCCCGATTTTGCAGCCCAAAACGGTGATCAAGCTGTTCGACGCCATTGACGCCTGGCGCAAGCCGCAGCGCGTGGAGCAAATCGCCTTAACCAGCGAAGCAGATGCTCGCGGGCGCACCGGCTTTGAGGCCAGCGATTATCCGCAGGGCAGAATGCTACGCGCGGCCTGGATTGCCGCGCAGAGCGTAACCAATAAAGAAGTGATAGAAGCAGGCTTCAGCGGCCCGGCGATCCGTGAAGAATTAACGAAGCGGAGAATTAAGGCCGTTGCGGCCTGGAAGGAAGCGAATTGCCCCCAGCCGCAAGGCTGAGGGCCGCTGCCACTAGGTGAAGATAAAGAACACCACGGCGGCAACAATAAAACGGTAAATCGCAAACGGAATAAACGAAATACGCTTGATGAGTTGCAGGAAGGTTTTGATGGCGACCAGCGCCACGATAAACGCCGTGACAAAGCCCACGGCAAACATCGGCAGATCACCCATCGTCAGGAAGCCGATGCTCTTGTAGAGATCAAGCGCCGTCGCCCCCATCATCATTGGCACCGCCAGCAGGAATGAGAACTCAGAAGCCGCATAGCGACTAACGCCCATCAGCATCCCACCGGAAATCGTTGCCCCGGAACGAGAGAACCCCGGCCAAAGCGCCAGACACTGGAAGCAGCCAATCATAAACGCCTGACGATAGGTGATGTCGTCCACGCCTACGGCACGCGGTACCTTTGGCTTAAAGCACTCGGCGACAATCAGCAGCACGCCGCCAACCACCAGGGCATACATCACGTTGACCGGGTTAAACAGCGATTTAATGGCATCGTGCAGGACAAGGCCGAGCACTACCGCCGGGATCATAGCAAGCAAAATATGAATCAGAGAAAGACGGCCGGTACCTACCCCTTCATGCTCAGGAGGACGACCAAAGTGGATACCAATCAAACCAAACAGACGACGCCAGAACATCACCACCACGGCGAGAATAGAACCCAGTTGAATAACCACTTCAAAGGTTTCCGCCGTTTGCCCCTCGAAGCCTAAAAGATGCCCTACGATGATCATGTGCCCGGTAGACGATACCGGTAAAAACTCCGTTAAACCTTCCACAACGCCAAGAATGGCGGCTATCGCCAACGTTGGTAAATCGCTCATCACTTACCCCTCATCCCGAAAACGAACACAAAAAAACGGCACACGTTTGACGCCTGCCGCAAAAAGATACATCGTTAAGACCAGCCTTTCGCCGTTTGGTTTAACGTTCAGCCCATTATTTGCTTTGTTTCAGATTACCGCCACGCTCGATGATAACGCCCACGTTAGCGGCCTGTGCAACAGCGCCGGGCTTGCTCACCTTCAGCCGAATCCACGGTGAATTAAAGCGGGTCAGCAGCAGTTCCGCAACCTCTTCAGCAACGCGCTCCACCAGCGCAAAACGCCCCCCGCTCACGTGCTTTATAACCGCTTCGCTGACATCCGCATAGCTGAGGCAGTCGTTGACATCATCACTGCCTGCGGCTTTGCGGTTATCCCAGGCCATTTCGATATCGAACACCAGCTTCTGTTCAATGGTTTGTTCCCAGTCGTAAACACCAATAGTGGTGATTACCGAAAGTTGCTCTATAAATACAATGTCCATCACGCCCTGCCCGGTTTTTAGTCATGCCGGATACCACTTCCGGCGAAATATGCGTATTATCCACAGATGCAAAGAAGACTTCGACACTTTCAACATGGAACAGCGTTATGAGTGCAATCGCGCCTGGTATGATTCTCCTCGCGTATCTTTGCGGCTCGATTTCTAGCGCCATTCTGGTGTGCCGCATTGCCGGTCTCCCCGATCCACGCGAGAGCGGCTCCGGTAACCCAGGAGCAACCAATGTGTTACGCATTGGCGGCAAAGGTGCAGCCGTAGCGGTACTAATTTTTGATGTGCTGAAAGGCATGCTGCCGGTCTGGGCGGCCTGGGCCTTGGGTGTGACGCCCTTCTGGCTTGGCCTGATTGCTATTGCCGCCTGCATGGGCCATATTTGGCCAGTATTCTTTAAGTTTCAAGGCGGTAAAGGCGTCGCCACGGCGTTTGGCGCCATTGCACCTATCGGCTGGGATTTAACCGGCGTGATGGCCGGAACTTGGCTGCTAAGCGTACTTCTGAGCGGCTATTCTTCCCTCGGTGCCATTATCAGCGCGCTGATAGCCCCGTTTTATGTCTGGTGGTTCAAACCGCAGTTTACCTTCCCGGTGGCAATGCTCTCCTGCCTGATCCTGATGCGCCATCACGACAATATTCAGCGCCTGTGGCGAGGCCAGGAAACGAAAATCTGGGCGCGATTTAAAAAGAAAAAGAAAAAAGACGAGTCTGAATAAGACAGGATTATTCGAGCCCTGTAGAAACAACAAAGGAGTGATAAATCACTCCTTTTTATTAGGTAAATCAGCTAAGCACTAATCCTTCCAGTAATTATTCGCCGCAGCAATCGTCTGGAAATGAATCGCGATGACCTGAGATGACGCAATCAGCGCATCGGCATCATTCGCGTAGACCGGACGCAGCTTTTTCAGCACTTCCGGGTCCGGCTGTACGGTTTTGACTCCCCGACGGCTCAGCGTCACCGCCAGTTCATATCCTGCCTGCGGATCGTCAGCGATCAGCGTTGTTAACCATTTATCGCTCATATTGTCCCACTCATTATCGTTATTGTATAAATTGCATTTATTATGCACTTTAAGTGCACGACATTTATCAACATAATTCTGGCAAAAATCAATAAAAAAGCCCGCTATCTCAGCGGGCTTTAGCTCTGGTTTAACATGTATTCTGCCGTTTACCGAGCGGGGAAAAACATCGCAGCTAGCTCCTGTCCCGGCTCATCTGCCCGCATAAAAGCTTCCCCCACGAGGAAGTTGTTCACGTTAGCTTCACGCAGGCGAACCACATGTTCGCGCGTAGCGATGCCTGACTCGGTCACAACCATGCGATCCGCCGGCAGCTGTGCCAACAGGCTGATGGTGGTTTCTATCGTGGTCTCAAAGGTGCGCAAATTACGGTTATTGACACCGATAAGCGGCGTGGTCAACCGGAGCGAACGTTCCAGCTCATCGGCATCATGCACCTCTACCAGCACCGCCATGCCCAGCTCGTGGGCCTGCGCCTCAAGCTCCTGCATCTGGCCATCTTCAAGCGCAGAAACAATAAGCAGGATGCAATCCGCCCCCATCGCCCGGGCTTCCACAACCTGCCACGGATCGATCATAAAATCTTTGCGTAAAACCGGCAGGTCGCAGGCAGCTCGCGCCTGCTGCAGATAGGCCGCGCTTCCCTGGAAGAACTGTTCGTCGGTTAGCACCGACAAACATGCAGCCCCACCCTGCTGGTAAGAAACGGCTATCTCAGCGGGATTGAAATTCTCACGAATCAACCCTTTCGATGGGCTGGCCTTTTTCACTTCGGCAATCACGCCCGCCAGGCCTGCATCACGCTTATGACGCAGCGCGGCAACAAAATCACGGTGGTTCTGAGCAGCGGCCTGTTCGGCAAGCTGGCTCAGGGTAATTGCTTTTTTGGCGGCGGCAATTTCTTCATGTTTAACGGCGATAATTTTGCTGAGGATATCGGACACAGGGTTCTCCAGGTTCAGTCGGGTATCACCTTAGAGTGCCGGATCCTGAGCTGAAAGTACCGGGCTAAGGCCGCTTTCGTTTGTTGCAGGATATGACTTGCAGGAAAGGGGTTCAGAAACAAAAAAGGAGCGCTTAAACGCTCCTTTTCGATTTGCTTATCAGGCGGCGGGTAGCTCTGCCAGCGGCCAGCGCGGGCGAACGCTAACGCTCAGCTCGCCGGAAGTACCTGCTTTGAGGCGAATCATCCCGGCATAGGCGATCATGGCGCCATTATCGGTGCAAAATTCCGGCCGCGCGTAAAACACTTCGCCGCGACGTTTGGTCATCATCTCGGCCAGCTTAGCGCGCAGGGTGCGGTTGGCGCTCACGCCGCCCGCCATCACCAGACGTTTAAAGCCGGTATGTTCGAGCGCACGTTTACATTTAATGGCCAGCGTATCCACCACCGCATCTTCAAAGGCGCGGGCGATATCCGCGCGAGTTTGATCGTCAGCGTCGTTATCACGAATGGTGTTTGCCGCGAAGGTTTTCAGGCCAGAGAAGCTGAAATCCATGCCCGGGCGGTCGGTCATAGGACGTGGGAAGGTGAAACGCCCCGGCGTACCCTGGGCCGCCATTTTGGAAAGCAGCGGCCCGCCTGGGTAGTCAAGCCCCAGCAGCTTAGCGGTTTTATCGAACGCTTCGCCTGCCGCATCATCGATAGACTCACCCAGCAGTTCATATTTACCAATGCCGGTGACGCTGATCAATTGGGTATGGCCGCCGGAAACCAGCAGCGCGACGAACGGGAACTCGGGCGGATTGTCTTCCAGCATCGGCGCCAGCAGGTGGCCTTCCATGTGGTGGACCGGCACGGCAGGCACGTCCCAGGCAAACGCCAGCGAGCGGCCAATTGTTGCGCCAACCAGAAGCGCGCCAACCAGGCCCGGCCCGGCAGTGTACGCCACGCCGTCGATATCTTTGGCGGTTAATCCAGCCTCTTTTAGGGCAGCCTGGATAAGCGGCACGGTCTTGCGAACGTGATCGCGGGAGGCCAGCTCCGGCACCACGCCGCCGTAGTCAGCGTGAAGTTTCACCTGACTATACAATTGGTTGGCTAATAACCCTTTCTCATCGTCATAAATGGCGATGCCGGTTTCATCACAGGATGTTTCGATTCCCAGTACACGCATGGCTTGTTTTACCTCTTTGGCCCGGCGCGAAGTTTAATCCCGGTGGCTTCCTTTGTAAAACTTTGCTGCCCCAGGACGGGACTAATGGTGTATAATCTGCGGCCCTGGAAGATACCGGCCCTAAAAGCCAGGTTTCTGGTCGTTCGGTGCTTTACAAAGCAGCAAGAGTTGCAGTAAAATTCCGCACCATTTTGAATTAAGCTGGCCTGTATGCCAGCGGCAAACCGAATTATTAAAGGTGAGAGTTACATGCCGGTAATTAAAGTACGTGAAAACGAGCCGTTCGACGTAGCACTGCGTCGCTTCAAGCGTTCCTGCGAGAAAGCAGGCGTTCTGGCGGAAGTCCGTCGTCGTGAGTTCTATGAAAAACCAACGACCGAACGTAAGCGCGCTAAAGCTTCTGCTGTGAAACGCCACGCGAAGAAACTGGCTCGCGAAAACGCACGCCGCACTCGTCTGTACTAATCTTCTGAGGATTCACTCCTCAACATCAGACTGAGTAGTAGTTATAAGGCCGTGCTTCCGAAAGGAATGCGCGGCTTATTCTCGTTTATAAACTGACATATCCCTGAGCTTTTAGGCCACCGCCTGAGAGATGACGGATATAGCATGGGGCCTATGGCTGGACGAATCCCGCGTGTTTTTATCAATGACCTGATCGCTCGCACCGACATCGTCGACCTGATCGATGCTCGCGTGAAGCTGAAAAAGCAGGGCAAGAACTACCACGCATGTTGTCCATTCCATAACGAGAAAACCCCCTCTTTCACCGTGAACGGTGATAAACAGTTTTACCACTGCTTTGGCTGTGGCGCACACGGTAACGCCCTCGACTTCCTGATGAACTACGACAAGCTCGAGTTTGTCGAAAGCGTTGAAGAGCTGGCGACCATGCACAACCTTGAAGTGCCGTACGAAGCGGGCAATGGCCCAAGCCAGATCGAACGACACCAGCGCCAAAGCCTGTATCAACTGATGGACGGCCTGAACGCCTTTTATCAGCAGTCCCTGAAGCAGCCCGCCGCAGAACCGGCGCGTCAGTATCTGGGCAAGCGTGGCCTGAGCGATGAGGTCATTAGCCATTTCGCCATCGGCTATGCGCCACCCGGCTGGGATAATGCGCTTAAACGCTTTGGCGGCAATAGCGAAAACCGCCAGGCGCTGACGGACGCAGGCATGCTGGTCACCAACGACCAGGGCCGCAGTTACGACCGTTTTCGCGAGCGGGTCATGTTCCCGATTCGCGATAAACGCGGCCGGGTCATCGGGTTTGGTGGACGCGTGCTGGGCGATGCCCTGCCGAAATACCTGAACTCCCCGGAAACCGACATTTTTCACAAGGGCCGCCAGCTGTATGGCCTGTATGAAGCCCAGCAGAGCCAGCCGGAACCGGCACGCCTTCTGGTAGTCGAAGGATATATGGATGTGGTGGCGCTGGCGCAGTACGGCATTTCCTACGCCGTTGCTTCCCTGGGTACCTCCACCACCGCCGATCATATTCAGTTGCTGTTCCGGGTGACAGATAATGTCGTCTGCTGTTATGACGGCGATCGCGCAGGACGAGACGCGGCATGGCGAGCGCTGGAAACTGCGCTACCTTATATGACGGACGGTCGTCAGCTGCGGTTTATGTTCCTGCCCGACGGTGAAGACCCGGATACGCTGGTGCGCAAAGAAGGAAAGGACGCGTTTGAAGCGCGGATGGAGCAGGCTCAGCCGCTCTCCACGTTCCTGTTTAACAGCCTGCTGCCGCAGGTTGATTTGAGTACGCCAGACGGAAGAGCGCGACTAAGCACGCTGGCTCTGCCGCTGATTAGCCAGGTACCCGGCGAAACGCTGCGTATCTATCTGCGCCAGGAGCTGGGCAACAAGCTCGGTATTCTGGACGACAGCCAGCTTGAAAAGCTGATGCCCAAACAGGTCGAGGGGGCAACACCTCGTCCGGCGCCTCAGCTAAAACGCACAACCATGCGTATACTGATAGGGTTATTGGTACAGAATCCGGAACTGGCTCCGCTGGTCCCGCCACTAAGCGGGCTGGATGCCGCAAAGCTGCCGGGTTTAACGCTGTTTAGCGACCTGGTTGACGCTTGCCTGGCGCATCCGGGGCTGACCACCGGGCAGCTACTGGAACAATATCGTGGCACAAATGAGGCCACAACCCTTGAAAAACTCTCGGCGTGGGACGATATAGCAGATAAGGACATTGCTGAAAAAACGTTCACCGACTCGCTGGACCATCTTTTTGAGTCGGCGCTGGAGCTGAGATTTGAAGAATTAATGGCACGTTCCAGAACGACGGGGCTGACCCCTGCGGAACGTGAAGAAGTTCGCGTGATCACGCAATCACGCGCCAAAAAATAGATTCGCGGCTTAACTGCCGAACATTGATCGGGTCACCCCCGAACGCCGCACGGACGGGCTGCGGCATAAAAATAAATCAGCCCTCGTACGTTATTGTTGGCGGCAACGCCTACCGACACAACCCTAATACTGAAGTGTGGATACCGTCTTATGGAGCAAAACCCGCAGTCACAGCTCAAGCTTCTTGTCCAACGTGGTAAGGAGCAAGGCTATCTGACCTATGCCGAGGTCAATGACCATCTGCCGGAAGATATCGTCGACTCCGATCAGATCGAAGACATCATCCAAATGATCAACGACATGGGCATTCAGGTGATGGAAGAAGCCCCTGATGCCGATGATCTTTTGCTTGCTGAAAACTCTAACAGCACCGATGAAGACGCGGAAGAAGCGGCTGCCCAGGTGCTGTCCAGCGTGGAGTCCGAAATTGGACGTACCACCGACCCCGTGCGTATGTACATGCGCGAAATGGGGACCGTTGAACTGTTAACCCGTGAGGGTGAGATCGATATCGCGAAGCGTATCGAAGACGGTATCAACCAGGTACAGTGCTCGGTTGCCGAGTATCCGGAAGCGATCACCTATCTGCTGGAGCAGTACGATCGCGTTGAAGCTGAAGAAGCACGCCTGTCCGACCTCATCACCGGCTTTGTTGACCCTAACGCGGAAGAAGATCTCGCGCCAACCGCAACCCACGTCGGCTCCGAACTCTCTCAGGAAGAGATGGACGACGATGAGGACGAAGACGAAGAGTCTGATGACGACAGCTCCGACGATGACAACAGCATCGACCCGGAACTGGCGCGCGAAAAATTTGGTGAGCTGCGCAAGCAGTACGAACTGACTCGCGACACCATCAAAGCGAAGGGCCGCAGCCACGCTGACGCCGCCGCGGAGATCCTGCAGCTGTCTGAAGTGTTCAAACAGTTCCGCCTGGTGCCGAAACAGTTCGACTACCTGGTCAACAGCATGCGAGTCATGATGGACCGCGTTCGTACCCAAGAACGTATCATCATGAAGCTGTGCGTTGAGCAGTGCAAAATGCCGAAGAAAAACTTCATCACGCTGTTCACCGGCAACGAAACCAGCGAAACCTGGTTCAACGCGGCCATTGCGATGAACAAGCCGTGGTCTGAGAAGCTGCACGAAGTCTCCGAAGACGTTCACCGCAGCCTGCAGAAACTGCAGCAGATCGAAGAAGAGACCGGCCTGACCATCGAGCAGGTAAAAGACATCAACCGTCGCATGTCCATTGGTGAAGCGAAAGCGCGCCGTGCGAAGAAAGAGATGGTTGAAGCCAACCTGCGTCTGGTTATTTCTATCGCTAAGAAATACACCAACCGTGGCCTGCAGTTCCTCGACCTGATTCAGGAAGGCAACATCGGCCTGATGAAAGCCGTGGATAAGTTTGAATACCGCCGTGGCTATAAGTTCTCGACTTATGCAACCTGGTGGATCCGTCAGGCTATCACCCGCTCTATCGCCGACCAGGCGCGTACCATCCGTATTCCGGTGCACATGATTGAGACCATCAACAAGCTCAACCGTATTTCGCGCCAGATGCTGCAAGAGATGGGCCGTGAGCCAACGCCGGAAGAGTTAGCCGAACGTATGCTGATGCCGGAAGACAAAATCCGTAAAGTGCTGAAAATTGCCAAAGAGCCTATCTCCATGGAAACGCCAATCGGCGACGATGAAGATTCGCATCTGGGTGATTTCATCGAGGACACCACCCTCGAGCTGCCGCTGGATTCTGCCACCTCCGAAAGTCTGCGTTCCGCAACGCACGATGTTCTGGCTGGCCTGACAGCGCGTGAGGCGAAAGTCCTGCGTATGCGCTTCGGTATCGACATGAATACCGACCACACGCTGGAAGAAGTGGGTAAACAGTTCGACGTTACCCGCGAACGTATCCGTCAGATCGAAGCGAAGGCGCTGCGCAAACTGCGCCACCCAAGCCGCTCTGAAGTCCTGCGTAGCTTCCTGGACGATTAATCGGTGTCAAAAATTGAAAAGCTCCCGCCAGGGAGCTTTTTTTTGCCTTGAATTTGCGGTTTCTCCCGCCTCCCGCAGGCACCTCTTTTTCACTTCTCTCTCTCAGTACACAGCTTTTAATTCCCCTTTTCCCTCAGGGAGATTATTTTCATTCCCTTTCACCCTCCTGGAGCCTCTTTTCATTCCCCTCTCACTCTGGGAGAGGGCCGGGGTGAGGGAAAACGGCAACACCTTACCTACCGCCCGCGCGCCGTCAGCGACTCATTCAGCTCTCTATAGGCCTCCACCAGCTTATCCACCGTGATGCGGCTCAAGCCACTCGGATTAGGCAAAATCCACACCTCGGTATCACCGAGGGTAATCTCCTGTCTGCCCCATTTCGCGCCACGCTGCCTGAACGCCTGCTCAAAGGCCTGCTTGCCCAGAATCGCTAGCGCTCCCGGCTGGTACTCCTGCATCTTTGTAATCAGCTCTCGCCCGCCAGCACGCAGCTCCTGCAGTGCCACTTCGTTTGCCTGCACGGTTGGCCGCTCCACCAGTTTCGTCACGCCGCAGCCGTAGGAAAGCAACAGCTGCGCCTCCTCAGGCTTGAGCTGGCGGTCCGTAAAACCCGCAAGATGAAGCACTTTCCAGAAACGATTGGCAGGATGAGCAAAAGGCAGCCCGAGATGAGCGGATGATTTTCCCGGATTAATGCCGCAAAACACGACCCGAAGGTCAGGCTGAAGGATATCGCTAACCATTGCATTTCTCATCTGAAGGAATCGAGCGGGAAGTATAAGGGATTGATTAGCCATTGTTTATAAAATCAGCACATGTAATTTAAGCGCTGGATTGCCATCGACAGTTACATTATAATTCAGCGCCACGGCCCCTTAGCTCAGTGGTTAGAGCAGGCGACTCATAATCGCTTGGTCGCTGGTTCAAGTCCAGCAGGGGCCACCAGACAAAAAAGGCTGACGAGAAATCGTCAGCCTTTTTGCTGTGCGGGTCATGGGGATTTCGTTTACACCAGTGCCCGAAGCTCTTCCTTCATGTAGGCAGAAAAGTATTCAGGGTTTTTAATCACGAGGCGGTTACCGGACTCAACCTTGTGCGCCCAACCGGCGACTTTTTTCGTGAAGTCGGTGTTCCATCCCTCCTGGGCACCTCGGGCCGTGATGTCTTCAGCGCTAATCGGAACGCCCAGCTGTTTGAGATATCTCAACATTCCCTTCGCGGTGCTCTCATCCATAGGGTGCGGCACAGAGGCCGAGGTATTCATACCGCCAATGAAGTCTAACGCTTTATCAATCGCTGTTGGCATAATTTATCCTTAAAATTAACCACTTAATCAATAAGACTGTGACAAGCGAGATCAAATGTACCATTAATCAAACTTCATTTTTTCAGGGTCAGTCACGTTTATGACCAGTACAAAGGGTTCTTTCCTTCCCGCCAGCCCTATTTCCGTTGTTTTATCACTCAAAGCCGGCATGGTGAAGAACATGCCAGCCTGTAATATCGAGCGGGAAAGGCAATGATTGATAAACGTTCCCAGAGGATCGCAGAAACGAAAAATAAAGCCTCACGACAATGAGTAGTCGCAAAATTAAAGCGTCTTAAAGTCTTTAGAAAGATCGAATTTCTTATACTCTTTTACCTTCAATCTTCCACTGGCAATCCCATCACCAATCTCTTTAATAAAATAATCGATATCGTCACATTTGTTATTATCAGGAAGTTCTGGATAGTTATATTCCCACCATTTCAAATGTAATAACTCATTAATTACATCAGCATTAAAACGGTATTTAATTACCCTGGCTGGCACACCTGCAACAACGGCATAAGGAGGCACATCCTTTGTCACCACAGCGTTTGCAGCAATAACTGCGCCATCACCGATGGTAATTCCCCCTTTTAAAACCACATCATTGCCGATCCAGACATCGTTGCCTATTACAGGATTTTTTTGCGTCGTATCAAACGGTTTTAATATCCACTGCCGATTAAATTCAGTCATGGCATATTTATCAAATCCCCCGTTGTAGGTCATCATATGTGTGGTAAATCTGTCCATGGGATGATTGCCACCCATCACCTTTACATTCCCAGCAATACTGCAGAATCTGCCGATGACAGTATTGCCTGAAAAATGGCAACTTGGAAATGAAAACGCGCCCACGCTGGAAAAATTACGTATCGGCATAGTGGAATACTCTTCGGCGATAACATTATCATCAATTTTTATTTTATCGCCTTTGACGAAACGCAATAAACTTCTCTCTTTATAAACCTTCCTGCCTTTGTGACCTAAAAATATCTTATTATCCGCACAGTACTCATAATGTCTTTTTGTCCATCTAAAGGTATAACCATTATTATTTTCTTCAGTAAACTTAAATAATTCGCTTTTCATATTCTCAACATTTATAAGATTGGCACTATGTTAAAAATAAAGATATCCCACCCACCTGTTTTTATCAACTTTGCAGAACGAGGTGAATTTAACCTAAAAACAGTAAGGCCCGAGTAAACTCGGGCCTTAGTTTTAAAACAGCTTACGGCAGATTTTAGAACTGCTCCCAGTTATCTAAACGGCCACCGTTCGCGGCAAGCTGTGGCCTGCGAGTGGTAGAAGCCGGTGCGGGTTTATCCTGGCGGGCGTTAGCTGCGGCAATGACCTGCCCGGTATTGAAGATACTCATCAGCTGCACCAACCGAGTAGCCTGATCGCTGAGGCTCTCAGCGGCGCTGGCAGACTCCTCCACCAGCGCAGCGTTCTGCTGCGTAACCTGATCCAGTTGAGTGATCGCCACGTTGATCTGCGCAATCCCCTGCCCCTGCTCTTCCGTCGTCACGCCAATTTCAGAAATAAGCCCGGCCACGCGGTGGGACTGTTGCACCAGGTCATCGATCGTCGTTCCCGCCGAACTCACCATATCCGATCCTTTTGTTACCGTACGCATGCTGTCCTCAATCAGGGCTTTGATCTCACTGGCCGCCGAAGCAGAACGCTGCGCCAGCGAGCGAACTTCCCCGGCAACTACTGCAAAACCGCGCCCGGACTCCCCTGCACGAGCGGCTTCCACGGCAGCATTCAGCGCCAGAATGTTCGTCTGGAATGCGATGCCGTCAATAACGCTAATAATGTCGCCAATTTTCTGTGAGCTTTCGCTAATTTCACGCATCGTCAGCACCAGATTATTAACGGCATTCCCGCTTTGCGTGGCCGTTTCGCTGGCAGAGTTGGCCAGGCGAGTCGCAGTGCGCACCGTCTCGGCATTCTGCTGAATAGTCTGGCTCATTTGTTCCATCGAAGCGGCCGTTTCCTGCAGGCTGGCCGCTTGCTCTTCGGTGCGTTGGCTGAGATCGGTGCTGCCAGCAGCAATCTCGCTGGCACCCACGGAGATAGAATGGCTGCTGTCTCGCACTTCACGCACAACCCCGAGCAGACGGCTACGCATCTCATCCATAGCCGCGAGCAGACTTCTGGTGTCCCCTTGCTTCAGTTCAACGGCGGTATTGAGCTGACCCTCAGAAACTTGTTTGGCCACGGAGACGGCATAAACGGGCTCGCCGCCAAGCTGACCTTTCACCGCTCGCCCGATGCTCCAGGCAATCAAAGAGCCAATCACGGCACTGATAATCGTAATAATCAACAACAAGTTACCGGCAAAATGAGCTTCCTCCACATAGCCACGGGCCATGCCCACCGTGCTACCGGAATGATCGCTAATCATCTCGCTGAGCGCATCGAGTACTCTGGCCTGGGGGCCAACCACTTCGCTGATGACTAACGCGCGGGCGGCATCATACTGCCCCGCCGCGCTGACGCTCATCACCTTGCGAAGCGCCTGGGAATATGCCGGGCGAACATTGTTCAGGTTGTCGAACAGCTCGCGAGAATGCTTAAGCCTCAGCGCCTTATCCAGCTGTTTCAAGAGGACGTTATTGTCCGCGATACGCTTTTCGAGTACCTGGTTGGTTTTTGTAATGTAGTCCCGACTCTCAGCTTCGGTATGCGGCAGCGTGGTGAACAACGCCATATCACGAATATCGTGGGCATTGTCCGTAATATTATCCTTAATCTTTACGATCAGCAGCAAATTCACCAGGCGGACATTGGCAGCATAATTAAGGTTATTTCCAACAGAAACCAACTGCATTCTGGCAAATAATGCGACAAAGAATCCAATAGCGATGACCAGCGCAAAGCCAGCCCCCAGCATAGTACTAAGGCGCATATTCTTCAGTTTGTTCATAAATCCCTCTGAGCTTTAATGGTTATATCGCAGGCAATAAGAGGAGGTAATTGGTAGAAATCACATCAACGGTTGCGACGGTTTTTTTAATTATCGATTTTTTATCGGCAGCCTGAGAGACTTCTTTAGCCATTATTTATAATGATCTGGCCACATAAAATAATGACAAAGAGATGACAAGTAATGAACGAATTAATGTTCTAAACAGAATTAAAACTACTATTTTTAGGAGTGGCAGCCCCGTTCCATTGTGTGGTTAACGGGACTGAAATTAGCGCTTTATCTGCGCAGGATTTATTTATCTGCGATGAAGCGATCGTCGTCTCCCACCGGGATATAAACGCGCACCCACTCCTTCCCATCAACGATATCCCAGCTGTGCCCTTCGCCGGCGGTATCTGCTGCAAGCAGTACTGTACCTGGCTCGATGATGAACGTAGAGCCGTCGCTAACCTTAAACTTCAGCTTGCCTTTCAGGGTAACCACATACTGCTTTTTCGGTGCCGGATGCACCCCTTTCTGCCACTCTTCAAAGGTATTACTGAAATAGAGATTTTCAGAAGAAAGTTTCGCCAGAGAGGGAATTGAACCTTTTACAAACGCAGAGTGATTATCAGCCGTGTTAATTAATTTTATCGCTGGAATACGGTGTTCGCTACCATCTGTCTTTGTGGCTTCGGCATGTCCAAGCATTGAAACAAGTAAACCTGTGGTGGCCAACATAAGCCGTGTTATTTTTTTCATGATCGTGTCCAGGGTTAATTTCAGCCAGCACTTTTTCGGTGAATAAAGCACCGTAACAAAAAACAAAATTCAAGGTTAGTACACCAGAGGTGGTCAATTTCGTCAATATCATGCACGACAAGTTTATTTAGTTAAAAAATTAAATATATATAAAGAAAATGTGGAGTGAAAAAACATCCAGACGGGTATTTCAATACAGGCTAACTTTGATTGTCATTAAACGGTAAAAGAATATTTTAGAACAAAATAAACTAAATACAGAAGGTGATAGTCATAATTTAACTTAACGCTTTATTCTAAAAATACAGGAATAGCACCAACCTGGTGGCCGAGTGAATTCAGTTCAGGGGTTGAACACATTCAAATAAAAACGCTGGTGTTTAAACCAGCGTTCAGTCAGTCAGCCACAGGCGTTATCAGAGCTTTTCGCCGTTGCTCTCAATCACATCTTTGTACCACTGGAAGGATTTCTTACGGCTGCGGCTCAGGCTGCCGTGACCTTCGTTGTCTTTATCGACGTAGATAAAGCCGTAGCGTTTTTTCATTTCGCCCGTCCCGGCGGAGACCAGGTCGATACAGCCCCACGGGGTGTAGCCCATCAGGTCAACGCCGTCTTCCACTACCGCTTTTTTCATTTCTGCGACGTGCGCCGAAAGATAATCGATGCGGTACTGGTCGTCCACGAAGCCGTCGGCCTGCGCCACGTCAATCGCCCCGAAGCCGTTTTCCACAATAAACAGCGGCAGCTGATAGTGATCCCAGAACCAGTTCAGAGAGTAACGCAGGCCCACCGGGTCAATCTGCCAGCCCCAGTCGGATTTTTGCACGTACGGGTTAGACACGAGGCTTTTTGATTCGTCGTAGTCAAACTGCGGGTTGTCGGCGCTGGCTTTGGTGGCAAACGACATGTAGTAGCTGAAGCCAATGTAATCGACGCAGCCTTCGGCCAGCGCCGCGAGATCTTCGTCGGTAATATCCAGCTCAAAACCACGGCGCTCGAAGTAGTTCAGCAGGTGCTGCGGGTACTTACCGCGCACGTGCACGTCGGTGAACCAGTAGCGGCGGTGCATCGCATTCATCGCCATCATCATATCGCCTGGCGCACAGGTCAGCGGGTAAATTGGGCACATGGCAATCATGCAGCCAACCTGCAGCGCAGGGTTGATTTCACGGGCTGCACGCACCGCCAGAGCGCTGGCAACCAGCTCATAGTGAGACGCCTGGTACATCACCGGCTCGCGATCTTCACCCGGCTGATACTTCAGGCCCGAGTTGGTGAACGGCGCGAAGTCTTCGTGGTAGTTGGCCTGGTTGTTGATCTCGTTGAAGGTCATCCAGTACTTCACTTTGTGCTGATAGCGAGTGAACACCACTTTCGAGAAGCGCAGGAAGAAATCAATCAGCTTACGGTTACGCCAGCCGCCGTATTCGGTGACCAGATGGTAAGGCATTTCGAAGTGCGACAGCGTAATCACCGGCTCAATGCCGTGCTTCAGGCATTCGTCAAACAGGTCGTCATAGAACTGCAGGCCGGCTTCGTTCGGCTCCAGCTCGTCGCCCAGCGGGAAAATACGCGTCCAGGCAATAGAGGTACGGAAGCATTTGAAGCCCATCTCGGCAAACAGCTGGATGTCTTCTTTGTAGCGGTGGTAGAAGTCGATCGCTTCATGGTTAGGGTAGTTTTTCCCCTGCAGCACGCCATCGGTAATTTCACGCGGGACGCCGTGGGCGCCGGCCGTCATCACATCCGCAACGCTAACGCCTTTGCCGCCCTCTTTCCAGCCACCTTCCAGCTGGTGCGCCGCAACCGCGCCGCCCCACAGAAAACCTTCTTTGAATCCAGACATATTCTCTCCCTTAATTAGAGATCGCATGCTGCGACCGATAGTGCTGATTAAAATGGTAGACCGCGCCAATGAGTCCGGCATCGTTGCCGTGACTGACGGTGTCGATATAGTCGTCGAGGGTGAACCAGGCCAGATGTTCGCGCAGCAGCGCAAGGAAGCCTGGGCGTTCCACAATGCCGCCGCCGAGCAGGATTTTTTCCGGATCGAACAGATTGACGAGGTTATAAAGCCCGGTGCCGAGATCGTTGAAGAACGCGTTCACCATACGCTGGCACGCCACGTCGCCGGCATCAAAGCGGTCGAAAATCTCTTCCCCGCAGACGGCCTCAAGCGGCTTGCCGACATACTCCGCGTAGTCTTTGCGCAGGGTTCTCAGGGTGCAGGTATCGTTCATGGTGTAGCGGCGAACATCGCGTGGGCCAGGGCGTTCGGTCAGCATGTAACCGAATTCTCCCGCCCGGAAGCGCGCGCCGTGTACCAGTTGGTTATTGCAGAAAATCGCTCCGCCGATGCCGGTGCCGATGGTCAGTACGAGGAAGTTGCTCATCCCCGCCGCTTTCCCCTGCCAGCGTTCAGCCAGCAGGACGCAGTTGGCGTCATTTTCGATGGCAACAGGCAGCTGCGTGCTTTCTTCCAGCCATTCTTTGATGGCAAAGTTGTCGAAGCGGCGGATGGCCCCGCCCATTTCGATAAAGCCAGTGTGCGGATTGACATAGCCAGGGGCGCTGATCGCCACGCCTTCACAGCCGGGATGCTCGGCAATCCACGCTAAAATGGCCTGTAAAATTTGCTCGCCATCGCTGTCGTCGATCGTCTCTTTGCCTTTTGCCAGTATCTCGCCCTGCGAGTTGACGATCCCCATTTTTAAAGCCGTACCACCGATATCAAATGCGGCGATATTCATACGCTAATTCCTCCTGCATATTTCCGGCTCATCATTTATTTCCACTGAAACGAGGAAACTATTTCGCACCGGTCATATTCATGCCTGGTAAAAGGAATACAAAAATTGACGAGTTCAATTTTTAATTATCAGTTCTGAAAACGAAGAAAATCTTAATCAATGGGAGGCGCATCAGGCAATAGAAGGGGGACAACACATTGAACAACTTTTGAACCTGTCAAAAGATATGATATACAGTGAGTTACCGCTGATATTCATCTTTCAGAATCGACAGGTTCATTTTCATGAACATTATTGAACCTCTTTTTAAAGCAGAACTGTGACCGACGTGGCGAATACAAGGTCAGCCACAGCGGCTAGCCCGCCTTACGAGGCAAAAAATACTTCACCTGGAACTCGAACACGTTGGTGTAGAGGATCGAGTAATCAATCGGGCTGTGGCTGGCGTCAACGGACTGGGTTTCCATGCGGATAATCGGGTCGCGGGTACTGATGTGCAGCATTTTGGCAATCTCGGTTGACGGCAGAATGGGCTGAAACGCCTCGTAGCAACCGTGAATTTTGACGCCGCATTCATCTTCGATGTAGGAAAATTTCGAACGCTTCATGTGGTTGACCGTCAGGTCGGGGAAGCGGTTCACCGACAGCCAGGTCTCTTCCAGCTGCATCGGCACGTTGTCGATGTGGCGCAGTCGTTTGGCGTAATAGACCGGTTCGCCGATGGCCAGCTGCAGGCGGCTGGCAATCTCTTCCGATGCCTGCTGCAGCTCAAATCTCAGCACCTGGCTGGACGGTTTTTTCCCTTCACTTCGGGCAATCTCGGTGAAGCTGTCCAGATGCGTAACCGAAGCCTGAAAATGTTTATTTCGCACATAGGTGCCGGAGCCGTGCCTACGCTCAATCAACGCCTCATCTTCCAGTACTTTCAATGCTTTACGCAAGGTATTACGTGACACATTGTAGAACTCAGCCAGCTCTTTCTCCGAAGGGAGGATGTCGCCGATATGATAAGTTGGGCTGCTGATCCTGTTTTTTAGTAAGTTAACAACATCTTTGTATACCACTTTTGAACCTCCTGAACTTATTTAAAAACAGTCAATTACCGTTCGAGTCATAATAAAAGCGCAACACAGGTCCATTTTCACTTTGCTTTCTGCACCACTCGGGCATGACTAACTGTGATCGAAATGGCAGATGAACGCATTGATATTCATTAAGTTAGCCGCTGGTTGATTATCTACGAAGCGTTAAGGGGAAAAATGAAGAATATATTATTGGTTTGTGCGGCCGGGATGTCTACCAGCATGCTGGTGAAAAGAATGCAGGATCACGCCAGCGCGGGAAATATTTCGGTCAATATTAATGCACTGGCGATTGCCGAGGCGAAAGAAAGAATTAAAAGAAATGAAGCAGATGTTGTTCTGCTGGGACCTCAGGTTCGCTTCCAAAAAAGTGAAATAGAAGAAATCGCCCAGGGGAAAATTCCGGTAGCGGTAATCGACATGAAGTATTACGGGCAAATGGATGGCAAATCAGTTCTTGATTCCGCACTGAATTTACTCGGTGAACGCTAAGCTTTCCAGCCAAAATAACAACCCAATGGGTAATTGATTAGGTTTATCGTTACGCGACCTGCTATTAAGCAGAGGCTTCACCAATAAACTTATATCATCAGTCAATATCTCTCTAATGATAAAGGGCGCATCATGAGTATTATGAATGCCTTTGAGCGCGGTATGGAAAAGCTCCTTGTTCCTATTGCGATTAAATTAAACTCTCAGATACACGTCTCGGCCATCCGCGATGCATTTATTTTGTCGTTCCCCATCGTTATGGCCAGCTCGCTGATCGTGCTGATTAACTTTGCCATCCTTTCACCGGATGGTTTTATTGCTTCACTGCTGCATCTCGGCGTGTTATTCCCTAACTTAGCCGAAGCCCAAAACATATTCTCCCCGGTGATGAACGGGTCGGTGAATATCATGTCGATCATGATTGCCTTCCTGGTCGCACGTAATATCGCTATCAGCTATCAGCAGGACGACTTGCTGTGCGGCCTGACCGCTATCGGCGCGTTCTTCGTGGTCTATACCCCTTATCAAATGATGGGCGGGCAGTCGTATCTGACCACGCAATATCTGGGGCCGCAGGGGCTTTTTGTGGCGGTGATTGTCGCGCTGATTACCGGGGAAATCTTCTGCCGCCTGGCGCGCAACCCGAAGATCACCATCACCATGCCAGACGCCGTACCGCCGGCGGTTGCACGCTCATTTAAAGTTTTAATTCCTATCTTCTTCGTGATGATCTTCTTCTCGGTGCTGAACTACTGCCTGACGAAAATCTCCCCGAATGGCCTGAACGAACTGATTTATAACCTGATTCAGGCCCCGCTGAAAAACATGGGCACCAATATCGTCGCGGTGCTGGTGCTTGGCGTGGTCACCAACTTCCTGTGGGTGCTGGGCATTCACGGGCCGAACACCACGGCGGCGATTCGCGAGACTATTTTCTCCGAAGCTAACCTCGAAAACCTCTCTTTTGCCGCATCCAACGGCACTACGTGGGGGGCGCCATACCCTATCACCTGGGGGAGCATCAACGACGCCTTCGCCAACTACGGTGGATCGGGAATGACGCTCGGCCTGCTGCTGGCTATTTTTATTGCCTCCCGCCGTGCCGACTACCGCGATCTGGCGAAAATGGCCTTCGTGCCGGGCCTGTTTAACATCAACGAACCGGTGATTTTCGGCCTGCCCATCGTGCTGAACCCGATCCTGATCATTCCGTTTATCATGGTGCCGTTCGTCAACTCTTTGGTGGGCTACACCTTCGTCACTCTGGAGATTATTCCACCAATTGCCTATGCCGTACCGTGGACAACGCCGGGGCCGCTCATCGCCTTCTTCGGCACCGGGGGGAACTGGATGGCATTGATTGTCGGGCTGCTATGCCTGGCCATCTCCACGCTAATTTATTTACCGTTCGTTATGGCCGCCAATAAGGTAAATGCAGCACAGGCGGCGCAGTAATAAATAAACCGATGATAGCAATTTAATTTCCACCCGCCTCCGGTTATTAAAACTGGAGGCAAATAATAATTATACTTCTGGGACATTCTATGAATTCAAATTTATTGAAGGTTAGCTTATTGTCTTCATCCATCCTTCTGGCGTTATCCTCAACCCACGTAATGGCAGCAAAATTAACGGTAGAGCAGCGTCTGGAATTACTTGAAAGACAATTATCAGAAAACAAATCAGAATTAAATAAAACGCAGAAAGAATTGGCCATATATAAAGATAAGGTCGCCCAACTGCAGCCAGCCGGTAACAACGTGCAGTCTGGCCCGGCCCCGGTCAATCAGACGGTTTATTCTCCGGTAGCCGACAACATCGAGAATGAAAATAATCATCTCGATACTAAGCCGGCACCAACGCCGGTGAAAGGCACGCAAAAAGTGGCCGTGGTCAATAACGAAGGTGGCAAGACTACCGTAGAAAACGTTACCCTGAAAGACATCAGTAAATACATTAAAGATGATATTGGCTTTAGCTACGAAGGTTATTTCCGTTCCGGCTGGGCAGCGGCCAATCGCGGGTCGGCTCAAACCTACGCCGCCGGGTCGCTGGGTCGTTTCGGCAACGAAATGAGCGGCTGGTTCGACTTAACGCTGAACCAGCGCGTCTACAACCAGGACGGCAAAACCGCCAACGCCATCGTGACCTACGACGGTAACGTCGGGGAGCAGTATAACGACGCCTGGTTTGGCGACAACAATGGCAACGAAAACATCATGCAGTTCAGCGATATTTTCCTGACCACCAGAGGCTTCCTGCCGTTTGCGCCGGAAGCAGACTTCTGGGTCGGGAAGCACAAGCTGCCTGAGTACGAAATCCAGATGCTCGACTGGAAATCCTTAACCACCCAGGTGGCGGCGGCCGTCGGGATCCAAAACTGGAACCTGGGCGTCGGCCAGCTTGACGCCTCCCTCAGCCGCAACGACGTCGACGTTTATTCCCGCGACTTCAGCCACACCACGCAGATGAACACCAACTCGGTTGACCTGCGCTACCGCAACATTCCGCTGTGGGAAAAAGGCTCGCTGTCGCTGATGGGCAAATACGCCTTTGCCAATAAAACTGACGACCAGAAGGACAACGAAAATAACGGCTCCTTCTTTAAACTGAAGGACACCTGGATGGCGACGGCCATTGTGCGCCAGGATCTGCCGCGCGACACCTTCAACGAGTTTACCCTGCAGGTGGCCAATAACTCTTATGCCAGCAGCTTCGCAAACTTCTCGGGAGCCAGCAACTCCATGGCACCGGGCCGATATTACTACGGCGACCAGACGGACGGCGTGGCCTGGCGTCTGATTTCGCAGGGGGAAATGTACCTCGCGGACAGGATCATCATGGCTAACGCGCTGGTTTACTCCCAAGGTAGCGATGTTTATAGCTATGAGAGCGGCGCCCACAGCGACTTCAGCAGCATTCGGGCCGTGATTCGCCCGGCGTGGATTTGGGATACCTGGAACCAGACCGGCCTGGAGCTGAGCTGGTTTACCCAGAAAAACAAAACCGAACAGGGCGTAAATCTGAAAGAGTCGGGCTACAAAACCACGCTCTATCACGCTCTGAAGGTTGGCCCAAGCCTGCTCGGCTCGCGTCCTGAAATTCGTTTCTACGGCACATACCTGAATATTCTGGACAACGAGCTGTCAAACTTCCGCTTTAACGAAAACAGCAAGAACGAGTTTATGGCTGGCGTTCAGGCTGAAGTGTGGTGGTAATCCTCTTTGGCTAAGTGCATAAAAAAACCCGTCTTCCAGACGGGTTTTTCTTTTCTGTCAGCTCGCGCCCGCGCAGCTGTCCGGCACGTTATTCAGCCCTTCAGCCCCGTGGGTGAAAGATTTAAATCGCTTTTGATCGTCCAGTTTGATGATGTACAGCGAATCAAAATCGCTGCCCGGCCATTTTGGCACCACGGTTGGGTCGCCGCCGGTTGTCTTCACCAGCTTTTGCGCCGCGATCACCAGGTTTTTGTGCTCCCACGAGACAAAAGTCAGGCGGCCGCTGCTCTGAGTTTTCAGTAAATCATCCGCCAGCTCATCCGTCTGCTCCGCGTGGTAGTGCAGGTCGATGGCCTGAGAAAGGCGGATCGCGGTCGGCGTGATGGTGGTTAACGGGCGCAGCGAGCTGCCGGTTTTGTTCTCTTTCGGCGCGGCGGCGTAGATGGCATCCGGTTTGCCGTACTGGCTCAGCAGAACCGACGGCAATTGCAGCGCGCGATTCAGCCCTTTGCAGGTGAGCTGCCCGCTATTGTTAGCCGGTTTCTCACCGTGGCGCAGGAAGACTATCGTGCTGTCGGCATTCGCTATCATCGGGGTCAAGAAGGCACTGCTCAGCAACATAACAAGCGCTTTTTTGATCATGTTTTTCTCGTTTTTATCAGGGAATGAAACTTTTACTATAGAGAAGAAACCGAGGAAAAAAACAAAACATTGGTAAGCAGACGTCACGCCTGCCGCGCCGGGTTCAGCGATTAACAACCGGCCATCGTTTTGCTATTCTGACGTCCGTTAACGTGATGATATATTCTATAAAAATCAGTAAAAACAATTAATAAGGAAAAGACGTGAGCACCCAGAACGAGATGTTTAACAAAGAGATTGCGTGGTCTACTCGCCACATGGTTCGCACCCTCAAACAGGTTCAGGCGCTGCCCGACTTAAGCCACGTTCGCATCGCCTGCAATATGCATCTCGACCTGAAAATGATCCCGCTGGTTGAAGGCCTGCTGAAGAAAAATGCCAAAGTCTTCCTCACCACCTGCAACCCAACCACCGTACAGGATGACGTTGTCGCTTACCTGGTCGCCGCCGGGGCGGAAGCCAGCGCATGGCGCAATATGAACGACGCCGACTGGCGCGACTCGTGGGAAAAAGCCATCGCCTGGCGCCCAACGCATCTGTGCGAAATGGGAGCGGACATCACCACGCTGCTGCATCAGCGTGGCGAGTTTGGCGACGTGGTTGCCTGCCTGGAAGCAACCGGCTCCGGGGTCAACCGCCTCGCGGATCTCCGCCCTGGCTACCCGATCTTTAACTGGGACGATCTGCCGGTAAAAGAAGGCCTGCATAACCGCCACATGGTTGGCCTCACCGCCTGGCAGACCTTCTTCCAGACCACTCACCTCACCCTGCACGAAAAGAAAGTGCTGGTGATTGGCTATGGCCTGGTGGGCCAGGGCGTTGCTGCCGCCGCCAAAGCCTACGGTGGCCAGGTGATGGTTGCCGAGTTAGATCCGGCCCGCCGCCTGCAGGCCGCCTATGACGGCTGGCACGTGGTTGATATTCATGACGTGATTGCTACCACTGACGTTGTCGCCACCGCCACCGGGGCGAAAAAAGTCGTCAGCGCAGCGGTACTGGATAAAGCCAAAGACGGCGTGTTTGTGCTGAACGTGGGCCACGTTGCGGAAGAGATCGACTGCGGCTACCTGCAGCAATATCCGACCGAAGAAGTGATGCCGTTTATCAACGCGTACCAGCTTAACGGCAAAACGCTTTATCTGATGGCGAACGGCTCAATGCTGAACCTGACCGCCGGCTTCGGCGACAGCCTGAACGCCTTCGACGTGACGCTGGCCGTCATGGCAAGCGGCATCAAACACATCGTGACCGACGGCCAGCACGCTGAAAAAGCGGTTTATTTACTGCCGCAGTCCATGTGGGAAAAAGCCCTTTAAGCTGCCCTCCAGCCCCGATCAAGTCAGGCCTCTGCGGAGCACCTGACTTTTTTTTCGTTTTCGCCGAATAATTTCCCCACCCCGATTGTTTACTCCTTACAAGAACCTGAGGAAGAGACAATCATGAGTTACCTGCCCCCCGAAGCTACGCCGCCTCACAAGCGCTACGACGCCTTTAGCATGGCCCTCCACTGGCTAACCGCCTTCTGCGTGATATTTCTGTTTGCCAGCGCGCACGTCTGGGAAGTGCTTGAGCGCGGCACTCCGCTTCGCAAAGGCCTGCAATCGCTACACATTTCGTTCGGCATTTTGCTTGGGGCGGTGATGGTCGTCCGGCTAATCTGGCGCATCAGCGCCGCTTTTTCGCCGTCGCGAAAGCTGGAGAAAGTGCCGATGCCGGGCGCATTCCGCCTTGCCGCCCATGCCACGCACGGCGTGCTTTACATCCTGTTGCTGACTCAGGTCACGCTTGGCTTCCTGTTCCGCTGGGCGCAGGGCGAACCCTTCTGGTTCTTCAACCTGTTTGAAGTCCCGGACGTGTTTAACATCGATCCGACGCTGCGCCATACCCTGGCGATGCTGCACAACAACGTGGCCTGGGCGCTGATCCTGCTGGCGGGCGCGCATGCTGTCGCCGCCCTGATCCACCACTATGTTCTGCGTGACGGCACGCTGCGCCGCATGCTCCCCGCCTGCAAAGGCCACTCTCGTTAACCTACAGGACGACACCATGAACATGCCTTCAACTCGTAAACTGCTGCCTTTGCTGTGCCTCGTGACCAGCGGACTTTTCTACTCCGCCACCGCCAGCGCCATGGGCGACGATGATGCCAAAACGCCGGACTGCCCGAAAGGCCAGGTGTACGACAGCAAAACCAAAACCTGTACCGTGGAAAAGAGCAGCATGTTAAGCGACAGCGACAAGACGCAATATGCTTACCATCTGGCAAAATCAGGCCGGTATCAGGAGGCGTTAAACCTGCTGGATACCCTGCAGCAGCCCAACACGCGTGAAGCCTGGAACTACCGGGGCTACGCCACAAGAAAATTGGGGCGCACCGACGAAGGAATCGGCTATTATCAGCGCTCCATCGCCCTGGATCCGCACTATGCCAAAGTGCGCGAATATCTTGGCGAAGCGTGGATGATTAAGGGCCGCCCTGACCTGGCGAAAGCCCAGTTAGCGACCATTAAAACGCTCTGCGGAACCGGCTGCGAGGAGTATCGCGATTTAAAAGCCGCCATTGACGGGCACCCGGAGTCCTAAGGCTGAGGGCATAAAAATCACCGTCAACGAAGTTCGTTTACAGCTGGCCCAGCACCTTGCCCGCCTCTGGCGTTACGGCATGGTGCTGTCCCGCAATCGTGATGTGGCTGAAGATTTGGTTCAGTCCACCTGCGTGCGCGCTTTAGAGCGCTGCAGTCAGTTTCAGTCCGGGACGCGGATAGACCGCTGGCTGTTTGCGATTTTGTACTCTATCTGGATCAACGAAATTCGCGCCCTGCGCGTTCGCCAGGGCCAGGGCTTTGTCGACAGCGACGAACTGAGCCAGCTGGCAGACAGCGAAAATACCGAAGACAAGCACCAGTATCACGCGCTGCTGCAGCAGGTTAGCGAGCTACCTGAAGCCCAGCGCAATACCGTGTTTTTAGTGTATGTCGAGGGCTTTACCTATCAGGAAGCAGCCGACACGCTGGCCATTCCCATTGGCACCGTGATGAGCCGCCTGGCCGCCGCGCGCCTGACGCTGGCCAGGCACCTGATGCCGACGATGAAGAAGGAGCTCCAATGACGCGTCAATCCTTCTCCGCTCCGTGGAGCGATGAGGCTATCGTGGCCTGGCTGGACGGCGAAATGCGCGAGGATGAACGCCACGTCTTTGAGCAGCAGTTGAATAACGTCGCCGATCTGGCCGCGCGCGTTGAGCCGCTCATGCAAAGCCATCTGCCGCTGGAACAGGCTTTTGCCCCACTTTTGGAAGAAGCGCCAGTCGATAGAATGCAGGCCAAACTCAACGTGCTGCTGCATCAGCCGGTGAACATGAAGCCGCAAACACAAGGCGTTAGCCGCCGCAGCCTGATCGCCGCCTCCCTCAGCTTCCTCGCCGTCGGCGTGCTGGCCGGGCGCTTTATTCGTCCCGGCGAGCAAAAACTTAGCGGCGAGCCAGAAATTCGCGACCTGATTGCGCAGTACATGTCGCTTTACAGCGCCGAAACGCTGGCGGACATCAACGTCACGCCTCAGGCGCTGCAAAACGGCCTGAACCGCATGCAGCAGGATATCGGCCTCAGGCTGCAGCAAGGTGAAGTTGAGCTGCCGGAAGCCGAGCTAAAAAGCGTCAGGATGCTGCGCTACGACAGCACCTCCATCGCGCAGATGGCCTACCTGCACGCCAGCTACGGGCCGATGGCGCTGTGTATTTCCCGCAGCAAGGCAGCCGACAGCCCTACGCTGAAGCACGAAGTCCGCCGCGGCCTTAACCTGGTCTGGTGGCGCAGTAAGGGGTATGAATATGTGCTGATAGGCCGCAACCCGCAGCAGGATTTACAGCAAAGCGGCGAGCTGCTGCAGCGGCAGTTCGCGTGAAATAAGCCCGGGTTAACGCCCAGGCTCGTTCAGCGGCCAGGACTCGAACAAATATCCGTCGAAGTTAATATCATCGACGTCGGACAGTTCCAGCAGCCGGTTTTTGACGTTTTCCAGGTGCTGCCACATCGCGTGTTTGGCCGCTTTGGCGTCTTTCTTGATCAGCGCCGCAAGGATTTGTTTATGGTCGGCGAGCCACTCTTGCCGATAGTGGTTGTTCTCCAGATGACTGTGCAGCTGGATCCACATCGGGTTGTTTTCACGCCACTGCCAGGACTGCTTAAACAACTCCACCAGCATGCTGTTGTGGGTGGCCTCGGCCACGGCAAGATGGAACTGCCTGTCGCCGCTTTCGTTATCCCCGGCAGCCAGTTCCTGCTCTTCTACCTGCAAGGCCTGACGCATTTTGAGAATATCTTCCCGTGTGGCCTGCTGGGCGGCAAACTCCGCGATATTGCTTTCCAGTAGCTGACGCGCCTGCAATAGCTCAAACGGCCCGGCATCGTTGCACTGGCTCGTGCTAACGGGAGGGTTAACAAGTTTATCCGGCATGGCAACCACAAAAATACCCGCCCCACGGCGGACTTCCACCAGCCCTTCAATCTCCAGCATGATCAGCGCTTCACGCACCACGGTCCGGCTCACCGACAGCAGCGCCGCGATTTCACGCTCGGGCGGAAGACGATCCCCCAGGGCGTATTGCTGTCGCGCAATCATGTCGCGCAGCATCACGCCCACTTCCTGATAAGGCCGCTGCGGCTGCGCGGCAGGTTTGTCCTGGATTTGCGGTTTCATCTTTACTCACGGCAGGTAGGGAATGAGCCGGACTATAGCATAACTGGTTGACCCATTCCCTGGCCCAGTGAGGGCTATTTACCAAAGAACGCGCGCTGGATGGCCATCTCAACGCCACGCACTTCGGCCAACCCTTTCAGGCGGCCAATCGCCGAATAGCCTGGATTCACCTTTTTATTCAGGTCATCCAGCATTTGATGGCCGTGATCCGGGCGCATCGGAATCAGTTCACTTTGCCCTGCTTCTTTCCGGCGCTGCTCCTCTTCCACAATGGCTTTCACCACTTCATACATATCCACGTCACCATAAAGGTGTGCGGCCTCGTGGAAGGTTTTAGGGTTTTCTTCCCGCAGCGTTGAGCGCAGGTGCGTGAAGTAGATACGAGGCCCAAAGCGTTTAATCATGCCGACCAGGTCGTTATCGGCCCGCACGCCGTAAGAGCCGGTACACATCGTGAAGCCATTCGCCGGACTGTTCACCGCCTCCACCATCCACTGCATATCCTCCACAGTTGAAACAATGCGCGGCAGGCCAAGGATGGGACGCGGAGGATCGTCCGGGTGAACCGCCATTTTGATGCCAACCTGCTCCGCAACCGGGATAATTGCCTCAAGGAAGTAGGCAAAGTTTTCGCGAAGTTTCGCTTTATCGATATCCTGGTAGGTGTCCAGTTGGGCGCGGAACTGGTCGAGCGTGTAGCCTTCTTCTGCGCCAGGAAGGCCAGCGATGATGTTGCGAGTCAGCCGCGCTTTTTCATCCTCGCGCATTTCCGCGAAGCGTCGGTTTGCCTGTTCGATTTCTTCCGCGCTGTAGTCAGCTTCAGCCCCTTTGCGCTTCAGAATATGCAGCTCAAACGCGGCGAATTCGATTTGGTCAAAGCGCAGCGCTTTGGAACCGTCCGGCAGCGGGTATTCGAGATCGGTGCGCGTCCAGTCCAGCACCGGCATGAAGTTGTAGCACACGGTGTAGATACCGCATTCCGCCAGGTTACGCAGACTTTGGCAGTAATTGCCGATCCACAAATCGTACTGCCCGCGATGGGTTTTGATCTCTTCGTGGATAGGCACGCTTTCCACCACCGACCAGACCAGCCCGGCGGCCTCCACCACGGCTTTGCGTTTCAGTATTTCTTCGACCGGCCACACTTCACCGTTCGGAATGTGGTGCAGCGCGGTGACGATCCCTGTCGCCCCCGCCTGCCGGGCGTCGGCCAGACTGACCGGATCGTTTGGACCATACCAGCGCCAGGTTTGCTTCATAATATCCCCTCACAACTCAAATTGGTTGACCAGTACACACTGATGATTAAGCACCTCTTTTGGTGCATAAGATAACGTATAAGTTCGGCCAATTCGGCAAGCGTGTCAATCAGGAAGGGATAATTGGTTAACCAAAATCACAATTTAACACACAACATTAGGCAGGAGAGGGCAAAAGATATCAGACATCTACAAACTGCGGGCACAAAAAAACCCGCCGTAGCGGGTTTCTTCACTTCTGAAACGTCAGGCTGGATTACAGCGCAACAACGTTAGCAGCAGCTGGGCCTTTAGCGCCGTTCTCGATAGAGAACTCAACTTTCTGGCCTTCGTCGAGGGTTTTGAAGCTGTCGCTCTGGATTGCAGAGAAGTGTACGAATACATCTTTGCTGCCATCGGTAGGAGAGATGAAGCCGAAACCTTTCTCAGCGTTGAACCATTTTACTAACCCAGTCATTTTGTTAGACATAGATATTACCTTTTCAGTTTCTTGAGCCACTAAACGCGGCGAACATGGTCTGTTCAGCAGAGTTGGACTTATTCGGGCACTTAGGAGGAGACTCGAGAAGAAGGGATATCTAAGATAGCGCTTGAACTGAGGACTGCTTTACTAAAACTGCTTTCATAAGGTCTGTGTTCCAAACCGGGTGCTAATCTCTCACGTCCGCCGTCATTTAGCAAGTACAGCAGGGAAATAAAAAAAATTCTCATTTAAGGGGGACATGAAACTGTTGGCTGTTCACACAAGTTATCTATAAAGAGAGCGGCTTAAGTTCCGTTCACCCGTATCTCTTTTTACCCTACAGGTACAGAGACAGTGAACGTGTCAGGGGGCACTACGCCATGCCCCCTGACAACCCCCGGCGCCCGGCGAGCTCATCGCCGCTGAAGCGGTAAACCCACCGGCTATCACCGGGGGCGCTGAGAGCCGGGAACAAGGGCGTGGCTGTAAGACTTGCAGCAACGTTAACGTCCCGTGTGGCTGCGGGTATAAAGCGAGGCACGGTTCCGGCTTAAATCGCCTCCGTTTTCTCTCCGACTGGCCAGGGTCCGGACGTCGGGAACGGCCGGAGGCTGAGAGCGTCGGGAACGCATCTCAGGCGACCCAGGACTGGGAGATAAAACGGAGGTCTGCCGCTTCAGCGGTCGATTTATTTGGCCGGGAGTCCGGGTTCTTAGGGGAGTGACGGTGACTCCCCTGAGACGTTCACCTATGCCGGGTTACATATAAAACAGGGCTGGAAGTGAACGGAACCTTAGCCGACTCTACATAATCGTAAAGATTTTGACTAAGAGGCGACACTCTGCCGCCAGAGTCCTCCCTTTACTCCGCCACCTTCACAATCAGCTTGCCGAAGTTCTTCCCGGCCAGCAGCCCCTGGAACGCCTCCACGGTGTTTTCCAGCCCGTCCACGATATCCTCGCGGAACTCAATCTCTCCGGCGGCGATCCACTCGCTCATCTGTTTGTAGAATTCCGGGTAACGATGACCGTAATCCTGGCTGATGATAAACCCTTCCACGCGCATACGTTTTTTCAGGATAGTCGCCATTAGCTCCGGCAGACGATCGTGCTCAAAGGCGCTGTTGTTGCCGTTGTACTGGCTGATCATGCCACAAACCGGGATACGCGCTTTGGTATTCAGCAGCGGGAAGACGGCGTCAAACACCGCCCCGCCGACGTTTTCAAAGTAGACGTCGATGCCGTTCGGGCAGGCTTTGGCGAGCTGTTCAGCGAAATCACTGACACGGTGATCGAGGCACTCATCAAACTTCAGCGTGTCCTTCACATAGCGGCACTTATCTTCCCCGCCGGCAATGCCGATAACTCTCGCCCCGCGAAGGCGAGCCGTTTGCCCTACAACCGAACCCACCGCGCCGCTGGCTGCCGCAACCACCACGGTTTCACCCGGCTGCGGGTTACCGATGTCCGTCAGCCCCATATAGCCGGTAAAGCCCGGCATGCCAAGCAGTCCCAGCGCCCAGGAAGGATGAGACATGTTTTTCTCCAGCTTCTGCAGGCCTTCCCCGTTGGAAAGTGAATAATCCTGCCAGCCAGAGTCGGCCAGAACCAGGTCGCCCGGCTGGTAATCAGGATGCTGAGAGCTTTCCACGCGGCTGACGGTTCCCCCCACAATAACTTCACCGATGGCAATCGGCGCCGAGTAGGATTTGGCGTCGCTCATGCGCCCGCGCATATACGGATCGAGGGAGAGGAAAAGCGTGCGTAGCAGCACTTCACCTTTTCCCGGCGTCGGAACAGCCACTTCTTCCAGATGGATATCTTCGCGGGTCGGCATCCCCTGCGGGCGCTTCGCCAGCACAAAGCGACGGTTTTTCTCTGCGGTCTGAGCCATGAGGTACTCCTTTTATTATCAAGAGTGAAAACCTCAGACTAGACAAAAACGGGTCTCATTAGCATGAAATTCGTGCTGCGTTGCCTTCACACCGCAATTTCCGCTAAAACAGCGCTGACGGCCAGCAGATCCGCGCTCCCGCCGGGACTGAGGTTGCGGGCAATAAGATCGGCATCCATTTGCCGAAGATCGTCCTCGTGCCAGCCTTGCTGAATCAGGCGCGCAGCGTAACGCTGCACATAGCGCAGTCCGTTTAGCCCGCCGCGCGACACAAGATTGGTGTCTGGATTAGCAGCCATAAGACGCAACATCGCCGCAAGCAGGCGGCGCTTCGGGCAGCTTTCCGCCTGCCAGTAAGGCAGCACATGCTGGCGCACAGTAAGGAATCCGCTTTCCGCCTCGCCGCGTGCGCCGGTCAGGCCAAACTGCTGATAAAGCCTTTCGCCAACGGAAGAAGCCTTCCGGGCCGCGACCAGTTCTCTTTCCACAATCCCGCTGCAGATCTCGCTCACGGTGGAACACACCGCCGATGCAGTTAGCGCTTTGCCCTGCCCCTGCAGACGGCCAGCGGCGGTAGAAAGCAGCCCCAGCGAAAACACGCCACCTTTGTGCGTATTCACGCCCTGAGTGGCCTGATACATCGCCTGTTCGCAGGCGATGCCCGCCGGACGGATGAGCCGCAGCATCTCACTGGCACCTCGCCCGGCATGTTCACGTCCTAAAGCGTGGAACGTGCTGAACCAGGGGCCAATGGCCGCAATGCTGCCGAGAAACATTGGCAGATCCATGTCCCGGTGCGAGCCGTTGTTGGCGGCATCCACCAGCCCCGGCTTTGGCGTTAGCCACACCTCGTCCAGCAGCGCCTGCCGCGCCAGGGCTGGCACATCCGGGGCGGCGGCAGTATTTGATTTAATCCCTGGCAAACCAGCCATCTATCAGCCTCTCGACGCGCGCGGTCACTTCATCCATGGGGTGGCGGCGGGAGCGTGCACAGGCATGCGCGGGCTCGTTGCACACCAGGCAGCGCCGGCCCGCCAAATCCAGCGAAGTCCGCCCGACCGGGCCATTGTCGGGGCAAATCACATCCGCATCCCACAGCCTGCCGAGCGGATGGGTTTGCTCCAGCCCGACAGTTGCCGCCTTAAGTTCGCTGGCCGAATGCGCCACGCTCCACATCGCTTCGGCCCCGGTCGGCAGCCACAGTACCTGCCGCTCGAGCACCGGCCAGCGGTTGCCCCACAGCAGCTGGTCGCAGGCCTGCAGCGCTACCGCCATGCAGTTGCGGTAGCGAATGCTGTCCTTTACCTGGCCGGGCGTCACCAGCGTCAGGGAAAGCACCGGCTGCCGGTACTTAACCAGCCACTCTTGCTGCCGGTGCGCCCGCCGCTCTTTCGCCTCAAGCAGGGCTGCAAGGGTAACGCCTTCCGCTTCCACAAGCGTTTCACTCATTGGGCTGACTCCTCTTTGACCTGACGCACCACGTCGATCACGCTGCCGTCGCGGTAGCGGATCACGCCGACGATGCGCGGCGTAAATTCGATCGGCTTCGGCTCGCCGGTCAGGGAAATAGCGCGCTGGTAAAGATCTTCTATGCTCACGATCTTCATCCCCGCACCCTCAAGCCGTTCACGGATCTCCGGCCGGGCCGGATTAACCGCCACGCCGTGATCCGTCACCAGCACATCAATGCTTTCACCTGGCGTAACGCGCGTGGTCACCCTTTTAACAACGGTAGGAATGCGCGTGCGAAGCAGCGGAGCAACCACGATAGTCAGGTTTGCCGCGCTCGCCACGTCGCAGTGTCCGCCGGATGCGCCGCGCATAACGCCGTCAGATCCGGTGATCACATTGACGTTAAAGTCGATATCGATCTCCAGCGCGCTGAGGATCACCACATCAAGCTGATCGCAGCTCGTGGCCTTCGCTCCGGGATTGGCATAAACGTTGGTGGAGATCTCAACGTGGTTCGGGTTACGCGCCAGAGAGGCGGCGGCCTGGCCGTCAAAACACTGGGTGTCGAGCAGTTTTTCGATCAGCCCTTTCTCATGGAGATCCACCAGGCTGCCGGTGATCCCCCCGAGGGCAAAGCGAGCGACGACGCCATTACGCTCCATTTTTTCTTCCATAAAGCGCGTGCAGGCGGTGGCCGCCGCGCCGGAGCCGGTCTGCATGGAGAAGCCGGGGCGGAAGTAGCCCGAATGTTCAATCACTTCCGCTGCGGTGCGGGCAATCATCAGCTCGCGGGGATTGCTGGTGACACGTGCTGCCCCGACGCTGATTTTGGCCGGATCGCCCACGGTGTCGACCTGAACGATGTAGTCCACCTCATCCTGCATCAGGCTCGCGGGCATATTGGGGAACGGCACCAGCTCTTCGGTTAACAGCACGACTTTGCGGGCAAAATGGGCGTCTACTTTGGCGTAGCCCAGCGAGCCGCAGCAGGATTTACCGTGGGTGCCGTTGGCATTGCCGTATTCGTCGCTGCACGGCACGCCGAGAAACGCCACGTCGATTTTTAGCTCGCCGTCCTGCAGCAGCTTCACGCGCCCGCCGTGGGAGTGGATTTGTACCGGCTCGGCCATCAGGCCATGAGAGATCGCTTCCGCCAGCTTGCCGCGCATCCCGGAGGTGTAAATGCGGGTGATCACACCGTTACGAATGGGCTCAATCAGCGCTTCGTTGCAGGTCATCAGCGAACTTGAGGCCAGCGTCAGATCTTTAAATCCAAGGCGAGCCAGCGTGGCAACCACGTGATTAATCACCCGATCGCCTTCCCGGAAAGCATGGTGGAAGGAGATGGTCATGCCGTCCTTCAGCCCGCTTTGGGCAATCGCCTGCTCCAGCGTGTCGCAAAGCTTACGGGTTTTCTTCGCTTCGGCATCCGCCAGCCACGGCGTGGTTTGATGCGCCCCGTCGAAGCTTCGCAGATGGGCCAGATGCGGATACTCAAGGTGTAAAAGTTCGGTCATATTGCTCATTGTTTTGTCCTTAACGGCGCACGCCGGAAGCCGCGGCGCGCTCAAGCACCACCTGCGCATGGTTAATGATTGGCGCGTCGATCATCTTGCCGTTGAGCGACACTACGCCCAGGCCGTTGCGCTCCCCTTCGTCGGCGGCGGCAATCACCCGGCGGGCATAATCGACTTCGTCCTGAGTTGGCGCGTAGGCGTTATGCAGCAGCTCAATCTGCCGGGGGTTGATCAGCGATTTACCGTTGAAGCCCATTTTGCGGATTAGCTCGACTTCCCGCAGGAACCCGGCCTCGTTATTCACGTCAGACCAAACCACGTCGAACGCGTCAATCCCGGCGGCGCGCGCGGCATGCAGCACCGCGCAGCGGGCATAGAACAGCTCCGTGCCGTCGCCACGCTCGGTTTGCATATCCATCACGTAATCAAACGCCGCCAGCGCAATACCAATCAGACGAGGGGAAGAACGTGCGATGGCGACGGCGTTGATCACGCCGACGGCGGATTCAATCGCCGCCATCAGTTTGGTGGAGCCTGGCTCTCGGCCACACTCACGCTCAATGCGCTCGAGGTGAGATTCCAGCAGGAAGATATCTTCCGGCGTGTCGGTTTTTGGCAGGCGCACCACGTCCACTCCGGCGCGCACGACGGCCTCGAGATCGGCCAGGCCAAACGGAGTGTTAAGCGGGTTAATACGAACCACGGTTTCGATGTCGCGGTACATCGGGTGCTGCAGCGCGTGAAACACCAGCACGCGGGCGGTGTCTTTCTCACGCAGCGCCACGGCGTCTTCCAGGTCGAACATGATCGAATCCGGGCGGTAAATAAAAGCGGTGGAGAGCATGGCGGCGTTAGCGCCGGGGAGGAACAACATGCTGCGACGGAGTTTTTTCATTGTAGTTTTCCCCAGTCAATCTGTTCGGCATCGGCGGCACGGAGCACCGCGCTTTGCAAACGGGCGCGGATCACGCAGTCCAGTGCCCCCTTGTCTTCCAGAATAAAAATCCCCTCTTTCACGCCGAGCTGAGCGAGCGTCTGCTCCGCCACACGACGAATTTGCTCCCCGAACTGCTTTTGTACTTCGCTGTGTATCATCAGGCTGAACTCACCTTCGGCGGGGGCGACTCTCACCAGCAGATCGCTGGACTCCAGCGTCCCGGCTAAGGCTTGCTTTACGATTCTCATAAGGCTTTGTCCTGGTTAAAAAATTCAGGCCACATCCCGCGCGTAGTGCCGCTGGAGATGGCTAAAGGTACTGTCCGGGACAATGTCCCGGATGCGGGCCATTTGCTGGCTCTTGAGTAAGGCTCGCACTTCAGAGGCGGAAATCTCTCGTCCGGCGGCATGGCATTTTCGCGGCAGCTCGATCACCTGAATCGACGCCGCGCTGTGGTGGCGGTGCACTTCCAGCCAGTAGCGCATGGCCTGGTTGTATTCCCGGGTCACCGCGCAGAACGGTTCGTTGCCGACAAAGCGGTGCGTCACGCCCAGCGCCGGGGCAACGTAGTCACGGAAAATCATCAGGTCCATTGCGCTCCAGGTTTTGTCGATAAGCCCGCTCTCTTTCAGGAAATAGCCCGGAAAGGTGGCGCGGGAGATCAGGTAGTCGGACCCCGGATGCACAACCACGTTAGGCAAGTGGGCCACTCCCTGGCGAACCATCTCCCACCGCTCCTCGAACGGAAAAAATGAAGCGTCCTCGCGTACCACAAACAGATGCAGCCAGTCGCAGCGCTGCGCCGCCTGCTCGGCCAGATAGCGGTGGCCGAGAGTGAACGGGTTAGCGTTCATCACAATGGCGCCGATCCGGTTGCCCGGTTGCCGCAGTTTCTCCAACCCGGCGCAGTAGCGGCTGATGCCGACGGGCGTGTTTTCCATCAGCACCGCCGCCTCATCCACCTGCACCAGCGGCCAGAAGCCGCTCTGGCGAAACCGGTCGAGGTTGTAGGGGCGGGTGAACAGGAACAAATGCGCCTGCCCGCGCTCCATCGCGATATGCTGGATTTCCCCCAGTAAACGCACGCTAAGGTTATCCCCACGCCAGGCTTCATCCACCGCCACACATTTGATGGTGCGCCACGCCAGCCCGGCACAGCCGACGATTTTTGCCCCTGAAAGGGCGACGACGAACAGCTGAATGTCGCCGTCCAGCCCGAGCTGGTTCCGCCCCAGCAGATCCCGAATGGCGGCCAGCGCCTGCGGCTGCCGCAGCGGATCGACGGTACTGAACTCGATGGGGTTGGGCTGGAACATAGCGTTAGTGCGCCACCGCCCCGGAAGCCAGAGGCTCGCGGGCCGCAACGATCACGTTGCTGAGATGGCCAATGCGCTCAATTTCAACTTCAATGCGGTCGCCCGGCTGCATGAACAGCGGCGGCGTGCGCTTTTTGCCGACGCCACCGGGAGAACCGGTGATGATCACGTCCCCCGCGCTGAGCGAGGTAAAAGTCGAGATGTATTCGATAAGCTCGGCAACCTTGTGGATCATGCTGCTGGTGTTGTCTTCCTGCACCATGCGCCCGTTCAGCCAGGTGCGGATCGCCAGATCGTGCGGATCGCGAATTTCATCCGACGTGGTCATCCACGGGCCAAAAGCCCCGGTCTGCGGCCAGTTTTTCCCGGCGGTAAACCAGGTGTGCTGCCAGTCGCGCGCCGACCCGTCCATATAGCAGCTGTAGCCCGCGACGTGGTTCAGGGCATCCGCCGCAGAAATATTCACCCCACCTTTGCCGATGATCACCGCCAGCTCGCCTTCATAGTCGAACTCGCTGGAGTGATGCGGTTTCACCACCGGGGAGTCATGCCCGGTCTGGGAGTCTGCAAAGCGCACAAACAGGGTTGGAGCCGGATTGTGCTGGTCGAACTCTTTGCGCTTGTCAGCGTAGTTCATGCCGACGCAGAGAATTTTCTCCGGGCGTTCGATGACCGGCAGCCAGCGAACGTCTGACGCCGCCACATCGGCCTTCAGCCCGGCAAACGCCAGCGCTTCATGCACCGCGTCTGCCGCCAGCAAAGCCTTTAAATCCGCAAAACGCGAGCCTAAACGGCGGCCCAGGTCAACGATGCCTTCCGGCGTTACCACGCCGTAGCTCCGCTGGCCCTGAAGTACATAACTTGCGAGTTTCATAACAGTTCCTGGTTAATCAAAAGTCAGACAAGAAAGTTGCCAAGCACCAGCAGCGCCACCGAGACGTTGATCGCCCCGCCAATGCGGGTTGCAATCTGGGCGAACGGCATCAGCGACATGCGGTTACCGGCGGTCAGAATGGCGACGTCGCCGGTCCCGCCCTGCCCGCTCTGGCAACAGGACACAATGGCCACGTCGATGGGATGCATACCGATTTTTTTACCGACGAAGAAACCGGTCGCCACCAGCGCGCTGACGGTACTGACGATGACCAGCAGGTTGGTAATAGTGAAAGCGTCAACCAGCTCATTCCAAGGCGTAATGGCGACGCCCACGGCAAACAGAATTGGATAGGTCACGGCGGTCTGGAAGAATTTATAAACCACCTGCGAGCCCGCCAGCATGCGTGGGGAAACGCCGTGGCAAAGTTTGATCAGCACCGCGACAAACAGCATCCCGACCGGAGCCGGCAGGCCAATCAGTTTGTGCAGCAGCATACCCACCATGTAGAGCAGCACCGCCAGCAGCGCGCCGGAAGCGATAGTGGTCACATCTGCTTTGCCGTTGAACAGGGCGGCGGTTTGCTCTTTTTCACCGCCGTTGGTTTTACCCGGCATCAGTTCACCTTCGCCGGTCAGGTGCGGGAAGCGTTTTCCCAGCTGATTCAGGCAGCCGGAGATAACGATCGCCGTCAGGCTGCCCAGCATCACGATAGGCAGAATGCGGCCCAGCGCCACGCCCTGATCCATATGCAGCAGCGTGGCGTAGCCGATGGAAAGCGGGATCGCCCCTTCCCCAACGCCCCCGGCCATGATCGGCAGGATCAGGAAGAAGAAGATCTGGAACGGCTCAAGGCCCAGCGCCAGACCAACGCCCATGCCAACAATCATGCCCACGACTTCGCCACACAGCATCGGGAAGAAAATACGCAGGAAGCCCTGAATTAACGTGGTGCGGTTCATGCTCATGATGCTGCCGACGATGATGCAGCAGATGTAGAGGTAAAGGATGTTGGTGGATTTATAGAATTTGGTGGTGGACTCCACCACCACGTCCGGCAGCAGGCCGTAGTACACCAGCGCGGAAGGGATGAAGGTGGCGCAGATGGCGGCGGCACCCATTTTGCCGATCACCGGCAGGCGTTTACCAAATTCGCCGCAGGCAAAGCCGAAGAAGGCCAGCGTCGCCACCATCACCACGATATCGCTCGGCAGTTTACCGCCGAGGCAGTCGATGGCGATCAGCGCCCCTGCCAGCACAAACAGCGGCAGCGGGATAATCCCCACTTTCCAACTGTCGAGAATATGCCACCAGCGCTCTTTGAGCGTCGGCTTATTAATATCAATGGATTCAGGAATGATGTTGTAGGAATCATCGGTCGTGCTCATATCAAGCCCCTTTTTTTAATTTGTCGGGGCAGACTAAAAGATTAAATACCCCTGTAATGTGAGGGGTAGCAGATTAAAACCGTTAATTTAAAGGCATCTATGGCGTTAATGGTTTTTATTTCTTCGTGGTTTTTATGGTTTTTATTCCCGGCTTAGACAAACCTTAAGAGAGTGCAAAAAAATTGGCTGAAATTAACGAAAAGTGCCGTTGCGTGAGGTTGTTCAAACTTTCGTTCAAAGCCGCGCAGCCAGCGGGGCATCGGTGTTAAGCTGCCATTTTGCCTCACTGAATACACGCCTGGCCTATGAAAGTTTCCTTTCAGATACGCTTGTTTATCTACCTGGTTGCCTTTTTTTCCGTGCTCTTTGCCATGCTCGGAACCTATTACTATTTCGACGTTGGCCGCCAGCTTTATCAGGAAATGAGCACCCGGGCGAGAATTCAGGCGGAAGAGATTGCCTTAATTCCTACCCTGCAGGAGTCGGTGGAAAAAAAAGATATTCCGGCAATACACAACTTTATGCAAAAGCTGGTCGTGCATAGCGATGCCAGCTTTATCGTCATCGGCGACGAGCACGGCATTCATCTCTATCATTCCGTGCATGCCGACCGCGTGGGCAAAACGCTGGTCGGCGGCGATAATGAGGAAGTGCTGCAGGGCAAAAGCATCACCACGCTGCGCAAAGGCGGCCTCGGCCTGTCGCTGCGCAGCAAAGCCCCAATCTTCGACCAGCACGGCAAGGTGATTGGCATTGTGTCGGTGGGCTACCTGAAGAGCTACCTCGATGACGTCACGTCCGGCAAGGTGATCAACATCCTGCTGGCGGCGATCATTTTGCTGCTGGCGCTGTTTATCTTTTCCTGGTACTTCACCCGCAGTATCAAAAGGCAGATGTTCTCGCTGGAGCCGCGGCAGATCAGCCTGCTGGTGCGCCAGCAAAAAGCGATGATGGAGTCGATCTACGAAGGCGTGATCGCCATCGACAGCCGCTCGCAGATCGAGGTGATCAACAAGGCGGCGAAGAAACTGCTGGGCCTGGAACAGCCTTCACGCGAGATCCGCGGCAAGCAGATTGCCGAGGTGATCCAGCCGGTGACGTTCTTCGATCCTGAAGTCATGCTGGCGCGAGATACCCACGATGAAATCTGCGCCTTTAACGATCTCAGCGTGCTTGCCAGCCGGGTTCGTATCGAGCTTGAGGGCGTGCTGCAGGGCTGGGTGATCACCTTCCGCGACCGCAAAGATATTGATAGCCTGAGCTTCCAGCTCAGCCAGGTGAAACGCTACGTGGACAACCTACGCATCATGCGGCACGAGCAGCTTAACCGCATGGCAACGCTCGCCGGGCTGCTGCACATGGCTCGCTACGATGACGCCAAACGCTATATCAAAGCGCAGTCCGAGCACGCCCAGGAAGTGCTGGATTTTGTCTCCGCACGCTTCTGTTCCGCCACGCTGTGCGGCCTGCTGTTGGGCAAATACGCCAGAGCGCGTGAGAAAGGCGTGTCGCTGGCGTTCGATCCGGCCTGCAGCATGACGAGAATGCCGAGCAACGTGCCGGAATCCGAGCTGATTTCGATTATTGGTAACCTGCTGGATAACGCCATCGAGGCCACCCAGCGCGCCGAAGGCGAGCACCAGCCGGTGGAAGTCTATATCGTGATAAACGACCGGGAGCTGGTCATCGAGGTGGCCGACCACGGCGTCGGCATTGCGCCTGAACTGCGTGACCATATTTTCACGCCGGGCGTCACCACCAAAACCCACGGCGACCACGGGCTCGGCCTGCACCTGATCGCCAGCTACGTCGCGCTGGCGAAGGGCACGGTGGAGGTTTCCGATAACCTGCCGAGCGGCACCGTGTTCTCAGTATTTATTCCAGATGTTGTCGTTCCGGGGAGCGACCTCAGCCCAACGTAAGGCTTTTGAGTATGCAAAATGAAATGATTAACGTGCTTATCGTGGAGGATGAGAGCGAACTGGCCGAACTTCACGCGGAGCTGATTGATAAGCATCCCCACCTGCACCTGGTGGGAATAGCCAACAGCCTGGCGGCCGCCCAGCGCCTGATGCTGGAAAAGCAGCCGCAGCTTATCCTGCTGGATAACTATCTGCCGGACGGGAAAGGCATCACGCTGTTTGGCAGCGACCTTTTAAAACAGCACGCCTGCTCGGTGATCTTCATTACCGCCGCCAGCGATATGGACACCTGCAGCCAGGCGATTCGCAGCGGCGCGTTTGACTACATCCTCAAGCCGGTCTCGTGGAAGCGCCTGAGCCACTCACTGGAGCGCTTCGTGCAGTTCAGCCAGCAGCAGCGCGAATGGAAAGTGGTGGATCAGCAGAACGTCGATAAGCTTTATGAGCTGCAGGCGCGCAACGCCCCGCTGGATGCGGGCAGCAAAGGTATCGAGGAGAACACGCTGGAGCTGGTCCAGCGCCTGTTTCGCGAAGCCGAAGCTCAGCGCTGTTTCTCGGTAGACGACGTGGTCAGCGAAACCAAACTCAGCAAAACCACCGCCCGCCGCTACCTGGAACACTGCGTGGAAAAAGGCTTTCTCAGCGTCGAAATGCTGTACGGCAAGATTGGTCACCCTCGCCGCCTGTATAAGCGGAGCCAGCCGGATAGCGCTGGCTAACCGCCGGAAACACCTTAACCCAGAACCGTGACCGCATCCTGGAGGCGAGTAGCGCGGTGCTTCACCATCGCCGAGACCTGCGCGCTCTCTTCCACCAGCGCAGCGTTTTTCTGCGTTATCGCGTTCAGCTCTGCCACCGCGCGGGTAATGTCCGCCAGGCCATCCGCCTGCTCTGACGTGGCGTGGCTTATCTGCCCGAGAAGCTGAGTGACGTTCTGCACCTGAGCTACAATATCCTGCATGGTGCGCCCCGCCTCATGCACCTGCACCGTGCCGGACTGCACCTTGCTGGCGCTGGCGTCAATCAGCTTGCGGATATCGTTGGCCGCACTGGCGCTACGCTGCGCCAGGTTACGCACTTCCCCGGCCACCACGGCAAACCCTTTGCCCTGCTCACCTGCTCGAGCCGCCTCTACCGCCGCGTTAAGCGCCAGGATATTGGTCTGGAAGGCGATGTCGTTAATCAGGCTGGTGATGGAGCCGATGCGCTGGGTGCTGTCGGCAATGTCGTCCATGGTGGTGACCACGGTTTCCATCGCCTGCCCGCCCTGCGCCGCCGCGTCGCTGGCGGAGCTGGAAAGTTTGTCTGCCGCCGAGGCGGTTTCCGAGTTGGTCTGCACCGACGCCGCCATCTGGTTCATGGTCGCCACCGTTTGCTGCACGTTAACCACCGTCTGGCGGGTACGTTCATTCAGATCGTCATTCCCTTTGGCCATCGCCTCGCTGCCGCTGCGCACGTTCGCGACCTGGCTGCTGACGTCGTTGATAAGCCAGCGGCACATCAGCCCAAGCTGGCCGATGGAGCGCAGGATCACCCCGATTTCATCGCTGCGCTGAAGATGCTTCACGCGGTGGCTGTTGCCGGTGGCCACTTCCAGCGCCTGGCGAGCCACGTTTTCCAGCGGACGGGCAATTTGCCATTCCAGTAATACACAAGCTAAGGCGGTAAATGCCGCAATAGCTAACATCTGCAGCGGGCTTTGCCCGAGGGCAAACGCCGAGGCCATGAGCAGAACAAACAAACCGCTCATTAACCCGCGAATACGCCAGCGCAGAGACATAGTCGGCAGCTTGCCGAACAGCCCTTTACGCAGCACCAGGCCTTTATAGACGGTCTTGTTGCTGCGGCCTTCGTTCAGCGCCTTGTAGAGCGGCTCCGCAGCGGCAATCTCTTCCGGCGAGGCTTTGGTGCGAATAGACATATAGCCTGTGGTTTTGCCGTGACGCACCACCGGCACCGCATTGGCACGTACCCAGTAATGGTCACCGTTTTTACGGCGGTTTTTCACGATGCCCGTCCACGGCTCGCCCTGCTGCAGGGTGAACCACATATCGGCAAAGGCCGCTTTGGGCATATCGGGATGTCGCACGAGGTTGTGCGCGGCGCCGCTTAGCTCATGTAGCGAGTAGCCACTGACCTGCACGAAGGTATCGTTCGCGTGCGTAATGTAACTTTTCAGATCGGTGGTGGACATCAGGGTCGTATCGTCATCAAGCGTGTATTCACGCTGGGTGACCGGCACATGGGCGGACATAGCAACTCCCTTTGAGAGGTTATCCAGATGTTAATTCTTTGGTGGTATGCATGTTATTTCGGCGTAGCGAAATTTTACTTTAGTTAAAAAATTTGATATTGATCACAGTTCTAAGTATTAGCCACATAATTTATGAGACTAGTTTAAGCGTTGCATTTCACATAGTTTTAATAGGTTATTACTTTTCACTTCGCTTTATTGCCGCCTCATCTGAGTGCTGCAGTTTTCGCCAGCGCTTATTGCGCGGCGCACTACACTTACAGAGGGAATTTTTACCCCCGCAAGGAAAACACGAGGATAAAGAATGTTAAAAAGGAAAAAGAAAGTCAGACCGATCAAGGTCAGTGACGTCACTATCATTGACGATGCGCGTCTGAAAAAAGCCATCACTGCCGCTTCACTGGGCAACGCGATGGAATGGTTTGATTTCGGTGTTTACGGTTTTGTTGCTTACGCTCTGGGTAAAGTCTTCTTCCCGGACGCCAGCCCTAGCGTGCAGATGATTGCCGCCCTGGGGACCTTCTCTGTTCCTTTCCTGATTCGCCCGCTAGGTGGACTGTTCTTCGGGATGCTAGGGGATAAATACGGTCGTCAGAAAATCCTGGCTATCACCATTGTCATCATGTCGCTCAGTACGTTTGCCATCGGGCTTATCCCGTCTTACGCCACTATCGGCATCTGGGCACCTATCCTGCTGCTGTTGGCAAAAATGGCCCAGGGCTTCTCGGTCGGCGGGGAATATACCGGCGCGTCTATTTTTGTAGCCGAATACTCTCCCGACCGTAAACGCGGCTTTATGGGCAGCTGGCTGGACTTCGGTTCGATAGCCGGGTTCGTCTGCGGCGCGGGCGTGGTTGTGCTGATTACCGCTATCGTTGGCGAAGAAAACTTCCTCGACTGGGGGTGGCGTATTCCGTTCTTCCTCGCGTTGCCGTTAGGTATTATCGGGCTTTATCTGCGCCATGCGCTGGAAGAGACCCCGGCATTCCAGCAGCACGTTGAGAAAATGGAGCAAGGCGATCGTGAAGGCCTGGCCGAAGGGCCAAAAGTCTCGTTCAAAGAGATTGCTACTAAGCACTGGCGCAGTCTGCTGGTCTGTATTGGTCTGGTGATTTCAACCAACGTGACCTATTACATGCTGCTGACCTACATGCCGAGCTACCTGTCCCATAACCTGCATTACTCGGAAGAGCACGGGGTGCTGATCATCATCGCCATTATGGTGGGGATGCTGTTCGTTCAGCCGATGATCGGCCTGCTGAGCGACCGTTTTGGTCGTCGCCCGTTCGTCTTCCTCGGCAGTATTGGCCTGTTCGCGTTCGCTATCCCGGCCTTTATGCTGATTAACAGCGGAGCCATTGGGCTGATTTTTGCCGGATTGCTGGTGCTGGCGGTGGTGCTGAACTTCTTTATTGGGGTGATGGCCTCGACCTTACCGGCGATGTTCCCGACCCACATCCGCTATAGCGCCCTGGCGAGCGCCTTTAACATTTCGGTGCTGATTGCCGGCCTGACACCAACGCTTGCCGCATGGCTGGTCGAAAGTACGCAAAATCTGATGATGCCGGCTTACTACCTGATGGTGGTGGCGATTATCGGCTTGATTACCGCGATCACCATGAAAGAGACCGCCAATAAGCCGCTGAAAGGCGCGACGCCTGCGGCGTCTGATATTGCCGAAGCGCGTGAAATCGTGCAGGAGCATCACGACAATATCGAGCAGAAAATTGAGGACCTGGATAAGGAAATCGAAACACTGCAGGCGAAGCGTGCTCTGCTGGTGGATCAGCATCCGAGGATTAACGAGTAGTTTTTCCCCTCACCCTGCCCCTCTCCCCTTGCGGGATAGGGGATGAATAGAGAAGCCCTCACCAGCGCGTGGGGGCTTTTTTTGGCCTTTTTTCTGTTTCGCCTCTTCGTCACAAACACAAGCGATTGTGCTGGGGCGGATCGGGGTCCGTTCAGTTTTATCTTCCGCTACCGGACATGTGAATGTCTCAGGTGGCATTACGCCACGCCCCTCACCCCGGCCTTCTCCCCAAAGGGGCGAGGGAGAAAACAGGTACGGTGAACGGAAGCTTAACCGAACCTTTATCATCGTCGATATTGACACTCCCTTACAGCAAGTGGCCGTCAGGTTCTCAGCACTTTATCGCATTGGATATATCGTATATTTATATGCAAAGCGCAATTTTGACTTTGTGAATTGAGATAACTCACCTAACGTAAATACACAGAGAAAAGTCGATAAAAAACACAATTACAGGGTACACACATGCAAAAAAAAGTTCTGCCATTACTGCTACTGGCTGCGCTGTCTGCGGCTTCCCACGCTGCCACGCCGCCGGATACCCTGGTGGTAGCTCAAGGGCTGGATGACATTGTCAGCCTTGATCCGGCTGAAGCCAACGAACTCTCAAGTATTCAGACCGTGCCGAGCCTTTATCAGCGCCTGGTGCAGGCAGACCGCACGGACCCGGCCAAAGTCGTGCCGATTCTGGCGGCCAGCTGGCAAGGCGATGCGGCCAATAAGAAACTGACCATCAAGCTGCGCCCAGACGCTAAATTTGCCTCCGGCAACCCGCTGCGCCCGGAAGACGTGATCTTCTCCTACACCCGCGCGGTCACGCTGAACAAATCCCCGGCCTTTATCCTGAACGTACTGGGCTGGCAGCCTGACAACATTGCCAGCCAGTTGAAGAAAGTGGATGACCACACGCTGGAAGTGCACTGGACCGCGGACGTCAGCCCGGCGGTTGCGCTGAATATTCTTTCCACGCCTATCGCCTCTATCGTGGATGAAAAAGCGGTTGAGCCAAACGTGAAAGCCGGTGACTTCGGCAACGAATGGCTGAAAATGCACTCTGCCGGCAGCGGCCCGTTCAAAATGCGCGTTTATCAGCCACATCAGGCTATCGTGCTGGATGCCAACCCGACTTCTCCGGGCGATGCGCCAAAAGTGAAGAACATTATTATTAAAAACGTGCCCGATTCGGCCGCTCGCCGCCTGCTGATTCAGCAGGGTGACGCCGATATCGCCCGTGATTTGGGGTCTGACCAGACCAGCGCGCTGGAAGGCAAGCCGGGCGTGAAGGTGCTGAGCATTCCTTCAGCCGAGCAGAACTATTTAGTGTTTAACGTCGGCAACAACGCCAACCCGCTGTTGAAAAACCCGGCGCTGTGGGAAGCGGCTCGCTACCTGGTGGATTACCAGGGCATTACTAAAGATCTGCTGAAAGGCCAGTACTTCGTTCACCAAAGCTTCCTGCCGGTCGGCTTCGCGGGCGCGCTGGAAAATACCCCGTTCAAATTTGACCCGGCGAAAGCGAAAGAAATTCTGGCAAAAGCGGGCATCAAAGACGCACATTTCTCGCTGGATGTGGAAAACAAACCGCCGTTTATCACCATCGCTCAGTCCATGCAGGCAAGCTTTGCCCAGGGCGGCGTGAAGGTTGATCTGCTGCCAGCCGCCGGTAGCCAGGTGTATGCCCGCGTACGCGCGAAACAGCACCAGGCCGCCATTCGCCTGTGGATCCCGGATTACTTCGACGCTCACTCCAACGCCAGCGCCTTCGCCTATAACGACGGCAAAGCCAGCACCGTGGCCGGGCTGAACGGTTGGCAGATCCCGGAGCTGAATAAACAAACGCTGGCTGCCGTAGCAGAGGCCGATCCGGCCAAGCGCAAAGATCTCTATACCAAACTGCAGGAAGAGCTGCAGCGTAGCTCCCCGTACGTGTTTATTGACCAGGGTAAAACTCAGGTTGTGGTGCGAGATAACATCAAAGGCTACCAGCAGGGCCTGAATGCGGATATGGTGTATTACGATAACGTCACGAAATAACTGAACGGCCCCTCGCCCCGCCCTTTCCGTCGTGAAAGAGGCCGGTCGGGGGGTTAATCACCATTAGCGCATAAAAGAGTTACCCATGTCCGAAGTCTCGCCTTCGTCGCAGCGCCTGCGGCGTCCGCTGCTCACCCTGCTTCAGGGAATATTTACCCTTGCTCTGACCCTGATTGGCCTGCTGCTGATTACCTTCGCGTTGTCTGCGCTGTCCCCGGTGGACAGAGTGCTGCAAATCGTCGGCGACCACGCCAGCCAGTCCACTTACGATCAGGTTCGCCACCAGTTGGGGCTGGACCAGTCGCTGCCCGTGCAGTTCTGGCATTATCTGGTCAATCTCGCCCACGGCGATTTAGGCACAGCCAGCTCAACCGGCCAGCCGGTGCTGCATGATTTGCTTTCAGCGTTCCCCGCCACCCTGGAACTCGCCACCCTGGCGCTTATCGTCGGCAGCGTACTTGGCGTACTTTTTGGTGTGCTTTGCGCCCGGTTCGCCGGTTCACCGCTGGATCTCGTGGTGCGCACTTTTACCCTGCTGGGCAACTCCGTGCCTATTTTCTGGCTGGGTCTGCTGATGCTGGCGCTCTTCTATGCTCGTCTGCAGTGGAGCGCCGGGCCTGGGCGGCTCGACGATATTTACCAGTACAGCGTCGAGGCCAAAACCGGCTTCGTGCTGATCGATACCTGGCTTTCCGGTGATAAAGGCGCGTTTCTCAACGCCATTAACCACCTGATTCTGCCGGTATTGCTGCTGGCCTATTATTCTCTCGCCAGCATCACCCGCCTGACCCGCACGGCCTGCCTGAGCGAAATGAACAAAGAGTACATTACGCTCGCCCGCGCGAAGGGCGCAGGCGACATGGCGATTCTGGTGCGCCATGTGTTGCCCAACATTCGCGGCACGCTGTTCACCGTGATCGCTCTGGCTTACACCAGCATGCTCGAAGGTGCGGTGCTGACGGAAACCGTCTTCTCCTGGCCGGGTATTGGCCGCTATCTCACCACCGCGCTGTTTGCCGGGGATACCACCGCCATCATGGGCGGCACGCTGCTGATCGGCGTGTCATTTGTGCTGATCAATAACCTGACCGACATACTGGTGCGCGCCACCGACCCGAGGATCCGCTGATGCCGTCTTCTCTTTTTCTGCGACGCATGCTGCGCTCCCCGGCGGCCCTTAGCGGGCTGATTATCATTACCGGGCTGGTGCTTATCGCGCTGTTTGCGCCGTGGCTGGCTCCGTTCGATCCCAACTGGCAGGATGCCGCCGCGCGCCTGCAGGCGCCCAACGCCCAACATCTGCTGGGCACCGACAGCTATGGCCGCGACCTGCTTTCTCGCCTGCTCTACGGCACTCGCCCGGCGCTGGGCCTGGTGCTGCTGGTGACCATTATTACCCTGCCGGTTGGGCTGCTGATTGGCATTCTGTCCGGCTATTACGGTGGCTGGCTGGAGCGTATCTTGATGCGCTTTACCGATGTAGTCATGTCGATGCCCCGCCTGATTTTGGCCTTTGCCTTTGTGGCAATGCTCGGCCCAGGGCTGGTTAACGGCGCGCTGGCGCTGGCGTTGACCACCTGGCCCGCCTATGCCCGCCAGGCAAGAAGTGAAATACAGCGCCTGCGCCATAGCGATTATCTTGCGGCCGCAGAAATGATGGGCATCAAAGGCTTGAGGCTGCTGGTCGGCCATATTCTGCCGCTGTGTCTGCCTTCCGCCATTGTGCGCCTGGCGCTGGATCTGGCCGGGATTATTCTTGCCGCCGCCGGTCTGGGTTTCCTCGGCTTAGGCGCCCGCCCGCCGATGTCCGAATGGGGCGCGATGATTGCCGACGGAATGCAGGTCATTTTCGACCAATGGTGGATTGCCGCCATTCCGGGCACCGCCATTCTGCTGAGCAGCCTGGCGTTTAACCTGCTGGGCGATGGCCTGCGCGACGTGCTGGAGCCGCAACATGACTAACAGAATTACCGTTTCCGGGCTGAATATCGACTATCCCGGCAGCCGGGTAGTCAGCAACCTCTCCTTCACGCTGGGCAATGAACGCCTGGCGCTGGTCGGCGAATCCGGCTCAGGCAAATCCATGACGGCTCGCGCGCTGATGGGGCTGGTGCGTAAACCAGGCAAAGTGAGTGCAGAGCAGCTCAGCGTGATGGGGCACGACCTGCTCGACATGAATGCCCGGCGCTGGAACCAGCTGCGCGGCAGTGACATCGCCATGGTGCTGCAGGACCCGCGCTATGCGCTGAACCCGGTCAAAAGCGTGCAGCAGCAAATTGACGAAGCGCTACGATTGCACCAGAAGCTGTCCACTGCCGAACGCCGCGATCGCTGCCGCGAACTGGTGCAATCCGTTGGTTTGCCGGATGCGGTTCTGATGCGTTACCCCGGCGAACTGTCAGGCGGCATGGGCCAGCGCGTGATGATCGCCATTGCGCTCGCCAATAATCCCAAAGTGCTGATCGCGGACGAACCTACGTCGGCGCTCGACGCCCGCCTGCGCAACCAAATCCTTGAGCTGCTGGTAGCCCAGTGCGAACAGCGGCAAATGGCGCTGCTGTTGATCAGCCACGATCTGCCGCTGGTAGCGGAACACTGCCACCGTGTGCTGGTGATGTACCAGGGCCAAAAAGTTGATGAAATGGCGGCAAGCGAGCTGCCGCAGGCCACGCATCCTTACACGCGCACGCTCTGGACATGCCGTCCAAATGCCGACACCTACGGGCAGATGCTACCGACGCTGAACCGCATCGAATTCCAGCCAGGAGAAACCTATGGCGATCGTTAAGGTTGATAATCTAAGCGTGCAGTTCGCCGCCAAAGGCGGGATCAAAACCGCCGTCGCCGGAGCCAGTTTCTCTCTTGAACAGGGCGAGACATTTAGCCTGATTGGCGCTTCCGGCTGCGGGAAATCTACCATCCTGCGCGTGCTGGCCGGGCTACAGCGTGACTGGAAGGGAGTTGTGGAGCTGATGGGCAACCGCATTGCGGCAGGGAAACGCTTCCAGGGCGCGCTGCGTCGCGAAGTGCAGATGGTGTTTCAGGATCCGTATGCCTCGCTGCACCCCAACCACACGATTTGGCGCACGCTGGCCGAGCCGCTGAAAATCCATGGTGAAAGCGAGATTGAAGCCCGAGTGGCGGAAGCATTAGAGCAGGTCGGCCTGCCGTCCGAGGCGGCAAAACGCTACCCGCACCAGCTTTCCGGCGGCCAGCGCCAGCGCGTGGCGATTGCCCGTGCGCTGCTGCTTCGCCCCAAAATTCTGCTGCTCGACGAACCCACTTCCGCGCTGGATATGTCGGTCCAGGCGGAGATCCTCAACCTGCTCAATCGTCTGAAGCAGCAGCACGGCATGACCTATCTGCTGGTCAGCCACGATGCCGACGTGATTGCGCATATGTCCGACCGGGCGGCGTTTATGGCCAACGGGGTGATTGAGCGCACCTTCGATCGTGCTGCGCTGGTAAACGGGGAACACAGGATGGCGAACGCGTAACGTATTATTCCAGCGTGACCATTTCTTCGTCAGACAAAGCCAGAATACAGCGATTGCGGCCCGTGTTTTTGCCGTAATACATGGCTTTGTCTGCCCGACCAATGGCGCTGTGCAGGGAGTCATTCGCACTGACGAGGGTTAGCCCCCCGGTTACCGTCACGCGGATTGCCTGGTCATCCACGCTGATTGCCTGGTCATCCACGCTGATGGGCTGGCTGGCTAAGTGCTGGCAAATGCGCTGCCCGGCCCGCTCTGCCTGCTCACGACTGGTCGCTTCCAGCAGCATAATAAACTCCTCGCCGCCAAAGCGATAAATGCGCTCTTCGTTACGCGTAGCCCCTTTAAGAATGGATGCGACGCTGCGCAACACATCATCTCCGGCGTTGTGTCCCCAGGTGTCATTGATCGTTTTAAAACGGTCAATATCCATGATCAGCAAATAAAGGTTGCGCTCCGCACGCTCGCAGCGAGAGCGTATCAGCGGAAATTCCTGATACATTAAATGGCGTAGCGGCAGGCCGGTTAACGCGTCGTACAAATTGCGGTAGGAAAAAAGGTATTCTTTATACTGGTCGATACTGGAAATAAAATTTTGCTGCGCTTCATTGTAATGATTCAGCAATTCTTCACTAACCTGTTTGCCGATAATAGATAACATGAGTACCCGGGCGGCAGCGTGCATATCGGTGTGGTGCTTATCAATCAGCAGAATCAACTCCCGGTCCAGACTCCCCCCCTGCAAACGCTGCCCCAGCCAGCGGCTGAAACGACAATGCTGATGGGAATGCAGATCGTTGATTTCTTTATCGGGTTCACCGCCCAGCAGGCTGAGGCGCAGGCACTTATTTGCCCAGTTATAATGATCGCGGATGGCAATATTTAGCTCTGATAAAGAGCTGTCGATGTCCTTTATATTGATAGTCACGCTATGCACACCTTGTGTTTAACGGGTCAAGTTAATATCCACCACCTGATGATAACGAATATCGCGGGTTAATTTTCACGCCGAATCATAACTTAAACAAATCCTAAACGGCCAATCCATATTAAAAACTTTACGAATAAGGACATTTATTTTTATACGGTATTTCAGAATAAATAAGCATCTATTAACCATTAAGAAATGTTAAACAATAATAAGCCCGATCTTTATTTTCCTTTTTGAGCCATACGGAAACATGTCGCCCCAAAATGGTGCGAATCTCTTCTCAGCAAGGTCATGCTCACTCAATCGGCCCTCAGCATTAAAACATGCAAAATGTCATCTATTGTGATTAATTATTGCACAGATGTACTCCTGCGGGCGTTTATCCCGATTTCACCTACGGCGCGCTACCTGGCGCAATCCCTGCAATACTTATTTTGTGTATCGCGTGATACGCCACACCCAGGAGCACATTTTGAACAGGTTACCTTCCAGCGCCTCGGCCCTTGCCTGTACGGCGCACGCACTGAACATTATTGAAAAGAAGTCACTTAGCCATGAGGAGATGAAGGCGCTAAACCGGGAGGTGGTTGATAGCTTCCAGCAGCACGTTAATCCGGGTTTTCTTGAGTACCGCAAGTCCGTTACCGCCGGCGGGGATTACGGAGCCGTAGAGTGGCAAGCGAGCAGCCTGAATACGCTTGTCGACACCCAGGGCAAAGAGTATATCGATTGCCTGGGTGGGTTCGGCATCTTTAACGTGGGGCACCGTAATCCAGTCGTTGTTTCCGCCGTCCAGCATCAGCTTGAAAAGCAGCCCCTGCACAGCCAGGAATTGCTCGACCCTCTGAGGGCGATGCTCGCTAAAACGCTTGCCACACTGACTCCGGGTAAACTCAAATACAGCTTCTTTAGCAACAGCGGTACTGAGTCCGTGGAAGCCGCAATAAAACTGGCCAAAGCGTACCAGTCGCCACGAGGGAAATTTACCTTTATTGCTACCAGCGGCGCGTTCCACGGCAAGTCTCTGGGCGCACTTTCGGCCACGGCGAAATCCACTTTCCGCAAACCATTTATGCCGCTGCTGCCGGGATTCCGCCACGTGCCCTTTGGCAATATCGAGGCATTACGCACGCAGTTCAGCGAATGTCGTAAAACCGGTGATGATGTAGCCGCGCTGATCCTGGAGCCCATCCAGGGCGAAGGCGGGGTGATTCTGCCGCCGCCAGGCTATTTGCCTGCGGTGCGTCAACTTTGCGACGAGTACGGCGTGCTGCTGATTCTGGATGAAGTGCAAACCGGGATGGGCCGCACCGGCAGGATGTTTGCCTGCGAACACGAAAACGTGCAGCCGGACATTCTCTGCCTTGCCAAAGCGTTGGGCGGCGGCGTGATGCCGATTGGTGCAACGGTTGCGACAGAAGAGGTGTTTTCCGTGCTGTTTGATAACCCGTTCCTGCACACCACCACGTTTGGTGGCAACCCGCTGGCCTGCGCTGCGGCGCTGGCGACTATTCACTACCTGCTGGAAGAGAATCTGCCTGCTCAGGCGGCTCAGAAAGGGCAACTGTTGCTGGATGGCTTCCGGGCGCTGGCCCGTGAGTTCCCCGATCTGGTTGTTGAGGCACGAGGCCAGGGGCTGTTAATGGCGATTGAGTTCCGCGACAACGACATCGGCTACGAGTTTGCCAGCCAGATGTTCCGCCAGCAGGTGCTGGTGGCCGGGACGCTGAATAATGCCAAAACCATTCGGGTCGAACCGCCGCTAACGCTGACCATTGAGCAGTGCGAGCATGTGCTTGAGTGCGCGAAGCGCGCGCTTTACAGGCTGAGAGTGACGCAGGATGAGACGGCAGAGGCGCAGGAAAGCTGAGTGACCCTCACCCCAACAGGGAGAGGGAGTTTTTCCTATACTACCCACTTCCTTTGTTTTATTCCCTCTCCCCCATGGGGAGAGGGCCAGGGTGAGGGGCATTCCCTACGGCAGCAGCCCAATAAAACTCTGCTTCTTACGCGGCTCAGACATCATCTCATCCAGCTTCTCAACGCAGGCGAGATAGTGCGGGGTCTTCTTGTGCGCCAGCACCGCGGCCTCATCCTGATAGGCCTCGTAGATATAAAATCGCGTTGAAACCTCCGGGTCCTGCAGCACATCAAAGCGTAAATTACCGGGCTCTTTGATGGCGCCTTCGTGATTCGCCCGAAACACGTCCAGAAACTCGTCGACCCGCTCTGGCTTAATGTTGATCTCCACCAGCGTGACGTTCATGCCTTACCTCCCTGATGCTTCGCTTCAAGCCAGAACTGATAGGCCTCGCGGGCAGATGCTTTCTCGTGCACCACCTTCTTCACCGCCTGCAGCATCGCCAGGGGTGCTTCAGACTGGAAGATGTTGCGCCCCATATCCACACCGGATGCGCCCTGGTCTATCGCCTTAAAGCACATCTCCAGCGCCTCCTGCTCGGGCAGTTTTTTACCTCCGGCGATAACGATCGGCACTGGGCAGCTGGCGGCGACTTTCTCAAAACCTTCCTCAACGAAGTAGGTTTTTACAAACTGCGCCCCAAGCTCGGCGGCAATGCGGCTAGACAGCGAGAAGTAACGCGCGTCACGGGCCATTTCTTTGCCCACGCCGGTAACCGCCAGCGTAGGAATGCCGTAGCGCGTTCCCTCGTCCACCAGCTTGATGATGTTGTTGATCGACTGATGCTCATACTCGCTGCCGATATAAATTTGCGCGGCCACCGCGCAGGCGTTGAGGCGTAATGCATCCTCCATCGTCACGGCGACGCTTTCGCGCGAGAGTTCGCTGAGGATCGAATTGCCGCCGGAGGCGCGCAGCACAACAGGTTTGTTGGTGGCAGGCGGGACCACGCTGCGCAGAATGCCGCGGGTACACATCAGCACGTCGGTTTCAGGGAACAGCGGCGCAATAGAGAGGTCAATACGCTCCAGGCCGGTTGTCGGCCCCTGAAAATAGCCGTGATCGAAAGCCAACATCACGGTGCGCCCGGTGCTGGGGTTAAAAATCCTCGCCAGCCGCGACTGCATGCCCCAGTCCAGCGCCCCGCTTCCCTTCAGGTAAAACGCCCGGTTCTCCTGCGGCTGGCCAATACCGAAGTCTTTTCCATATTTAATATCATCCAGATCTGCCATCAAGTTCTCTCCCGGATCCATCAGTGAATAAGAGATAGTGTTCAAAAACTTAGTCAGGGATCGCCCATCGCAACCGTGCAGCGATCACAAAATATCCAAATAGATCGGTCAAATCGCCCGCGATAGATAAGAGTTTATTTATTGAACGAGCGACGGAAGAGGTCTGTGAATGAGTTATCTACTTGCACTGGACGCCGGAACGGGCAGTATCCGCGCCGTGATCTTCGATACTTCTGGCCAGCAAATAGCCGTTGGCCAGGCCGAATGGAAGCACTTGAGCGTGACAGATGTGCCGGGATCGATGGAGTTCGATCTCGCCGTTAACTGGCAGCTGGCCTGCCGCTGCATCCGCGAGGCCCTGCACAACGCTAACCTCTCCTCTTCGGCGATAAGTGCCGTTGCCTGTTGCTCTATGCGGGAAGGGATTGTGCTGTACGATCGCCACGGCGAGCCAATCTGGGCCTGCGCAAACGTGGATGCTCGCGCCAGCCGCGAAGTCAGCGAGCTGAAAGAGATCCACGACTTCCAGTTTGAATCCGAGGTGTACCAGGTTTCAGGCCAGACGCTGGCGCTGAGCGCCATGCCCCGCCTGCTTTGGCTGGCACACCATCGCCCGGATATCTACCGCAAAGCCGCCACCATCACCATGATCAGCGACTGGCTGGCGGCCAAACTCTCCGGTGAGCTGGCGGTTGACCCCTCTAACGCCGGTACAACCGGGATGTTGGATCTATCGACCCGCGACTGGCGGCCTGCCCTGCTGGATATGGCCGGGCTGCGCGCCGACATACTTTCCCCGGTCAAAGAAACCGGCACCGTGCTGGGCGGCATAACCCCACAGGCGGCTGAAGAAAGCGGGTTGCTAAAAGGCACGCCGGTGGTGATGGGCGGCGGCGACGTCCAGCTTGGCTGCCTGGGGCTGGGCATTGTCCGGCCTGGGCAGACGGCGGTGCTGGGCGGCACATTCTGGCAGCAGGTGGTGAACCTGCCGGCCATCAAAACCGACCCCGACATGAACATCCGCATTAACCCGCACGTCATCCACAACATGGTGCAGGCGGAGTCCATTAGCTTCTTCACCGGCCTGACGATGCGCTGGTTCCGGGACGCCTTCTGCGCGGAAGAAAAGCTGCTGGCCGAGCGACTCGGCGTAGATACCTATGCGCTAATGGAAGAGATGGCGGGCCGGGTACCTGCGGGCTCCCACGGGGTGATGCCCATTTTCTCTGATGCCATGCATTTCAAGCAGTGGTACCACGCCGCACCGTCGTTCATTAACCTTTCCATCGACCCTGAGAAGTGCAACAAAGCGACGCTATTCCGCGCCTTAGAGGAGAACGCGGCGATTGTCTCCGCCTGTAATCTGGAGCAGATTTCCGGCTTTTCTGGCGTGAGGTTCGACTCGCTCGTCTTCGCCGGAGGGGGTTCAAAAGGCGCGCTGTGGAGCCAGATCCTGAGCGATGTCACCGGCCTGCCGGTGCGCGTGCCGGTGGTCAAAGAGGCCACGGCGCTGGGCTGCGCGATTGCCGCTGGCGTAGGCGCCGGGCTTTTTGATTCGCTAGCCAGTACAGGTGAGCGTCTGGTGCAGTGGCAGCGAGAGTTCACGCCAAATCCGGCGCACCGCAAGCTTTACGACGAGATGAAGCGCAAATGGCAAAAAGTGTATGCCGACCAGTTAACGTTGGTGGACAGCGGCCTGACGACGTCGATGTGGCAGGCGCCGGGGCTTGTACCGAGAGTGGCAGGATAATTTTCCCCTCACCCCGGCCCTCTCCCCAGAGGGGAGAGGGGGAATTAGTTAAGTGAGTGATTTTTTATCCCCTCTCCCTTCCAGGGAGAGGGCTAGGGTGAGGGTAAAAACACTTTGTATCACACTGTATCCACGACCCCGCCAGATACGCCGCCATGCAAAAAGAGCGGTTTAAAAAACACACCACCTACAATCTCGTGATGTGATAACCGAACATTTTCTAATGGCTTTGGAGAAAACATCATGTTCAACAAACTGACCCTGTCTGCGCTGATTGCCCCTCTTTCTCTCTCGGTCGTCTTCGCCTGCCAGGCGGAAGCCGCGGGCTTTGATGCCGGACAAATAAAACAGATTAACGCGGGCGTGCTGAACGTCGGCTATGTCGATCTCGGCCCGAAAGACGGGCAACCGGTAATTCTGCTGCACGGCTGGCCCTACGACATCAACAGCTTTGATACGGTAGCGCCTGAGCTGGCAAAGCAGGGCTACCGGGTTATCGTGCCAAATCTGCGCGGCTTCGGCAGCACCCAGTTCCTTTCCCCTTCCACTCCTCGTAATGGTGAACCGGCGGCGCTGGCTCAGGATACCGTTGCGCTAATGGATGCGTTGCATATCAAACAGGCCATTTTCGCTGGCTACGACTGGGGCGCACGCACGGCGGATATCGTAGCGGCGCTGCACCCTGAACGGGTGAAAGCGCTGGTGTCGGTCAGCGGCTATCTGATTAGTAGCCAGGAAGCAGGGAAAAAACCGCTGCCGCCGCAGGCCGAGCTGCAATGGTGGTATCAGTTCTATTTCGCGACTCCACGCGGCGCGGCAGGATATGAGAAAAACACCCATGACTTCGCCAGACTGATCTGGCAGCAGGCTTCGCCGGGCTGGAAGTTCAGCGATGAGACCTTTAACACCAGCGCCAAATCACTGGATAACCCGGACCACGTTGCGATTACCCTGAGCAACTATCGCTGGCGCCAGGGGCTGGAAAACGGCGAGCAGAAGTACGCGGCTGATGAGAAAAAACTGGCTGCGCTGCCGAATATCACCGTGCCAACCATCACCATTGAAGGCGACAACAACGGCGCACCACATCCTGCACCGGCGGCCTATGCGGCGAAATTTACCGGCAAATATGAACACCGAACCTTCAGTGGAAACATCGGCCATAACCCACCGCAAGAAGCGCCAGAGGCGTTTGTGAAGGCAGTGGTAGATGCCGGTAAGTTGTAGTAAAAAAAGAAAAACATAGCCGTTCACTGCCGGGCGGCTATGCTAGTTTTAGCCTTCACTTTTAGCGCCGGGAGCCCCAGGTGGAACATATCGATCATATTCTCGTGGTGGACGACGACCGCGATATTCGCGAGCTAATCGTCAGCTATCTGGAAAAATCCGGCTACCGGGCCAGCGGCGCGGCCAACGGCAAGGAGATGCGTTCCGTTCTGGATAAGCAGCACGTCGATTTAGTGGTGCTGGACGTGATGATGCCCGGCGACGACGGGCTGACGCTCTGCCGCCAGCTGCGCAGCGATAAGCACAAAGATCTGCCTATTTTAATGCTGACCGCCAGAAACGAAGACAGCGACCGGATCCTCGGCCTCGAAATGGGCGCGGACGACTACGTGGTAAAACCTTTTGTCGCCCGAGAACTGCTGGCGCGGATCAAGGCGATCCTTCGTCGCTTCCGCGCGTTACCCCCCAATTTGCAGGTGACCGAAGCGGGCAGGATCATCGCTTTTGGCGAGTGGCAGCTTGATACTTCGGCCCGGCATCTGATTGATTTACAAGGCACGATCGTTGCCCTGAGCGGGGCGGAATATCGCCTGCTGCGCGTGTTTTTGGATCACCCGCAGCGCGTTTTGACGCGCGATCAGCTGCTGAACCTGACTCAAGGCCGCGATGCAGAGCTATTCGAGCGCTCGATCGATTTACTGGTCAGCCGCGTCCGCCAGCGCTTAAATGAGGATGCCCGCACCCCGGCCTACATCAAAACCGTGCGTAGCGAAGGCTATGTGCTTTCCGTTCCCGTGACGATCGTCGAGGCGCGAGAATGAGGCTTTGGCCCCGAACTCTGCTTTCCCGGCTGTTTCTCATCATTCTCGTCGGCCTGTTTCTGGCTAACGGCCTGACCCTGGCGCTAACCACGCTCGAGAGAATGAACAGCGCCCGCAGCGTGATGCTGGATAACCTGCAAAACAACGTTGCCACCAGCGTCGCGATCCTCGACAAGCTGCCGCCCAATGAGCGACCGGCCTGGCTGGACCGGCTCGCCCGGGAAAATTACCACTACATTCTTGGGCCAGGGACACCGGGCAAACCACCCACCGACGAACGTTCTAAAGACGCTATTGCATCTCTGAACGAGGCGCTGGGCGAGCATTATCAGCTCGATTTCACCTCCATTCCCGGTATGCGCTCCCATATTCAGGCGCATTTGACGCTGGCCGACGGCTCGCCGCTGACCATCGACCTTACGCCGCGTATGCCGCCGATTGAAACCTGGCTGCCGGTGGTGATTGCCATCCAGCTTGTCCTGCTGGCGCTTTGCGCGTGGTTTGCCGTGCGCCAGGTGGTGTTGCCGTTTACCCGTTTTACCCGCGCCGTTGAAGCGCTGGAACCCGCCAGCTCAAGCCCCGTGGACATGCAGGAAAGCGGCCCGCTGGAAGTGGAACACGCGGCCAAAGCGTTTAACGCGATGCAGGCCAGAATCCAGGGGCACCTGAAAGAACGCACGCAAATTCTGGCCTCCATTTCGCATGACTTACAGACGCCGATTACCCGCATGAAGCTGCGCCTGGAAATGAGCGACGAGCCGGAACTGCGCGACAAACTAATGCAGGATCTGGACAACATGACGCATCTCGTCCGCGAGGGCATCGCTTATGCAAGGTCGTCGGAAAGTCTGGAAGAGGCTCCCCAGCGGATTGAGTTGAGGGCGTTTGTGGACAGCATTGCCTGCGATTATCAGGACGTTGGCAAAGCCGTGACGTTTGCCGCGCCGGAAGTGTCACTCCAGCTTTCGACCCGCCCCCAGGCGCTGCGCCGTATTCTGACCAACCTGCTGGATAATGCGCTGAAGTTCGGCACCGCCGCTGAAGTCAGCCTGACGGCGGGAGCCAGCCAGGTCACGCTGGCAGTGTGCGATAACGGGCCGGGGATCCCCGAGGAGGAGCTGGACGCCGTGTTGCAGCCTTTTTACCGCGTGGAAAGTTCCAGAAATCGCGACACCGGCGGCACCGGGCTTGGGCTGGCGATAGCCGCCCAGCTTGTCGGCCAGTTAGGGGGGAAATTAACGCTGACTAACCGGCCACAGGGCGGTTTGCAGGCCTGCATCACGCTGCCTGTAGCCTGATTGTATCGCTCTGTATGCCGCCGAGTCGCCGACAAACAAACTGACAATCAGGACGGTTTTCCCACACATCACGAACACATCAGGCGGGTTAAATACCCCGAAATCATCCTGTAACCGTGAGGTGTGTTATGCCCGTTCTGATTGCCTTTCTTGGCGGTATGCTCAGTTTATTAAGCCCCTGTACGCTGCCCGTTATTCCTTTGCTTTTCGCTGCATTTCGCGGCAAAAATAGCCAAATCATCGCCCTGCTTGCCGGCATGGTGGCCATGTTCACCGCCGTAGCTTTGCTGGTCGGCGCTGCCGGAGAGTGGATCGTGCGCGCCACGCTGGCTGGCCGCTGGGTAGCGCTGGGGATGCTGGCGCTTGCCGCGCTCACGCTCATCTTCCCCGCGCTTGCCGAACGGCTGATGCGCCCGGCGGTGCAGGTGGGGAATGCCATCAACAACCAAAGCTACCGCACTCGCGGCACGCTGTCGGCTTTTCTGGCCGGACTGGCGGTGGGGCTGCTTTGGTCGCCCTGCGCGGGGCCGATTTTGGGGGCCATTCTCGGCCTCGGCTTGTCCGGCTCTTCGGCTGTCACCACCGGCCTGCTGCTGGCGGCCTACGGCAGCGGCTGCGCGCTGATGCTGGCGCTGCTGTGGTTCTGCGGTCACCGGCTGCTGGCTCGCCTGCGTGAAAAAATGGCACTGATGGCCCAGCTTCGTCGCGCGGCTGGCGTGGCTATGCTTGCCACGGTGGCGTTTATCGCCTCCGGCACCACGGCGGTGCTGCAAAACGCCAACGGTTTCGGCGCGAAGCTGGAGCAGCGCCTGCTGGCCTTCTCCCCCACCACCACGCCAGCGCCTAAGCTGCAGCCTATTGTGGATCCCGCGCCCACCAGTGCAATGCCGCCGCTTTCCGGGGGAACCGCATGGATCAATAGCCCGCCGCTGACGCCAGAGGCGCTGAAAGGCAAAGTCGTGCTGATCGATTTTTGGACCTTCGATTGCATTAACTGCCAGCACGCGCTGCCGCACGTCCGGGAATGGGCCAACAAGTATAAAGATCAGGGCCTGGTGGTGATTGGCGTGCATACGCCGGAGTACCCGTGGGAGAAAGATCTGGATTCGGTGAAAAAGGCAGTAGCCAAGTGGCAGCTGCCGTACCCGGTCGTCACCGACAATAACTACCAGATCTGGAATGCCTTCGGAAACCAGTACTGGCCAGCGCATTATTACTTCGACGCTCGCGGACAACTGCGCAATGTCTCTTTCGGCGAGGGGAATTACGAGCAGCAGGAGCAGGTTATTCAGAAGCTGCTGAAGGAGGCTCGCGCCTGATTTTGCTTTCGGGGAGGCGGGAATATGACTCTCATCACATTCGCCGCACTCCCCTTTTCCCTTTTGCCCTGCGACGGCTAAATTAGAACTCATCCGACCACATAACAATAATGTTACAAATTGGGATTTATTATGAGCTACTCGTCGCTGCTTGCCCCGCTGGATCTTGGCTTCACCACTTTGAAAAACCGCGTGCTGATGGGCTCGATGCACACCGGGCTGGAAGAGCTGCCGGACGGCGCTGAGCGCCTTGCCGCCTTCTATGCCGAGCGCGCCCGGCACGGCGTGGCGCTGATTGTCACCGGCGGGATCGCCCCGTCGGCCTCCGGGGTGACCGTTGCCCACGGCGCGGTGCTGAACGACAAAAGCCAGCTGGCGCATCACCAGATTGTGACCGGGGCGGTGCACCGCGAAGGCGGCAAGATTGCCCTGCAGATCCTGCACACCGGGCGCTACAGCTACCAGCCTAAGCTGGTCGCTCCGTCGGCCATTCAGGCGCCGATCAACCCGTTTAAACCCCACGAGCTCAGCCACGAAGAAGTGTTAACGCTGATTGAGGACTTTGCCCACTGCGCCAGCCTGGCGCGTGAAGCCGGGTATGACGGCGTGGAGATCATGGGCTCGGAAGGCTACCTGATTAACCAGTTTTTGGCCGCCCGCACCAACCAGCGCGACGATGAATGGGGCGGAGACTACGAACGCAGAATGCGTTTTGCCGTTGAAGTCGTGCGTACTGTGAGAGAACGCGTTGGCAAAGAATTTATTATTATTTACCGCCTGTCGCTGCTCGACCTCGTCGAAGGCGGCGGCAACTTTGAGCAGGCCGTCACCCTCGCCAAAGCGATAGAAAAAGCGGGTGCGACGCTGATTAATACCGGTATCGGCTGGCACGAAGCCCGTATTCCTACCATCGCGACCTCCGTGCCACGCGGCGCTTTTAGCTGGGTAACCAAAAAACTGAGAGGCCATGTCGCGCTGCCGCTGGTGACCACCAACCGAATCAACACCCCGGAAACCGCCGAGCAGATCCTGGCCGACGGCGATGCGGATATGGTGTCGATGGCGCGCCCTTTCCTGGCTGACGCCGAGTTTGTTTCTAAGGCCGCTGCGAATCGCGCCGATGAAATCAATACCTGCATCGGCTGCAATCAGGCCTGTCTGGATCAGATCTTCGTGGGTAAAGTCACCTCTTGCCTCGTCAACCCGCGCGCCTGCCATGAAACCAAAATGCCGGTTGTGCCTGTTTCACAACCGAAGCGCCTTGCGGTGGTAGGTGCTGGCCCCGCCGGACTGGCCTTTGCGGTCAACGCCGCCGGGCGCGGCCATTGCGTCACGCTGTTTGACGCTGCGGCGGAGATTGGCGGGCAGTTTAATATCGCCAAACAGATCCCCGGCAAAGAGGAGTTTTTCGAAACGCTGCGCTACTACCGCCGAAAGCTGGCCCTCACCGGCGTGGACGTTCGCCTGAATCAGTACGTTACCCCGGAGATGCTGTCCGACTATGACGAAGTTATTCTGGCCTGCGGGATTGAGCCGCGCCTGCCGGGAATTGACGGCATCGGGCATCCGAAGGTGCTGAGCTATGTCGATGTGCTGCGCGACAAAGCGCCGGTGGGCAAACGCGTGGCGGTGATTGGTGCGGGCGGCATCGGGTTTGATACTTCGATGTACCTGAGCCAGGAAGGGGCATCCACCAGCCAAAGCATCGCCGAGTTCTGCGTGGAATGGGGGATTGATACCAGCCTGCAAACGTCAGGCGGCCTGCGCCCGGAAGGGCCTCATCTGCACAAAAGCCCGCGCAGTATCTTCCTGCTGCAGCGTAAAACCAGCAAACCGGGCGAAGGCCTGGGCAAAACGACGGGCTGGATCCACCGCACTACGCTTGCCGCGCGAGGCGTGAAAATGCTGGCTGGCGTGAGCTACGAGCGTATTGACGATGCCGGGCTGCATATCACCGTCGGCGGGGAGCCACAGCTGTTGGAAGTGGATAACGTGATTATTTGTGCCGGGCAGAATCCGCGCCGCGAGCTGGCTGAGCCTTTACAGGCGATGGGTAAAGCCGTGCATTTAATTGGCGGGGCCGATGTGGCAATGGAGCTGGATGCCCGGCGCGCAATTGCGCAGGGCACCCGTTTAGCGCTGGAGATTTAGCGGCGACGACCTAACTTCACCGCTTTCAGCACCACGAACTTGTTGTTCGTTGCCACCGTGGTGCAGTTGCCGAAGATCTTCTTCAGCTTGCGGAAGTAGTCGAGGTGGCGGTTGGCCACAATGTACAGCTCGCCGTTGATTTTCAGGCAGCGGCGAGCATGGTGGAACATTTCCCACGCGATCTGATCCGTCAGGGCATGCTGCTGGTGGAACGGCGGGTTGCACAGTACGGCGTTAAAGCGGAAAGGCTCCACGCCGGACAGCGCGTTGTTGATCATAAACTCACAGCGGTCGATATCGCCCGGCAGGTTGGTTTCAACGTTCAGGCGCGCGGAAGCCACCGCCATCGGCGATTCATCCACAAACACCACCTGCGCCAGCGGGTTTTTCTCCAGCAGCGTCAGGCCAATCACGCCGTTACCGCAGCCCAGATCGACAATCTCGCCTTCCAGGTCCGACGGCAAACTTTCGAGGAAGAAACGCGCGCCGATATCCAGCCCGGTGCGGGAGAAGACGTTGGCGTGGTTGTGAATCGTCCACTCGGTGCCCTCCAGCTTCCAGCTCAGCGTTTCCGGCACATCTGCCAGCTCTGGTTGGGTGAAGGTCGGGTTAATCAGACGCGCTTTTTTCCACGCCAGCGTGGTCGTGGTTGGCCCTAAAATTTTTTCAAACAGCTCCAGCGTGGAGTTGTGAATGTCCCGCGCTTTCGCACCCGCAATAATGCGGGTTTCCGGCGTTACGACTTTGCGCAGCGCACGCAGCTGCTGCTCAAGCAGGGCCAGCGTCTTAGGAATTTTAATCAGCACCAGCCCCGGCGCCTGCGGGTAAGCCGCGGTGCTGTCGAGGAAGGTGACGCTGTTTTCCGGGATGTCGTTCTCGCGCAGGTTTTCACGCGTGGCCAGCTCGCTTAAGTATGAGTCGCCAATGCTGTAAGGCTTGTGTTCAGCCAGCACGCAGGCCAGCGCGCCGAACGTGTCGTTAAAAACAAGAACGGGGCCGACTGGCTCAAGTTCGTCTACCTGCTGCAACAGGTAGTCATCTGCCGCTTCCCACGCCTGCAGCGGGTTTACGTCGTCCGTTTCCGGAAAACGCTTCAGCGTCAGTGAACGAAAACCGTTGTCTAATTGGCTCATCGGCCCTCCTGGATGGTAAAGTTTGGTGATATCCCCATAGCGGGGGCGAGAGTATACCTTTTTTTCCTTCAACCTGAGACAAGCATGAGCGAACTGATTTATTTAAGCGGCTATCCGGAGCATTTGCTCTCGCAGGTGCGCACCCTGATTAGCGAGCAGCGCCTCGGCGCGGTGCTGGAAAAACGCTACCCGCAGGGGCACAACATCGCGACCGATAAAGCGCTTTATGCTTACACTCAGGAGTTGAAAAGCCAGTTTCTGCGCAATGCGCCCCCGATAAATAAAGTCGCCTATGACAACAAGATCCACGTGCTGAACAACGCGCTGGGGCTGCATACCGCGATTTCCCGCGTGCAGGGCAACAAATTAAAAGCTAAGGCGGAAATTCGCGTGGCGACCGTATTTCGCTCCGCCCCTGAAGCTTTTTTACGCATGATTGTGGTTCACGAACTGGCGCATCTTAAGGAGAAGGATCACAACAAAGCTTTTTACTCCTTGTGCTGTCATATGGAACCGCAGTATCACCAGTTAGAATTCGATACACGACTTTGGCTTACCCAGCTGGCGCTGAGCGGCGCGGCTTGATAAAGCCCCGATTTATTGACTATCGACTTCCGGAGAACGCCCCCGTTTATGATACGTTTCGCTGTGATTGGAACCAACTGGATCACCCGCCAGTTCGTAGATGCCGCCCATGAGAGCGGCAAATTTAAGCTGACTGCGGTGTACTCCCGCAGCCTCGAACAGGCGCAAAGCTTCGCCAACGATTACCCGGTGGAGCATCTGTTTACTTCGCTGGATGAGCTGGCGCAGAGCGATGCGATCGACGCGGTGTATATCGCCAGCCCTAACTCGCTGCACGGCCCGCAGAGCCTGCTGTTCCTGAGCCACAAAAAACACGTTATTTGCGAGAAGCCGCTGGCGTCTAATCTGGCCGAAGTTGAAGCGGCCATCGCCTGCGCCCGCGAAAATCAGGTGGTGCTGTTCGAGGCGTTTAAAACCGCCAGCCTGCCGAACTTTATTGCCCTGCAGCAGGCGCTGCCGAAGGTGGGGAAAATTCGCAAGGTGCTGCTCAACTACTGCCAGTACTCTTCCCGCTACCAGCGCTACCTCGACGGTGAAAACCCGAACACCTTTAATCCGGCATTTTCTAACGGCTCGATCATGGACATCGGTTTCTACGTGCTGGCCTCAGCGGCGGCATTGTGGGGCGAGCCGCAAGCCGTTCACGCCACCGCTTCCCTGCTGGACAGCGGCGTAGACGCACACGGCACCGTGCAGCTGAACTACGGTGATTTTGACGTTACCCTGCTGCATTCCAAAGTGAGCGACTCGACGATCCCAAGCGAAATTCAGGGCGAAGCCGGATCGCTGGTGATCGAAAAAATCTCTGAATGCCAGCGGGTGACGTTTATCCCACGCGGCGGCAAACCGCAGGATCTGAGCCTGCCGCAGCATATCAACACCATGCTTTACGAAGCGGAGACGTTCGCGCGCCTGGTGGAAGAGAATGAGGTTAATCACGCCGGACTGGTAACATCGCGCATTACGTCGGCACTGGCGACCGAGATTCGCCGCCAGACCGGGGTGAAGTTCCCGGCGGACGACGTGGACCAGCAGGCCACGGCGTAAAGTATTTCATATAAAAGTGGGTATCAAATATTGACCAAAGCCATGGCTTGTCATATTTTGTTACCTGCAAAGGGGAGTAACTTCATTGCCGGTTAATCGTCATTACGATGCGCAAGCATCCGGTTGCCGGGCGACGTGAAAACGTCGTAAGTGAGACCTTGCCGGAAGGCGAGATCCCTGTTGCAAGCGAAAGCGGCTGGCGTCTTCTGATGTTGGCCGTTTTTGTTTTCAAGGAATCTTATTATGCATACTGTCGGTACTCCGCTGCTCTGGGGCAGCTTCGCCGTCGTGGTCGCCATCATGCTGGCGATCGATCTGCTGGTTCAGGGCCGTCGCGGCTCGCACACCATGTCGATGAAACAGGCGGCCGTCTGGTCGCTGGTCTGGGTCTCACTTTCCCTGCTGTTTAACCTCGCTTTCTGGTGGTATCTCAGCGGCACCGCTGGCCGTGAAGTCGCCGATACTCAGGCGCTGGCCTTCCTCACCGGTTATCTGATTGAAAAAGCGCTGGCGGTCGATAACGTCTTCGTCTGGCTGATGCTGTTCAGCTACTTTGCCGTGCCTGCTGCGCTGCAGCGGCGTGTGCTGGTATACGGCGTGCTGGGCGCAATAATCCTCAGGACCATCATGATCTTCGGCGGCAGTTGGCTGATTACCCAGTTCGAATGGCTGCTGTATGTGTTCGGCGCTTTCCTGCTCTTCACCGGTGTGAAAATGGCGCTGGCAAAAGAGGACGATAGCGGCATCGGCGATAAACCGCTGGTTCGCTGGCTGCGCAGTCATCTGCGCATGACGGACAAAATTGAGAACGAGCGCTTCTTCGTGCGCCAGAACGGCCTCCTGTACGCCACTCCCCTGCTGCTGGTGCTGATTCTGGTCGAGCTGAGCGACGTGATTTTCGCGGTAGATAGCATTCCGGCGATTTTCGCGGTCACCACCGACCCGTTTATCGTGCTGACATCTAACCTGTTCGCGATCCTCGGCCTGCGCGCCATGTACTTCCTGCTGGCAGGCGTGGCAGAGCGTTTCTCGATGCTGAAATATGGCCTGTCGGTGATCCTGGTGTTTATCGGTATCAAGATGCTGATCGTTGATTTCTACCATATTCCTGTCGCCGTTTCGCTCGGCGTAGTGGGTGGGATTCTGGCGGGAACGCTGATTATCAATGCGTGGGTCAACCACCGTAACGACCAAAAGACGCCGGTCAAATAGACCAGCTTCTCATCACAAATTAAGGGGCGTAATGCCCCTTTTTCATTCTGGCAATCCGCTATCGCATCAAACTGCTGAATATGTGACGCACATGTTAATAATTAGTTGCAAAATCTAACGCTGAGCGCAATTCCAGCTTGAAATGCTTTTTCCCTCACCGCTTTTCCTTATACTCACCGGGCAAACACATTTTCTTACAACCGCACAGACGTAGCGCACTACGCACGCGGCACAGCACGACATCACTGAAACACAGGAAGGTATTCATGAGTTCGCAAGCTTCTGGACTACTGCAGCGCTTTGCCCGCGGCAGCCTCGTAAAACAAATTCTCGTTGGCCTGGTGCTGGGTATTCTGCTCGCGCTGGTCTCAAAACCTGCCGCTATCGCAACCGGCCTGCTCGGCACGCTGTTCGTCGGCGCATTGAAAGCCGTGGCGCCGGTGCTGGTGCTCACGCTGGTGATGGCTTCCATCGCGAATCATCAGCAGGGCCAAAAAACCAATATTCGCCCTATCCTGGTGCTCTATTTACTGGGCACCTTCTCCGCCGCGCTGACCGCCGTTGTCGTTAGCTTTATGTTCCCCTCCACGCTCCATCTGACCAGCAGCGCCACGGACATTACGCCGCCATCCGGGATCGTCGAGGTGGTTCACGGTTTACTGATGAGCGTGATTGCCAACCCGATACACGCCCTGCTGAACGCTAACTACATCGGTATTCTGGTGTGGGCGGTCGGCCTGGGATTTGCGCTGCGCCACGGAAACGAAACGACCAAAAATCTGGTGAACGACCTGTCTGACGCGGTGACGTTTATCGTGAAGGTGGTGATCCGCTTCGCCCCTATTGGGATCTTTGGCCTGGTCGCCTCCACGCTTGCCACCACCGGTTTCTCCACGCTCTGGAGCTATGCCCAGCTACTGCTGGTGCTGATGGGCTGTATGTTTGGCGTGGCGCTGATCATCAACCCGCTGCTGGTGTTTATGACCACTCGCCGTAACCCGTATCCGCTGGTGCTGGCCTGCCTGCGCGAAAGCGGGGTGACCGCGTTCTTTACCCGCAGCTCGGCGGCGAATATTCCGGTTAACATGAACATGTGCCAGAAGATGAACCTGGATCGCGATACTTATTCGGTGTCGATTCCTCTGGGGGCAACGATCAATATGGCCGGGGCGGCCATCACGATTACGGTACTGACGCTGGCGGCAGTGCATACGCTGGGCGTGCCTGTGGATCTACCGACCGCGCTGCTGCTGAGCGTGGTGGCTTCACTTTGCGCCTGCGGGGCTTCCGGCGTGGCGGGCGGTTCGCTGCTGCTGATCCCACTGGCCTGCGGCATGTTTGGCATACCGAACGAGATTGCCATGCAGGTGGTGGCGGTCGGCTTTATCATCGGCGTATTGCAGGATTCCTGCGAAACCGCGTTGAACTCTTCTACCGACGTTATCTTTACTGCCGCCGTTTGCCAGGCAGAAGATGCTCGTCTGGCGAAGGCAGATTTGTTACGCGGCTAATATCAACGAGCCATGCTGGGTGTTCGGCACTGACTTAAACCGCAGCATCGCTTCTGGTTTTCCCCTCACCCTAACCCTCTCCCTACAAGGGAGAGGGGATAGATTGTGGACTGCTCTACCCTATTAGAGGGGATAGATTGCGGACTGCTCTACCCTATTAAGTGTTTTTCTCCTCACCGCTGGGGAGAAGGCACTCATAGCGTGACGCCGCTTTTAAACAGCGCCAGCTCGCGAAAATCATTTTTCTCGTTGCAGGTTGGCGCGCCGTTCACTTTCTCAACTATCGTCTCAATAAACTGCGCCAGCAGCTCGGGCATCGTACTGCCATGCAGCAGCCTGCCTGCGTCAAAGTCTATCCAGTGCGGTTTTTTCGCGGCCAGTTCGCTGTTAGTGGCGATTTTTAGCGTCGGCACAAAGCCGCCGTAGGGCGTCCCTCGCCCGGTACTGAACAACACCATATGGCAGCCAGCTCCCGCCAGCGCGCTGGTGGCGACCGCGTCGTTACCCGGCGCACTCAGCAAGTTTAAGCCAGCCTGTTTTAGCCTTTCTCCATAGCGAAGAACATCGACCACCTGGCTTTCACCGGCTTTTTGCGTACAGCCGAGGGATTTCTCCTCAAGCGTGGTGATCCCGCCCGCTTTATTCCCCGGCGACGGATTCTCGTAGATGGGCTGCTGGTGTGCAATGAAGTAGCGTTTGAAGTCGTTGACCATCGCCACGGTTTTCTCAAACGTGGCTTCGTCCCGGCAATGGCTCATCAACAGCCGTTCCGCGCCGAACATTTCCGGCACTTCCGTCAGTACCGTGGTGCCGCCGTTCGCCACCATATAGTCCGAGAACCGGCCCAGCATCGGGTTGGCGGTAATACCGGAGAGGCCGTCCGAACCGCCGCATTCCAGCCCGAATTTCAGCTCGCTCAGTTTACCCGGTTCGCGCCTGTCGTGGCGCATGACCTCATACAAAGCGTGGAGATGCTCCAGCCCCGCTTCAACCTCATCGTCCTGCTGCTGAAGCGCCATGAAATGAACGCGTTCTGGGTCGTATTCACCTAAGGTTTCGCGGAAAGCAGCGATCTGATTGTTCTCGCAGCCCAGCCCCACCACCAGCACCGCGCCCGCGTTTGGGTGATGCACCATGTTTTGCAGCATGGTGCGGGTGTTGAGATGGTCGTCCCCCAGTTGGGAGCAGCCAAACTGATGGCTGAACAGCCAGGCACCGTCGATATCCGGGGCGTTATTGGTTTCCTGCAGGAAACGGCTCAGCATCTGGCGAGCCATGCCGTTCACGCAGCCAACAGTCGGCAGGATCCATAGCTCGTTACGAACGCCGACCGCGCCGTTGCTGCGGCGATAGATGTTGACGTTCCGGTCGCCAAAAGGCTCCGCCGCTGGCACAACTTCCGGCTGATAGCGGTATTCATCGACGTCATTAAGGTTGGTGCGCAGGTTATGGGAATGCAGATGCTCACCTGCGGCGACATGGCAAAGTGCGTGACCAATAGGCAAGCCGTACTTCACGACGTTTGCCCCTTCGGCAATTGGCTGGAGCGCAAACTTATGGCCGCGCGCGATCGGCTGGCGCAGCCTGAAAGCTTCCGGCGGAGTACCTATCTCTTCGCCTTCCGGCAGGTCCACCAACGCGACAGCAACGTTATCCAGCGCATGGATCCTGATATATCGCATCGCGGCCTCAGTTCAGCTCAATGGCAAAGTAGTCGCGGGCGTTGTTGAAACAGATGTTTTTCACCATCTCCCCCAGCAGCGGCATATCTTCAGGCACTTCCCCCGCCTGGACCCAGTGGCCAAGCATGCGGCACAGAATACGGCGGAAGTATTCGTGGCGCGTGTAGGAGAGGAAACTGCGGCTGTCGGTTAGCATACCAACGAAGCGGCTCAGCAGCCCAAGCTGGGCAAGCTGGGTCATCTGCCGCTCCATGCCGTCTTTCTGATCGTTAAACCACCAGCCGGAGCCGAACTGCATTTTGCCTGGCATCCCTTCTCCCTGGAAGTTACCGACCATCGTGCCAATCACCTCGTTATCCCGAGGATTGAGGCAGTAGAGAATAGTTTTCGGCAGCAGGTTTTCTTCATTTTGCTTACTTAACAGTTTCGACAGCGGCTCGGCCAGCGGGCGATCGTTTATCGAATCAAAGCCTACATCCGGCCCCAGCAGGCGGAACTGCCGCTGGTTATTGTTGCGCAGCGCGCCGATATGGTACTGCTGCACCCAGCCGCGACGGGCGTATTCCGTGCCAAGCCAGGCCAGCACCGCCGTTTTAAATTGCGCGACTTCGGTGTCGTTAACCGCGCCGCCAGCCAGACGACGGGCAAGAATAGCATCCAGCGTGGCTTCATCCGCTTCGGCAAAGACCACCACGTCCAGCGCGTGATCGGCGACCTTACAGCCGTGGGCAGCAAAATGATCGAGTCTTTTGCTCAGCGCCGCCTGGAGGTCGCTAAAGCGACGAATATCGGTGTCGGACACGGCGGCCAGCGTCGAAATGTAGTCGGTAAACGTCGCCTGTTCGATATTAAAGGCTTTGTCCGGCCGCCAGCTCGGCAGCACTTTGATATCGAAGCTGCCATCTTTGGCCACGGTGGCGTGGTGCACCAGAGAATCCACCGGATCGTCAGTGGTGCCGACCATTTTCACGTTCATCTGCTGCATGATGCCTCTGGCGGTGAACGAATCCTGCTCCAGCAAGGCGTTACACTGCTGCCAGATGTCTTCCGCCGTTGCCGGCGAGAGCAGTTTGCCGGTAATACCAAACGGGCGGCGCAGCTCCAGATGCGTCCAGTGATAGAGCGGATTGCCGAGGGTATGCGGCACGGTGGCGGCCCAGGCATCAAACTTTTCGCGGTCGCTGGCATCGCCGGTACACAGCCGCTCAGCCACGCCATTAGTTCGCATTGCTCGCCACTTGTAGTGATCCCCTTTCAGCCAGATGTCATACAGGTTTTTAAAGCGATAGTTGTCCGCTATTTGCTGCGGCGGCAGGTGGCAGTGGTAATCAAAAATGGGCTGCGATTTCGCGTAGTCATGGTACAAGCGGCGGGCGAATTCAGTATCAAGAAGAAAGTCTTCAGTCATAAAGGGGGTCATAAGAGATATCCTCTGCAGATAACGGTGCTATGCATTCGCATCATGATGGCACGAAGTTATCACACCAATTTCCCTGCAACGACCTCAATTTTGCGTCAATGGTCACAAAACAAACACATAATTTCCGTCTTTATGTGCATAAAACGGACTAAATCCCGCGCCGATACTGACCTGAGAGCAAGGTATAGCCCAACATTACGCGAAAATGCTTTTGTGATATCACTCAACTTATAAAGATGTATGACAAGTTATCGTTCAAACCGTCGCAGTACCTCTTGCCGGGCAACGCTTGCCCCGGCCCATGGGTGACAAGAGCAGGAACGGAGCCGATTTATCGGGAACAACGTTCACAATAAAGACGGGATGGGGTTAGAAATGCGAAAAATAAAAGGTTTACGCTGGTACATGATAGCGCTGGTGACGCTGGGCACCGTGCTGGGCTATCTGACCCGCAACACGGTGGCCGTCGCGGCGCCCACGCTGATGAGCGAACTGAATATCACCACGCAGCAATACTCGTGGATCATCGCCGCCTATTCGGCTTGTTATACCGTTATGCAGCCCGTCGCGGGCTATCTGCTCGACGTGCTGGGCACCAAAGTGGGCTACGCGGTGTTCGCCGTCGCCTGGGCTATTTTCTGTGGAGCAACCGCGCTGGCGGGCAGTTGGGGCGGTCTCGCACTTGCCCGTGGCGCAGTCGGTGCCGCCGAAGCGGCGATGATCCCCGCAGGATTAAAGGCCAGCAGCGAGTGGTTCCCCGCCAAAGAACGCTCTATTGCGGTGGGCTACTTCAACGTCGGCTCTTCCATTGGGGCAATGATTGCCCCGCCGCTGGTGGTCTGGGCCATTGTGATGCACAGCTGGCAGATGGCGTTCATGATAACCGGCGCACTGAGCTTTATCTGGGCCATGATCTGGCTGTGGTTCTACAAAAACCCCCGCGACCAGAAAAAACTCACCAGCGAAGAGCGTGAGTACATCATTAGCGGCCAGGAAGCCCAGCACCAGACCGATAACACGAAAAAGATGTCGGCGTGGAAAATCCTGCGTAACCGCCAGTTCTGGGGCATCGCCCTGCCACGCTTCCTGGCCGAACCCGCGTGGGGCACATTCAATGCCTGGATCCCGCTGTTCATGTTTAAGGCCTACGGCTTCAACCTGAAAGAAATCGCGATGTTCGCGTGGATGCCCATGCTGTTTGCCGACTTTGGCTGCATTCTTGGGGGCTATTTACCGCCGCTGTTCCAGCGTTGGTTTGGCGTTAACCTGATTGTTTCTCGCAAGCTGGTGGTCACTATGGGGGCCATCCTGATGATTGGGCCTGGCACGATAGGCCTGTTTACCAGCCCTTACGTGGCGATTGCCTTGCTCTGCGTGGGTGGATTTGCTCATCAGGCGCTGTCCGGGGCGTTAATCACCCTGTCGTCCGACGTTTTTGGCCGGAACGAAGTCGCCACGGCGAACGGCCTGACGGGCATGGCAGCCTGGACCGCCAGCACATTGTTTGCCCTGGTCGTCGGCGCGTTGGCCGACACAATGGGATTCAGTCCGCTTTTCGCGGCGCTTGCCGTGTTCGATCTCCTCGGCGCGATTGTTATCTGGACGGTGCTGAAAAACCAGTCTGCCAGCGAACTCGCAGCCACTGCTCCCGCCCCGGAGGCCGTGACACAGTCTTGATGTAAAAACCGCCGCCTTCGGGCGGCAATTCTCACGTTGGTTGCTAGAGCGTCACCGGGAAAAGTGGTATAACAAATTTATTCACGTACAGCCCTCTTCCGGAGCAACTTATGGATGCCGTAGAACCCCGCCGCCTTTATCAGCAGCTTGCCGCCGAATTAAAACAACGCATTGAAACCGGTGTTTATCAGGTCGGGGAAAAACTGCCTGCGGAGCGGTTTATCGCCGAAGAGAAAAACGTCAGCCGCACCGTCGTCCGCGAAGCAATCATCATGCTGGAAGTGGAAGGCTACGTTGAGGTTCGCAAGGGCTCGGGCATTCACGTCATGTCTAACCAGGCAAAATACATGACCGTGCCGGATGAGCGTTTTGAGTTTGCCAATTATGGCCCCTTCGAGCTGCTGCAGGCGAGGCAGCTTATTGAAAGTAATATCGCGGAGTTCGCCGCCACCCAGGTCACCAAGCAAGATATTGTGAAACTGATGGAGATCCAGGAAAAAGCGCGAAAAGAGCAAACTTACCGTGATTCTGAGTGGGATCTGCAGTTTCACGTCCAGGTTGCACTGGCTACGCAAAACGGCGCGCTGGCGACCATCGTCGAAAAAATGTGGAGTCACCGCATCCACAACCCGTACTGGAAGAAACTGCACGAACACATCGATATGCGCCCGGTAGACAACTGGTGTGATGATCACGATCAGATTCTTAAAGCTCTGATTCGTAAAGATCCACATGCGGCAAAACTGGCGATGTGGCAGCATCTGGAAAACACCCGTCAAATGCTGTTTAACGCCACCAGCGATGATTTTGAATTCAATGCCGACCGCTATTTCTTTGCAGAAAACCCGGTCATTCACCTTGATACAGCCGCAAACGGTCAAAAATAGTCATTTTTCCGGTCGAGGGTAAGCAAACCATAAATAGTGTCAGCGTTTGTAAATACCCTCGCCAGCCTCTCCCCCAGTAAGCAAAATCATTCCTCAACAAACTGCAAATACTGTGACGTATAACGCGTAGTTTTGTTACAATTAGATGCAATTTCACCGCCTGTGTGGGCTCAGCGCCATCCCGCTGTCGTTTCACGTGATATTAGTCAGACACCGCAGCACAGGCAGTGGGTTGTTGTCAGCAAATAAGAATAAAAACCATGCTGCATTCTGCTCATCCGTTTCACCGGCGGCCTAAACGAAGTGCCAGGAACCCTGAATGGAACTACTGACTCAACTGCTTTCCGCTCTCTGGAGCCAGGATTTTGAAACGCTTGCCAATCCATCGATGATTGGCATGCTCTATTTTGTGCTGTTCATGATTATATTTCTTGAGAACGGCATACTTCCGGCTGCGTTCTTACCCGGCGACAGCCTGCTGGTACTGGTCGGGGTACTGATCGCCAAAGGGGCGATGGGTTTCCCGGAAACGCTGGCGCTGTTGACCATAGCCGCGAGCCTCGGCAGCTGGCTGGGCTATATCCAGGGGCGCTGGTTGGGAAATACCCGTATTGTACAAAACTGGCTGTCACACCTGCCGGCCCATTATCACCAGCGCTCACATCAGCTTTTCCATAAGCACGGGCTGTCTGCGCTGCTCATTGGCCGCTTTATTGCTTTTGTTCGTACCCTGCTGCCAACTATTGCCGGATTATCAGGTCTTAGTAGCGCACGTTTTCAGTTCTTCAACTGGATGAGCGGCCTGCTGTGGATATTGATTCTGACCACCCTGGGTTATCTGCTGGGCAAAACGCCTGTCTTCCTGAAGTACGAAGACGCCCTGATGTCATGCCTGATGCTGATCCCGGTGGTGCTTCTGGTCATCGGTCTGGTCGGTTCGTTAATCGTGCTTTGGCGTAAAAAACGCGGCCAGAGCAGTTAGAGGGATTCGATGAAATTAGCGTTCACACGCCGCCTGAAGGCGGCGCTGCTTGTTGGGGCCCTGGCGATTGCATCGCTGATGGTGTGGTCCGGCATGCAGAATAAGGATTCCACCCTCGAAATTCGTGCCTCGCGGCAGGGCGGGAGTATTCCCGATGGCTTTTATGTCTGGCACCACCTGGATGCCAACGGTATCCGCTTTAAAAGCATTACGCCGCTCAATAACACGCTATTGGTTACGTTTGATTCCAGCGCGCAGAGTGAGGCGGCGAAAGAAGTCCTCAACCGCACGCTGCCTCAGGGGTATGTCATTGCCCAGCAGGACGGCGATAAAGACGCGCTAGCCTGGCTCTCTATTCTGCGCCCTGACCACAACCACCTCGGCTGACCCCTTCTTTCAGTCTGAATTTGCTATCATCTTCTAGGTTTTTAGCAGATTCATGACTATGCTTTAGCTGTTTTTACTACGCTTTATCTGCGCTTTTTCGACACTCTGGAACGACGCATGGAGTATGATCGTCTGATACTTTTATGATTCGTCTTACAATGGAAGGTTTAACCATGAATTACCGCACCGTACTGGCTCTTGCTTTACTCACGCTAACCTCTGCCGCACAGGCAAATACCTTGTGCAACGAGAAAGAGCAGGATATTCAACGCGAGATTGGCTATGCGGAAAAACATAATAATCAGCACCGTATTGATGGCCTGAAAAAGGCCCTGAGTGAAGTACGCACCAACTGCAGCGACACTAGCCTGCGTGCGGAGCACCAAAAGAAGATAGCCAAACAAAAAGCGGAAATCGAAGAGCGTAAAGCCGATCTCATCGAAGCCCGTCAGAAGGGTGACCCGGACAAAATCACCAAACGCGAGAAGAAACTTGCGGAAGCAGAAGATAGCCTCAAAGCTTTAGAGAAGCGTGATTACTGATTGTGTAGTCGCAGACTTTAAGGATCCATCTCAAACACTCGGAGAGAACTATGTCAAAAGATACTACGTCAGAACATTTACGCGCTGAGTTGAAATCCCTGGCAGATACGCTTGAAGAAGTCCTGAGTGCGTCCACGGACAAGTCAAAAACTGAACTGGACAAACTGCGTGCCAAAGCGGAAAAAACGCTAAAAGAGAGCCGGGATCGCCTGGGTGAAACCAGCGAAGCCATCGCCAAACAGACCCGTGAAGCGGCTGCCAAAGCGGATGATTATGTTCGCGAGAACCCTTGGACCGGTGTAGGCATTGGTGCGGCGGTAGGCGTCGTGCTGGGTGTGCTGCTGGCACGTCGCTAAGATGGCGGATTCTCACCAAAGCCAGGGGCCGGGCAAAAGCGTACTCGGCGTTGGCCAGCGGCTGGTGACGATTCTGGTCGGCATGGTCGAAACGCGCGTGCGTCTTGCCGTCGTCGAACTGGAAGAGGAAAAAGCGCACATCGTTCAGCTGCTGCTGATGCTGGGGCTGACCATGCTGTTCGCTGCCTTTGGCTTAATGAGCCTGATGGTGCTGATTATCTGGGCCGTTGATCCGCAGTATCGTCTTAACGCCATGATTGCTACCACCGTCGTCCTGCTGTCGCTGGCATTGATCGGCGGTATCTGGACGCTGCGGAAGTCCCGTCAATCAACCCTGCTGCGCCACACCCGGCGCGAGCTGGAAAACGACAGGGCCCTGCTGGAAGAGGATAAGCGATGAGCGATGCCGAACGTGATAAACGTAAAGCCTATCTGCTCAGCCAGGTTCAGCAGCAACGGCTCGATCTCAGCGCCGCAAAACGCGACTGGCTGCAGGTCACCAGCCCCTACGATCGCGGCTGGAACACCTTAGTCAGCCTGCGTAGCTACGCGATGATCGCCAGCAGCGTGTTGGCAATCTGGACGGTGAAGCACCCAGGTAAGTTCATGCGCTGGGCCAAACGAGGATTTGGCGCCTGGAGCACCTGGCGGCTGATTCGTAACACGCTTAACACGCCCTCGCGCTAAACTTAAACACCGCCTCTGGCGGTGTTTTTATTTCTGCCCCTTCTCTTCCATACCTCGTATTTTTACTTTCCTGACTTAGTTTCCTCAGGATATTTGAAGAACTTAGACAGTTTTCCTTGCTAACAATCTTTTTTCACCCCGTCTATTATCCTCCCCATCGACAGCAAACATCGGTAATCACTGGAGTTTGCACACCTTTTAAGCCCTGGCCGAGAACGCCGGAAAAAAAGAACCGCTGGAGAGAAAAATGAAAAAATTAGAAGATGTTGGCGTACTGGTTGCTCGTATTCTGATGCCAATCCTGTTTATTACCGCTGGCTGGGGCAAAATCACCGGTTATGCAGGCACACAGCAGTACATGGAAGCCATGGGCGTGCCGGGTGCGCTGCTGCCGCTGACCATTCTGCTTGAGTTCGGCGGCGGTCTGGCTATTCTGTTCGGCTTCCTGACCCGTACAACCGCGCTGATCACTGCGCTGTTTACCGTGCTGACCGCGTTCCTGTTCCACAGCAACTTTGCTGAAGGCGTGAACTCTATTATGTTCATGAAAAACTTCACCATCGCAGGTGGCTACCTGTTGCTGGCGGTCTTCGGCCCAGGCGCAATCAGCCTTGACCGCGTCCTGAATAAAAAATGGTAAGCGTTCTATACTGATGAACACCGAGAAAGCGAAGACACCGTCTTCGCTTTTTTGCTATTGAGGAGGAGAAAAAATGGGACAACTCATCGACGGCGTCTGGCATGACGTCTGGTACGACACCAAATCGACCGGCGGCCGCTTTAAACGCTCTGAATCCGCCTTCCGCAACTGGCTGACTGCCGACGGTGCAGCAGGCCCTTCCGGCAAAGCGGGATTCGCCGCAGAGAAAGATCGCTATCATCTCTATGTGTCTCTTGCCTGCCCCTGGGCGCACCGGACGCTTATCGTGCGTAAGCTAAAAGGCCTCGAGCCCTTTATTTCCGTTTCCGTCGTTAACCCGTTGATGCTGCAAAACGGCTGGACGTTCGCGGAAAATTTCCCGGAGGCAACCGGCGACACGCTTTACCACCATGAGTTCCTCTACCAGCTTTATCTGCAGGCCGATCCTCATTACACGGGCCGCGTGACGGTGCCCGTACTTTGGGATAAGAAAAACCAGACGATCGTCAGCAACGAGTCCGCAGAAATCATTCGGATGTTTAATACGGCTTTTGATGCCCTGGGTGCGCGTCCCGGCAACTATTACCCCGACGAGCTAAAAGGCGAGATTGATGAGCTGAACGGCTGGATTTATGACACGGTGAATAACGGCGTATACAAAGCGGGTTTTGCCACTTCTCAGGAAGCCTACGATGAAGCCGTTGAAAAAGTCTTTATCTCCCTGGCGCGTCTGGAGCAAATTCTTGGTCAGCATCGCTACTTAACCGGCCCGCAGCTAACCGAGGCAGACATTCGCCTGTGGACGACCCTTGTGCGTTTTGACCCGGTGTATGTCACCCACTTCAAGTGCGATAAATACCGCATCAGCGACTACCCAAATCTTTACGGCTTCCTGCGCGATATCTATCAGTTACCCGGCGTCCGTGAAACGGTAAGTTTCCCGCATATCCGTACCCACTATTATTGCAGCCATAAAACTATCAACCCAACCGGCATCATTTCCATCGGCCCTGCACAAGATTTAGACGAGCCGCACGGGCGAGATGAGCGGTTTAGGAAGAGTTAAGAATATTCAGCACAACAACGATTTACGGCCTGTGCATTCACGACTATTCTTGAATCGATCGCTTCCCGTTCAGGTGATTGTCGGATAATCAAGGCAGGCCTTAGATGGATTGGTATTTCAAAGCATTAAGAAATTACATTGGGTTTGGCGGGCGGGCTCGCCGCAAAGAGTATTGGATGTTTCATCTGGTGAACTTCATCCTGGCGGGCGTGCTGAGCGTGCTGGATAAAATGCTTGGGCTGCACATCGCCAAGGATGAAGGGGCGCTCACCACTATTTATACCGTTCTGGTTTTGCTGCCGCTTTGGGCAGTCCAGTTTCGCCGCCTGCACGACACCGACCGCTCAGCCTGGTGGCTGCTGCTGCTGTTAATCCCGATTGTCGGCTGGCTGATTATTCTGGCATTCAACTGCCAGGATGGCACGCCGGGAACTAACCGCTTTGGGCCAGATTCTAAGGCCCCTGAACTCTACTAAACAAAAAGGGCGTCCCGTAAGGCACGCCCTTTTTCTCATCATGCTCTGCGCTTAAAACGCCTGCTCACTCTGCTGTTCAGCTTTCTTCGCCAGACCATCCAGCAGTTTCTGATGAATACCGCCGAAGCCGCCGTTGCTCATGACCAGAATATGGTCGCCAGGCTGGGCCGTTTTCACTACCATCTCCGCGAGCGTGTCCACGTCTGCGCTCCAGTGCGCTGGCTGCACGCACGCTTCCGCCACTTCAGCAACCTGCCACGGAATGTGCTGCGGCTGAAGCAGGAACACTTCGTCCGCGCGCCCCAGCGAAGGAGCCAGATCGTCTTTGCAGACGCCCATTTTCATGGTGTTAGAACGAGGTTCCAGCACGGCCAGAATGCGAGCGGTGCCGCCCACTTTCCCGCGCAGGGCAGCAAGCGTAGCCAGAATCGCCGTCGGGTGATGTGCAAAATCGTCATAAACGGTGACGCCATGCGCTTCGCCGCGCAGTTCAAGGCGGCGACGAGCGTTCACAAAACTACCCAGCGCCTGGGCCGCGTCAGCGGGGGTAACGCCAACATGCCGGGCAGCGGCAATAGCCATCAGGCCGTTATGCATGTTGTGTTCGCCGACCAGCTGCCAGTTCACGGTGCCAACGCATTCGCCATCCAGGTAAACTTCCCACTGAGAAGCATCGGTCGTCAGCTTCTTCGCCTGCCAGTGGCCCTGATCGCCCACCAGCTCCTGCTCACTCCAGCAGCCCATCGCCAGGGTTTGCTTCAGATTGGCGTCGTTTTCCGGCCAGATAATTTTGCCCTGCCCCGGGACAATGCGCACCAGGTGATGGAACTGCTTCTGGATCGCTTTCAGATCGTCAAAGATATCCGCGTGATCGAACTCAAGGTTATTGAGGATCAGCGTCCGCGGGCAGTAATGGACAAATTTGGAGCGTTTGTCGAAGAACGCGCAGTCATATTCATCGGCTTCAATAACGAAGAAGGGGCTATCGCCCAGACGCGCAGAGACGTCAAAGTTGCCCGGTACGCCGCCGATAACAAAGCCAGGCTTGTAGCCGCAGGCTTCAAGGATCCAGGTCGCCATACCGGCGGTGGTGGTTTTCCCGTGCGTCCCCGCCACCGCAATCACCCAGCGGTCACGCAGCACAAAATCATGCAGCCACTGCGGGCCGGACATATACGGAATGCCCTGCTCAAGAACGGCTTCCACGCACGGATTACCGCGCGTCATCGCGTTGCCGATGATCACCAGGTCCGGGTGCGGGTCGAGCTGGCTTGCGTCATAACCTTCGATTAACGAGATCCCCTGCTCTTCGAGCAGCGTACTCATCGGTGGGTAAACATTGGCGTCCGAGCCCGTCACTTCATGCCCTAAAGAGCGTGCCAGCATCGCCAGGCCGCCCATAAAGGTGCCACAGATCCCTAGAATATGAATGCGCATACGAAACTATCCTTTCTTTGTTTGGCGCACATTCTAACCGCATGGCTGCGGAGGCGAAACGCATTTCAGGATATTCCTTATCTTGCTGGCGCGATTCACCTGTGCGCGACAATTTGAAAATTTGTTAAGATTGTTGCGATCGCTTTATCCAACATAATGATGCAGGGAAAGTGTTATGAAAACGTTAGGTGAATTTATTGTCGAAAAGCAGCATGAGTTTTCCCATGCTACCGGTGAGCTCACGGCTTTACTGTCGGCAATAAAGCTGGGCGCTAAAATCATCCACCGCGATATCAATAAGGCCGGTCTGGTCGATATCCTGGGGGCGAGCGGTGCCGAAAACGTGCAGGGCGAAGAGCAGCAAAAACTCGACCTGTTCGCGAATGAAAAACTGAAGGCAGCGTTAAAAGCGCGCGGTATTGTGGCCGGTATCGCCTCCGAAGAAGAAGACGAGATCGTGGTCTTTGAAGGCGCCGAGCAGGCAAAATATGTCGTGCTGATGGACCCGCTTGACGGATCTTCTAACATCGATGTCAACGTGTCCGTTGGCACCATTTTCTCTATTTACCGCCGCATTACGCCAGTCGGCACGCCGGTCACCGAGGAGGATTTCCTCCAGCCGGGTAACCAACAGGTTGCCGCCGGCTACGTGGTTTACGGCTCATCAACGATGCTGGTTTACACCACCGGCTGCGGCGTACACGCCTTCACCTACGATCCTTCTCTCGGCGTTTTCTGCCTGAGTCAGGAACGTATGCGCTTCCCGGAGAGAGGCAACACCTACTCCATTAACGAAGGCAACTACATTAAATTCCCGACCGGCGTGAAGAAGTACATCAAGTTCTGCCAGGAAGAAGATGCCGCCAGCAAGCGCCCGTACACCTCGCGCTACATCGGTTCACTGGTGGCGGACTTCCACCGCAACCTGCTGAAAGGCGGGATTTATCTTTACCCAAGCACCGCCAGCCACCCGGAAGGCAAGCTGCGTTTGCTGTATGAGGGCAACCCAATGGCATTCCTCGCGGAACAGGCCGGCGGGAAAGCCAGCGACGGGAAAGAGAGAATTCTGGATATCATCCCTACCACGCTGCACCAGCGCCGCCCGTTCTTCGTCGGCACAAAACACATGGTCGATGACGTAGAGCGTTTTATTCGCGAATACCCGGACGCCTGATTTCCCCTGCACAATGCGCCTCTCCTTCCAGGGAGAGGCGTGACTCAATCAATAACGGAACGAAGCCATCGCGGCGACCAGCTGCTGCGACTGCTCTTCAAGCGAATGCGTTGCCGCAGTGGACTGCTCAACTAAAGCCGCGTTCTGCTGTGCCGCTTCATCCATCTGGCTGACCGCAATATTCACCTGCTCAATACCGTGGCTTTGCTCGTTAGACGCGTTGGCAATTTCGCGAACCAGTTTGGTCATGCGCATAATTTCTTCGGCGATTTCGTCCATGGTTTCCCCGGCCTGCTGCGCCAGCTCGCTGCCCTCACCCACGTGCGTTTGCGAATCGGAAATCAATGCGCGGATCTCTTTTGCTGCCTCGGCGCTGCGGCTTGCCAGGGTACGAACTTCACCGGCGACCACGGCAAAACCACGGCCTTGTTCACCCGCGCGGGCAGCTTCCACCGAAGCGTTAAGGGCCAGAATATTGGTCTGGAAAGCGATGCCGTCGATAACGCTCAGGATGTCGGCGATACGCCCCGCGCTACCGGAAATATCGCGCATTTTCTCAATGACGTAGCACACCATTTCGCTGCCGCGGTCGGCGGTATCGGAGACGACTTTCGCCAGCTTGTGCGCCTGCTCGGCGTTATCGGCGTTTTGCTTCACCGTCGCGGTAATTTGCTCCATGCTGGCCGCCGTTTCTTCCAATGAGGTCGCCGTGGACTCCGTACGCTGAGAAAGATTGAGGTTGCCGGCCGCCAGTTCACGGCTGCCGGTATCAATCTGGGAAGAGGCATCCCGCACACGGCTGACCGACTCCACCAGCGAGGTTCTCATCGCCACAATCGCGCTAGCAAGACGGCCAAATTCATTGTTGCCCGTTTGCGGAAGCGGTTGGGTCAGGTCGCCATCGGCCACAAACTCCAGTTGGTGAATCGCCTCATCCAGCGGCTTCAACAGCAGGTGACGCAGCGCCAGCCAGACCAGCACAATAATCGCGGCGGTCAGCAGTGCGGCAAAAATAATAAAGCCCAGAACAAGGGTCTTGTGCAGCTGAACGGCAGCCACTTCACTGTTTCCGCGCGTTTCGCCCCAGCTCTGGAAAGCCTGCACGTCATTATCAAACTTCTGTCCCAGCGGGATCAGGCTTTTTTCCAGCAGGTCGTAATAGTCGTCCGGGCTTTGCTTTTGCAGCGCGGCCAGCATCGGCGTAATACCTTGTGCCTGATAGGCGCCAAAGCTTTGCGCCAGGCCGGTAAGCAGGGCGTTGCCCTGGTCGTCATTCACGCCGCTGTCGATGACGGACTTCAGGTTTTTCTGCGCCAGCCCAACTTCACCCACGATCTTCTGCGTGGCTTTTGTCGCGTCGTCCAGCATGCCAATTTCCATCTGGCGTACCGCCTGGCTTGCCTCGTTTCTGGCGCGAAGCAGCAGAATATAGCCATCGCTAATGCGCACCATTTGCTCACCCTGCAGGCGGTTGATGCGCTCAAGAGAAGTGGAACTTTGCTGCAGGGCATAAATGCCGATGCCGCTTACAACCAACAGCAAGAACGTCATAACCGCTAACAGCGTCAGCAGCCCCGTGCGAATCGACAAATTTCTCAACATGCTTAATTCCCGGTTTAACGATGGCTCATGAATAAAGTAGTGAGCGTGTTATCGGCAATTTTCGGAAATTGTTTAATCAATTTGCGTGATTTACGTTCGTTAAGTGCTTGTTGCCATGATGTTTAGCTCAATTATGACAATGAAATGACTCAAGATTTGAGTAGCCTGAAGCGGGGCATTTGCCCCCTCGGGGGGTTCGCGGTCAAAAAACAGCAAAAGACATTTAACCGCAGTTGGCTATAATATCGGGCACTTGAAATACACCAGGTTAAAGGAAACAGACATGAGCTTACTCAACGTCCCTGCGGGTAAAGATCTGCCGGAAGACATCTACGTTGTTATCGAAATCCCTGCTAACGCCGATCCAATCAAATACGAAGTAGACAAAGAGAGCGGCGCGCTGTTTGTTGACCGTTTCATGTCTACCGCGATGTTCTACCCGTGCAACTACGGTTACATCAACCATACCCTGTCTCTGGACGGTGACCCGGTTGACGTGCTGGTCCCAACTCCATACCCGCTGGAGCCAGGTAGCGTGATCCGTTGCCGTCCAGTTGGCGTTCTGAAAATGACCGACGAGTCTGGCGAAGATGCAAAACTGGTTGCGGTTCCGCACACCAAACTGAGCAAAGAGTACGATCACATCAAAGATGTGAACGACCTGCCAGAACTGCTGAAAGCGCAGATCACTCACTTCTTCGAGCACTACAAAGATCTCGAGAAAGGCAAATGGGTGAAAGTTGACGGCTGGGATAACGCCGAAGCTGCTAAAGCTGAAATCATCGCTTCTTTCGAACGCGCAGCTAAGAAGTAAGTTAGCCCGCCAGAAAGAAAAAACACCGCCCAAGGGCGGTGTTTTTGTTTCTGCCTCCCACCTCATCAGGCAGACAGGCAAAAAAACGACCACGTGTTGGCGTGGCCGCTTAGGTGTGATTAATACTTTTCTCGATCCAGCCAGTTCCCGCTGTCGATACGGGTTAACCCCTCGACAGGACGCTGATAGACATACATCCACGCGCCGCCGTAAGGGGTCTGAATCAGCTGACGGCTGTACTCTCCCCCTTTGGTGCGCAGCGCGTCCAGCTCAGAAAGCGTAGAGGCGTCTATCCGGTAAACTTCGCCGGAGACCACGCCATCACCCGGCACGGCGCCTGGATAATGCCCAAGGCTATACAACACGTAGTTTTCCTGCGTGTGGTCGCCCAGCCACTGGGCGTTGGTCATCCAGTGGCTGTTGCCTTGTTTGCGTCGTAAACTGCCGTAAACAAATATTCGCATTGCTAAAACTCAAACTGATAGAGCAGATCTAGTGCCTGATCTACGCCAGACACCGCTTCCAGATACAGCTTAGGCATCAGACGATAACGTAACGTTAACGTCGCCAGAGAGTCAAAAATACCTACGCCATATTTAACCTGTAGACCCGGCAGTACATAGCCGCTAACCACCACCTGAGAGGAATCACCCACCCCCGCGGTGTCGAGCGCCAGATTGCTTACGCCAAACGTCTCGCCGATTTTACCCACAACCTGACCACTTTGTGCAACCCCCAGACCCACAAGCATCGATGTCATCGCGTCGCCGTCGTTGCCGGAAGTGTCTAAGCCCTGGCCGCGAAGCAGGTAGGACAAGGCTTCCTGCTGGGACATCGCCGGATCCGAGAATATTTCAGCTTTTGGTTCATCTGCCGGGCCGGTCACACGCACGCCAGCCGTCACGCTGTTTTCGGTCGAGTCCGGGTTACGGATGGCTTCAATATTCAGGTACGGGTTGTCCGGCGGGCCGGAGAACAACAGCTCGCCTTTGCGGACGATAAGATCCTGCCCGTAAGCATGGAATCGGCCCTGAGGAATGTTGATCTGGCCGTTGAGGCCGAGTCCCTGCTTGTCCTGCACCATTTTCAGGTCGCCGGTCAGACGTGCTTTCAGGCCGAAAGCGTCCAGCCGCACGTTGTTGCCGACGTGAATCGTCAGGTTGCTGTTGATCGGGATCCCGGCAGATTTAGGATTAATCGGCTTCAGATCTTTATCCAGCATCACTTCATCGCTGGAGACGCCCACGGCGCTGTCCGGCACATCATGCACCACGATTCGCGCCCACGGCACATCAACGTTACCGTTGAGGGTAAACAGGCTTGGCGTGGCCACAAATTCAATATCCGGGGAAACGTCCAGGCGCACCATCGGCGGCACGGTAATGCGCACTTTGCTGCCCTTCGCGGCTATGCGCGCCCGCCAGTTGTCGATTTGCGTCCAGTCGGCGTCACCGCTTAACACAATCTGCCCCTGCTTCGTGCGCACCACGCCCTGCAGCGTGGAGTTCATCCCGTTAAAGTTCATGGCAATCTGGCTAGGCTGCATCTCGAACGGCATAAAGTTGCCTTCGACATCGACGCCATTAAGCTGCATTTGTCCGAACATCTGCGGCCGCTCAAGGTTGCCGCCGAGGCGTAAGTTCGCGTTCAGCGTACCGTCCGCCTTTTCGCCTTTCGAGAAGATGGCGTTGGCAATCGCCAGGGAGAAGTTGCGAATATTGACGTTGCCGCCAAGGTTACGCCGCCCCTGTGGGTCGGTGATTTGAACCTGGCCGTCGAACTGCCCGTTATTCGCCACCTTCACCAGCCAGCCAAGCTGGGCGCGGTTATTCTTCAGTTCGGCGTTGAGGTTTAGCGTGTCGAAGGCAACCGGCAAGGTATTGCCGTTCACGACCTGCGCCACTTTCACGCCGCGCCCGCTGAGCGTCACCTGGCCCTGCGGCAGGCCACCAGCTTCGCTGTCCCAGCTCACGTCTGCCTTACCGGTAAACATGCCGCTGGCCTGAGTATCCGCCGGCATCACTGGTTTAAGCATGGCAAGATCGAAGCGGTTGAGGTTTACCAGCGCCCGCCCCTTCGCCCCGGCGTCGATAGTTTGCGGCACACACAGTTCGGCATTCGGGTTTACCCAGCAGTGCGGGCCAATGGCGATTTTCTGTTCTTTATTGCGGAAGTCCAGCGTCAGCTCGCGGTTGAGCGCCCACGGTCCTACCGGCGTATCAAAACGGGTATCCGTTAACTTGCCACGCCAGCGCTCTTCGTTACGGTCGAAGCTGCCGCTCAGGTTGAGGCGCCCGGAAACAGGCTCTCCCTGAACGCGCAGTTGAAGCTGGTGCTGCTTCTCATCACCCTTCGCGTCCAGCGTGACCAGATCAACCTTCACGCCCGGCTGAGCAACACGTTCTACGCGCAGGTTGAGGTTCCCGGCAATTTGGTCGCTCGATTTTACATCGCCTTTCAGCAGAACACGGGCAATCGTCAACTCCTGCCAGCGCAGGCCGTTAGCGGTCAGGTCAGCCAGCAATTGTGGCGCTTTCACGTCGCCGCGAACCTTCACGATCCCTTTCGCCGTTCCGCCTAAACCCGGCAAGGCGTTATCCAGATTTGGGGCATTGATATTTGCGTCCAGGTTGAGATCTTTTTCGCCCAGTTCGCCTTTCACGTCCACCGTATTGCGGCCCAGCGCCACATGCAGGCCCGGCACCTTCCACTGCATGTAGCTGTTACCCTGCAGAGTGCCTTCCACATTGACCTTATTCTGCTTCACATTGCCGGCAAGCTTCAGCTCGGGAATATCCAGCTGCCAGCTGCCGCCATACAGGCTGCCCCGGGTTTTGATCTTACCGTCCAGCTTCGCGGGCCAGTCCGGGAACTGCTTCGCCGTGTTGATGCCGGCCAGCGTTAACTCCCCCTGCCAGCTGATGGCTTTGCTCCAGTCCACCAGCGCTTTCAGATCCGTATTCCCCTGTAGCGCAGCCACGCGCAGCTTATCGAGGCTAAACTGCTGTTCGTTGCCTTTGCCGTCCAGCGTGATGGTGGCAGGTGGAACTTGATCGCCCTTCACGGCGGTACTAAAGGCCAGCTTGTAGTCGGTCATTTTACCGGTCAGACGCAGTTTAAGATCGTCGGCCTGGTACTGCTTCTCGCCGGTCAGCGGCCAGGCAAGCTGCTTGCTGTCCAGTTCAACGTTGAGCGGCAGCCCGGCTTCGGCAAGTCGGGTCTTGGCATTCAACTGCATCCCCACCGGCCCTGAAAGGTTGACGCCCACTTTGAGCTCGTCGCGCAGGGCGCCGCCCACGGTCATCTTCACCTTTTCGCCTTTCAGCGGGTCGATGTTCAGCGTGCTGTTGAGCGTTAAGTCAACCGGCCAGTTGTCGCGTAGCTGCGCGCTGCCGGTGGCGTTCACCAGCCCCTGAGAGGAGTCCACATCCAACGCATCCAGCTTGAGATTGCCGTCGATGCTGCTCACTTTCAGCAGCAGCGAGTTGACCAGCAAATCCGTATCGCCGGTCAGTCGCAGGCGTGCGCCGCGAAACTCCTGAATATTCAGATTTACCGGCAAATTCACATCCGTCATTTCCGGCAGCAGCGGCTTCTCAAACAGTTGCTTCAGCGTTTCCCCGAGCGGCGCTTCTTCCGGCTGAGGGTGTTGAATTTTCGGCTCAACAATCTCTTCTTTTGCCACCTGCGCGGCCTTCGGCAACGCAATCAGCAAGCCTTCAAGCGATGTCGGGGTCAGCGTCAGGTTGCGCTGCTCCCAGGTCAGGCCGCTGGTGAAGTCCATCACCGAGACGGTGGTGTCGTCGATTTTCACGTTAACGTTATTCAACGCCACGCGGCTCAGGGTAATCGGGTACGGCGTGGAGAGGTTCAGCGGGCCGCTGTCCTCTTCCTGCACCGGGGCAGACGGCGGCATTTTTTTCGTGTCGACCGCAACATCCACATCTTTCAGCGAGAAATCATTTACGCACAGGCTGCTGTGCCACAGGCAGTTTAGCTTCACCGCAAGGTGAACCTCGCCCGCACGCACCGCGACCCCGGGCTGCTCATAGCGCAGGTTCTTTAACGTCAGATTACGCCAGCCGCCGTCAACCTGAGCGATATTCAGCCCCGGTACCCAGCGATTAGCGCCTTTAAACAGCAAATGCAGGCCTGGCGTAGTCCCCACCAGGAAACCGACCGCTGCGATCAGCAGCACAATCACAGCCAGCACCGCGAGGCTTATTTTCTTCCAGCGACTCATAGTTCAGGCCCCAAACCGATGTAAAACTGTAAACCGTGCTCTTCCTTGTCACCCACCGGTACGGCAAAGTCGAGCTTGATAGGCCCAACCGGGGACTGCCAGCGCACGCCAACGCCCGCGCCGGTTTTGAAGTTGCTGCGTTTGATGTCATTCACCGCTTCACCGGAGTCAACGAACGCCGCGCCCCACCATTTGCCGGTCACGTTGTACTGGTACTCCAGCGAGCCGGTTGCCAGCTTGGAGGCCCCCGTTAACTTGCCGTTGCTATCTTCTGGCGATATCGATTTGTATTTATAGCCACGAATACTGCGGTCGCCCCCGGCGAAGAAACGCAGATCAGGCGGCACTTTTTTGAAGTCGTTGGTTTCGATCCACCCCACGTTGCCGCGCACGACAAAGCGATGTTTTTCATACAGCGAACGTATCCAAACGTTTTGTGCCTGGAACACGCCGAAATCGACGCCGGAACCCCAGGCCGTATTAGAGACATCGATCGAGTAACGCTGTGAGTCACCCCACGTAGGCATCAGGCCCCCACGTGAGCGGGTACGGTTCAGGCTGACGCCGGGGTAAAGCAGCATGGTCGTGTTGGTGACATCTGCCTGCGTAAAGTGGTCGAGGCTCCAGCGCAGGTTAACGGCGCGTTGCCAGCCGCTGGACATATCCCAGTAGCGGGACAGCGCTACGGTGGTGGAGTCCGATTTTGTGTCGTTGAGATCGGTTCGCTTAAAACCGCCCTGGACCAGGTAGTACTGCTCCAGCGGGCTTTTTAACAGCGGAACTTTGTAGCTGAAATCGAGCGTTTGCTCCGGCCCGGAAAGGCTGGTACTGGTTGTCAGGCTGTGGCCGTAGGAGTTCATCCACGGTTTTTTCCAGCTGGCCTTCACGCGCGGCCCTACGTCCGTGGAGTAACCCACCCCGGTTTCAATTGTGTTTTCAGTGCGCGGCGTCACCACGCCCTGCAATGGCAGCACTTTAGTCTGGCGTGATTTGTCAAATTCGGGCGCCACCACTACGGAGTTAAACCAGCCGGTGGCGGACAGGCGGCGGTTAAGCTCGGCCAGATCGCTCGACTGGTAATAGTCCCCTTGCTTGAAGGGCACAAGATTTTGCAAATACTCTTCGCGAATCTGGGAGCCCTGAAAGGTCACCGCCCCAAAGCGATAGCGCTCGCCGCTGTCGTAGTCGATATCCCAGAATGCCTGATGCCTTTCGAGAGATACACCTAGCTGGCTCTTACGGAAATCGCTGTCGAAGTAGCCCTTACGCAGCGCGATACTGGAGAGGCTTTTTTTGAAGTTATCGTAGTCAGCGTGATCGAGCACGGTACCTATTTTTGGCCGCTTGGGCAGCAATGCCAGATAGTCTTTATCTGTCCGCGCACCGCCGCGCAAAATCACATCAGTGCCGCCGATTAACACGGGCTGCCCGGCGTCAACCTGTGCCAGCAAAACCTGACGCCCCCCGTTCTGCGGCGGTGGTTTAAGCGTGAAATTGATGGTGGGCTCGTAGTAGCCCAACGCCTTTAGCCCTGCGCGAATGGCGTCGTCGACGCGTGCCTGGAAGCGACGATCCGGCGTCACTTCATCGCTTTGGATGGTTGAAAGCTGAGCGCGGACGTTTTTTTGCAGTTCACCGCTGAGTCCCTCAACCTGCAAACGCACGCTCGCGGCGTTTGCCCATGCGCTCGCCACACACAGGCTTGTAATACATAAAGTACGGATTACTGGCACGTTTTCTCCTGAATATCCTTGTTCCCACCCCTGGAAGGAAACGTCATTCCCGCTCCGCGGATTAACAAAACCCTAACATCGAGGGTTGAAAATAACTCACTAGCCTAAATCTTTCTTATATGTAATGTAGTCTGTAACTCGGATGTATTGTCTGCAATTGCAGGTCTGATGACAACCGCTCGCTTTTTTGCCGATTTTCGGGAGATCCAACACCATGTCATTCTTCGACAAAACTCACAATGTGACGCAGGCCGATGCCCTGCCGGGCCGCAACACGCCGATGCCGGTCGCCACGCTTCACGCGGTTAACGAACACTCGATGACAAATGTACCAGACGGGATGGAAATCGCGCTGTTTGCGATGGGATGTTTTTGGGGCGTAGAGCGCCTGTATTGGGAGATTCCTGGCGTCTACAGTACGGCGGCCGGCTACAGCGGCGGCTACACGCCCAACCCAACCTATCGCGAAGTTTGCAGCGGCCAGACCGGCCATGCTGAAGCGGTGCGAGTGGTTTATGATCCGAAAGTCGTGAGCTACGAGCAGCTTTTACAGGTGTTCTGGGAAAATCACGATCCGGCTCAGGGGATGCGCCAGGGCGGGGACGTCGGCACCCAGTACCGTTCGGCCATATACCCGCTCACGCCGGAACAGGACAAAGCCGCCCACGCCAGCCTTGAACGTTTCCAGGCCGCGATGAATGCCGCCGGCGATAAACGCCAGGTCACCACTGAAATCGCCAACGCAGGTCCGTTCTACTACGCGGAAGACGACCACCAGCAATATCTGTACAAGAATCCGCACGGCTACTGCGGCATTGGCGGCATCGGCGTTTGTCTGCCGCCTCAGTAAGCTTCGCGATAAAGCCAGTCAACCGACTGGCTTTTTCTTTAACGTCGTTAGCCAAAGCCAACCCAGGCCTTTTGATTATTCACATCCAGCGTAGCGGAAGTATGCCCATTCCCGAGGCTGGCCATGCTGATGTTATTTGCCACGCCATGCTTATTCAGCGCCGCCAGCATCGCCCGCACGTTACCCGCCGATCCCTGATCGTTAGCCCCGACCAGGAACACCTCGGTTTTGCGCGCCGACGGATGCAAATGCCGGGACAGCATATCCTCCAGAGGGATCCCACCTGAGCCACTGCGCTGCGGATTATCCATATGCAGCGCCAGGCTTTTCCCATCCTGAACAATCATCGCCGCCAGACAAGGTGCCAGGTCGGTGGTGAATAAGGCCGTTTTCTGCCGGGGAGGCTGATGAATTACCTGCGCGCGGTTATTGCCCTGGGCAAAAAACTGCAGTTTGTAACCTTCATCCGCAAAACGTTCATGCGAGCGACGAAACGGTACGCCCTGGTTGTGCTGATTCATCGCCAGTTGCAGCGTTTGCAGGGAGACCAACTGTAAAAGTGCTTTGGCCGGAAAGGTCTGCAGCGGGTTGCCGGACAAATTCAAATGTTTAAGGTGCGTCAGCGCGCCCAGGGAGTCAGGTAGCGCCGTCAGACCTCGCTCGCTCAGATCTAATGTTTCTCCACGGCACTGAAAGTTATTCATTATTTCGCTACACGCCGCCGCTCTGGCTTTGCCTTCTTCCGCTGTAGGAGCCGCAGCGGTCCAATTCTTGAGATCGCCGTGTAAATCACTCGCGTGCAGGCCAGAAGAAGCGGCCTTCACCGCTGCCGTTGAGGATGTGGTGGAGAATGGTGGCAGACCTGAAGGTCGCGCTGCCGTAGAATTAATATGCATAATCAGGCTCCGAAAATAGACTGCCTGTGTGTGGACGTAACTCCCCCATCGGTTCCTTTACACCTGCTGCTCTGCGGCATTAAGGGAAGTTGCTGGCTGGCGATTTAAGGCCGTCTGCAGCTGATGCCCGATCCAGCCTGCCGCCGAGTTCACGGCAGCCGGGACCTTTTCCTGCAGCGTTTGTGTCATTTTGTCCGCCACGGCGTCAGCGAGGATCTCAGCCGCAGGTACGGCGAAGAACACCGGGGCAGAGGCCACGACGTTGGTCGAATGGCTGATGGCGCTCAGCGAAGCGGCATTCACTCTGGGGAAGGCGTGGGCGACAGCTGCGCCAATCGCGCTACGCAGGCTAATCACACCGGCAAAGCCCCCGGCCAGCATCGCCGTTTTCCCAAGGCTCGGTGCAGAAAGAACGCTTGCCGTCGCTTTCAGGCTATCCGTGGCAATGTCCAGGGGCAGCTTCGCCACGCGCTGAGCGGCGTTTTTAAGCGTATCGCTCACCACATGCGTATTTTTCAAGTCAGTGAACCGCTGCTGCCAGTCGTTGCGCCCCAGCAAATACTCGGGCCCGGTTCGGCCTTTGTTTTCGTCCACCGCATGCAGAATGGCGCTCATCGCACCACCCGCCACCACGCCGCCCGCTGCGGACAGCCACGTATCGGCTTCACCGGCCACTTTCGCCCCGGCAAAATGCGTCAAGGTGGCCGCTGTCGCCAGGCGCGCCAGGTTACGTGCCGAATAGGTCTGAATGGCTAACCCGGTTTCTGCCACCGTCGTCAGCAAGCTCGCTTTTGCCTCTTTTACCGCTTCACGCATGACCGGATGCAGGTCGCTGTCTTTGGCAGACAGCCACGGATTTGTTGCCGTGGCGCGGTTAAGCAGCGTGGTGCCAATGGTGTCGGCGATGCTGGACTGCAGGCCAGCATGGAGGCCAATTTCCGCCGCAGTGTGGGCAAAAGCGCTCAGCAGCGAAACTTTATCGTAGGCAACAGACGCGGCGGCAAACGGAATAGCTCGCACGGCACCTCGCGCAACTTGCCCTAGCCTGTCCAGCTGGTGCCCTTTAGTCAGCACGGCTTCAACAGAGGCAGGCGTTTCCCCCATTTTGTGTAATTCACGGGTTCTCGACTCAATCAGAGCATGCATTTCAGCATGGTTATCGCCGTTAATATGTTTGCCAAACAGCGTGCCAAGCTGGTGATGGATCGCGGCTTCATTGGCCGAGCCATAAACGCTGTTACCCACGAAATGCAGGCTTTCATACGCGCTTACGGCAGCAGAAGTGGCCACAGATGAACCCGAAGCGATCGACGCCGGTCGCTGGCTGCTGCGTTCCGGTAAGGGAGGAAGCTCCGCCGCCTGTCTGTGCACGGAAGTAACGGAATTGACCATGTGAACGCTCTCCTGATAGTGGGCTAACCGGTCAGGTGAGTGGCAAAAATAGAAGAAAAGTTCCGGGGATAAAAAGAAGAACAGCAGCTTATACAATGGGCCAAACGTTAATCCCATTAATCAAAAAACAGATCAATATAAACGCGGCTTTCCGCCGGTTAAATTACAGCCTCTGGTAGCACATCCCATCCTTACGCTATACTACCCCTTGAATTTGCTGGCTCGTTCACAAAAGCGGCCAGCATTTCTTGTGTTTGACCCCTGAGATTTATCCACTTTTCCCTTCCGAGGACCTGGCCACAACAGCCAGATAAATTATGTTAAACAGTATTTTGATAATACTTATCCTTATTGCTATTAGTGCCTTTTTCTCAATCTCTGAGATCTCGCTTGCCGCCTCTCGTAAAATCAAACTTAAGCTGCTGGCCGATGAAGGCAACGTCAATGCCCAGCGCGTGCTAAAGATGCAAGAAACGCCGGGCATGTTCTTTACCGTCGTACAAATTGGCCTTAACGCCGTGGCAATTCTCGGCGGTATCGTCGGCGATGCGGCTTTCTCACCGGCGTTTAAAATTCTGTTGGAGCGTTTTCTGGCTCCAGAACTCGCCGACCAGCTCAGCTTTATTATCTCATTCACCCTCGTCACCAGCCTGTTCATTCTGTTCGCAGACCTCACCCCGAAACGCATCGGTATGATTTCTCCCGAAACGGTTGCTTTACGTATTATCAACCCGATGCGCTTCTGTCTGTTTGTTTTCAGACCTTTAGTGTGGTTCTTCAACGGCCTGGCTAACGTTATTTTCCGCATCTTCAAGCTGCCAATGGTGCGTAAAGACGACATTACTTCTGACGACGTTTACGCGGTGTTTGAAGCCGGTGCGCTGGCAGGCGTCCTGCGAAAGCAGGAACACGAACTGATTGAAAACGTCTTTGAGCTGGAATCGCGTACCGTGCCGTCTTCCATGACCTCGCGCGAAAACGTGATTTGGTTCGACCTGCACGCCGACGAGCAAAGCCTGAAGTCCACCATCGCTGAACATCCGCATTCCAAGTTCCTGGTGTGTAACGGCGATATCGACCACGTCGTTGGCTATGTTGATTCCAAAGAGCTGCTGAACCGCGTGCTGGGCAACCAAAGCATGGCGCTGAACAGCGGCGTGCATCTGCGTAACGCCCTGATTGTGCCGGACACCCTGACGCTCTCCGAAGCGCTGGAAAGCTTTAAAACCGCCGGGGAAGACTTCGCGGTTATCATGAACGAATACGCGCTGGTGGTGGGTATCATTACCCTGAACGATGTGATGACGACGCTGATGGGCGACCTGGTCGGCCAGGGGATGGAGGAGCAAATCGTTGCCCGCGATGAAAACTCATGGCTGGTGGAAGGCGGCACGCCAATTGACGACGTGATGCGCGTGCTGGATATCGATGAGTTCCCGCAGTCCGGTAACTACGAAACCATCGGCGGGTTCATGATGTTCATGCTGCGTAAGATCCCGAAACGCACCGACTCGGTGAAGTTCTCCGGCTACAAGTTTGAGGTGGTGGATATTGATAACTACCGCATCGACCAGCTGCTGGTAACGCGTATCGACAATAAGCCTGTCGCGCTGTCGCCAAAGCTGCCTGATGGCGAAGAGCCTCAGGAGCAGTAAGCAAGCTCTACAAACACTAACGGCCCCTTCGGGGCCGCTTCAGGCAACGAGCAGCAGAACCAGAAAGAAGTATTGTCAGCCGCAGTTTCTACATAAACCAGGAAAACCATTGCATTGGTTTTCGGCTGATAGCCACACAGAGAGAAAAACCACGCTTTTCCCTCTTTGTCTATAAACACTAACGGCCCCTTCGGGGCCGTTTTTTTTACAACTTTTGGGCCTAGCCCATATCCGCCTGTAAGCGCATCACCTGGCGGTTGACCTCGGACATGACCGAGTAGTGCTGCTTATCCTTAACTTTCGGGACAAGGATTTTGCCCTTATCAAATTCGAAAGCGCCAACGTCCTTGATATACAACCGTCCACGGAACAGGATCTTCACGTACTTCGCCACCTGAAGGGGGTTGTAACGTTGGAAAATTTTCATTGTTCTTTACTCCTGCATGTTAACGCCTCTGCGAGCTACATTTGGCCCGACAAAATGAGGCGAAAAAGTTTGGTGCTCGAAAACTATAGTCCAGATATCGAAGGTCACCTAGTGTGTAGAAGTTTTTTTACTAAAAGATTACAAAGTTGCAGAACAATATTTTTAAATGTAAAAAACGGCAGCGTAAGCCTTCAAATTTCAGGGTTATGTGCGTCAGCCCGCAAACTGGCACTTTGCTTGCGGGACAGATGCTTATTCAGCACATATGCTTAAAACATCGGCCCAAGTGGTCGGATCACCTGCTAACAACAATAAGGAGTCACCGATGACCCTGCGTAAAACGCTGGCGCTGTCTCTTCTGCTGCTGCCGCTCATGGCCTCAGCCCACAACTTTGAAAATAATCAGCGAGTTTCCCCTATTGGCATTACCGATAAGGGCGAACTGGTGCTGGATAACAATAAGTTTAGTTATAAAAACTGGAATAGCGCGCAGCTGCCTGGGAAAGTGAGAGTCCTGCAGCATATTGCCGGCCGTTCGAGCGCCAAAGAAGAAAATGCGGCCATGGTCGAAGCCATCAAAGCGGCAAAATTCCCGCATGATAAGTACCAGACCACCACAATTGTGAACACCGACGACGCAATTGTTGGCACCAGCATGTTTGTGCGCAGCAGCATCGAAAGTAATAAGAAGGAGTTTCCGTGGTCGCAGTTTATCGTCGACAGCAACGGCGTAGCGGCGAAAGCGTGGCAGCTGCAACAGGGCGGCTCAGCTATCGTGGTACTGGATAAAGAAGGCAGAATTCAGTTCGCCAAAGATGGCCCGTTAACCCAGCAGGAAGTGCAGCAGGTGATTAGCCTGCTGCAAGGGTTACTCAGTAAATAGAAACACGGAAACCGGGGTTCAGGAACGACTCGCGCGGGGTATAGTCCAGCGGCTTACCCTGCCAGTCATGAACGTGCGCCCCGGCAGCGACCGCCACGGCGTGCCCTGCTGCGGTGTCCCAGATATTGGTTGGCCCAAAGCGAGGATAGAGCTGGGCCTGACCGTCTGCCACCAGGCAGAACTTCAGCGACGAGCCAATGGCCGTGGTTTGGTGCTCACCCATCTGCTGGAGATACTCTTTTAGCTCGCTATCGTTGGCGGCATGAGACCGGCTAACCACCACGCGCGGTGGGCGGGCATCCCGCACATGAATCTGATTGCGTACGCCGCACTCTTCTTTCCAGGCCTTCCCCTCTGCGGCGCTGTACATAATCTTCAGCACCGGCGCGTAGACAACGCCCATCACCGCTTTTCCACCTTCAATAAGCGCGATATTCACGGTGAACTCGCCGTTACGCTTAAGAAACTCTTTTGTACCGTCCAGCGGATCGACCAGCCAGTAGCGCTGCCAGCTTTGGCGGGTATCCCACGACTGGGGATCTTCTTCTGACAGCACAGGGATGTCCGGCGTCAACGCTTTCAGCCCTTTCAGAATAATGTCGTGGGCAGCAAGATCCGCCGCCGTTACCGGAGAGTCATCAAGCTTATGCGTCGCCTGAAGCGGTTTCTCTCCCTCATAAACCTGCATGATAGCGGCCCCGGCCTCGCGGGCCAGCTGGCAAATTTGTTCTAACATTCTCCACCTCGCGTTGTGTCTCTGCGCTACATCGAGCGAATAACTTATTGTTTTACTTATATCTCATTGCACCGCGATGCGCTATCTGTGAAGCATTTCTGGTTTACCGGGCTTAAATTCTGGCAGACTTCACAAAATTGTAAGCAACAGTCTGTATATACATTGCCCTTTGTGGCGTACATCTAAAAAGGACATTTAAACATGATTAAGTTTAGCGCAACGCTTCTGGCGACGCTGATAGCCGCCAGCGTCAATGCGGCCACCGTTGACCTGCGGATCATGGAAACGACCGATCTGCACAGCAACATGATGGACTTCGATTACTACAAAGATACGCCGACAGAGAAGTTCGGTCTGGTACGCACAGCAAGTTTGATCAATGCCGCGCGCGGTGAAGTCACTAACAGCGTGCTGGTGGATAACGGCGATATTATTCAGGGCAGCCCGCTCGGTGATTACGCGGCCGCAAAAGGGCTTAAAGCCGGGGAAATTCATCCGGTTTATAAAGCGCTGAATACGCTCGACTATACGGTCGGCAACCTGGGCAACCACGAATTCAACTACGGCCTCGACTTCCTGCACAAAGCCCTCGCTGGCGCGAAATTCCCGTATGTGAACGCCAATATCATCGACGTGAAAACCCAGAAGCCAATGTTCTCGCCGTACCTGATTAAAGAAACAGAAGTCAAAGACAAAGACGGTAAAACCCAGACGCTGCGCATCGGCTACATCGGCTTCGTGCCGCCGCAAATCATGACCTGGGATAAAGCCAACCTGAGCGGCAAAGTGACGGTGAACGACATTACCGAAACCGCCAAAAAATACGTGCCGGAAATGCGCCAACAGGGCGCTGATGTAGTCGTCGTGATTGCCCACTCGGGGCTGTCCAGCGAGCCTTATCAGGCGATGGCAGAAAACTCCGTTTATTACCTCAGCCAGGTACCAGGCGTGGACGCCATTATGTTCGGCCATGCCCATGCCGTATTCCCTGGAAAAGACTTTGCCAATATTAAAGGGGCCGATATCGAAAAAGGCACCCTGAACGGCGTGCCTGCCGTGATGCCTGGCATGTGGGGCGACCACCTCGGCGTGGTGGATCTGGTGCTGAACAACGATTCTGGCAGTTGGAAGGTCACCAGCAGCAAGGCGGAAGCGCGGCCAATTTATGACAGCGTAGCCAAAAAATCGCTGGCGGCAGAAGATCAGAACCTGAAGAAAGTGCTTGAGCACGATCACACTGCAACCCGCGAGTTTGTCAGCAAGCCGGTGGGTAAATCGGCTGACAACATGTACAGCTATCTGGCGCTGGTGCAGGACGATCCCACCGTTCAGGTGGTGAATAACGCGCAGAAGGCCTACGTCGAGAAATACATTCAGGGCGACCCGGATCTTGCGAATCTGCCGGTGCTTTCCGCCGCCGCGCCATTCAAAGTGGGCGGGCGTAAAAACGATCCGGCGAGCTTTGTTGAAGCTGAAAAAGGCCAGCTGACCTTCCGCAACGCCGCCGATCTCTACCTTTACCCGAACACGCTGGTGGTGGTAAAAGCGACCGGGAAAGAAGTTAAAGAGTGGCTGGAGTGTTCCGCCGGGCAGTTCAACCAGATCGACGTGAACAGCACTAAGCCTCAGGAACTGATCAACTGGGACGGCTTCCGTACCTACAACTTCGACGTCATCGACGGCGTGAACTACCAGATAGACGTCAGCCAGCCGGCTCGCTACGACGGTGAATGCCAGATGGTGAACCCGAAGGCCGAGCGCATCAAAGACCTCACCTTCAAGGGTAAACCTATCGACCCGAATGCCGTCTTCCTGGTGGCGACCAATAACTACCGCGCTTACGGCGGCAAGTTTGCCGGAACCGGCGACAGCCACATCGCGTTTGCTTCCCCGGATGAGAACCGCTCGGTGCTGGCTAACTGGATCGGTGCTCAGGGCGAAATTCATCCTGCGGCGGACAACAACTGGCGTCTGGCGCCTATAGCCAGCAAGCAGCCGCTGGACATCCGCTTTGAAACCTCGCCGACCGACAAAGCCGCCGCCTTTATCAAAGAAAAAGGCCAATACCCAATGAAAAAAGTCGCTAACGACGACATTGGTTTTGCTGTCTATCAGCTTGATTTAAGCAAGTAAGTGCCTCAGGCGTCCCGTTTCTCCCGGGACGCCATTACCTGCGGCAAATTCCCCTCGATCCAGTCGGCCAGCGCGGCCACTTTCTCGGCAATTTCGTGGCCCATCGGCGTCAGCGTGTACTCTACGTGCGGCGGTACAACCGGGTAAGATTTGCGATCCACAAAACCGTCCGCCTCCAGCCACTGCAGCGTCTGCGCCAGCATTTTCTCGCTCACGCCGCCCATCTTGCGCCTTAAATCGCTAAAACGATGAGTGCCGTCCTGTAATGCCACTAAAATTAAGACACCCCAGCGGCTGGTCACGTGTTTCAGCACATCCCGCGAGGGGCATTTGTCGCTAAACAGATTGCCGTTGCGCAGCTGCTCGCTCAGCGTCATGGGCGCTTCGATGGTTTCACTCATTTAACACTTACCTTTTTGTACGTACTTACTAAAAGTTAGTTAGAGTGCTAGTGTGGCACAACTTGTTCGAAACATCACTCAGGAGATTGATCATGATTGCGATTACCGGCGCATCCGGCCAGTTGGGCCGCCTTGTTATTGAAGATTTGTTGAAAACCGTGAAAGCCGAAGAGATCGTGGCCGTTGTGCGTAACCCGGCCAAAGTTGACGATTTTGCCAGCCGTGGCGTACAGGTTCGCGAGGCAGATTACGGGGATGTGTCAGCCCTGGCAAAAGCGTTCTCAGGTGTGGAAAAAGTGCTGCTGATCTCCTCCAGCGAGGTTGGCCAGCGCGCCGCTCAGCACAACAATATTATTGCCGCAGCTAAACAGGCAGGCGTGAAACTCATCGCCTATACCAGCCTGCTACATGCCGACAAATCGCCACTGGCCCTCACCGAAGAACACATTGTCACGGAGCAGCAGCTCAAAGCCTCCGGCGTTCCATTCGTGCTGCTGCGTAACGGCTGGTATACCGAAAACTACCTGGCCAGCGTGCCGCCTGCGATTCAGCACGGCGTGTTTATCGGCAGCGCCGGGGAAGGCAAAATCGCCTCTGCAACGCGGGCTGATTACGCGGCAGCGGCTGCTAAAGTGATGACGCTGGATAACCAGGCAGGCAAAGTTTATGAGCTGGCGGGAGATCGCGGCTGGACGCTGACCGAACTGGCGGCGGAAGTCAGCCAGCAAAGCGGCAAGCCCGTGGTTTATCAGAACCTGAATGAGGCCGATTTTAAAGCTGCGCTGCAGGGCGCTGGCCTGCCGGAAGGCTTTGCCGCGCTGCTGGCCAACTCCGATGCTGGAGCGGAAAAAGGTGGTCTTTTTGACGACAGCCACCAGCTCAGCAAACTGATCGGTCGCCCAACCACATCGCTTCGCGACAGCGTGAAAAGCGCCCTTTAATTGTTAAAAAGTGGTTAATAACTAGCCCTGTACGCGGACATCTCTATAATAACGGGAGAATCCGCGTGGAGAGAAAGCGTGCAGGGAGTTCCCGAGCAGTTTAGCGATGAGAGAGACAGCGCCCAGTTTCGGCATTTGCCGCAGTTGCCGGGCGTTGAGCTTTATCATGCCCATATTGCGAAGTACGCCTTTGAGCCACACACCCACGAAGCCTTCGGCATCGGGGCCATCACCTGGGGTGCAGAGCGTTTCCGCTACCGGGGCGAGCAACTGGTTGCCCCCACGGACTCGCTGGTGCTAATGAACCCGGATGAGCTGCATACTGGCGAAGCCGCCAGCGAAGACGGCTGGCAGTACCGCATGATTTACCTGGATCCTAACCTGCTGGAGTCGCTGACCGGGGAGAGAAGCTGGTGGTTTAACGCCGCCGTGAATCACGATCCCGCCCGCGCCCGCCAGGTTTCGCAATTTATTGCGGGCCTTTGGCAGGCCGAGGATACGCTCACTCAGCAGGGGCTGTTGCTGAATCTTGTTGAGGCATTTCGCCCCTATGCCCGCCATCTTCCAGGGCTTCACGAGGCGGCGAACCGCTTCGCCCTCGTCCGCGAATACCTTTACGACAACTATATGCACACTATCACCCTTGAAGATTTAGCGGGGCTGGTGTCCCTTAGTCCTTACCATTTCCAAAGGCAGTTCAAAGCCTGTTATCACGTCACCCCGCATCAGATGCTGATGGCGATTCGCCTGTGGCACGCCAAACAATTCCTCACTAACGGCATGCCCGCGGCCCAGGTTGCCGCCGCCAGCGGCCTGACGGACCAGGCGCACCTGACCCGCGCCTTTGCCCAGCGCTATGGCATTACTCCCGGGCGTTACCAAAAGCAGGTCACCCGCTAACAAGACAGCAACCTGGTACAATACGCCACAGTACGATCCCCCTACACTGCCGCTAAATTGTGTTGTTGCAGGAAATAAAGATGTTAAGTGGTGTGCTGTACGCCCTGCTGGCGGGGCTGATGTGGGGATTAATTTTTGTAGGGCCAATTATCGTCCCGGACTATCCGGCTGCCCTTCAGTCGACCGGGCGCTATCTGGCCCTTGGGCTGATTGCGATTCCCATTGCCTGGCTTGGGCGTAAGCGCCTGCGCGAGCTGAGCCGCCAGGACTGGTTTACCGCCCTGAAGCTCTCGAGCGTCGGGAACCTGATTTATTACGTCTGCCTGGCAAGCGCCATTCAGCGTACCGGGGCGCCTATCGCGACGATGATCATCGGCACGCTGCCGGTGGTGATCCCCATTTTTGCTAACCTGCTATACAGCAAAAGAGACGGCAAGCTGCCGTGGCGACGCCTTGCCCCGGCGCTGGTGGTGATTGCCGCCGGGTTAATTATGGTAAATACCGCCGAGCTTCGCGGAGAGCAGGCCGATTTCAGCTGGTGGCGCTACGCCAGCGGTATTCTGCTGGCCTTTGTTTCGGTGGCCTGTTGGGCCTGGTATGCCCTGCGCAATGCCCGCTGGCTTCGGGAAAATCCGGATAAAAACCCAATGATGTGGGCCACGGTTCAGGGGCTTTCCACGCTGCCCTTCTCGCTTATCGGTTATGTCGCCGTGTGCATTTGGATGGGCAGTCATGATTCAGGCTTTACCCTGCCCTTCGGCCCGCGCCCGGAAGTCTTTATCACCCTGATGCTGGCGATTGCCGTTCTCTGTTCGTGGCTGGGTAATCTGTGCTGGAACATCGCCTGCCAGCGCCTGCCGACAGTCATTGTCGGCCCGCTGATCGTCTTTGAGACCTTAGCCGGCCTGGCTTACACCTTTATGATTCGCCAGAGCTGGCCGCCGCTGCTGACGCTCGGCGGGGTGCTGTGCCTGACGATTGGCGTGGTGCTCGCGGTGCGATCCAAACCGGAGAAAGCAACGGTGGTTCAGGTTTCCGAGGCATAAAAAAGCCGGGATTTACCCCGGCCTTAAGAAGAAGGTCCCGGCTAAATATCGCCGGGATTTTTTAGAAGGTTTCCCAGTTCGCATCCGAAACCGGCATCACCTGTTTGGCTTTTAATTGCGGCGTTTTTACGTGAGCTGCTTTTACGAGACTCGGCGCACGACGGCTGATTTTAAACACCGCTACCGCTTCATTAAGGCGCGAAGCCTGCTCTTCAAGCGCAGCCGCTGCGGCCGCGGACTCTTCGACCAGCGAGGCGTTCTGCTGGGTCACGCGGTCCATCTCCGCCACAGCCTGCCCAACCTGGTCGATACCCCGGCTTTGCTCGTCCGACGCGGACGCAATTTCACCCATAATATCGGTAACCCGGGTTACGGCGCTGACGATTTCCGCCATCGTTTTACCGGCTTCATTCACCAGATCTGAGCCTGCGTTAACGCGCTCGCCGGAATCATCGATCAGCGCTTTAATCTCTTTTGCCGCCTGGGCACTGCGCTGGGCAAGCGTCCGCACTTCACCCGCGACCACGGCGAACCCACGCCCCTGCTCACCCGCTCTGGCCGCTTCTACCGCAGCGTTAAGCGCCAGGATGTTAGTCTGGAAAGCAATACCGTCAATCACGCTGGTGATTTGGGCGATTTTGCTTGAGCTGGTGGCAATTTCATCCATCGTCCGCACCACGCCTTCGACCACATTGCCGCCTTTTTTCGCGGTCGTGGAAGCGTCCAGCGCAAGACGAGAAGCCTGCCGTGCGTTGTCGGCGTTTTGCTTCACCGTCGCCGTCAGCTGTTCCATGCTGGCCGCCGTTTCTTCCAGCGAAGCCGCCTGCTGTTCGGTACGGGAAGAGAGATCGTTGCTGCCGGCAGAGATTTCACCGGCGCCGGTATAAATGGTGTCGGCCCCGTCGCGCACTACGCTGACGGTATTTGCCAGGGCGGTTTGCATCTCTTTCACGCTATTAGCCAGCAGGGCCATTTCGTTTTTGCCTTCGGCCTCAATAGGCCTGGTCAGGTCACCTGCGGCAATGGCACGAATATGATCCATCACTTCACGCAGCGGCATCAGCAGGACGCGACGCATCGCGACCCAGCTCACCACAATCACGCCGATGACGCCAAGCATGACGACGCTGAGGATCCACAGAATCCGCTGGTAGTCGGCCTGATTATCGCGCACGCCCTGGCTGGACAGCTCGGCCTGCTCATCGCGCCATTCGCGGTAGACCTTCTGCATCGCCACCTGCTTTTGTTCCGCATTCTGCTTGAACATTTGCTCGAGGTTGCCCTCGGCCAGGAAGGTGTTCATTTTGGCAAGCGTTGAAGCGTAGTTATGGTATTGCGCTTCCAGCTCATCGCTCAGGTGTGGACGTAAACCTGGGGTATCGGGTAACGCCTGATACTTTTCGAAATGGCTTTGCGCTTCTGCCAGCAGTGAATTAGCCGTGGCGACTAACTCCTGGAGCTGCCCGCCGTTGATCTGATTCGCCATGCTGCCCTGAATACGCAGCATGCCGCGGTTCAGCGTGACACGGGCCTGGTTGAGGCCGATCCAGGCATCGGTAAATTCAGCCACGTTCTGGCTGGAGAGTTGGGAGACGGTGAAGTTGTTCTTATCGTTATTGAGGGCATTGATGAAAACCGTGGCTGAGAGCAGCTGCATGAGCCCCAGCACAATTAACACGGTAACCAGTAAGGTGATAACTTTCATTCTTTTAAACATGTATAGCCTTTTATTATGCAGATATTGTCCGACGTCTAACTATCGGCAGTACCTCCTGGTTATTTATGCTTCGTCCATCAACAAACCACCATTTTTGGGGATTTTTTGTAATCATTCAGTATGTTAAGCAGAAAACATTTTTTGTGATCCACATCTCGCTATGATCGCTGCCCCGAAAGGGTTATAGTGCCCACATAAAGATGCATTTAAAATGCATCTTATATTTCATGATGAGGAATCAAGCTATGGCCTACCGCGATCAACCTTTAGGTGAACTGGCGCTGACTATTCCACGCGCTTCCGCGCTGTTTCGTAAACTGGATTTGGATTTTTGCTGCGGCGGGAAACAGACGCTGCTGCGCGCGGCAACGCGTAAGGAATTGGATCTGGACGCTATCGAAGCTCAGCTGACCGCATTATCCGAAGAGCCGGTAGAAAAAGACTGGCGCGCTGCGCCGCTGGCAGAAATCATCGACCACATTATTGTGCGCTTCCACGACCGCCACCGTGAGCAGTTGCCGGAGCTGATTCTGCAGGCAACCAAAGTCGAGCGTGTCCATGCCGATAAGCCCAACGTGCCGAAAGGGCTGGCGAAATACCTCACCATGCTGCATCAGGAACTGAGCAGCCACATGATGAAAGAGGAACAAATCCTGTTCCCGATGATTAAACAGGGCATGGGCACTCAGGCCGGCGGCCCGATTAGCGTGATGGAAAGCGAGCATGATGATGCGGGCGAACTGCTGGAGGTGATTAAGCACACCACCAATAACGTCACGCCTCCGCCGGAAGCTTGCACGACGTGGAAAGCGATGTATAACGGGATTAATGAACTGATTGAAGACCTGATGAACCACATCAGTCTGGAGAATAACGTTCTGTTTCCACGCGCGTTGAGCGGGGAAAAATAAGTAGTTCGCCTTACAAAAAAACCTCTCCAGAAAAGGAGAGGTTTTTTAACATTTATACTGCGCGCTTACTTACCGATATTTGCCAGACGTTTCTTACCGATGAACAGCCAACCAGCCCCCAGCACAATGAACCACAGCGGCGTCACGATCAGCGCCTGACGGGTATCATCTTCCAGCGTCAGCAGGACAATCACAAAGACGAAGAACGCCATGCACACCCAGCACATCAGCTTGCCCAGCGGCATCTTATAGATGGACTTCTCGTGCAGATGAGGGCGCTGTTTGCGGTACACCAGATACGAGCAAAGAATGATGGTCCAGACGAACATAAACAGAATCGCGGAAACCGTGGTGATCATAGTAAAAGCCGCAATCACGTTCGGGTTCACGTAAAGCATTACCACGCCGCCCAGCAGACAGATACAGGAGAAGGTTAACCCTTTCGCCGGTACCGCACGTTTGGAAAGCTTAGCGAACGCTTTAGGCGCCACGCCGTCCTGCGCCAGGCCGAACAGCATACGGCTGGTGGAGAACACGCCGCTGTTCGCGGAGGAAGCCGCAGAAGTCAGTACCACAAAGTTGATGATACTTGCCGCAGCCGGCAGGCCGACCAGCATGAAGAGCTCAACGAACGGGCTCTTGTTCGGCACCACGGAGCTCCACGGCGTCACCGACATGATGATGATCAGCGAGAAGACGTAGAACATAATGATACGCACCGGGATCGAGTTAATCGCCCGCGGCAGTGATTTTTCAGGATCTTTGGTTTCCGCGGCCGTGGTGCCCACCAGCTCAATGCCCACGAAGGCAAAGACCGCTATCTGGAACCCGGCAAAGAAGCCGCTGATGCCTTTCGGGAACCAGCCGCCGTCGTTCCAGAGGTTGTTGAAGGAGGCCTCAACGCCGGACGGGGAATGGAAGCTAGTCAACACCATCACCAGGCCGATGACGATCAGCGCCACAATAGCGACGATTTTGATCATCGCGAACCAGAACTCCATCTCACCGAACATTTTCACGGTGGCCAGGTTCAGGCTCAGCAGCACCAGCACAACGGCCAGCGAGGCGACCCAGTCGGAAAGCCCGGGGAACCAGAACTGGGCGTAGGCGGTTATCGCCACGACGTCCGCCATACCGGTCACCACCCAGCAGAACCAATACGTCCAACCGGTGAAATATCCCGCCCACGGCCCCAGCAAATCTGCGGCAAAATCGCTGAACGATTTATATTCCAGATTCGATAGCAGCAGCTCGCCCATTGCACGCATCACGAAGAACAGCATAAAGCCGATGATCATGTAGACGAAGATGATGGACGGCCCCGCAAGGCTGATGGTTTTCCCTGACCCCATGAACAAGCCGGTGCCGATGGCACCCCCAATGGCAATAAGCTGAATATGGCGGTTTGTTAAATTACGCCGCAGCGACTGCTCGGTCGGCGCCTGAGCGTCGTCCGCGACTTTGACCTGATCTACCATGTTTGTATTTTCCTGTACCTGTCTGTTTTTTCAGGCTCTACTGGCCCGTGAACTGTTTTTACGTGATGTTGTTTTGTGTGATACGAGGTAAGAATCGGTGGGATAAATAATAAGCACAAGGGCAATGTTAATTTTTTGTTTAATTTGAGTGTGAAATCGCATTCACTGCGCGATATGGCTCACAAAAATACCCGTAAAACAGGTTAATGCAAGATAAAATCACGCTAATTTATTATTAGTCGATTAAAAACCCCGCGCCTGGCGGGGTTCTGAGCGCTTTACAGAATTTCCAGCAGCTCGACTTCAAACACCAGGGTGCTGAATGGTGGGATAGACGCACCGGCACCGCGCTCGCCGTAGGCGAGGTTGTGTGGAATGGTCAGTTCCCATTTGGAGCCAACCGGCATCAGGGTCAGCGCTTCGATCCAGCCAGCAATAACGCCGCTTACCGGGAACTCTGCCGGTTCGCCACGCTGTACGGAGCTATCGAAAACGGTGCCGTCGATCAGCTTACCGGTGTAATGCACGCGAACGTGATCTTTCCGGGCAGGAATTGGGCCAGTACCCTGAGTGATAACGCGGAACTGCAGGCCAGATTCGGTGCTGCTCACGCCTTCTTTCTCTGCGTTCTCAGCCAGGTATTTCTGGCCTTCTACCGCCAGCTCTTTCTGACGTTCGCGACGCACTTCGTCCGCACGTTCGTGAACTTCACGCAGAGCGCGGTGTACAACGTCAACAGGCACGGCAGGGGCATTCCCTTCCAGCGCGTCACGGAGGCCAGCGACCAGCGCTTCTGGCAGTAAACCTTGCAGGCCGGACTCGCTCAGCTGCTGGCCTACCTGCAGACCAATACCGTAACTTGCTTGTGCTTCGACGCTGTCAAAAGAAGGGGTTGTCATGGATTTTCCTTTCATGATGTTTAAAAGCAAGCCCGAAGCATAACAGCGTCAATCCGCAGGGTAAATGACATTGGAGGAAAGGTGACAAATGCAAACGAAACGGGAACAATAGCTTAAGCGGGCGCAAAACTGCGGTTCACCGTCACGGAAACCGGGATTGCCACAGGCATCAAACAGTTAGCGTTTACACTCTAAATAATTCGAGTTGCAGCCAATACCGGCAGCTTGAAGCAGGACGAGTCTATACTGGAAAGTATTCTTTTGAGGAGGGTTGCCCATGCAATTCGCTGTTAAACCATGGCTTACGCGGATTTGGCATGCACCTGAGCATATCCGCTTGTTGGATCCGTTACCTCCCCTGCACCGCCGAGGCATTATCCTTGGCTTCGCGTGCGTCATTCTCGGCTTTCTCCTGCCAGGGGCAGATAACGATAGTCGCCCGGTCTCACGCGATGCACAGCTCTCCGTACAATCTCAGTCACCGATGCAGGCTGAACTGACGCCTTCAACCAATAGCAATGTTCCTGCGACGCCGGTTGAGCCTCCACGCGTGGAGGAGCAACCCCAGGCTCCTGTTCCCCATGACAACAATGATATTGAGCAGCAGTGGCGCTCCTATCGCGTAGCGGCCGGCCAGACGATGGCCCAGCTGTTCCGCGATCATAATTTACCGCCAGCGGACGTTTACGCGATGGCGCAGGTAGAAGGTGACAGCAAGCCGCTGAGCAACCTACAGACCGGGCAAATGGTGCAGATCAGGCAGAATGCCAACGGGGTGGTGACGGGCTTAACCATCGATATCGGCAACGATCAGCAGGTGCTGTTTACCCGCCAGCCGAACGGCAGCTTTATTCGCGCGCAGTAAACGCGTCCGGCCTCAGAAAAGCAAAACGCCAGCACGAGGCTGGCGTTTTTACGAGCAGTGAATAAAAACTTATTCAGCTACAACGTTTACAGTCAGTTTAGCGAATACTTCGCTGTGAACCTGGAAGTCCACTTCGTGCTCACCGGTGGTGCGCAGAACGCCGTTCGGCAGGCGAACTTCGCTCTTAGCAACAGCAACGCCAGCTGCAGTTACAGCGTCAGCGATGTCGCGAGTACCGATGGAACCGAACAGTTTACCTTCGTCGCCAGCTTTGGACGCGATGGTTACGGTTTCCAGTGCGTTGATTTTCTCAGCGCGAGCTGCAGCAGCAGCCAGAACGTCAGCCAGTTTAGCTTCCAGTTCTGCACGGCGTGCTTCGAAGAACTCAACGTTTTTCTTGGTAGCAGGAACAGCTTTACCCTGTGGTACCAGGAAGTTACGAGCATAGCCCGCTTTAACGTTAACCTGATCACCCAGGCTACCCAGGTTTGCTACTTTATCAAGCAGAATAACTTGCATTACCTTATCCTCTCAAAGTCGTATTAATGGACCGTGACCGATTACTGATGACGATCAGTGTACGGCAGCAGAGACAGGTAGCGAGCGCGTTTGATAGCGCGAGCCAGCTGACGCTGGTATTTTGCACGGGTACCGGTGATACGGCTTGGGACAATCTTACCGCTTTCGGTGATGTAGTTTTTCAGCGTAGCGATATCTTTATAGTCGATCTCTTGAACGCCTTCCGCGGTGAAACGGCAGAACTTGCGACGACGGAAATAACGTGCCATATGGCTAGTCTCCAGAATCTATCAATTCAATCTGCTCGGCATGCAAGACCACTTTGTTCAGGCCATTTTTCATCTGATGACAAGTAATGAACCCATGAACCGTGATTTGCGTACCGACCGTTATACTGTGAGTAATGGCCTGGTTCGCGTGCCCGCTAACAATCACTGGCATTCGGCACCATGCCTGCCGGTTAAGACCGGCTTCCTCTTGCACAGAACGGTGCTCAAGCACGAACTGGCAGTGAGGAATTCCTGAGGGGCTGACCTTGCGAAGGGGCGTCTTGCACACTGTGCCAGACAACGCCAGGCGGTTGGCCATCATCAGAATTACTCTTCAGAATCCCCAGCATCTGCATCATCAGCGGTTTCGTTAGCGAAATCATCGCGACGCTCACGGCGCTCGTCTTTCGCTTTAACCATTGGAGATGCTTCGGTAACCGCGTGCTTAACGCGCATAACCATGCTGCGGATAACGGCGTCGTTGAAGCGGAAGTTAGTTTCCAGCTCATCGATCGCTTCCTGCGGAGCTTCAACGTTCAGCAGAACGTAGTGAGCTTTGTGCAGTTTGTTGATCGGGTAAGCCAGCTGACGGCGGCCCCAGTCTTCCAGACGGTGGATCGTACCTGCTGCTGCAGTGATTGCACCAGTGTAACGTTCGATCATGCCCGGAACCTGTTCGCTCTGGTCAGGATGGACCATAAAAACGATTTCGTAATGACGCATCGAATTGCTCCTTACGGATTATTCAGCCTCCTGTCAGGGTCAGCCGCGGCCCATGGAAGCAAGGAACGTGTTTGAATTGCGGCTGAAAAATTGACGCGTAATCATACTTACCCAGGCCGCCAAACTCAAGGCCGCAGGCAAATAAATTCTCTTTATGACAGGGGGAATGGCTAAGCCTGTGAATTTCAAAACAAAGCAGCAGATCGTCAAAATATTTTGAAAGAGACCATCAGAAATGGTCACTTTTTATTCAACCATCAGGAATTACACTTATTGGTAACAGGCCGCCACAGCCATTAACAGGAGCGACGACCACGGATTTCAGGTTTGTTGTAGTGGAGCGCATCATGAAAAATATCGTTATTGCCCTTGCCGCTGTTCTGCTCTTTAGCGCAAATGCGGCCGCAGCTATAAAAATCGACGCCCGCCAGGCCAGAAATATGGACGACGTTCAGAGCCTGGGCGTTATTTACATCAACCACAACTTCGCTACCGTTTCTGAAGCGGAATCGGCCATTCAACAGGATGCTGACCAGCACAACGCGAAGTTTTATCACACGATAATCATGAGAGAACCGGGCAGCAACGGCAATATGCACGTCAGCGCTGACATCTACCGGTAGTTTGAGAGTACGCGTAAACACCAGAGAAGACACCACGACCTAAAAATCCATGTTTGACTTGCCCCCGCTTGCGGGGGCTTTTTTTGGATAACGCCCCAATACCGCTGGTGACAGCGGCTTTAACATCCAACACACGCGTTCACTTTTGCCCGTAATAGGCATTCGGACCATGCTTACGCATGAAATGCTTGTTTATCAGGTAATCATCCATGCGGCCAAGGAGGGGATTAATGCCGCGAGCAATCCACGCCATTCTGGCGACTTCTTCCATAACGACCGCGTTATGCACCGCATCATGAGCATCTTTGCCCCAGGCAAAAGGCCCGTGTTGAAACACCACAATTCCCGGCGTATGCAGTGGCTCCATTACGTCCAGCGTTTCAATGATCACCCGCCCGGTGTTCAGCTCGTAATCCTCTTCAACTTCACTGGCGCTTAACGCTCTGGTGCACGGGATGTCGCCAAAGAAGTAGTCCGCATGAGTCGTGCCCAGCGCAGGAATGGCAAGACCGGCCTGCGCCCAGGCCGTAGCATGCGTCGAGTGGGTATGCACCACGCCGCCAAGACGCGGATAGTGGCGATACAACGCCAGATGCGTAGCCGTATCGGAAGAAGGACGGAGCTTACCTTCCACCACATTGCCCTCCAGATCCACCACCACCATATCGTCCACACTCATGATCTCGTAGGCTATGCCGCTGGGTTTAATGACCACCAGCCCACGCTCGCGGTCAATGGCACTCACGTTGCCCCAGGTGAAGGTCACCAGGCCATAGCGCGGTAAATCCATATTAGCGTCAAAAACCTGCTGTTTGAGCTTTTGCATTATGATGCCTCCCCCAGTCCAGCCCGCACCATCCGCGCTCTCACCCAATCGCGCGCGCGCGCCACTTCTGCTGCCGGGTCATCGGCCGTTTCACTCCACATTTCAATCAGGTAGGGGCCACAATAGCCACTCTGTTGGAGAGTCTCAAAACAACCTTCGAAATCAACCACGCCTTCACCAAACGGCACGCTTTTAAACACACCTGGCCTTGCATCCTTCACATGCACTGCGACGATATGCCCCATCCCGGCCTGTAGCTCCATCTGCACATCGTTATCCCACGCGGACAAGTTGCCAATATCAGGATAGAGCTGGAACCACGGATTATTCAGGTAATGGACATAGCCCAATGCCTTACTGACTGAATTCATCAGCGGGTAATCCATGATTTCCATCGCCAGCATCACCTGCGCGCGGCTTGCCATTTCGACGCACTCTTTAAGGCTCTCGCGAAAACGTCGGCGCGTCTCGTCATTGGCCTCCTGATAATACACGTCGTAACCCGCCAGTTGGATAACTCGAATGCCCACATCCTGTGCCAGTTGAATCGCCTTGCGCATGATCTCCAGACCGTGGTTCCGTACCGCATCGTCTTCGCTACCGAGCGGGAAACGTCGATGAGCACTGAGGCACATAGAAGGAACACGCACACCGGTTTCGGCAATCGCGTTGATCAAAGCGAGGCGCTGTTCTTTGCGCCAGTCCAGGCGAGCCAATCGGGCATCGGTTTCATCAACCGACATCTCGACGAAGTCAAAAAGGAGTGTTTTCGCCAGCCGCAGGCGTTCCAGCCAGCACTCCCCGGAGGGAAGTGCTTTTTCATAGATGCCGAGAGGAATATGTTTCGACAGCATAACCGCTCCTTAGCCCCACAACTGGGCAATAGAACGTTTAAACTGCCGTGCCGCTTCCGCAGGTGCAGCCGCATCGCGAATGCTGCGACCGGCAATAAAGACGTGAATCGGAATCCCCTGGAAAAGCGGCAAATCTTCCAGCGTCAGGCCGCCGGTTACGGTGACCTTAAAGCCCATATCAGACAGACATTTAATGGCATTGATATCTGCTTCGCCCCACGCCATACCGGCCGCCTGTGCATCACGGCTACGGTGATAAACCACCTGCGCGATGCCCGCATCACGCCACGCCTTCGCCTGCGACCACGTCCAGTAGCCTGTCAGTTCAATCTGTATGTCACCGTCAAACTCTTTCGCCACATCCAGTGCGCCCTTGACGGTGTTAAGATCCGCACAGCAAATAACGGTTACCCAGTCGGCGCTCGCTTCAAAACACATGCGGGAAAGAATTTTACCGGCATCGGCAATTTTGGCATCAGCCAGCACAATTTTTTGCGGATAGAGCGACTTCAGATCGCGAACGGAGCGTACACCTTCAGCCACACAAAGAATGGTACCAACTTCAATGATGTCCACTTCATCGGCAATCAGGCGGGTTGTTTCATATGCGGAAGACATTGATTGATTATCCAGCGCAACCTGCAACATTGGTAATGACATTTGATGCTCCTTTTAAACAGCCGCCGCAGTGGCATTATCAATTAAATCGAGTACTTCCTGCGTGGTGCGGCAGGCACGTAAACGGTCAAAATTAGCCTCATCTTCAAACAGATTGACGATCTGCATGATGCCCACTTCCTGATGGGTGCTGGCGTCAATGGCCGCCATGGTGATAAGAATATCGACCGGATCATTATCTTCATGGTTGAACACCAGAGGCGTTTTTAGCGTCACCAGCGCGAAGCCGGTTTTCTTGACCCCCTCTTCCGGGCGGCCATGCGGCATCGCCAGCCCTGGCGCAATCACAAAGTAAGGACCATGCTGCGCAACACCATCAAGAATGGCCTGGTAATAACGCGGCTCAACAATGTCAGCCTTAACCAACAGATCAACACTCAGCTTTACCGCTTCCTGCCAGGTACGGGCCTCAGCCTGTAAAAGGATGGTGTTATTGTCTGCCAGCGAATTACGTAGTTTCATTAGCTGCCCTCCTTCACATCCTGTGGAAAGTGAGCATTGATCACCTCCAGCAGTTTTGGCCCAAAATCAGCAGGCGAGAGCATATTTCGCACCCCAACAACATATTTATTGCCTGTTACGGTGATTTCTCCCGCGATATGCGTGGATGCGATGATGATGTCCGCGCCGTTGAGTTCACTTTTGTATTCCCCCACCGCGCAACTGTTTACCGTATGGTCAATATTTGACTGAGTTAAAAACTGGTCCACTTTCATCTTCATGATCATGGAACTCCCTTGCCCATTGCCACACACGGCCAGGATACGTACGGTCATAATCGAGACTCCTTAGCGAGCAGAAACTTCTGCTGTTTGTTTTTCCGCATCTTCCTCCGCTCGCAAACAACGGCCAGCGAAGAACATATAGGCCAGAGCAATCAGAATGATGACGGCCATAAAGACCAGTCCGACAGAGGCGAAGCCCTGCATCATCGGTGGTGCCAGAATTGACCAGTCGGCCATCCCCATCCAGGCGCTCATGCCGGTGAGTTTTACCGCCCAGACACAGCCAAAGATTTCAATCATCCCCATCACCAGACAAATCTTCAGCGCAGCACGCCAACCGCCAAAGTGATTAGCAAAGACGCCGATGGTGGCGTTCGAGAAGAACATTGGGATAAAGCCCGGAATAATCAGAATGGAAGAACCGAGGCCCACCAGAATACCGACGGCGATCAACTGGCCGATGGTGCCCCACAAAAAGCCCCAAACTACGGCGTTTGGCGCAAAGCTATAGATAGCGGCACAATCAATCGCCAGCACTGCGCCAGGAATCAAACGCTGGGAAATACCGTTGAACGCTTCGGACAGCTCGGCGACGAACATACGCACGCCCTGAGTGATGATGAAAATAGCCACGGCGAACGAGAAACCGGTTTGCAGGATATAGACCGTCCAGTGGGTGCTGCCCGCCATCGCCTGGACAACGTCGATACCAAAGGAGAGCAAAATGGCACCGAAGAAGAGGGTCATCACAATCGCCGTAGAGACGATGTTGTCATGGAAAATATTAAGCCAGCCCGGTAGCTTGAGGTCTTCAACGCTCTCCTCTTTTTTACCAAGATACGGCGCGACTTTATAAGCCACCCAGGAGGCAAACTGCTGTTGATGGCCAATAGAGAAACCGCAGCCGTCAGTCACTTCCTGCGTCGGCTTAAACATCATATTGGCGGTAATGCCCCAGTAGAGCGACACCAGCACTGCAGTACAGATAATCGTCGTCAACATTGGGTAGCCGAAGATATAGAAAGCAACGGCAATCAACCCCGCCTGCTGGAACATGATGTGGCCGGTCAACATGATGGTGCGAATGCCTGTGATCCTGCGAAGCAGAACGTAAATGATGTTCAGCGCCAGCGCGAGTAGTACGGCATATCCCACCCAACTGTAGGCATCACCCATACGCTCAATAGTTGCCATCATTGACGCATAGGTGTCAGAGATCGCGCCGTTGATACCATACACTTCCGACATTTTTGCCACCACGGGCTTAAAAGTGCTCGTCAGAATGCCGGAACCCGCCTGCAGCAACATGAAACCAATAATGGTTTTGATGGTGCCTTTAATGATGACGCTGACGCTTTTGCGTAGAAGGATGTAGCCCAGACACGTCACGATACCCAGCAACAGCGGGGCGTTAGTCATGACCTGATTAAAGAACACGGTAAAGACGTTGTAGAGGATCTCCATAACTCTCTCCAGAAATAAGAACGCGAGGGGCAATCCCTTCGTGGTGGGTGCCATCACTCTAGCAATCACAAATGATCACCAAAAGATCAAATTTGATTATTTGTGATGCATCACGCAAATTATTTCCATAGGATGAGAATGGATTATCACCGCCGTTCAAAGCAAAGAAAATAAATCATTAAATTCAATGAAATAACCACAGATCGTCGATATCAAACCAACATAAAGATAGATTTACGCTGCCGTTTTCAAGTCGAAATACCGCTATCAGGCTATTGCAAGTTGAATCAAATAGTGCCACTTTAAATCAAACGAAATCAAAATATGATTTATTTTGAATTAAAAAGGAGTGAAAACGATGAATAAAGTGAACACGATCACCCGTGAATCATGGGTTCTGAGTACCTTTCCGGAATGGGGGAGCTGGCTGAATGAAGAAATTGAACAAGAGCAGGTTGCGCCGGGCACCTTTGCCATGTGGTGGCTGGGCTGTACAGGCATCTGGCTGAAATCAGAAGGCGGGGCCAATATTTGCACCGATTTCTGGTGCGGAACAGGTAAGCAAAGTCACGGCAACCCGCTGATGAAAACAGGCCATCAAATGCAACGCATGGCGGGCGTGAAGAAACTCCAACCCAACCTACGTACTACACCGTTTGTTCTGGATCCATTCGCCATTCGCCAGATCGATGCCGTACTGTCCACGCACGATCATAATGATCACATTGATGTGAACGTTGCCGCCGCAGTCATGCAGAACTGTGCTGATGACGTACCGTTCATTGGCCCACAAACCTGCGTTAATCTGTGGATTGGCTGGGGTGTACCGAAAGAACGCTGCATCGTGGTAAAACCCGGCGACGTTATAAAAATAAAAGATATTGAAATCCATGCGCTCGATGCGTTTGACCGTACCGCGCTGATCACGTTACCGGTCGATCAAAAAGCTGCGGGGGTGCTGCCGGACGGGATGGACCAGCGCGCAGTGAACTACTTATTCAAAACGCCGGGTGGCACGCTGTACCACAGCGGTGATTCTCACTACTCTAACTACTACGCAAAACACGGTAACGAGCACCAAATCGATGTGGCTCTGGGCTCCTATGGCGAGAACCCACGCGGTATTACCGACAAAATGACCAGCGCGGATATCCTGCGTATGGCCGAATCACTGAACGCCAAAGTGGTCATCCCGTTCCATCACGATATCTGGTCAAATTTCCAGGCCGACCCACAGGAAATCCGCATGCTGTGGGAAATGAAGAAAGATCGGCTGAAATATCACTTTAAGCCCTTCATCTGGCAGGTTGGGGGGAAATTCACCTGGCCGTTGGACAAAGACAACTACGAATACCACTATCCACGTGGGTTCGATGACTGCTTCACCCTGGAACCCGATCTGCCCTTTAAGTCCTTCCTGTAAGATGTCTCCGGCGAGCGGTCAATACAAACCGCTCGTCGGAATTTCTTTCCGTCCACATTAGTATTTTCATCTGATTTTAAATATTATCTTTGCTTATCACTTTTAATCGGATTTGCTCATGACGGAAGCGCAAAGACATCAAATTTTACTGGATTTGCTTGCACAAACGGGGTTTGTCACCGTGGAGCAAGTGATATCCCGGCTGAAAATCTCTCCCGCAACGGCTCGGCGTGATATCAATAAACTCGACGAGAGCGGCAAACTGAAAAAAGTCCGCAACGGTGCGGAAGCCGTTAGTGAGCAGCGTCCGCGCTGGTCGCCGATGAACATTCATCAGGCTCAAAACCATGATGAAAAAGTACGGATTGCCCGCGCGGCTTCTCAGTTGGTCAGCCCAGGTGAAAGCATTGTTATCAACTGCGGCTCCACAGCCTTTCTGCTCGGCCAACAGATTTGTAGTAAACCGGTACAAATCATTACCAACTACTTACCGCTGGCAAATTATCTTATCGAACAGGAGCATGACAGCGTGGTTATCATGGGGGGGCAGTACAATAAAAGCCACTCTATCACCCTCGGGCCACAGGAGAATGAAACGTCGCTGTATGCCGGACACTGGATGTTTACCAGTGGCAAGGGACTGACCGCCGAAGGTTTGTATAAAACCGATATGCTAACCGCAATGGCAGAGCAGAAGATGCTGGGAGTGGTGGGCAAACTGGTGGTGTTGGTTGACAGCAGCAAAGTCGGGCAACGGGCTGGAATGCTGTTCAGCCGCACAGATCAAATAGATCTGGTCATTACCGGCAAGCAGGCCGATCCTGAAGTCGTGTTAAAACTTCAGGAACGTGGCATCAAAGTCATCCTGGTTTAGTGCTTACAGGTACCGGACAAAAAACTGGCTTGTGGCGTCTAACGCTTCGGGCGTAATGCGATGTTTGACGCCCGCTTCCCATACGCAAGTCAGGTTTTTATCCAGCTTGTTCGCCCCCAGCGCCTGCTGCAACCTGAACGTTTCGACGGCGGGCACAACATCATCTTCTTCACCGTGCCAGAGCAGTAACGGCCTGTTGCTTAGCGCTTCAAGCTGCTCGCCAACATCGTAATCCTTCAGACTGACGATAATCTTGTCACGTACCTCCACCGAAGGTGGAAACAGCGTCTGGGCGAGCGTCGTAAAATAGCCAGATCCCATCAGGCAGGCAACGCAGCGGACTTCAGGCTGCCGCGCCATAATCCCCAGCGCCGTCATGCCCCCCATAGAAGCCCCTCCCACGGCAAGTCTCCCCTCAGCAACACCGCCGGAGTTGATTAATGCCTGATAGAGAGCCGGGAATTCATCAATACTGTTTTTTAAAATCGGCCAGAACTTCTGCAGGCGAGCGTGAGCGTCACCGCTGTATCGAGCGCCATGATCGAGCGCATCAGGCATGACAACACGAAATCCCCGCTGCGCCAGCGCCACAGCGAAATAGCTATAGACCAGTTTTGAAGAGGTAAACCCGTGATAGAAAATAACCGTCGGCAGCGGGGACTGCTTCATTCTGGCAGGGACCGCGTGCAGCACTTCAACATCGGCAAACCGCTCATTATAAATTTCGATCATCTTCTCTTCTCCTCCGGCGAAATATCAGGGAAAGTAACGCAGATTAGGGATTATTGTAACGATGAGATCTAGCTAGCGATTTTCATTCGAAAGTCAGCCAAAAGCGCGCCTGAGATAACAAATCGGGAACATTCCCCCTTTGCACGGCCAAACCCGGAACTACACTATGATCGTCAAGAAACGAGAAACCATCATGCCACGGCTATCCGTACTATTTTTGGCAGCCTTACTCAGCGCCTGCAGCGTGCTTCAGGGTACACCGCAACCAGCACCGTCGCCGACGAATTATCCGCAGGAAGTACAGCGCACTCAGACTGCGGAATTAACAAAAATAGGCACCGTGACCGCCGTGGTACGTGGCTCTCCGATGGACTCAGAAGCCATTATTAAGAAGAAAGCCGCAGCAGCAAAAGCCGATTATTATCTCATCATTATGAATGATGAGACGGTTATCCCAGGCCAGTGGTATTCACAGGCTATTTTGTATCGAAAATAGCCGAGGCCGATAGCCGTTATTTATTGATATTTACACAGCTTTTCGCCGCTTGATCGTTTCTTATGCACAATGGACCTCGCCCTCAGGAAGCGGGGTCAGCTTTGAGTAAGCGAAGGATTGCCCTGTCACTTCGGGGTAAAATGATAAGGAACTGACAATGAAACGATCCCTTGCCTTAACGACACTGCTGTTATCTGTTGGCCTCATTCCGACGCTGGCGCAGTCCGCCGAGTTTGCCAGCGCGGACTGCGTAACGGGCCTCAATGAAATCGGATTAATTTCGGTCAATAACATTGCCGGCAGCCCTCAGGACGTCGAACGTATGATCGCGCTGAAAGCTGACGAGCAAGGCGCTTCCTGGTACCGCATTATTCAGATGCAGGAAAACTCTCTGGCCGATAGCTGGCGAGCGCAGGCCATTCTCTACGCGTAAAGGCCCGCGATTTTATTAAGCCACGCCTCCCGTTGCCCGCAGCAGCACGTCATTGATGACCTGCTCGGGCAAAAGCGATTCTCCCCGTTCATCCAGCATCATACGGCACCAGGCTTCCGCTGCCGGGGGTGAAAGTGATTTAAGTAATTGTGCCCCACAGGCGAGATTAGCCAGCTGCTGAGTAATTTCTCTGCCTCTCTCCTCCTGAGGCTTCCGCAAACGCTGCTGCAACTGCCGCCAGTTGCGATCGAAATGCCGGTTTTGCCCTTTAACCTCATCAAATTCGCTGCACAGCATCTCCATTGCCGCAGGCTGTTTGGCGAACACGCGCAGCACATCAAGGCTCATAATATTGCCCGATCCTTCCCAGATGCTGTTTACAGGCATTTCACGATATAACCGAGGCAACTCGCTCTCTTCGCAGTAGCCCACGCCACCCAGCACCTCCATCGTTTCTGCCACAAAAGGGATCCCTGCTTTACAGATGCTGAATTTCGCGGCCGGGGTAAACAAACGGCTGTAGGCCAGCTGTAGAGCATTGTCCGGCGACTCCCACGCTCGCGCCAGACGGAAAAGAAAAGCCGTCTGGCCTTCAAGCCGCAGCGCCATTTTTCCCAGTAGCTGACGCATCATCGGCTGTTCGATAAGCGTTTTGCCAAAGGCCTGCCGCTGAAGGGCGTGGCACAAGGCCACGGAGAGTGCTCGCCGCATCAGACCGTGACTCCCCAGCGCACAGTCAAAGCGGGTAAATCCGCCCATCTTCAAAATATGACGAATGCCTTCGCCTTCCTCACCAATAAGCCAGGCCGTGGCATCACAGAACTCGACTTCACTGCTGGCGTTTGAACGGTTGCCCAGCTTGTCCTTGAGCCGTTCAAGACGAACGGCATTGCGCTGGCCGTCCGGCAGAATACGCGGTAAGAAGAAGCACGACAGTCCGTCCTTAGCCTGAGCAAGCACCAGATGCGCATCGCTTTGCGGCACGGAGAAAAACCATTTATGCCCCACCAGCCGGTAAGCCTCACCGGCCCCTCGGCCAGCCAGCGGTTCCGCGCGAGTCGTGTTACTCAGCACATCAGATCCCCCCTGCTTTTCAGTCATTCCCATACCGATCAGCAAACCACGTTTTTGTTCACCCGACAGCAAATGTGCATCATAGCGATCGCTCAGCAAGGGCTTGCGCCAGCCTTCAAATACTTTGGGTAAGTGCTGTAGCAGCAGTGGCGTTGCCCCAAACGTCATCGTAATCGGGCAAAGCGTGCCCGCTTCAACCTGAGCATGCTGGATAAACCGAGCCGCACGGGCAACAAAAGCGCCCTGACGAGCATCTTCTTGCCAGGCCAGGTTGTGAACCCGATTAGCAAACAGGCCTTGCATCAGCAAATGCCAGGCGGGGTGAAAACGAACGTCGTCCAGGCGCTCTCCGCTGGCGTCAAACCGCAGCAGCTCCGGCGGATTGATGTTTGCCAGGCGGCCGAGCTCCAGAGATTCTGCAGATCCCAGCTGTTGGCCGATGCTGGCCAGCAGTTCAACATCCCAGCCAGCCCCTTCACGGACGACAGCTTCTCGCAACGGGATGTCTGAAAGAAAAAGATTGCTGTTGCTGAGGGGTTTGGGTTGATTAAAAACGGTGTGAGTTTGCCAGCGCATGCTGTTCCCTCCATCTGTGGCAATGCCAGTAAGTATGGACGGAGATGCGGGTTCTGCGCGGAGGGGGATCACAAACGGGGTGTTTCCACCCCATTCAGATGATGTGGCTTAGCCGCGCTGACGCACGATTTCGAACAGGCAAACGCCGGTGGCAACGGACACGTTCAGAGAAGAAACGGTCCCGGCCATTGGAATGCTGACCAACTCATCGCAGTGCTCGCGGGTCAGACGACGCATGCCTTCACCTTCTGCGCCCATAACCAGCGCCATCGGGCCAGTGAATTTGCTCTGGAACAGAGTATGGTCCGCTTCACCGGCGGTGCCGACGATCCAGACGTTCTCTTCCTGCAGCAGACGCATGGTGCGGGCCAGGTTGGTGACGCGGATCAGCGGCACATTCTCCGCTGCGCCACAGGCAACTTTTTTTGCCGTCGCATTCAGCTGCGCGGAACGATCCTTCGGGACGATAACGGCATGCACACCGGCCGCGTCTGCGCTACGCAGGCAGGCACCAAGGTTATGCGGATCTGTTACACCGTCCAGGATCAGCAGGAACGGACGTTCGTGTTCGGCGATCAGGTCAGGCAAATCGTTTTCCTGATACTGGCGGCCCGGCTTCACTCGGGCGATGATACCCTGGTGTACCGCGCCTTCGGCTTTCTCGTCGAGCCACTGGCGATTTGCCACCTGCACCGGGATCCCTTGTGCTTCAATAGCGTGGATCAGCGGCAGCAGGCGCTTGTCTTCGCGACCTTTCAGGATAAAGACTTCCTGAAAACGCTGCGGAGCACGTTCAAGCAGGGCCTGGACGGCGTGAATGCCGTAAATAATTTCACTCATCGATATCACTCATTGCAGACGAGGGTTCGCCCGTGTTGGTTTGTTCATAATCGGGATTTTTCCCCTCACCCCGGCCCTCTCCCCAAAGGGGCGAGGGGGAAAACGATAAAAGCATACATTATCGTTCTGTTTGCCCCCTCTCCCTCTCCGGGAGGGAATACGCCAGAGTGAGGGTAATATCAGCTCGCCTGCTTCTTCGCGGCGCGCTTCGCTTTCGTTGCTGCGGCTATTTTACGGGTTTTGTCAGACGGCGCTTTGGCTTTCTTCGGTTTCTTTCCAGCCTTCTCTTTCTTTGCTTTCGCTCCGTCTTTCTCTTTACGGAAAGCATTGTCCGGCTCGAAGTTTACGCGCTTGCCTGCCTGACGGCGCTTAGATGGCGCACCACCCTTTCCGCCTCGCTTCGCTTTGTCTTTTGCCGTTTTACCTTCGCCACGTGGCGCACGCGAGCTTGAGATCAACGCGAAGTCGATTTTACGTTCGTCCATGTGTACAGCTTCCACCCGAACCTCAACGCGGTCGCCCAGACGATAAGTCTGCCCGCCGGATTCGCCAATCAGGCGCTGACCAATCTGGTCAAAGCGGTAGTAGTCGTTGTCCAACGTCGAGACGTGAACCAGGCCGTCGATAAACAAATCGTCCAGACGCACGAAGAAACCGAAGCCTGTTACGCTGGCAATAATGCCGTTGAATACCTGGCCGACCTGATCCTGCATAAAGTCGCACTTCAACCAGTCCGCTACGTCGCGAGTCGCTTCGTCAGCGCGGCGTTCGGTCATCGAGCAGTGCTGACCCAACTGCAGCATCTCTTCCATGCTGTAGTGCCAGCCGCCGGATTCGGTGCTGTTCCCGGTATGCCCCTGCTCTTTTGCCAGTAAGTATTTAATGGCGCGGTGCAGGGACAAGTCCGGGTAGCGACGAATTGGCGAAGTAAAGTGCGCGTAGGACTGCAGCGCCAGACCAAAGTGCCCCCGGTTTTCCGGATCGTAAATCGCCTGTTTCATCGAGCGCAGCAGCATGGTTTGCAGCATTTCGTGGTCAGGGCGATCGGCGATAGATTCCAGCAGATCGGCGTAATCACGCGGTTCTGGTTTTTGCCCGCCTGGCAACTCAAGGCCCAGCTCAGCCAGCACCGAACGGAACGCGGTGATCGCATCGTTGCTTGGGCGATCGTGATCGCGGAACAGCGCTGGCTCGTTATTCTTCTCGACAAAACGCGCCGCCGAGATGTTAGCGAGGATCATGCACTCTTCGATCAGTTTGTGTGCATCGTTACGCACGGTCTGCTCGACGCGCTCAATGCGGCGCTCGGCGTTGAAGATAAACTTCGCTTCTTCGCTTTCAAACGAGATACCGCCGCGTTGAGCACGAGAAACTTCCAGCACTTTGTAGAGGTTATGCAGCTCTTCGATGTGTTTAACCAGCGGCGCATATTGCTCGCGCAGTTCCTGATCGCCCTGCAGCATATGCCAGACCTTGGTGTAGGTCAGGCGCGCATGGGAGCTCATCACCGCTTCATAGAATTTATAGCCCGTCAGGCGCCCTGCCGCGGAGATGGTCATCTCGCAGACCATACACAGGCGGTCAACCTGCGGGTTGAGGGAACACAGGCCGTTTGAAAGCACTTCCGGCAGCATCGGTACTACCTGCGACGGGAAGTAAACTGACGTCCCGCGATTGCGGGCTTCGTTATCCAGCGCCGTAGGGGGACGAACGTAGTAACTTACGTCGGCAATCGCAACCCACAGGCGCCAGCCACCGCCGCGTTTTTTCTCGCAGAATACGGCATCGTCAAAGTCACGCGCGTCTTCGCCGTCGATGGTCACCAGCGGTAGATCGCGCAGATCAACACGGCCGATTTTAGCTTCTTCCGGCACTTCTTCTTTCAGTTTTGCAACCTGAGCTTCAACTTCTTTCGGCCAGACGTGCGGAATTTCATGGGTACGCAGCGCCATATCAACGGCCATGCCGGTATCCATGTTATCGCCAAGCACTTCAACAATCTTACCGATCGCTTTGGTACGACGGGTCGGACGCTGGGTCAGCTCGACCACCACCACAAAGCCCATACGGGCGCCCATCAGCGCTTCCGGCGGGATCAGAATATCGAAGCTCAGGCGGCTGTCGTCCGGCACCACAAAACCTACGCCTGCGTCGGTAAAGTAGCGGCCAACAATCAGCCCGGTTCTTGGCTCCAGCACTCGCACAATACGCGCTTCGCGGCGGCCTTTACGGTCCGCGCCGAGCGGCTGCGCCAGCACCAGATCGCCATGCATGCACATTTTCATCTGCTCGGATGAAAGATAGAGATCGTCTTTACTTCCTTCAACGCGCAGGAAACCGAATCCGTCGCGGTGCCCGATCACTTTACCTTTCAGCAGATCCAGGCGTTCCGGCAGCGCGTAACACTGGCGGCGGGTGAAGACCAGTTGGCCATCACGCTCCATCGCACGGAGGCGGCGGCGCAAAGCTTCAAGCTGTTCTTCACCGGAGATTTTTAGTTCTTCCGCCAGCTCTTCGCGGCTGGCCGGTTTTTCACGTTTTGAGAGATGGTCGAGAATAAACTCCCGGCTTGGGATCGGGTTTTCGTATTTTTCGGCTTCTCGTTCCTGGAAAGGATCTTTTGACATTTCGGGTCCTCCGTTGTCATCCGCAGATGGAATAGTGATTATTCCACCAGCAGTAATTTGTAGAGCGGTTGGTTTTGGTCCACCAGGTCGGCCAGCGTGTGCTTGTCCAGTTCCTGAAGGAAACTCTGCACCGCCTCAGCCAAAGCCTGTTTGAGTCGGCAGGCGGGGGTGATATGACAAAACTCACTGCTACAGTTCACCAATGAGAGCGGCTCCAGCTCGCGCACCACGTCGCCAATGCGGATCGTTTCCGCTGGCTTACCAAGGCGAATGCCGCCATTTTTTCCTCGCACGGCCATAACATAGCCCGCGCGGCTGAGTTGATTGATGATTTTCACCATGTGATTACGGGACACGCCGTACACCTCTGTGACTTCAGAGATATTGGTCATTCTCCCTTCGGGAAGAGAAGCCATATAAATCAAAGCACGTAAACCGTAATCAGTAAAACTCGTTAACTGCACATCAACCTCATGGGTGGGAGGGGAAACGCTTTGCGTAAGGCAAGTTGTACCTTAAGGCAGGTACATATTGATGATAAACCAGCCATATGGTTGCCAGCTAATTTATTTGATTGGAATGATGAATAAAGCGGCGGGAAGAAAGCGATACGGGGTGTGAAACCACACCCCGTGACATCATTATGCGTCGAACGGATCGCGCAGAATCATGGTTTCAGTACGGTCCGGGCCGGTTGAAATAATATCAATCGGTACGCCGGTGACTTCTTCAATGCGTTTGATGTAGTTCAGCGCTGCCTGCGGCAGACCGCTGCGCTCTTTCACGCCGAAAGTGGTTTCAGACCAGCCTGGCATCACTTCATAAATCGGTTCGATACCTTCCCAGTCATCCGCAGCCATTGGCGTGGTGGTCACTTCACGACCATCAGGCATACGATAGCCTACGCAGATTTTCACTTCTTTCAGGCCGTCCAGGACGTCAAGCTTGGTCAGGCAGAAGCCGGACAAGGAGTTGATCTGCACGGCACGACGCACGGCAACCGCATCCAGCCAGCCGGTACGACGGCGACGACCGGTAGTAGCCCCGAATTCGTTACCCTGTTTGCACAGGAATTCGCCGATGTCATCGAACAGTTCAGTTGGGAACGGACCAGCACCCACGCGAGTGGAGTAAGCTTTGATAATACCCAGAACGTAATCCACATAGCGCGGACCGATGCCGGAGCCGGTCGCAACGCCACCTGCGGTGGTGTTAGAGGAGGTTACGTACGGATAGGTACCGTGGTCGATGTCCAGCAGCGTACCCTGAGCACCTTCGAACATGATGAAGTCGCCGCGTTGACGCGCCTGATCCAGCAGGTCAGAGACATCCACAACCATGCTGGTCAGAATGTCGGCAACCGCCATCGCATCGTCCAGCACTTTCTGGTAGTCAACGGCTTCAACTTTGTAGAAGTTCACCAGCTGGAAGTTATGGTATTCCATCACTTCTTTCAGCTTGTCTGCAAAGGTGGCTTTGTCGAACAGGTCGCCAACGCGCAGGCCACGACGGGCCACTTTGTCTTCGTAAGCCGGCCCGATGCCGCGACCGGTAGTACCGATAGCTTTCGCGCCGCGAGCTTTTTCACGCGCAACGTCCAGCGCAACGTGGTAGTCAAGGATCAGCGGGCAAGCTTCTGACAGCAGCAGACGCTCACGTACTGGAATACCGCGGTCTTCCAGGCCTTTCATCTCTTTCATCAGCGCAGCTGGAGACAGCACAACGCCGTTACCGATGATGCTGGTGACGTTTTCGCGAAGAATGCCTGATGGAATAAGATGAAGAACGGTTTTTTCACCGTTGATTACGAGAGTGTGACCTGCGTTGTGACCGCCCTGGTAGCGCACAACATATTTAGCCCGTTCAGTCAGAAGATCGACGATCTTTCCTTTACCTTCGTCACCCCATTGGGTGCCCAGTACGACGACGTTGTTACCCATTTTTCAAAATCACCGTTTGCTTAAAAATGGATTCTACCATCGGTTTCTCAGATGAACAGCCCTTTTAGTATACAAAATCAGTTTCTGCCGGATAAATTTCACTCAGCTACTGGCGCGACTCAACATGTAGTAGATAACAATGCCAGCAACCACAAGACCACCGCCAAAACGGCGCAATAGCGTGTCCGGTAATTGCGCCATAGCCAGAATCATTCGCCGCCAAATGCGCGGATAAAGCATCGGTCCCAGGCCTTCGAGTACCAAAACCAGCGCAAGCGCCAGCCAGATTGTTGAATTCATAATCATCCTTTACGGGCATAAAAAAAGAGCCGGTAAACCGGCTCTTTCTCATTACTCAGCGATTAGCGTGAGCTATTGGCTGGCGTTTTCATGTAACGGAAGAAGTCGCTGTCCGGGCTCAGTACCATGATGTCCTGATTAGACTGGAAGCTGGCTTCATAAGCACGCAGGCTACGGATAAAGGCGTAGAAGTCTGGATCCTGGCTAAACGCATCAGCAAACAGCTTCGCGGCTTCAGCATCACCTTCACCACGAGAGATACGCCCTTCACGCTCGGCTTCTGCCAGCGTACGGGTAACTTCGTAGTCTGCGGTTGCACGCAGCTTCTCAGCTTCTTCCTGACCCTGTGAACGGTGACGACGGGCAACTGCTTCACGCTCTGCACGCATACGGTTGTAAATCGCCTCGGACACTTCAGCAGGCAGGTTAATCTGCTTAATACGGACGTCCACAACTTCAATACCCAACGCCGCCATACTGTTCGGGTTAACCACCGGCACTTTACCGTTGGTCTCTTCAGTAATACGCGCCGCTGCGGAAGCAATGGCATCGTCAGCTGCAGGCGTTGCGACTTCATCATCCGTGCCCGCAGAACCGGAGTTCAGAGCGTCACGGACGTCCAACGTCAGGCGACCACGTGAATCGGTCACGATGTCTTTCACATCCAGACGACCAATCTCAGACCGCAGACGGTCACTGAACTTACGCTTCAGCAGGACTTCTGCCTGAGAAACATCACCACCACCGGTGGCAAGGTAGTAACGGCTGAAGTCGCTGATGCGCCACTTGATGTAGGAGTCAACGATCAGGTCTTTTTTCTCTTTGGTTACAAAGCGATCGGCCTGGTTGTCCATCGTCTGGATACGCGCATCCAGAGTTTTCACGGTTTCAATGAACGGGATCTTGAAGTGCAGACCTGGCTCATACACGACCGGTTTGTTTTCATCATCACGCAGGACTTTGCCGAAGCGTAATGTAATGCCGCGCTCGCCCTCATGCACCACAAACAGCGAGGTGTAGATCACGACCAGCACGATGATAATTACTGCCACAAAAGACTTACGCATCGTTATTCACTCCCTACGCGCTGGGTATCGTTGCGCAGTGCGTTGGCACGGCGCTGATCCATGATATCGCCACTCGAGGAGGACGAAGAGGTACTGGCACTGCTGCTTGAGCTGGACGCTGGCGGCAGACGCAGCAAATTGTTCGCTGCGCTGTTATCGCTCTTCGCGGCCGGCTGCTGAGCGCCGCCCTTCAACATCTGATCCAACGGCAGCACCATCAGGTTGCCACCTTTATCGTTAACCAGCACTTTACGGGTGTGGCTAAGGACTTTTTCCATGGTTTCGATATACAGACGCTCGCGGGTAATCTGCGGTGCGGCTTTATATTCAGGCAGCATCTTAGCGAAGCGAGCCACTTCACCCTGCGCTTCCAGAACGGTTTGTGCTTTATATGCACGCGCTTCTTCCAGAATACGCTGAGCCTGGCCGTTTGCACGCGGCTGTACTTCGTTGCTGTAAGCTTCTGCCTCACGGATGTACTGCTGTTCGTTCTCACGAGCGGCAATCGCATCATCAAAGGCGGCCTTAACTTCTTCTGGCGGACGTGCCGTCTGGAAGTTTACGTCCAGCAGCGTGATACCCATGTTGTAAGGCTTGATGGTTTCTTCAAGCTCACGCTGGGTATCGCTACGAATTACGGTACGCCCCTCGGTGAGGATCTTATCCATAGTGTATTTACCGATAACGCCCCGCAGTGCGCTGTCGGTGGCCTGACGCAGGCTGTCATCAGCACTGGTCACGCTGAACAGATAGCGCTGTGGATCGGTCACGCGGTACTGCACGTTCATCTCAACGCGCACGACGTTTTCGTCAGAAGTCAGCATCACACCGGACGCCGCAAGTTCACGTACCGACTCAACGTTCACTGCCTGGACGCTGTCGATAAACGTCGGTTTCCAGTTCAGACCCGGCTCAACGAGATGGCTGAATTTACCAAAGCGGGTCACAACACCGCGTTCGGCTTCTTTAATGGTATAGAACCCGGTTGCGGCCCAGATAATGACCGCGGCTGCAGCCACAATACCGATCACTCGACCGCCAATAGGATTGCCCGGCCCCTGCGATGCATTACCACCGCCGCTGCCACCGCTTTTCCCGCCGCCAAGGCCGCCGAGTTTTTTACTCAGCTTGCGGAAGATATCATCCAGATCAGGTGGCCCCTGATCGCGCCCTCCTTTGTTACCCCCAGAGTCGCCGCCAGGCTTGCTGCTTCCCCACGGGTCGCGGTCCTGTCCGTTATTACCGGGCTGATTCCACGCCATGTTTATGCTCCATATTTGTTGTGCGGTGATATCCCCCGAGGGGGAAATAGTCTTCAGGACATTTATACCCGTCATACTTCAAGCCGCAGGTGCGTTGGCTGCGCCCGCTCACCCCAGTCACATAGTTAGGCTATGCTCCTGGGAACTCTCGGCCTTGTCGCCTGCCTGCAACTCGAATTATTTAGGGTATATGAACCAGTCTGATGACATCTAAACGATGTAATCCGCGAGTGCCGGTTCTTGTTTACAGAGGCGACGCCAGTCCACGATAGGCATACGAACTTCTAACCCCACGCACCCGTCTTCCTCTGTCCACTCTTTTTCTATTGCCTGAAGCTGATAAAAACGGCTCCGCAAACGCCCTGCCTGAGGGGGTAAACGCAGCGTATGCTGCGCAATTTCACCAGACAAACGCTCCGTCAGAGCCTGGAAAAGCAGTGGGACACCGGCACCGGTCTGTGCGGAAAGCCAGACGCGGATCGGCACATTCTCGTCGTTCCTGTCGATACGCGGCTCAAACTCATCCAGCGCATCGATTTTATTCATGACCAACAGCGTAGGGATTTCATTCGCCTCAATCTCTTCCAGTACGGTATCGACTGCTGCAATGTTTTCCTGCATCCGGAAGTCGGCCGCGTCAATCACGTGTAACAACAGCGTGGCCTGACGTGTCTCCTGCAAAGTGGCCTTAAACGCCGCTACCAGATCGTGAGGCAGGTGGCGAATAAAACCGACAGTATCTGCCAGCACGGTTTCGCCCACATCGGCGACGTCAATACGGCGCAGTGTAGGATCGAGTGTGGCAAATAGCTGATCCGCGGCATAAACATCGGCCGCGGTAATTCTATTAAATAGCGTGGATTTACCGGCGTTGGTGTAACCCACCAATGAAATCGTCGGCACATCGGCTTTATTACGTGAACGGCGTCCCTGCTCGCGCTGTTTTTCTACGCGCTCTAACCGCGAAAGGATCAGCATAATACGATTGCGCAGCAGACGACGGTCCGTCTCGAGCTGGGTTTCCCCTGGACCACGTAAACCGATCCCGCCTTTCTGGCGCTCAAGGTGAGTCCAGCCGCGTACCAGGCGCGTAGCCAAATGGCGAAGCTGGGCCAGCTCAACCTGCAATTTACCCTCATGGGTACGTGCACGTTGGGCAAAAATATCTAAAATTAACCCGGTGCGGTCGATAACACGACACTGGCACAGGGCTTCCAGATTACGTTCCTGGGCGGGCGATAACGCATGATCAAATAGCACAACCGACGCCCCAGTGGCCTTAACGGCCTCGGCAATCTCAACGGCTTTGCCTTCACCAACAAAATACTTTGGGTGCGGGGACTTGCGGCTACCGGTTACCACCTGCAGCGCTTCGACACCGGCTGAAGAGACCAGGGATTCAAACTCCGCCAGGTCTTCCATGTCTTTGTCTTGCGAAAAATAGATGTGAACCAGTACCGCCTGCTCACCGGCATCATAACGGTCAAACAAGCGTATAACCTCTCAAAAAGACCAGCGGGGAACGCAGTTGAACTGGTCCCCCGACCGGGAAAACAACAAGCAACCTTATTCGGTTTCTTCGCTGTCTTGTTGCGGCGCAGAACCAGCCTGCGCGCTGCCGCCGTGATGGTAGCCGCCAGAACCGCCGGTGCCGGTGTTATTGCTATGATGAGAAACCGGACGAGACGGAACAACGGTAGAAATCGCGTGCTTATAGACCATCTGGCTGACCGTGTTTTTCAACAGGATCACGAACTGATCGAAAGACTCAATTTGACCTTGCAGCTTAATACCATTCACCAAATAAATAGAAACTGGAACACGTTCACGACGCAGTGCGTTCAAGAACGGATCTTGTAAAGATTGCCCCTTAGCCATTCTATCTTTTCCTTATATGTTTGTTGTTTGTCACTCAAGAGCGATTAGCTCTGAAAAACTGCGTAAAAATTTGCGCACGCTGACGATTCAATTGTACACATTCACCCATGCTTCGCACTAACAACCTGTAGCACTTCGCTGTATGCCTGCTCAGGTTTTTCACTGTCTAACCAGTGAACTCCTTCCCAACCACGCAGCCAGGTCATCTGGCGCTTAGCCAATTGACGCGTCGCGCAAATACCTCGATAAACCATTTCATCGTATGACGTTTCACCGGCCAAATAAGACCACATCTGGCGGTAGCCCACACAACGGATGGAAGGCATCTCCGTATGCAAATCTCCGCGAGCAAAAAGCGCCCGCACTTCTGCTTCAAAACCTGAAGCTAACATCTGATGAAAACGCTGCTCAATTCGCTGATGGAGCAGTTCACGGCTCGCCGGGGCGATGGCGAACTGATGCACCTGATACGGCAGAGCTTCTCCTGACGTTTGCGTCAGTTCCGTTAAAGTTTTACCCGAAATGAAAAAAACTTCCAGTGCCCGGGAAAGCCTTTGCGGATCATTTGGATGAATCCGGGCAGCGGCAACCGGATCGATTTCCTCCAGTTGACGATGCAGCGCATTCCATCCTTGCTCTGCCGCCTGTTGCTCTATTCTTGCCCTGACTTCCGGGTCCGCCGACGGCAGTGGCGAAAGCCCTTCCAGCAGCGCTTTAAAATAGAGCATAGTGCCGCCGACCAGCAGCGGAATACGCCCGGCGGCGGTAATTTCAGCCATCTCGGCCAGCGCATCGCGGCGAAAATCTGCCGCAGAGTACGCCTGAGCCGGGTCAAGCAGGTCCAGTAACCGGTGAGGCGCCTGGGCTTGCTCTTGTTCCGTTGGCTTAGCGGTACCGACATCCATTCCACGATAGATGAGGGCCGAATCTACGCTTATCAACTCTACCGGCAAAGTTTTACGCAAATTAATAGCAAGTGCCGTCTTACCTGAGGCCGTTGGCCCCATTAAAAAAATCGCCTGTGGCCTTTTTTTATCTTCAGTCATCTTTCAGGGCGTTCATCGCCGATTGTAAATCAACAGGTTGCAGTAAACCGCTGGGGGGTGATTTCACCAACTGCGGGCAAAGACGTTCAACGTCTGCCAGCAGGGTAATCGCCTGAGCCTGACTCCACTGTTCGCGATCGCTTGCCAAATGACGAGCAATCCACAAAGCCAGCTGGCCCGCCGAAACGTCCGCCTGTTGCGCCAGGTATCCTGGCAGTTCGTGAATCAAGATTTGTAAATTTTGTTTCCGTAAAGGTAAAGGTACCGTGCGAATTGTTATCTGCCGGGCATCGGTATCAAACTCAATGCCCATTTCTTTTAAAAGCGCCTGATATTTAACCAATACGTCATGTTCTTCGCGACTGACTTTCAGCCGGAGCGGAATCAGCAGCGGCTGAGCACGCAGGCCTTCACTCCCCGGCGCCAGTTGCGCCTGTTTTAGCCACCGTTCGGCCACCACCAGCGAAAGCAGCGAAAGTTTGCCCTGTCGCTCCAGCAAAGCTTTATCCGGCGGTAAAACCGTTAACACCCGGCCAAAACTTTGCGAGTGGCCGTCTAACGCAGCTGGCTCTTCAGCACGAACGGCAGGTTTTGGCTCGACGTCGGGCGTCTCAAGCAACTGATGGTAAAGGGCACCCTGCTGCTTTTGATAGCCAGGCGCTGCGTGTGGCCAAAGGGGCGTACCTCCGACCCCGGCTGGACGGCCACCGCTGCCAGATGTAGACGAAATCTGCCTTGGCGCAGTCTCACGGGGCTCACGCGCGACGGCTGGCGTGGCAAACTGATTGCGCCCGGCGGCAACACGGTTTTCCGGCTGCCAGCGCTCAACGGGCGTTTCCGCCGTTTCTTCCAGCGCCAGGGCGTTCTCACCCTGCTGCTGAAGTACGCTTATCACGCCCTGATAAATAAAGTCATGCACCAGCCGTGACTGATGGAAACGCACCTCATGCTTCGCAGGGTGAACGTTAACGTCCACCTGATGCGGGTCGATCTCCAGATACAGCACAAAGGCTGGCTGCTGATCCACGCCCAGTTTGTCTTCACAGGCCTGGCGAATCGCATGGTTAATTAAGCGGTCGCGCATCATGCGCCCGTTAACATAACAATATTGGATCTCCGCCAGGGCCGAAGTGGTTGCAGAAGGCTCAGCAACCCAGCCACGTAGCATCAAATCCCCGTGCTGCCACTCAATGGCCAGCGCCTGTTCAAGAAACGGCGTACCGCAAATGGCCCCCAGGCGACGCTCGCGTGGCGCATCTTCCTGTACGGCACGGTACTGGCGGATCATTTTGCCGTTGTGATTAAGCGTGATAGAAACGTCGAACCGCGCCAGCGCAATGCGGCGGACCACTTCATCAATATGATTAAATTCGGTTTTTTCGGTGCGCATGAACTTTCGGCGCGCAGGCGTGTTGTAAAACAGATCGAGCACTTCGAGCGTTGTTCCAACGGGGTGCGCGGCTGGTTTGACCGTCACAGCCTGGTCACGCCCTTCGGCGTAGGCCTGCCAGGCTTCATTTTGTTCTGCGGTACGCGATGTCAGGGTCAGGCGGGAAACGGAGCTGATACTTGCCAGCGCTTCGCCGCGAAACCCGAGGCTGATAATGGCCTCCAGATCGTCAAGCGAAGCAATTTTACTGGTGGCGTGGCGAGCCAGCGCCAGCGCCAGCTCTTCCTGCCTGATACCGCAGCCGTTGTCCCGAATACGAATGAGCTTCGCGCCACCACGTTCAATGTCGATATCTATGCGCGTGGCCCCGGCATCAAGGCTGTTCTCAACCAGCTCCTTCACTACCGACGCAGGGCGCTCTACAACCTCGCCAGCGGCGATCTGGTTCGCAAGCTGCGGCGGCAGAACCTGAATCGGCATGTTATCTCCTTAGTTGGTCACCGCGACCTGCTGCGGCGAACCCAGTTGGCTACGGGCAGTTTGCTCATTCGATGGAGCAGACTGCAGCGGGTGCTCGCGGAAATAGTTACGCAGCCCCTCATAAATGGCCTGAGCTATTTGCTGCTGGTAAGAGTCGCTGCCAAGCAAGCGCTCTTCGGAACTGTTGCTGATGAAGCCCGTTTCAACCAACAGAGAAGGAATATCCGGTGAACGCAGCACGCCCAGGCTCGCGTGTTCCGGGCGGCGCTTATGCAAAGAGCCTACGCGCTGCAGCTGAGCCAGCACTTTGGTCGCGACATCATACCCGACGCGCTGAGAATGACCGAACTGCAAATCCAGCACAGCCTGGCTCAGGTAGGGATCGGCCTGGCTATTTGCCAGCACATCTCCCGCGCCGCCCAGCAACTCAGATTGTTTCTCGTGCTGCTCCAGCCAGCCCGCCATTTCACTGTTTGCACGGCGGTTAGAAAGCACCCAGACGGATGCGCCAGTGGCATCGCGATTCGGCGCTGCATCCGCATGAATAGACACTAGCAGGTTTGCATTCTGCTTACGCGCTACGTCTGAACGCCCCATGACCGAGATAAAGTAATCCCCATCGCGCGTCAGTACGCCACGGAACATCGGGTCATCGTTCAGCAGGGCTTTCAGCTTCCGCGCGATAGAAATAGTGACGTTCTTTTCCTGCGTGCCGCCGGGGCCAATCGCACCGGGGTCCTGACCGCCGTGACCGGCATCAATGGCGACCACGACGGTATCCGACGGGCCACTGTTTTTTGCACGAGCCGCCGGGCGAGTCACGGTATTAGAACCTATCACGCCGGTGATCTGCTGAGGCTTAAAGGGATTACGGGCAGGATCTGGAGCCTGAACGGGGGCAACGGGCTCAACGCGTTTAGCCACAACCGGCGGCGGTGGTGGAGGTGGAGGTGCATCAGCGTTGATTGTAAAGATAACGGTATAGTTGGCACCGTTTTGCTGTTTCACCGCGCGGGTTTTACCAGGCTGGGTTAAATCGACGACCAGGCGCAAAGATTGATCGTCTTTTGGCTGTCCGGCGCTAATGCTTTTCACCAGATTACTGCCGCTAAACTGCAAAGGCAGTCCGCGAATCACGCCGGTTTGTTTGATATCCAGCGCAACGCTTCGCTTATTATCCTGTGAAAAAGTGTATTCCGGGTCGCCCATAAAACTAAAAGTGATACGTGCCTGATTTTCACCGTTGGAAACCTGAATATCAGACAGCGCCGCCGCCCCCGCTTGTGCACAGCACAGCAGCAGGAATCCAGCCATCAACCAACCTTTCACGCGATAGATCATCCCGTCATCCTTGCTATTTGGCTAACCGCGCCAGTAACGCTTCACCAGATGAGGAAACGGCGGCAATGCGCGCTTCGCGACCTTGCGCCTCGTAGCTCAGGTGAATTTCGACATCCGGGTCCGGGAGCACACCTGTCCCCTGCTGCGGCCATTCCACCAGGCAAATTGCGTCGTTGGTGAAATAGTCACGGATCCCCATAAATTCAAGCTCTTCGGGGTCTGCCAGACGATACAAGTCAAAGTGATAAACCATCAGGTTATCAAGCTGATATGGCTCAACTAATGTATAGGTTGGGCTTTTAACGTTGCCCTTGTGCCCCAGGGCCTGTAAAAAACCACGGCTAAAGGTGGTTTTGCCCGCGCCGAGGTCACCATAAAGGTAAATCACCGTCGCGCCCTCACAGGCCTGTGCCAGGCGTTCACCCAACGCTAACGTTGCCGCTTCTTCAGGTAATGCAATAACTCGATTCATCATGGCTTCAGGTATTCAAATCCGGGTTAACAAACAGGTAAAGCGTTGAAAGCAGGTCGCTTGCCAGCATGCCGCGCATGCCTCGCTGGCGAGCTAAAACATCAGCCGCCGCGCCGTGGGCCACGCAGCCTGCACAGGCAGCATCATAAGGGGTAAGCTTCTGTGCCAGCAATGCGGCAATGATCCCCGACAGCACATCCCCCATTCCACCGCTTCCCATCCCGGCATTGCCAACGTCGATAACGCCCAGCCGATCGTGGCTGGCAACCAGCGTGCCGGCACCTTTTAAGACCACGGTTCCGCCATAACGTTTGACCAAACGCCTTACTGCAAGTAAGCGGTCACTCTCAATTTGTGACACAGCGCAATTTAGCAGCCGTGCCGCTTCGCCGGGATGAGGCGTAATCACGCGATTCTGACGTTTATCCGGGTTGATTGCCAGAAGGTTAAGCGCGTCCGCATCCCAAAGCATCGGTTTACGGCTATTTTCGACTTTCTGCAGCGCTTTCTTGCCCCATTCCTGCTGCCCAAGCCCTGGCCCAATGGCCACCACATCCGCCCATTCCAGAGCCTCATCAAGCGATAGTGGCGTCAGCTCATGAACCATTAACTCAGGGCAAGCGGTAAGCAGTGGCGCAACGTTTTCAGCACGAGTAAGTACCCGAACAAGACCCGCGCCTGCACGAAGCGAAGCTTCGCCTGTCATACGAATGGCTCCGGCAGTGCCGCTGTCGCCACCAATCAGTACCAGCCGCCCGTTATCCCCTTTATGCGAAGTCGGCCGCCTCGGTTTAATCCACCCGGCAAGCTGCTGAACATCAAACCGGGAAATGGGCGCGATCTGCCTTTCGAGCCAGGGTTCAAGCCCCAGAGCGGCATAGTGCAATCTACCAACCACATCTCGCGCCTTCCCTGTGAGTAAACCTGGTTTGAGTGCGATAAACGTCACCGTATCCGCCGCCTGAACCACCGTGCCGGGCACAGCGCCCGTTTCTGCCAGCAGACCAGAAGGAATATCCAACGCAACAACCGGTGCAGGGTGATCGTTTATATGCTCAATCAGTTGAGCAATACCTTCACGCGGCGCGCTACTTAAGCCAATGCCCAGCAAGGCATCAACAATCAAATCAACGTCTGCGGGCCAGATTTTATCGGGATCGTGCGGAACGCCGCCCGCATTAAGCCACGCTTCACGCGCCTGAGCGGCTTCTTCGGGCAAGGGCTTATCGCTTTCTACCGCCAGCAACGTTGTCTGAAAACCAGCCGCCTGCGCCAGCCGGGCAACGACATACCCGTCTCCGCCGTTATTTCCGTGCCCACAGACAATCAGCCAGTGGCGAGCGTCAGGATAACGCGTGCGAGCAATCTGAAATGCCGCTTCACCGGCACGCTGCATCAGTTCATAAAGCGTAATGCCCAGGCTATTGGCGGCGTCTTTTTCAGCATTACGCAGCCAGTCTGCCGGCCAGACCGAATGTGGTATACTTTTGACGTACTTTTTCAGGTTATGGTCCGTCATGTCACAGCCCCTCGATTACAATCAGTTAGCGCAAAGCATTAAACAATGGGGCAAAGATCTTGGCTTCCAGCAGGTCGGTATTACCGATACCGATCTCACCGCCAGCGAGCCGCAGCTGCAGGAATGGCTCGACAAGCAATATCACGGTGAAATGGACTGGATGGCCCGGCACGGCATGATGCGCGCGCGCCCACACGAACTGGTGCCCGGTACGCTTAGGGTCATTAGCGTTCGCATGAATTACCTTCCAACCAACGCCGCCTTCGCCTCAACGCTGAAAAACCCGCAGCTAGGTTACGTCAGCCGCTACGCGCTGGGCCGTGATTACCATAAAGTCTTGCGTAACCGCTTAAAAAAGCTGGGGGAAATGATTCAGTCCCACTGCTCCACGCTGAATTTTAGACCTTTTGTTGACTCCGCGCCGCTTCTTGAGCGCCCCCTGGCCGAAAAAGCCGGGCTGGGCTGGACAGGTAAGCACTCACTAATCCTTAATCGCGAGTCGGGTTCGTTCTTCTTCCTCGGCGAATTGCTGGTCGACATTCCGCTGCCGATTGATTCCCCCGTTGAGGAGGGCTGCGGCCGCTGTGTAGCCTGCATGACCCTTTGCCCGACCAACGCCATCGTCGAGCCCTACACGGTGGACGCAAGACGGTGTATTTCCTATCTGACCATAGAACTTGAAGGTGCAATCCCGGAAGAATTCCGGCCGCTTATCGGCAACCGCATCTACGGCTGCGATGACTGCCAGCTAATCTGCCCGTGGAACCGCTACTCGCAGCTTAGCGAAGAAGATGACTTCAGCCCTCGTAAGGCACTCCATTCTCCGCCGTTGATCGAGCTGTTTGCCTGGAGTGAGCAGCACTTCCTGCGCGTGACCGAAGGCTCAGCGATCCGTCGCATTGGCCACCTTCGCTGGCTGCGTAATATCGCCGTTGCGCTGGGCAACGCGCCCTGGGATGAGGCGAATCTGGCCGCGCTTGAACAGAGACAAGGTGAGCACCCACTTCTGGATGAGCACATTGAATGGGCGATTGCGCAACAATTAGCCAGACGAAGCGAGCAGGCCGTTGAGGTTCAGTTACCGAAGAAACAGCGTCTGGTGAGGGTGATTGAGAAAGGGCTTCCGCGCGACGCGTGATATGTCCACAGCGTGTGCATAACATTCAAAAACACGTTGTCATTCAAGTGTCAAAATTTCTGCAAGCATTACATTAATATTTCGACACTAAATTAATACCTTAATTATCAATGCATTAAAATATTGGTGTAATAAATATTACATTTGTAGAAGACGCGAGGAACGACAGAAGGCTGTGGATAAGTCTGTTCATAGTTGTATTGCAAGACAGCAAAATACCATCCGCGACGCTTGCTGGACGCTGTGGATAATTTATGCTTGAAAGGAAAATTTGGAGCGGGAAACGAGACTCGAACTCGCGACCCCGACCTTGGCAAGGTCGTGCTCTACCAACTGAGCTATTCCCGCTCTGTGTAACGCTGCAAATTCTGCATCGGTACGGGAGGCGCATTATACGAGAATTCGTTTTTGTCGCAAGCCCTCAAGCGTTTTTTTTCGCGATTTTCGTCTGACTGCTGGTTAAATCGCCATGATGATTATTTTATCGTCGTCTTTGGCTATTTTCCCCTCACCTTTCGGCAAGGGGACTGTTTTTAAAGCTTAATAAAATTCTCGCGATAGTAAGCCAGTTCCGCTACGGACTCGCGGATATCGTCCATCGCCTGGTGGGTCCCCTGTTTTTTAAAGCCGGGCAGAATTTCTGGCTTCCAGCGACGCGCCAGCTCTTTCAACGTGCTCACGTCGAGGTATCGATAATGGAAGTAGGCTTCCAGCTCAGGCATATACTTAAACAAGAAGCGACGATCCTGCCCGATGCTGTTCCCGCAAATTGGAGATGTATTCGCCGGCACCCACTGCTTCAGAAACTCCAGCGTCGCCAACTCCGCAGCACGGTCGTCAAGCGAGCTTGCTTTCACGCGCTCAACCAGCCCGCTTGCGGTATGGGTGCGAACGTTCCAGTCATCCATTAACGCCAGCTGTGCATCAGACTGATGTACCGCGATGGTTGGCCCTTCTGCCAGAATGTTCAGGTTGGCATCAGTCACCAGGGTAGCAATCTCAATAATGCGATCCCGCTCGGGATCCAGACCGGTCATTTCTAAATCAATCCAAATCAGATTGTTTTCGTTTCCACGCATGTTATTTTCCACCCTTCTTGTGCGTCGCCCACCCTTGACGATGGGTTAATTCGTATAAAATAGTGTGTATCATAGAGGTTTTGCCCCCCAGGGGCGACCAGGAGCCAGTACGCTTGAGCAAAAATAAACTCTCCAAAGGACAGCAGCGCCGCGTCAACGCGAACCACCAGCGTCGTCTGACAAAAACCGTGGAGAAAGCCGACTATGACGATGCCCAGTTTGGTGAACCGCGCGAAGGCACGGTCATCAGCCGCTTTGGCCAGCATGCGGACGTCGAGTCGCACGAAGGCACGGTACATCGCTGCAACATTCGTCGCACCATTCGTTCGCTGGTTACCGGCGACAAGGTAGTCTGGCGCCTGGCGAAAGAGGCCGCCGAAGGCGTCTCGAAAAAAGGGATTGTGGAGGCCGTGCATGAGCGTACCTCCGTTCTGACCCGCCCAGACTTTTACGACGGCGTAAAACCGATTGCGGCCAACATAGACCAAATCATCATCGTTTCGGCCATTCTGCCGGAGCTGTCGTTGAATATCATCGACCGCTATCTCGTTGCCTGCGAAACCCTCGACGTTGAGCCACTGCTGGTGCTGAACAAAACCGATCTGCTGGACGATGAAGGCCGGGCCTTCGTTAACGAGCAGATGGATATCTACCGCAAAATTGGCTATCGCGTGCTGATGGTTTCCAGCTATAAAGCAGAAGGGCTTAAAGAGCTTGAAGCCGAGCTCGTGGGCCGCATCAGCATCTTTGCGGGCCAGTCCGGTGTGGGTAAATCAAGCCTGCTGAATCACCTGTTAGGCTTCACCGATAAACAAATTCTGGTGAATGACGTTTCCGACGTCTCTGGTCTTGGCCAGCACACCACCACGGCTTCCCGCCTTTATCACTTCCCGGGCGGCGGCGATGTCATTGACTCCCCCGGCGTGCGTGAATTTGGCCTCTGGCACCTCGAGCCTGAACAAATCACCCACGGGTTTGTCGAATTCCATGATTACTTAGGCCGTTGTAAATACCGCGACTGCCGCCACGACAATGACCCAGGCTGTGCCCTGCGAGAAGCCGTGGAACAAGGCCAGATCGCTGAAACACGTTTCGAAAACTACCACAGAATTCTGGAAAGCATGGCGCAGGTAAAAACGCGTAAAAGCTTTTCTGATACTGACAACTGACAATTAAGCTGGGCGCCGCTAGAATCGCCCCTTTTCTGTATCGGCCCACATGCAGGGCATTTAGCCAGGAGGCTATTTTGTTAGACAACATTAAACTTTCGCTGCAGTACATTCTGCCAAAACTGTGGCTGACTCGCCTGGCGGGCTGGGGCGCAAGCAAACGTGCTGGCTGGCTGACCAAACTGGTCATCGATCTGTTCGTCAAATACTACAAAGTCGACATGAATGAGGCGCAAAAGCCGGACACCGCCGCTTACCGCACCTTCAATGACTTTTTTGTGCGTCCACTGCGCGATGACGTACGTCCGGTAAATACCGACCCTAACGTGCTGGTGATGCCTGCCGACGGTGTGATAAGCCAGTTGGGCCGCATCGAAGAAGATAAAATCCTGCAGGCAAAAGGCCATAACTACAGCCTGGAAGCGCTGCTGGCAGGTAACTACCTGATGGCCGACCTGTTCCGCAACGGCAGCTTCGCCACAACTTACCTTTCACCTCGTGACTACCACCGCGTGCACATGCCGTGTAACGGCATTCTGCGTGAAATGATCTATGTTCCGGGTGACCTTTTCTCCGTCAATCACCTGACGGCGCAAAACGTCCCGAACCTGTTTGCCCGTAATGAACGCGTGATCTGCCTGTTCGACACCGAGTTTGGCCCAATGGCGCAAATTCTGGTTGGTGCTACCATTGTTGGCAGCATTGAAACCGTTTGGGCTGGCACCATTACGCCACCGCGTGAAGGCGTGATTAAACGCTGGACATGGCCTGCAGGCGAAAGTGAAGGTGCCGTTGCACTGCTTAAGGGCCAGGAAATGGGTCGCTTCAAGCTGGGCTCGACGGTGATTAACCTCTTTGCGCCGGGTAAAGTAAACCTGGCAGAGCAGCTGAAAAACCTGTCCGTCACCAAAATCGGCGAAGTGCTGGCTGTCTCAAGCGAACCCGTCATTGAGCCTGAAGTTCCGGTGAGCGAAATCCCTGCCGAGATGCTGGACACCAAAGCAGACGAACCCGAAGCGCCAAAAACCGCAGAATAACGTCTAAAATCAGGCGACCGGTCACCCCGGAGCCTGCAAGCTCACAGCACTTAACCACGAAAATCAACCCATTGATTTTCTGCTAAAACATCCAAGAGGGAGACATGGTTTTCCCTCTTTTCCAGCAACGTTATAGGTAACTGACGTGCGCCTGATTATCACGTTCCTGATGGCCTGGTGCCTCAGCCTGGGGGCATACGCAGCGACAGCCCCCGATGCAAAACAAATCTCGCAAGAACTGGAGCAGGCTAAGGCCGCCAAAAACACGCCTAACCAGGCAGAAATTGTTGAAGCACTCCAGTCGGCACTGAATGCGCTGGACGAGCGTAAAGCCTCGCTCGAACGCGCCGAACAATACCAACAAGTCATTGATAATTTCCCTAAACTGTCGCAAACCCTGCGTAAGCAACTGACCAACCTGCGCGATGAACCCGAGGAAGTTTCCCCGGGCATGAGCAGCGACGCGCTGAACCAGGAGATCCTGCAGGTCAGCAGCCAGCTTCTGGACAAAAGCCGCCTTGCTCAGCAGGAACAGGAAAGAACCCGGGACATCAGCGATTCGTTAAGCCAGCTGCCTCAGCAGCAAACGGATGCGCGCCGCCAGTTGAACGACATCGAGCGCCGCGCCGGTACCCAACAAAGCGGCGGTACCCCGCTCGCCCAGGCCCAGCACTTCCTGCTGCAGGCCGAATCCGCACGCCTGAAAGCGCAGGTTGATGAACTCGAACTGGCGCAGCTTTCCGCTAACAACCGCCAGGAGCTTTCGCGCATGCGCGCCGAACTGGCGCAGAAGCAAAGCACCCAGTTGGATGCCTATCTCCAGGCGTTGAGAAATCAGCTCAATAGCCAGCGCCAACGTGAGGCGGAACAGGCGCTGGAAAGCACCGAACTGCTGGCGGAAACCAGCGCTAACCTGCCGCCGGAAATCGTCGAGCAGTTCAAAAATAACCGCGAGCTTTCCCAGGCACTCAATCAGCAAGCTCAGCGTATGGACCTGGTCGCCTCTCAGCAGCGGCAGGCCAATAACCAGACGCTGGAGGTCCGCCAGGCGCTGAATACGCTCCGCGAGCAATCCCAGTGGCTCGGCGTTTCCAACGTGCTGGGTGAAGCGCTTCGTGCCCAGGTCGCCCGGCTGCCGGACATGCCCAAACCGCAGCAACTGGATACCGAGCTGGCTCAGCTGCGCGTAGAGCGCCTGCACTATGAAGATTTGCTCAATAAGCATGCTCAACTGCGACAGGTTCGCCAGGCAGACGGCAGCCCGTTAACGCCGGAACAAAATAAGATCCTGCAGGCCCAGCTTCGCACCCAGCGAGAGCTGCTGAATTCGCTGTTGCAGGGCGGCGATACCCTGATCCTTGAACTCACCAAGCTGAAAGTGGCCAACAGCCAGCTGGAAGATGCCCTGAAAGAGGTGAACGAGGCGACCCACCGCTACCTGTTCTGGACATCGGACGTCAGCCCAATCGGCATCAGTTGGCCGCTGGAAATCGTTCAGGATCTGCGGCGTCTGGTCTCGCTGGATACCTTCAGTCAGTTGGGGAAGGCCGCGATCATGATGGTGACCAGCAAAGAGACGCTGCTGCCGCTCTTTGGCGCGCTGATTCTGGTCGGGTTTAGCATTAGCTCGCGCCGACACTTCACCGCCTTCCTGGAGCGCTCCAGCGCCAAAGTCGGCAAAGTGACCCAGGATCACTTCCGCCTGACGCTGCGCACCGTGTTCTGGTCGATTCTGGTCGCCTCTCCGCTTCCCGTACTGTGGGCGACGCTCGGCTATGGTTTGCAGGAGGCATGGCCTTACCCTATCGCCGTGGCGATTGGCGACGGTGTAACCGCCACGGTTCCCCTGCTTTGGGGGGTGATGATCTGTGCAACCTTCGCCCGCCCTACCGGGCTGTTTGTGGTGCATTTCGGCTGGCCGCGCGAGCGCGTAGGCCGGGCCATGCGCTACTACATCATGAGCATCGGCCTGATTGTGCCGCTGATCATGGCGCTGATTATGTTCGATAACCTCAACGACAGAGAGTTTTCTGCCTCTCTGGGCAGGCTTTGCTTCATCATGATTTGCGGCGCGCTGGCTATCGTCACGCTTAGCCTTAAGCGCGCCGGGCTGCCGCTCTACCTCGACAAACAGGGCGATGGCGACAACATCGTCAATACCATTCTTTGGAACCTGCTGCTTTGCGCACCGCTGATGGCCATTCTGGCGGCTGTCGTCGGCTATCTGGCGACGGCTCAGGCGCTACTGGCGCGGCTGGAAACCTCCGTGGCTATCTGGTTCCTGCTGCTGGTGATTTATCACATTATTCGCCGCTGGATGCTGATTCAGCGCCGCCGTCTGGCCTTTGATCGTGCCAAACACCGCCGGGCTGAAATCCTGGCCCAGCGAGCGCGTGGCGAAGAAGAGACGGCGCATGCCAACAGCACTGAAGGATCGGCCGAAACCGTGGACGAACCGGAAGTCGATCTGGATACCATCAGCGCCCAGTCCCTGCGCCTGGTACGCTCGATTCTGACGCTGATCGCCCTGCTGTCGGTGATCGTTCTGTGGTCGGAAATCCACTCGGCGTTTGGCTTCCTCGGCAACATCACGCTGTGGGATGTCACCTCCACGGTTCAGGGTGTGGAAAGCATCGAGCCGATTACGCTTGGTGCGGTACTGATTGCCATTCTGGTGCTGATTATTACCACCCAACTGGTGCGTAACCTGCCCGCGCTGCTGGAGCTGGCGATTCTCCAGCACCTGAACTTAACCCCCGGCACCGGCTATGCGATCACAACCATAACGAAGTATCTGCTGTTGCTGATTGGCGGCCTGGTTGGCTTCTCGATGGTGGGGATTGAATGGTCCAAACTGCAGTGGCTGGTGGCGGCGCTCAGCGTGGGCTTAGGCTTCGGTTTACAGCAAATCTTTGCCAACTTCGTCTCCGGCCTGATTATTCTGTTCGAGAAGCCGATACGCATCGGCGACACGGTCACCATCCGCGATCTGACGGGCACCATCACGCGAATCAACACCCGCGCGACAACCATCAGCGACTGGGACCGCAAAGAAATCATCGTGCCGAATCAGGCCTTTATTACCGAACAGTTCATCAACTGGTCGCTTTCGGACTCGGTCACGCGCGTGGTGCTCACTATTCCTGCTCCGTCAGAAGCAAATACGGAAGAGGTCACCCAGGTCCTGCTGGAAGCCGCACACCGCTGCACGCTGGTGCTCGATACGCCAGCGCCGGAAGCCTTCCTGGTTGATCTCCAGCAAGGTATCCAGATGTTCGAATTGCGTATTCACGCGGCGGAAATGGGCCACCGAATGCCGCTGCGCCACGAAATCCACCAGCTGATTCTGCAGGGCTTCCGCGAGCACAACATCGAGATGCCGTTCCCACCGTTCCAGATGCGTCTGGAGAGCCTCGGCGGCCAACGTAGCAGTAAGACGATTAAATCCGCGGGCAGAGCCGCCAGAACGCCTGGCAGCCTGTAATTTCAAGGAAGGGCAAAACGCGTTGGCAAAAAACCAACGCGTTTTTTATTTCAGCAGTTTAGGCAGTTCACGCAGGCACCAGGCTTTGGCCTCGCCCATGCTGTCGCGCCGCCACGCCATGATGATATCAATCTCGTTGGTATATTCCGGGCTAACCACCCGCAGGCGACCTTCGGCAATATCCTGCTCAACCAGCGGATACGGCATCGTCGCCACGCCAAGCCCGGCCAGCAGCGCCAGCCGCTTCTCTTCGATAGAGCTCACCGTCAGGCGCGGCTGTTTGTCCAACAGACGTACCGTTAACACCGGCCTTTCACGGGCGGTATCGGCCACCGCCACGCCACGATACTTCACGCGGGTCACCTCAGAAAGAGGCTCCGGCTCCTGATGAATCGGGTGATCCGGCGCGGCAACATAAACGCTCATCACTTTGTAAAGCTTGCGGGAGTTAATCTCCGAGGAACTGCGGAAGTGCATATCCGGCGCGATAACAATATCCGCCCTGCCCTGCTCCAGGCGCTCCCAGGCCCCGGCCAGTACTTCGGTGAAAATAGATAATTGGGTGTCAGCTTTATCGGCCAGCTTATCCACCAGCGGGAACAGTTTTTCCGTCGGCACCAGCGCTTCGGTGACGATGGTCAGGTTTGCCTCCCAGCCCCGCGCCAGCGCTTCCGCGTCAGTGGTCAACTTATCCGCCGCTTCAAGCAGCACGCGCCCTCGTTCCAGCAGCATACGCCCCACGTTGGTAAATTTGGTGCGGTGGCCGGATCGGTCAAACAGCACCACATCTAACTCTTCTTCCAGTTTTTGCATGGTGTAGCTGAGCGCGGACGGTACACGTCCCAGCTCGTCGGCCGCAGCGGCAAAGCTCCCGCGCCTGTCAATCGCATCCATGACCCTTAACGCTTCCAGCGTCAACGCCCTTTCTTTCGCCATTTCGTTCTCATTCAGGAAATTTGAACATACCGAGCAGATTAACTGGCTAACAATGCAGCGTCCAGACCCTTAACATGGGTTTAGTGTAAAGAGAGGTCAAGAATTATGATTACGACAAGAACAGCCAAACAGTGTGGTAAAGCTGACTACGGATGGCTGCAGGCTCGCTACACCTTTTCTTTTGGACACTACTTCGACCCGAAACTGCTGGGCTACGCCTCTCTGCGCGTGCTCAACCAGGAAGTTCTGGCCCCTGGAGCCTCGTTTCAACCGCGCGGCTACCCGAAAGTAGACATCCTCAACCTGATTCTGGAAGGGGAAGCGGAATACCGCGACAGCGAAGGCAACCATATCCAGGCCAGCGCCGGTGAGGTCCTGCTGCTTTCCACCCAGCCGGGGATCAGCTATAGCGAGCACAACCTCAGCAAAGACAAATCGCTGACGCGTATGCAGCTGTGGCTGGATGCCTGCCCGGATCGTGAAAATCCGCTGGTACAAAAGATCCCGTTAGCGGGAACATCTCATCAGCTGATTGCCTCGCCGGATGGCAGCAATCACAGCCTGCAGCTCCGCCAGCAGGTGTGGATCCACCATATTGAGATGCAAAAGGGCGAGCAGCTAAGCTTCCAGCTTCATGGCCCACGGGCCTATCTGCAGTCAATTCACGGCACGGTGCATGCGGTGACGCCATCAGAAGAGAAAGAAGCGCTCACATGCGGCGATGGCGCGTTTATTCGTGATGAGGCGAATATCACCCTGGTCGCCGATACGCCGCTGCGCGGCCTGCTGATCGACTTACCGGTCTAACCTACCGCCTGCCTCTTTCGTCCTGAAAGGGGCAGCATCCTTCTATCCCTGGGTATTTCTCCGCAAAATTCATTCTGTAGAAAACCGCCTCGTCCAGGACACAAGCCGCATACGGCCAAAAATTGCCATGCCTACGAATAACATCCCCGATATATTCTCGTTGGTTTTGGTGCTTTATTACTTTGGTTAATGCTCACTTGCATGGTCGGCGCAACCGCTAACTCGTTCAAATATTTCGATAAATCATCATTCAATCTTGCAATCAGCGCGCGCGTAGACTACCAGTTCTGCTTCTGTAAAAGCCCCATATAGTAAGTAAATATTTAAGGGCTGCGTTTCCTCTAGCCCTTACTATTTATCATGACTTAAATAATAACCTAATATTTATAATGAGTTACGAATACCTGGTGTGAGTTTTACTCTTCCCATACCAAAGTTAAGGGTTCGGTATACCTGAGAGCGCTCTTTTATTAGGGTAAAGAGGAAAATCGCGTTACATATTTCTTAATATGTAAACTCTGTGACGCTCAAAATAAAAGACTCGGAATGAGTAAATTCGCGGCGCTTTGGGAACATTCCCAATCATGACTAAAGTTTCAAAACAAACATCTCAACGCTAACACAGCTCCTTATTTAAAAGGTCTAAAATGAATATTAACTTTAGACTGGTTATTAAAAATTCCGGTTTAAAAACAAAATAAGAATGTGTGATAACGCTCACCAACTGGAACGTTCCCGCTTTACGGCAAAAAAAGGAGACGTTTAAGATTGACCTCTCTTTTGAACCACTCTGGAAAGCCAACAAACATCAATAAAAAAATTAAATACTGATAATTAAAAATCAGAAAATCGCCAGAGTATAAATCCGGGAAACGAATAAAACCGGCGAACGCGCTCGGCCTAAAAATAAATATAAATATTACATTGATAAACGCCACTGCGTTTAGCTATCCCGCAAGCTAATTCTTGCAGGCACTTTGATACATACAGCACTTGAAAGTCAGCACCGGCACGGCTGCTGACGATGTTTTCTGATTTTGCCGGTTCCGAATGACTTCGGGCGTTATCGAAAGCGCAGTCATTCAGGATGTATCAATTGCTTACAACAAATAAGCGTAGCAGTTTCGCTTCAAAGGGGTAGTTGCCATGGACGTTTATGGTCAAAGATATGCCATGTTTATCTCTTTTGATGCTGTTGCCGTCTCAGGTATTACGGTGGAAGCATTAAAAGTCTCTCAAAGCCTTAAGCAAAAAGGTATCAACTCTTATCTCGATCTTGGGTATGACATTAAAGTTGACAAAGGCAATTTTAATAAACCTTACGATCATGAGCCAGAAATTTATCGCGATGCTTTTACCTTAACGCGCATCAGTGGGATTACATCTGTACCTCATTACTCCCCAGAGTTTATTGAAAAAGCACACGCCGTACTTATCAGTGAAAGGCTTTCTGTTTCATTTGAAGAAAAAGAAAAAATAATCCGCGCCGTTGAATATTCCGCCCAAAGTCTGGCCGAAAGAATTTTACTTCAATGGGAACAGCTTCGAATTTGCACCGTGATTGTCGAAAACGGCACGCTGCCAGAGAATATAATTTATACCCGCGCACTTTATCTCGCTATAGAACAATACGGCCACCGTCACCAGTTAGGAAATTTTGTTATCTGGCGCGATCACGACCTCATGTGGAACAGCGAGAAAAATATCATGAAGTATGGTTTACCGCCGTACAACCATGCCATTAAACCGATCAAATCCCCTTTTATTAGCTACGTAACGCTGAATAACGATCTCAAAGAAAAGCTGGAACACTGGTGCCAGCGGGAAGTCGATATTCACGTAGTAAAAAATACCTACAGCTTTACCGGCCAACAGGCGCTGAAAAACATTCGGTCATCCCTGGATATTTCCGCCGATGACATAGTCATTGCCCGAACGACGCGCATCATTCCGCAGAAGCGCCTGGACCGTGACGTGCTGCTGGTACAACGCCTTAACCACCTGTTCAGAAAGCACAATATTGATAAAACCGTCTGGCTTTTGATCGCCGGCGATACCCGTGAGCACGCCACGCATGCAGGCGAGCTGGAGCAACTGGCACAGGAGCTGGACATTAAGCCCTATGTGAAGTTTCTTGGCCCGCTGCACCATAACTTCATGCCCAAAAGCCAGGGAAAAATCACCATCGAGGATCTCTACCATTCCTGTGACCTGGTGTCGTTCCTGACCTCATGGGACTACGACAGCTACGGTAATCCCATTGGGGAGGCGATCAGCAGCCAGCGCTGCTACATCACCACCCGCTACGAATATTACCCGGAAGTCTACGGCCAGCACGGCTTTGAAGCCCCAGTGATGCCTATTTCAGACGGACAAGACGGCCTTCCTGACGAAGCCTTCATCAACGAAGTCTTTTTACTGCTTACCAATAAACCTGAAATGGATCGTATAGCCGCGAAGAACTTCGCCATCGGCAAAAACATCCTTTCTAACAACGTGATGGACATTCTGAATATCACCGCCCCAGGAGTAGATATGCGCGATAACATTTTCGTCTCGGTAGTGCTGCCTGTTTACAATGAAAGCGACCGAATTGATGAAGTTTTAGCCTCATTATTTGGCCAACAAACGCATGGCCGATTGGTAACCCATGACGCTTATGAAGTGATCATCGTGGATAACAATTCCCGCGACGATTCCGTGGCAAAGATAAACCTCTTCAAAGAAAAACATCCGGCGATGGATGTGCACATTATTCAAGAGAAGATTCAGGGTGTCTCATCGGCCCGTAAATGCGGTATGGATTACGCCGCCCTGCGCTCAAGGGCGCGTGATGCCCGGCTGGGCAAAAGCAATAAACACTATATTGTCTCCGCCGATGCCGACTGCACCGTGGATCCTTACTGGCTGCATACCCTGATAGAAAAAATGATTGCCGACGACGGCGATCTCGGGACCTGCAATTACTATTACGACCGCGAAGCATTCCAGCAGCGCCCCAACCTCTTCCGTGAAATCCAAAAAACCCTGCGCTGCCGCGACGTGTCGTTCTCGCTGTTTGGCGGCTTCCCGGATGGCAAAGGCTTCGCTGTTGAGCGAGGCCTGTACGAAAAAATTGGTGGTATCGAGATCTTCTACCAGCTGGAAAAAGGCCGCTTCGTAGAACACCTTTCCGACGACTGGGATTTCGGCATCAAGATCATCGCCTGCGGCGGCAAGCCGGTTTACGCCAAAGAATCCTTTGTGGAAATCAACAGCCGCCGCGTGGACACCATTATTGACGATGTGATCAGCGGCATCGCCTACGGCAGCGACGGCATTATCATCATGAAAGATGTGCGCCCGGACGTCTCAATCCCAAAAAACACGCTGATTGACCTCACCGAAGAGCAGGCCCGGCAGGGTTGGGAATACTCCATCAAAGACTACATCCCGAAAAACATCGTTCTTCCAGCCTTGCTGAATCCGCACATCTTGCTGGAGAACGAGCGGGTACGTGCCTTTTTCTCACCGCAGGTTGCAGAGCGGCTTTACCAGCGCATTCACGCCATTAAGCATGAAATGAGCATCATCGACTTTAAGCCGATCCATAGCTACAAAACGCCAGCCTACCGGCTCTATTTCGAGTTCCGCCACGAGATATTCACCGCACTGCGCAACGCCGTCGGGGAGGACATTGGTTTTGCACCGCCGCTTCCGGCCTGTTTTGACAACGTCGCGGAAAAAGATTTCGAACGCTTTGTCTGGTACTTCTGTGAAGATCGCGAGTCCGGTGAAGCCCACAACTACTTTGCCAACGGAGGTGTTTTCTGATGAATACCGAAGCTCTCGCGTCATTAAAAGATCTCGACCCGGCCTATCCGGTTCCGGCAGTTTGCGGTTTCCTCTCTCAGCCGGAGAACGAGGCTTTTCTGGACTACGTCCATAAAGATCCTTTTGGCTGCCATGTTTTTCCCGGTGACATTGAGCACTACCCGCTGGCGTCGTTCTTTGCCGATATGGAGCACGACATTCGGGCTGCGAAACAGATCCATCTGTGGGCCTATATCCCCACCTGTCGCTACCGCTGCCACTTCTGCCAGTATCCAACGGTGATTCTCAACCCGAAATCGCCTTCGGCGGAAGGCGTCTTCCGGGATCTGGTGGACTACAACATCAAAGAAGCGAAGATGTGGCTGGAAAAAGTACCGAGCCTGTCAAAAGCGGAAATTGGAGAATTCAATATCTTTGGCGGCACGCCTTCCCTGCTCCCGGAGCCGGAACTGCGTCGGTTGATGGACTTCTATTACACCCACTTTAATTTCTCGGCGGCAACGCTTCGCTTTGAAGGCGAACCTGGGACATTAAACCGCGAATACATCGGCATTCTGAAAGAGCTGGGCTTCAGCAAAATCAGCTTCGGCACCCAATCTTTTAACGACGCCATTATTGCCGCCTGTGGCCGACAGCACACCGCCGACGAGTGTGAAGAAACCATACGCAGCGCGCGGGAACAGGGCATTGACTGGGTCAGCGTCGATCTTATCTACGGCATGCTGGGTCAAACCGTGGATGACGTGAAGTACGACATGGAGCGCACCCTGGCGCTGGATCTCTCCCACGTCGTCTGCACCAAGCTGCACATGGAAGAGTTCATGAAAACGCGCACCGGCGTATCCGGCGAACGTGAAAGCCTGTGGCAGAAAAAAGGGCTGATCAACATGAACAACATGACGTTCCCTGGGCTGGGCAAGCAATATCAAATGCGCGAGCTGGTCGAGAAATACCTCACCGAGGGCTATCGCGAACACCCCACGATGTATTTCCACCAGAATCACCTGGAAGCGGAAAAGTGGAAAGGGCTGATCACCGATCTGGACAAGCAGTATCCCGAGGTCGCCATCGGCCTGGGCGGCAGTTCGAAATGCACCCGCGCCGAAGCCATCAACATCACCGGCTATAAGCAATACAAGCAGTTCCTCGATGAAGGCCGCCTGCCTATCGAAGAAAGCCACGGTATTTCACCGGAACAGCGCGAAGTTAACGCCTTCAAAATGGCCCTCTCCACGCTCATTCCGGTTGACGATACCGTGTTCGCGACACGCTTCAACGGCAACAGCTTTTTTGAAAACCGCATCATCAAACCAACGCTGGAAAAGCTGCAGGCAAAAGAACTCGTGGTGATTGATCAAGGCGTGGTCACGCTGACGCCCATCGGCGTCACGCTGGTTGAAGCCATCATTAACACCCAATTCATCTCAGCCGACGCAGAACAGGAGTAACTGATGAGCCACTCTTCAACCACGCCGGTTTTCAGCCTGTTTTACATCGCCATCGACACCGAAGCGGGCATCACCCAGCAGGCGTTTGAAACCTTTGTGCAAAATAAAGGCGTACATATTCCCTGCTATCCGGGCTGGCGCTGGACGCTGCTTCGCGGGCTACGCGGCGAACGTGCCGGGCAATATTTGATGCTGTTTGAAATCGAAAATGCGGCAATGCGGGATCGCTATATGGCCGCAGACGGCAACCAGACCGAAGAGGCCCGCGAGTTCTGGCGGCAGCATCCTGAAGCGGAAGCGCTGCTGGCCGAATGGCGCAGCTACGGCACTTTCAGCGAACTGCCAACGCTGTTCACCGATTATCGCCTGCTGGCCGAAAATCAGAAAAGCACCGTCCAGCCGGGTCCCCGCTACCAGCAGCAGCCCCCTGTTGCTCGGGTGATTGGTATTCACAACCTCGCGCTGCGCCCCAACGTCAGCGCCGAACAGTTTGAACGTTTTATCGAGGGCAACCATCACCGGATTGAAGATTACCCGGACTGGAAATTCCGGCTGTTGAAAGGGGAGCGAGGTAACCGGCTCGATCAGTATGTGGTGCTGATGGAAATCGCCAGCCTGGAGGCGCTGGATGTCTTTTACCCCGAACCGGATATCGCTACCGACGAAGCGGCCAAATTCGCCCAGGCGCACCGCGATACCAAACAAATGTACGAGGAATGGAAAAAACTCGCCTCGTTTTCCGGGTCGCCACAAATCTATACCGATTACCTCTCGGTAGCAGAAAGCCTCAATTAACGCTTACCGCCGCGCGTGCCCGAAAGACCGGGCACGACGCATTCACGCGAGTGAATTCACACATTGAGTCACAAAATTACTATGACGATTAACTCAACACCAACCCTGGCGGACGTACAGTCGCGGGAACAGCATGCCACACGCGCCATATTTTTTATGGCCGGTTTAGCCATGTCGTCCTGGGCCCCGCTAATTCCTTTCGCTAAAGCGCGGCTGGCTATTAACGACGGCGCTTTAGGGCTGCTGCTCTTTTGCATCGCCGCAGGCTCGATGCTCGTCATGCCGTTTACCGGCCGGCTGATCGCTCGCTTTGGTTGCCGTCGCCTGATGATCCTCAGCGTGCTGGGGCTTGCCGCGGATTTACCGCTGCTAATGCTGTTTGACCAGCGTGAAGCCATGGCGCTGGCTTTGCTGCTGTTCGGCACCTTCAACGGCATGCTCGACGTCGCCATGAATGCTCACGCAGTGGTCGTCGAACAGGAGAGCGAGCAGGCAAAAATGTCCGGCTTTCACGGCTTTTACAGTATCGGCAGCATTGCCGGCGCAGGCTTCGTCAGCTTCTTTCTGTGGCTGGGGGCTACACCGTTGCTTGCCGTGTGCACCATCACTGTTTTTCTGACTTTACTGCTCGCCGCCTCTGCCCGGAACATTTTGCCCAAACAAAATAAAGCCACGAGCAGCAAAGGCGAGACGTTACGCGTGCTGAGCCATCCGCCCGTGCTGGCCATCGCGATACTTTGCTTTTTCGTCTTCATGCTTGAAGGCGCCATGCTGGACTGGTCGGCGGTATTTATGACCTCGGAACGCGGCATGAGCGCTTCGCTCGCGGGCTTCGGCTACACCTTATATTCCATCACCGTCACCCTTGGGCGGCTCAGCGGCGATCGTCTGGTCAGTGCCCTGGGCGGCAAACTCGTGCTGCTCCTGGGCTGCGCTATTGCTGGCATCGGGATTATCCTGCTCGTCTTCACCCATTGGGGCACCTTGCCGGGGTTTATCCTGGCCGGAGCCGGGCTCGCCAACATTATTCCCATTCTCTTCACCTCCGCCGGTAACCAGCCGGGGGTTTCAGCGGATTTCGCGATCCCTGCCGTCACGCTTTTTGGCTACAGCGGCCTTCTCGCGGGACCTGCGCTGATTGGCTTTATCGCCCATCACATTGGGCTCAGTTTGACCTTCAGTGGTGCCCTGTTGCTGCTTTTGTTTGTGGCTTCAGGTTCGCCGTTTATTTCTCGCCAGCGTTAATGAAACAGGAGTTTGTATGAGTCACTCATCACCGGCAGTATTCAGCCTTCACTATGTAGGTCTTAACCTGAAAAAGGGCGTCACCGAAGAGACGTTCGAAGCCTTTGTGCAGGCCAAAGGCGTGCACATCCCGGCTTATCCGGGCTGGCGCTGGACCTTGCTGAAAGGCCTGCGCGGCGAGCGTCAGAACCAATATCTGATGCTGTACGAAGCAGAAAATGCCGACAGCTACGAGCGCTATATTGATAGTCAGGGGGAACAAACGGAACAGGCACGTGCTTTTTGGCGCGATCATCCTGCAGGCATTGAGCTTATCAACACCTGGAAAACCTTCGCGACGTTTGGCGAACTGCCAACGATTTTCTCCACCTACCAGCAGCTCGCTGAAAACGAACATAGCTCTTTGGCAGAAGGGCCAAACTACCAGCTACGCGACGGACAAGAACCGATTAAACGCGTGGTCGGGCTGCATAATCTGGCATTGCGTTCAGGTGTTTCCCCGCAGACTTTCGATACGTTTATCCGCGACAACGTTCACCGTATCGACGACTACCCGGGCTGGAAATTCCATATGTTGAAAGGCACCGGCGGCAATCGAGTTGAGCAATATCTGGTGATGCTCGAGATAGAAAGCCTGGCCTCGCTAAACTCTTTCCACCCGGAGCTGGATGTCTCCACGGAGAAATCGCTGCAGTTCGTGAAGGATCATCAGGAAAGCGAAAGGATGTACGACGAATGGCGCGAACTGGCTTCGTTCTCCGGCGCCCCGCAGCTTTATACCGACTACATCACCATTGCCGGTAGCCTGTAACCTTACGTTTCCCTTCTCCTTGCGGGGAAGGGAAAACGGCGTCAGGCCAGCTGGGTCAGCGTGGTTTCCCCTTTCTCAATACCTAACTCGTACAGCGTAAACGCCGTATATTTTTCGATAAGGGTAGCCAGTTCAGGCGAGTGACTGGTAAGCCAAATCTGCGTGTAGCGGCTTGCCTCAGCAATCAGGCGGGCAAGCGCCGGGAGCATTTGCGGATGCAGGCTATTTTCAGGCTCATTGAGGGCGATAAACTGCGGCGGTCTCGGGCTGAGCAGCGCCACCGTCAGGCAGAGAAAACGCAGCGTGCCATCTGAAAACTCCGCGGACTCCAGCGGGCGATTAATCCCCAGTCGGTTCATCATCATCTGGAAGCGCCCGCCGCTGTTATCGCAGAAAAACGTGCATTCCGGGAAAGCCTGCTCCAGCACGGTAAACATCAGCTCGCTGTCGCCAATTTCGACGATGGTCTGAAACGCGGCGGCCAGGTTCAGGCCATCGCCGGACAGCACCGGGGAGCGGTAGCCCACCTGCGGCAGCCTCAGGCCAGCGCCTTTAGAAATATCGAACTCGTGGTAGAAACGCCAGTTACGAAGCGTCTCCCTGGCGCTGGAGACTTCCGGGTACAAATGCGGCTCGCCAAGCTGGCCAAAGAGGGATTCATTTTCGTACAGCGTGGCGGCGTGAGTCACCTTTTCGCCGTTGACGTTATTAAGGAAAACCGTCTGATTACGCCGCTGCATGACCGACGACGAAGGGCGCCGCCGGTAGCCGCTGAGCCAGATTTGCTCCTCTTTAACAATGGGATCGAGGCCAAACATCGTCGGGTACGGCAGCGGCTCGGGAAAGCCCACCTGCAGCTCATATTCAAACGTATCCGTTTCTACCGCCAGCGTCAGCCTGCGCGGCGCGCTGGCGTAGCCGCGGGCGCGATCGCCCGCCCACATTGCTTTCTGGATCCCACCTTCATCAGAAAGCCAGTGAGACAGTTGCCCACTCCCCGCACCGTGGATCAGATGGATCGCCTTATAAATATTAGACTTACCGCACCCGTTGGGCCCAAACACCACGTTCAGCCTGCCCAAATCAATGGAAAGCTTGCGCACGGAACGGTAGTTGTCGATGTAGAGGGATTTGATCATGATTTTTCGCCACAGTGAAACTTGTGGGCCATTATGGCAAATACTCGCCAAAGCGCACTTATTTGCCGCCAGAGGCTCAAAGCGATCCCACTGCAATCACAATGTAAAAGCACAGCACGGCAACGATCGTGCCGATCACAATCCTTCTGTCCGTTGTATCCGGTTCTCTGTTTTGCATCCTGCCCTCCTGGTCACTTGCCTGCCTGTTTAATTTCGGTATGATACACAAACTAGTTAACAGTGTTAACTAAATACATTTCCCTCATTGATGTGAGTTGCTATGCAGACCAACGAAATTGAAGCATTCCGCGCCGCGCTGCGCGAGATGGTGCGCGAGCTGGGCATGCTGAACAGGAAAAGCAGCGGGACCGATCTGTCGCCGTTACAAAGCCATATTTTGATCGAACTCGATCGCGAGCCCGCCGGGGTAACGGAGCTTGCCCGCCGCCTGTGCGTGGAAAAATCCAGCATCAGCAGAACGCTTCGCGGCCTTGAAAGTGCCAATCTGCTGGCAAGAACGCAGAATGAAAGCGACGGGAGAGCCACTGTGTTCAACCTGAGCCACGAGGGCGTTGTCGCGCTTAAAGATCTCACCGAACACGCCAACGACTTCACGGCCCAGGCCCTTTCTCTGGCATCAGACAGCGAAAAGCAGCAGATCTATCAGTCAGTCAAATCGCTGACCCGGGCGCTGGTAAATGCCCGTAGCCAGCGGGATCTTCAGGTTGAGATCCGGCCTATTCGCCCAGAGGACAATCTCGCTATTGCCGACGTGATCCGCCAAAGCTTCCGCGATAATAAAATCGATCATCTCGAAGGCGTGAGCCTGCACGATCCGGCGCTGAATGACCTGACCAGCGCCTACCAAAAACCCGGGTCTGGCTACTGGGTAGTTGAACACGAAGGCAAGATTTTAGGCGGCGTTGGCATCGCCCCGCTGCAGGGCGCAGGTGAAGAATATTGTGAATTACAGAAACTCTATCTGGACAGCAGCGTGACGGGCATAGGCCTGGGAAGACGCCTGATGGCGCTGGCGATACAACAGGCCGAAGCATTCGGCTATCGTTACTGCTACCTGGAAACGCTCGACGAACTTAGCTCGGCGGTCTCACTCTACGAAGCATTCGGTTTCAAACACCTGGACGGCAGCCTGGGCAATACCGGCCACAACAGCTGCGAGATCTGCATGCTTAAAACGCTGAAATAGTATGTGTTGAATACAAAACGCCCCACGGGCTTGCACCTGCGGGGCGTTTATTAAGAAGTTGAAGCTGACCGATAAGCCGGGTTCTGTCGTGGACAGTCATTCATCTAGGCCAGCAATCGCTCACTGGCTCAAGCAGCCTACCCGGGTTCAGTACGGGCCGTACCATGTGAACCCCTATTTGGCCTTGCTCCGGGTGGAGTTTACCGTGCCACGGACTGTTACCAGCCGCGCGGTGCGCTCTTACCGCACCCTTTCACCCTTACCTGATCCCGCTTGCGCGGGCCATCGGCGGTTTGCTCTCTGTTGCACTGGTCGTGGGTTTCCCCCCCAGGCGTTACCTGGCACCCTGCCCTATGGAGCCCGGACTTTCCTCCCCCTCGCCCGTCTCCCCCGAAGAGGACGACGACGAAGCGGCGACTGTCTGGTCAGCTTCGGCGCGCAGTATAGAGGGTTTCATCTCCCCTGTCACGCGGGCCCGCCAGAAACGAAAAGCTAGTCGCCCACCAGCACAACCTCAATCCCGCTCTTACGCAGCGCGCTCAGGCTATCTGCCGGAATACCTTTATCGGTGATTACCCGGTGAATGCGCTGGATATCGATGATTTTATGCAGGCTGGAGCGGTTAAATTTACTGGAATCTGTCACCACGATAATGCGCTCGGCGACTTCGCACATTTTGCGGTTGAGACGCGCTTCATCCTCGTTATGGGTGCTCACACCTCGTTCCGGATCGATAGCATCCACCCCGAGGAACAGCATGTCGAAATGATAATTTTGCAGCGACTGTTCCGCGCTGTCGCCGTAAAACGATAGCGACTGACGACGCAAATGCCCGCCGGTCATCAGCACCTCGACCCCTTCTGCTTCTAACAACGCATTAGCCACGTTGATGCCGTTGGTCATGGCGATCACTTCTTTATGCTGGCGCATTAGCCGGGCGATTTCATACGTTGTGGTGCCGGAGTCCAGAATCACCTTGTCCCCGGGCTGGATCAAGTCCGCAGCCACACGCGCGATGCTGCGCTTCAGTGAAGTATTCAGCGAGCTTTTATCCTCCACCGAAGGCTCTGCTACCACGCTGCCGGGCTCACAAATCAGCGCTCCGCCGTAGGCACGAACCGCAATGCCCTGCTTTTCAAGAAACGCGAGATCGTTGCGGATGGTGACGGTAGAAACACCGAAAAAAGAAGATAAATCATTAACCTGTACGCTTCCCTGCTGGCGAAGACGCTGAATAATCTGCTCGCGCCTTTCGCTGGTACCCGGAATACGTTTGTCCGTTGCGGTATCGCTGTTGCTCATAGGGTAACCTTTCAATATATCTTTCGTTTCATTTCTATTTGCCTATTAACACCTTTCTTTTAGCAGAAAGCAAGCCCCAGGCATCTTCGTTCAAAAGGCGCGGTAAGCGCACCAATGCCTTTCATTATGTTTCTTTTGCGAAACAGATCTCAATTCCAGTATCTTTCTTTTTATTCTCAAACGCCATTCAGGCACGATTAAATGAAATGAATCGAAAGAAAATGTTTTAACCCATCGCCGTGGAGAGGAAAGTGAAACAGTTGATCGAATTTGTCGCTAACCACAAACGGAACAACCAGCACGGGATCTTTGCCGTGTGCTCCGCGCATCCGCTGGTGCTTGAGGCCGCCATGCGCCACGCTCGCGAAGCTGGCACCAGCTTGCTTATTGAAGCGACCTCTAACCAGGTGGACCAGTACGGCGGCTATACCGGAATGACGCCTGCGGATTTCTGCGGTTTCGTTTATCAACTCGCGGAACAACACCGCTTTCCTTATGCCAATCTGATACTCGGCGGCGATCATCTTGGGCCAAACCGCTGGCAAACCCGACCAGCCGAAGAGGCGATGTCCCATGCCGAAGAGCTGATCCGTAGCTATGTCGCCGCAGGCTTCAAGAAAATACACCTCGACTGCAGTATGTCTTGTGTGGACGATCCCGTGCCGCTCACGGATCACGTCGTTGCCGGGCGAGCAGCCAGGCTGGCGCTGATTGCTGAGCAAACCTGTATCGACCACTTTGGCCATGCCGATCTGGTGTACATCATCGGCACCGAAGTACCGGTCCCTGGCGGTGCCCATGAAACTCTCGCCGAACTCGCCGTCACTACGCCGCAGGCCGCAAACACTACGCTGGAAGCTCACCGCCAGGCCTTTGCAGAACAGGGGCTAAGTGAAATCTGGCCGCGCATTATTGGCCTTGTTGTTCAACCCGGCGTCGAGTTCGACCACACCCAGGTGATTGACTACCAGCCAGAAAAAGCCCGGGCGCTAAGCAAACTCATTTCAGATTCGCCGACGATGGTTTTTGAAGCACATTCAACGGATTACCAGACCACGCAGGCGCTGCATCAGTTAGTGGAAGATCACTTTGCGATACTAAAAGTCGGCCCGGCCCTGACTTTTGCCCTGCGTGAGGCCCTTTTTTCCCTCTCAGCCATTGAGCGAGAACTGCTCCCGGCACACAAATGCTCCGGCCTGAGGGACGTCCTGGAAAGCGTGATGCTTGACCACCCGGAGCACTGGCAGCAGCACTATCACGGCAACGGCGATGCGCTACGTCTGGCACGCGGCTATAGCTACTCTGACCGGGTGCGCTACTACTGGCCGGATCGCGATATCGATGAGGCTTACGATGTGCTGGTCAGGAACCTTGCCCACGAACCTATTCCGCTGCCGTTAATCAGCCAGTACCTGCCGCTTCAGTACGCCAAAGTGCGGGAAGCACAGCTAGCAGCCAAACCTCATGAGCTGATTATCGACCATATTCAGGATGTGCTGCGCCAGTATTACGCGGCCTGTCACGGTGAGTCATCTCCTCATTAACACAATGATAATAAGGGAAATACCATGCCAAATATTGTCTTAAGCCGCATTGATGAGCGCCTGATCCACGGTCAGGTTGGCGTGCAGTGGGTCGGGTTTTCCGGCGCAAACCTGGTTCTGGTCGCCAATGATGAGGTGGCGGAAGATCCCATCCAACAGAACCTGATGGAGATGGTGCTGGCAGAAGGAATTGCGGTGCGCTTCTGGCCGCTGCAAAAAGTCATCGACAACATTCACCGCGCGGCGGATCGCCAGAAGATCCTGCTGGTCTGTAAAAACCCGCGGGATTTCCTCACCCTGGTGAACGGCAACGTGCCGGTAACGCGCATCAACGTGGGCAACATGCACTACGTCGAAGGCAAAAAGCAGGTGGCTAAAACCGTGTCGGTTGATGAACAAGACATTGCCGCCTTCTCCGGCCTGAAACAGGCCGGCGTCGAATGTTTTGTGCAAGGTGTACCGACGGAATCAGCTCAGGATCTCTATAAACTTCTCTGAGGTATTTGCTATGGAAATCAGCTTACTGCAAGCGATAGCCCTGGGCCTGCTGGCTTTTATCGCCGGTCTGGATATGTTCAACGGCCTGACCCATATGCACCGCCCCGTCGTCCTTGGCCCGCTGGTTGGCCTTATTCTTGGCGATTTACACACCGGTATTCTCACCGGCGGCACGCTGGAACTGGTTTGGATGGGCCTGGCTCCGCTCGCCGGCGCGCAGCCGCCTAACGTCATTATCGGCACCATCGTGGGCACGACTTTTGCCATTACCACCGGCGTGAAGCCCGAAGTCGCCGTCGGCGTCGCAGTGCCTTTTGCGGTTGCGGTACAGATGGGCATCACCTTCTTGTTCTCCGTGATGTCCGGCGTCATGGCACGTGCCGACCGCATGGCGGCAAACGCCGACACCAATGGCATTGAGCGCATTAACTATCTGGCAATGCTCGCACTCGGCATCTTCTATTTTCTCTGCGCCTTCTTACCCATTTATTTTGGGGCCGAACATGCCAAAACAGCCATCGATATGTTACCCGCGCGGCTGATTGACGGGCTGGGCGTCGCCGGGGGCATCATGCCAGCTATCGGTTTCGCCGTACTGCTGAAAATCATGATGAAAAACGTTTATATCCCCTACTTCATCATCGGCTTTGTTGGCGCAGCCTGGTTGAAATTACCGGTACTGGCAATTGCTGCCGCCGCGCTAGCGCTGGCCCTGATGGATTTGATGCGTAAAGACCCTACTCCACCGCAGCCCGCTCGCGTCCAGAAAGAGGAATTCGAAGATGGCATCTGATACCCAAACGCTTTCACAGGCCATTGAGTCTGAGAACATCATTGCCAATGATACGATTTATGAAGATCAGACCATTGGCGCAGAGCTAACCCGAAAAGATATCAACCGCGTAGCATGGCGTTCGATGTTGCTGCAGGCCTCATTTAACTACGAGCGTATGCAGGCCTGCGGCTGGCTGTACGGCCTGCTACCCGCCCTGAAAAAGATCCACACCAACAAACGCGATTTGGCGCGGGCGATGCAGGGGCACATGGGGTTCTTCAATACCCATCCTTTCCTGGTCACCTTTGTGATCGGCATTATTCTGGCGATGGAACGTTCGAAGCAGGATGTAAACAGTATCCAGAGCACAAAAATTGCCGTTGGTGCCCCACTCGGTGGCATCGGGGATGCGATGTTCTGGCTGACGCTGCTGCCAATCTGCGGCGGTATCGGCGCCAGCCTGGCGCTTCAGGGGTCGATACTCGGTGCCATCGTGTTTATCGTGCTATTTAACGTGGTGCATCTGGGCCTGCGTTTCGGCCTGGCGCACTACGCTTACCGCATGGGCGTGGCCGCTATTCCGTTAATTAAGGCTAATACACGTAAAGTAGGGCATGCCGCTTCCATCGTCGGGATGACCGTTATCGGCGCTCTCGTTGCCACCTATGTTCGCCTGTCCACTACGCTTGAAATTACGGCCGGGGATGCGGTGGTTAAGCTTCAGGCTGACGTCATCGACAAATTGATGCCTGCGTTTTTGCCGCTGGTCTATACCCTGGCAATGTTCGCCCTGGTCCGCCGTGGCTGGAGCCCCTTGCGCCTGATTTGCATCACCGTCGTTTTAGCCGTTGTTGGGAAGTTCCTTCACTTCCTCTAAGGAGAAAAGCAGATGTTGAGCATCATTTTGAGCGGCCACGGAGGTTTTGCCAGCGGGATGGAGCAGGCAATGAAACAGATCCTCGGCGAGCAGCCGCAGATTATTGCCATCGACTTTCCGGAAACCTCCTCCACGGCACGGCTGACGGAACAATTTCAAGCCGCTATCGGCCAGTTGGATGAATGCGAAGGTTTAGTGTTTCTGACAGATTTGCTGGGCGGTACGCCTTTCCGTGTCGCCTCCACGCTGGCGCTTGAGAAGCCGGGACGCGAAGTCGTTACTGGCGTCAATCTGCAGCTACTGCTGGAGATGGTACTCGAGCGAGAAGGGCTAAACGGCAGCGAATTTCGCCAGATGGCGCTGGAATGCGGGCACCGCGGCCTGACCAGCCTGGTCGACGAAATGGCGCGCCACCGGGCAACGGAAGCCAGCGAAGAAGGCATCTGAAGTAAAAGACCGGATTGCTTATCTCCAGTTTCGAACCCCGTTTAATGCAGGCGGCGGCTCCTGTTGCTTTCATTATGCATCACTTTGGCCTGTGGCGAGATCCGCCATGGGCCTTTCTTTTTCTTTTCTTAATTGTTTTATTTTCAATGAAAACCAAATAAAACAAAGTGTTATGCACAAACAGAGATCCACATCATGATTTTCGTTTTATTTCACCTTTCATATTGATCTTGTCGATTCCTTTCTATAAATTTTCATAAAGCACTAAAAACCATAAAATGAAACAAAACGAAAGATTATGGGCGATAAAAAGCCGACATCTGACGCTGTAATGCTAAGGACTGAGTCATGAGTGAAACTTCCACGACCACAGATCGCAGCCACACGACATGGACTGAAAAAGAGATCCGTCAGCAGCCCGTGAGCTGGATCCGTTCCCTGCAACAGATAGACCGCGCGCGCGATGAGATCGCCGCCTTCCTGAATCCACTACTTGCGAACGACAAGTTAAAAATTATCCTTACTGGCGCTGGAACCTCGGCGTTTATCGGCGACATCATTGCACCGTGGCTGTCTCGCCACACCGGCAAACAGTTTGTTGCCGTGCCCACCACGGATCTGGTGACCAATCCGCTGGACTATCTCTCCCCTGAACAGCCCACGCTGCTGGTTTCCTTCGCTCGCTCCGGTAACAGCCCCGAGAGCGTCGCTGCGGTGGAACTTGTCAACCAGCTCGTGAAATCCTGCTATCACATCACCATCACCTGTAACGAGGGCGGTAGCCTCTACCGCAGCGCGCTGGAGGACAACCGCTCACTGCCGCTGCTGATGCCTGCGGAAACGCACGATCGCGGTTTTGCCATGACGAGCAGCATCACGACCATGATGGCAAGCTGCCTTGCGGTTTTCGCCCCGGACGTCATCAATACGCAGTCATTTCAGGATGTCGCTCACCGCTGTGCCCAAATTATTCATTCACTGGGCGATTTCAGCGAAATTCCGTTTGACGATCTTCCCTACGAACGCGTGGTCTACCTGGGTAGCGGTGGCTTGCAGGGCGTGGCACGAGAAGCCTCTCTGAAGGTGCTTGAACTCACGGCTGGCAAGCTGGCGGCGTTTTATGACACACCAACCGGCTTCAGGCATGGCCCAAAATCCCTGGTCAATAGTAAGACGCTGGCGATCGTGCTGGTCTCCAGCGATCCTTACACTCGCCAGTACGATCTGGATCTGCTGGCGGAGCTGCGCCGGGACAGTCTGGCTATGCAAACGATCGCCATTTCAGCCTCCTCCAGCCCCGAGATCGCATCAGGCCCGCATATCCTCCTGCCTGCGGCAGATCGGACGTTCCTCGACGTTGAGCAGGCGTTTTGCTTCCTGATGTATGCCCAGGTTTTCGCCCTCACCTCCTCCGTTAAAGCAGGCATTACGCCGGACACGCCCTCCGCCAGCGGCACGGTTAATCGCGTAGTTAAAGGCGTCGTTATTCATCCCTGGAAAGGCTGAGAGGTTCATCATGAGCATTATCTCCACGAAGTATCTGCTTCAGGACGCGCAGGCCAGAGGCTATGCGGTACCGGCTTTTAATATCCACAATGCCGAAACCATCCAGGCGATTCTTGAAGTGTGCAAAGAGATGCATTCCCCGGTGATCCTTGCCGGCACGCCGGGCACCTTTAAACACATCGCTTTCGAAGAGATTTACGCACTGTGCCATGCCTATTCCGAAAGCTACGGCATACCGCTAGCGCTGCACCTCGATCATCACGAAAGCCTGGCGGACATCAGCCGCAAAGTTAACGCTGGCGTGCGCAGCGCCATGATTGACGGCAGCCACTTCCCCTTTGCTGACAACGTGAAGCTGGTGAGATCGGTGGTCGAGTTTTGCCACCGCAACGACTGCAGCGTAGAGGCCGAACTGGGCCGGCTCGGCGGCGTGGAAGACGACATGGATGTGGATGAAGAAAGCGCTTTTTTGACCGATCCGCAGGAAGCCCGCCGCTTTGTCGAGCTTACCGGCGTCGATAGTCTGGCGGTTGCCATTGGCACCGCACACGGCCTGTATACCAAACGCCCGAAAATAGACTTCAAACGGCTGGGCGAGATCCGTGACGTCGTCAGCGTCCCGTTAGTACTGCACGGCGCGAGTGACGTGCCTGACGAGTTTGTTCGCCGCGCCATCGAGCTTGGCGTCTGCAAAGTGAATGTCGCGACGGAATTAAAAATCGCCTTCGCCGCCGCGGTGAAAGAATGGTTTGGCGCTAACCCGGAAGGCAACGACCCACGCTTTTACATGCGCGTCGGCATGGACGCGATGAAAGAAGTGGTGCGTAGCAAAGTCGCTGTATGCGGCTCGGCGAATAAGTTGCTGCCGGAATCAGAAGCGGCGCTTTAACTCTCTGGTGTAAGGAGATCTGATGAAGACAATAATAAAAAGCTCCCTGCTTATTATGTTCATGAGCAACGCAGCGCTGGCGGCTCAGTACCAGTTGGAAAACACCAACCTTGCCGTCTCTTTCGACGATTCCGGCTCGGCGGTGGTAGTGCAAGACCGGCTATCCGACCACAAACTGGCGCCCATCGAGCTGTTTTTCCTGACGCTGCCGGACGAAAAAGTTATCCATACCGCCGACTTTAAACTCAAAAACGTCAGCAAAACCGCAGACGCCATTCAGATTGATTACGAGCGAGACGACTTCTCGGTCAATGTTACCCTGAAGCTGCTGAAGGGCAAGTATGCGGCGGTGGACTATACGCTGCAGGCAAAAGGCCAGCCTCGTGATGTCACAAAGATCACCTTCTTCCCGACCAAAGGCCAGGCTCAGGCACCTTATGTCAACGGCGCCATCAACAGTTCCCCCATCGTGGCGGACAGTTTCTATATGCTGCCGCAAAAACCGATCGTGAATACCTACGCCTACGAAACCACCACCAACCTGAACGTTGAGCTCAAAACACCGATTAAAACCGACGCCCCGGTGACCTATACGGTCTACTTCGGCACGTTTGAAGCAACAGACCAGCTTCGCCGTAGCTTTAATGAATTTATCAACGCCATGCGCCCGCGCCCTTACCAGCCTTACCTGCACTACAACAGCTGGATGGACATCGGTTTCTTTACGCCCTACACCGAGAAGGACGTGCTGACCCGCATGGATGAATACGCCAGCGAACTGATAATCAAGCGGGGCGTGAAGCTCGACGGCTTCCTGCTGGATGACGGCTGGGACGATTTGACCGGGAAATGGCTGTTTAGTCCGGCGTTTAAGCATGGCTTTGGTGTTATCAAAGAAAAAGCGGACAGTTTGCATACTTCCGTGGGGCTGTGGCTCTCACCGTGGGGTGGCTACAACAAACCACGCGACGTGCGCGTTTCACACGCCAAAGAGAACGGCTTTGAAACCGTGGATGGCAAATTTGCCCTCTCAGGCCCCAACTACTTCCACAATTTTAATCAGCAAATTATCGGGCTTATCAAAAACGAACATATCACCTCGTTTAAGCTCGACGGTATGGGCAACGCCAACTCGTACATCAAAGGCAGCCCCTACGCCTCTGACTTTGATGCCTCCATTGAGTTAATCAAAAACATGCGGGCCGCCAACAAAGATCTGTTTATCAACCTGACGACCGGTACCAACGCCAGCCCGTCCTGGCTGTTCTATGCCGACTCCATCTGGCGCCAGGGCGATGACATAAACGTTTATGGCAAAGGTTCGCCGGTGCAGCAGTGGATAACCTATCGCGACGCGGAAACCTATCGCTCCATCGTGCGTAAAGGCCCACTTTTCCCGATTAACTCACTGATGTACCACGGCATTGTCAGCGCGGAACATGCCTACTTTGGGCTGGAGAAAGTCCAAACGGACCAGGATTTTGCCGATCAGGCCTGGAGCTATTTCGCCACCGGCACGCAATTGCAGGAGCTGTACATTACGCCGTCAATGCTGAACAACGCCAAATGGGACACGCTTGCCGACGCGGCGAAATGGTCACGGGCGAACAGCAACGTGCTGGTCGATAGCCACTGGGTTGGCGGCGACCCGACGCTGCTTGAGGTTTACGGCTGGGCATCGTGGAGTAAAGAGAAAGCAATATTGGGCCTGCGTAACCCGTCGGATAAATCACAAAGCTACTATCTCGACCTGAGCAAAAGCTTTGAAGTGCCGAACGGCGAGGCCACGCGCTTTACGCTGAAGCAAATTTACGGCAAGAACGAGACCGTAACCAACGACTACAGTAAGCCGCTGGTTGTGACGCTGAAACCGCTGGAAACGCTGGTGATTGAGGCCACGCCGGTCAACTAAACGAGGATGGAGCGTAGAAGGCTCGTTCTTTCTACGCTTCTTAACAGCGTTTCACCTACCTGATGTTAGCGCAGCAACCCGCCTTTTATCTTCGGCAATCAGGATAATGCCAAAATGCTCTTTATCAGGGTGCGTGCTCCAGATTTTTTCTTCCGGAATGCTGACACCATCGTATGCGGCCTTCGTACCGTCAAAGGGATAGAATCGTCCATCATCTGAATCCAGAATAAAAACCGCAAGTTGAGTGGAGTTTCTGGCTATTTTCTGCCAAAGCGCCTTGCCCCCGGCATAGTGAATATTATCGCTCATTAAAATCACGCCACACTTGAGCACCAGCGCCTCATATAGCTGTGTGGCTAAGCCAGCTTCCTGGAGCGGCTTCTCGACGCAAACGTCTTCAACCTGCAGAACGCTTTGATCCTCCCAAAAACGATCTACTGAAATAACGTTGTCACCAATCGTTTTTTGATTTTTGAGCTCAAGCATGGCGACGACAGCGTGCCGGCGATCTTTTTCATTTCCTTCAGGCTCGGCCTTAATGATTGCAGCCCTCGGGGTCGACCTGTCAAAAATGATAAGGAAATGCTGACCTGCAAACGTCAGTTCTTCAATCACCTCGAACGAGCGTTTTATCGACGCAGTGCTATAGGAAAAAGGCATCACAACCATATTCGAATCTCCTGGTATCAATACCGGCATAAACTTTAACTCCCTTAAAGTCATTCAGTCATGCATAAATTAACACCAGGGAGTTCGTTTTTTAAACGCTAACCGCGTTGCGATATGAAAACCAGGAGCCGGCTCGAGAAAACTATTTCTCGCTGTTTTCTAACGCATATTTGTACAAGGCATTCTTTTTCACCCCGTGAATTTCAGCGGCAAGCGCTGCAGCCTTTTTCAGCGGTAACTCCGTCTGCAGCAACGCCAGCGTACGCAGCGCTTCGGCGGGGAGTTCATCATCGCTTTGGACTTTAAAGCCCTCAACAATCAGCACCATTTCGCCTTTGCGGCGGTTTTCATCTTCCTTCACCCATGCCAGCAGCTCGCCTACGGGCGCGCCGTGAATCGACTCCCAGGTTTTGGTCAACTCGCGCGCCAGCACTACGTAGCGGGATTCGCCCAGCACCGTGCAGATATCATCGAGACTGTCGAGCAGGCGGTGGGTGGATTCATAGAAAATCAGCGTTCTCGGTTCCTGTTCAATCGCCTTCAGCGCGTCGCGACGGCCTTTGGATTTTGCAGGCAGAAAACCCTCATAGCAAAAGCGGTCAGACGGCAAGCCAGCTGCGCTGAGTGCAGCAATAGCGGCGCAAGGGCCAGGCAACGGCACGACGCGAATCCCCGCTTCGCGGCAGGTGCGCACGAGGTGGTAGCCAGGGTCGTTAATCAGCGGCGTACCGGCATCGGACACCAGCGCAATGCTTTGGCCTTCCTGCAGCTTCGCCAGTAGCGTTTCAGATTTTTGTTGCTCATTGTGATCGTGAAGTGCGAAGAGTCGCGCATTAATCGCAAAATGCTGCAGCAAAAGTCCGGTATGACGGGTATCTTCTGCGGCAATCAGATCAACGCTTTGCAACACTGAGAGGGCCCGCTGGGTGATATCCCCGAGGTTGCCGATAGGCGTCGGGACGATGTAAAGCGTACTGGCTGAAATCGCCGCCGTTTCGTGTTGTTTCATTGTTTCATCCGTATTGCCGATTTAATATTGTACATTGGGAAATAAAACCACTGGATACAGAATGCTACCCTCAACCTTGAATCGTTCAAAAGCCGGGCGCTGCCTGCCTGTGTTGCTCGCGGCGCTGATTTTTGCCGGCTGTTCAACCCAGGCGCCAGATCAGTCCGCCACGCTGCTGCAGGGCGACACCACCGCCGGGTCCGCTTATTATCTGCAGCAAATGCAGCAAAGTGAAGATGATAGCAAGACCAACTGGCAATTACTCGCCATTCGTTCCCTGCTAAAGGAAGGCAAACCTCAGCAGGCTGTGGCGTTGTATAACCAACTGCCGCAGCAGCTCAACGATGCTCAAGTGCGTGAACAACAGCTGCTGGTGCCGGAAGTGAAGATTGCGCAGAAAGATTTCAGCGCCGCCTCTGCCCTGCTGGAAAAGATTGACCCGAGCGCACTCGACAAGGGCCAACAGAGCCGTTATTACCAGGCTGTGATTGACGCTTCTCAGGGACGCCCGTCTTTAGCGCTGCTGCGCGCGTACATTGCTCAGGAACCGCTGCTGAAAGGCGATGCACATCAAAAGAACATTGATGGCACCTGGCAGGTTCTGTCGCAGTTCTCCCCAGAGCAAATGAACAGCCTGGTGATTAACGCCGACGAAAATACCCTGCAGGGTTGGCTGGACCTGCAGCACGTCTGGAGCGATAACCGTAACGATCCTAACATGCTGAAAGCCGGGATTCAGGACTGGCAAACGCGCTACCCGAATAATCCGGGTTCAAAAACGCTGCCGACTCAGTTGGCGAATGTTCAAAACTTCAAACCGGCCTCAACCGGTAAAATCGCTCTCCTGCTGCCGCTCAACGGCCAGGCTGCGGTGTTTGGCCGCGCGATTGAGCAAGGGTTTGAAGCGGCGAAAAACAACGGCGTCGCGCCGGTTGCAGCCGTTCAGCCTGCCGCCCAGCCCGGAGATCCTAATGCGCAACCACAGGCTGCGCCGCCTCAAGAAGTGCCTCAACCGCAAGCGTCCCAGGCCCCCGCAGATCCTAATGCTGCAGTGAGCCCGGCAAGTGCGTCCGTCAGCGATTTAACAGACCAGAAGGCACAGGCCGCAACGCCGCAAACCGCAGCCCCAGCAACGCCGTCTGCCCAGCCAGACGCACAAACCGCGCCATCTCTTGCCGCGACCCCTTCGGCAGACATTAAGATTTACGACACCAGCAGCCAGCCGCTCTCTCAGGTTCTGGCTCAGGCGCAGCAGGACGGCGCCACGCTGGTCGTTGGTCCGCTGCTAAAAAACAATGTTGACCAGTTGGCCAGCACCAACAGCCCGTTAAATATTCTGGCGCTTAACCAGCCTGAAAACGTGCAGAATCGCCCTAACATCTGCTATTTCGCACTTTCTCCAGAAGACGAAGCCCGTGACGCCGCGGATCACATCTGGCAGCAAAGCCACCGCAATCCGCTGATGCTGATCCCTTCTAACGCTCTGGGCGACCGTGTGGCGAAAGCCTTTGCCACCGAATGGCAGAAACTCGGCGGCGGTCTGGTTCTGCAGCAGAAATTTGGTTCAGTGAGCGACCTGAAACGCGGGATTAACAGCGGCTCCGGCATCGCCCTGACCGGCACCCCGGTAAGTACGCCGTCCAATACGCCGCCAGGCGTCACCATTGGCGGACTGACTATTCCGGCAGCACCTACGGATGCGCAAATTACCGCAGGCAGCAGCGGCAACGTAGACGCGGTCTATATCATTGCGACCTCCGAAGAAGTGGCGCTGATCAAACCGATGATTGCGATGCGCACCGGCAGCCGCGGCAGCGCTCAGCTGTATGCCAGCTCGCGCAGCTCGCAGGGCGTGAACGGCCCGGACTACCGACTGGAAATGGAAGGCCTGCAGTTTAGCGAAATCCCGATGCTTTCCGGCGGTAATCCACAGCTGATGCAGCAGGCCTTAAGCAGCGTCAATAATGACTACTCGCTGGCGCGTCTGTATGCCATGGGCGTTGATGCCTGGACGCTGGCAAGCCACTTCTCACAGATACGCCAGGTGCCGGGTTATCAGGTAAACGGCAACACCGGGCAGCTGACCGCCAGCCAGGACTGCGTTATTAACAGGAAGTTAAATTGGCTGCAATTCAGTCAGGGCCAGATCGTTCCGGTATCCTGAACCGCAAGCAACGCGGCGCGCGCTATGAACAGCAGGCGCGTCGCTATCTTGAGCGCGAGGGAATGCGCTTTGTGGCCGCGAACGTGCATGTTCGCGGCGGCGAAATCGACCTTATTATGCAACAGCAGCAGGTTATCGTTTTTGTGGAAGTGCGTTTTAGGCGTAACGATAAGTTCGGCGGAGCCGCTGCCAGCGTGACTCGCAGCAAGCAGCTGCGCCTGCTGCATGCCGCTCAGGTTTGGCTTAGCGGCAAAGGTCAAAGTTTTGATACTGTAGATTGCCGTTTCGATGTGTTAGCTTTCACCGGCAATGAAATAGCGTGGCTGACCAACGCGTTTGCCGCCGATATCTAAAAAACTCCAGGTAGAATCAACGTGCTCGAAAGAATCAAAGTCTGCTTCACGGAAAGTATTCAAACTCAGATTGCCGCAGCGGAAGCCCTGCCGGACGCCATCTCCCGTGCAGCGATGACGCTGGTTCAGTCTTTACTGAACGGCAACAAAATCCTCTGTTGTGGCAATGGCACCTCCGCCGCCAACGCACAGCATTTTGCTGCCAGCATGATCAACCGTTTTGAAACAGAGCGCCCTAGTTTACCGGCCATTGCACTTAATGCAGATAATGTGGTCTTAACCGCGATCGCTAACGACCGTCTGCATGAAGAAGTTTATGCCAAACAGGTTCGTGCGCTGGGCCACGCCGGGGACGTTTTGCTGGCGATTTCCACCCGAGGCAATAGCCGTGATATTGTCAAAGCGGTTGAGGCCGCTGTCACCCGCGACATGACCATCGTCGCGCTGACGGGCTATGACGGCGGCGAACTGGCAGGACTGTTGGGGCCACAGGATGTTGAAATCCGAATCCCTTCTCATCGCAGCGCCCGCATCCAGGAGATGCATATGCTGACGGTGAACTGTTTATGCGATCTGATCGACAATACGCTATTTCCCCACCAGGATGGCTAATAGCTAATTTTGAGAAAGGAGAAGGAATGAACATGAAGGCCATTACGCCAGTCGCAGTTCTTATTTCCGCGCTGTTGCTGCAGGGCTGCGTCGGTGCCGTTGTTGTGGGAAGCGCCGCCGTAGCGACAAAAACTGCGACAGACCCACGCACAGTCGGGACGCAGGTTGATGACGGCACGCTTGAATTACGCGTGAACAGCGCGCTCAACAAGGATGAGCAGATCAAGAAAGAAGCGCGTATTAACGTGACGGCTTACCAGGGCAAAGTGCTGCTGGCTGGTCAGTCTCCTAACCCAGACCTCGCCTCTCGTGCGAAGCAAATTGCGTTGGGCGTAGACGGCGCAACCGAAGTCTATAACGAGATTCGAATTATGGCTCCGGTCGGCCTGGGTGTCGCATCGAGCGATACGTGGATCACCACAAAAGTTCGATCTCAGTTGCTCACCAGCGACCAGGTAAAATCGTCTAACGTGAAAGTCACCACCGAGAATGGCGAGGTATTTCTGCTCGGCCTGGTAACCGAACGTGAAGGTAAAGCCGCGGCGGATATTGCCAGCCGGGTTAGCGGCGTGAAGCACGTCACCACCGCGTTCACGATCCTGAAATAACGGCCCCTCACCCTAACCCTCTCCCCACAAGGGAGAGGGGATAACACCAGCCAGTCGATTGAATTTCCGCCAGTTTTCATTCTGGCGAAGTAAACGTTGCCCACAGAATTCTCCCTCTCCCTTCCTGGATGAGGGTCAACTGTGATTACAGCTTACTCAGGCACTCCATCGCCACGGCTTTAAAACTGTCAAAATCCTTACTCTCGCGCAGCCGAACCATCGCTCGCTCACGCAGGAAGGTCACAAACAGGTCGTAAATCGCCATCGCCTCTTCGTATTCGCTTTTGCTAATCGCCAGCAGGAAGATCACGTACGCCGTCTCATCCCCCCAGCTAATACCGTGCGGCGCCAGCACGGTGTAAACCACCGTTTTTTTCGCCAGCAGGCCCAGCGAGTGCGGCAGCGCAATGCCTTCGCCCAGCATGGTGCTGACAATGGCCTCACGCTCCACCACCGACGGGTGAAAGTCTGCATCAACCACGCCTTCCCGCTCCAGCTGCTCGCAGAGCGTCAGGAACAACTGCTGCTGAGTCATAGGTTGATCGATAATGCGGAAATGGCTGGCATCGAAGAATTTCTCCAGCATGTAAGGCCTTGTTCTGTCCACCAGCACCAGCTTACCAAGCTGCTCGAGCTGATAATCCGTCGGGAACGGCGCCATCACCACCACCGGCTTTTCTTTCTCATTTATGCGCGCCGTGCTGATTACAAAGTCTTCATCCACGGTTTCAAGCTGCTCATAATCGCGCAGAGAGATAATGTTGGTCACTTCCACCTGCGGATATTTACGCAGCAGCATGGCCTGCAGCATACGCACCGTCGAATTCCCTGTATCGCAAACCAGCAGCACGCGAGGATGGCGCTGGTAGCCAATGTTGTAATGACGCTCCAGACCCACACCGATGTGCAACACCAGAAAACCAATTTCGTTTTCGCTGATAGCGTAAGGGGTATATTTTCCCCAGCTTGAGACCGCCGCCAGCGTCATGTCGTAAGCCAACGGGTAATGCTGTTTGATGTTAGCCAGCAGAGGATTCGGGATGTTTATCTGGTAGCGTACCCGGGTGATCATTGTCTTGATATGGGTCAGCAGGTCGGCGTGCAGCTGCTCGTCGCTGAGAAGATTGTAGTTATAGTGGGTATTGATGTAGCGCAGAATGTAGTTAACCAGCGCCTCATCATCGTCGGCGCTGATCGCGCTCGGCGCCACTTCCTGCACCTGCCGCGAGGCGATGTGCACCTGCAGCCACTGCTCTTCAGCTTCGGAAAGCGGCTTCCCCGCCAGTTGCTGAAGAAGAGCGGCAATCTGTCTGGCTGCCTCTTTCACCTGGACATCAACGCTATCCGCCGTAAATTCCGGTAGCGGATAGCCTTCGCTGATGCGACGAACCGCCACCGAACAATAGAGGCGAATAAACTGCTCGCCTTCATCGGTCAGGCGGATGTGGCAGCGGGTAAAACAATCGTGCAGCGAACCGGCGAGCAACTCCGGGACACCCGCGTTCAGCGCTTCTTCCGTCAATAACGGATTTTCGCTGTCCTCTAAGGTTAACTGCCACAGCAGGTCAGTCAGGCAGGCGCGTATAGCCGTTTCGCTGCCGAACAGCTTCATGCCGTGGCCCGGGCGTGTCTCAATGGTCAGATGATAGCGGTTAAACCACTCCCGTACTTCGGCCATATCGCTTTGCAGCGTGGCCCGGCTGACAAACCACTCTTCGGCCAGATCTTCCAGCTTCAGTGAAAACGCCGCCGTCAAAAAACGCACCACAAGGTAATGCACGCGTTCTGGCGAAGTACGAGGAATACGAAGCTGACGCGGACGATGCTGCACCAGCTCGCCGTAACGCTCAGTATCCTCGATATTCAGTTGATATCCCGCACCGCGGGTAAGCGTAAACTGAGCCCCGAAGCCTGACATCAGCGCATTAAGCGCCGTGATATCGGCCCGAACCGTACGAGTAGAAACGGACAAACGCCGCGCCAGTTCATCCTGGGGCAGCGTTTCGTTTTGCAGCATCTCAAAAAGCTGAGCCAGCCGTTGATTGGGGAATCTCACTACCGCTTCCTTTGGTTATCGGGGCGTTTAAGCGCCCCGTCCTGCTTTACTTAAACGGGGTGAAGACCATCTGTGACGGGCTTCCCACCGCCGTATAATCCTCGATAAAAGTTAATTTACCGCTGCCCGGGGCCACGCTAAAACGAGTAATGTTGTCGCTGCGCTGGTTCAGGGCATAAAGATGTTTGCCGGTATTATCCAGCGTCAGGCCTCGAGGATAGTCGCCTCTGGTCCAGATGTCGTCCTGATGCGTAAGCTCGCCGTTAGCGCCCACGCTAAAATGCGCGATGCTGTTATGCAGGCGGTTGGCCACATACAGTTGCTTGCCGTCGTGGCTGAGTACCAGGCCCGCGGCAAAGCTTGTGCCCTTATAGCCTTTTGGCAGGGAAGAAATCGTCTTTCCTTCGGTCAGCGTGCCTTTCTCACGGTCGAGCTTGTAATGGGTAAGCGTAGAAGCTTCTTCGTTAATCAACCACAGGCTCGCGCCGTCTGCGGCAAAGACAAAATGGCGTGGCCCCGCGCCTTTTGAAGAGGCGGCGATAAACGGCGGATCGTTTGGCTCCAGCACGCCTTTGCTTTGATCGAAGCGATACTGGTAGATCCGATCCAGGCCAAGATCGGTGGAGAAGACAAACTTGCCGCTCGGATCGGCGGCAATCATATGGGCATGCGGGCCGTTATGGTCGCTGGCGGCAAAGCTACCTTCTACCGCAGCTTCTGGTTTTGCCGCGCCCGGCTCACCACTGTCCTGATGCTTGTCGCTGGCTTCCTGCAGGCTACCGTCTGCATTAATCGGCAATACGGCGATTGAACCGCTCACATAGTTAGCCACCAGCAGGTGCTTACCCTGCGGCGTCAGGGACAGATAGACCGGTCCTGCGCCCCCGGAAGACACCTGATTCAGCTCGGTCACACTTCCGTTATCACCCACACGCAATGCCGCTACCACGCCTTTCTCGGCTTCGCTGGCGACATATAGCGTTTTTCCATCCGGCGACGCGGTGAGCTGTGCGGCATTCGGCAGCGAGCTGACCAGCGTTTTCTCGCTAAGTGCGCCGGTTTTGGCGTCAACCTGGAAGCGGTAAAGCCCTTCGCCGTTGGGGTTGTAGGTGCCAACCCAGGCATAGTGGCTTTGCGCCGCGCTGTTGCCGGCGGCGAGTAAGGCAAATGAAGCAACAAGCAGAGTGCGTGCAGACATGCGTTTGTCCTCGAAGTGTGGTTGATGAGGATTATACCCTCACCCTAACCCTCTCCCTAAAAGGGAGAGGGGATCTTTCTTTTTCACATCAGTCCTTCTCTCTCCCTAAAAGGGAATTTTTACATCAGTCTTTCTCCCTGGAAGGCAGAGGGGACTTTTCTTTTTCGCATCAATGTTTCTCTCTCCCTCGAAGAAGAACCGGCCTTTCTTTTCCCCCTCTCCCCTTTGGGGAGAGGGCCGGGGTGAGGGGAAACAGCGAGCACTTTACCCCACCAGCTTCTTCGTCATCGCCAACAGAGTGGCAACATCCGCCGGGCGCGTATTGCCGCTGGCCTTGTCGATAATTGAGCTGTAAATATGCGGGATCACTTTGCTTACGCCGGCATCCAGCGCAATCTTCAGGATCTCCTCGTAGTTATCAAGATCGATACCGCCGGTCGGCTCCAGCCAGAAGTCATGCTTCGCACAGGCTTCCGCTACCGCCTGGTACTCTTCGCGGCAGTCCAGCCCGCCCATCGGGAAATATTTGATTGAGCTGCCGCCCATATCCTTCAGCAGCGCAATCGCTGTTTCGACGGGTACGATGCCGTCCGGCGCGCCAGAGCTTAACGGGCCGGTGGAGATTTTTACCCTCCCGACGGTGCCGGTCGGCGAAACCAGGCCGTTAACTACGCTGTCAGTCTGGCCCAGCAGCGCGCGGCTGGTGCCCACGCCGGTAAACACCTGATTGACGTGCTGGGGCTGAATCTGGCCGGAGATTTCGCTCACCATGGCAGATTGATTGGGATCGCCTGCGCCAAGGCCAACGGACAGCGCGTTGTCGATCAGCGCCGCGTAATCACGCATGTCGGCGACCGCGCTTGCTACATCCGGGTAGTTTTTGGATAACACACCGACCAGCACGTGACCTTCCGCCGCCTGGTAAATCTCTTTGGCGTTTTCTTTGGAGCCAGCCAGGACGTTCAGGCACACGCGATCGCGGTAAAAATTCGGGGTCAGTTTCATGCTTATTTCTCCTTGCTTACCAGCGCTTTGATGCAGCGGTAAATAATCTCCAGCTGTGCCGCGCTTACGCTGCGCACATCCGCTTCAATAATGCCTTCGTTGGCCTTGTAGCCACGGAAGTAGATGGCGTATTCGCCCTGCTTCAGCTTACCGACCAGCTCTCCGGTGCTGATGCCAACGGTCGCTTCATCGAACTTGATTTCGCTGCGGGCGATATCACGGCCAGCGGCGTCCCACACCACGCGCGCGGTCACGCCATTCAGCGTGTTCAGGCTGTCGATAAACGGCGTCATTTTGGCGACCATTTCGGCCCCACTCTCTTTGGCTGCGCTCAGGTAATGTTCAATCGCGCAGGTCAGACCGAGAATGCCTTCTTTGCCGACTTTCATCGCACGTCCGATACCGCCAGTTTGCAGCTTAACCCACTCGACGTACTGCTCTTTGCCGATCACCAGCCCGCTGGTTGGGCCTTCAATAGCTTTCGCCCCGCTGTAAATCACCAGGTCTGCCCCGGCGCGGTAGTAGCACTGCAAATCTTCTTCCGCCGCAGCGTCAACAATCAGCGGCAGATTGTGCTTACGCGCCACGACAACGGCCTGCTCAACGCTGAGCATGCTTTTTTGCACCGAATGGTGGGATTTGATGTACAGAATGGCCGCCGTGCGCGGAGAAATAGCTGCGGCCAGCTGGTCCGCCGAACATTCGTTGGCGTAGCCCGCTTCAACGATTTTGCCGCCGCCCAGGTTCACCATCGTGCCGACCGGCGCGCCGAAGTTAACGTTGTGGCCCTTCGGCAGCACGATCTCGTTGTTCTCCAGTGGGGCCGCATGTAGGTTCTCGATCAGCCATTGATTGTCTTTAACCAGCACCGCAGCTACGGACTGGGCAATACCGGCAGAAGCGCAGGACACCACGGTCGCCGCTTCAACATCGAGCAGTCCGGCAATGTAGGCGCCGGTCTTGTTGACCAGATCCTTCATTTCGAAGTAGTGATTCATGCCGGTGGTGACCGCATCCACCACTTCCGGGCGAGGCGTAGACACACCAAGAGCGGTCATGCGGCCAGATGCGTTAATCACCTGTTTTAAATTGTATTTTTCATAGATCGAAGACATGTTCAGCTTTCCCTTGTTCGGTAGTAAACCATTTCCCGACGCGCACTGCGGCCAGCGCCACCAGCGCCTGGTCACCCGTCAGCGTTTGCTGCTCTGCGTCGGTAAATACCGTTGGCTGGCGGCGCAGTTCAAAGACGGTCAGATCGCCATCCAGACCCACGGCCAGGCGGCCTTTATTTTTCAGACGTAATCCATCCGCAGCGTGCGCGGTCACACAGTCGATCACCTGAGGCAATGACAGGCCAATGGAGAGGAATTTCGACATCACTGCGCCGAGTGAATGCACCGGGCCGCTGATGCGGTTGCGGCAGTAGATGTCCGAGCTGATGCTGTGCGGCAGAATGCCCTGCTGGATAGCGACACGCGCCACGTCAAAACTAAAGCTGGCGGTGCCGTGCCCGACATCCAGGCGCACCCCACGTTGGATAGCCTGCGCCACGGAGGCTCGCAGTTGCCCGGCCGGATTGAGAATGCGGTTCGGCTTGCCGTTGTAGCAGTGGGTGATGATATCGCCGCTGGTCAGCAGCTCAGCCACTTCATCGAGATCCGGCGGGTTATTGCCGATATGCACCATCAGCGGCAAATCACCGTTTTCTTTCTGGATAGCCTTGGCGCGCACCAGCGGCGTAATGCCGTTGTCACCTACCACGCTGCTGCTCATGCGCGCTTTTAAGCCCACGATAAAGTCCGGGTGGCGCTTTACCGCGCCGCGCACGGCGTCAGCGTCAATATTCGCCATATTGGACAGTTCGTTTTGGGCAATCAGGCCCACGCGGGAGATGTTCAGTAGCGCATAAACTTCGGTCGCTGCGCTGCGGGTGATTTGATAGAAATCGTCGACGTCATCGGCCCCGGTGCTTCCGGCATCAACGACGGTTGTCACGCCGGTATGAATCCCTACGCTGTCAGGTTCGTCATGGTAAATAGGGGACTTGGGGTAACAGTGAACGTGGGAGTCAATCCAGCCGGCGCTGACGTAGTATTCGCCGTTCAGCTGGCGCTCTTCAGTTGCCTCGCCGGTTATTTTGCCTAAGGCGGCAATTTTGCCGTCCTTCAGGGCGATATCGATTACGGTATCGTCCACCAGCCGCGCCTGGCGCAGGATCAGGTCAAACATATCTTTCTCCTTAACTGGCGGGCGAGCCACAGCCCGTCCGCCCTGGAAATACTGCTTACAACGCTACTGGGAAAATGGAACCTAAAATCATTGCGCCCAGGATCGCGCCGCCGGTAATCGGTTTGCCCCAGAGGTAAAACAGCAGAGAGCCGATCAACGAGCCGATGCCGATGGGAATCGAAGCCGTCATGGCGCTGAGGATAATCAACGGCCCAAGGAAGCGGCCGGAGGCGTTACCCGCGCCCATCATGACGTCCGCCCCGTAGGTCGAGTCGCTCTGATTGATGGTGAACTTACGTGCCAGGATGATGATGTAGCCAATGGCGAGACCAATCACCAGGCCAGTCACCAGCGATGCGGCAAAGTTTGCCACCGGGAAGACAAAGCCCGCGCCCAGCAGCAGCGCCGGAACGCCGAGGCCTACGCCGGTTTGAATCGCCCCACCGATATCCAGGATCCCGACCAGAGAGCCTTCGATGATGCGGGCAAACAGGAAGCTGGCGCCAAACGCCGCCACCGCGCCGTAAACGCCGGTATCAATCCCGGACTTCAGCATCGCCACGAAGGCGACTTCGTTAAACGCGCCGATGCCGTACAGGTAGTACATGTGTGTCCCGGCAAACACGCCGGAGGAGAGCAGGCCGACAAAGATCGGGAATGACCAGTCCGCGTACCAAAAGCCTTTATTCTGTTCCATGCGTTATCCCCTTATTTGCCGCTCAGCGAGTTATGCAGCAGATCCAGCCAGTTCGGCACGGTCATGTGGAAAGACTCAATCATCTTCATGTCGAACCCGCGGAAGAAGGCGCTCAGCACAAACAGGGCCACGATAGCCGTCATCATCACTTTGGTGACGCGGTGCCAGCCGCTTTCTTCAACGCCTTTACCGATCAGGATACCCAGCACCAGTCCCGGCACGGCGTTGCCCATGATCAGCTGCGCTGCGCCGCCGAAAATGGTTGCCCAGAAGCCGGATTTTTTGCCCGCGTCGATAGCCGCCAGCCAGAAAATGACCGGCATCACGGTGTTCACCAGCAGGTTAGCCGCAGGGACCAGCACTTTGACTGCCGTGACCTGAAGTGCCGCCGGCACCGCAGAGGCCGTAGAGTTCAGGAACGCCACCACGATCATGCCGATGATGCCGCAGGCGATAGCCATTTTTTTCGGGTCGTGGAGGGTTTCCGCCACGTTACGGTTCTTCACCATCAGAGCAGCCGCGCCCCAGTTAGGGATGATGCGGTGGTCAACGTCCTGGGTGAATGCCCCCGCCGCGACGGAAGACGCCCAGGCGTTAAAGAAGAAGCCAAGCCCAAAGGAGAAGTGAGAAGCCGGGTCCCCTTCACAGGAGTTCAGCTCGCCGAGTGTACGAAATGCGCCCATGCCCTGGGAGGTCGGCGCATGGAACATACGCGCGGCCCCGGCACCAACGCCCACACCGACGAGGCCGCCGATAATGAGTGATTTGAATAATATGATTAAGAACATGAGTCTGCCCTTGTTAGTGTTATTTTATTGTGCGACGAAATCCACCTCATCGAGGTTAAGAGCCGTCACGTTGACGGAAACATCCAGCTCCACGCTGTAGCTCCGCCTTTCCCGGCGCAGGAAGAAGAACAGAAAAGCTTCTTTGCGCACCCTGACCTGCGCCTGAACAACCTGCACGTCCTGTGGCTCAATGCGCAGAAGAATGTGGTTGGTGGATTTAAGCACCGTGCCCTGAACGTGATTCAGGGCGTCGGAAAAGGCTTTGGCTTTGGTATCGCCGCGCCCGCTAACTCGCACCGTGGTAGCGAATTTTTCTTTCATACTTAACTGCCGTACTTCTTGTTCCACGCCTGTACCAGGCGCTCACCCAGCTCTTCTTTGTCCATAAAGCCAAAGCCAAGCACGTTGTTGCCTTCATTAATCGCCGTCACGCCTTCATCAACGGAGCGCATGCCGTACTTAGCTTTGTAGCCGTGTTTGGTTTGTGCGGTGATAGCACCTGCGCCGCCGCTGCCGCAGAAGGAGATACCAAAGGTGGCATTCTCCGCTTTCATCACGTCGCCCAGCTTCATGTCGGCGGCGACGCCTGGAATAACCACGGCGCGACCGCCCGCTTTTTCGATCCCTGCTGCAACTTTCTGGCCTTTGCCCAGACGGTCACCAATGACTACGGTAATTTGTTCCATTGTTTTCTCCTGATTATTCAAAGATTGTCTTTCGCCACTTCGAAATGCACTGACAGCAACCACGCTTCTTCTACCGGCAGATTTCCGAACTGATCGACCACCGCCTGCGCCATTTCCATCGACTCCGCGGAGATCTCCTCGAACAAGCTCTCTTCCACTTCTGGTAACGGCTCTCCGGTCAGAGAGCGATGAATCATCGCCTTCACGTGAGAGGCCAGCATTTGTTCCTGTACCCCGTTAGGCGTGATGTGCTTACTTTTGAACAGCGCGTCAATAAAACCCTGAATACGCGCCGTTAACTCCTCGGCTTCATTAACCATTACCGCTCCGTTATTCACCTTGGGTACCTCGTTAACTAATCTGTTTTTTAAGCTACCTGGCGGGGGGAAAGGTTTGTAGCGAGTTGTTTTCCACTTCGAAGTGGAAATCGCGGCGGCAATAGTGATCTGTTCCACATAAAGAGCCGGAATAGCGCTTTTCCGCTGGCTTACCGTGAATTGGCTCACATAACAGAGTGATAAAAGGCCGTTTTTCCAGCGGCGCTTTTTGTTTGAAAGTGTGATGAAAGGACCGTTTTAGCGCCATCATTGGCGTTGCTTATGATGGATACGTTCGTGGCGCAACGGTAAATCCTGCTGCTTATTGCGGCTCATCAGTGCCGTCTGGTCTCGTTTGCTATACCTTAATGGCATAATTTTTCCGACTGGGGTTATCGCCGGGTAATGAAAATCGACGCTGAAATCACTTTCCGCAAGCTTGAGATATTCATGGAGTTTATGGAGAAAGGGAACATTGCGCGCACCGCCGAAGCGCTGGGTATTAGCGGGGTTAGCGTGCACCGCGCGTTGCATACCCTGGAGGAAGGTGTGCGCTGCCCGCTGTTTATTCATAAAGGGCGCAACCTGGTACCGCTCGAATCGGCATTTACCCTGCTGGAGCACAGCAAAGAAGTGGTTGCGCTGATGGCGCGCGGCATCGATGAAACCCGCCAGGCGGCAGGCGTAGGCCAGGGACGACTGCGTATCGGCACCCTCTATTCCCTGACGCTCGAAACCGTTCCGAAACTTATCATGGGCATGAAGCTCAGGCGGCCGGAGCTGGAAATGGATCTCACCATGGGCTCAAACCAGGTGCTGCTAAATATGCTGGAAGACGGCGTACTGGACGCTATTTTGATTTCCATTTCTGAAGGTGAAGTGGATCGCTCGAGGCTGGAAGTCCTGCCCATGTTTAGAGACGATATTTTCCTGGCAGCACCGGCCAGCTTCCCGCTGGACACCTCACACCCGGCAGATCTGCGTGAGTTCCACGCGGAGAAATTCGTTTCTCTGGCGGAAGGCTTTGCCACCTATGCGGGATTTCAGGAAGCCTTTAACGTCGCCGGTTTCGAGCCGGAAATCGTTACTCGGGTAAACGACATTTTCTCAATGGTCAGCCTGGTACAGGCGGGTGTAGGGCTAACCTTGATGCCCGGAAGAATGAAGAAGGTGTATGAAAATTCAGTGCAGCTGCTGAGGCTGGCCGAGCAATATCAGATGAAACAAACCATCGCTATCGTCTTTGCCCGCAACCGTGAACATGACCCGAACCTACTGGCGCTGGCCGCCGAGGGGCGAATGTACGCCCGCACGTTCATCGATACGCCTAACGCGCCGCCCTAGTTTTTTCCACAAGGTGGACAATGGCCGCCACGCTGTTTTGTTCGCGACAAACGGTGATCCCCTCACGAAACGCCTGCCGCGTCAGACCTGAAAGCACGCTACCCGGCGGCATTTCAATCGCAAGCCGCACGTCGCGCTCGTTGGCGGCAATCATCGCCTCTCGCCACCGCACCGTGCGGGCCATATTCAGCGCCAGATCTTCCGCAATTAGCTCTGGTTGCCAAAGTACCCGGCCCGTGCTGCCGCTGAGATAAGCGCAGTTGGGACGACTTAGCGCCACATCAGCAAATGCTTGTTTTAACTTCTGCGCAGGCGCATTCAGCAAGGCACAGTGAGAGGGCACGCTAACCGCCAGCTGCCGGGCTTTTTGAGCCCCCTGCTCAAGCGCCCTACCCGCAACCTTCGCCATAGCCTCCTCGCTACCGGCGATGACGATTTGCTGTTCAGCATTAATATTCGCGATGTAAGTGCCGCTGCCCGCCACCAGGAGTTCCACCTGTTCCAGACGCAGCCCGACGATAGCCGTTAAGCCGTAGCCTTCAGGATAAGCCTGCTCCATCAGATCGCCGCGAAGCGCCACCAGCCGCAGCGCATCTGAAAAGGGAATAACGCCGGCGACTACGGCTGCCGGAAACGCGCCGATAGACAGTCCGCTGACCATGTCTGGTTTTACGCCGCTACGCTCAAGCTCCTGCGCCCAGGCGACACCTGCGATTAGCAGGCAAAGCTGTACGGCACGAGTATGCCTCAGCGCAGCAGCACTATCTAACTGGCCTGCTTCGTCCCCTAAGACCGCCCTGACCTGCGTCAGGATGGCGTCGCGCTCGGGTAGATCCTGTAGCATGCCCACACGCTGGGTTCCCTGCCCGGGAAAAGTAAAAAGTATTTTCATCCGTTGTTCTCCGGCAACCAGGGGTCGATCACAAGCAGCGGCCCCTGATTCGTTTTCAGCAACACGCGTTTTTCTCTTAGCCATTCCGCCAGCGCAAAAGCGCCGTAAGGCGTTTCGATTTGCGTATCAACCCTGCACAGCAGTCGCCCGGTCAGGCTCTGCCACTCTGTCAGCGCCTCTTTTGATATCGGCTGTGGGCTGCGAATAAGCACATCCAGATCGCTCGCGGCATGCATCACCGGCATTTCTGTTGCCAGCGCGTAACCTACGCTCCCGGTAATACCCCAGCACCATGCCCACGGGCGGCTCGCCAGCTGAATAGCGCCCTGCACCGGCGGCATGGAAACAAACGGGGAATTGAGCAGCAGCTCACGGCTGGATAACGCTTCAGGGCTAACAACGCGTTTAACGCTCGCCGTACTTACCCAGCCCGCTGCTCGCTGATCGCGTCGCATCCCCCGCACGCCTACCGGCACACGTCCGTCACGTTCGACATCACGCCGTACCACTACCGGCAGCGCAGGACGCCACTGGCTGGCTATCCACTCCTCGCGAACCCCCTCCAGTGCTTCGCGGTCGGTAAGCCAAAGGAGATCGTGGGGGCGCAATGTCGGCATAGGTTAAATTCCTGAAGTCAGCGTAATAAACAGCGGTAGCGACAGGATAGAGAGTACCGAGCTCAGCAACAACACGGCTTCCGCATCCGGCGATTGCACACCAAACCGGTTGCCAAAAACTACGCCAAAGAAGCCGGCGGCCAGGGCAATCATCAGAATGGAGGTAATGGCCACCGGGCCAGTCAGGCCGAGCGCCAGCACGATGCCCCAGGCGATAAACGGCTGGATAAGCAGTTTGGTAACGGTCGCGGTGATAACCATAGTGTTGATCTGCAGCTTACGCGCAGACAGGATCACGCCGGTCAGGAACAATGCGGCTGCGGTAGCGGCCAGGCCCAGCGGTTTAATAGAAGCCAGCAGCAAGTCAGGCATCCGGACACCGACAGCCGACAGTACAACCCCCAGCAACGGTCCCCACACGATAGGTTTTTTCACCGAACGCCACATCAGTACAGGCAACATTGTCAGCGTTGAGCCAGTGTTTTCCCCTGCCGCACGTGCTTTTTCACGTTCAAGAATCAGCAGGCAGAACGGCGTCATCAGGACGGAGCCGCAGGCAATCGACACCGCGACGGAAAGCGAAGTCGAGGAGCCTTCCCCGAGCACGCTGCCTAAAATCGGCAGGCCAAGCGCGGCATAGTTAGGCAGCGCCACGGTAAGCGTCAACACGGCGGCATCCTGCGGCGACTTTTTAAATACGCTGGTCGCCAGGAAGTAAATCGCCGCATAGGTAATCCACATCGAAAGCACCAGTACCACGATTAGCGGTGACTGCTGAACAATGCCAAGCCACGGCGTTTGTACTGTCGCGCTAAACAGCGCGGCGGGTAGAGCAAAGTCCATGACAAAAATATTAAGCAGCGAGACATTTTTGTTATCGACCATTTTCGCTTTGCCGGCGAAAAATCCCAGCAGCATGATGACAAAAATAGGGGCCAGAGCATGAACGATCACGTAAGTCATAACTTCACCTTGAGTCAATAAAGAGAGTTAGCACGGTCGCGATATTTATTATTTTTTCGGACGTCTTTTTATTCAGACACGGCGCGCCGTGTCTGGTTATAGCATCCGGCAGGTCTGTCTTTTTTCTTACCAGCTGGCGCGCATGCGTTCACGAACCAGCGCCGAACTGTGGCGATTTTTCGCCAACAGACGACATTTCAGCGAAGTATCGCTCCGAGCCTCTTTCACTGCCGTACTCAGGGCAGCCTGTACTTTTGTCACATCGTCACTCTTCGGCTCATCCGGATTATGGATATCCAGCAGCATCGAGAGCAGACCCAGGGTTTCGTAATTGCTGATGTCATAGGCCATTGGAGGAATGGTCGCGGCCAGTTTTTCCAGCGCCTCGACGGTGCGTAAGGTGATCCGCGCGGCGGACTCTTTCCCCATCGCGTGAATCATTACGCCCTGGTCGTTAAAAGCGATCAGTCGGTTAGCCTGGTAGCCGTGAGCGAGAAATGCCCCGGACATCGCCTTGCCGACAATCAGGCCCACAACAGGGTGCCCGGCCAGACGAGCGTTGGCGTAAGCGCCTGCGGCACCTGCCAGCGCCTGGTGAATACCGAATGCCTCTTCGCGGCGACCATAGGCCTGACTAGGGACATCAATAACGGCGATGATGGCTCGCTTTTCAGCTTTGTCGGCATCTTCAGCGATGGTTTCGCTGACCACTTTTGCCAGCGTCCAGCCTTCTAACAGCCCGACTTCGCCGCCAGCAGCCCGGGGGTAATGGTTATTGGCATCGGGCACCACAGCGATAAAGCGTGCAGGTTTTCCGTCAACGTTACCGTCGGCGACCTGTACGGAGGCGCACAGTCCCGCCATACGTGGTGCATCCGGGACCAGAGTGCCCAGCCAAACAGCGGCACGATTCAGTTTCTGGCTCATTAGCGTTTCTCCCCAAAAAGCTGTTTGATTTGTTCGGCATCAGCCTGTTGACTGGTGTCGAAATGGGTCAGGCGATCCAGATACCACGCGTAGTTATCGGTGCGATGCAGTGCCGGAACGCCTTTGGCGATGGCTTTGTTGACCGCCTGCTTGACTGCGTGAACGCCGTCCCCAACCAGCGCGTCCACCAGCCCGCTCTGGTAGCGAACTTCGCCACCGGTCATGCTCCAGATAAACGGCCGATCCCGGGAATCGTATTCCTCAATGCCCGCTTCTTGCTCGATAACCTGAGGACCATTGAGGCCCAGGCGCGCTTCGCGAGTTACAATCAGATAGCTGCAAAGTGCAGCGGCAATCGACATCCCCCCAAAGCAACCCACGGTTCCAGCGACAACGCCAATCACCGGGGTATAGCGACGCAGATCGACAATCGCCGCGTGAATATCGGCAATCGCCGCCAGGCCGAGGTTAGCCTCCTGCAGGCGCACGCCGCCGGTTTCCAGGCAAAGCACCGCCTGCGTCGGAATACCGTTGCGGTTGTCTTCCGCCGCCAGCTCAAGCGCGGCAGCCATTTTCGCCCCGGAGACTTCGCCCATACTGCCGCCCTGGAATGCGCCTTCGATGGCAATCACCACCGCCGGACCACCGTTGATCGTACCTTTGGCCACGACCATACCGTCGTCTGACTGAGGCACAATGCCCTGAGGCCCCAGCCATGGCGAAATAATGCCCTCAAAAGGATCGAGCAGTTCGCGGTAGCTGCCTTCATCAAGCAGCAGACGGGCACGCTCGCGTGCTCTTAATTCAATAAAACTGCTGTCGTCACGCATGAGCCACCTCCTCAAAAACCTGTTCAATGCGGATACGCGCCACGCCCGGCGTCGCGCCAAAATCATGAATGTGCATTTGCCCGGCAGGCAGTTGACTCAGCGCGGCCAGGCGCTCGAAAAGCGCTTTCCAGCGTTTTTCGCTGTTATCGACGGAGGTGGTAATGTCGATGGTCAGAATCTGCCCCTGTGCGGCAGTAAACAGGACTTCCATATCGCCGGAGCCCACCACGCCAGCCAGAGCTTTGCCTGTGGCCGTGCGGGTTGCCGGAAATGACAACGTAATGTGTTCCATAACGCCCTCGTTAATTAAGTGAGTGAAGCGGAGTGGCATCGTTATCGATGCGGTCCAGCAGGAGCGTGGCGGCGAGCAAATCAGCCGCGCCGCCCGGAGAGGCATTCAGCGCCAGCATATTGCGGTCGAGCAAATCCAGTGCATCACGGCCTTCTTTGCGCGAAATCCCCCCGTTCATCAGTACGCTGCGGGCACCTTTCTGCATTGTTTCCAGGCCAGGTAAACCGGCACGAGAAAGTACACAGGTATCTGAAAGTGAAGTCATAATCGCCATCAAAGCGTCAATCCTGGCCTCGCCTTCCGTTGCCCCGGACTGGCGGCTACGGCGAAGCTGGGGCAGCGCAAGGCGCATCACGTGAGGGAAACCCTGCTGGGCCTCTTCTCGTGCACCCGGCACGCGATAGCGTCTTGTGGCTCTTAACCCTTTGCTGAAGCTTTTTGGCGCGGCTTCATCAGTAAGTGCGGCAAGTCGCGCTGCCGTAGCGGCGATCTCCACGCTGCTGCCATTCATACCGTGCATAGCGGCGGCGGAAATCAGCAGGCCGAGCGCCCAGATGGCTCCCCGGTGGGTATTCACTCCCCCGGTCGCCGCCATCATCTGTTGCTCACCTTCGCGACCCAGGCGCCCTATCAGCTGGCGCAGCGCGATGTCTGCCGGACGTTCCCAGCTTTGTAATGCCAGAGCATGAAATGTCGGGGTCAGGCTGAGGGCCGATCGCTCCATCAGCGCCAGGCTGAGGTCGTGATGGGCGCCATTCCCCCGGCTGTCCACCAGACCGGGTTTCGGGCTCAGGCGGGCTTCTTCGATCAGGCTTTGGGTCGCAGCCCTTGCCAGCCAGCCCGCTTCGGCCTCGACGCCTTTCTGTGGATGTAATTTCATTACCAGCTCCGGAATTTCGCTGGCGGGTTGTAAAGACCGCCGGACCATTCGACGAGATCGGCCACGCTGCTTGCCGCCAGGAGAGAACGGGTCGCCTCGCTGCGGCGGATCCCCATATCTTCCGGGTAAGCCACTTTGCCGCTCTGGCGAAGTGCGGCGACACGTTTAGCGTCCACGCCCAGGCCGATGTCGGTGATGCCGGCGACCGCCGCTACCATCGCACGGCGTTCTTCCAGACTCTCCGCACGGTAGAGATACGCAATGCCTTCCTCGGTGAGCACGTGGGTGACGTCGTCGCCGTAAATCATTACCGGGGCCAGCGGCATGCCGGAGGTTTTGGCCACCTCTACAGCATCCAGGGTTTCCACAAAGGTGGGCTTCACGCCCGCCTGGAAGGTTTCGACCATCTGCACCACCAGCTTTTTACCGCGCTGCATCGGATCGGGCTCGGTGATCATATTCAGCCAAGCCGGCGTGGCGTGGCGACGACCGTGCGGATCGTGCCCCATATTTGGCGCGCCGCCGAAGCCCGATAAGCGGCCACGCGTCACGGTTGAAGAGTTAGCCAGGCCATCAACCTGCAGGGTGGAACCAATAAACATATCCACAGCGTATTGCCCGGCCAGTTGGCACATGGCTCGGTTGGAGCGCATAGAGCCGTCGGCACCGGTAAAGAAGATATCCGGGCGGGCGCGAATGTACTCTTCCATGCCCAGCTCGCCGCCGAAGCAGTGCACGCTCTCGACCCAGCCGCTTTCAATCGCCGGGATCAGCGTCGGGTGCGGGTTCAGGGTCCAGTGTTTGCAGATTTTACCTTTCAGACCAAGCTGTTCGCCGTAAGTCGGCAGCAGCAGCTCAATGGCGGCGGTGTTAAAGCCGATCCCATGGTTCAGCGACTGAACCTGGTGTTCGGCGTAAATGCCTTTGATGGCCATCATCGCCATCAGGATGTGTTCCTGCTTGATCAGGCGCGGGTCACGGGTAAACAGCGGTTCGATAAAGAAGGGTTTGTCGGCAACCACCACGAAGTCAATCCAGGATCCGGGAATGTCCACGCGCGGCAAATCGCAGTCATCGTCCACCAGTTCATTAACCTGGGCGATAACAATCCCGTCATGGAAGGCGGCTGCTTCAACCAATGCAGGCGTATCTTCAGTACTCGGCCCGGTGTACAGGTTTCCTTTGCGGTCGGCTTTATAACCGGCGATGAGCGCGACGTTAGGCGCAAGATCGACGTACAAGCGTGCATAAAGCTCGATGTAGGTGTGAATCGAGCCAATTTCTAACAGCCCGTCTTCAAGCAGTTGAGAAATACGCAGGCTTTGGGTGCCGGAGAAAGAGAAGTCAAGCTTGCGGGCGATACCTTTTTCAAAAATATCAAGGTGTTCACTCCGGCCGACGCTCGGCATGATCATATGCAGATCGTGTACTTTTTGCGGGCTGACTTCTGCCAGCATGCGGGAGAGAAAATCAGCCTGTTTTTGGTTATTTCCTTCCAGCACTACCCGGTCGCCCGGTGCAATCAGCTTTTCCATCACTTCGACGAGGTCCCCGGTCGGGATCACCTTGCCCTGTACGTTACTGGACGCCATACGTCGCTGCTTCTCGGTGCGACGCGTGTTCCAGACGCGGGCAGGCGTTTGGCTAGCACTCATTATTAACCTCCTGATTCAGCGCATCATTTTGATTGGCTTTAGTCTGGTTAAAAGTGTGCGCCACGCGGGGTTGGCTATCAATTAAGCTCAGGCGTTAATCATTAGCCTTAGAGTAATAATGGGTTTATCGTTTTGTGATCGGAGTAGAAGGCGAAGATGGCCAGGGTGCGCTACGCGGATGAAGGAGGAAAAAGGTGTACTCCGCTGCCCCCGATGTTAAGGTTGTCGAGTCTCAAATGCAGGTTTAAACGTCATGCTGCTCGTCGCCATACTCAACAATCCTCTGCTAAAACAGCCGCGCATCGCTTAGCGCGCTCACACATTCCCGTCTGCAATTTGAAACGGAACCTTGTTCCGTGGGCACACTTTTGTTGTGAGAAAAAACATGTCAAAGACTGAAAAGCACTGGTCTCAGGTCGAGTACCTGCACGAAACGGTGACCAACCCCAATATTCATATTAAAGGCCAGCACAGTTATTACAGCGACTGCTGGGATAGCGGTTTTGAGCGAAGCGTGGTGCGCTACCTGCAGGGTGACGCGGTGAGCCGGGAGTGGGAACCCATTGGCGAGCTTGACCAGCTGTGGATAGGGGATTACGTCTGTATCGCCGCCGAGGCGGTGATCCTGATGGGCGGCAACCACACACACAGAGGCGACTGGTTCTCTCTTTACCCCTTTATCGAAACCATCAAAGACGCCTACCGCGCCAAAGGCGACACGACGCTCGGAGACGGCTGCTGGATAGGCATGAGGGCAATCATCATACCCGGCGTAACCATCGGTGAAGGCGCAATTATTGCCGCTGGCAGCGTGGTGACGAAAGACGTCGCGCCTTACAGCGTCGTCGGCGGTAACCCGGCCAAACCAATCGCCCTGCGTTTCGAACCCGAGGTGATTGAGCGGCTGCTGAAGCTGCACATTTACCAGCTAAGCGACGAGCACTTTCAGGCTATTCGGCCCCTGTTGAGCAATAACGATATTGCTGCGCTGGAGCAGGCGGTGGGAGCACTGCGGTAAAGAAAGCGGGCGGGAATATCCCGCCCGTTGTTAAATCTTAGCGAAACTTCTTGTGGTAGGTATCGCGAGTGGTTTTGAAGTCTGCGGCAGCAGCCTGAGCTTCTGTCACTTTGCCTTCGTTGGCCAGCTTCAGGGCACCGTCAATCTGGCCCACGAGAATATCAAACCCATGGCGGTACTCTTTCATGTTGGCGCTGTCGGCAGCCTCATTTTCCAGCTTAGGCGGGGTGCCTTTCTGCGCATCCAGAGCCGCTTCACGCATGTTGCCCAGTGAGGTTTTCAGCTCGGCGGCATCTTTGGTGCTCAGCACGGTCTTGTAGTTTTTCGCGATAATGTCCATGTCGTCACCGACATCTTTGGCAAACGCAGCGCCGGACAGTAACACGGATGATACGGCTAACATTGCAATCAGTTGCTTACGCATTTACTCACCTTATCTTTTTTATATGAGAAACGGGCGCGGCAGGACGCGCCACATTGCTTTACTGACCGGCTATCTTCATCTCCGGAAGTAAGACTGAACCACACTGAATGTTGCTACGTGTTTCTATATCGTTGCCAATAGTAACTATCTCGCGCCACATGTCTTTCAGGTTGCCGGCGATGGTGATTTCGCTCACCGGATACTGGATCTCGCCATTTTCAACCCAGAAGCCCGCCGCACCGCGAGAATAGTCGCCGGTAATGCCGCTCACGCCCTGCCCCATCAGCTCGGTCACCACCAGCCCGGTGCCCATCTGTTTCAGCATTTCCTCAAAGCCCAGGCCCCGGCCAGCAATGCGCCAGTTGTGGATCCCGCCCGCGTGGCCGGTGCTTTTCAGCCCCAGCTTACGTGCGGAATAGTTGGTCAGCAGCCACTGCTGCAGCACACCGTCCTTGATGATATCGCGGCGTTCGGTACGCACGCCTTCGCTGTCAAACGGCGTGGAAGCCAGGCCTTTCAGCAGGTGCGGATGCTCTTCAATGGTCAGCCAGTCCGGCAGAATTTGCTTGCCGAGGGAATCCAGCAGGAAAGTTGATTTGCGGTACACCGCACCGCCCGCAATCGCGCCGACCAGGTGACCAAACAGCCCGGTCGCCACTTCATTAGCGAAAATCACCGGGGCTTTCATGGTGGACAGTTTACGCGGAGACAGGCGAGACAGCGTGCGGCGCGCGCAGTCGGCCCCGACCCATTCAGGTGATTTCAGGTCTTCCATCGCGCGACCGATGGTGTATGCGTAATCCCGCTCCATATCACCGTTTTCTTCGGCAATGACGCAGCTCGAAAGAGAATGGCGGGTGGAGCAGTAGCTCTGCAGCATACCGTGGCTGTTGCCGAAAACTTTGATGCCGTAATGGCTGTTAAAGCTGCCGCCTTCGGTATTGGTAATGCGTTTGTCCACGTTCAGGGACGCGTTTTCCGCTCGCGCGGCAAGCTCAATGGCGCGCTCCGGGTCAATTTCCGTTGGGTGGAAGAGATCCAGATCGGGGGCATCAAAGGCCAGCAATTCTTTATCCGCCACGCCAGCATAAGGGTCCGGCGAGGTATAGCGAGCGATGTCCAGCGCGGCCTGTACGGTACGGGCAATGGCGTCCGGGCTCAGATCCGTGGACGAAGCGCTGCCTTTGCGGTTTTGGTGATAAACGGTGATGCCCAACGCACCATCGCTGTTGAATTCGACGTTCTCCACCTCACCGTAGCGGGTGCTGACGCTGATACCCGTGGTTTTACTGACCGCCACTTCCGCGCCGTCTGACTTGCCCTTTGCCAGCTCCAGCGCCTGTGAAACCGCCTGCTCCAGAACCTGACGTTGTTGTGCTACTTGCGTGTTTACTTTCATCGCTACTGCCATAATGTAAGGTGAGTCGTTCAAGTCTAACAGGATCAGAACAATTTCGCAGTGCAGGCCCATTGCTGGTAATATCCGCGTCAACTTTTTAAGGAGCCTAATATGACCAAGCAGCCCGAAGACTGGCTCGACGACGTGCCCGATGATGAAAATGAAGACGAAGATGATGAAATTATCTGGGTCAGTAAAAGTGAGATTAAGCGCGACGCCGAAGAGCTAAAACGCCTGGGCGTTGAGCTGATGGAACTGGGCAAAAATGCCCTGGAAAAAATCCCGCTCGACGATGATTTACGTGCCGCCATTGAGCTGGCGCAGCGCATCAAGAAAGAAGGCCGCCGCCGCCAGGTGCAGCTGATCGGCAAGATGATGCGTTCCCGCGACATGGATCCAATCCGTCAGGCGCTCGACAAGCTGAAGAACCGCCACAACCAGCAGGTTTCGCTGTTCCACAAGCTGGAAGCCCTGCGCGACCGCCTGGTTGAAGAAGGCGATGACGCGATGAGCGAAGTCCTGAGACTTTATCCGCAGGCGGATCGCCAGCAGCTGCGCGTGTTGATCCGTAACGCGCAAAAAGAAAAAGCGGCCAATAAGCCGCCTAAGTCATACCGTCAGATCTTCTCTTACCTTCGCGAACTCGCCGAAGAGCAGGAAAGCTAAGACGTTAGCGCTGGCCTGTTTTCTCCCCGGCCAGCGCTCAATTTCCTCTGACCTTTCTCAGGTCAAATTACTGCGTCGATACAGCGCCACGCCCACCGCCAGCACGGCGAGCATACCCGCACAGCTGCGGTTCACCCAGCGCATCACGTTGGCGGAGAATTTACGCATCGCGTGGCGGCCCCCCCAGGCGTAAATCGTCATCATGATGCAGTCAATCATCGCGCTGACCAGCGCCAGAATCATGTACTGCATCGCCACCGGCTCCTGCGGGCGGATGAACTGCGGTAAAAATGCCGAGAAGAACAGCAGCCCTTTGGGGTTGGATAAGCCGACCATCAGCGATCGCAGAAACGCCGTTTTGCCCGTGGCCACTGTCGCCGAAGCGCTCACGCTTAGCGCCTTAGCAGGTGCGCGCCACAGCACGTAAGCCAGATAGACCAGGTAAAGCGCGCCGCCCCATTTCACCACTGCAAACAGCTGTTCAGAAGCCTGCAACAACGCGCCCAGGCCGCAGCCCACCGCGCCAATCAGCAGCAGGTCCGCCAGCACCGCACCGAGGAAGCCGTAGCCCGCAATGCGCATTCCGTAGGTGGCTCCGTTATTGAGTGCTAAAAGCATCGACGGGCCTGGCGTCACCATAACCGCGCTAACGGCGATGACGTAAAGAAACAGCGTGGTGATATCCATCTATTAAGTCCTGGTAAAAAATAGATTAGCGCCCGGCGGCGACTGCCTGCCGGGTACTTTAAAAACGTTTAGATTAAAGCGGGCGTTCCATCACGATGTGGCAGAGATCGTCAAAAAAGCGGCCATACTGAGCGTCACCGATGGGCTGCGGATAACTCAGCACAATCAGCTGATGATCGGGGATATCCGCATGGTAAGTAGGATGGTGATGCACATAGTCGTTTTCGCAGAAGCCGAGGCTTTGGTAAAAACGCAGCCGCTTATGAGCGATCTCAGTGGTGAGCGGATCGATTTCGAGGATAGTTTGCGGGTAAAGCCGCAAAAACTGGCTCAGCATTCGCTTGCCGTAGCCCTGCGCACGCAGCTGGCCGTTCACGGCGAGGTGCTCAATATAGGCATAGTCGCCAAAATCCCACGCGCCGATCATGCCGACAAACTGCTCGCCGTCGAACCAGGCCTGCAGGCTGTAATTCGGGTGAGAAAGCGCGCTAATTTTTGCGGCGGGCTGGCGTTTCTCATGGCGCGGAAAGGCGCTTTCATACAGCTCGTCCACGCATTCAAAATACGGGGAGCTGCGGTCGGTAATTCGTTTTATCGTTAGCATGAGCGCAGTTTACCAAATGTATACACTTTACGATCGCCATTTCGGGTAGCTTATTCACATTGCGCTAATGCCCTACGTTCCCCTTTGACTTAACCCGTCCAGATAGAGGTTCTCTGCTTTGATGCCAGATATCGATGCCCAACGACGCGCTCTTAAGCTTGCCTGTAAAACCGAGCTGAGAGGATTTAAAGAAATGACACCTGCGGAGCAATTCCGGGAGATGGCCGACTGGGCCAGGGAAAATGAAGTCACCCATGACAGCTACGGCGTGGGGGATTTTATCGCGGGTTTTGAGACCAAAATCGCTCAGCTACTGGGTAAACCAGCGGCAATATTTATTCCTACCGGAGTGATGGCGCAGCTGATAGCGGTCATTATCTGGAGCGAACGTAACCGCCTGCCTCGCTTTGGCGCGCACGCGACATCGCACCTGCTGATTCATGAACAGCAAACTTTTCAGGCCCTGGTGAAGATGCATGGCGTCGTCGTAGGCCATAAACTACGGCCTATCCTTGCCAGTGATTTTACCGCCATAGCGGAGCCTTTAAGCTGCCTTGTGGTTGAACTTCCCGCGCGTGAGATTGGCGGACAACTCCCGGAGTGGGGCGAGCTGGAAGCCCTGAAAGCCGCAGCCGCAGAAGCTGGCACGCCGCTGCATATGGACGGGGCTCGCCTCTGGGAGAGCCGGGCGTATTACCAGCGCACCTGGGCTGAAATTGCTGAGGGTTTTTCTTCAGTCTATGTTTCCGTCTACAAGGGCCTCGGGGGTATTTCAGGTTCGTTACTCGCTGGCGATGAAGACTTTATCCGCCAGGCTCGCGTCTGGCTCAGACGATTAGGCGGTAACGTGGTGACGCAAAGTCCCGCGGTGGTTTCCACGGCAATGCGCTTAGAAAAACGGCTGGCCATCCTTGAGAGCTGCTATCAGCGCACCCTCAGTCTCGCCGCCAGCCTGGAGGCCGTGCCGGGCATTCGTATCCTGCCCCGCAGACCTCAGGTCAACATGCTGCATGTTTATTTCGATGCGGATAAAGAAACATTACTCAGCGCCAGGGATGAAATAGCCAGGCAGGAGGGATACTGGCTGTTCAATGCGCTGGAAGAGGCCGAAGTACCGGGCTGGTGTAAAACGGAATGGTATGTAGGCGACAACATGCTGCCGATAGGCGACGAGACCGTTTTAAACTTGTTCCACCAACTGATGGCTAAAGCGAGCCGCTAACCGTTCGCCAGCAGATAAAAAAATGGCCCCGCAGAGGGGCCAGTTTTCTTCGGGCGTTAAGCGCGGTCCACCGTAAAGGCTAAGACCTCGGCAAGGCTTTCCGCCCCCAGCGCCAGCATAATCAGGCGGTCAACGCCCAGCGCTACGCCGGAGCTGTCCGGCATGCCCGCTTCCAGCGCCGCCAGCAGGTTCATGTCCACCGGCTGCTGCGGCAGGCCAAGCGCCGCGCGTTTGCGGTTATCCTGCTCGAAACGCTGCTGCTGTTCGCGGGCATCGGTCAGCTCATGGAAGCCATTCGCCAGCTCGATACCTTTGAAGTAAACCTCAAAGCGCTCCGCCACGCGGTGATCTTCGGTGCTGATCTGCGCCAGAGAGGCCTGGCTTGCCGGGAAGTGATACACGAAGGTTGGCTTGTCTTTACCAATCTGTGGCTCGACGCCCATCGCGAACAACAGCTGCAACAGCGTGTCCCGGTCTTCTTCTTTGTCGGCGATGTTGCTCAGATCGAGCTTCGCCGCCGCTTCACGCAGCTGCGCTTTGTCTGCAGACAGTGGGTCGATATCCAGATGGCGCTGGAAGGCCTGCTGGTAAGACAAACTTTCTGCGGCGCCGCATTCCAACACCTGCTGCAGGAGATCGTCCACCTCATTCATCAGGCGGTACATGTCGTAATGCGGGCGATACCACTCCAGCATGGTGAATTCCGGGTTGTGGTGGCGCCCCATCTCTTCATTACGGAAACTGCGACACAGCTGGAACACCGGGCCACAGCCCGCCGCCAGCAGGCGTTTCATGTGGTATTCCGGGCTGGTCATCAGGTACAAATTCATGCCCTGAGAGTGACCTGGGCCGACGAAACGGGTTTCAAACGGCACCAGATGAATATCGGTTACCGTCGCCTGGCTCATGCAGGGTGTTTCCACCTCCAGAACGCCTCGGTCGGCAAAGAAGCGCCGAATCTCCGCCATAATGGCGGCGCGTTTTAACAAATTGGGGATGGATGCGCTCGGCTGCCAGGTGGCCGTTTCGCTCATGAGAAAGTCTCCGTATTTATGCAAGGCCGAGAAGTCTACCCGCATCACAGAAAGGAGACAAATTTTGTGCAGAGAATTTTGTTCTGAGCGTTTTATGGCCCGCGTTACGCAAACTTTTTCTCATGCTCAAGCAGCCATTTTTTTCGTGCAATGCCGCCACCGTATCCCGTCATAGTCCCGTTTTTACCGATGATTCTGTGGCACGGAATGACGATGGCAACCCGGTTCGCGCCGTTGGCTCCGGCCACCGCACGCACGGCATCTGGATTCTCCATTTTTATCGCCAGCGCCTGATAGTGGGACGTTTCGCCATAAGGCACGGTCCCAAGCTGCTGCCAGACTTTTTGCTGAAACGCGCTGCCCGGCGTCTGCAGTGCAAGGGTGAACTGCTGCCTTTTTCCAGCAAAGTATTCCCCGATCTCTTTTTCCGCCTGCCGCGTATGATCATTTTCCCCGGCGATGATACGGGCATTGAGCCGCGACTGCAGATCGTCAAATTCCCGCTCCAGCGCGCGTCGGTCAACAAATTCCAGCAGGCAGACGCCCATCTCGGAGGCGCACACAAACATCGGCCCGATGGGCGTGGTAAAACGGTGAATAACGATGATATCTGCCGCCCGACTGGGGGCATCGCCAGTGAGCTTTTTGCAGGTATAGCCAAACCCACTCAGCGAGTCGTAACCGCTGCTAAACGCCGCATCCGTCGCACTTTTCCCACGCCTGAGCTCCTGCAACGCCACATTCACACGCAGCATTCTCTGCCAGGCCTGAAAAGTCATCCCGTGGTGTTGCACAAACCAGCGCCGGAGACGTTCAGGGCTGATGTTGTGCTCACGCAGCTCACCATCGCTGACCCGGTTCTCACTGCTCGCCCTGAAAAGGGCAATGGCCTGCTCGACTATGGGCGGCGCAGAGAAGGCGTTTTCAGTGGGGCGGCAGATCTTGCAGGGACGAAAGCCCGCGTGAAGCGCGGATTTGAAGTCGTCATAAAACTCAACGTTACCCCGCTTAGGCTTACGGGCGCGGCAGTTGGAAATGCAGAACACGCCGGTGGTTTTCACGCCCACGAAAAAAACGCCGACATGCTCGGAAGAGCGCGCCACCAGCGCCTCGTACCAGGTATTGCACTGCTCGATATCAAGGATTTTCATCGGCAAAGATCTCGTCAAATGCGCCCCGTTGGCGGAGGCTAAACAACAGATGCTGTAACTTACGGTTCAGCGCGGCGTGCACGAAATTCCCCATTGAAATACGTTTCACCCCCAGCGCCGCCAGTTGATCAAAATCGGGCAGACCCGGCATGCACATCACATTCAGCGGCAGATCAACTGCGCCGGCAATCGCCTGAATATCTTCAGGTGAGGTCACGCAGGGCACAAAGAAGCCGTCAGCCCCCGCCTGTTGATATAGCCTGCCGCGGGCGATCGTTTGATTCAGCGCATCCAACTCACCAAGCAAGAAGCCATCGGTTCTGGCATTGATAAAGAGCGGCGTTTTCGCGGCATCCAGCCCTGCTTTGATCGCGTTCAGGCGGACAGCAAAGTGTGTTGCATCCAGTAAACGACGCGTTCCCTGTTCAACTTTGCTGTCTTCAAGGTTAATGCCGACAACGCCCAGCTGTGCCAGTTGAATGGCCTGGCTCACAACCATTTCGGTCTCTGCCCCATATCCGGCTTCCATATCGACGGAAAGCGGCAAGCTGACGCGCTCACGTATGCGGGCCACCAGGGCAAGAAGTACAGAAAATGGCAGCGCTTCGCCATCCTTGTAGCCCAACATATCGGCGATTGCCGCGCTTGAGGTGCCCAGCGCCTGATAACCCGCGTCCTGTGCCGCCTGAGCGCTGCTGACATCCCAAACGTTAGCCAGCAGCAATGGCGTGCTCTGATAATGCATCTGACTGAAGCTCATTTTTATCCCCTGCTTTTATAGAATGGAAAAGATTCTGAGCTCCAGCCGGGGCGGCAACAACCGAAAAACAGACGACTATTTTTCGCCGCTTTTTGTTCGCATTACACCATTTAAACATTCATTTTTGTGACGCAATTCATTAAGAGCGGTAATTAATCGCCCTGTAGAACAGCAAAAAAATCGAACAAATCAAATTTCCCTAAAATCCCTCCGGTTATACTTTCCCTACCTAAAAAGGAGCAGGGATACACCTTTCGCAGCCACCGCCTTTCAGGCAGTGAATACCCTTTGGTCGTATAGCTTTGCGAATTACTAAAATCTGGAGGAATGTCGTGCAAACCTTTCAAGCCGATCTCGCCATTATAGGCGCCGGCGGAGCAGGCCTACGAGCAGCCATTGCGGCGGCCCAGGCTAATCCACAGGCAAAAATCGCTCTGATTTCCAAAGTCTACCCGATGCGCAGCCACACGGTTGCTGCCGAAGGGGGTTCCGCAGCCGTCGCGCAGGATCACGACAGCTTCGACTACCATTTTCACGACACCGTTGCCGGAGGCGACTGGCTGTGTGAGCAGGATGTGGTTGACTACTTCGTTCACCATTGCCCTACCGAAATGACCCAGCTTGAGCAGTGGGGCTGCCCGTGGAGCCGCCGCCCGGACGGCAGCGTCAACGTCAGGCGCTTCGGCGGGATGAAGATCGAACGGACCTGGTTCGCCGCCGACAAAACCGGCTTCCATATGCTCCACACACTCTTCCAGACCTCCCTTCAGTTCCCGCAAATTCAACGCTTCGACGAGCATTTCGTGCTCGATATTCTGGTCGATGACGGCCAGGCGCGCGGCGTCGTCGCTATGAATATGATGGAAGGCGAGCTGGTGCAGATCCGCGCCAATGCGGTGGTGATGGCCACCGGCGGTGCAGGGCGAGTCTATCGCTACAATACCAACGGCGGCATCGTCACCGGGGACGGCATGGGCATGGCGCTGAGCCACGGCGTGCCGCTGCGCGACATGGAGTTTGTGCAATACCATCCAACCGGGCTGCCGGGTTCCGGCATCCTGATGACCGAAGGCTGCCGCGGTGAAGGCGGCATTCTGGTGAACAAAAACGGCTATCGCTACCTGCAGGATTACGGCATGGGGCCGGAAACCCCGCTCGGCGAGCCGAAGAACAAATACATGGAACTCGGCCCGCGCGACAAAGTCTCTCAGGCCTTCTGGCACGAATGGCGCAAAGGCAACACGATCTCCACCCCACGCGGCGACGTGGTGTACCTCGACCTGCGCCACCTCGGCGAGAAAAAACTGCTCGAGCGCCTGCCGTTCATCTGCGAACTGGCCAAAGCCTACGTGGGCGTTGACCCGGTCAAAGAGCCGATCCCGGTTCGCCCAACGGCGCACTACACCATGGGCGGCATCGAGACCGATACCCAATGCGAAACCCGCATCAAAGGGCTGTTCGCAGTGGGCGAATGTTCCTCCGTTGGCCTGCACGGTGCCAACCGTCTGGGCTCTAACTCGCTGGCAGAACTGGTGGTCTTTGGCCGCCTGGCGGGCGAGCAGGCAATGGAGCGCGCCGCACAAGCGCAACCGGCTAACGATGCCGCGCTGAACGCCCAGGCCGCCGATGTTGAAGGCCGCCTGAAGCAGCTAGTCAACCAGGAAGGCAACGAAAACTGGTCAAAAATCCGCGACGAAATGGGGCTTTCTATGGAGGAAGGCTGCGGGATTTACCGTACCCCGGAATTGATGCAGAAAACCGTCGACAAGCTGGCAGAGCTGCAGGAGCGCTTCAAGCGCGTGCGCATCACCGATACCTCCAGCGTCTTCAATACTGACCTGCTGTACACCATTGAACTGGGTCACGGCCTGAACGTTGCCGAATGTATGGCGCACTCCGCCCTTGCACGTAAAGAATCCCGCGGTGCCCACCAGCGTCTGGATGAAGGCTGCACCGAACGCGATGACGTCAACTTCCTGAAGCACACTCTGGCCTTCCGCGACGCCGACGGCACAACTCGCCTCGACTACAGCGATGTGAAGATCACCACGCTGCCGCCAGCAAAACGCGTATACGGCGCTGAAGCGGAAGATGCTGAGAAGAAAAAGGAGAAGGCAAATGGCTGAGATGCAAACCCTGAAGATTGAGATTGTGCGCTACAACCCGGAAACGGACAGCCAGCCGCATAGCGCAATCTACGAGGTGCCGTTTGACGAGCAAACCTCGCTGCTGGACGGGCTGGGTTATATCAAAGATAACCTCGCACCGGACCTCAGCTACCGCTGGTCATGCCGCATGGCGATTTGTGGCTCCTGCGGCATGATGGTCAACAAAGTGCCGAAGCTGGCCTGTAAAACGTTCCTGCGCGAATACACCAACGGCATCAAGGTCGAAGCGCTGGCAAACTTCCCGATTGAGCGCGATTTGGTGGTCGACATGACCCACTTTATCGAAAGCCTGGAGTCGATTAAGCCTTATATCATCGGCAACCCGCGCACGCCGGATCAGGGGCCAAACACGCAGACGCCCGCGCAGATGGCGAAATACCATCAGTTCTCCGGCTGCATCAACTGTGGGCTGTGCTATGCCGCCTGCCCGCAGTTTGGCCTGAACCCTGAGTTTATCGGCCCGGCGGCGATTACCCTCGCCCATCGTTACAACCTGGACAGCCGTGACCACGGCAAGAAACAGCGTATGCCGCAGCTCAACGGGCAAAACGGCGTGTGGAGCTGCACCTTTGTTGGCTACTGCTCCGAAGTTTGTCCCAAACACGTCGATCCGGCCGCGGCCATCCAGCAGGGCAAAGTCGAAAGTTCGAAAGACTTTTTGATTGCCACCCTGAAACCACGCTAAGGAGTGCACCATGACCACGAAACGTAAGCCTTATGTCCGTCCCATGGCGCCAACCTGGTGGCGGCAGCTGGGCTTCTACCGTTTTTATATGCTGCGTGAAGGCACCTCGGTTCCGACAGTCTGGTTCAGCATCGTGCTGATTTATGGTCTTTTCTCGCTGAAACACGGCGTAGAAGGCTGGGCGGGCTTTGTCGGTTTCCTGCAAAACCCGGTGGTTGTCATCCTCAATCTCATTACGCTTGCCGCCGCCGTGCTGCACACCAAAACCTGGTTTGAGCTGGCGCCAAAGGCCGCTAACGTCATCGTTAAGGGCGAGAAAATGGGGCCGGAACCGGTCATCAAGGGATTGTGGGTTGTCACTGCACTAGTGACTGTCGTTGTGCTGCTTGTAGCACTGTTCTGGTAAGGAGGCTGAGGTGATTAACCAAAATCCAAAACGTTCCGACGAGCCGGTATTCTGGGGCCTGTTTGGCGCAGGTGGCATGTGGGGGGCGATTTTCGCGCCGGTTATCGTGCTGCTGGTTGGTATTATGCTGCCGCTCGGCCTGTTCCCCGGCGATGCGCTGAGCTTTGATCGCGTTTATGCCTTCGCCCACAGCTGGATTGGCCGCCTGTTCCTGCTGCTGATGATTGTGCTACCGCTGTGGTGTGGCCTGCACCGTATCCACCATGCGATGCATGACCTGAAGATCCACGTGCCGGCCGGAAAATGGGTGTTCTACGGCCTGGCCGCTATTCTGACGGTGGTGACCATTATTGGCCTGCTGACGCTCTAAGTACTCAGCACACACCAGGGCTCGCCATCGCGCGGGCCTTTTTTATTCCATGGCCAACGCCTTCACCCGCTTTCTGTATTCCCCAGGCGAACAGCCAAACTCCCGCATAAAAGCCTTATGGAACGACGATTCGCTGGCGTAGCCCACGGCATCAGCGATAGTGATAATCGAACTTGCTTCACGCGAGAGTTGCTGTGCGGCAATTTGCAGCCTGATTCGGGTCAGCACTGCCAGCGGGGTGGTGCCGCTCACCTCGCGGAACAGCAACGCAAAACTGGCGCGAGACATATGCACTTGTTCAGCCAGCGAGGCGACGGTCCACGGCGTATGTGGTGCATTCAGCATGCGTTGGATTGCCACGCCCAGTCGTGGATGCAGCAGCAGGTTCAACTGACTTTTATCCTGAATATTCACCCGTAGCCACTGCCGCAAGCCCAGGGCAATCATCGTGGCACATTGCTGGCTACATACCGCCGCCATACCAGGCTGTGGCACTTCCGCTTCCTGTTGCAGCAGCGCAACGGCCGCCAGCAGCCATGTATGTTCGGGGCTGTCTTGTTCGGGCGCCATCAGCAGGGCCTCCGGCAGCGCCGTCAAAAAATGACGGGAAGCCGAAGATAAATGCAGGCTCCCACAAACGACCCAGGTCTCTTCCTGCCCCTTCTGCCGCAGTCGGTGCGCAGAGTTTTGCGTCAGCACAACCACCTGCCCAGGCAGTAGCGTCAGCTTTTCGCCGGCAGGCAGCTCCAGCCATGCGGCACCTTGCGTAACGGTGTGCCAGCGAATGGTCGCCAGCGATCCCGCCGCATGGGGCAGGCTCCAGCCCGAGCTGAGCAGGCAATTTTTATCAATCGAACCCTGCGGGGCGCTGAACGCCATCAACTGGCTGAGGGGATCCATCGCTCACTCCAAAAAAATCAGACGATAAGACAGGATTTAAAGATACCTGAAGAAATCACATTGACGCCATGCAGACACAATGATTGCCATTAACTTAACGGCTGGCTCACTGACGGAGAACCTCCATGCAGACCTATCAGGCAATCATTATTGGTTTTGGTAAAGCAGGTAAAACCCTGGCGGCAACCCTGGCAAAACAAAACTGGAAAGTCGCCATTATCGAGCAATCCGCCGAAATGTACGGCGGTACCTGCATTAACATTGGCTGCATTCCCACCAAAGCGCTGGTCCACGATGCAGAACAGCATCAGGACTTTACGACAGCCATCGCACGTAAGTCTTCAATTGTCAGTTTCCTGCGGGACAAGAATTACCACTTGCTGGCCGACCTGAATAATGTGGACGTTATCAACGGCCACGCAGAGTTTATCGACCGGCATACTGTTCGCGTGATGCAGAACGGTGAAACTATTGAACTGCAGGGGGAGAAAATCTTTATCAACACCGGTGCGCAGTCCGTTCTGCCGCCGATTGACGGGCTGACGGCTACGCCTGGGGTATATGACAGCACCGGGCTGCTTAATCTGACCACGCTCCCAACGCACCTCGGTATTTTGGGCGGCGGCTACATCGGGGTTGAGTTTGCCTCAATGTTTGTCGGTTTCGGCAGCAAGGTCACCATTTTCGAAGCCGCCGAAGATTTTTTGCCGCGTGAGGACCGTGACGTAGCCGCAGCGGTCGCCAACATACTTCAGCAGCAGGGCGTGGAGCTGATCCTAAACGCTAAAGTTCAGCACGTTGAATCCCATGACAACAGGGTGCATTTGCAGACGAACGATAGTGTCTACACGGTTGACGCGCTGCTTGTTGCCTCAGGGCGAAAACCCGCTACGGATACCCTGAACCTGAAAAACGCCGGGATTGATGTCGATGCTCGTGGGGCCATCATGGTGAATAAATACCTGCGTACCTCCGCAGACAACATCTGGGCAATGGGGGATGTAACCGGCGGGCTACAGTTTACCTATATCTCGCTCGATGACTTCCGTATCGTGCGTGACAGCCTGTTGGGCGAAGGTAAACGCCATACCGGGGACAGAAAAAATGTGCCTTATTCCGTGTTTATGACCCCTCCGCTGTCTCGCATTGGCATGACTGAAGAACAGGCCCAGGCCAGCGGTAAACCCATTCAGATCGTTACGCTTCCCGTGGCGGCAATTCCAAGGGCTCGAGTCATGGGCGACACTCGCGGCTTGCTCAAAGCTATCGTGGATACCTCAACGCAGGAGATCCTCGGCGCATCGCTGCTCTGCCCTGACTCCCATGAGATCATTAACCTGGTTAAAACCGTCATGGATGCCGGGCTGCCCTACACCACGCTGCGCGACCAAATTTTCACGCACCCTACCATGAGCGAAGCGCTTAATGACCTGTTTGGGCTGGTAAAATAACCCGTCCTGGTTCTGGCAATCAGGCCCTACGCTTTCTCACACTCTCCGGCTAACCAGCCGGAGAAGTCTCGCATGGCGGGCGTTTCCGCCCTGGACTGGAGCTTTGTCAGCCAGTAACTGCCGAGACTGATTTCAGCCTCAAACGGGCGAACAATCCGCTCGCTGTTCAGCAAGTGGGTAAACATATTCACCGGGGCAAGGGCAACACCCGCGCCAGCCTGTGCGGCTTCAAGCATAGTTACCGAAGAATCAAAAACCATCACCAGATGCGTTGGCGACGGTGGCGCCTCGCCCGCCGCCTGCAGCCATGCCGCCCATTCGTCACGCCGGTAGGAACGCAGTAGCGTATGATTCAGCACGTCCTGCGGGCGCTGGAGTTCAGAAGCCAGCGCAGGAGAACAAAGCGGTGACAGCGGGGCATCACACAGATAAATCGCGTCTGTTCCGTGCCAGGCTCCGCTACCAAATCGCACCGTATAGTCCAACCCCTCCGCCGCCGGATCCACCCGGTTGTTGTGCGTCGAAAGCTGAAGATCGATATGCGGATAGCGACGCCGAAACGCCTCAAGGCGCGGCAGCAGAAAGCCTGTTGCAAAAGTGCCCACCACACCTAGCTTAAGTTTTTCTCTCGCTTGCGCGCCGGAAAACCGATCCAGTACCCCGGCAATGCGGTCAAAGGAATCGTTTAGCACAGGTAACAGGTTTTCACCTTCCGTGGTCAACATCAACCCACGAGAAACGCGCACAAACAGCTGGCAACGCAGATGTTCTTCCAGGGCTTTCACCTGCTGGCTGATGGCAGAATGAGTGACATTCAGCTCGATGGCAGCATGGGTAAAGCTAAGATGCCTGGCTGCGGCTTCAAAAGCGCGCAGGGAGTTGAGCGGGATATAGCTGCGGGTCATGACATTACCTGTTAGAAAATCTTAAGCCTAATGCCAAATTTAATCGTTTGTCATCGGGTGTCAAATCCAACAAACTTGCCTCGTCTGACGGGCCCGGACTGCTATCATCTCTCTAAGGAAGGTTATCCATCATGAAAAAAACCCTTTGCCTGACGCTGCTGCTTGCCGCCTCATGCTCCAGCTTTGCTGCACAAAAAGAACTGACTGCACCGCAGATTGAAAAGCTGGTGAACCGCACCGTTGCCCCGCTAATGAAAGAGCAGGCGATCCCCGGCATGGCGGTGGCCGTTATCTACAAAGGCTACCCGCTGTATTTCACCTGGGGAAAAGCCGATGTGCAGCGCAACGTGCCGGTAACGCAGCAAACGTTGTTTGAACTGGGCTCGGTCAGTAAAACCTTTACCGGCGTACTGGGCGGTGATGCTTTGGCTCGCGGCGAAGTTAGCCTTAGCGACCCGGCGCAGAAATACTGGCCTGAGCTGAACGGCAAGCAGTGGAAAGGGATCACCCTGCTGCAGCTTGCCACCTATACCGCCGGTGGCCTGCCGCTGCAGGTGCCGGACGAGGTAACCAACAGCGATGCCCTGCTGAAGTTTTACCAGAACTGGCAGCCGAAGTGGGCACCTGGCACACAGCGCCTCTACGCCAACGCAAGTATTGGACTATTCGGAGCCTTGATGGTGAAACCGTCAGGCATGAGCTTTGAACAGGCGATGTTAAAACGCGTCTTTGAGCCACTGAATCTTCAACACACCTGGATTAACGTGCCGGCGACGGAAGACAGCCACTACGCCTGGGGCTACCGGGACGGCAAAGCCGTGCGCGTCTCGCCGGGCATGCTGGATGCAGAAGCCTACGGCGTGAAATCCAGCATCGAAGATATGGCCCATTGGGTGCAGGCGAACATGGCCCCCGATCGTCTGGGAGACAAAACGTTAGCTCAGGGTATCCAGCTCGCGCAGTCACGTTACTGGCGCGTGGGTAGCATGTATCAGGGGCTTGGCTGGGAAATGCTGAACTGGCCGGTGAAGGGGAAAACGATTATTGATGGCAGTGACAACAAGATCGCCCTTGCGCCGCACCCGGCAACGCTGATTGAGCCTCCAGCACCTGCGGTGAAAGCCTCATGGGTACATAAAACCGGGTCGACCGGCGGCTTTGGTAGCTACGTGGCCTTTATCCCAGAAAAACAGCTGGGTATCGTGATGCTGGCCAACAAAAGCTACCCGAACACCGAGCGAGTAAAAGCCGCTTACGCCATTCTTGAAGCACTGCAATAAAAATGACCACGGCCTGTTGAACACAGGCCGTATTATTTCCGGCTTCGCTCACACTTTATTTCCTGTCGCCATCTACACTTAGCTAAAAAACCTCGGAAGGAATCTGCTATGCGCATTTGGCCCGCTGTCACCGCGCTTGCGGTCGCATTATTCGTTGTCTCCTGTAGCTCACCAACTCCTCCCCCCAGCGTCACGGTCGTGCAAAACTTCGAGGCAAAACGCTTTATCGGCACCTGGTATGAAATTGCGCGAATGGACCACAGCTTTGAAAGCGGCCTGAATCAGGTCACGGCCACCTACAGTTTTATGGATGACGGCGGCCTGCGCGTGATAAACCGGGGATTCAACCCGGACAGGCAGATGTGGCAGCAGGCGGAAGGGAAGGCTTATTTCACCGGAGACCCGAGCGTCGCTGCGCTGAAAGTCTCCTTTTTTGGCCCGTTTTACGGCGGCTATAACGTGATTGCGCTGGATAAAGACTATCGCCATGCGCTGGTATGCGGGCCGGATCTCAGCTATTTGTGGATCCTGTCCCGCACACCAACCATCAGCCACGATCTCAAGCAACAGCTATTGGCTATCGCCGCTCGCCAGGGCTTTGCGGTGGATAAATTGATTTGGGTGAAACAACCAGGCAGTTAATGCGTGGAAAGTTTCAAGCCAATGATCCCGACCACAATCAGAGCCAGGCTAGCCAGACGCATCGGGTTAGCCGACTCTCCCAGCAGCAGAATGCCGGTAATCGCCGCGCCGACGGCACCGATCCCGGTCCACACCGCGTAGGCCGTGCCGGTGGGCAGGGTTTTCATCGCCCAGGCGAGCAAAGCCATGCTGACAACCATCGCGACGATGGTGATAACGCTAGGCCACAGGCGGCTAAAGCCGTGGGTATATTTCAGTCCTACCGCCCAAACAACTTCCAGTAATCCGGCAATTAACAGTACGATCCAGGCCATAACAGCTCCAGTAGAAATGGGGCCGTCCCCGGTGTGAGATGCGCTTGCGGGTCGTCCCGTAAGGCTTAGGTGAGAAGCTGATTTTAGCACCCAAACGGCTGCCTGAAAATCCGTATCCAAATGCTACGCAATGAAATAATCGTTTCACTCGCCGGGCCTTGCTAAGCCTGGAATTGACAGCGAATTCGCGCGTATTTCCGTGATTCATTTTGGCAAATTTATTCATATGATAAAACGTGGTTTGCCAGCCTGCAAACGCCGCAGTAATGATTAACGTGAAGCGTGAAAATGTATAAAATATTATTGGTTGATAGGTGTTACTTCAGCCGTCAGGGACTGACGCACTTGCTCAATCAGAAAAATAATCTGGCTACGGCAGTGAGTATTTCAGAGACAGACAGTTTACTTCTCGCCCGGGAAAAAATTATAAAATGGCAGCCGAATATGGTGATCGCCGACTTCAACAGTTTCTCAACCGCATTGCATAATATCCAACAGCTTTCGACTATTTATTCTGCCTGTGGCGATACGACGCGCCTGCTGCTGCTGCAAAGCGGGCAACACCCCACCATTGCTGAGTACTGCGCGGCGCAAGGCACTAACGATATTTGGGATAAGTCAGTATCATTGTCGGCATTAACGGCATTGATTCAGCAGACTATTGCGACCCGCCCGCCATTCCGTGAAGTGAAACGACATATTACGCCATTACTGACCTTACGCGAAGAGAGAATATTAAAACTCTGGAAGGAAGAGGCGAATAACGAATATATTGCCAGAGTGATGGAAATAAGCGTAAAAACGGTTTACACCTATAAGCGAAACATTCGATTAAAGCTGGGAGCCGACAATAGATTATCGCTTTTTTTAAATATTCCGGAGGCTGTTTTAGAATAACGGTACGGCACTAGCACCGTACCGAACAGTATTATTCCTGCGCTTTTGTTGCCGCACCAGAAATAGCCTTACCGCCGCTTTGTATATCCTCGCCCACGCCGCGGGTGGTGTTACAGGCGGTCAACAAGGATGAAAGAACGACGAGAGAGAAAAACGCAGCAATGGTTTTCTTAATCATGAGCTTTTCCTTATAACTATGTTGTTTGTGTATAGCTTGTTAAGCATAGCTAAAAAAATGAACAACGAAGGAAAAGCGAGGCGATTTCGGATAACTGGCAGGGACTATTTATTGGCTACGCGCTCAATGGCGCCGCCGAGATGTTGCAAGTCTTCGCCAAACCCACGCGTGGTATTACAACCCGACAGCGCAGCGGCCAGCAGCGAGATAAAAAGAATCTGTTTCAACAAACGGTTCATCTTCCCTGCCCTGACAAAGCGGCGGCGCGAGCCTCAGGCACCGCGCCGCGAACCTTCACGAGAATTACTTCACGCGAGAAACGTATTCACCAGAACGGGTGTCAACTTTGATGACTTCGCCGATCTGGACGAACAGCGGAACTTTAACCACAGCGCCGGTGCTCAGGGTTGCTGGCTTGCCGCCGGTCCCTGCAGTGTCACCTTTCAGACCTGGATCGGTTTCAACGATTTCCAGCTCAACAAAGTTCGGTGGGGTAACGGAGATTGGCTGACCGTTCCACAGGGTCACGATGCACTCAGCCTGGTCCAGCAGCCATTTAGCGTTTTCGCCAACGGCTTTTTCGTCTGCAGCCAGCTGCTCGAAGGTTTGGTTGTTCATGAAGTGATAGAACTCACCGTCGTTGTACAGGTAAGTCAGGTTCATATCGACAACGTCAGCGCCTTCTGCAGAGTCAGTAGACTTGAAGGTTTTCTCAACGCGGGTACCGGTCAGCAGACGACGCAGCTTAACGCGCGCGAATGCCTGGCCCTTGCCCGGTTTTACGAATTCGCTGGCTTCAACCGCGTACGGTTCGCCATCCATCATGATTTTAAGACCGGCACGGAAATCGTTGCTAGAATAAGTCGCCATAAGGCCCTCTGAATTTGTTAACTGGTAGCTTAGCCAAAAAAATGGCACACATTGTAACCCTAAATCCCCCTCACAGAGAAGATTGGTTAACGCAACTTGCCGATGTTATAACCGATCCTGATGAACTGCTGCACATTTTAAATGTAGCTGACGATGAAGAACTGCTTGCCGGGCGTGAAGCAAGGCGTCTTTTTGCCCTGCGCGTCCCTCGCGCTTTCGTCGCGCGCATGGAAAAAGGTAACCCCAACGACCCGTTACTGCGTCAGGTTTTGACGGCAAAACAGGAGTTCGTTGCCGCGCCCGGCTTCACCACCGATCCGCTGGAAGAGCAACACAGCGTTGTCCCAGGGCTGCTGCATAAGTACCGCAACCGCGCCTTGCTGCTGGTGAAAGGTGGCTGCGCCGTAAACTGCCGCTACTGTTTCCGCCGCCACTTCCCGTATGCCGACAACCAGGGCAACAAACGCAACTGGCAAACGGCGCTGGCGTATATCAGCGAACATCCTGAGCTGGACGAAATTATTTTCTCCGGCGGCGACCCGCTGATGGCCAAAGATCATGAACTGGACTGGCTGATGAGCGAGCTGGAGGCCATTCCTCATATCAAACGCCTGCGTATTCACAGCCGCCTGCCGATTGTCATCCCGGCGCGTATTACCGATGGGCTGGCAGCAAGAATCGCCCGCTCATCGCTTCAGGTGCTGCTGGTTAATCATATTAACCACGCCCAGGAAATTGGCGACGATTTCCGCTCGGCGATGGCAAAGCTACGCCTGGCGGGCGTCACGCTGCTGAATCAAAGCGTGTTACTGCGAGACGTGAACGACAACGCACAAACCCTGGCCGACCTTAGTAATGCGTTGTTTAATGCGGGCGTGATGCCGTATTACCTGCACGTGCTCGACAGAGTGCAAGGTGCGGCGCACTTTATGGTAGAAGACGAAGAGGCCCGGGCGATTATGCGTAAGCTGCTGACGCTGGTTTCAGGCTATATGGTGCCGAAGCTGGCGAGGGAAATAGGCGGAGAGCCAAGTAAGACGCCGCTGGATTTGCAGCTACGGCAAAAGTGAGAGCTTAACGCTCTCACCCTAACCCTCTCCCTCAGGAGAGGGAACCGCTTAGTGCTGCCTTCAACTGTAGAAAAAGCCCCACGACTTTATTCCTTACCAGTGACAGGGAACCGCAAGTCCTTCCTCGATCTCTATCAGTAAAAGCACGTCCGTTTTTCTCCCTCTCCCTGAAGGAGAGGGCCGGGGTGAGGGTAATACTTACCGAATCAGTTCGGGCACTTATAAACCTGACCCGTCATTTGGCTGGCCGTTGGCGCAAAGCTCGAGAGCAGCGTCTGGGTTGGGCTGCTCACGCCGTACAGCACGTTGCCGCCCATTTCGGCCGCATTGTTACGCAGTGCGTTTGCCGCGCCGCGCATAGACCCGCCTTCATCGCCGTGCTGGCCAGACAGCCAGTTGCTCTGTTCCCCGGTCGCGGTGCCTAATAGACGGCATTCGCTTCCTGGTTTGTCTTCAACAAAACGAACGCTCTGGCCGCTGGAGCTAAGCTGATTGCCCGTGCTACATCCTGCCAGCAGCAGCGCTGCCAGAACCACTCCTGATGAGACTTTCATGCGCATGTTATTCCCCGTAATCAAGGTATTGAGCCGTTATTGCCCGGTAAGCACTTATACCAGAGTGTGAACAAAAGAAAAAACCCCCAGACATTTCTGACTGAGGGTTTCTTTAACACAAGGTGCTAAGGCGAATTACATCATGCCGCCCATGCCACCCATGCCGCCCATACCACCAGCAGCGCCTAAGTCAGGAGCATCGCCTTTAGGCAGGTCGGTGACCATGCACTCGGTAGTGATCATCAGGCCCGCCACGGAAGCCGCGTACTGCAGAGCAGAACGAGTAACTTTGGTTGGGTCCAAGATACCGAAATCGATCATGTTGCCGTATTCTTCGGTCGCGGCGTTGTAACCGTAGTTACCTTCGCCCGCTTTCACCGCGTTGGTGACAACGGATGGCTCTTCACCGGCGTTAGAAACGATCTGACGCAGAGGAGCTTCCATCGCGCGCAGCGCAACTTTGATACCCACGTTCTGGTCTTCGTTCTGAGCGGTCAGGCCAGCCAGTTTAGCGGCAACGCGAACCAGCGCTACACCACCACCAGCAACCACGCCTTCTTCAACCGCAGCACGGGTAGCGTGCAGGGCATCGTCGACGCGAGCTTTTTTCTCTTTCATTTCAACTTCGGTAGCAGCACCAACTTTGATTACCGCTACGCCGCCTGCCAGTTTCGCTACGCGCTCCTGCAGTTTTTCGCGGTCATAGTCAGAAGTTGCTTCTTCGATCTGCTTACGGATCTGACCAACGCGGCCCTGAATAGCGGCTTCTTCACCCACGCCATCGATGATGGTGGTGGTGTCTTTGTTGATCACAACGCGTTTAGCCTGGCCGAGGTCTTCCAGGGTCGCTTTTTCCAGCTCCATACCGATCTCTTCAGAGATAACGGTACCGCCGGTCAGGGTAGCGATGTCCTGCAGCATAGCTTTACGGCGGTCGCCGAAGCCAGGTGCTTTAACCGCAGCCACTTTCACGATGCCACGCATGGTGTTAACCACCAGGGTAGCCAGCGCTTCGCCTTCAACATCTTCAGCGATGATAACCAGCGGTTTGCCTGCTTTCGCAACGGCTTCCAGCACTGGCAGCATTTCACGGATGTTGGAGATTTTTTTGTCAGCCAGCAGGATGAACGGGCTTTCCAGCTCAACAGCGCCAGTTTCTGGCTTGTTGATGAAGTATGGGGACAGGTAGCCGCGGTCGAACTGCATACCTTCAACCACGTCCAGTTCGTCTTCCAGACCGGTACCGTCTTCAACGGTGATCACGCCTTCTTTACCGACTTTATCCATCGCTTCAGCGATCAGTTTACCTACGGTTTCGTCGGAGTTAGCGGAGATAGTACCAACCTGAGCAATCGCTTTAGAGTCAGAGCACGGCACGGACAGCGCTTTCAGCTCTTCAACAGCGGCAACAACGGCTTTATCGATACCGCGTTTCAGGTCCATTGGGTTCATGCCCGCAGCAACGGCTTTCAGACCTTCGGTGATGATAGCCTGAGCCAGTACGGTTGCGGTGGTGGTACCGTCGCCTGCAGCGTCGTTCGCTTTAGAGGCAACTTCTTTTACCATCTGTGCACCCATGTTTTCGAACTTGTCTTCCAGCTCGATTTCACGCGCTACGGAAACGCCATCTTTGGTGATGGTCGGTGCACCGAAAGATTTATCCAGAACCACGTTACGGCCTTTAGGACCGAGGGTAACTTTCACTGCATCTGCCAGTACGTTAACGCCGCGCAGCATTTTTACACGAGCGTCGTTACCGAATTTTACGTCTTTAGCTGCCATTTCTTCTATTCCTCAAATTCGTTCAGGTTCGTGCGTCAAATTACGCTTCAACAATTGCCAGGATGTCGCTTTCGGACATGATCAGCACTTCTTCGTTGTCGATTTTCTCGGACTTCACGCCGTAGCCATCGTTGAAGATAACGATGTCACCCACTTTCACGTCCAGCGGCTGCACGCTACCGTTTTCCAGGATGCGGCCTTTACCGACAGCGATGATCTCGCCACGAGTTGATTTGCCCGCTGCGGAGCCAGTCAGAACGATGCCGCCCGCAGATTTGGACTCAACTTCTTTACGCTTGACGATGACACGATCATGTAATGGACGAATGCTCATTGATAGCTCTCCTTTGAGAAAGTCAGTATCAGATAGTTAGGTAACGCCGTCCCACAGGGGTAATCGGCTGGTGACCTGATTAATGGGGATGCGCTTTCCCCCCTTCAAGGGGGGAAAACAAAAAAAACTAAAATTTAACGATCATTCCGGTGCTGGTCGTCGAGGCGCTTTGGCGCGTCGTCTTTACGCTGGAACTCACCGTCGAATGTATTGCCCCCTTCACTACCGGCGCTAAAACCGCCGCCAGGCATGCGGGAGAAGCGCAAATGCGGCATCAGCTTGAGCGTGAGGTGCTTTTGCACCGGCGGCAACAGCAGCAGCAGACCGAGGAAGTCGGTAAAAAAGCCCGGCAACAGCAGCAAAATACCGGCCATGATCAGCGAGACGCTTTTGATCATCTCCGCCGCAGGGCTTTCGCCTGCCGCCATCTTCTGCTGCATCAGCATCAGGTTTTTAAAGCCCTGGTTACGCACCAGAGAAAGGCCAATCACCGAAGTGAAAATGACCAGAATCAGGGTCATAAAGACCCCCAAAACGTGTGCCACCTGTATGAACAGCGAAATTTCGATGTAAACATAAAGGAAAACGGCAATAAACGGGATCCAGCGCACTATACGCTCCTGTCATCGGGCGAGCCCGTTAATGGTCTCGCGAAAAATAGATTAGCAATTACGCGTAGGAGGGAGATGGCGACGCTGTAGACAAAGATCAATGTTTATTGCGTGAATTTTTTCTGGAAATTTTCAACTGTTGACCTATATCACATATTAATAATTGTTATGCGTGGCGGCTTTTAATAAGTGATCCAGGTTACTGCTTTTCGCTATCATCAGCATATCATCACGTCAACGCGGTCGAATATGGACATAATCGTCGGCCTATTAAGCTCACAACCACATTTCGTGTGTGTGAATAAAACAGTGCATTTATCTGCAGCTTTACTAAGAAGGTTCACATGTTAAATAACATTCGTATCGAAGAAGATTTGTTGGGTACCAGGGAAGTGCCAGCGGATGCCTACTACGGCGTTCATACTCTGAGAGCGATTGAAAACTTCTACATTAGCAACAGTAAAATCAGTGACATACCGGAATTTGTACGCGGTATGGTGATGGTAAAAAAAGCGGCGGCAATGGCGAACAAGGAACTGCAAACCATTCCTAAGAGCATCGCGAACACCATCATTCAGGCCTGTGATGAAGTCCTGAACAACGGCAAATGCATGGATCAGTTCCCGGTAGACGTCTACCAGGGCGGCGCCGGTACTTCCGTCAACATGAACACCAACGAAGTCCTCGCTAACATCGGTCTGGAACTGATGGGCCACCAGAAAGGTGAATACCAGTTCCTGAACCCGAACGACCACGTCAACAAATGCCAGTCCACTAACGACGCCTACCCAACCGGCTTCCGCATCGCAGTTTACGCTTCCATCGTGAAACTGATCGATGCCATTAATCAGCTGGGCGAAGGCTTCCAGCGTAAAGCGGTTGAGTTTTCTGAGATCCTGAAAATGGGCCGCACCCAGCTTCAGGACGCTGTTCCGATGACCCTCGGTCAGGAGTTCCACGCGTTCAACGTGCTGCTGACTGAAGAGACTAAAAACCTGCTGCGCACCGCTGAACTGCTGTTGGAAGTGAACCTTGGCGCAACCGCCATCGGTACCCGCCTCAACACGCCAGATGGCTACCAGCAGTTGGCCGTACAGAAACTGGCAGAAGTCAGCGGCCTTGCCTGCGTACCAGCAGAAGACCTGATTGAAGCCACTTCCGACTGCGGCGCATACGTGATGGTGCACAGCTCCCTGAAGCGCCTGGCCGTGAAAATGTCCAAAATCTGTAACGACCTGCGCCTGCTCTCTTCCGGCCCGCGCGCTGGCCTGAACGAAATCAACCTGCCAGAACTGCAGGCGGGTTCTTCTATCATGCCGGCCAAAGTGAACCCAGTTGTCCCGGAAGTGGTGAATCAAGTTTGCTTCAAAGTCATCGGCAACGACACCACGGTGACCATGGCATCCGAAGCAGGTCAGCTGCAGCTGAACGTGATGGAGCCGGTGATTGGCCAGGCAATGTTCGAATCCATTCATATCCTGACCAACGCCTGCTACAACCTGCTGGAAAAATGCATTAACGGCATCACCGCGAATAAAGAAGTGTGTGAGAGCTACGTGTACAACTCCATCGGTATCGTGACCTACCTGAACCCGTTCATTGGCCACCACAACGGCGACATCGTCGGCAAGATCTGCGCAGAAACCGGCAAGAGCGTGCGCGAGGTCGTGCTAGAGCGCGGCCTGCTGACCGAAGCCGAGCTGGACGATATCTTCTCCGTCCACAACCTGATGCACCCGGTCTACAAAGCTAAGCGCTATACCGATGAAAGCGAACAATAACTCATCCACATAAACGCCAAAAGGCACGTCCAGTCGGACGTGCCTTTTTCATTTTAACGGTATACGAAAACATAACATTTCATTTTCATCTCATTTAAATCTCAAGGATGCAATTATGTTTGGTGCTGAACTCGTGGTCGTCCTGCTGGCGATCTATCTCGGGGCAAGGCTGGGAGGGATCGGTATTGGTTTTGCCGGTGGTCTCGGCGTGCTGGTGCTTACCCTTATCTTCCAGATCAAACCGGGGGCAATCCCCTTCGACGTGATCGAAATTATCATGGCGGTGATCGCCGCGATTGCGGCCATGCAGGTCGCAGGTGGCATGGACTACCTGGTCAGCCTTGCGGAACGCATGCTGCGCCGCCATCCGAAATACATCACCTTCCTTGCGCCGCTGGTCACCTGGTTTATGACCATTCTGGCCGGGACCGGCCACACGGCCTTTTCCACGCTGCCGGTGATTACCGAAGTGGCAAAAGAGCAGGGCATTCGCCCTTCTCGCCCGCTTTCTATCGCCGTTGTCGCCTCACAAATTGCCATTACGGCATCGCCGATTTCCGCTGCAGTGGTGTTTTTTGCCGGCATTCTGGAGCCGATGGGCGTGAGCTACCTGACGCTACTAGGTATCTGTATCCCGGTCACGCTGATTGCCGTGATGCTAACCGCGGTGGTGTGTAACTTCCTCGGCTGCGAGCTGAAAGACGATCCGGTTTACCAGGAACGTCTTGCCAAAGGCGAAGTGAAGCTGCGCGGTAGCCAGGTCTTCGAGCTGAAGCCGCACGCCAAGCGTTCGGTACTGCTATTCCTGATCGGTATTGTCGCCGTGATGTTCTATGCCACCGCGATCAGCGACACCGTCGGCCTGATTCAGAACCCGGTTCTGCCGCGTAACGAAGCGATTGTTGTGTTTATGCTCACCATCGCCACGCTGATTAGCATCACCTGTAAAATCGACACTGGCGAAGTGCTGAACGCCAGCACCTTTAAGTCCGGCATGAGCGCCTGTATTTGCGTACTCGGCGTTGCATGGCTGGGCGATACCTTCGTTAAGTCCCATATCAGCGACATTCAGGCGGTTGCCGGTGACCTGCTGAACGGTTACCCGTGGCTGCTGGCTGTGGTGCTGTTCTTCGCGGCCACCTTGCTCTATTCACAGGCAGCCACAACGAAAGCGCTGATGCCTGCGGCCCTGCTGCTCGGCGTCACGCCATTAACCGCCGTCGCCTCTTTTGCAGCGGTATCTGCGCTGTTCGTCCTGCCAACCTACCCGACGCTGCTGGCAGCGGTCGAAATGGACGACACCGGCTCAACCCGTATCGGCAAATATGTGTTCAACCACGCCTTCCTGATCCCCGGCGTCATTGCCATTACTTTGTGCGTTATCCTCGGCTTTATCATCGGCGGGATCGTACTGTAAATCTCCGCCAGACGCGGGCTGCAATGCAGCCCGTTTTCTTCTGCTCATGTTATAGTCATCGCACTTTCTTCTCAGATGAGGTTTGCGATGTCGATGACCCAGGCTGTCGTTGTACTCTGTACCGCCCCGGATGAAGCCACCGCGCAGGATCTGGCCGCGAAAGTGCTGGCGGAGAAACTTGCCGCCTGCGTGACGCTGCTGCCGGGCGCAACTTCGCTCTATTACTGGGAAGGAAAGCTGGAGCAGGAGTACGAAGTCCAAATGCTGCTCAAGAGCGACGTGGAACGCCAGGAGGCACTGCTTGCCTGCCTGAAAACCCATCACCCTTATCAAACGCCAGAACTACTGGTTCTGCCAGTTGCACACGGAAACAGTGAATATCTCTCATGGCTCTACGCATCATTACGCTAGTCCTGCTGTTATGCAGTTCGCAGGCCTTCGCCGGGCTGTTTGACGCCCAGAATAAAACGCAGTTTGTCCCGGTCGACCAGGCTTTTGCCTTTGACTTTCAGCAGGCCGAGCACAAGCTGACGCTCAGCTGGCAGATAAAACCCGGCTATTATCTCTATCGCCAGCAGATCAAAGTGGTGCCCACCAGCGCGGACATTACGCCCCTGGTTATGCCTAAAGGCACCTGGCACGAAGATGAGTTCTACGGCAAAACGGAGATCTTCACCCAGCAGCTAACTCTGCCCATTACGGTAAATGCCGCCAATAAAGGTTCGTCCGTCAGCGTCACTTACCAGGGCTGCGCCGAAGCCGGATTCTGCTATCCGCCGGAAACGCGCGTTGTGCCGTTGAGTGCTATTGCTGCGTCGGCTAATGATGCCAATGTGTCTTCCTCCCTCTCCCCATCAAGAGACGAGGCCAATATTTCTTCCTCCCTCTCCCCTTCTGGGGAGAGGGCCGGGGTGAGGGGAACAGACAGCTCCGCACCCGCATCGCTCCCCTTCTCCGCGCTGTGGGCCTTCCTGATCGGCATCGGCATCGCCTTCACGCCCTGCGTGCTGCCGATGTACCCGCTCATTTCCGGCATCGTACTAGGTGGTAAACAACGCCTGTCCACTGCCCGGGCGCTGCTGCTGGCCTTTGTATACGTCCAGGGCATGGCGCTGACCTACACCGCACTCGGTCTTGTCGTTGCCGCCGCAGGACTCCAGTTCCAGGCGGCACTCCAGCACCCATACGTGCTGATTGGCCTGTCGGCGCTCTTTATCCTGCTCGCCGCCTCGATGTTCGGTCTGTTCACGCTGCAACTGCCCTCGTCGCTGCAAACGCGCCTGGCGCTGATGAGCAACCGCCAGCAGGGCGGCTCGGCGGGCGGCGTCTTTGCTATGGGCGCGCTGGCCGGGCTTATCTGCTCGCCGTGCACCACCGCGCCGCTTAGCGCTATCCTGCTGTACATCGCGCAAAGCGGAAATATGTGGCTCGGCGGCGGCACGCTTTACCTTTACGCGCTGGGCATGGGCCTGCCGCTAATCCTGATTACCGTCTTCGGTAATCGCCTGCTGCCGAAAAGCGGGCCGTGGATGGAAAGCGTCAAAACCGCCTTTGGTTTTGTGATTCTGGCGCTGCCGGTCTTCCTGCTGGAGCGTGTGCTGGGCGACATCTGGGGGCTGAGGCTGTGGGGCCTGCTGGGCGTCGCCTTCTTCAGTTGGGCATTTATCACCAGCCTTGGAGCGAAGAAGTCCTGGCTACGCATGCTACAAATTATTCTTCTGGGTGCCGCGCTGGTGTCCGCTCGTCCGCTGCAGGACTGGGCTTTTGGCTCTCCGGCATCCGTTCAGTCCGTCCCTCACCTCAGCTTTAACAAAATAGCCAACGTTGAGCAGCTCGACGCCGCGCTAGCCGGGGCGAAAGGCAAACCGGTGATGTTAGATTTGTACGCCGACTGGTGCGTGGCGTGTAAAGAGTTTGAGAAATACACCTTTAGCGATCCGCAGGTGCAAAAAGCGCTGTCTGGCACCGTTTTACTGCAGGCCGATGTCACGGCAAATAACGCCGACGACAAAGCCCTGCTGAAGCATTTACAGGTGCTTGGCCTGCCAACCATTTTATTCTTTGATGCTAACGGCGTTGAACAACCGGCAGACCGCGTCACAGGCTTTATGGACGCCTCCGCGTTCAGCGAGCATTTGCGCAATCGCAGCCAGTAAACAACACTTGATCCGTTGGGAAACGTAAGGAGAAAACCGTGCAACGCGAAGAAGTTTTAGAGCACGCCCTGCATGTCCTTGAACGTGAAGGCATTGCCAGCACGACGCTGGAGATGGTGGCGAAAGAAGCCGATTATCCGCTCGCTGAGATTCGCCAGTTCTGGCCCGACAGCGAAGCCCTGCTGTACGACGCCCTGCGCTACTTAAGTTCGCAGGTGGATGTCTGGCGGCGTCAGCTGATGCTGGACGAAGAGTTAACGCCGGAGCAAAAGCTGCTTAAGCGCTACCACGCCCTGACCGAATGCGTGAGCAACCAGCGTTATCCCGGCTGCCTGTTTATTGCCGCCTGCACCTTCTACCCTGATGCCGCGCACCCGATTCATCAACTGGCGGACCAGCAGAAAAAAGCGGCCTGGGAATACACGCACGAGCTGCTCACACAAATGGAAGTGGACGACCCAACCATGGTCGCGCACCAAATGGAATTGGTGCTGGAAGGCTGCCTGAGCAAGCTATTGGTGAAGCGTAGCCAGGCTGATATCGACACGGCCAGAACCCTTGCGGAAGATATTCTGCGCTTTGCGCTGTGCCGCACCGGCGGGGCATTAACCTGAAGCACGTCTTTTTGCTGTCTTTGACTGAAAAGCAGGCAATCAGCATAGTTTTAGGTAATTTTTATGACAAAGCCGTTGACGCCTGGCGGCCTTTACGGTTTAATGCGGCCCGTTGCCCGGATAGCTCAGTCGGTAGAGCAGGGGATTGAAAATCCCCGTGTCCTTGGTTCGATTCCGAGTCCGGGCACCATTCTTTAGAAGAACCCGCCTATGGCGGGTTTTTTGCTTTTGGCGATACGGACTCTGCATCGAACTGAAAGTCGATTATTCGTCTCATCCCTGAGACTCACCCCATAAGGGGCCAGCGCAAGCGCTGTTCAAAAACGTTCCTGACGTTTTTGTCCGAGTCCGGGCACCACTATTTAGAAGAACCCGCCTATGGCGGTTTTTTTGCTTTTGGCGATACGGACTCTACATCGAACTGAACGATTACACGACTGCATCGACATCGCCCTCTTCCAACCGCTTTTCCAGAGCCAAATAAAAACTACAGCGCTAATCTGCACTAGTATCTCAACCAGGCGCTGGCCTGTATTTCTGAGTAAAGCAGGGGCTGGTGGTTTTTTAGAACTCAGGAAGAACAGAATCTACTGAAGCCAAAAATTCAGCGTGATTAGGCCGCAGGTCAGCAGCGCGGTGAGGATTAATTCGAAACTGTAGCGTCGCAACATTATCTGAACTCCAGAAAGAAACACCCGGCAAGCCGGGTGTTTGTGTTAACGCTTCAAGCTAACGGGGTTGCCCCGTCAAACTTATGCAGCTGGCTTAACAGCCGGTTTTGCAGCAACTTTGTGATGTTTTTTCACGTGTTTCTTAGCAGCCTGCGCTTTCTGAGCAACAGGTTTTACTGCTTTTTTGTGGTGCTTTTTAGCAGCCTGAGCCTTCTGCGCAGCTGGTTTTACTGCTTTTTTGTGGTGCTTTTTAGCAGCCTGAGCTTTCTGCGCAGCTGGTTTTACTGCTTTTTTGTGGTGCTTTTTAGCAGCCTGAGCTTTCTGCTCGGTGGCTGGCTTAGCGGCTTTTTTGTGTTTCTTTTTAGCGGCCTGTGCTTTCTGAACGGCAGATTTTTTGTGTTTCTTGTGGTGCGTTACTTTTGCCGCTGGCGCTTTAGCAGCAGGCGCAGCGGCGGTGGTTGCCGGCGCAGCAGCTGGTGCGGTAGCGGTAGTGTCAGCAGCGAAAGCGGCGGAAGACAGACCCATAGCAGCGGCAACAACCAGAGCTAATACTTTTTTCATTTCGACATCCTCGAATTTGTTTTCGTGTTTACCCCACTGCGGGGCCGTTGAAATGAACTATAGGCGCGTGGAACAAACTCTTCAGTGAGTGATTGGTATCGGCGTGTAATGAAATGTACAACGTCAAATTGAGCGATGAGCCACCACATCATGCCGCCTCTTTCCGGCAACACGGCCGTTCACCGCTGTGCTAGATTGGCTGACAAACAGCCTTCCCCCCTACAGGAGCAAAGCATGGCCGCATACTGGATTGCCCACGTAACCGTTCACAACCCTAAGCAGTATCAAAACTATATCGATTTATCCCCGGCAGCCTTTACGCGCTACAACGCCCGCTTTTTGGCGAGAGGCGGCAAAGCGGAAGTTGTAGAGGGTGATGCGGCTTTCGCCCGGCATGTCGTCATTGAGTTCGCCGATATGGAGACGGCGCTGGCCTGCTACCACTCACCGGAATACCAGCGCGCTCGCCAGGAAAGGGCCAGCGTCGCAGAAGCGATGATCACTATTGTAGAAGGCCTGCCTGGCTGAGCCTTGTAAACCCGGCCCAGGTTTTTAGTCGTTATTTTTTGAAACGTCCCGGTACACCATCAGGTTGTTACGCTTCTCACCGGGGCGATTATCTTCCCAGAAAAAAACCATTCCCTTCGGCGCGGGCTGCAGCTTGTCGCCCAGCACAATCAGCCAGCGGCAGCGCTCAGGCTGGCGGAAGGTTGTTTGTGGCTGATGCAGGATCCCGGCAAAGTAATAAAGCATCGGCGCCTCTGACTCCCCCAGCCGGTAAGAAGCCATGCAGTCATCCGCCAGGTACTGCCCCGCCAGATGGCTTTTGAGATCCTTAAATACCCCAGCATAACCTTTGCTGTAGTCGAACCAGCCCACCATTAACGTGAACGCCACGCTCCAGACAACGGTCACGCCTAACCCCCAACTGAATGCCGCGCGCAACACCGGGTTGAGTGCCGCAGATAAACGCCCCCGACAGATCCACAGCGCGGTAACGACCAGGGCAAACACAAATGGCGGCCAGGATAAATGCAGCTCGTAGCTCGCCGGCAGCCAGCGCTCAAGCGGAGCCAGCCAGCCTTTTTGATCGCCACCCACCTTAAGCAGATAAATGCCCCAAACCCCTGCAAGCGAAGCTGACCATAGCGCGACGGCAAAACAGGAGAAATAACGCAGTGCTTTCTCTTTTATTGCAGGTAAAAGCTGGGATCCCAATATAGCCATTGGGGCCACAAAGGGCATTAAATATAAAGCGCGACTGGTGGCCGACATCTGCAGAATAATAATGCCGAGCAACGGAAAAAGCGTAATCACAAACTCATCCGGGTTTCTCAACCGCTGAAGTGGATGACGAAGAAAATAAACTGTCGCTAACATCCCGGCTGGCAGAGCAAAAAGCGCAACGGCCTCAGGCACACGCATCAGGTTTGCTTTGGCGCCCAGCTTAGCAACGGAAAAGCCAAGAAAACGGCCAATGTTATTTTCCCAAAACCACGCCATAAAAAGATCGGGATGTTTACTGTAAAGCAACACTGGCCAGGGAAGAATAAAAATAAGCGCTAGCAGTCCTGAGAGAATAACCGGATACCAAAATGCTTTAGTCCGGCATTGTGTGAAAAAGAAAGCGCTTAAAAATAAAGTTATCCATAATACGCCGGGAATAAATACGCCTTTGGATAACATCGTTGCTATTGTGCCCAGGCCAAGCCATACCGCCGAGGCGGCCACTTTCTCCTGGCGAATCAACCCGACAATGCCATACAGCGCCACGGTTGCGCCTGCGGTGAGCGCGGTATCGCTGAACATATCATGGCTGTGGCGCAGGATGCCCGGGGCGCTGATATAAACGGCGAAGGCCAGCCAGATACGGTAATCTACCAGGCTTTCACTGCGGAATACTCTTCTCGCCAGCAGAATAAAGAAGGAAAAATTAATAATTGAAAACAAAAGCGTCGCACTTCGGGCAGCATCGTGGAGCGGCATCATACCGGAAAATAAATGCGCCATTAGCGTTGCCGTCCAGTAATAAAGCGGCGGCTTTTCCATAAACGGCTCACCGGCGTTCACAGGCACTAACCAATTGCCCGTTTCATACATGGTTTGAATGACGCCGAAGGTATAGTTTTCATCCTGCTTCCACGGCGTATGGCCGTATATTCCCGGTAGCAGATAAATAATAAGGAAACTAATAAATAAAAGGAGTATTTTCCCGTCCCTGTGCTGCAACATATAAACATCACTCCTTTACATAAATTGGCTAATTGTTTCTGGCTGTATCTCATCGGAAACACGTTCGGGATAATAATATTTTCCCACCACAGGACATTACAAAGCGTCAATGCAATGGAAAATAAACGGCATTCCTCTTTCCAGACTCACTGCTTTTTTTTGTAGGTTCGTTGAGGAAATAAACAGGTTAGCAACATAAAAGTGATACGTTCTGCGCCCGGGCGCAGAAAGTTACCCCTCTTTGGCAGGCTCACCGCGCACGGGCCCATCTCCTTTGACCAAAATCAAAGTTGCATCTGGTTAGCAGGTTAAACGGTGGATATGTACGCTACTCCTGGCTATAAAGGCGAACGATAATAAATATCATTAACGTTCACAAGGATGGGTTTATGCCAGGGAAATGTGAAACCTACGCAACCTTTTCAGTCGTACCTCTGTTGATTGCCGGCGCACTTACCGCACCGGATAGCGCTTTCGCCCAGCCAAACACCGCGCCTGATGACACGATTATCGTCAGTGCCAGCCGCACGGAAACCAACCTCTGGAACAGCCCGGTTACCGTCCAGGTGGTTGACAGCAAAACGCTGGAAAACTCCACCAGCGTCTCCATTGCAGACGACCTCAAAGATATTCCCGGGGTAGAAGTCACCGATAACGCGCTCGCGGGCCGCAAGCAAATCCGCATCCGGGGCGAAGCCTCATCGCGCGTGTTGATTCTGATTGATGGTCAGCAAGTCACCTACCAACGCGCCGGGCAGGACTACGGCGCGGGGCTGCTGGTGGATGAATCGGCTCTGGAGCGTATTGAAGTCATTAAAGGCCCCTATTCCGTGCTCTACGGCTCACAGGCCATCGGCGGCGTGGTGAATTTCATCACCAAAAAAGGCGGTGATAAGCCGTTGGCCGGGCTGGTCAAAGCAACCTGGAACTCCGCCACCGCAGGCTGGGAGGAATCCGCCGCCGCCTGGGGCAGCATCGGCCAGTTAGACTACCGCATCAACGGCAGCTACTCGGACCAGGGCAACAGAAAAACCCCGGATGGGCGGCTGGATAACACGCACTTCCGCAATAACGGCCAGGGACTGTGGCTGGGTTACCGTTTCGATCGTCAGAAAATTGGCCTGTCTCTCGACCGCTACAGCCTCGCCACGCAAACCTGGTACAACGATCCAGACCAACAGTTCGACGCCTTTAGCGTCAGGATCCCGAAAATGACGCGGGAAAAAATCGGGCTGTTTTACGACCTTGATGTCGACGGAAATTACCTGAAAAAAATCCATCTGGATGCCTACAGCCAAACCGTCGAACGCCGGTTTAACAATGAAGTCGCGACTACACAGGTGATTCCTTCGCCGGCCATTCAGGCGCTAAGCGTAAAAAATCAGACCCAGACCAATGACAAGCAGTACACCCAGGGCGTCACGCTGCAAACAAACTTCTCCCTGCCCGCCGGAAACGATCTGGTGCTTGGGGCGCAGTATCAGCACGACAAGGTAGACCAGAGCGGCAGCGGCTACACGCGGCAGACGGCCAAAACCGGGATCTTTGATACTGAAACCCACAGCCAGTCGCAGGACAAATCGGAACAAAGCAATACCTCACTGTTTGCGCAGAACGCCTGGCACCTGGCCGATGACTGGACATGGACGGCGGGTGCCCGCCAGTACTGGCTCTCCTCCAAACTCATTGATAGCAGCACACAAAAAACCCAAGGCGGCGTCACAACCCACACCGCAACCGGCAACAAATCCGCCAGCGATAGCCAGTTCGTGGCGGCGACCAGCCTGAACTACTCCGGGTTTAAAGATATCGAGCTGCGTGCAGCCTTTGCCCAGGGCTACGTCTTCCCGACGCTGGTGCAGCAGTTTATGCAGACTTCCGCCGGCGGCGGCGTGACTTACGGCAACCCTGATCTGCGCCCGGAACACTCCAACAACTACGAAATTGGCGCCCGCTACAAAGGCAACCTGTGGCTGATTGACAGCACGCTCTACTATTCCGAAGCCAAAGATTACGTCGCATCACGAGCCTGCGAAGGGCAAGCCCTCTGTCTGGGGAACAGCAGCAGTTCCCGGGCCAACTACCGCTTTTATGACAACATCAACCGGGCCAAAACCTACGGCATTGAGCTGAGCGCGGAGTACAACGGCTGGGCCGTCTCCCCTTACCTGAGCGGCAATCTCCTGCGTCGTCAGTATGAAAGCGACTCGCTAAAAACCTGGGATACCGGCGAGCCTGTCGTCAATGGCCGCTTCGGGGTCAGACATACGCTGATGCTTAACGCCATGAATATCACCTCCGACGCCTTTATTCGCGCGGCCTCGCGTGCCAAAGAAAACACCGGTGACAGTGAAAGGCGCTACTCCGGCTGGGCCACGTTAAACCTGGCCGTCAACGCCGAGTTTGGTGACAACGACCAGTACCTGGTCAACCTGGCGCTGAACAACCTGACCAACAAACGCTACCAGACCGCCCACGAATCTATCCCGGAAGCGGGCTTCAACACGGCCATCGGCTTTGGGTGGAAATTCTGATGAAGAGACATTTTTTTGCCGCACTGCTGGCACTGACGACTTCTTTTTCCAGCCAGGCTAGCGAGCGGCTGGTCGTCGCTGGCGGCTCCCTGAGCGAGCTTGTTTATGCCCTCGACGCGGGTAGCCAGATGGTTGGCGTGGATGAAACCACCACCTGGCCGCCGGAAACGGCAAAGCTGCCGCACATCGGTTCCTGGATGCAGCTCAGCAGTGAATCCATCTTGTCGCTGCGCCCCGGGCGCTTCATTACCTGGCAGGACGCCGGGCCGCACATCGTCATCGGGCAGTTGGAAAAGGCAAAGGTGAATGTCCTGCAGCTCCCGCGAGTGCCCGCCACCGTCGAGCAGATGTACACCAACATTCAAACTCTGGCGATGACCTTACAGCGCCAGCCGCAGGGAGAGGCGCTGATTGCCAGCCTTAAACAGCGGCTGGAGGTGATTAGCAAACGTAACGTGCTGAAGCCACACCCCGTCAAAGCGATGTTTATTCTCTCCGCGGGCGGCAGCGTGCCGCAGGTTGCCGGCGCGGGCAGCGTGGCCGACTCCATCCTTAGCATGGCCGGAGCAAAAAATATCGCCCGGCATCGTCAGTACCAGAGCTACAGCACCGAGGCGATGATCGCCGCCAACCCTGAGGTCATCGTCGCGACGACTCAAATGACCCAGGGCAACCCCGAAGCGCTGAAGGCCATTCCCGGGATCACCCATACCTCCGCCTGGAAAAACAAGCGGATAGTCATTATCGATCAGGCTTTGATTCTGGGCATGGGCCCGCGCGTCGCAGAGGCCGTGGAACTGCTGCATCACCAGTTTTGGCCCGAGTCCGGCCAGAAAGATTAAGGATTACTTTGAAATGAGCGATGTTGAACATGAAACCTGAACTGGATCTCCAGGCGCACTTTGCGCTCCCCGGCGGGCAACCCTTTAAGGATCGTCACGCCACCATGCCGTGGCGCGGCGCAATGCCCATCGCCAAAGAACAGCTGGAGCACACCTGGCAACAGGTGATTACCAGCCCAACGCCTCCCGGCAAAAGGCTGGTTTACCTCCATATTCCCTTCTGCGCAACGCACTGTACCTTCTGCGGTTTTTACCAGAATCGTTATGAAGCAGACCACTGCGAACGCTATACCGACGCGCTGCTCAGGGAAATCGAGCTGGAGGCCAGCAGCCCGCTGCACCAGTCGGCCCCCATTCACGCCATCTACTTTGGCGGTGGCACGCCTTCGGCGCTGTCAGCCAAAGATTTAGCGCGGATCATTACCGCCCTGCGCCGCAGCCTGCCGCTGGCCCCGGACTGCGAAATCACCATTGAAGGCCGGGTGCTGAATTTTAATGATGAGCGCATCGACGCCTGCCTCGACGCCGGAGCCAACCGCTTCTCCATCGGCATCCAGTCGTTTAACAGCAAAATCCGCAAAAAAATGGCGCGCACCTCCGACGGCCCCACCGCCCGACGCTTTATGGAAAACCTCTGCAAACGCGATCGTGCCGCCGTGGTCTGCGATCTGCTGTTTGGCCTTCCGGGGCAGGATCAAAAGCTGTGGGCCGAAGACCTGGCTATCGCGCGGGACATCGGCCTCGACGGGGTCGATCTTTATGCCCTGAATTTGCTACCGCAAACGCCGCTGGGTAAAGCTGTAGAAAATGGACGCGTCACGCTGCCTTCCCCAGCCGAACGCAGGGATTTGTACCTGCAGGGCTGCGACTTCATGGACAGCGCAGGCTGGCGCTGCATCAGCAACAGCCACTGGGCTCGCACCACGCGGGAACGCAACCTTTACAACCTGCTGATTAAACAGGGGGCAGACTGCCTGGCCTTTGGCTCCGGCGCGGGCGGCTCGGTTAACGGCTACTCCTGGATGGTTGAACGCAACCTGGAGACCTGGCACGCCGCCGTCGCCGCCGGAAAAAAACCGCTGATGATGATGGCCCGCACCACTGACCCAGGCTACCGCTGGCGGCATCGCCTCCAGGCAGGCATTGAAACCGCCCGCGTGCCTCTCGACGAGTTAACCGCCGATGCGCATCTGCTCCAGCCGCTGCTGACTCAATGGCACGACTCTGGCCTGACCCGGGATGACTCAACCTGCCTGCGCCTGACCGACGAAGGCCGCTTCTGGGCCAGCAATATCTTCCAGTCGCTGCAGACGCTGGTTGCCGCCCTCAATACCCCAATAACAACGGACAAAAAACCACAAGGAGCAACGCTATGACTTCCGTTTCCCTCGCCGATTACTTAAAAACCCAGCCGGACGGCACGCTGGAATCTATTGCCACACAATATAATGTCACCCTGCTGGATGTTGTCTCCCAGCTCCCCGCTCAGGCGCTGGTTAGCGGCGAGCAGTTCGACACCGTTTGGGACACCGTTGTCGAATGGGGCAGCGTCACCACGCTGGTACACACCGCCGATGTGATTATTGAATTTTCCGGAGAACTGCCCTCCGGCTTCCACCGCCACGGCTATTTTAACCTGCGCGGCAAAAAAGGCATGACGGGGCATATCAAAGCGGCCAACTGCACCCACATCGCGTTGGTGGAGCGCAAGTTTATGGGGATGGACACCGCCTCGATTCTGTTCTTCAATCAGGCGGGCAGCGCGATGCTGAAAATCTTCATCGGGCGCGACGATCACCGCCAATTACTGGCAGACCAGCTGGCAGCTTTTCGTGCGCTGGCAGAGACACTTAAGGGAAATATTGCATGACGCCATGGTTAATTTTTGGGGCCGGGGGCAAGGGCGTAGGCGCGCTAACCGCGAAGCTGGCTTTGGCAGAAAATCGCCCCGTTGTTGCACTGGTGCGTAACGAAGAAGCCGCCGCAAAACTGCGTGAGGCAGGTGCCCAGGTTATTACCGGCGACGCCTGCGACGCAGACGCTGTCGCAGAAGCCTGCCGCCTGGCGGGCAAGGACGCCACCGTCATTTCGACGATGGGCGGTTCACAGGATTACCAGGCCCACCGGACAGTTATCGACTGCGCCGAAAAAGCCGGGATCTCACGCATGGTGCTGGTCACCTCTTTAGGCTGCGGAGAAAGCTGGGCTTATTTATCCGACCGGGCAAAAGCGGCCTTTGGTCAGGCGGTACGGGAAAAATCCCTCGCCGAAAGCTGGCTGCAAACCAGCACGCTGAACTTTGCTATTGTTCGCCCCGGTGGCCTGCTTCACGGTGAACCCACCGGCAAAGCTGTGCTGAGCCAGACCCCCGAAATTCACGGTATGGTCATGCGGGCCGATGTCGCCGCGCACGTCGCAGAACTGGCAAAATCCTCCCACCTGAATCACCAGGTTTACGGCCTTGTACAACCGGGGCTTAAACCGGTTTGATGCCACGCCGGGCTTTCGCTTTTCTGGCGGTATAGCCCGGCAGGCTCTTCCCTCTTGCTACACTTCAAGATAGTTTCATCAGATAACTAACCTGAGAAGAAGGCAGATCACGCGATGTCCGAACACAACTACCAGCCCCCAAAAGTCTGGACCTGGAACAAGACCGAAGCCGGTCAGTTCTCCAGCATCAACCGCCCGATTTCCGGCCCGACTCATGAAAAAACGCTGCCTGTCGGCAAACACCCGCTGCAGCTCTACTCGCTCGGTACGCCGAACGGGCAGAAAGTCACGATTCTGCTGGAAGAGCTGCTGGCACTGGGCATCAGCGGGGCAGAATACGATGCGCACCTGATTCGCATCGGCGAAGGCGACCAGTTCTCCAGCGGATTTGTGGAAGTGAACCCAAACTCTAAAATTCCGGCGCTGTTTGACCACTCCGTCACGCCGCCGCTGCGCGTGTTTGAGTCCGGCAACATCCTGCTTTATCTCGCGGAAAAATTCGGCCACTTCCTGCCGAAGGACATCGCCGGGCGCACCGAAGCGCTGAACTGGCTGTTCTGGCTGCAGGGTTCCGCCCCTTATCTGGGCGGCGGCTTCGGCCACTTCTACCACTATGCCCCGGTCAAAATCGAGTACGCCATCAACCGCTTCGCGATGGAAACCAAGCGTCAGCTGGACGTGCTCGATAAACAGCTGGAGAAAAACCGCTTTATCGCCGGAGATGAATACACAATCGCCGATATTGCTATCTTTACCTGGTACGGCGCGCTGGCGAAAGGTGGCCTGTACGAATCTGCCGAGTTCCTCGACATTGCCTCCTACAAACACTTTGGCCGCTGGGCCGATGAAGTGGCTAACCGCCCGGCGGTGAAGCGTGGCCGCATCGTGAACCGCACCTGGGGCGATGTGCAGTTGGCCGAGCGCCACAATGCTTCAGATTTTGATGCATTAGGGTTGTAGGCCTTTCACACCAATCCTCTCTCGGGAAGGGGGAGGATCTATTTCATATCGTAGTTTTTCCGTTCACCAATAGATCGCTTTCACCTGCACGTTCCCGGCACGGTGAACGTGTCCGGGGGATAACGCCATCCCCCGAACAGCCCCGGCGCCCGGCGAGCTCATCGCCGCTGAAGCGGTAAACCCACCGGCTATCACCCAAACATTCGGGGTCGTTCGCGATTCGTTCCCGACGATCGCTCTCTTTCTCTGTTCCCGACAGCTCAACCCCGCCTGAGTTGGGTCATCACCGGGGGCGATGAGAGCCGGGGACAAGGGCGTGGCTTTGAGATCTGAAGCGAATATAACGTTTAAACGTTGCTGTAGGTTAAAAGCGAGGCACGGTTCCGGCTTAAATCGCCTCTGTTTTCTCTCCGACTGGCCAGGGTCCGGACGTCGGGAACGGCCGGAGGCTGAGAGCGTCGGGAACGCGTCTCAGCCGACCCAGGACTGGGAGATAAAACGGAGGTCTGCCGCTTCAGCGGTCGATTTATTTCGCCGGGAGTCCGGGGTCTCGGGGGAGTGACGGTGGCTGTATATAAAACAAGGGGAGAAGTGAACGGACCTTAGCCTGTCCGACATAGACCGAGAGCTTTGTTATGAAGAAACAACCAGAACAAGCCCCCCACATTTAAATCACACAAATGATAATAGTTTGCATTTAGTTATAGCAGCAGCTATGTTTTATAGCACTTGCTATAAACGCCGAATCTATAATCACTCGTGAGGGAAGACGATGCCCGGGAAACTGAAGTTAACGCAAAGTATTGTCGCTGCCGCCGCCGCGCTGGCGATGTTGCTGGGTGCCGCTCAGGCGCAGGCAAAATTTAAGGCGATCACCACCTTTACTATCATCGCCGATATGGCGCAGAACGTAGCCGGTGACGCGGCAGACGTGGAGTCTATCACCAAGCCCGGAGCGGAAATTCACGAATACCAGCCGACGCCGGGAGACATTCGCCGGGCGCAGGGCGCGCAGCTGATCCTGACCAACGGGCTGAATCTGGAACTCTGGTTCGCGAAGTTTTATCAACATCTGAAAGGCGTGCCCGAAGTCGTCGTCACCACCGGCATTCAGCCTACGGGCATCACCGAAGGCCCTTATAACGGTAAACCTAACCCTCACGCATGGATGTCCCCGCAAAATGCGCTGATCTATGTCGATAACATCCGGGATGCGTTCGTCAAATACGATCCAGACAACGCGGCGACCTATACCCGCAACGCCGAAGCCTACAAACAGAAAATTCAGCAGACCATCGAGCCGCTGCGCAACGAACTGGCAAAAATTCCGGCGGATAAGCGCTGGCTGGTCACCAGCGAAGGCGCTTTTTCCTACCTCGCCAACGACTTTGGCCTGAAAGAACTCTATCTGTGGCCGATCAATGCCGATCAGCAGGGCACCCCGCAGCAGGTGCGCAAAGTGATCGACAGCATTCGCCAATACCAGATCCCAACGATCTTCAGCGAAAGCACCATCTCCGACAAACCTGCTCGCCAGGCGGCGCGGGAGTCTGGCGCACACTATGGCGGCGTGCTTTATGTCGATTCTTTAAGTGCCGCAGACGGCCCGGTACCCACCTATCTTGATCTGCTGCGCGTCACCACCAGCACCATCGTGAACGGCATCAATGCAGGGCTGAAAAAATGAGTCGTCGTCCCGGCATAGTCGTTCAGGACGCCAGCGTCACCTATCGCAATGGCCACACCGCGCTGCGGGCGGCCAGCTTTGAAATCCCGACCGGCACCATTGCGGCGCTGGTCGGCGTCAACGGTTCCGGGAAATCCACGCTGTTTAAAGCGATCATGGGCTTTGTGCGCCTGGCCAGCGGTAGCATCTCGATTCTGGATATGCCCACGAAAAAAGCACTGCGCCACAACCTGGTGGCCTATGTGCCGCAGTCCGAGGACGTGGACTGGACGTTCCCGGTGCTGGTGGAAGACGTGGTGATGATGGGCCGATTTGGCCACATGGGGATGCTGCGCATTCCCGGCAAGGCCGACAAACAGGCGGTAGACAACGCCCTCGCCCGCGTCGGCATGAGCGACTTCCGCAAGCGACAAATTGGCGAACTGTCCGGCGGCCAGAAAAAGCGCGTGTTCCTCGCCCGGGCAATTGCCCAGGACGGCCAGGTGATTCTGCTGGACGAACCGTTCACCGGCGTGGACGTGAAAACGGAAGAGCAGATCATCGCCCTGCTGCGCGAGCTGCGGGACGAAGGCCGCACGATGCTGGTTTCAACCCACAACCTTGGCGCCGTGACCGACTATTGCGACTACACCGTGCTGGTGAAAGGCACCGTGCTGGCCTGCGGCCCGACCAATGTCACTTTTACGCAAGAAAACCTGGAACTGGCGTTCAGCGGCGTACTGCGCCACGTCACCTTAACCGGGAAAGAAACCAGCGTCCTCACCGACGACGAGAGGCCGTTTATCCACGGCGCGCCGTTAAAAGGGGAGCCGTAATGTCCGTCCTGCTTGAACCGTTTAGCTATGGCTACATGTTTAACGCCATCTGGGTATCAGCGCTGGTCGGCGGCGTGTGCGCCTTTCTTTCCTGCTACCTGATGCTGAAAGGCTGGTCGCTGATCGGCGACGCCCTTTCCCACTCCATCGTGCCTGGCGTAGCCGGAGCCTATATGCTCGGCCTGCCGTTTTCCATCGGCGCGTTTTTCTCCGGTGGCCTCGCCGCAGGCACCATGCTGTTTTTAAACCAGCGCACACGCCTGCGCGAAGACACCATTATTGGCCTTATTTTTTCGTCATTCTTTGGCCTCGGGCTGTTTATGGTGTCGCTCAATCCGACGTCGGTAAACATCCAGACCATCGTGCTCGGCAATATTCTCGCCATCGCCCCGTCGGATATCGTGCAGTTGGCGATCATCGGCTTTGTCTCACTGGCGATTCTGCTGCTGAAGTGGAAAGACCTGATGGTGACCTTCTTCGACGAAAACCACGCGCGGTCCATTGGCCTTAACCCTTTGTGGCTCAAAGGATTATTCTTCACCCTGTTGTCGGCCACCACCGTGGCGGCGCTGCAAACCGTTGGCGCGTTTCTGGTGATTTGCATGGTGGTCACGCCGGGCGCAACGGCTTATCTATTGACCGACCGTTTCCCGAAACTGCTGATCATTTCCGTCACGTTAGGCACCTTTACCAGCGCCTTCGGCACCTGGATAAGCTACTTCCTCGATGGCGCCACCGGCGGCATTATCGTGGTGCTGCAAACGCTTATTTTCCTGCTAACCTTCGTGTTTGCCCCCAAACACGGCCTGCTGGCTAACCGTCGGCGCGCGCGCCTGAGCCTGGAGCAAACGCCATGAGCCTGTTAGACACGCTGCTTTCGCCCTTCCAGTTTGGCTTTATGATCAACGCTCTGACCATGACCACGCTGGTCGCCATTCCGTGTGCGCTGCTCTCCTGCTTCCTGGTGCTAAAAGGCTGGGCGCTGATGGGCGATGCCATGAGCCATGCGGTCTTCCCCGGCGTAGTGATCGCCTGGATGGTCGGCCTGCCGCTGGGCTTCGGCGCGTTCGTGGCCGGGCTGTTTTGCGCCTTCGCCACCGGCTACCTGCAGGACAACAGCCGCATCAAGCGCGATACGGTGATGGGCATCGTCTTCTCCGGCATGTTTGGCGCCGGGCTGGTGCTCTACGTCTACCTGAAACCAGATATCCATCTAGACCATATTCTGTTCGGCGACATGCTGGGCGTCAGCGGCAGCGATATTCTGCAAACGGGCGCTATCGTGCTGCTAACGGTAATTGTTGTGGGGCTAAAATGGCGGGACTTCCTGCTGCATGCGTTCGACCCGATTCAGGCCCAGGTCTCCGGCCTGAACGTGAAGCTGTTGAACTATGGCCTGCTCTGCCTGGTTTCGCTGACCATCGTCGCGGCGCTGAAGGCGGTGGGGATTATCCTCGCGATTTCCTTGCTTATCGCGCCAGGCGCTATCGCTTCGCTGCTGACCCGTACCTTTAAAGGCATGATGTTGGTCGCGCTTGGGCAGGCTATCGTCACGTCGTTTCTTGGCGTCTACCTTTCCTTCTTTATCGACAGCGCCCCCGCGCCGACCATCGTTGTGCTTTCTGCCCTGGTCTTCATCGCCGCGTTTATTCGGGCCACGATCAAGCAACGACGTATGGAAGCGATTAGTGAGCCATTCTGAATCCAAGTGAAGCGACCCTGGCAACGGTTTTATGGTACAAAGTACCTTCTCTTTTTTGCACAAGTACCAGGGTCGCGCCATGAGCTACACCATCGATATTATCTCCTGCATCACCGACCGTTTCGTTGAGCTGACCGCCACCGAAAAGCGCATTGCGCAGTTTATTCTGGACGACGTGCAAACCGCCGCGGCGCTGCCCATTTCGGAAATGGCGCGCCAGACGCAAACCAGCCAGGCGTCGATAACCCGCTTTGCCCGCGCCATCGGCTGCAAGGACGTGCGCGAACTGAAGGTCAAACTAGCCCAGTCGCTGGCGGTGGGGCAGCGCTTTATTCTCGACGTGCCGGACCTCGAAGGCGTGCAGGGGATCTACGAAACCATCATCAACGTGCTGGATATCAACCGCCGCGCGCTAAACCCGGAGTCACTCAACAAGGCCGTGACCTGGCTGAGCAACGCGCGGCAAATCCTGGCGCTGGGCATGGGCGGCGGATCAACCATTTGCGCGCAGGAGTTACAGTTTCGTCTCTTTCGCCTGGGCCTGCCGGTGGTGAGCCAAAGCGATGGCCTGCTGGCGAGAATGATGGCGGCGTCGGTGGCCTCCAACGATGTGGTGGTGGCGCTATCACTGGGAGGCTACACGCCGGAAGTGGTGGAGAGCGCGGCGATTGCCCGCCAGTACGGCGCAAAGATCATCGCCATTACCCCGCAGGGAACACCTCTGGCTGAACAGGCCGATATCGTATTACCGCTGATTATTCGCGAGAACGACTACATTTTTAAGCCGAGCACTTCGCGTTACGCCATGCTGGCGATGATTGATGTGTTGGCCACCGAACTGGCGATGGCCAACAAAAGCCAGGCGAAGGACCGGCTGCGCCGCATCAAGCTGGCGCTGGACAGCCATCGCGGCGGGGCAGACAGGCAGCCGCTAGGCGATTAACCCCGGTCGGCGCGGTAGCAGGTCACATCCACTTCAACTTTACAGTCCACCACCAGGTCCGCCACGCAGCACACGCGGGCCGGCGGGTGGTCACCGAAGAACTCCCGGAACACTTTATTGAAGGACTGGAAGTAGCGGGCGTCAGTCAGGTAGACCTTCACGTGGACCACGTCAGCGAGGGTGTAGCCCGCTTCAGTCATGATATCCACGCAGTTTTGAATCGCCAGCCGCGACTGGTCGACAATCCCGCCTTCAACCACTTCGCCGTCTTTCATCGGCGTCTGGCCGGACACATACAGCCACCCGGCCGCTTCTACGGCTTTGGCAAAAGGTAGCGGCTGCCCGCCGGTGCCGGTACTGCCGCCCACGCCATAACGTTTAATGCTCATCATTGCTCCTTGTTGATCGGTTTACCCTCACCCTAACCCTCTCCCTGTGTACGGTCCGGGGACAAACGTCCAGCTCGGGAACGGCTTCACCTTTCCCCATTGAGCAGAGGGCCGGAGTGAGGAAAAAGAAAAGATCTAATCCCAAATTCACGCTTGTTTTCCCCCTCTCCCCTCTGGGGAGAGGGTCTAAATTCACTTCTGCCGACGCAGAAATCGCCCAGCTCGGCCAGTCACCTTCTGCTCGACCCCATAGCTCATCACGCCGTTCACCATCACCGCTTCAATACCCGCCGCAGGCTGCTTCGGGTTATTGAAGCTCGCGACGTCGCGCACGGTCAGCGGGTCGAACAACACCAGGTCAGCATAATAACCGCGCTTCACCAGGCCCCGTTCGGGCAACTGGAACCGTGCCGCCGACATTCCCGTCATCTTATGCACCGCCTGCGTCAGCGGGAAAAGCTTCTCATCGCGGCTGTAGTGCCCCAGCACGCGGGGGAATGCGCCCCACAGGCGGGGATGCGGCATCGGATCGTTCGGTAGCCCGTCTGACCCGACCATTGTCGCCGGGTAGCGCAGCACACGCCGCACGTCCTGCTCGTCCATGTTGTAGTAAATCGCCCCTGCGGGCATCAGTAATTTTCCCGCTTCGTGAAGTGACATCGACCAGTCATCAGCAATTTGCTTCAGCGACCGCCCGGCGACCTCCGGGTGCGGTTCAGACCAGGTAATCACGATCTCGAACTCGTCGGTGATCTGTTTCATGTCCAGCGTTGAAGAGCTGGCGGAATACGGATAGCAGTCGCAAGAGACATCCTGCTGCTCGCGTACTTTGTCGAACAACTTCAGCGTTTCAACCGTGCGGCCCCAGTTTTTCGCCCCGGCGCATTTGTGGTGCGACACCACAACCGGCACTTTCCCGTGGCGGCCAATGCGGAAAGCCTCATCCAGCGCCTCAAGAATCGGCTCAAACTCGGAGCGCAAATGGGTGGTGTAAATCCCCTTCTCCGCCGCTAATTCCTCCACCAGCGCCATCACCTCTTCGGTGGTGGACTGGAACGCGCTGGCATAGGCCAGGCCGGTGCTCAGCCCAAGCGCCCCCTGCTGCAGCGCCTGTTTTAGCTGGCCGCGCATGGCGAGAATCTCCGCTTCCGTCGCCGGGCGGAACAAATCATCCATCTGGTTGTTACGCAGCGCGGTATGGCCTATCAGCGTACCCACGTTAATCGCCGGGCGAGCCTGCTCCACGGCATGGGCGTACGCTTCGACGGTGGGATAAACAAACTGGTGCGCCTCACCCAGCAAATTCATCGGGTCGGGCACCAGCGCATTGATGGTCGCCCCCGCCGCACTGATGCCGCAGTTACCGACGATCACCGTAGTAATGCCCTGGCTAATTTTCGGCAGATACTCAGGAAAACGGATCACGTTAATGTCGTCATGGGTGTGAACATCAATAAACCCCGGCGCTAATACCCGCCCGCTGCCGTCGATCTCATGCACGGCCTCGCCGGAAATCCCCGGCGCAATATCGGCTATTCGGTCACCCTGCACCGCCACATCGGCCAGGTATTCCGCACCGCCGGAGCCGTCAATCACGGTGACATTCCTGAAGAGATAATCGAACTTCATCTGCGCCTCACGCCAGTCATAATCTGCGTGCAAGTTAACCATTTACAAGCCATAAAAACAGTGAAAAACTAAACAAAATCCTTGCAAATCAATGATACTTTTATTCATAAAATTCAAGATCATTGGATAATTAATATAAATAACATCAAGTTAAAATTGATACTTAATCTGAAAGAAAGAATAATTCCGGAGGAAATACGTTATGAAATACCAGGAAATTAACCTCGTACCCCATAAGTCCGCCCTCATGCATTCCCCTGCCAATGTCCTCAACGAAGACGTCTGTTTGCCCGCCGCGCTGATCAAAAAATCTGCGTTGAAGAACAACATCCGATGGATGCAGGCCTACGCCGATGCGCGCGGCGTTTCGCTGGCGCCACACGGGAAAACCACCATGACGCCGTGGATCTTCCAGCAGCAGCAAAAAGCGGGCGCGTGGGCCATCGGCGTAGGCAGCGCATGGCAGGCGAGCATCGCGATGTCCGCGGGCATCGAGCGAGTGCTGATGGTTAACCAACTGGTGGGCAAAGCGAACATCACGCTGGTGTCGCAGCTAAAGCATAAACATACCGCCGTCGACTACATTTGCTGCGTGGACAGCGAAGCAAACGCCCGTACCCTGTCAGACTTTTTTAGCCAACAGGGGCAAACCCTCGACGTGCTGATTGAGCTTGGTGTGCCGGGTGGACGCTGCGGCTGTCGTAGCCCGGAACAAGCGCTGGCGCTGGCAAAGCGGGTAGCAGAATTACCCGGCCTGAATTTACGCGGCCTGGAGCTGTACGAAGGCGTGCTGCACGGCGACAATCCGCAGCCAAAAATAGAAGCGCTGCTGCAAGAGGCGGCCGCGTTAGCCTGCCAGATGGAACGCTATGTTGACGGCGAGTTCCTGCTCACCGGCGCGGGTTCAGTCTGGTACGACGTAGTGTGCAATATCTGGCTCGCCGCAGCAAAACCGGCCAACTGCCGCATTGCGATCCGACCGGGCTGTTACATTACCCACGATGGCGGAATTTATCAGGAAGCCCAGGATCAGCTGATGGCGAGAGATCGGATCGCCTGCGATCTCGGTGGCGATCTGGTTTCCGCGCTGGAGCTGGTGGCAATGGTGCAGTCGGTACCGGAAAGCGATCGGGCGATTGTGAATTTTGGCAAGCGCGACAGCGCGTTTGATGCCGGCCTGCCGCAGCCGATAGCCCACTATCGCCGGGGCAAGGCGCTGGCTTCGCCGTCGGAAACCATCGAAGCCACCGGGATTATGGATCAGCATGCCATGTTAAAACTCAAGCCGGGTGCGGACGTGCAGGTTGGGGATATTCTGGTGTTCAGCACTTCTCACCCGTGCCTGACGTTTGATAAGTGGAAGGCGCTGCTGCTGGTGGATGACGAATATAACGTGCTGGATGAGTTAGAGACGGCGTTCTAGATTTTACCCTCACCCTCTCCCTGAAAGGGAGAGGGTATAAAACCAATCACTTACCTAAATTCCCCCTCTCCCCCTCTGGGGAGAGAGTCAGGGTGAGGGGCTGAAGGGCCACAGAAAATTTACTTAGCCTCGGCCAGCGCCTTAGCCCTCTCCTCTTCTTCCTTCTGCTGAAGCTCGGTTTCCAGCATCTTCTTCTCATACACCTTAAAGAACGGGTAATAGATTGCGAGCGAAATAAAGAAACAGATAAACACCAGCCCACAGGCAATCAGGTTCCAGTTGGTGGTGATCAGCGCCCCTAGCGGCGCCGGAACGGTAAACGGTGGCTTCACCATCATCCGTGGGATCAGCCCGCTAATGGTGAACAGATACACCACTACGGTATTCACCATTGGCGCCAGAATAAACGGGATCGCGAGGATCGGATTCATTACGATCGGCGCGCCGAAAATCATCGGCTCATTGATGTTAAACAGCCCCGGGATAAACGACAGTTTACCCAACTGCTTCAGGTAGATAACCCGCGAGCGGATAAACAGCACCACCAGCGCAAGCGTTGAGCCGGTGCCACCCATCTGCGCATACCACTGGAAGAACTGCTCGGTGAAAATGTTCGGCAGCTCATAGGCGCTCACGCCGGACTGGAACAGCTCCATATTCTGCACAATGGCCTGATCCCACAGCGGGCGGATCAGCGGCCCCATCACCGCATGGCCGTGGATCCCCAGCACCCAGAACACGTCGATAAAGAACTGGGTCACAATCCCGCCAAACAGGTTGGTGCCGGTCATAAAGCCCTTCAGCGGCATAATGATGTAGCTGATGATGGCGTTGATATCGATGTTCAGAAAATGACGAGGGATCCAGAACACCAGCACCACGGCAAGCGTCGGGAACAGCGCCGAAAACGAGCTGGCGACCACCGGCGGCACGCCCGCGGGCATTTTAATTTCAATATTGCGAACTTTGATAAACCGGTAGATCTCAATGGCAATCAGCGAAGAGATAATCGCGCCAAACAGCCCCTGAGAACTCAGCGAAGTGATAGGGATGTAGCGCCCCGCCACCGCCTCGCCCGCCACGGTTACGCCCTGCTTAATGTTCACCGGCACAATCATCAGCAGCGTCGCCAGCATCGCCAGCAGGCCGCTGGTAATGTCATTCAGCTTGTAGCTTTTGCCGAGGAACGAACCGATGGTAAACGCGGCATACAGCGACATCAGCCCGACGGTAAAGCGGAACGGCACGTCCAGCATATCGCGCCACGGCGCAATAAAATCCATGTAGCCCTTAATCGGGATGTTCAGCAAAATCACGAAGAAAGAGCCGACGATGGTCAACGGCAGAATCGAAATAAGCCCGTTGCGAATCGCCTGCATATGCCGCTGGTTGCCAATAGCGTTCGCCACCGGCATCAGCTTTTCAGCTAACTTATCGAAGCCCGACATGATCTGCCCCCTCAAACCCGTTGTGCTCAATCACGGCCCGGAACCAGCGCCCGGACTTTTTCAGCGAACGCTGTTGGGTGGCTAAATCCAGCCGGTAGAAGCCGTAGCGGTTTTTATAGGCGTTCTGCCACGACCAGCAATCGATGAAGGTCCACATCTGGTAGCCCAGGCACTGGCTGCCCTCCGCCATCGCTTTGTGCAGCCACGTCAAATGTTCCTGAAGAAACTCAATGCGGTAATCGTCCTGCACTTCGCCGTCCACCATGAACTGTTCTTCGTCCATGATGCCGATGCCGTTCTCGGAGACAAACCACGGCAGGTTGCCGTAACGCTCTTTCACCAGCATAGCGATGTCGTACAGCGCAGGCGGGTAAATCTCGATCCCGCGCGAGGTATTCATCCGCCGCCCCGGCATCACGTACTCTTCAAAAAAGCGCTCCGGCACAAAACCGTGGGGTTCTTCAAGCAGCGTCTCACGCGCTTTAACCCGGCGCGGGCGATAATAGTTGATGCCCAGCAAATCGATGCGGGTCGCGGCAATCAGCTCGCAATCCCCTGGCGCCGTCTTCGGCAGCACATCGTATTCTTTCAGCAACGCCACCAGCTCGGCAGGGTAGCGCCCAAGCAGCATCGGCTCGTTAATGCTGCGCGTATAGAACAGGTCAGCCATCTCCGCCGCCCGCAGATCTTCCGGGCTGTCGCTGCGTGGGTACACGGGAATGACATCCATGATGATGCCAATCTGCCCTTCAAGATCCAGCTCGCGCCAGGCGGCGACCGCTTTGCAGTGGGCGATAACAATGTGGTGCAGCACCTGAGCCGCACGGCGGAAATCCGTCACGTAAGGATAATGGCGAGGATGCAGATAGCCCGCTTCGGCGGGAATAAGCGGCTCGTTGAAGGTAAACCAGTAGCGCACCCGGTCTCCGAACAGGCGGTAGCAAATCCCCGCGTAGCGAGCGAAAGCGTCCACCACTTCCCGGTTCTCAAACCCGCCCTTGGCCTGCAGCGCCAGCGGCATATCAAAATGGTAGAGATTGATAAAAGGCTCAATGCCCTGGCGAATCAGCTCATCAATCACATCGTTGTAAAACTGCACGGCAAAAGGATTAACTTCCCCGTCGCCGTCGGGGATCAGGCGAGACCAGGAAATCGACGTACGGAAAGCATTCAGGCCAATGTTTTTCGCCAGCTGAATATCTTCCCGCCAGCGCTGATAAAACGTGGAAGTCTCGTCGGAGGTGACGCCGTCATAAAAACGGGCGTTAAACTCATGCGAGGCGAAATCCCAGATATTATCCCCCTTACCATCGCCCTCAACTCGCCCCTCTGACTGCGTGGCGCTGGTCGCCGTACCCCACCAAAATTTTTCAGGAAAGCGGTATTTCATACGGCCCCCTAGTCAGCAGTTTTCTGCAGCGACAGTGCGTGATCCAGCACCTTGTCACCCTGCATCGAGCCGTAATGCATCATGTCGATGGCCGCTACCGGAACGCCGTGGGGCGCTGCCGCCGCGCTCAGGTTTTGCAGTTGGAATTTCACCTGCGGCCCGAGGAGGATGACATCAGCCTCCTCGATAATTTGGTCAAAATCGGACACCGGCACGGCGGTGATTTCCACCGCCACATCGCGGCTTTGCGCGGACTGCTTCATTCTTTCCACTAACATGCTGGTGGACATCCCCGCAGCACAGCATAAGAAGATTTTTTTCATCACTTTTCCCTCAGAGAATCAATGCAGTGTCCGCGGTATGCGGCCAAATATATTCTGGGTAGCGGTGAAAAAAGCCACAAGTGAGGGTGGGCACAGATTTGCTTTTAGCGGCTGGTACTTTTGGCGAATGAACGCCAGAACTTACATTAAAAGTAATAATAAACAGACGGATAAGAATGTTACTTTTCTGGTGGCGTTCGTCTTTTAGCGCGGTTTTATTCACGAGAATGGTGGGGCGGTCACAGGCAGACGTTCATCTTAGTATTGCACCATGCCCTCACCCCGGCCCTCTCCCAGAGGGAGAGGGGGAAAACAAGTGCCAGATAACAAGGTTTATTCCCTCACTCCATCATCAAATGGGAACAGCAGCTTCAGCCTGTTTTATTTATCCCCTCTCCCTTCCAGGGAGAGGGTAAAGAGCTACAAACTCCCCACGCCACCGTCGACCAACAGATCGGTGCCGACCACGAAGGCTGATTCGTCAGACGCCAGGAACACAGCGGCTTTTGCCAGCTCCAGCGCGGTGCCGAGACGCCCAATCGGCACAAGATCGCGGATAGCTTCCCGCAGCGTGTCGGCGGCTACGCCATTGCCCAGTTTGCCCAGCGCCGGGGTTTCCGTCGGGCCAGGGCTCAGGCCGTTCACCCGAATGCCACGCGGATGCAGCTCACCGGAAAGCGTACGAGCCAGAGAAAGGATCCCTGCTTTGCTCGCCGCATAGGCGTTAGTCTGCGGCAGGCCGATACGAGCGCTGACCGAACCGCACACAATCACCGAAGACGGGTTAGCCAGCAGCGGCAACAGCGCCTGGATCAGGAAGAACGGGCCTTTGAGATTGATGTTCATCAGTCGGTCATACGCCTGTTCGTCCCAGTCTTCCAGCGAATGGTGCGTCACATCCCCCGCATTAATGTAGAGCACATCCAGCCGCGGCCAGAGCTGCTTCAACTCTGCCGCCACCGTACGCTGCCCGGCGATATCGCCCGCATCGCTTTTCATCAGGTGCACATTGCCCAAAACCTCTTTGGCTGCCTGTAGCCCCTCTTCGCTCCGCCCGGTGATCGCCACCGTTGCGCCCTCGGCAATAAACTGCCGCGCCGTTTCAAGTCCAATTCCGCTGGTACCGCCGGTAATTAACGCGTATTTGCCATTAAGTCTGCCCATCGTCGTGTCCTTATAAAGGGTTGGTGAGGGCATTATTTCCGCTATAGTATCCTTTAGATAGTAGGCACCAAATGGATACTAAGGAACCACAAGGGGCGCATTAGCGTGTGCCGGGAGCCAGCATGACAAAAAATTTTTCAGTCCTGCCACCGGCGGGCAGCGACTGCCCGATGGTGAATTTTGTGAACCTCATTTCAGGTAAATGGGCCATTCCGATTCTGTACCGCCTGATCCTGCTCAACGATCCGGTGCGGTTTAGCGACCTGCAGCGGGCGGTCAGCCCCATTACGCAGAAGGAGCTCACCCGCCAGCTTCGTCAATTTGAAGCTCGCGGCCTGGTGGTGAGGCAAGTTTTTGCGGAAGTCCCGCCGCGAGTGGAATATCAGATCACCGCGCTCGGTAAATCTCTGCGCCCAACGCTGGATTCACTCGCCGAATGGATGAGGGAGAATGCCGGTGAGATGGAACTGTCTCTTCCCTGAGAAAGCTAAATCAGTTAGCCAAAAACTTCATCGACCAGCGCGCTGCCGAGGCGCATGGCCGAACAAATACGCGGCATCCCCAGCGCCACGCCCTGCCAGCTCTGGGTCACCGAGTAACAGATCGGCTGGCGTTCAATGTCGCAGCCGGCGCCGAGCCAGGTTAAAGCATCTTTATGCTCCAGCAACCCCGGAGACGTTGGCGTCGCCAGCCAGTCATGGAAATAGTGGCGGGTGCGGGGGGAAGCATTCACTTCTTCCGCCAGACGGCTGATGGCGAGGCTGCGCACATGCTCAATCAACGCCTCCGCCTGCTCGGGCGTCCCCAGACGAACAGCATCACCAAAGGTGCCCCAGCGCAACTCTTCCAGCGCGACGTAGCAGCGCGCCGCCGGAGAAAATGAAAAGTAGTGCCCGCTGCGCCAGCGGGAAAAAATCTGCTCGCTGTGGACCATGCCCTGACGAACAAGATCGCTGTGCTGAAACTCTTCTTCCAGCCGGGTAAGCCGCTGAGAAAAGTGCTCGCGCAGGGCCTGAAGCCGCTCGCGAGCCGCTGCCGAATGGTGTGCCGTGCGGGCGGATACCGGCTCCAGCTGAGCAATTCTCTCGCTTATCTGGCTGTTGGCTAAGTAGCTTTTTGCCAGATCTGCCGACAGCTGGCCAAGGCTTATCAGCGACGCGTCAAGCTCGTCCTGCGGCGGTGTTCCAGCCATCCCGGCCTGTCGCCGGGCCACGACGACGAACAGCGCCAGAAGCTGCTCATAAAACGCCTGGCTTTGTGGGCTGCTCCACGGCTGGCGGGCAACATCAATCCCCATGGCAAAATCGACGACAAATTTTTCGCTAAGACAGCTGAGGGTTCTTATTGGCCCTTCCATTAATACACTGCTCATCATTGCTCCGCTGAGAAAAGCGTCTGGATATCATCGCGCAACAGGCGGGTATCCTCGTGAATGTAACGTGCCGTTCTGACACTCTGTTCCAGCTTGCTCTGGAGAGAAAACAGCACGCTGTCGTTCTGCTGCTTCGCGGAAAGACTCTGGCGTAAATTGCTGTGAATAGCGTCCAGTGCACCGGCAAAATCGGCGAAAAACGTCGCCATCCCGGCCGTGACGGAAATATCCACCTGCGCGGTAATGGCCTGGTTTATCTGGCCCAGGAAAGTCGACACATGGTCATGCAGCTTTTGCTGTAACTTATCCAGATCAATCACGTAGCGGCTATGGGTGGCTGCGTAATCTTCCCAGCCCCAGTCCACGCCGTTCAGCCAGCGCGCCAGCACGCCCCGCATCCCGTTTTGCGGCTGCATTTCCGACATCGCCACTTCCTGGTTTTCGATAACGTTGGTGAACGCCGAGTGGGTATTAAAATTAAGCTGGCTGGCCTGGAACGCAGGCAGGCTGATTTGGGCGCGGAACCCGGCTACTTTCAGGCCGTCGCTTACCCGCTGTTCAATCGGTTTCAACGCCGACTGCAGCGTATAGCCCAGGCTCGCCTCAAGGTTGCTGAGCAGCGCCCCAAGCTCCCCGCTTAGCGTCTGCTGGGCGGCAAATAAAATGCTTTCACTGGACGCGCGAACCTTGTGCAGCAGGGTGCGGGCCGTCGCTTCATCTTCGCCCATCAGCTTGTCGCTGCCCGGCGAAAAATCCACGTTTCGCGTTAAGGTATGCGGGTATAACGGATGCAGCTTCTCAGCGCCCAGCCGCCCTTCCCGGAAATAAGTTTTCAGGTCGCTATGAATCTGCGTTTCAAAGCGCTGCATAAAATCGCCTATGCCGGCGAGGGCATCGCTGACCTGCCGCTGAATCACCGCACTCACCGACTGCTGAGTCTGCAGCAGCAGTTGAATATCCTGCTCCAGTTGCTGAATATTCTCCTGCAGGCTGTCGTTAGCCACCTGCAACCCCTGGCAGCGGAAACTCAGGTAGCGTTCAGCGCCCTCGGCATAGTCCAGCAGCTTGTGGCACGCCGCGCGCAGCGTGTAGAGAGAAGCGTTGGCGTGCGCGGTATGCAGGATAGTCCCAATGGGTGACTCAAACATCGAGTCTTCCCACAGCAAGTCCGCCGCATGGCGCAGATGCTCAATATCCGCCAAATCCGCGCTGCGCCAGCGCCGGCCTAATGCCGCTTCCGCAAAGTCCTGCACCCAGCGCTGCTCTTCGGGGTCGGGCAAACGACCATGCGTGGCCAGCTCATAGCGGGCGCGGTTGGCAAGGTAGCCCCACATGCTCGATACCGGGAACACGTTTTCCGGCGCAATGCTGTCCTTCATCAGCGTCCCGGCGATCATCGCCTTCACCTGAGCGGCATCGTCGCCGTTGCGGTCCTTCTGATCGAACTTGTTCACCAGCGCATACAGCGGCACCGATTTGCTGACGCCGAGCACCGCCTCACGGACTTCTTCGTCGGAGATGGACTTAAGCTGCGTATAGTCCATCACCGCCAGCACGGCAGAAGCCTGCGCCAGCTGCTCTTTAAGCATTTTTTGCAGGTGCGGCTGCCCCGCTTCGTTCGGCCCAGGCGTGTCCAGCAGCGTCAGCTGGCCGTGGCCGTTTTTGAGGCCGGCCAGATGCACAAACTCCACCTCAATCACCGGCACATGCTCAATAGCGGCGTAGGCTTTGAAGGGGAAAGCCACATCCAGCACCCGGCACAGGCGCACCAGATCGTTCAGGCTCTTCAGGCAATGGAAAATAGGCTGTGCGCCGAGATAATGGCGCTCAAAACCTTTTCCGTTGGCGATCCGGGCGATAAGCGCCTCCATATCCCGGTCCACTTCCAGCTTGCGCGCCAGCGCTTCCCGGCTGGTGATCAGCAGTTTCTCCTGCAACTCCCCCATCAGGCTCTCTATCGGCTGCACATAGGGAAAATGCAGCACCGGCTCGCGCTGACCCGGCGTGTGACGGATCAGCGTCGGCAGCGCCGTCATGGGCCGGTTGCGGTTAGGCAGAACCTCCGTGCCCACGATGGCATTAATGGTGGTCGACTTCCCCGCCTTCATGGTGCCGACAATCGCCAGAACCATTTCATGTTGGGTTATTTTACGCCTTTCGTTTTGCAGCATATCTTTCTGCAGTTCGATTCCGCGTGGGCTAAATTTCAATGGATGTACCGTCGCCACAGGGTTCGTTAAAGCGCTATTTTGTTCATTTTGCAAAGCCAGCGGAGCGACTTTTAAAGCGCTAAGGTTTTGCAACGCTAATTGCAAAAGCCGCTCGGCTTCCTGACTCAATTCAAAAATAGTTTGTGTGTGCATAAAAAATCTTTCCTTAACTCAAATTACCCGGCTTTATCACCGCCATCGTTTAGTTGTAATCATGGCAATACCGGTTTTTATAATTACGTGAGGGAAATAATTTATTAATTAACATTACACCATGCCGCGATCCTGGCTTTTAAGTCGCTCTGCCAGACCTGCGGAGAAATAATGGTGAGATGCGGTATCCAATACTGCACCAGCGGAAACAATTGTTCTGGCGAAGCAATATGACTCGCCAGAAGTAACTCTCCGTTATCAAGCTCTCTGACGGTTTTTTGAAAAGGTAATAGCTTGCGCTGTTTAAAATGTTCAGCCGCCTGCGCCGAAACCTGTAACAGCACTTCCGTTTTTACCCTTTCCCCACCAGGATCATCCCGATCGTCAAATAATGGATAAAAAATAGCTTTACGCTGTGGGCTATTTTCATATTCATACCCTACAACCAATAAATCTGGAATAGCGCGCAGCGTAATATATTGATTATGGCTCTTTATGTCGTACCATGGATAAAACGCAGCAAGCCCTACGCGTTTAGTAATGCGTAACAGGTCGTTTACGTTAAACTGTCCTTTTAAATGCGAAGAGAGACGCTTTTTCCCCTCGCCGACGTCCTCCAGAATAGCACCAAGCCGGTTCAAATCACGATACGCAGTTCGCATATCTACATCAAAACGCTGGCGGATAATATCAGCGGAAAGGGTTTCCCCCTGATAAAGACTTAAGACGATTTCGGCCAGTCGATCTGCAACTTTTACTTTCGCGCCTTTCATTCTCATCGGTTCCTGCCTCTGTATCGGTACATCCATAGGCCCAACCATACCCCTGTCAAGTGACAGGAGGTGTCAGCGCAATACGCTTTTTTTTATTTTTTCAAACAGGTATAGCGCAGCAGCCCCTGCTGGCAGACTTGCTCGAAGCAAAGTGAAACTAAGTTAAATTAGCCTTATTTAACGGCAATTAAAGCCTGAACTTTAAGTTAAATTTGGTGCTTATTTCTTTGAATGAAAGGTTTTTTGCACTTTATGGCGGCCAGAAAGCCCGCCGGGCATAGGTTTACGGCAATAATCCCTGCAAATGTAGGGATTTGATGTATAATCTCAGCACTTTTTCGCGATTCAGCATATTTTTACGGCCAAATCGCTATTTTTCATTACTTTATCTCACCTTGAGGATCAGATAATGCAACTCCCTCATTGCCCGAAGTGCAATTCCGAATACACCTACGAAGACAACGGCATGCTGATTTGCCCGGAGTGCGCTCATGAATGGAACCCGGCCGCGGCGAGCGAAGAAGACGCCGCGCTGGTTGTAAAAGATGCCAACGGCAACCTGCTGGCCGACGGCGACAGCGTTACCGTCGTGAAAGATCTGAAGGTCAAAGGCAGCTCTTCGATGTTAAAGATCGGCACCAAAGTGAAGAATATTCGCCTGGTAGAGGGCGACCACAATATCGACTGTAAAATCGACGGTTTTGGCCCGATGAAGCTGAAGTCCGAGTTTGTGAAAAAGAACTAATCTCCCCCGGCAGGTGGTCTTGCCGCCTGCCCCGCCTGGCTTACCTGCCCCGCACAACCTACACTTCTTCTGCACTCTCCTTACAGAGGATTCGGTTATGCCTTTAGGACCCTACATCTCATTAAACGGTCGCTGCGCGGAGGCCATCGCCTTTTACCAACAGGCTTTGGGCGCCGAACTGACGTTCAAAATTACCTTCGGTGAAATGCCCAAAGAAGCAACCAATGCCGAGGGCTGTAGCGGCGCGGGCGTCTATTCTGACGACAGCGTTATGCACGCAAATTTGCGGGTAGCCGGTAACGATTTGATGATGACCGACGCCAGCATGAGCGGGGAAAAACCACAGCACAGCGGCTTTTCACTCTGCCTTGCCAGCCAGGATCCGGCAGAGGGTAAACGCTGGTTTGACGCCCTCTCCGCTGGCGGCACCGTCACCATGCCCTGGAGCGAAACTTTTTGGGCAAAAGGCTATGGCTCACTGACGGATAAGTTCGGCATTCCGTGGATGGTCAACGTCGAAAGATAAAGAGGCATATTCTTTTATTCTTTTGGGGTCCGCTAATCCGGGCCCTTTATTTTTACCAATGGTTAAAAATTCAAGAAAATCAAAGCAGCTTATATATTCATTTTTTTGATGCCATTTCATTATTCCTTTTTAAAGAATTTATTCCTGACAAAAAGAGCCAACATGCCAGCGCGCAATCGGTATAACCGGTAAATTAATCATTCCGAGTCTAAGCATATTATTTCAGGAATAAGACAATATATTTAAAGAGAATCATCATCAGGATATAGAATATATTAGAAGATCAATTGCAAGCGTGCGTAAACATTGTTTGCTGACGATCGCTTTGACTTAACCTATCCCCGCCATCTACCGGTTTTTTTCGCTTTAACAAGGCAACTCCCTGATTCCACGAAAAACAGGGCAGCCAGCCAACCGCAAACTTCAACTCTTCATCGTACAGAAACCAATCATTAACAAAACCGTCACTTTCCCCCGGCACCATGAGGCAACTTTTGAAGGAGGCCCGTGATGCAAACGACTCTTCACCTCATCAAGCAAAACCTATGCACAGCCCAGCCGCCGTGCGTGCGCATTCGCTTTATCTGATTTGAGAGGCTTTGACTGTTATGCACTTGTCCAGACATCCGACCAGTTACCCCACGCGCTATCAGGAGATAGCCGCCCGGCTCGAGCAGGAGCTGCGCAACAACTACCGCTGTGGCGACTATCTGCCTGCCGAAACTCAGCTGGCCGCCTACTACGAAGTCAACCGCCACACGCTGCGCCGCGCCATTGACGAGCTGGTTAATAAAGGCTGGGTTCAGCGCCGCCAGGGCGTCGGCGTCCTGGTGCTGATGCGCCCGTTTGACTACCCGCTGAACGCCCAGGCGCGCTTTAGCCAGAACCTGCTGGATCAGGGCAGCCATCCCACCAGCGAACGCCTGCTGGCGGTAATTCGCCCGGCCTCCCAGGACGTGGCGAATGCGCTGGGGCTGGCCGAAGGGGACAACATTATTCACCTGCGCACCCTGCGCCGGGTGAACGGTATCGCGGTGTGCATCATCGACCACTACTTCGCCGAGCAGGCCTGGTGGCCCGCGCTGCAAACCTTCAGCCACGGATCGCTGCACGATTTCCTTCAGGCCGAGTTAGGTATTGCCCTGACCCGCGCCCAAACCCGCATCAGCGCTCGTCGTTCCCAGGCCAAAGAGAGCCGCCTGCTGGAAATCCCCAACATGGCGCCGCTGCTCTGTGTTCGCACTCTTAACCACCGTGAAGGCGAGGCCAAAGCGACGGAATACTCCGTCAGCCTGACCCGCGCCGACATGATTGAATTCACCATGGAGCACTAAATGGACACCAGCCATTTCAACCCCGAACAGCGCCGCGAGTGGATGGCGGTGCTGTCCCACAGCCAGCCGCAGGAGCTTCTTGAGCGCTGGCGCAGCCTGAACATTCAGGCGGACTACACGCTTATTCGCGCACCGGAAATCGGCCTGGTTCAGGTGCAGGCCCGCATGGGCGGCACCGGCCAACGTTTTTTCACCGGCGACGCCACGCTGACCCGCTCGGTGGTCAAGCTGGCGAGCGGCACCTACGGCTACAGCTACCTGCTTGGCCGCGACAAACAGCACGCCGAATGTTGCGCGGTGATCGACGCCCTGATGCAGGAAGCCACGCATTTTCAAACGCTACAAGAGACCCTAATTGCACCGTTGGCGGCCAACCGTGAACAACGCCTTGCCGCTCGCCGTGCAGAAGTTAACAGCAGCCGCGTGGACTTCTTCACGCTGGTACGCGGAGACAACGCATGACTTTAATGACCGCTTTTACCCTTCCGGTGCAGGATGCCCAGCAGAGTTTTCGTCGCCTGCTCAAAGCGATGAGCGAGCCGGGCGTGATTGTCGCGCTGACTTCGCTGCAGCAGGGCTGGCTGCCGCTGAATGTGGCGACCACCAGCGTGCTCCTGACGCTGGCCGATAACGACACGCCGGTGTGGATAGACGCCACATTGGGCAACGATATTGCCGCGCAGAACATTCGTTTTCATACCAATGCGCCGCTGTGCGAACAGCCTGACCACGCGCAGTTCGCCGTGGCCAGCGACGCAATCTCTTCCGAACAGTTGAACCTGCTGGCTCAGGGCTGCGACATCGCCCCCGATACCAGCGCGACGCTGATTCTACAGGTGTCCAGCCTGAGCGGTGGGCGCATGCTTCGCCTGACCGGCGCGGGCATCAACGAAGAGCGCATGATTGCCCCACAGCTGCCGGAATGCGTCCTGCACGAACTGACCGAACGCCCGCACCCCTTCCCGCTGGGCATTGACCTGATTTTGACCTGTGGCGATCGCCTGCTGGCTATCCCACGGACCACCCACGTGGAGGTGTGCTGATGTACGTTGCCGTCAAAGGGGGCGAGAAGGCAATCTCCGCCGCCCACGCCCTGCAGGAGCGCAACCGACGCGGCGATGAAACGCTAAAAGAGCTTAGCGTCGCGCAGATTGAGCAGCAGCTTGGCCTGGCCGTGGACCGCGTGATGACGGAAGGCGGCATCGCCGACCGGGAACTCGCCGCGCTGGCCATCAAGCAAGCCAGCGGCGACATGATCGAGGCGATTTTCCTGCTGCGTGCTTACCGCACCACGCTGCCTCGTCTTGCCGTCAGTGAGCCGCTGAACACCGCCGAAATGCGCCTCGAGCGCCGTATCTCCGCCGTGTATAAAGACGTCCCTGGCGGCCAGCTGCTGGGCCCAACCTACGACTACACGCACCGCCTGCTGGACTTCACGCTGCTGGCTAACGGCGAAACTCCTGACGCCGAACAGGCCGACGAGCAAAGCGCTCCAGCCCCGCATGTGTTCAGCATGCTGGCGAAACAGGGTCTGGCCAAAGTCGAAGAAGACGATGGCGCACAGCCGGACGACATCACCCGCAACCCGCCGGTCTACCCGTGCTCACGCTCTTCGCGTCTGCAACAACTGGTGCGCGGCGACGAAGGCTACCTGCTGGCGCTCGCCTATTCCACCCAGCGCGGCTACGGGCGCAACCACCCGTTTGCCGCCGAGATCCGCAGCGGCTACGTAGACATCGAAATTGTGCCGGAAGAGCTAGGTTTTGCGGTGAACATCGGCGAACTGCTGATGACCGAATGCGAAATGGTGAACGGCTTTGTTGCCCCGGCAGACGAACCGCCGCACTTCACCCGCGGCTATGGCCTGGCGTTTGGCATGAGCGAGCGCAAAACCATGGCGATGGCGCTGGTTGACCGTGCGCTACAGGCCCCGGACTACGACGAAAACGTCGCCGGCCCCGCGCAGGACGAAGAGTTCGTGTTATCCCACGCGGATAACGTGGAAGCGGCAGGCTTTGTGTCCCACCTCAAACTGCCTCATTACGTGGATTTCCAGGCCGAACTGGAGCTGCTTAACCGCCTGATAAAGGAGCGAGCCAATGGCTAACCTGAGCGGCTATAACTTTGCCTATCTGGACGAGCAAACTAAACGCATGATCCGCCGCGCAATGCTAAAAGCGGTGGCGATTCCAGGTTACCAGGTGCCGTTTGGCGGCCGCGAAATGCCAATGCCTTATGGCTGGGGCACCGGCGGCATTCAGTTGACTGCCAGCCTGATTGGCGAGTCTGACGTGCTGAAAGTGATTGACCAGGGCGCGGACGACACCACCAACGCCGTCTCAATCCGCAACTTCTTCAAGCGGGTGACCGGCGTGAACACCACCGAACGCACCGAAGACGCGACGCTGGTGCAGACCCGCCACCGCATCCCGGAAACACCGCTGGTAGAAGATCAGATCCTGATTTATCAGGTGCCGATCCCTGAACCGCTGCGCTTTATCGAACCACGCGAAACGGAAACCCGCACCATGCACGCGTTGGAAGAGTACGGCGTGATGCAGGTGAAACTGTACGAAGATATCGCCCGCTTCGGCCATATCTCTACCACCTACGCCTATCCGGTGAAGGTGAACGATCGCTATGTGATGGACCCGTCGCCGATCCCGAAATTCGATAACCCGAAAATGCACATGTCCCCTGCGCTGCAGCTGTTCGGTGCCGGACGCGAAAAACGCATTTACGCCGTGCCGCCGTTTACCCGCGTAGAGAGCCTCGACTTCGACGACCATCCCTTCCAGGTGCAGGAATGGGAAGAGCCGTGCGCGATTTGTGGGTCACGCCACAGCTACCTTGATGAAGTGGTGCTCGACGACGCGGGCAACCGCATGTTCGTCTGCTCCGATACCGACTACTGCCGCCAGAACAGTGAGGCCTCTCAGTCATGACCAGCCCGTTACTTTCGGTGAATAACCTCACCCACCTCTATGCGCCCGGTAAAGGCTTTATGGACGTGTCGTTTGATCTCTGGCCCGGAGAAGTGCTGGGCATTGTGGGCGAGTCCGGCTCCGGCAAAACGACGCTGCTGAAAGCCATTTCCGCCCGCCTTGCGCCGCAGGAAGGGGAAGTGATTTACCTCGACCGTTCGCTGTATGACATGTCGGAAGGCGAACGCCGCCGCCTGCTGCGCACTGAATGGGGCGTGGTTCACCAGCATCCGATGGACGGCCTGCGCCGCCACGTTTCCGCCGGGGGCAACATCGGCGAACGGCTGATGGCCACCGGGGCGCGCCACTACGGTGACATTCGCGCCACCGCCCAGCGTTGGCTGGAAGAAGTTGAGATTCCGTCGGCCCGTATCGACGACCTGCCGACCACGTTTTCCGGCGGGATGCAGCAGCGCCTGCAGATCGCCCGCAACCTGGTCACCCATCCGAAGCTGGTCTTTATGGATGAACCGACCGGCGGGCTGGATGTGTCCGTGCAGGCGCGCCTGCTCGACCTGCTGCGTGGTTTGGTAGTGGAGCTGAACCTGGCCGTGGTGATAGTCACCCACGATCTGGGCGTGGCTCGCCTGCTGGCCGACCGCCTGCTGGTGATGAAACAGGGCAAAGTGGTGGAAAGTGGGTTGACCGACCGCGTGCTGGACGACCCGCATCACCCGTATACCCAGCTTTTGGTGTCCTCCGTCCTTCAGAATTAGGTACTCGCTATGACCAGAATACGGGTTGAAAACCTGAGCAAAACCTTTGTCCTGCACCATCAGCACGGCATTCGCCTGCCGGTGCTGTCCAACGCCTCGCTGGAAGTCAAAGGCGGTGAATGCGTGGTGCTGCACGGCCACTCTGGCAGCGGGAAATCCACCCTGCTGCGCTCGCTCTACGCCAACTATTTGCCGGATGAAGGACACATCTGGGTTAAGCACAACGACGAATGGATCGACATCGTGCAGGCCCCGGCGCGCGAAGTGCTGGCGGTACGTCGCCAGACCATCGGCTGGGTGAGCCAGTTTCTGCGCGTTATCCCGCGTATTTCGGCGCTCGAAGTCGTCATGCAGCCGCTGCTGGATTTGGGCGTGTCGCGCGAAGAGTGCGAGGAAAAAGCCGCCAGCCTGCTGACCCGGCTCAATGTACCTGAGCGCCTGTGGCACCTTGCCCCGTCGACCTTCTCCGGCGGCGAGCAGCAGCGCGTGAACATCGCCCGCGGCTTTATTGTTGATTACCCCATTTTACTGCTTGATGAGCCTACCGCCTCGCTGGACGCCAAAAACAGCGCCGCCGTGGTGGCTTTGATTCAGGAAGCAAAAGCGCGTGGAGCGGCCATTGTCGGCATCTTCCACGATGAAGCTGTACGTGAACAGGTGGCCGACCGCCTGCATACGATGTCCGCGATGGAGCCCCAACATGATTATCAATAATGTTCGCCTGGTGCTGGAAGAAGAAGTGGTCAGTGGCTCACTGGAAGTGGCCGACGGTGTGATTCGCAACTTTGCCGAGACCCAAAGCCAGCTGCCGGGCGCGCACGACGGCGGCGGCGGCTGGCTGCTGCCGGGGCTGATTGAACTGCACACCGACAACCTGGATAAATTCTTTACCCCACGGCCAAAGGTTGACTGGCCGGCGCACTCCGCCATGAGCAGCCACGACGCGCTGATGGTGGCGAGCGGCATTACCACCGTGCTGGACGCCGTTGCCATCGGCGACGTGCGCGACGGTGGCGACCGCCTGGAAAACCTCGAAAAAATGATCAACGCCGTGGAGGATACGCAAAAGCGCGGCCTCAACCGCGCCGAACATCGCCTGCATCTGCGCTGCGAACTGCCGCACCACACCACGCTGCAGCTGTTCGACAAGCTGGTTGACCGCGAACTGGTTTCCCTCGTTTCGCTGATGGACCACTCGCCGGGCCAGCGCCAGTACGCAGAGCTGTCCAAATACCGCGACTACTATCAGGGCAAATACCATCTCACCAACGAGCAGATGGATCGCTTTGAAGAAGAACAGCTGACGCTGGCGGCCCGCTGGTCGCAGCCAAACCGCCAGGCCATCGCCGCCCGCTGCCGCGACCGCAATATCGCCCTCGCCAGCCATGACGATGCGACGACCGCCCACGTGGTGGAGTCCCACGAAATCGGCAGCGTGATCGCCGAATTCCCGACCACGGAAGAAGCCGCCGAAGCCTCTCGTCGCCACGGCATGAGCGTGCTGATGGGCGCGCCAAACATCGTGCGCGGCGGCTCTCACTCCGGCAACGTGGCGGCCAGCCATCTTGCTCAGGCCGGGCTGCTGGATATCCTTTCCTCGGATTACTACCCCGCAAGCCTGCTGGATGCGGCCTTCCGCGTGGCGCACGACGACAGCAACAGCTTCACGCTGGCGCAGGCGATTCACCTGGTGACTCGCAATCCGGCACGGGCGCTGAACCTGGCCGACCGGGGAACGCTGGCGGAAGGGAAACGAGCGGATCTGGTGCTGGCGCACATGCACGGCGACCATATCCATGTCGATCACGTCTGGCGCCAGGGAATTCGGGTGTTCTGATGAGTAAACTAATCTGGCTGATGGGCCCGTCCGGCTCCGGCAAAGACAGCCTGCTGAGCGCCCTGCGCCAGCAGGAGCATGCCAGGCTGCTGGTGGCGCACCGGTACATTACCCGCGCCGCCGACGCAGGCTGCGAGAACCACATTGCGCTAAGCGCAAACGAGTTTGAGCAGCGCCAGCAGCTGGGGCTGTTTGCTCTGAGCTGGCAGGCGCATGAGCACTCCTACGGGGTCGGCGTGGAAATGGATATATGGCTCGAAGCCGGATTTGACGTGGTGGTGAACGGCTCGCGCCAGCACCTGAAACAGGCGCGGGAACGCTATGGCGATGGGCTGGTGCCCATCTGCCTGCAGGTTTCGTCGGACGTGCTGCGCCAGCGGCTGGAACAGCGCGGGCGGGAAAACGCAGAGCAAATCGAGCAGCGGCTGCAGCGGGCCGCGCTTTATTCGCCAGAGGGAGGCGATTGCCTGATACTCAACAACGACGGGAGTCTGCTACAGTCTGCCGCATTGTTTATGCGACTGTTAGCCCAGCACCGCTCGAACGTTATCCCTCTTCACCGCAAGGAGCCCCGCCATGTCTGATGTTGTTAAATTGAAAGCCGCCGCTATCGAAGACAGCGACACCGTTTACCGCATGATTTGCGAGCTGAAACAGGCTCAGGCCGACCGCCCAGGCTTTAACGCCTGCTTCACGGAGAACCTGCGCGATCCGAATATCTTTTATCAGCTGGCGTGGCTGGGGAATAAAGCCGTGGGGATGATCAGCCTGCACCTGCAATACCATCTGCATCACGCCCGCCGCATCGGCGAGATCCAGGAGCTGGTGGTGCTGGAAGAAGCCCGCGGCCACGGCGTAGGCAAACAGCTGCTTGCCTGGGCAGAAGCAAAAGCACGCAAAGCCGATGCGGAGCTGACGGAACTTTCGACCAGCACCAGCCGCAAAGACGCCCATCGTTTTTACGAGCGTGAAGGCTACCGCGCCACCCATATCCGCTTTACCAAACCGGTGGAGACACCTGATGACGCTGACGCTAACGCTTAGCGGCACCGGCGGGGCGCAGCTTGTCCCGGCCTGGGGCTGCCGCTGCGCCGCCTGTTCACGAGCCAGAACCAATCCGGCCCACCGCCGCCGCCCGTGCAGCGCGGTACTCAAGTATAACGATGCGATTACGCTGATAGACGCGGGGCTGCCCGACTTGATGGACAGCTGGCAGCCGGGAGATTTTCAGCAGTTTTTGCTCACCCATTACCATATGGATCATGTCCAGGGGCTGTTCCCGTTGCGCTGGGGCGTGGGCGAGAAAATCCCGGTTTACGGCCCGCCGGATGAGCAAGGCTGCGACGATCTGTTCAAGCACCCCGGCCTGCTGGACTTTAGCCATACCGTCGAGCCGTTTGTCGCCTTCACTCTGCAGGCGCTGCGCGTCACTCCGCTGCCGCTGCTGCACTCAAAGCTGACGTTTGGCTATCTGTTTGAAACTGCCTACAGCCGTCTTGCCTGGCTGAGCGATACGGCGGGGCTGCCGGATAAAACCCTGAAGTTTCTGGCCGCCAACCGCCCGGAAGTAGTGGTGATAGATTGCAGCCGCGAACCCCGGCCTGACACGCCGAAAAATCATTGCGACCTAACCACGGTGATCGCCCTGAACGAGCAGATTGGCAGCCCGCGAGTCGTGCTGACCCACATCAGCCACCAGTTTGATGCATGGCTGATGCACAACGTATTGCCTGAAGGGTTTGAAGCCGGTTTTGACGGCATGGAGATCGTGCTGGACTAGCGATCGTCGTCGTCCTGCAGGCGGCCCTCTTCGTCATCCAACTGCTGGCGCTCGCGGTCGAGCTGATTCTGCCGTTCATCAAGGCTGCGGCGTCTGTCCTCCAGCTGGCGATAGCGGGCTTCGTCCTGGCGGCTGAGCCGACGCTGATCTGCCGAATCATCACTGTCATCATGATAAACGCGGTCGCTGCCCGGCTTGTAGGCATCGCTAAACGCCTGCTGGATATTGCCAATCGCGTCATCAATCACGTCGGCCTGCGCGAACGGCGAGGCCAGGTACAGCGTGCCGAGCAGCAGCGCGGCGGCATAAGATTTCATCGGTCAGTCTCCAGGATGGACTGGCCTCAGCGTAATCAGGCGACCTCATATGCAGTAGCGGAGGAATCTCAAATTCTCGGCGATTCCAGCGCGCCAATGGCCTCGACTCGCGCCTGATGCCGCCCGCCTTCAAACTCCCCGCTTAGCCATGCATCGACGATCATTTTAGCTAAATCCAGCCCCACCACGCGGGAGCCGAAAGCCAGCACGTTGGTATTGTTGTGCTGGCGGGAAAGCAGCGCGGAATAAGGTTCGCTGCAGACCACCGCCCGGATACCGGGAAATTTATTGGCGGTGATCGAGATCCCCACGCCGGTGCCACAAATTAAAATGCCGCCCTCGACTTCGCCATTCACCACGGCTTCTGCCACCGCGCTGGCGTAGAGCGGGTAATCGGTGCGCTCACCGGACCAGGTCCCCTTATCCAGCACCTCAATACCTTTCTCCTGAAGATGCGCCACAATCTCCGCCTTCAGCAGGAAGCCTACGTGGTCACAGCCAAATGCAATTTTTTTCATTTTATCCTCACCGTTGCCGTTACTTTACGAACCCGACAGCTTTCGTGATTTAAGACCGGCTCACTGCCCAATTAATCGGCAAAACTGCCGGGTTCGTGGCCATTTCTACACCGATTCTCTTCACAACACAATGCATCAACTTGTCACTCTGGCGTCATAAAACGACTTCCACTAACGAGAAAAATTAAACTAATTCATTATTTTTCATGAAAATAAATAAATTTACGCATTCACCCAACTTCACAAAAAGTAAAACTTTATGAATTAATTATTTTTGTGAAGTATGCAGCATATTTTCTGCACATGCTGTGGTGTTATAGTGGCGTCTTCACTCTACGGACACGAGAGAACAGGATGAGTCAGTCAGATATTGATTCACAGCCGCCGTTCGGCATCGGCCTTGCCCCCTGGCTGCGCATGAAGCAGGAGGGGATGACGGACAACGAAAGCCGCATCGTCGACTGGTTGTTGAAGCCCGGTAATCTGAGCGATGCCCCGGCCATTAAAGACGTTGCCGAAGCCCTTGCGGTGTCGGAAGCGATGATCGTTAAAGTCTCGAAGCTGCTGGGGTTCAGCGGCTTCCGTAACCTGCGCAGCGCGCTGGTCACCTACTTTTCCGAGTCAGAGCAGGTGCTGCCCACCGAGCTTGCCTTCGACGAAGCGCCGCAGGATGTGGTCAACAAGGTGTTTAACATCACCCTGCGCACCATCATGGAAGGGCAGTCGATCGTCAACGTGGACGAAATCCACCGCGCGGCGCGCTACTTCGCGAAGGCAAAACAGCGGGATTTGTACGGCGTGGGGGGTTCAAACGCCATTTGTAACGACATTCAGCATAAGTTTTTGCGCATCGGCGTGCGCTGTCAGGCTTACCAGGATGCCCACATCATGATGATGTCGGCCTCGCTGCTAAAAGAAGGTGATGTGGTGCTGGTGGTATCCCATTCGGGGCGAACCGGTGATTTAAAAGCGGCGGTGGAGCTGGCGAAAAAGAACGGCGCAAAAATAATTTGTATTACTCATAGCTATCATTCGCCGATTGCCCGACTGGCTGACTTTATTATTTGTTCGCCCGCACCGGAGACACCTTTATTGGGCCGTAACGCCTCGGCGCGTATATTACAATTAACGTTACTCGATGCATTTTTTGTTTCAGTCGCACAGCAAAATATTGAACAGGCAACATTAAATATGCAAAAAACCGGCGCAATTGTGGATTTCTTTTCCCCAGGGGCGCTGAAGTAAAAAAGAGATCCCGCCTCAGCGGGATCTGACTGTACCCTACACTGAGAATATTATTATGAATAAATATCTGAAAATATTCAGCGGCGCTGCTATGGGCCTGATGTTATCCACCAGCGCTTTTGCGGCTGCCGATTATGCGGTGGTATTAAAAACATTATCCAACCCTTATTGGGTGGATATGAAAAAAGGTATTGAAGATGAAGCCAAAACGCTGGGCGTTAGCGTAGATATTTTTGCTTCACCTTCGGAGGGGGATTTCCAGTCGCAATTACAGCTTTTTGAAGATTTAACCAATAAGAAATACAAAGGCATCGCTTTTGCGCCGCTCTCCTCGGTCAACCTCGTGGTGCCGGTCGCGAATGCCTGGAAAAAAGGCATTTACCTGGTCAACCTCGATGAAAAAATCGATATGGATAACCTGAAAAAAGCCGGCGGCAACGTCGAAGCCTTTGTCACCACCGATAACGTGGCGGTCGGCGCGAAGGGCGCAGGCTTCATCATCGATAAGCTCGGTGCCGCAGGCGGCGACGTCGCCATCATCGAAGGCAAAGCAGGTAACGCCTCCGGCGAAGCCCGCCGCGTAGGCGCCAGCGATGCCTTTAAGAAAGCCAGCCAGATCAAACTGGTTGCCAGCCAGCCCGCCGACTGGGACCGCATCAAAGCGCTCGATGTAGCCACCAACGTGCTGCAGCGTAACCCAAATCTGAAAGCCTTCTACTGCGCGAACGACACCATGGCAATGGGTGCCGCTCAGGCGGTGGCTAACGCCGGGAAGACCGGGAAAATTCTGGTGGTCGGCACCGACGGTATCCCGGAAGCCCGCAAGATGGTGGCTGACGGACAGATGACCGCCACCGTGGCGCAGAACCCGGCGGATATCGGCGCGACAGGCCTGAAGCTACTGGTAGATGCGGCGAAAACCGGCAAGGTGATTGCGCTGGATAAGGCCCCGCAGTTTAGCCTGGTGGATTCGGTGCTGGTGACGAAATAGTTAAGGTTTGAGTGGCTTTATCCCCTCACCCCAGCCCTCTCCCCAAAGGGGAGAGGGAGAAAGACTGAGTGGCCCTCTCCCATAGGGAGAAAGTGAAAAAAGGGGTAGCTCTCCCCCGCGGGCAAAGGGGCGAAAAGAGTACTAAAAGAAAAGCAGTGGCAGCAGTTATTCACTCTCCCTTTCGGGATGAGAGAGAAAACCAACATCAGCTCGGTACCGTCCCCTCTCCCCTGTGGGGAGAGGGTTAGGGTGAGGGGAAACCTTCGCTAAAAATGATTGAGGCTCGTCATGGTCACGCCATACATTGCAATGGCGGGGATCGGCAAATCCTTTGGTCCGGTTCACGCATTAAAATCGGTTGATTTAACAATATTTCCCGGCGAAATTCACGCGCTGCTCGGGGAAAACGGTGCAGGTAAATCAACCCTGATGAAAGTCCTGTCGGGTATTCACGAACCGACCAAAGGCACCATTACGATTAATGACGTTAATTATGAAAAACTTGATCATAAATTAGCGGCACAGCTCGGCATTGGGATTATTTATCAAGAACTCAGCGTCATTGATGAATTAACAGTTTTAGAAAATCTTTATATTGGCCGTCATACCACCAAAAAAATCTTCGGGATTAATATTGTTGACTGGAAAGAGATGCGCATTCGCGCCGCGATGATGCTTTTACGTGTCGGCTTAAAAGTGGATCTCGATGAAAAGGTGGGTAATTTATCCATCAGTCACAAGCAAATGTTAGAAATTGCCAAAACATTAATGCTGGACGCCAAAGTCATTATTATGGATGAGCCGACCTCTTCTTTAACCAATAAAGAAGTCGATTATCTTTTTCTCATCATGAACCAGCTGCGGAAAGAAGGCACGGCGATGGTGTACATCTCCCATAAACTCGCCGAAATCCGCCGCATCTGCGACCGCTACACGGTAATGAAAGACGGCAGCAGCGTCTGCAGCGGCCTGGTCAGCGACGTTTCCAACGATGACATTGTGCGCCTGATGGTTGGCCGCGAGCTGCAAAACCGCTTTAGCGCGATGAAAGAGAGCGCCGGGAACGTGGAGCCTGACGTGGTGTTTGAAGTGAAGAACGTCAGCAGCCGCGACCGCAAAAAAGTGAAAGATATTTCGTTCAGCGTGAATCGGGGCGAGATCCTGGGCTTCTCCGGCCTCGTCGGCTCCGGGCGTACCGAGCTGATGGACTGTCTGTTTGGCGTGGACAAACGTTCGTCCGGGGAAATTCTGCTTAACGGCAAAAATATCTCGCCGAGCTCACCGATGGACGCGCTGAAAAAAGGCATGGGCTACATCACCGAAAGCCGCCGCGATAACGGCTTTTTCGCCAACTTCTCCATCGCGCAGAACATGGCCGTCAGCCAGAGCCTCAAGCGCGGCGGTTACAAAGGCGCGATGGGCCTGTTTAACGAAGCCGAGGAGCGCCAGACCGCCGAAGCCCAGCGCCAGCTGCTGGCGCTGAAGTGCCACAGCGTCGACCAGAACATTACCGAGCTTTCCGGCGGCAACCAGCAGAAGGTGCTGATTTCTAAGTGGCTGTGCTGCAACCCGGAAGTGATCATTTTCGATGAGCCTACGCGCGGCATCGACGTCGGCGCGAAGGCCGAAATCTACAAAGTGATGCGCCAGCTGGCGGATGACGGAAAAGTCATCCTGATGGTGTCGTCTGAGCTTCCCGAAATTATCGCCGTCTGCGACCGCATTGCCGTGTTCTGCGAAGGGCGACTGACGCAAATCCTGACCAATCGCGACGATATCAGCGAAGAGGAGATTATGGCATGGGCATTACCACAAGAATGAAACGCGAAGAAAGCGAGAAAAAACCGTTCAATTTCGCCCAGTTTTGGGACAAATACGGCACCTTCTTCATCCTCGCGATTATCGTCGCCATCTTCGGCACGCTCTCCGCTGAGTACTTCCTGACGGCCAGCAACATCAGCGCCATCTTTGTGCAAAGCTCGGTGACGGTGCTTATCGGGATGGGGGAGTTCTTCGCCATTCTGGTGGCGGGGATCGATCTGTCGGTGGGCGCGATTCTGGCACTTTCCGGCATGGTCACCGCCAAACTGATGCTGGCGGGCGTCGATCCGTTCCTTGCGGCGCTGATTGGCGGCGTGATTGTCGGCGGGCTGCTGGGGGCGATTAACGGTTGCCTGGTGAACTGGACGGGGCTGCATCCGTTCATCATCACCCTCGGCACCAACGCCATTTTCCGCGGCATCACGCTGGTTATCTCTGATGCCAACTCGGTGTACGGCTTCTCGTTCGATTTCGTGAATTTCTTCGCCGCCACGCCGCTCGGCATTCCGGTGCCGGTGATCTTCTCGCTGATTGTCGCCGGGATACTGTGGTTCCTGACCACCCGCACGCGCCTGGGCCGCAATATTTACGCCCTCGGCGGCAATAAGAACTCGGCGTTCTACTCCGGCATCGACGTGAAGTTCCACATGCTGGTGGTGTTCATCATCTCCGGCATCTGCGCCGGGCTGGCGGGCGTGGTCTCAACCGCGCGTCTTGGTGCGGCAGAGCCGCTGGCAGGCATGGGGTTTGAAACCTACGCCATCGCCAGCGCCATCATCGGCGGCACCAGCTTCTTCGGCGGCAAGGGCCGGATTTTCTCGGTGGTGATTGGCGGCCTGATCATCGGCACCATCAACAACGGGCTCAATATTCTCCAGGTACAAACCTATTACCAACTGGTGGTGATGGGGGGGCTTATCATCGCTGCGGTGGCCCTGGATCGGTTAATCAGTAAATAAGAACGGCAGATGCGTTGGCCGCACCCGCTGTCAGAAATCCATAGATTTACAGGAGCTTGTAATGAAAATTTCCCCCTCGTTGATGTGCATGGATCTGGCAAAATTCCAGGAACAGATTGCGTTTATCGACCTGCACGCGGACTACTTCCATATCGACATTATGGACGGTCACTTTGTGCCGAACCTGACGCTGTCCCCGTTCTTCGTCGGCCAGGTCAGGAAGCTTGCCAGTAAGCCGCTGGACTGCCACTTAATGGTCACCCGTCCGCAGGATTACATCGTCCCACTGGCGGAGGCCGGGGCGGACATTATCACCCTGCACCCGGAAACCATTAACGGCCAGGCCTTCCGCCTCATCGAAGAGATTCGCCGCCACGGCATGAAAGTTGGCCTGATTTTGAACCCGGAAACGCCGGTTGAGGCGATGAAGTACTACATTCATAAGGCAGACAAGGTGACGGTGATGACCGTTGACCCAGGGTTTGCCGGCCAGCCGTTTATCCCGGAAATGCTGGACAAAGTGGCCGAGCTGAAAGCCTGGCGCGAGCGCGAAGGGCTAAGCTACGAGATTGAAATTGACGGTTCCTGCAACGCGGCAACCTATGAACGACTCATGGCCGCCGGGGCAGATGTGTTTATCGTCGGCACTTCCGGGCTGTTTAACCACGCCCGGGATATCGACGAGGCCTGGCAGGTGATGAGCGAGCAGATCCTGGCGGCCAAAGACGAGGTTATGCCCCATGCCAAAACCGCTTAACGTGGTAGCCGGAGTGGATATGGGCGCCACCCATATCCGCCTGTGTTTGCAGGACGAGTCCGGCACGGTGCTGCATTGTGAAAAACAGCGCACGGCAGACATTATCGCAGGGGGCGTGGTCTGCGGGATCGCCCATCTGCTGAACGAGCGGCTAGGCAGCCTTCACGCCCGCTGCCGCGGCATGGTGATGGGGTTCCCGGCGCTGGTGGGCAAAGACAAGCGGACGATCATCTCCACCCCCAATTTGCCGCTTTCCGCGCTGGAACTGAACGAGCTGGCAGGTAAGCTGGAGGATGCTCTCGGCTGCCCGGTCGAGTTTTCTCGGGATGTAAACCTGCAGCTCTCTTTCGATGTCGCGCAAAATGGCCTGCAGCATCAGCAGGTGCTGGGGGCTTATCTCGGCACCGGCATGGGCTTTGCCGTCTGGCTGAACGGCGCCCCCTGGACCGGCGCCCACGGCGTTGCCGGGGAACTGGGCCATATTCCTCAGGGCGATATGCACCTGACCTGCGGCTGCGGCAATGCTGGCTGTCTGGAGACGGTGTGCTCGGGGATAGCCCTGAAACGCTGGTACGACGCCAGCCCGAAAACGTATGGAATTGGCGAGCTGTTTACCTTTGCCGCCCAGGCGCCGTTTGTCGCTGCCCTGATCGACCACGCGGCACGCGCCATCGCCACCAGCATCAACCTGTTCGACCCGGATGCGGTGATCCTCGGCGGCGGAGTGATGGATATGGTCGATTTTCCGCGCGAGGCGCTGGTGGCACAGACGAAACGCTATCTGCGCCGTCCTTTGCCGCATGATGCCGTGCGCTTTATCGACGCGTCTTCCTCGGCCTTCAATGGCGCTCAGGGTGCGGCTACGCTTGCCCGCGCCTGTTTCCTGCCCGCGCTTTACGTAGCGCCTCAGCAAGCTGCGCTCGGGTAAACGGCTTACGCAGCAGCTCCACGTCGGGCAGGTGCTGTTCGCTGCGGCGAAGGTCCTGCCCGCTGATCAGCAGCAAATCCAGGTGAGGATGGTGGCGGCGAGCCTGCTGCAGCACATCCGCGCCGCTTAGCTCGCCGGGCAGCATCAGGTCGCTGATCACGAGGCCGATGTCCGGTACCTCAGCCATTAACTCCAGCGCCTGCTGGCTGTCGCTGGCTTCCAGCGTCAGGTAACCCAGCTCGTGCAGCTGTTCGCACAGCGTCTGGCGCACGTCCGGCTCGTCTTCAAGCACCAGCACAAGCTGGTCGGCGATATCAGCCTGTTCACCGGCCAGCGGCAAGGCTTCCGGCTGCACCTCCGCAGACGCACGAGGCAGTTGCAGTATGACCCGAGTCCCTTTGCCGGGCTCGCTTTCAATCTGCACTCGTCCGCCGGACTGGCGCACAAAGCCATAAACCATCGACAGCCCCAGCCCGCTGCCGCTCCCGGTCTGTTTGGTGGTAAAGAACGGCTCAAACACCTGCGCTTTCACTTCGTCCGTCATGCCGTGGCCAGTGTCGGCCACTTCAATCACCACCATATCCTGTTTGCGCCCTTCGCCACGCACCACGCGCTGGTTCCAGGTGCGGATCTTAATTTCCCCGCTGCGGCCTTCCATCGCATCCCTGGCGTTCATCACCAGGTTGATGATCGCGTTCTCCAACTGGTTGACGTCGATCCACGCGGGCCAGGCGGGCTGCTGGGCTTCAACAGCAAGCGTGAGGTGGGCGGGCAAAGAGTGGCGCATCAGCGGGTCGAGGTTTTCCAGCAGGCTTTTCATCGCCACCGCACGCGGGTGCAGCGATTGCTTACGGGAAAAGGCAAGCAGCCGCTGGGTAAGCTGCGCGCCACGTTCGGCGGCCTTCAGCGCGCGCTGAATGCGCACGGCGTCCGGTGAGTCTGTCGCGGTCAGCTCCAGGCTGCCGATGATCACCGCCAGCAGGTTGTTGAAGTCGTGCGCCAGGCCGCCGGTGAGCTGCCCCACCGCCTTCATTTTTTGACTGTGCACCAGCGCCTCCTCCAGCGCCTTGCGCTCGCTGCGCTCCAGCACCACGTTCACCATGCCCCGCCCCGGCACCGGGCTAAAGCGCAGCTCGATGGTGCGCCCGTCCGCCAGCCTGAGTTCCTGCGGCTTTGGCAGAGGTCGGGAGAGATTGCCGAGCATGTGTTCCTGAAGCGGCGTGACCTGTTTGAGCAGCCCAAGATAGTGCTGGCCGCGCTGCAGGCGCTGCGGATCCAGCCCCAGCAGCAGCGGGTACTGCTGGTTCCACACCACCAGGAAACCGTCGCTGTCGAACAGCGCAAAGCCATCGCGCATGGCGTGGAAGGTGGTTTCCAGCAGGGTACTTTTCTCTTTCAGCAGGCGTGAAGTGTGCTCCAGCGACGCCGTATTGCGGGCAAAGACGTTAAACGCCCTGGCCAGTTCACCCAGCTCATCGCGCCGCTGCTGCGCGGGCACGCTGACCTCTTTTTCACCCTTCGCCAGCCGCGTCATCGCCTGGGAAATGGCCGTTAAGTTAGAGCCGAGGTTGCGGTAGATATACAGCCCGGCGAAGCCAGTGATCACCAGCGCCAGCAGGGCGAACAGGCCGATAAAGGCGATAATGGACTGCAAATCCCGGTGGCTTTGCTGGCTGCGCTGCCGGGATTCTTCCCCGACTTTTTGCACGTACAGGTTGATGTCCTGATTCAGAAAAGCTACCAGCGCTTTGATGTGATACATGTGCCAGGCGATGCCCAGGTCACTCTCCTCAAGCTGGGCGGAGAGCGGTGGCAGCTGCTGCAGGCCGCTTCTGAACTGCTGCAAAATACTGTCCGCCAGCGGCGACGGCGCTCGTTCGGGCAGAAGCCGCATCACTTCGCTCAGCTGGCGTACCGCCGGCCTCGGCGAGGAAGACTGAATCGCCACCAGCATCAGGCGATCCATCTCTTTCAGCAGCGCGGCATCCGGCACGTTCAGCCCTTCGCGCGCGTTAACCTCCTGCAGGTGCTCAAGATAGCTCTGGTTCTGGTACAGGGCGCTTAGCAGCAGGTTGCGCTGCAAGTGGCGGCGGTGCCCCATCACCAGCATGTTGGTGACGCTGCTTTCCAGCTCGTTGCTGCGGGCGATGATCCGGCCGACCAGCTGCGGTTCACGCCGGGCCAGCGGCGCGGTAGCCAGATGAGAAAGCGAGTTTTGCAGCGAAAGCTGGGTCTGTTTCAGGCTTTCCGCTTCGCTCTGGTATTCCAGCGCGCCGACGACCTGAGAAAGCCTGACCGCCGCCGTCGCCACGTTGGAGGTGTCGCGCGCCAGCTCCATGCTGCCGGACATGTCGAGCAGCGTTTGCCCCTGCACCTGTTCCTGGAGGCGGCTGGCGTGTTGAAAACCGAGCACCGCCACGCCGCAGACCATCAGCGTGACCGCCACTACCAGCAGGTTGAAAAACAGCAGGCGGCCACGGGCGCTGGCGAAGAAGGACGGACGAGGCTGGGTCATAGGGGCTCCGTGGTTGTTTTTTTCCCCTCACCCTGACCCTCTCCCCAGAGGGGAGAGGGAAAAAAGGGGGTAACCTCTCCCTAAGTGGCACAGGGAATAAGGGGGCAGCCTCTCCCCAAATACGGACTGAGGCCAAAGCATTGCGTCCCGCCTTTCCCCCTCTCCCTTTCAGGGAGAGAGCCGGGGTGAGGGTCACATATTCACTCCAGTTAAGCATTGCACACCGTCTTTCCCCCTCTCCCTTGCAGGGAGAGGGCCGGGGTGAGGGTCACACATTCACTCCAGTTAAGCATTGCACGAATTTTGATAAATATTTCCACATCGGGAATGTGATCCAGGTTAACTATTCAACTCTATGACAAATATGAACGGCCGCTGACATTTTGCATTTACCGGCGCGTGGTTGACTGGCCTCATAAATAACCACCACAGGCGCCGCACCATGAGCAGAGTCCCCATTCTGGAAATGCGCAATATTGCCAAGTCGTTTGGCAAATTTTATGCGCTTAAAGGCGTCGATTTAACGGTCTTTCCCGGTGAAATCCATGCACTAATGGGCGAGAACGGCGCGGGCAAAAGTACCCTGATGAAGATCCTCGCCGGGGCTTACATCGCCACCAGCGGCGAAGTGCTTATTGACGGTGAGCCCTACGCCATCAAAGGCCCCAAAGATGCCCTCAACGCGGGTATCACGCTGATCTACCAGGAGATGCAGCTCGCGCCAAATCTCACCGTGGCGGAAAACATTTTCCTCGGCAGCGAACTGGCGCGCGGCGGCCTCGTGCAGCGCAAAGAGATGGTACAGCAGGCGCAGGCGGTGATTGACCGCCTCGGCGCGCAGTTCAAAGCCACCGACCTCGTGATGAAGCTCACCATTGCCGAGCAGCAGCAGGTTGAGATTGCCCGCGCGCTCCAGCGCAACAGCCGTATTCTGGTGATGGATGAACCCACCGCCGCCCTCTCCTCTCGCGAAACGCATCGCCTGTTTGAGCTGATTTTCCGCCTGCGCGATGAAGGCATGGCGATTATCTACATCAGCCACCGCATGGCAGAGATTTATGAGCTGTCTGACCGGGTCAGCGTGCTGCGCGACGGCCAGTATGTCGGCAGCCTGACGCGCGAAAACCTGAACGCCAGCGAGCTGGTGAAAATGATGGTGGGTCGGCCCCTTAGCGACCTGTTTAACAAAGAGCGTGATATCCCGCTGGGCAGCCCGCGCCTGAATGTTCATCACCTGACGGACAACGGCAAAGTGCAGCCCGTCAGCCTGCACGTTCGCTCCGGGGAAATAGTCGGCCTGGCCGGGCTGGTAGGCGCGGGACGTTCAGAGCTGGCGCAGTTGATCTTCGGCGTACGCAAACCTGCAGGCGGATCGATTGAGATCGACGGCCAGCCTGTGACGCTGCATTCCCCCCGCGAGGCGATTCAGCACGGCATTGGCTTCCTGACCGAAAACCGCAAAGAGCAGGGGCTGTTCCTTGAGCTGGCCGCGCAGGACAACATCACCATGGCCACGCTTGAGCGTGACGCCCACTTCGGCATGCTCGACCGCAAAAAAGCCCAGACCATTTCAGACGACGCCATCAGCCTGCTGAATATTCGCGTCCCTCACGCGCAGGTTCGTGCCGGGGGTCTTTCCGGAGGCAACCAGCAAAAACTGCTGATTTCCCGCTGGGTTGCCATTGGCCCACGCATCCTGATCCTCGACGAGCCAACGCGCGGCGTGGATGTGGGGGCTAAAAGCGAAATTTACCGCATCATGAACCAGCTGGCCCGCCAGGGCGTGGCCATTTTAATGATTTCCAGCGAGCTGCCCGAAGTGGTGGGCATGAGCGACCGGGTGTACGTCATGCGCGAAGGCAGCATTGCCGGCGAGCTGCTGCGCCACGACATTACACAAGAAAATATTATGACCCTGGCTACCGGCGTGACCGAGGCCCATAAGAAAGAGGTGCACCATGACTAACTCAGGCACGCAACCGGTGGCAAAATCCGCCTCGCTCAAAAAAGCCCTGTTCGGCGATTTGATGCAAACCGTCGGTATTTTGCCGATTCTGGTGCTCATCATTGCCGTCTTTGGCTTTGTCGCCCCTAACTTCTTCACCGAATCTAACCTGCTCAATATCGCTCGCCAGTCGTCTATTAACATCGTGCTGGCGGCAGGGATGACCTTCATCATTCTGACCGGCGGCATCGACCTGTCCGTCGGATCTATCCTCGGCACCACCGCCGTCACGGCGATGGTGGTGTCGCTGATGCCTGGCTGGGAAGGCCTGTCGATTCCGGCGGCGCTGTTGATGGGCACCGGGCTGGGGCTGTTTAACGGCATGTTGGTCGCCTGGGCCGGGCTACCGCCGTTTATCGTCACGCTCGGCACCTATACCGCGCTGCGCGGCGCGGCGTATCTGCTGGCCGACGGCACGACGGTGATTAACTCCAACATCAATTTCGAGTGGATTGGCAACGCCTATCTTGGCCCGGTGCCGTGGCTGGTGGTTATCGCCCTGCTGGTGATTGCGGTGTGCTGGTTCATTCTGCGCCGCACCACGCTGGGCGTTCATATTTACGCGGTGGGTGGCAACATGCAGGCGGCACGCCTGACCGGCATCAAAGTGTGGATGGTGCTGCTGTTCGTGTACGGCATGAGCGGGCTGCTTTCCGGCCTGGGCGGCATCATGAGTGCGTCACGGCTATACAGCGCCAACGGTAACCTCGGCGTGGGCTACGAGCTGGACGCCATCGCCGCCGTTATCCTCGGCGGAACCAGCTTCGTGGGCGGGATTGGCACCATCACCGGCACGCTGGTGGGGGCGCTGATTATCGCCACGCTCAACAACGGCATGACGCTGATGGGCGTCTCCTATTTCTGGCAATTGGTGATCAAAGGGGCGGTGATCATCATAGCGGTGCTGATTGACAAATACCGTACCCGTCACAATCAAAGTGCATAACAACAAAACCCTACCCTACGAGTGAGGAAAACAGCATGCGTTTGAAACCTATAGTTACTGCGTTACTGGCTGGTGCAATGATCGCAGGCGCGCCGTTTGCCCAGGCGAAAGAGTTAAAGTCGATCGGCGTGACGGTGGGCGACCTCGCCAACCCGTTCTTCGTGCAGATCACCAAAGGTGCCGAGCTGGAAGCCCGCAAGCTCGCCGGTGATAACGTGAAAGTGACGCTGGTCTCCAGCGGCTACGATCTCGGCCAGCAGGTGGCGCAGATCGATAACTTCATTGCCGCGAAGGTGGACATGATCATTCTTAACGCCGCGGATTCCAAAGGGATCGGCCCGGCGGTAAAACGCGCGAAAGACGCCGGGATCGTCGTTGTGGCGGTGGACGTTGCGGCAGACGGCGCCGATGCCACGATCACTTCCGATAACACTCAGGCCGGGCAAATGGCCTGTAAATACATTTCGGATCGCCTGAAAGACAAAGGCAATGTGGTGATCATTAACGGGCCGCCGGTTTCCGCCGTGCAGAACCGCGTTGAGGGCTGCGAAACCGAATTCAAAAAACACCCGGACATTAAGATCCTTTCGTCTAACCAGAATGCTAAGGGCAGCCGCGAAGGTGGCCTGGAAGTGATGACCTCGCTGCTGGCGGCAAATCCGAAGATCGACGGCGTGTTTGCGATCAACGATCCGACGGCGATCGGGGCCGATCTGGCGGCAAAACAAGCTCAACGTAACGAGTTCTTCATTGTCGGCGTGGACGGCAGCCCGGACGGTGAAGAAGCCCTGAAGCGCGGCGGCAGCTCGCTGTTTGTGGCGACCCCGGCTCAGGATCCGCAGGTGATGGCGGCGAAAGCGGTCGAGATCGGCTATGACATTTTGCAGGGCAAACCCGCGCCGAAAGGCCCGGTGCTGATCCCGGTGACGATGATCGATAAGAGCAATATCGGCAGCTACAAAGGGTGGACGGTGAAGTAATTTGCCCCTCACCCCGGCCCTCTCCCCAAAGGGGGGAGGGCGAAAATGGTTAGTCCTCTCTCCCTTCCAGGGTTAGGGTGAGAATTTATCCTCTCCGGTCGAGTCAGAACGCCGCCAGTCCCCTCTCCCTCCAGGAAGAGGGTTAGGGTGAGGGTCCACATCAAAGGAAGGCCAGATGAAACGCTCCGAGGTCAATCAGTACCTGAATGAAACCCGGCAGTTTTTTGCCCGCCACGGGGTGCAACTGCCCCCGTTCGCCAGCTTCTCGCCGCAAAAATGGCTGCAGGTTAACCCCCGCAGCTGGCAGGAGGTATTCGATCTGAAACTCGGGTGGGACATCACCGACTTCGGCGGCGGCGACTTCCTGACCATGGGCCTGACGCTGTTTACCCTGCGCAATGGCTCGCCGGAAGGCGCGCCCTACGCCAAATCCTACGCAGAGAAAGTCATGCACGTGCGTGATAACCAGATGACGCCGATGCATTTTCACTGGAGCAAACAGGAGGACATCATCAACCGCGGCGGCGGGAACTTGATTGTCGAACTGTGGCAGTCAGATCCCTTCGAACAGCCTGACGAAACAGACATCACGGTGGTGATTGACGGCTGCCGCCAGACGCACGCGGCGGGCAGCCAGCTGCGCTTATCGCCCGGAGAAAGCATCAGCCTGGTGCCGGAGATGTACCACAGCTTTTGGGGTGAGCCGGGCTACGGCGACGTGCTGGTCGGCGAAGTGTCGATGGTCAACGATGACGACCACGACAATCGCTTTTTAAAACCGCTTGAGCGCTTCAGCACCCTTACCGAAGATACCTCCCCGGACCTGCTTTTGTGCCATGAGTACCGGCAGTTTATCTAGCCGGAAAGCTTTGCGGCCGCCACGGCGGAATCTGCCACGGCCGCTTTGCCTCTGGCAAGCATCAGGCGTTCATATTCAGCTAAACCGGACAGGCCCTTGCCGTGAAGCGCGGTGGCAAGATCGGCGGCATCTTTCAACGCAGTATTAGCCCCTATGCCACCGGCCGGACTCATGGCGTGGACGGCATCGCCCAGCAGGGTGACGTTTCCGGGCTGCCAGACAATATTCGAATTGCCGTAGCGGACCGGCAGCGTCGCAATATGTTCTGGCAAAGTCCGTTGTATAAGCTTTTGCAGCATCGGGGGAAGAGACAAGCTGTCGAAGGGAACAGCTAACCGTGAACCGGGGCCGATCAGCGCCCAGTAAAGATAATCTTCGGTCTGCGTGAGACTGCCGTTAAAACCCGCCTTTGCCGCGAGCGCTGTAAAATCCTGCCGAAAGCGCATTTCATCAATAATGGCGCTGAATCCGTCGCAAAACAGCACGTTAGTGCCTTCGTACAACGCCTTCTCCACCGTTAAAGCGCTTTTGCCATACAGGCAGAGATAGCCCGAATCCGCCGGCACGGCATCAGGGGCAAGCTGTTCCCTGACCCGTGAATTGACGCCGTCCGCGCCGACCAGAAGCTGGCAGCTTGCGTCAGCCGTATGAGCAAACCTTAGCCCTACCCGGCCTTCACTTTCCTGATGGTAACCCTCTAAAGCGTGTCCGTAGCGCAGAGCCCCCTCGAGGCCACACATCAGGATTTCCCGCAGGGTCTGGCGATGAATGCTTAAATCTGGGGCAAGATCGGGGTTTTGTTCAGCCCGATGCCAGCCTTCAGGCTGACGGCCATTAGCCTGTTGTCCGGTTCTATCCAAATAACGTCCTTCCGTACTGGCTACCGAGGCCGTTTGTCGAAAGAGTTGATAAAGCGCAGGAGGCAACACCCTGGCAAGTGCCTGCTGCCCTTGGCCGTCGATTCTAATCCGGTAGCCCTGGATACGGCTGTCGGGCGCCGGATCTGCCTCGTAAACGGTGGCGCTGATTCCATGGCTTTTCAGGCCCTGAGCCAGCGCCAGCCCGCCCAGTCCCGCACCAATAATTGCAACGCCTGAAGTACTCATGAGGTTTCCTCTGTGGTTTGTTCTGGTTCCACAAAAGAGTTGCACGGCTCGCCCGCGCAAGGATAACGTTATACGGACGATAAATAGTGAAAACCGGCCATGATAAAACATCCTCCTCAGCCACCAGCCCCCGATTACAGCGAATGGCTTAGCGGCCCGGCGCTGATTGCCCTTGAAGGCAGCGTCGCCCCTGAAAGTGAATATCTGCTCGGCACGCGGGAAGTGGCCTGGCACCAGCACCTGCGCGGCCAGGTTTTTTGCGTGGAGTCTGGCTTACTGCACGTTCACACCGCTGACGGAGCCTGGTTTTTGCCTCCCCATCGCGCCAGCTGGCTGCCGCCGGGCGTAATCCACAAGGTCAGCATCAGCGGAGCCGTAAAAGGCTGGACGCTGCTGATTACGCCTGAAAGCTGCTCGGGGTTGCCGGAAAAGCCCTGCGTGATTGCCGTTTCGGAGGTACTTCACGCGCTCGCCCGTCGCGCCTGCGAATGGGATAAGCAGGCAAAACCCGAGCCGGAACATCAGCGTATGGCCGCCGTTATTTACGATGAGATTTGCCGCGCACCGCACGAGGCGCTGCATTTGCCAATGCCGACAGATCATCGGCTGAAAAAAGTGGCTTCTGCACTGCTCGCTAACCCCGGCGATGAGCGGACTTTTGAAGCCTGGGCGGCATTCGGCGCGCTTTCGCCCCGCACTCTGCGTCGCCTTTTTGTGGCAGAAACCGGCCTAAATTTTGCCCAATGGCGGAGGCAGGTCCGGCTGACCCACGGGCTGGATAAGCTGGCACAAGGCATGTCGGTATCGGAGGTTTCAGAATTACTGGGCTACGCCTCTCCGGGCAATTTTATCCATATGTTCAAAAATGCCTTTGGCACTTCACCGGCCCGCTACTTTTCGACCGGGAACTAGACGCTAAACCGCATTATTCTCGCCGTGAGTGATATCGGCGGCAAAAACGTAGCCCACGCCGCGGATGGTGCGAATCAGCGTGGGCTGGTGCGGGTTGACCTCAATTTTGCGCCGCAGCCGCATGATTAATACGTCGATAGTGCGGTCGAACACTTCCAGGCTTTCGCTGTGGGTGAGCTCGAGCAACTTTTCCCGCGACAGCACTTTCCTGGCGTTCTGCACCAGGGAAAGCAGCAGGCCATATTCGCCCTGAGTGAGATCAACCTGCTGTTGCTGAGCATTCATCAACTGGCAGCGGTCGGTGTCCAGCCGCCAGCCGTTAAACTGCAGCCCGCTGGTTTTGGTCGGGCTGCTTTCTACGGCCAGCGCCCCGCTGCGCCTCAGCACCGCTTTGACTCGGGCCACCACCACGCGCCCATTGAACGGTTTGGCGATGTAGTCATCGGCGCCCATTTCCAGGCCCACGACGACGTCGGACTCGCTGCCCATGCCGGTCAGCATCACCACCGGCAAAGCGGAACGCAGTTTCTGCACCTGCTGAAGTACCAGCAGGCCGTTGGTATCCGGCAGCATCATATCCAGCAAAATCAGCGCGACAGAAGGCTCTGCCGCCACAATCTGCAGCGCTTCATTACCGCTATGGCACACAAGCACGTCAAAGACATGTTCACTGAGCACGTCGCGCAGCACGTCGCAAATGGCCTTGTCGTCATCCACCACCAGGATTGCAGGTTTCATTATTTTCTCCGGAGGGGAGGAGGTTCTTTTTAGTGTGAGCGATTGTTGATTGCGCGCCGCAGAAAGAACACAGATCCATGTAGAATTTTCTATCACTGTCACAAATGGCCGTCAGTTCGACACGTCATTTATGACGAAATCCTGCTTCTCTCGTCAGTGCTCTCGTCGGATCCCCCAGAACCCTGCGTCATTACCCATGCATTCTATGTGGCATAGATAATGCATTGAGTGGCTCAGCAAGGCGGTTTGCTTTTATCGCCGCACTTAAATGACAGCATTGACTGGAGCAACATGATGAAAAAAGTCGTCACGGTTTGCCCCTATTGCGCCTCGGGTTGCAAGATAAACCTGGTGGTGGATAACGGCAAAATCGTCAAGGCGGAAGGCGCACAGGGTAAAACCAACCAGGGCGACCTGTGCCTGAAGGGGTATTACGGTTGGGATTTTATCACCGACACCAAAATCCTTACCCCGCGCTTGAAAACCCCGATGATTCGCCGCGAGCGAGGCGGCAAGATGGAAGCCGTATCCTGGGACGAAGCGCTGGATTACGTCAGCTCACGCCTGAGCGAGATCAAAGCCAAGTATGGCCCGAACGCCATTCAAACCACCGGCTCTTCACGCGGAACAGGCAACGAAACCAACTATGTAATGCAAAAATTTGCGCGCGCCGTTATTGGAACCAATAACGTCGATTGCTGCGCACGTGTCTGACACGGCCCATCGGTTGCAGGTCTGCACCAGTCGGTCGGGAATGGCGCGATGAGTAACTCTATCGTCGAGATTGAGGATACTGATTTAGTCTTTGTGTTCGGGTACAACCCAGCAGATTCACACCCTATCGTGGCTAATCGCGTGATTAAGGCAAAGCAGAAAGGGGCTCAGATTATCGTTGTCGATCCGCGCAAAATTGAAACCGCGCGCATTGCCGATATGCATTTAAGGTTACGCAACGGCTCAAACATCGCGCTGCTGAATGCGATTGGCCACGTCATTATTGAAGAGAATCTTTACGACCACGCTTTCGTCGCTTCTCGTACCGAGGGCTTCGAGGAATATCGCAAAATTGTTGAAGGCTACACGCCGGAATCCGTAGAGGAAATCACGGGCGTCAGCGCCGGGGAAATCCGTGCGGCGGCGCGCATGTACGCCAAAGCCAAAACGGCCACCATCCTGTGGGGCATGGGCGTGACCCAGTTCTATCAGGGCGTGGAAACCGTACGCTCGCTCACCAGCCTGGCGCTGATGACCGGCAACCTCGGCAAGCCTAACGTGGGCGTGAACCCGGTTCGCGGCCAGAACAACGTGCAGGGTGCCTGCGATATGGGCGCGCTGCCGGACATGTTCCCCGGCAACCAGTATGTTCGTGACGCGGAAACCCGCAGTAAATTTGCAGCAGCCTGGGGCGTTGACGCGCTGCCGGAAGCTAACGGCTACCGCATCAGCGAACTGCCTCACCGGGTTGAGCACGGGGAAGTTCGCGCGGCCTATATTATGGGGGAAGATCCGCTCCAGACCGACGCCGAGCTTTCCGCCGTGCGCAAAGCGTTTGCCGGGCTTGAGCTGGTGATTGTGCAGGACATCTTCATGACTAAAACCGCCGCCGAGGCCGACGTTATTTTACCGTCCACCTCATGGGGCGAGCATGAAGGCGTCTTCACCGCCGCCGACCGCGGTTTCCAGCGCTTCTTTAAAGCGGTTGAGCCGAAGTGGGATCTCAAAACGGACTGGCAGATTATCAGTGAAATCGCCACCCGCATGGGCTACCCGATGCACTACAGCAACACCCAGGAAATCTGGGACGAGCTGCGCCACCTGTGTCCGGACTTCTACGGGGCAACCTACGAGAAGATGGGCGAGCTGGGCTATATCCAGTGGCCTTGCCGGGACACATCTGACGCGGATCAGGGGACTTCTTACCTTTATGAAAGCAAGTTTGAGCGCCCTAACGGCCGGGGGCAGTTCTTCACCTGCGACTGGGCACCGCCTATCGATCGCGTCACCGACGAGTACCCGATGGTGCTTTCTACGGTGCGTGAAGTGGGTCACTACTCCTGCCGTTCAATGACCGGGAACTGTGCGGCACTGGCCGCGCTGGCCGATGAACCGGGCTATGCACAAATCCACGTCGAAGATGCCGCCCGGCTGGGCATTGAAGATGATGCGCTGATTTGGGTGAATTCGCGCAAAGGCCGGGTTATTACCCGGGCAGCGGTCAGCGAGCGTCCGAATAAAGGCGCAGTTTACATGACCTATCAGTGGTGGATTGGTGCCTGTAATGAACTGGTGACGGAGAACCTGAGCCCGATAACCAAAACGCCGGAGTACAAGTACTGCGCCGTGCGCGTCGAGCCGATCGTCGACCAGCAGGCCGCCGAGCAGTATGTGATTGATGAGTACAATAAGCTGAAGGCCCGGCTGCGCGAAAGCGCGATGGGGTAAAACATCCCCTCACCCTAACCCTCTCCCCTTTGGGGAGAGGGCCGGGGTGAGGGGCTTTACTTAACTGTTCGCCTTACTGTCAAACTTCCCAAAAAGCTCACGCTCATAGGCCTGGGCTTTTTTATGGTCGAATTTATGTTCCCACTTGGCGATAACCAGCACCGCCAGCGCGTTGCCGACCACGTTCAGCGCGGTACGCGCCATATCCAGAATACGGTCAACCCCGGCAATAAACGCCAGCCCTTCCAGCGGAATACCGACGCTGCCAAGCGTGGCCAGCAGCACCACGAAAGAGACGCCCGGCACGCCGGCAATCCCCTTTGAGGTCACCATCAGCGTCAGCACCAGAATGATTTCCTGCCACAGCGACAGCTCAATGCCGTACAGCTGAGCGATGAAGATCGCCGCAATGCTCTGATAAAGCGTGGAACCGTCCAGGTTAAACGAGTAACCGGTCGGCACCACGAAGCTGGTGATCGACGCCGGAGCACCATAGGCTTCCATCTTCTCGATGATGCGTGGCAGCACGCTCTCGGAGCTGGCGGTAGAGAACGCCAGAATCAGTTCGTCTTTCAGGATGCGCATCAGGATGGTGATTTTCAGCCCGCACAGGCGCGCCACCGCGCCCAGCACCACCAGCGCAAAGAAGGCAATCGCCACATACACCAGCACCACCAGCTTCAGCAGCGGCCAGAGCGAGGCAAAGCCAAAGTTCGCAACGGTCACGGAAATCAGCGCGAAAACACCCACCGGCGCATAGCGCATCACCATGTGCGTCACTTTGAACATGGTTTCAGAGATGGAGCGGAAGACGGTCACCAGCGGCTCGCGGTGAGTCGCGGGCAGCGACGACAGCCCCAGGCCAAACAGCACCGAGAAGAAGATGATCGGCAGCATCTCGCCCTTCGCCATTGATGCCACAATGTTGGTAGGCACGAGTGACAGAATAGTCCCCATCAGGCCATGAGCATGGCTTTGTACGTCCTGCGCCGTGTGCTGGTATTTCGAAATATCCACGGTAGCAAGCTGTGACATATCTATGCCGTGGCCCGGCTGGAAAACATTCGCGAGCGTAATGCCCAGAATGATGGCAACCGTCGTGATCACTTCGAAATAAATGATGGTTTTAGCGCCGATGCGGCCAAGCTGCTTGGCGTCGCCGACGCCCGCAATCCCGACCACCAGGGTGGAGATCACAATCGGCACGACGATCATTTTGATCAGGTGGATAAAGATATCACCCGCCGGTGACAGCAGGTTAGCGACCAGCCATTCACGGCTATCACTTTGATAATGCAGAAAACTTCCCAGGATAATGCCCAGCACCAGCGCCAGCAAGATTTGCCAGGCCAGGCTCATTTTAAAGTTTTTCATAACGACGACAGTTCCTCAAAAAAACGCCATTCCCATGCTGTTGACTCAGGAGAAGGTCACAAACTGAAAGGGGGTATGACAAACATCAGGTGTTAAGCGGGGTTTTTTAAAGCAACGTATCAGTACCATCCCGATAGCCTGCTGCGCAACCCTTCATTTTTAGGGTTATGCACTTACATTGCATAGATAAACAGGATTTTGCGGAGGAATATGAATATAACTTATTGTTATGGAAAAAAATTCATTATTTGTTTTTGGAAATAAGTACCAAAGGTAATTATTTCTTATGATTCATCTGTTTGAACAATTTTTGTGCAATTATTTTAATGCGTGATCTGCCGCCCAAAAAGTAAACAAAGCTGCCAATACCCCTACTATTAACGTTTGTGTGACATATTATTAACATCCTAAAGGAGAAAAAAAGCCATGAGCCAAGTACACAAACACGCTATTCCCGCAAACATTGCGGACCGTTGCCTGATAAACCCGGAGCAGTACCAGGCCATGTATCAACAGTCGATACAGGACCCGGATGCGTTTTGGGGCGAACAAGGGAAAATTCTCGACTGGATCAAACCGTACCAAAAGGTGAAAAACACCTCTTTTGCGCCGGGAAACATCTCTATCAAGTGGTATGAGGACGGGACGCTTAATTTAGCCGCAAACTGCCTCGACCGGCACCTAAAAGAACGGGGCGATCAAACCGCCATTATCTGGGAAGGAGATGACGCGACCCAGAGCAAAAACATCACTTATCGCGAGCTGCATCGCGATGTCTGCCGTTTTGCCAACACTTTGGTTGAACTGGGCATTAAGAAAGGCGATGTTGTCGCGATTTATATGCCAATGGTGCCGGAAGCCGCCGTTGCCATGCTGGCCTGCGCGCGCATTGGCGCCGTGCATTCCGTGATCTTTGGCGGTTTCTCGCCGGAAGCCGTAGCCGGACGCATCATCGACTCCAGCTCTCGCCTGGTGATCACCGCCAATGAAGGCGTGCGCGCCGGGCGCTCAATTCCGCTGAAAAAGAACGTGGATGACGCGCTTAAAAACCCAAATGTGAAAACCGTTGAGCACGTTATTGTCCTGAAGCGCACCGGCGGCAAAATCAACTGGCACCAGAATCGCGACCTGTGGTGGCACGAGCTGACAGAGAAAGCCAGCGACCAGCACCAGCCGGTGGAAATGAACGCTGAAGATCCGCTGTTCATCCTCTATACCTCCGGCTCCACCGGTAAGCCAAAAGGCGTGCTGCACACCACCGGCGGCTATCTGGTGTATGCCGCGACCACCTTTAAATATGTCTTCGACTACCATCCGGGCGATGTCTACTGGTGTACCGCCGACGTGGGCTGGGTGACCGGGCACAGCTACCTGCTTTACGGCCCGCTGGCCTGCGGCGCGATCACGCTGATGTTTGAGGGCGTGCCTAACTGGCCGAAGCCAAACCGCATGGCGCAGGTGGTCGACAAACATAAGGTGAATATTCTCTACACCGCGCCAACCGCCATTCGTGCGCTGATGGCCGAAGGGGATAAAGCCACCGAAGGTACCGACCGCACTTCGCTGCGTATTCTTGGTTCCGTGGGCGAGCCCATCAACCCGGAAGCCTGGGAGTGGTACTGGAAGCACATCGGCAATGAGAAATGCCCGGTGATGGACACCTGGTGGCAGACGGAAACCGGTGGCTTTATGATCACCCCGCTGCCCGGCGCGACCGAGCTGAAAGCGGGCTCCGCGACTCAGCCGTTCTTTGGCGTTCAGCCCGCGTTGGTCGATAACGAAGGCAATCCGCAGCTGGGTGCTACCGAAGGCAACCTGACCATTACCGATTCCTGGCCAGGCCAGGCACGCACGCTGTTCGGGGATCACGAGCGCTTCGAGCAGACTTACTTCTCCACTTTCAAAAACATGTACTTCAGCGGCGACGGCGCGCGCCGTGACGAAGACGGTTATTACTGGATCACCGGCCGCGTAGATGACGTGCTGAACGTGTCCGGCCATCGCCTGGGTACCGCCGAGATTGAATCAGCGCTGGTGTCGCATCCGAAGATTGCCGAAGCCGCGGTGGTGGGGATTCCGCACAACATTAAAGGCCAGGCGATTTACGCCTACGTGACGCTGAACCACGGCGAAGAGCCGACGCCGGAGCTGTACGCCGAGGTGCGCAATTGGGTGCGGAAAGAGATTGGCCCGCTTGCCACGCCGGACGTTCTGCACTGGACCGATTCGCTGCCGAAAACCCGCTCCGGTAAGATCATGCGCCGTATTTTGCGCAAGATTGCCTCCGGCGACACCAGCAACCTGGGTGATACCTCCACCCTCGCCGACCCGGGCGTAGTAGAAAAACTGCTGGAAGAAAAACAGGCTTTATCCATACCTTCGTAACCTTGTTCTACCCCTCTCCCCACTGGGGAGAGGGAATAAAAAAACCTACAAAAACCTCTGGAGATTCTGTGATGAATGACACCATTTATCAGCGGATAGAAAGCAGTGCGCATTTCAGGGAGTTGGTTTCCAAAAGGCAACGGTTTGCCGCCCTTCTGTCACTGATTATGTTAGTGATTTACGTTGGTTTTATTTTGCTGATTGCCTTCGCACCGGCGTGGCTTGGCACCCCGCTGCATGACGGCACCAGCGTCACGCGGGGCATCCCTATTGGCATCGGCGTGATCGTTATTTCCTTCCTGCTCACCGGAATTTATGTCTGGCGTGCTAACGGCGAATTTGACCGCCTGAATAACGAAGTGCTGCGTGAAGTGGGGGTTAAATGAAGCGTTTTCTTACGGTCTTTGCCGCTCTGCTGCCGGCCGGTGCCTTTGCCGCCGATGCCATAACCGGCGACGTGCAGCGCCAGCCAACCAACTGGCAGGCGATCATCATGTTCCTGATTTTCGTCGCGCTGACGCTGTATATCACTTACTGGGCGTCCAAGCGCGTTCGCTCCCGCAGCGACTATTACACCGCGGGCGGCAACATTACCGGTTTCCAGAATGGCCTTGCGATTGCCGGTGACTTCATGTCGGCGGCCTCGTTCCTCGGAATTTCCGCGCTGGTGTACACCTCCGGCTACGACGGCCTGATCTACTCCCTGGGTTTCCTGGTCGGCTGGCCGATTATCCTGTTCCTGATTGCCGAGCGCCTGCGTAACCTGGGCCGCTATACCTTTGCCGATGTGGCGTCGTATCGCCTCAAGCAGGGGCCAATCCGCACGCTGTCGGCCTGCGGGTCGCTGGTGGTGGTCGCCCTTTATCTGATTGCCCAGATGGTTGGCGCCGGGAAGCTCATCGAGCTGCTGTTCGGCCTGAACTACCACGTCGCCGTGGTGCTGGTGGGTGTGCTGATGGTGATGTACGTGCTGTTTGGCGGCATGCTGGCGACGACCTGGGTGCAAATCATCAAGGCCGTGCTGCTGCTGTTCGGCGCAAGTTTCATGGCGTTTATGGTGATGAAGCACGTCGGCTTCAGCTTCAACAACCTGTTCAATGAGGCAATGGCGGTTCACCCTAAAGGCGCGGCGATCATGAGCCCTGGCGGGCTGGTGAAAGACCCTATTTCTGCGCTGTCTCTGGGCCTCGGCCTGATGTTTGGCACCGCTGGCCTGCCGCATATTCTGATGCGCTTCTTCACCGTGAGCGACGCCCGCGAAGCGCGTAAAAGCGTGTTTTACGCCACCGGCTTCATGGGTTACTTCTACATTCTGACCTTTATCATCGGTTTTGGCGCCATTATGTTAGTAGGTGCTAACCCAGCGTTTAAAGACGCGGCGGGCGCGCTGATTGGCGGCAACAATATGGCGGCGGTTCATCTTGCCGACGCGGTGGGCGGGAACCTGTTCCTCGGCTTTATCTCTGCGGTTGCCTTCGCCACCATCCTCGCGGTTGTAGCCGGGTTAACGCTGGCGGGCGCTTCGGCGGTATCTCACGACCTTTACGCCAACGTCTTCCGCAAAGGCGCGTCCGAACGCGATGAGCTGAAAGTGTCGAAAATCACCGTTCTGGTGCTGGGCGTGGTGGCTATCCTGCTGGGTATTCTGTTTGAAAAACAGAACATTGCTTTCATGGTGGGGCTGGCATTCTCCATTGCCGCGAGCTGTAACTTCCCGATTATCCTGCTGTCGATGTACTGGTCGAAGCTGACCACGCGCGGCGCAATGATTGGCGGCTGGCTCGGCCTGCTGACGGCGGTGGTGCTGATGATTCTGGGCCCGACTATCTGGGTGCAGATCCTCGGCCATGAAAAAGCGGTCTTCCCGTATGAATACCCGGCGCTGTTCTCTATTCTGATTGCGTTTGTCGGCATCTGGCTGTTCTCGATTACCGATAATACGCCGGAAGGTAAGCTGGAGCGGGAGAAGTTCCGCGCGCAGTTTATTCGTTCTCAAACCGGTATCGGCATCGATCAGGGGCGGGCTCACTAGTTAGTAAGTGCTTACCGGGGCTATCTCTGCCCCGGTAGGTTAAAACATCAGCCAACTGACCAGCGGTGCGACCAAAACCGTCACCACGCCGGACAGCATCATCACCAGGCTGGCAATCACCCCTTCCTGCGGCCCCAGCTCATAAGAGCGAGCGGTACCCGCGCCGTGAGAAGCCGCGCCGAACCCCGCGCCTTTGGCTATCCCTTCCCTGATCGACAGGCGCAGAAACAGCACGTCCCCCACCGCCATGCCGAACACGCCGGTGATCACCACAAACAGCGCCACCAGTTCAGGCTCGCCGCCGATGGGCTTCGCGGCCGCCAGGGCAAAAGGCGTGGTAATTGAGCGCACGGCCAGGCTGCGCTGAATGCCGTCCGGCAGGGTAAATAAGCGGGCCAGCCAAATCGAGCTGGTTACCGCCACCACCATCGCCGTCAGCACGCCCGCAGAAAGCGACATCCAGTGGCGTTTTATCACCCGAAGGTTGTCATACACCGGCACCGCAAAAGCAATGGTGGCAGGCCCAAGCAGCCACAGCAGCCAGTGCGCCTCTCCCATGTAGTTGCTGTAGGAGATATGGCCGAAGACGAGCATCCCCACCAGCAGCACCGGCGTAAAGACCAGCGGCATCAGCGGCAGTTTGCGAAAACGGCGATACAGGCGTTTATTGGCGAAGTAGAAAACCAGCGTGACCACAAGGCACAGCACGCTGAGCTGGAAGTTAGTCATTGCGGGACTGCCTGCGGGCTTCGCGAGCCAGTTCAAAGCGGTAGACTTTTTCCACCACAAAGGCCGTGCTGCCGAGCACCAGCACGGTGCTGACCGCTATCACGGCAAAAATACGCCAGCCCTCCACCATCAACAGCTGCGAGTAGTTCACCACGGCCACAACCGCCGGGACGAAAAACAGCAGCATCTCGGCCAGCAGCCATTTCGACCCTTCCCTGACCCATTTCAGCGGCACAATGCGGCACACAATCAGCGCCAGCAGGAGCAACATCCCCACCAGGTTCGCGGGCAGCGGCAGATGCCCCCACGTCACCAACTGTTCGGCAAAAACAAAAAGTCCGGCGTACAGCGCAACCTGCACGGGGACACGCAGGCTATGCATTACAGCAGGCGTAAAACGGCCTAACGCCAATGCCATGATCGGTGCTCCAGAAAAAATACCAGCCCCGATTATAGAGAGCGGTTCATCGCTACTGAAATGAATTAAAATCATTGCAGGTATAGTTAACAGGAATAGTTATGGACATCAGAACGCTGCGTTATTTCGTTGAAGTCGTCCGCCAGCAGAGCTTCACCCGGGCGGCGGAGAAGATGTTCGTCACGCAGCCCACCATCAGCAAAATGCTGCGCAACCTCGAGGATGAGCTGAACTGCACGCTGCTGATCCGCGACGGCCGCCGCCTGCTGCTGACCGACACCGGCCAGGTAGTATTCCAGCGCGGGCTGGCCATCCTCGCCGAGTTTCGCCAGCTTGAGGCCGAGCTGAGCGACATCAAGCAGCTCACCAACGGCGTGCTGCGCCTCGGTATTCCGCCGATGGTTGGTACGCTGATGACCGGCCCGATAGGCGTGTATCAGCACCGCTACCCCGGCGTGGAGTTCAAGATTTCCGAATTCGGCGGCCTGACGGTGCAGCAGGCGGTGCTTAACGGCGATCTGGATTTGGCGGTAACGGCCATCCCCGTAGAAGATGAAGACGCGCTGACGGTTATGCCGCTGTTTCGCCATCCGCTCTGCGTGCTGGTGCCCCGCTCCGGCCCGTGGATTGGCCGCACCAGCGTTGACCCGGCGGAGCTCGCCGAGCACCCGCTGCTTATCTACAACGAAGATTTCTCCCTTAGCCGCCAGCTGATGCAGCTGTTTGCCGACCACGGTTTTACCCCGCGCATTGCGGTGCGCAGCGGGCAGTGGGATTTCCTGGCGGCGATGGTACAGGGCGGCGTGGGGATTGCCGTGTTGCCGGAGCCGATTTGCCGCAAGCTCGACCACACCACGCTGATGTGGCTGCCGCTGAACAGCAACCTGAGCTGGCAGTTAGGGATGATTTGGCGTGAAGGGGTGTATATTTCGCAGAGCGCGCAGGCGTGGATTGATTGCTGCAGAGAGTTCTGGCCGGCAGTGGAAACCGGCCAGAACTAGCGGGATTACTCTTTTTCGATCAGCAGCGCTTCCAGCAGGTCGAGATCGTGCAGGAGTTTTTGCAGGGTCTCATTGCTGATTTGCTGGGTGGCGCGCAGATGGTAAAGCTCAGCGCGCTCTGAACGCAGCGCCGTCAGGCGGAAGCGGCGCTCAAGGTTCTCTTCAAGCTCGCTGCTTTCTACATCATTACGTCCGTCTGCGCGGCGGCGTAAATTCCCGATAACCCGCGAACTCACCTCTTTCAGTAGCTGGTCGTCGATGTTCTCTTCGCTGTCCGCGGCCAGGCGCTCCTCCATTTTCTGGATAGCGACAATCGCTACTTCGGCCGTGGCGGACCGGGCCAGCCGCTCCTCTTTGCGCGACAGAGATTTATCCCCAACCTCAACGTTTCGCAGCAGAATCGGCAGCATGATGACCCCGGCAAACAGCGAGAACAGGATCACGCCTGCGGAGAGGAAAATCAGCTCATAGCGTGCCGGAAAAGGCGTGCCATCGTTCAGCAGCAGCGGAATAGAAAGCACACCGGCCAGGGTGATGGCCCCGCGCACGCCGGCAAAAGAGGCAATACCCAGCTCGCGGGTGGTGAAAGAGCCAAACTCCAGCGGGCGCTTTTTCAAAAAGCGCAGGCTGAGGCGCTTCATCGACCACAGCCACAGGAAACGCACCGCAATCAGGGCGAAATAGATCATCGCCACGTCGAGGAACAGCATCCACAGCTCAACATTCGGATCGGCATTAGCCGCCGCAACGGATGTTTCGAGAATGCCCGGCAGCTGCAGGCCCAGCAGCAGGAAGACCATGCCGTTGAACACAAACTCCAGCATCGCCCAGACGCTGTTCGCGCGCAGGCGCATGGTCAGCGGGGCGCTACGCAGCACGCCGGAACGGGTAATGGTCATCCCCGCGGCTACCGCCGCCAGAATGCCGGAAACGCCGATGTGTTCAGCAATCAGGTAAGAGGCGAACGGCAGCAGAAGCAGCAGCAGGATTTGGGTGGCGGGTTCGTCCCCGCTCCAGCGGCTCATCAGGCGCAGCGATTTGCCGTACAGCCAGCTGACCGCAATCCCCGCCAGCAGGCCGCCAATGGCAACCTTGAAGAACTCCAGTGAAGCCCCGCCGACGCTAAAGGCCATCGCCCCCACGGCGACCGCCACCGCAAGCTTCAGGGAAACCAGGCCAGAGGCGTCGTTCATCAACGCTTCGCCCTGCAATATCCCCATGATCTTCTTCGGAATCCGCCCTTCGCCGACAATCCCGGACAGCGCCACGGCATCCGTCGGTGACAGCACGGCAGCCAGCGCAAAAGCAGGCACCAACGGAATACCCGGCACCAGGAAGTAAATCAGGAAGCCGATGCCAACCACGGTGACCAGTACCAGCACCAGCGCCAGGCCAATAATTTCGCGGCCATGATGGAGAAATTCATGAGTGGGCGTTTTCCAGCCGTCGGCAAACAGCAGCGGCGGAATAAACAGGACCAGGAATAGCTCAGGGTCGAATTCAACGTGTAAGCCAAAGTGCGGCCAGGCAAGCAGCGCCCCGATGGCGATTTGCATTAACGGCAGTGGGATCTGAAACGGCAACATACGTGTTACCACCCCAGAGAGGGAGACCACCAGGGTCATAATCAAGATTGTGAAGAAAATTTCCATGTTTTCCCTGAACGTGATGTGTGATTTGAAGCGTCACTCTTAGCGGTTGTTTTTATAATAAAACAACTTTTTGCATCACATTGGAACCGGAAATGCCCGAAGTGGGTGAAAGCGGCGGGTTACAGAGCGCAACCCGCACGAATTGAAAATCAGATAGCCCAGCCGCCAGCGTAGAACGCCACCAGCGCAACGGCAATAACGACGGTGCCGATGTTCAGCTTGCGCCATTCACCGGATACTACGCGGCCAATCACCAGAGAAGCAAAGCCGATCATGATCCCGGTGACGATGTTGCAGGTCAGCACGATGAATACCGCGGTAATCAGCCCGGCCATCGCATCCACGAAGTCCGCAAAGTCAATTTTGGCAACGTTGCTCAGCATCAGCAGGCCAACATACATCAGCGCAGGTGCCGTGGCATATGCCGGTACCAGGTAAGAGAGCGGCGACAGGAACAGGATCAGCAGGAACAGCACGCCAACGGTGATGGCTGTCAGGCCGGTTTTGCCGCCTGCCGCGGTACCCGCTGCAGATTCGATGTAAACCGCCGCCGGGGCTGCGCCCACCAGGCCGGAGAACACGCTGCTCAGGGAGTCGGTGGTCAGCGCTTTGCCGCCGTCAATGATCTGGCCGTCTTTGTCCAGCAGGTTTGCCTGACCGGCTACCGCGCGGATAGTGCCGGTGGCGTCAAACACGGCGGTCATCACCAGCGCCAGCACGCTCGGCAGAATAATCGGGTTCAGCGCGCCCATGATATCCAGGCTGCCAATCAGCGAGTTGCCTTTGTCATCGCTCAGCGACGGCATGGCGAAAACGCCGGAGAAATGCACGTTCGGGTCGAAGATCAGGCCGACAATGGACACGCCGATAATGGTCAGCAGAATGCCGCCCGGCACCTTCAGTTTTTCCAGACCAATGATCACCGCCAGGCCAATCAGCGACATGATCACAGGGAAGCTGGCGAAATGCCCCAGCGCAACCGGCAGCCCATCCAGCGGGTTTTTAATCACCAGGCCGACGCCGTTCGCGGCAATCAACAGCAGGAACAGGCCGATACCGATCCCGGTGCCGTGCGCCACGCCCATCGGCAAATTGCGCAAAATCCAGCTACGAATGCCGGTGGCAGAGATAAGGGTGAACAGAACGCCCATCAGGAATACCGCGCCAAGGGCGACCGGCACGCTGATGTGCTGGCCGAGCACCAGGCTAAAGGCGGTGAAGGCGGTCAGCGAGATAGCGCAGCCGATGGCCAGCGGCAGGTTCGCCCACAGGCCCATCACGATGGAGCCCACGCCTGCCACCAGGCAGGTAGCCACAAAGACCGCAGCCGGTGGGAACCCGGCTTTGCCGAGCATTCCCGGCACAACGATCACCGAGTAAACCATAGCAAGGAAGGTTGTGAAACCGGCGACAACTTCCTGACGCACGGTGCTGCCGCGTGCAGAGATTTTGAACCAGGCGTCGAGCGAACCGCCGGCGCGCGGAGAAGGTGTAGACATAGTGAAAAATCCCCTGAGATTTTTAGAATGACGTTTGCCCGGGTGGTGGACAACCCGCTGCCAGTTAAACGTTGTCTCCCTGCGCTACGATTGTGACAAAGGGGTGTCACAAAAAAGCAATCGTTTAACTCCACACGGACAAATCGGTGTTACAGAATTAAGGCAAACGATTATCCTGCCTTCCTGACGGGATTTTCAACTTAACTTTTGCGATTTTCGCGGAAAATATGCTCAGCTGATGAATTATTCGCCTTAGGGTGCGCAAACGTTATCGTCAATGCGCAATTTCGCAACAAAAACGCAAAAAAGTTAGGCTGGTTTTCTCTCGCTTTACTTTTGCGGCGATCACGCCCCAGGGATTTCAAAAGGGCCGCCTTGATTTAATGCTCGCTGCCAGGCGGGGCGCGTTTGCACATTTTTCATCCACCCCTGGGTGTGCGGCATGTCGTTGACTTCACCTCTCGCCAGCAACGCGGCCACCGGGAAACTCATCTGAATATCTGCCGCGCTGAACTGTTGCCCGGCGAACCACGGGAGCTGGCTCAGGTGATCCTCAATAAAACGGGCATGGGTGGTGAGTTGCTTATTCAGCCAGGCTTTCTGCACGCCCTGCCCCAGCGCTTTGCCCACCGGGCGCAGCGGCCAGGGTACCGGGGCTTTGCCGAGGCTACCAAACACCAGCTTCATTAACAGCAGCGGCATCAGCGATCCTTCGGCGTAATGCAGCCAAAAGCGGTACTGGATTTTGTCGTTAATGTCCTGCGGCTTCAGGTGGTTTTCGCTGTCGTAGGTTTCCTGCAGGTACTCAAGAATGGCACCTGATTCCGCCAGGATATGGCCGCTATCTTCCACCACCGGGGATTTGCCCAGCGGATGGATTTTTTTTAGCGCTTCCGGGGCAAGCATGGAGGGCTCCCGCTGGTAACGTACGATCTGGTAGGGCTGCGCCAGTTCTTCCAGCATCCAGAGTACGCGCTGGGAACGGGAGTTATTGAGGTGATGGACCGTGAGCATGAGATAACCCTCTGTTTAGCCAGATGGAATAACTATAGGAAAGCCCTGCACGGATCACATGTCAAAAAAATGAACAAAAAAAGAACAATTGACCTTGCAAAGTGAAGGGACAGACCTACACTTAAATTGTCGGTGCAGACCGGAACCTCCAAAGTCAGTGAAGTGTGTACGTAGCTATGTGTAAGCGTTATCGAGGGGTGCCGACGTCGGGGGAAACCCTCCTGCCAGAACGGGATAGAGCGAAAGACAAAGACCGGAAAACAACTAAAGCGCCCTTGTGGCGCTTTAGTTTTATATGGCAACGGATGATCCCTGTTAAGCAATGCCGCTACTGAAGACGCCATTAATAAACCGGGACAATCAATTCATTGATTTTCGGCTAATAACAACAAAGAGGGAAAAACCACGCTTTTTCCCTCTTTGTTAGCCGTCTTGAGCACCCTTGTGGCGCTTTAGTTTTATGTTTGAAAGATAATTTTCAATCTTCCAACAGCCTTGCGCCGGTCCCCTGCTCGCCCAGCTTGTCTCCAGGGTTACGCAGTGGGCATTGCGCCCCGGATAAACAGCCACAGCCAATGCAACCATTCAGTTCGTCACGCAGCGCGGTCAGCGTGGCAATGCGGTGGTTCAGCTCTTCGCGCCATTGCGATGACAGCTTCTTCCAGTCGTTTTTGTTGATTGAATGGCCGTCGGGCAGCACGCCGAACGCATCCCCGACGGTGCTCAACGGAATGCCAATGCGCTGCGCAATTTTTATTATCGCCACCGTTCGCAACACATCACGCTGATAACGCCGCTGATTGCCTGCATTTCTCGTACTTTTAATCAGACCTTTGCTTTCGTAAAAGTGAAGCGCGGAGACGGCCACGCCGCTGCGCTTTGCCACTTCACCGGGCGTTAACAGCGTTTTTATTCGGGGCAATTTCTTTTCCATAATGCTCTTTACCTCAAGTTAACTTGAGGAATTATACTCCCTGCCAATGAAACTAGCTAACCCGGAAATGAGGACGACTCATGGCTCACCAGGACATCATTTATACGTTGACTGAATGGATTGATGAACATATTGACCAGCCGCTGAACATCGACGTGGTGGCGAAAAAATCAGGTTATTCAAAGTGGTACTTGCAGCGAATGTTCCGCACCGTCATGCACCAGACGCTGGGTGAGTACATCCGCCAGCGCCGCCTGTTGATGGCTGCCACCGCGCTACGCACTACCCAGCGCCCTATTTTTGATATCGCGATGGACTACGGGTATGTCTCGCAGCAAACCTTCTCCCGCGTGTTCCGCCGTGAGTTTGACCGTACCCCAACGGATTACCGCCATCAGGCCTAAGAAAACCAACAGGAGTTGGAGTGAAAAAGTTAAGTTTTGCCATTTTGGCCATCGGGCTTGCCTCAATGGCCGCTCAGGCGGCAACCATTTATACCGCGTTCCCTGACAGCGTTAATCCGAAACAGAAATACGTTTTTTACACGCACGGGAAAGTGTTAGAGGGAAATATTGACCGGCCGATTAATCCAAATAAACCGCAGTGGGGCGTTTACGATTTCCCGGCGGTGAAAGAGAAGCTCAGCGATGATGGCTACAACCTGATTGCTTATCACAGAGCCAAAGATACTCAGCCAGATCAGTATGCCGAAAAGCTAAAGCAGGATGTGAACACGCTGATTGCAAAAGGCGTTCCGGCTAAGAATATTACGCTTGTCGGCTTCTCACGCGGCGGCGAAATTACCATTCTGGCGGCAAGCAAACTGCAGAATAAGGCGCTCAACGTTGCCATTCTGGCGGGATGTACTCATTCCATTCAGGATGACGCCCGCAATCGCCTGTACGGGAACGTGCTCTCCATTTATGAAGCCTCGGATGAAGTGGGTTCCTGCCAGACGATTGTGAACCACAGTCCGGGGATCGTTCATTATAAAGAGATAAAAATCTCTACCGGCCAGCAGCACGGGGCATTTTTCCGCCCTAACCCAGAATGGGTTGTTCCTTTAAAGCAGTGGCTCGCGAGCCACTGAGGCCTTGCGTACGGGGATCCCGCCTGGCGTATAGAGCCAGGCGATAAACTCTTGCGGAGGCAGTGCCTTCGCAAAATACCAGCCCTGGCAATACTCCACGCCGTGATCCACCAGCCACGCCACCTGCGCTTCGGTTTCAACCCCTTCGGCAATCGTCGTTAACTTCAGGCTGTGGGCAATTTCAATGATGTGTTCCACCAGCAAGTGGCTGGCCCGCTCGCTGGCGAGGGAATCAATAAAGCTTTTGTCGATTTTTAAAATATCGACGTTCAGGTACTGCAGATTGTGCAGATTCGAATACCCGGTGCCAAAGTCATCAATGGCGACTTTAAAGCCCGCGTTGCGAAACTCCTGGATAAACGGCCTGGTTTTTTCAACGTCAATAAACCCTCGCTCGGTCACTTCGATTTTTATCTGCCCCGGACGAATGTTGTAGGTTTTAATCCGTTCTGAAAGTACGGTGATTAAGCGTGAAGAGTGAAAATCAGATGCTGAAAGATTAATCGAAATATAGAGGCCGGGATGGTCGGCAAGAAATTCACCAAAATCTTTAAATACGGCATCAACCACATAGTCCGATATTTTGTGAATCAGGCCTTCAGATTCTGCCAGCGGAATAAACGTCCCGGGGCTGATGGTTTGTCCATTAAAATTCACCCACCGCAGCAGCGCTTCTGCCCCCACGCAATAGCCATTTTGAATATCAATAATGGGCTGATAGTGAAGTTTGAGCTGTTTTCTGGCCAGCGCTCTTAAAAGCATCCGCCGCGGGGAATTTAATTGCTGACGGGTTCGGGACCACATAATTAATATCAGCAGGCTGCAAATAACGCCTAACGGAAGCGTCAGCGTCAGCTGGTGATACCACTGGCGGTTAAACAAGGTTTCTGACGTGGAAACAATCACCGCAATCGGTCTTTTAGCCGACTGGTCGACGGCGTAAAAACGGTTATCCTCGGTAAACGCTTTCTCTTTACGCAGAATAAAACTGTGCAGAAGGTCGCTGTCGGCCCCCGGACTTAAAGAGAAAAAACTGCGGGTGACGGTGTCGTAGACGCCATAAATCAGCGAGTCATCTTCGGACAAAACTTCTGACCAGGTGAGCGGGTTAATCACCGCCATATAATGCCCACGCTGCATGTAGGTCATTTTATGCCCGGCATAAAACGGCGTATCCAGATAATAATAAATCGCGACGTCCGGTTTACGGGTATAAGAAGGGAGCGGCGCTGGCAGCGCTTTTAACGGCTTATAGCTGGTCGAGCACAGCAGCTTATCGCCGCTGACGTAAATTAAATCGGCGACAAAAAGTTTACCGCGCACAATATCCAGCATATTTGCCATATGCCGAGGACTGCATATTTCCCCGGAAAAACGTTCCGCCTCGCTGCGCGCCTCATTAACATGGCTGATGACGATTTCCGTTTTTTCCATCACCAGTTTGCCAAAAGAGTGCAGGTGCTGCTGGGTGTCACTGGTGGCGCGAACATGGGCAAAATAAATTGCCAGCATTATCGGCAGGCAAACGATCAGGACAAAACCTGAGGTACGCAACGCCTTAAGATAAATCCGTTTCACCATGATGCTCACACGTCTCTGCTTTTATGCGCCTGTTTTTATACTTTATTAGAACAACCTGATGACCACCGATTACGTTGCATCATAAAGCCTGCTTTAGCAATAGCCTTCAGCCGTTAACTCTGCGGAAATTAATTTGCGCAACAAAGAGATAAGAGGAACCGGGATGCTGTTTAGCTTAAGATTTAACCCACCGCGTTAATATGAGTTTTTCTGGGGTTAAAGCAGCAGGGAATGATTATTTAAACGAAATTGTGGTAAACGTCAGATAAACAAAATGTTCACGCCTTCCACGTCCTGGTTTTCCTAAAAACCCCCGCCGACCAGGCCTCAAAACCGCGCAAAAAACCATCACAGCGCTGGTGATTAAACACACAAAAGTGATACACTTCACACTATCAGTGCAACAGAAAAATAAATTGCAGCTTTTTGAGGAACAAGGTCCATGGCAACAATCACCACCGGCGTGATGCTCATACGCTGGCCGCTGCTTAGTGCGGTTTTGATGTTTTTGGCAAGCAGCCTGAATATTCAGTTTCGCCGCTCGGATTACCGGGCTTTAGCCATAATCAGCAGCGGGCTGGGGATTGCCGCATCCTGCTGGTTTGCCATGGGTTTATTGGGCCTGACGCTCGGCGACTTCCCGATTATCTGGGCGTCGTTTAAAACGGGGCTGGTCGAGATCATCGCCAGAATGCCGCCCGAATGGCCGACGATGATGCCTTAACAGGCTGAGAAGTATTAAAAAAACCGCCTTCATCGGCGGTTTTTTACTTTCAGACGACAAAGCCGTAATCCCGCAGTATTTGCCGCGCAGCGTCCGAGACCAGGAACGCCCGCAGCGGCTCCGCCCGTTCGTCGCATACCGCCAGCCCATAATCGGCCTGAATATTGTAGGACGCCGGGATCTCGAACACCCGCAGTTCACGATGGACCTGCAGCGCTGCGGCATAGCTTCGGTAACCAATCATCAGATCGGCCTGCCCGCTGGCAATAAGCCACTGCGCCGCAAGCCTGCCGTCGGGCACGGCCTGCGTGTCCGGTCCGCCAACCAGAGCTAAGGCTCGCGGCTGCAGGGCGATGCCAAATTCAGCTTCAAATCTGCCAAAGAACTGCCATGTATAATCCCCGGAAGGATCGCTGCCCGGCGTGGACGTGCCAATGCGTAAGGCCGGATTGCTCAATAGCGTTAGCCAGGTACTCTGCTCATCAACGCAGTGCGCCGCCGCCGTCAGGCAAAGGGCGTTCCCGGCAAACCGGTGAACCGCCCGAGCTTTGCCCCGCTCCAGCAGCGTGTGCGGGTGCGCCATGTTTGCCGACGCAAACAGCGAACAGTTTTCACCGGCTTCTATACGGGCTCTTAGCAGGCCCGCAGGCCCAAATTGCGTCTCTGTCGGCAAGCTAGTTTCCTGCTCAAACTGGGCCATAAGCGGCTGCCAGACTCGCCGCAGGCTTCCCGCCGCCAGAATTTGCAGCGTCATTACTCAACGCCTTCATAGTGGGTGCGGTAAAAACGCTGATACCAGCTGTCGGCCACTTTCTTCATGTCGATGTCTTTGAATCTGGCGGGATACAGTTTTTTCGCCATCCACAGCTCGCCGATCGCCATCGCTTCCGGCATCGGGTAGCCCCAGGCTTTGGCGTATTCCGGCATCAGCCAGACCTGATGGCTTTTCACCGCGTCGATCGGCTGCCACTCGGGCTTGCTGACGATCTCATCCACCACTTTGGGGTAACGATCCTGCACGAAGATCACCTGCGGATCCCAAGCGATCACCTGCTCCATCGACACCTGCTTGAAACCTTTCACGGTCGACGCCGCCACGTTCAACGCGCCCGCGTGGGCCATCATCAGGCCGGTATATTTCCCGGATCCGTAGGTGGTCAGGTCAGGATTGGCCATATAAGCCCGCACCCGCTGGTCTGCCGGGATGTCTTTCAGGCGGTCGCTGACCAGCTTGCGCTCGGCAAAAGTGGCGTCGATCAGCGCTTTGGCCTGCTTCTCTTTATTAACCACTTCACCAATCAGTTCGATGCCTTCTTTCAGGCCGAGATTATAGGCTTGCTCTTCGTCCTGCATCGACGGGTTCAGTTTGCCCTGCTCGCCCGGTGTATCGTGCCGCAGAGAAATCGCAATCACCGGGATGCCGAGTTTGCTAATGCTGTCGATCATCTCCTGCGGCGCATAGTTGGTGACGAACACCACCTGAGGGTGCAGCGCCACCAGCTTTTCGGTGTCCACGCTGGTTAAATCCCCTAACTGGGCCTTATGCTCAAGCTCCGGTGCCAGGCGCGCGTAGCCGCTGCCAAGCTGTTGCTTCCAGTTCGCCAGAATGCCAACCACTTTGTCGGTGGCGTTCATTTGCACCAGCAGGTTGAGCGTTTGGTGCTGAAGCACCACGACGCGGTTAACCTCGTCGGGGATCGTGACCTGGCGGCCAAGCTGGTCGGTGAGCGTGCGGTTCGCCAGCGCGCCGAGCGGGGAAAGTACTAATAGTGCGCCCAGCGTCAGGCGGCGGGTAAATCGGTTCACGGCGAGAGTCCTTATGATCGTTGTGTATGAAAATATACAGCGATCATTTCCCCGCGCCCAGCGCTTTTAAGGGGTAGATCTTACTCCGCGAGCAAACTCGCCTTGCCCCCACCAAACGACCAGTCCTCAGCCTTGTTATGGCGAATGACGACCATAACGTCGTTGGGCTGAATGCCCGGTGACTCGGCAAGTTGATCGGTAATGACCCGGTAAAAACGCTGCTTCATCTCAATACTTCGTGGCTTACCGGCCGTTATCTCAATCAGAAGCCAGTCATTGCTGCGCGGCCCCGCCATATAGTGACGATCAAACCGCAGCGCTGATTTATCTTGCTCATGAAAAACCTGAAACAGATCTGCCTCCGGCACATCAAATGCCTCCACCAGCGCCCGCTGTATGCTGGATGAAACCGCCGCCAGCCAGGCCTCCGTTTTTCCTTTTAATAAGGTGACATGAAGTACCGGCATTTATTGCTCCTCCCGACGACATCCGACGATCAGCTTATCCAGTACCTTTAGCGCACTGTGGGCGGCAGGCCAGCCCGCATAAAAAGCCAGATGGGTGATCAGCTCGCTTAACTCCTCATCGCTGACGCCATTTTTGCGCGCTAATTCGAGATGAATAGGCAACTGTTCAAGCCGGTACAGCGCCAGCAGCGCCGCCACGGTGATCAGGCTGCGATCGCGTTTATTCAGTTCCGCTCTTTCCCAGATATCCATGAATAACAAGTCGTTGCTCATGCTGGCAAGTTTTGGCGCCCGGCTCAAAACCCGTTGAAAGTCGTGTGATGTTTCGCCCATGAAGCCTCCCGGCTGTTGTTGACAACCTGAGCATACTCATTAAGTATCATTCTAAAAATCAGATATTTTTTAACCAATAATCCTGATTTTCAGGACAATAACTATGACGAATTTAGATCTCGACGTTCTCCGCACCTTTGTGACCGGCATGGCGCTCGGCAGCTTTGCCCGGGCAGCGGACCGGCTGGGGCGATCGACCTCAGCGGTCAGCGCCCAGTTAAAGAAACTGGAAGATCAGGTCGGAACGCCGGTCGTCAAAAAATCAGGCCGGGGCCTGGCGCTGACACCAACCGGCGAAATTGTGTTGAGTTATGCGAAACGCCTGCTGGAGCTGAATGATGCCGCAATGGCTGCGGTGGGCGACACACAGCTGAGTGGGCTCTTACGGGTAGGGTTTCAGGAGGATTTTGGTGAGGGCTTGTTAACCGATGTTCTTGGGTCATTTAGTCGCGCCCACCCTGCCGTCATTCTTGAGGCACGTATCGCACGAAACGCAGAGCTGGAGTCCGCCCTCAACCATTCGCAGCTGGATTTGGCCTTACTCTGGCAAACGCCATCGGCCTCCGCAGAGAATGAGATCGGTAAAATTCCGCTGCACTGGATGGGCATCCCCGAGCAGGTAGAGGCATGCCTCGCCAATGGGCAGCCGCTACCTTTAGTGGTTTTTGATGCTCCCTGTATTTTACGCCGTCACGCCATTGAGGCACTGGATTGCGCAGGGATCCCCTGGCGGATAGCCTTTACCAGCAGCAGTCTGAACGGCCTATGGGCAGCGGCGCGAGCCGGGTTAGGCGTGACGCCAAGAACGCAGGTAGGCAAACCAGCCGATCTCCCGGTTGTCCAGACGCTTCCCGCTCTCCCTTCATTAGGCATTTGTCTACCAAGAGCCTCATCTGAACCTAATCCGATTCGGGATTGCCTGGCAGACATTATTGAAAAACAGGTGGGCGTTTTTTGCCGTTGAAGCTGAACAAGCGCCAGATTTACGGGCAAAAAGTGCAACCCCAGTTGCCAATCAATGTCCTGGGGTAATTTTTTGTTGTTAATTATTTCTATCCAGCAAAACCTGGTCTGTCCAGACCGTTTTAATACGCAAAATTAGGCCTTTCAGGGGGCTTTTTTTCCTGCCATTGCCAATAGTTGAGAGATCGGATGTCTGGATACCCGTCAAAAGAGTCTTCAATTCATTGATTTTAAATTAAAAAAATCGATAAAAATAAATGATTGAGCGGGGGGGTAAAAAGCCATATATTGGCGGCGTTTTATGCACCCTAACCGATACCTATACTCTGGATAATTCGAGTTTCAACTTGAAGCATGACGAGTATTGTTTACTTAATTCAGCCGCTGCGCTCATGCCGACGGTTGTAGGAGAGATATGATGACGGATAAAGTCCGTATTGATACTTTAGATGCAAAATCTGCAAACGCTACCAACGAAACCTATTTGGCACGACAGGCTGAATTCGAATCGAATGTCAGAAGTTACCCGCGCAAATTACCGTTCGCTATAGCCAAAGCCCAGGGCGCCTGGATCATCGACGTGGAAGGTAACCGCTACCTTGACTGTCTGGCCGGTGCGGGCACGTTGGCGCTTGGCCACAACCATCCTGACATCCTGCAAAGCATCCAAAACGTCATTACCAGCGGCTTGCCGTTACATACTTTGGATCTGACTACGCCGTTAAAAGACGAGTTCTCAGAATACCTGCTCTCTTTACTGCCGAGCCAGGGTAAAGAGTACTGCCTGCAGTTCTGCGGCCCATCCGGCGCGGACGCAGTAGAAGCCGCTATCAAGCTGGCGAAGAAACACACTGGCCGCAGCGGCGTAATCAGCTTCTCCGGCGGCTACCACGGGATGACCCACGGCGCGCTGTCCGTGACCGGCAACCTGTCTCCGAAAGCGGCCATCAACGGCCTGATGCCGGAAGTACAGTTCCTGCCATACCCGCACGAATACCGCTGCCCGCTGGGCATTGGCGGCGACGCGGGCGTGAAAGCGCTGACCTATTACTTCGACAACCTGATCAACGACGTTGAAAGCGGCGTGCGCAAACCTGCGGCCGTGATCCTCGAAGCGGTTCAGGGCGAAGGCGGCGTGAACCCGGCGCCTGCCGAGTGGCTGCAGCGCATCCGCAAAGTAACCAAAGAGCACGGCATCGTGCTGATCATCGATGAAGTTCAGGCTGGCTTTGCCCGTACCGGCAAGCTGTTCGCCTACGAACACGCTGGCATTGAGCCAGACATCATCGTGATGTCCAAAGCCGTTGGCGGCGGTCTGCCGCTGGCCGTATTGGGCCTGAGAAAAGAGATCGATGCCTGGGAACCTGGCCACCACACCGGCACCTTCCGCGGCAACCAGCTGGCAATGGCCACCGGCCTGACCACCCTGAAGTACCTGAAAGACAACAAAGTCGCAGACAAAGTTGCCGCTCAGGGCGAATGGCTGAAAGGCAAACTGTACGATCTGCAGAAACGCTACCCGGCTATCGGCCACGTTCGCGGCCTGGGCCTGATGCTCGGCATTGAGATCGTGAAGCCAGAAGAAGCACAGGATCACATGGGTTGCTACCCGGCTGACGGCGCGCTGTCTGCTCTGATTCAGAAAAAATGCTTCGAAGCGGGCCTGATTCTGGAGCGCGGTGGCCGTAACGGCTGCGTGCTGCGCCTGCTGCCGTCCCTGCTGATCAGCGACGACGAGTTGGAAATCTTCCTGAGTAAATTTGAAAAAGCCTTGTTAGCCGCTGGCGCAAAAGCTGTCTGACTGGAGTAATAAATATGTCCCGATCTAACCCGATTCTGGCCTCCTCTGCCCAGAGCATTGAGGAATACCAGCAGGCGATCGCCCAGACCAGCCAGGCCGTAGTGGAATGGCTGCAGCAGCCCCAGATGTACCAGGGCAAAACCGTCGCCGAGCTGAAAGAACGCATTCAGCTCGACTTCAATCCTCAGGGCCTGGGCAACCAGGTCGCGATTGAACGCGCGATTGAGTATTTCTTAAAAGACAGCCTGCTGGTGCATCACCCGCAGTGCGTGGCGCACCTGCACTGCCCAAGCCTGGTGGTTAGCCAGGCCGCAGAAGTGCTGATCAACGCCACCAACCAGAGCATGGACTCCTGGGACCAAAGCCCGTCGGCGACCATCATTGAGATGAAGCTGATCGAATGGCTGCGCGCGCAGGTCGGTTATCAGCCTGGCGACGCGGGCGTGTTCACCAGCGGCGGGACCCAGAGCAACCTGATGGGCCTGATGCTGGCGCGTGACGCTTACTTTGCGCGCCAGGGCCACTCTGTCCAGCAGGACGGCCTGACCGGTGATATCCGCAAAATCAGAGTACTGTGCTCTGAAAATGCCCACTTCTCCGTGCAGAAAAACATGGCGCTGATGGGCATGGGCTACCAGTCAGTCACGCTGGTGAAAACCGATGAGTTTGCCCGCATGGACGTTACCGACCTGGCGGCTAAAATCGCCCAGGCGCAAGCGAACGGCGAGCAGATCATGGCTATCGTCGCCACTGCCGGTACGACCGATGCAGGCGCTATCGACCCGCTGAGCGACATCGCGAAGCTGGCCGCAGAGCACCAGATTTGGGTACACGTTGATGCAGCCTGGGGCGGCGCACTGCTGCTGTCCGAGAAGTATCGTGATTACCTGAACGGCCTGGAGCTGGTGGATTCCGTTACCCTGGACTTCCACAAGCAGTTCTTCCAGACCATCAGCTGCGGCGCGTTCCTGCTGAAAGATGCTCGCCACTACGAGCTGATGCGCTACCAGGCGGCATACCTGAACTCCGAGTTCGACGAAGAGCAAGGCGTACCGAACCTGGTGTCCAAGTCGCTGCAGACCACCCGCCGCTTTGACGCTCTGAAGCTGTGGATGGGCCTCGAAGCGCTGGGCCAGAAACAGTACGCTGAAATCATCGATCATGGTGTGACCATGGCGAAGAATGTGTCGGCCTATGTGGCTGACCACGCTTCTCTGGAGCTGGTGATGCAGCCTCAGCTGGCGAGCGTGCTGTTCCGCTTCCGTCCGGCAAGCCTGGCTGGCCGCAGCGATGCGGAAATCGCGCTGCTGAACCAGAAAATCGGTGATGCGCTGCTGGAGTCTGGCCGCGCGAACGTTGGCGTGACCGAGCATAACGGCGTGACCTGCCTGAAGCTGACCCTGCTGAACCCAACCGTCACCCTGGAGGATGTCAAAGTCCTGCTGGCGCTGGTGGAGAAAACCGCAGAGCCGCTGCTTAACGCGTAATTTTTTGCGAATGAATAAAAGCCGGTCGCGATCCCTCGCCGCCGGCTTTTTTATTGCTTTGAGTTCTCCAGCCTGAGCTGGCGGCGAATAAATTTCGCCACTTCTTCCACCAGCTCTCTGTCTTCAGGCGTTCCCATAAATCCACCGTGCGGCATCGCCTCAAAGACGTGCAGCTCGGCTTCAACGTTCGCTTTTCTCAACACCCGGTGCAGCCTCACCGCATTCGACAGGAATAAATCCCGCGTGCCGCTTTGAATCATTGTTGCCGGGAAACCACGGGTAAAATCGCCAAACAGCGGCGAAAGATAAGGATGCGTTAACCCAGCCCCCGCGGCATAAAGCAGGTTGTTTTCCCTCAACGATCCCGGCAGTACCACATCCACAAGTTGGTTCACCTGGAAGCTGTCGCCGGACTCGGTCAGATCTGCCTCCGGGGACAGCAGCACTAAGGCGCCTGGCAACGGCAAGCCTTCATCAAGCGCCCGCAGCACCATCGCAGCGGCGAGATTCCCACCAGCCGAACGCCCGGCAATCACGATATTTTCCGGGGCATATTGCTCGAGCAGGTAACGGTATATGGCCAGGCAATCATCCAGCGCAGCCGGATAAGGATGCTCGGGCGGCATTCGGTAATCGACGCTATAGCAACGAAGCCCATACTGCACAGCCTGGGTGCTGGCACTGGCCTTGCAGGCTTCCCCCCCGCCAAAGGTAAACGCCCCGCCGTGCAGATCCACCAGAACGTGATGTTCCGAAGCCAGCGCGCCTGGCGTGGCAATATGCACCGTAGCCTGCTCAATCTGCAGTGTTTGTGGGTCCGGCTCATCGCTCGCTGGCCGGGATTTCATGGCTTCGGCATACCAGGCCGCCGAAGTGGCCTGAATCTGTTTCCAGGCTTCACCGTCGGTGTGGGATGGCATCGCAAAGCGCGCGTTGTGGGGCATGCCATGCTCATCAACCTGGCGGCGCAGAGCGGCCTGCGCTTCATCGCTGATGGAATCAGGGAACGGGATAATGTGCTCGGGGCGCAGAACGCCATCAATTTTGTCTGTCATTGCCTGACCTGTGATTAGTGTCTGTCATCGGGAACGCCTTGCATCTGAGCGGCCAACTAATGTTGGCAGGGTATTTTTAATACAAATTACAGCATAATAGCGCGATAAAATAATTATAAAGGAAGTCGTTCATTACATGAAAATTAGTGCACCGTTAAGACTATATCTTGGCCTACCAAAAGATATTTATTTTATTGCGTTAGCAAAATTTGTGCTTGGCTTAGGCAATTTTATTATTCCTTTTATGATCTTGCTGTTAACGCAAAAACTGGGCTATTCAACTACGGTTGCCGGAAGCCTGGCAATGGGTGTGACTGGACTATATTTGCTAGGTAATCTTGTTGGAGGAAAGTTATCTGACACCTTTGGGCATAAAAAAATCATGCTGTGGGGCGAAGTTTTTGGCTCTTTGGTTTTAATTATCAGCGGTTTTTTCGCCGACTGGCACATTGCCGTGCCTGCTATGTTATTCATGAGCTATCTCTTTTTCGGTATTGCTCTACCGGCAAGTAATGCCCTTGTGGCCGATCTTTCAACCCCGGCCAATAGAAATGCGGTTATGTCTTTAAGCTACCTCACTTACAATCTGGGTTCAGGTATAGGCCCGGTTCTGGCAGGCTATCTCTTCTGGAACCATACGGACTGGATATTTTGGGGAAATGGCATCGCGGGCATTATTGGTGTATTGATTGTTTTATTTGGTGTCAGAAACAAAGAAAAGCCTGAACGCTTTGAGGAAACTGGATATTCTGATCTTGAAAAAGCAACTGAAGGCTCGGTATGGCAAGTATTTAAACAGCGACCTCATTTACTTATCTTCGGCGTACTTTGTACCTTACTCTGGCTTTCATTACAGCAATTAACCATGACCACCCCGCTTTATTTAAGCCATATTTTTGGCAAGCAGGGCCCCATTTTATATGGTCAGTTGATGACCTACGCCAGCATTCTGGTGGTGATCATCACGCCATTAATCATCCGGCTGACCGCCAGAACGGATGATATGAAAAGTCTGGCGCTGGCCGGATTCTTGTTTGCACTGGGTTACCTGTTAGTCCTGGCAGACAAATCCGCGGGGGTGCAGTTTATTGCCTGGAGCTTCCTGACCGCAGGTGAAGTGCTGCTTATCACGAAAGAATCTGTTTACCTGGCGAACAACTCGCCGAGCAGCCATCGGGGGCGAATCAGCGGAGTACTTTCAACCATGCGGAGTTTTGGCCTGATGCCCATGTATGCCGTGATGGGTGCCTATATCGATACCTTTGGCTATCTCAGCACCTGGCTATTGATAGTGGGAGTCTCAACAATGGCCGCGATGTTGTTCTTACTGCTGGCTGCCTGGCAAAACGGCCGCCAGCTTTCGCTGGATAGAGAGTAGCGTGCGCCGCCTGATCCAGCCGCTGGCCGGACGAATGAGCATCCAATAGAGAGCGAACAGGGCTTTCACGCGCGGCGTTGGGCAATAGACAAAGGTTTCGGTACGTAATACCGCCGAGCCGTTGTTCTCAGGCGTGACATCAAAGCGCAAGACCAGCTTAGCCGCGCGTGAGTCAGCAAAATGCTTGAAGGCTTCGGCATCTTTCAGAGACTCGACGTCAAGCAACGGTCGCCAGAAACGCCCGGCCAAACCAAAAGAGACTTCCTGGCTGCTTTGATGCAGCAGAGTGAAAGAGCCAAACCCGAAGGTATCGGCTGGTTCCGTGCTCTCTGACTTAAACAACGCCCGGCGCAGGCGGCGAGGGAGCTGGCGCAAACGGAGTAGCCGACGGATAACCGGATCGTCTTCCATATTCAGCGCCAGAACGGCCTGAATAATGGCTTCAGGCGAACCTTCAATAGGCGGGGAGAGATGCTTTTCATAAAAGCTAAATGAAGGCAGCCATGGCGTGGCGTCCGCCTGACGCCGACACGCTCTCTCACTGACAAAACCTAAAAATGTCACGGTATCTTCCTTATCCGAGGGCCGCCTGTCCGGCAGATTTCATGCCGCCATAATAGAAAAAAACCCTGCGAGGCAGGGTTTTATTTGTTCGTCACGTACAGGGTTACACCCTGAGGGGATCAGAACGGGATATCGTCGTCGAAATCCATTGGCGGTTCGTTAGATGGCGCTGGCGCGCTCTGCTGCTGCGGACGAGACTGTGCGCCGCCGCTGAACTGGTTGCCGCCCTGTGGCTGCTGAGGCTGACCCCAACCGCCCTGCTGCTGGCCGCCGTTGCCGCCTGCCGGAGCGCCGCCGCCCTGACGGCCGCCGAGCATCTGCATGGTGCCGCCCACGTTAACCACAACTTCGGTAGTGTATTTTTCTACACCAGCCTGGTCGGTCCATTTACGGGTTTGCAGTGCGCCTTCGATGTAAACCTGAGAGCCTTTACGCAGGTATTCACCGGCCACTTCGGCCAGTTTGCCGAACAGCACCACGCGGTGCCACTCGGTTTTTTCTTTGGTTTCGCCGGTTTGCTTATCACGCCAGGACTCTGACGTGGCCAGTGTAATGTTGGCGACAGCGCCCCCATTTGGCATGTAGCGTACTTCCGGGTCCTGACCCAGATTCCCAACGAGAATCACCTTGTTTACGCCTCTGCTGGCCATGTTCGTGTCTCCTGAAACGTTTTTAAATAGTCTAAACCGGGGATTCTACACTATGCCACCCACAATGTTTATAGCTGCGAGGGACATTCCAGAATGTCGGCTAAGTATAGCTCGTTTCATTAAAACACTGGATATTCATTCAGGTTTTATTGTGTCATAATTAGCCGTTTCTGGCCGTCGGTTGTACCTCTATACATACCAGGCGCATGCAGTCATTATTCCGGGAAAGGTGAATGGATAAGATCGAAGTTCGGGGCGCCCGCACCCACAATCTCAAAAATATCAACCTCGTCATCCCGCGCGACAAACTGATTGTTGTCACCGGGCTTTCGGGTTCAGGCAAATCCTCGCTGGCATTCGACACCCTGTACGCGGAAGGGCAGCGTCGCTACGTTGAGTCCCTTTCGGCTTACGCGCGTCAGTTCCTGTCGCTGATGGAGAAGCCGGACGTCGACCATATCGAAGGGTTGTCTCCTGCGATTTCTATTGAACAGAAATCCACGTCCCATAACCCGCGTTCCACCGTCGGCACCATCACGGAAATCCATGACTACCTGCGTCTGCTTTACGCCCGCGTAGGCGAACCGCGCTGCCCGGATCACGACATCCCGCTCGCGGCCCAAACCGTCAGCCAGATGGTGGATAACGTGCTTGCGCAGCCGGAAGGCAAGCGCCTGATGCTACTCGCGCCGATCATTAAAGATCGCAAAGGCGAACACGCCAAAACGCTGGAAAACCTGGCCAGCCAGGGCTATATCCGGGCGCGCATCGACGGCGAAGTCTGCGACCTGTCCGATCCGCCAAAATTGGAGCTACAGAAAAAGCACACCATTGAAGTGGTCGTCGACCGCTTTAAGGTACGTGAAGACATCGCCCAGCGCCTGGCCGAGTCGTTTGAAACCGCGCTGGAGCTGTCCGGCGGGTCTGCCGTTGTCGCCGACATGGACGATGAAAAAGCGGAAGAGCTGCTGTTCTCCGCCAACTTTGCCTGCCCGGTCTGCGGCTACAGCATGCGCGAGCTGGAACCGCGCCTGTTCTCCTTTAACAACCCGGCCGGTGCCTGCCCGACCTGCGACGGCCTGGGCGTACAGCAATATTTCGATCCCGATCGCGTGGTGCAAAACGGCGAGCTGTCGCTGGCCGGTGGCGCTATCCGTGGCTGGGACCGCCGTAACTTCTATTACTTCACCATGCTGCGCTCGCTGGCCGATCACTATAAGTTCGACGTGGAAGCCCCGTGGAACGAGCTGAGCGACGCGGTGAAGAAAGTTGTGCTGCACGGCTCGGGCAAAGAAACAATCGAATTCAAGTACATGAACGACCGCGGGGACACCTCCGTGCGCCGCCATCCGTTCGAAGGCGTGCTGCACAACATGGAGCGTCGCTACAAAGAAACCGAATCTTCCGCCGTGCGCGAAGAGCTGGCGAAATTCATCAGCAACCGCCCCTGCACCAGCTGCGAAGGGACGCGCCTGCGCCGTGAAGCGCGCCATGTATTTGTAGAAAATACCGCGCTGCCAACGATTTCTGATATGAGCATCGGCCATGCGATGGAATTCTTCCAGAACATGAAGCTCAGCGGCCAGCGGGCGCAAATCGCGGAAAAAGTGCTGAAAGAGATCGGCGATCGCCTGAAGTTCCTGGTGAACGTCGGCCTGAACTACCTTTCTCTCTCCCGTTCGGCAGAAACGCTGTCCGGTGGTGAAGCCCAACGTATTCGTCTGGCAAGCCAGATTGGCGCCGGGTTGGTTGGCGTGATGTACGTGCTGGATGAGCCGTCCATCGGCCTGCACCAGCGCGATAACGAGCGCCTGCTGGAAACGCTGATTCACCTGCGTAACCTCGGCAACACGGTGATTGTGGTTGAGCACGACGAAGACGCCATTCGCGCCGCCGACCATATTATCGATATTGGTCCAGGCGCGGGCGTGCACGGCGGCCAGGTGGTCGCGGAAGGCACCATGAAGGATATTATTGCGGTGCCGGAATCCCTGACCGGGCAGTTCCTCAGCGGCAAACGCGAGATTGCGGTGCCGAAACAGCGCGTTGCTGCCGATCCGTCAAAAGTGCTCAAGCTCTCCGGCGCGAAGGGGAACAACCTGAAGGACGTCACGCTGACGCTGCCGGTGGGGTTGTTTACCTGTATTACCGGGGTATCCGGCTCCGGCAAGTCGACGCTGATTAACGACACGCTGTTCCCGATTGCCCAACGTCAGCTAAACGGGGCGACAATCGCCGAACCGGCACCGTACCGTGAAGTTCAGGGCCTGGAACACTTCGATAAGGTCATCGACATTGACCAAAGCCCGATTGGCCGCACACCTCGTTCCAACCCGGCGACCTACACCGGCGTGTTCACCCCCGTGCGCGAGCTGTTTGCTGGCGTACCGGAAGCGCGCTCGCGCGGCTATACGCCGGGGCGCTTTAGCTTCAACGTTCGCGGCGGGCGCTGCGAAGCCTGCCAGGGCGACGGCGTAATCAAAGTCGAAATGCACTTCCTGCCGGATATCTACGTGCCGTGCGACCAGTGCAAAGGCAAACGCTATAACCGTGAAACGCTGGAGATTAAGTACAAAGGCAAAAGCATTCACGAAGTGCTGGATATGACCATTGAAGATGCCCGCGAATTCTTCGACGCCGTTCCGGCGCTGGCACGTAAGCTGCAAACGCTGATCGACGTGGGCCTGTCCTACATTCGGCTTGGCCAGTCGGCGACCACGCTGTCAGGCGGTGAAGCACAGCGCGTTAAGCTGGCGCGTGAGCTGTCTAAGCGCGGCACCGGCCAGACGCTGTATATCCTCGATGAGCCGACCACCGGCCTGCACTTTGCGGATATCCAGCAACTGCTGGAAGTGCTGCATCAGCTCAGGGATCAGGGCAATACCATTGTGGTGATTGAACACAACCTCGACGTGATTAAAACCGCAGACTGGATTGTGGACTTAGGGCCGGAAGGCGGCAGCGGCGGCGGCGAGATCCTGGTCTCCGGCACGCCGGAAACCGTCGCCACCTGCGAAGCTTCTCATACCGCGCGTTTCCTCAAGCCATTGCTGAAGTAGTCAAACCGACAATTGCTGCCTGACCTGCTCAGGCAGCAATGCCACCGCCTGCTGATACGAAGCATCCACCAGATAATAAATTTGCGAACCGGGCAGCGAGCCGTCCAGGTAAAGCGTGCTCCAGTGCGCCTTATTCAAATGGGCGCTGGGGAAGACGTCCTGATGCTGCTGGCGCAGAAGGTCTGCCAGATCGGGCGTGGCTTTGAGGGAGACTGCCGGGCGCTGGTTCTCCGCATGCACCATGGCAAACAGCACATCGCCGACTTTGATTTGCGTGGCCTTCCAGTCGCTGTGCACGCTCTGCTCTGCGCCGGGTTTTTTCATGCAGTACTCTAAAAGATCCGAATGGGTCATCTTCATTTCCTCGTCCTGAACGTTTACCGGAAGCATTCGCGGCAGCATTAAGTGTGCGCCAAAAGCGGATAACAGACGAGGGAATTGATTAAAAAAACGGCAGACAATTTATGTTAGCTGCCGCTTTTCTGGCCGGGATCAGTATTCGGAGTTGACGATAACCTCTTCGCCAAACGAGCCTGCTTTCGGCAGCGGCTGGTAGCTGGAGTTGGAGGCTCGCAGGATACGAATGCCGCGCGCGCCGACGTCCTGAGCCGCGGTGATGTCGTTGTCTGAATCGCCGTAGAAGATTTTGATTTTCTTCTCTTTCAGCCACTGCGTTTTGGTGTTCTGGCCTTCTTTATCGCCGGCAAAGATCACCGGATTGACGCTCGGCTCCGGGATCAGGAAGTCGTTTTGCAGGGTTTTGGTGACGGTTTCGGTTTTGGTCTGGCTGCGTCCGGTCACAAAGTACACGCTGTCGCCGCGCTTGAGGTGCATGGTGATCAGGCTTTTTGCCACCTCTTTAGGCATGCTGAAGTCATCCCAGCCGTTGTTCATCTTTTCCCAAAAAGCCGGGTTTTTCAGGTAGTCCTGCTTACCCGGCGAGAACTCTTTTTGCCCGCGATAAAAGCCCGGGCTGGAAAACAGCACGGTATCGTCAATATCAAACCCGACGGCGATAGGCGCGCGGCCAAGCAGGCTATTTTCAATTTGTGCCACGGAAACCCAGTGGATTGGCACCTGTTGCGCCAGTTGCGCCACGGTGACGCCAGGATTCAGCGGAGCGGGGGCGGATTCGGTTGCCAAAGCGGCATGATTGAAGCCTGCCAGCAGGCAGACGGCACTGAGTGCCAGGGCGATCTTACGCATTGTTTTCCCTTTATTTTCTGTTTTTAATCGTTGTTAAAATGAGCAGCCTTGCCATAAAGCCTTCCGACCATACCTGCCGGGGACCGATCGACAAAGTTTTTTTTCAGTTTTATGTCAGAGAAAATAGGCAGGGTCACAGAATAGAGCAGGAATTTCCTCTCCCAAACGGGAGAGGAAAAAGAGAACATGCGGTAACTAAATAAAGTTAGCGAGCACTTACATCACTGCAGCGAACGCTTGCGCCACGCGCTGAACGTTGCTGTGATTAAGCCCGGCAACGCAGATACGACCGCTGGTGAGCAGGTAAATGCCAAACTCATCACGCAGGCGGTCGGCCTGAGCCGCGCTTAGCCCGGTGTAGCTAAACATGCCGCGCTGTTTCACCAGGTAATCAAAGTTGCGCCCCGGCACAGCTTTAGTCAGCACTTCCACCAGCACCTGGCGCATTTCCAGAATACGCACGCGCATGGTTTCCACTTCCGCAATCCAGCTCGCTTTCAGCTTCTCGTCATTCAGAACGGTCGCCACAACCTGCGCCCCAAAGTTCGGCGGGCTGGAGTAGTTGCGGCGCACGGTAGCTTTGAGCTGACCCAGCACTCGCCCTGCGACATCACTGTCTTCGCAAACTACGGAAAGCCCGCCCACGCGTTCGCCATAGAGAGAGAAGATTTTAGAGAAGGAATTGCTGACCAGCATCGGCTGCCCGGAGGAGGCGATGGCGCGGATGGCATAGGCATCCTGCTCCATACCCGCGCCAAAGCCCTGATAGGCGATGTCGAGGAACGGGATCAGGTTGCGTGCTTTAAGAATTTCCGTGACGGCATCCCACTGGCTGTCGGTGAGATCCGAGCCGGTTGGGTTGTGGCAGCAAGGGTGCAGCAGCACGATGCTAAGTTCAGGCAGCGTATTCAGTTTTTCCAGCAGCGCCTCAAAGCGCACGCCGTTGGTTGCGCTGTCGAACCACGGGTAAGTATTCACGGTGAAACCCGCGCCTTCAAAGATGGCGACGTGGTTTTCCCAGGTTGGATCGCTGACCCATACCTGTGAATCAGGGAAATAGGTTTTCAGGAAGTCAGCGCCAATTTTTAAGGCACCGGACCCCCCGAGCGTTTGCACGGTGGCAATGCGACCTTCCACCAGCGCCGGGTGGTTAGCACCAAACAGCAGCGGCGCGATGGCGCTACGATAGCTGTTCATGCCTTCCATCGGTAAATAGAGAGAGGCGCCGTGAGCGTGCGCGTTCAGGCGAGCTTCTGCTTCTGCCACGGCCTGTAACTGCGGGATCACCCCGTCTTCATTGTAATAGAGGCCGATGCTGAGGTTGACCTTGTCGCTGCGCGGATCGACTTTAAAGCGTTCCATGAGGGAAAGGATCGGGTCGCCAGCATAGGCGTCAACTTTTTGAAACACGGTGAGGTTCTCCTGGTTTACAGTTCGCGGATTTCCACTGTAAACCAGGCGAGGACACTCAGTCCAGATACTTCATTGTTACCCTTGAAGTCAGGCGAGTGATAAGTTCGTAAGCACTTACATTCGAATATTCGGCGATGCGTTCGACCGGCAAACCTTCCCCCCACAGCACTGCACTATCGCCCGGTTTATCGGCGGCATCCGGGCCTAAATCAACGCAAATCATGTCCATGGCAACGCGCCCCACAATGGGCACTTGGCGACCATTGATCAGCACCGGCGTGCCGGACGGCGCGCTGCGCGGGTAGCCGTCACCGTAGCCCATAGCCACCACGCCAAGGCAGGTGTCACGCTCGGCAGTCCAGGTCCCACCGTAGCCGACCGGCTCCCCGGCTTTATGGCCGCGAACCGCGATCAGGCTTGAGGTTAAAGACATCACCGGCTGGAAACCAAAGTCTTCACCCCACGGCTTTTGTTCCAGCGGCGAAACGCCGTACAGGATGATGCCGGGGCGAACCCAGTCCATATGCGAGTCGGGCCACAGCAGAATGCCGCCCGAGGCGGCGATAGAGCGCTGCCCCGGCTTGCCTGCAGTGAAAGAATTAAAGATATCGAGCTGGCGCGGGGTGGCGTCGGACTCCGGCTCATCGGCACGGGCAAAGTGGCTCACCACGTTTACCGGCTGGCTGACGTTTTTGCAGGCGGCCAGGCGCTGATAGAAAGCTTCGGCCTCTTCCGGGCGCACGCCGAGGCGGTGCATCCCGGTGTCCAGCTTCATCCAGACGGTGATGGGCTGGCTGAGATCGGCCTGCTCTAGCGCTTCCAGCTGTTGAATGCTGTGGATCGCCGTCTGGAAGTTCTGGGCGGCAATCGTCGGCAAGTCTTCAGGATTGAAGAACCCTTCCAGCAGCAGAACGGGTTTAGTGATGCCACCTTCCCGCAGGCGCAGGGCTTCTTCGAGGCGGGCCACGCCGAAGGCATCGGCGTTTTCTAAGGTGCGGGCGGTCTCCAGCAGACCATGCCCATAGGCGTTTGCTTTCACGACTGCCACCAGGCGACTGTTCGGAGCCAGTTCGCGGAGGCGTTGCAGGTTGTGTCGCAGAGCGCGGCGGTTAATGACGACGGTTGCCGCTTGCATGTTCGTTCCTTGCTCAGTGTTTGGATTAAATGCTACCCATCCTCTAAATCATTCAGGTCACAGCAAGGCGGCAAAATAACTCAGCCCAATGAGCTTACTAAAGTAAGTGGTTCGGGTATGAGTGCAGCCCACGCCGCTGTGGCTTGAAGGATGACGAGGATTTTTATTCTTCGTCGTACTGCGGCCCGGCATAGTTATCGAAGCGTGACCACTGGCCGTTAAAGGTCAGGCGTACGGTACCGATCGGGCCGTTACGCTGCTTACCGATGATGATTTCCGCGATACCTTTCAGGTCGCTGTTTTCGTGGTAAACCTCGTCGCGATAGATAAACATGATCAAGTCGGCATCCTGCTCGATGGACCCAGATTCACGCAGGTCAGAGTTGACCGGGCGTTTGTCGGCGCGCTGTTCCAGGGAGCGGTTAAGCTGCGACAGCGCCACCACCGGAACCTGAAGTTCTTTTGCCAGCGCCTTGAGCGAGCGGGAAATCTCGGCGATCTCCAGCGTACGGTTGTCGGACAGCGACGGCACGCGCATCAGCTGCAGGTAGTCAATCATGATCATGCTTAAACCTTCATGCTCACGGTAGATACGGCGGGCACGGGAGCGCACTTCGGTTGGCGTCAGGCCAGAAGAGTCATCAATGTACATGTTGCGCTTCTCGAGCAAAATGCCCATGGTGCTGGAGATACGCGCCCAGTCCTCATCGTCCAGCTGGCCGGTACGGATTCGGGTCTGGTCCACGCGCGACAGCGACGCCAGCATACGCATCATGATCTGCTCGCCGGGCATTTCGAGGCTGAAAATCAGTACCGGTTTGTCCTGCAGCATGGCGGCGTTTTCGCACAGGTTCATCGCAAAAGTGGTTTTACCCATCGACGGACGAGCGGCCACGATAATCAGGTCAGAGCGCTGGAGGCCCGCTGTTTTCTTGTTCAGATCCTGGTAGCCGGTATCCACCCCCGTGACGCCGTCGTGCGGCGTCTGGTAGAGGGACTCAATTCGGGAAACCGTGGCTTCCAGGATCTGGTCGATGCTTTTCGGGCCTTCATCTTTGTTAGCGCGGTTTTCGGCAATCTGGAAAACGCGGGATTCTGCCAGATCCAGCAAATCTTCACTGGTGCGCCCCTGCGGGTCGTAGCCGGCATCGGCAATTTCATTGGCGACCGCAATCATTTCACGCACAACCGCACGTTCGCGCACGATATCCGCGTAAGCACTGATGTTCGCCGCACTTGGCGTGTTTTTAGAGAGTTCCGCGAGATAAGCAAAACCACCGACGCTCTCGAGCTGCCCCTGGAGCTCCAGGGATTCAGAAAGCGTAATCAGGTCGATGGGTTTGCTCATTTCGAGCAGGCGCTGCATTTCGGTAAAGATCATGCGGTGCGGACGGCTGAAGAAGTCGTTAGCGACCACGCGCTCGGCGACGTTGTCCCAGCGTTCGTTATCCAGCATTAAACCGCCCAACACCGACTGCTCCGCCTCAAGCGAGTGCGGCGGCATCTTCAGCCCTTCTACCTGACGGTCGCGGGGTTCTTTCGGTTTGTTGAAGGGTTTATTTCCTGCCATAGTGAGGGAGCTACCAAATTCATAGTGAGAGACCGGGAAGTATAACCATTCTTGTCACTCTTCGACACAAGGAGTTTCCATGGCAACGCGCATCGAATTTAGCCAACACGGCGGGCCAGAAGTATTGAAAGCCTTTGAGTTTACGCCGAAAGATCCGGAGGAGAACGAAGTTCAGGTTGAGAATAAAGCGATAGGTATTAACTACATTGATACCTATATCCGCAGCGGGCTCTATCCGCCACCGGCGCTCCCGAGCGGGCTGGGTACCGAAGCGGCTGGCGTTGTCAGCAAGGTCGGCAGCAAAGTCACTCACCTGAAGGTTGGCGATCGCGTTGTTTACGCGCAGTCTGGCCTGGGCGCATACAGCAGCGTTCACAATGCGCCAGCCGATAAAGTCGCTAAAATCCCGGATGCTATCTCTTTCGAACAGGCAGCAGCTTCTTTCCTGAAAGGCCTGACCGTGTTTTACCTGCTGCGTAAAACCTACGAAATTAAAGCCAATGAAACCTTCCTGTTCCACGCGGCGGCGGGCGGCGTGGGCTTAATTGCCTGCCAGTGGGCGAAAGCGCTGGGCGCCAAACTGATTGGTACCGTCGGTTCAGCACAAAAGGCCGATCGCGCTTTGCAGGCCGGGGCGTGGCAAACCATCAACTATCAGCACGAAAATATCTCTGAGCGCGTCAAAGAGCTGACCGGCGGCAAGAAAGTGGCAGTCGTGTATGACTCCGTCGGGAAAGAGACCTGGGAAGCGTCGCTGGATTGCCTGCAGCGCCGTGGGCTGATGGTGAGCTTTGGTAACTCTTCCGGGCCTGTGACCGGCGTGAACCTGGGCATTCTGAACCAGAAGGGATCGCTGTACGTGACTCGCCCTTCTCTGAACGGCTATCTCACCACCCGCGCCGAGTTCGATGAAGCCTGCCACGAGTTGTTTTCGCTGATCGCCAGCGGCGCGATTAAGGTGGATGTCGCGGAAAACCAGAAATTTGCGCTGAAGGATGCGGTGCTTGCACACCAGACGCTGGAGAGCCGTGCCACGCAGGGTTCAAGCCTGTTAATTCCGTAACCCTTTTAAAATTCAGAAAGAATTAGGGCTTCCCGGAGGAAGCCCTTTCTTTTTTGTTCGTGCTGTATGTAGGGTACAGCGCGATGAATTCTTGTTACTGCAAAAGAATAGTCGCAGATTTAATAAGTAAAAGAAATGACGCCACCGGGATTAAGTTCAGGCTTGTGATCGGCTCCGCAATACCTGAATTCTCCCGGTGGCCTTAAGGCTAAAGCTGGCGCTTATCGGCAACCAAAGACAGCGCGTGTTCAACCACTTCAATGCCTGCCCCGGCTTTATGAGCGTTTTCGCTTAAGTAACGGCGCCACTGACGCGCGCCCGGTATTCCCTGGAATAAACCAAGCATATGCCGAGTTACATGGCCCAGGTAGGTGCCGTTTGCCAGTTCGCGTTCAATGTATGGATACATCGCTCGCACCACGGCAACGGGATCGCTGTCCGCAACATCTGCCCCGAAAATTTCGCGGTCAACCGTCTTCAGCAAGCCCGGGTTTTGGTAAGCCTCGCGCCCGACCATCACGCCATCGAGATGCTCGAGGTGGGTTTTCGCTTCTTCCAGCGTCTTAATCCCGCCGTTAATCGCCATGGTGAGCTGCGGGAAATCACGCTTGAGCTGGTACACGCGCGGGTAATCCAGCGGTGGAATTTCACGGTTTTCTTTTGGGCTCAGGCCAGAGAGCCAGGCTTTACGCGCGTGGATGATAAACATCTCGCATTCGCCCTTGCCTGCCACCGTGCCAATGAAATCGCAGAGAAATTCGTAGCTGTCCTGATCATCAATGCCGATGCGGGTTTTTACCGTCACCGGAATAGAAACCACATCGCGCATCGCTTTAATACAATCGGCAACCAGCTGCGCTTCACCCATCAGGCAAGCACCAAAGCGCCCGTTCTGCACCCGGTCAGACGGGCAGCCCACGTTCAGGTTAATTTCATCGTAGCCGCGCGCTTCGGCGAGTTTCGCACAGTGTGCCAGCGCCTGAGGATCACTGCCGCCAAGCTGCAGCGCAATCGGATGTTCTTCTTCGCTATAGGCCAGATAGTCCCCTTTACCGTGGATGATCGCCCCGGTGGTCACCATTTCGGTGTACAGCAGCGTGTGGCGGGACAGCTGACGCAGGAAATAGCGGCAGTGGCGATCGGTCCAGTCGAGCATCGGCGCAATGGAGAAACGGTGCGGCTGGAAAGGAGTCTGGTTGCTTTGTGAGGACATACGTTTACGCAGGCTACGATTAAAAAAGGGTCGTTACTATAGCATAAAGCAGCGCCGGGGCATCAGGCTGCCCCGGCATTCAGCATCAGAAGGCCACGCTCAACTGCGCCCCCGCGCCCCAGGTTTGGTCTTCGCCGTACAGGCCCATCAAATCGATATTGACGTGTTTGCCTGCCGCGAACCCCACCCCGCCGGTAAAGACGTTGCTGTCATTGCTTTTCACATCCGCACGATAGCCGGCACGCAACGCCAGCCAGGAAAGCGGCCTCACCTCAGCGCCAACACCCACATACTGAGAGTTGGCTTCGCTTTTAAAGCCTTTGGTTTCGGTCAGATCGCCGTCCGCGCTCAGGGTCACCAGCTCGTTATGCCAGGCTACCCCGGCGGTCACCAGCGGGCTGATTTGCCAGGTATCTTTGTAGTTCCGTACTTCGCCGGTACGTCCGTTAGTGATGCGAATATCTTTCGTGTCGATATCGCGGGACACCAGGTTCTGGCCGCTCAGGCCGACTGTCCAGTTCTCGCCAAAATCGGCCGCCACGCCTGCGTCAAGGTTGAATCCAGTGTCATCGTTGCGGTACTGACTGTTCTTCCAGTCGCCGCTGCGATAGTCGTAAATGGACGTGGTGTAGTTATACAACCAGGTCTTCTGCAGCTTAGGCGTGACGCCAACTGACACCGGCACGCCGCTAACGTCAAACTTGTGGGCAAGAGCAATCCCATAATCAGAAACAATGGCCGCGCGACCGGAAGCGGTCGAGTTCAGGTTACGGGTAATCTGACCGGAACCATTTTGCAGCGCATCAAACGCCACCTCTCCCGCTACCGCACTGGAGTTTTGGATACTTCGCAGGTAATTGATGTCGTTCTGATCGATATCAGAGCTGACTTTCGCTCGGGCGTAAGCTTTAGTGACGAAAGCCACGGAGAGAGTGTCATTTGGGATGCTAACCGCAATCCCCGCGGCGGCTTTGGCCCTTGCCGTATCGCCCCGCAAATCTTCGAGTTCCCCTGCTAAATCTCCTGCTGCGCTGCGAAACTGATTTAACGTTCCGTTCGGATTAAAAAGAATATCCCGCAGCGTCAACGACCCAATAGATTGTTTATAGTTATCAACTTTGTCGCTGATGCCGTCGATGCGATCCTGAAGGTTGTCTTTATCCGTTATTTGCGCCCCGACAGACGGTAAAATAACGGTAATATTGTCGTCTGGTTTGGACCGGGCTAATAGCGCCGGGTTGATTAATACGCCGCTGCCATAATTAGCCGAAGCCACGCCGGTGCCCCCCATCGCATCGTTTCGCGCTTCGGACCAGGTCCCTGCTGCCCCGGCCTGATGGGCAATAAAGAAGGTTGCGGCGAGTGTCGCCACCGAAGATTTTATTTTATTCATTCACAGCACGCCTGTCTGATTGTCAGATGAAGTAATTCGCCCCTGACAGTTATGACTGAACAGAGGCAGACTATTGCTGTGAATAGCGCGATAAAAAGATGGATATTTGAACCATCAGGATCCCAGATATATCCTTAGGGTTAACGTCTTATTGTTCCATGCTAATTAATTTATAGTTTACCCTTCGGCTTTCGTGAAGGAAGACCGTTGTGCGGGCCAAAGAATTGAGGCGGATGATCTATCCAACGGTCCTGCCGCTGCACGGCATAAGACTGATTTAGCGGGTAATAAATTTTATTTTCGGCTTTATTCGCTTCACCTACGACTAATAGCCGCACATCCTGTTCGGTATTATTAATAAAGGTATGGCAAATGCCGGTTCCGGCAGGAAATCCCACGCTATCGCCCGGCTCGAGCGCCCAAAGATGACCGTTGATCCACACTTCGGGGTGCCCTTCGAGCACATACGCAAACTCTTCTTCGCTGCTTTCCGCGTGGGGATAAGAGGTTCTGCGGCCGGGAGGAATACGCTCATGGTGAATCCCAAGGCGGTTTAAACCGAAATTACGGGCCAGAGGAGCGCCAATAGAAAACAGCTCCGCGCTGTCCGGGTAAGTTGCGTCATCCTCGCCTTCCAGCTCGCGCCAGTGACGAATACAATCAGGTTTTTGCATCACTTCCTCCTGGGTAGATAGGGTCAGTATGTACCAGGATTCGGCGTTTTATCCGCATTATGGTAAAGTATTGCGTCAATGACCGGGAGAGGCTGATGGATACCACAACTTCGCAAAACGTGTTAGCTCAGGCTGAAAAGCTCTGCCTGCAACGCAATGTACGCCTGACGCCACAGCGTCTCGAGGTTTTGCGCCTGATGGCCGAGCAAACCGGGGCCATCAGCGCTTATGATCTGCTGGATCTCCTGCGCGTTAGCGAGCCACAGGCTAAGCCTCCAACGGTTTATCGCGCGCTGGATTTTCTGCTGGAGCAGGGTTTTGTGCACCGCGTGGAATCCAACAACAGTTACGTGCTGTGTAATTTTATCGATCATCCAACCCACTCTTCCGCCATGTTTATCTGCGACAGATGTGGGGCCGTAAAAGAGCAGGCCGCTCAGGGTGTGGAAGATATTATGCAGAAACTGGCGTCCAAAATGGGGTTTGCCCTGCGCCATAACGTGATTGAAGCCCACGGATTGTGCGCTGATTGCTCGGAAGTTGAAGCCTGTAGCCACCACGGCGCCTGCGATCACGATCATTCAGTGCAGCCGAAGAAAAAGCGTTAAGAGGGAGTGGTACATCCCTGTACCCGGGCAGGATTGGTCTTACTTACTGATTAGCACATTTGAGGGTCCGCCAGATTACCAGCGGTAATTGCTCCCGGACTCCCAGTCCTTCACTTCTTTCTCTGCCTGGTCTTTGGCGTAGCCATAGCGTTCCTGGATTTTACCCACCAGCTGGTCACGCTTCCCTTCGATGACGGTCATATCGTCATCGGTCAGCTTACCCCATTTCTCTTTGATCGTACCTTTGAACTGCTTCCAGTTACCGCCGATTTCGTCCTTATTCATCATCATCTCCTCATCGTTCGGTTTAGATTTTCGCATCCGGGCTGCAGGATGCTGACTTTCTGGAACACACCCACTGTCTGCTGGATGTAAAGGTAATTGTAGACAAGGATTCCGAGTTACATTTAAAACTCAGAATCTTTAACCATTCTTAAAAGCGATGGAACGCTGATTCCTCGTCTTAGAAACGAGAAATCAGCACGACAGGAGCAGGGTTAACGAAGGCCAGGAGGTTCGATCAATGGCCGCCCGATGTAGCGAACCAGGTGTTATTACGCCAGTGGCGCCGCCAGATGACGCCCAGCGACAGGCCACGCAAGGCCAGAAACACCGCCAGAGACAGCCACAGGGCGTGGTTACCCCACAAAGGCAGCGTAAACATCGTCACGCCAAAGCCCAGCGCCGCAACCGCCATGCTGTTACGCATTTCGGCACCCCGCGTCGCGCCGATAAACATACCGTCCAGCAGGTAACACCAAACGCCCACGACCGGCAAAACAACCTGCCAGGCAAGGTAATGATTTGCCAGAACACGAAGCTCCGGCAGGGAGGTAAGCAGCGCGACAATTTGCTCCCCAGCAAAAGCATAAATAGCGGCAAATGCTATCGCAACCAGCCCCGCCTGCCTGCACGCAGCCCCCCAAACTTCGAGCAACTGCCCACGGTTACGCGCCCCGTAAGCCTGCCCTGAATGGGCTTCTACGGCGTAAGCAAAACCGTCCAGCGCATAGGCGGTAAAGGTCAACAGCGTCATCAGCACGGCGTTAACGGCAACAATTTCGCTGCCGAGACGCGCACCAAAAATGGTGATTGAAGCAAAGCAAATTTGCAGCAGCAGCGAACGCAGCATGATATCGCGGTTGAGGGCCAGCAGCTTGCGTAAGTCCCCTTGCCAGGCCGTTTTGAGACGAGCCCAACTGATGCCCCGCAGCTTCAGTACCTTCCGCACCATCACCAGGCCGATGATAAACGTCGCATATTCGGACACCGCCGTGGCCAGCGCCGCCCCCTGCACGTTCATGTGCAGCCCCATCACCAGCCAGAGGTCGAGCACGATATTAATCAAATTGCCGACGACCAACAGGATGACCGGCGCCCGCGCATACTGAACGCCCAACAACCAGCCTAACAGCACGAGGTTAGCCAGTGAGGCCGGGGCGCTAAGCCAGCGGATCTCCAGGAACCGCCTTGCCTGATCCAACACCTCGTCATTGCCGCCAACAACGTGCAGCGCAAGGTTGATCAGTGGATAACGCAGGACCACGATAGCCAGCCCGGCTATCATCGCCAGCATCAGGGGTTGAACCAGTGCGCGCGCCAGCCGCTGTGGATCGTTCGCACCAAACGCCTGTGCCGTTAACCCGGTGGTGCTCATGCGCAGAAAAAGCAGCAGCATAAAGAGGAAACTGGTCGCCGTGGCGCCGATAGCCACCCCGCCAAGATAGGTCGGGCTATCAAGATGGCCAATGACCGCCGTATCGACCAGGCCCAGTAACGGAACGGTGATATTGGAAAAAATCATCGGCAGCGCAAGCCGCCACAGCGCACCATCCGTTGACGAAAAGAATCGCATGGGAATGATCCAGAGGAAAAAAGAGAGGTGTTTAAGGCAGGTGGCACGGCAGAGTTACCGCACCACCGGAAGAGGTGTTACAGCCATTCACCGTTGCGGATCACCCCGACGGCCAGGCCTTCAATGCTAAAATTCTGCTCGCGAAGATCGACCACAATAGGCTGGAATTCGCTGTTTTCCGGCAGCAGGTGCACGGTATTGCCCTGCTTTTTCAGGCGTTTTACGGTCACTTCATCGTCGATACGCGCGACAACGACCTGGCCATTACGCACGTCCTGGGTTTTGTGAACGGCTAATAAATCACCGTCCATGATGCCGATATCTTTCATCGACATGCCGCTGACGCGCAGCAGGAAATCGGCATTCGGCTTGAACAGAGAAGGGTCAACCTGGTAGTGGCCTTCGATGTGCTGTTGCGCCAGCAGCGGCTCACCGGCGGCAACACGGCCCACCAGCGGCAGGCCATTTTCTTCTTCAACCAGCAGACGAATGCCGCGTGATGCACCAGAAACAATCTCGATGGCACCTTTACGTGCCAGCGCTTTTAGATGCTCTTCCGCGGCGTTTGGAGAACGGAACCCCAGACGTTGTGCAATTTCGGCGCGCGTAGGTGGCATGCCGGTCTGGTTGATATGATCCCGAATGAGATCAAACACCTCTTGCTGCCTGGTAGTTAGTGCTTTCATTCCGCCCCCTGGGTGTTTATACAGTTATGCTGTGAGTATATACAGCCCCGGGCGATTTTGAAACCACAAATTAAGCAAAAAACCAGCGACTTAAACTGTTCTGGAAGGGCTATCGCAAATGTGACCAAAGCAAGGTGGCCCAGGTTGCAACCGCAAGGATAATCGCTATCAATACGGCGGCGGAACCCATATCTTTGGCTCGCCCTGAAAGCTCGTGGTACTCGGTGCCGACACGGTCAACCAGCGCTTCAATGGCGCTGTTGAGGATTTCGACAATCATCACCAAAACAACCGAGCCAATCAGTAAAATACGCGTGATGGGGTCCACGTCCAGCCAGCAGGCGATGATGATAGCGATGACCGCCGCTACGCCCTCCTGACGAAAGGCGGCTTCGTTGATCCAGGCCGCACGCAACCCCTTCCACGAGTAGCCTGCAGCCTTAATAATGCGGGTGATGCCGGTGGTATTATTCGCCATTCAAGGAAACCTTTTTAAATATTGAGCGTCAATGCTCACTGAGTCTAAATCGCAGCGCCACAGAAATTCCCCAGAGTTTCTGATATCCTTGCGGCGCATTTGCATTATTAACCTGAGGCTTTACATCATTTATGTCAGGCTGGCCAAGAATTTACTACAAATTACTGAATTTACCATTAAGCGTTCTGGTAAAGAGCAAGTCTATCCCGGCGGATCCCCAAACCGAACTCGGTCTGGACCCTTCACGCCCCATCATGTACGTCCTGCCCTACAATTCTAAGGCAGACTTACTGACGCTGCGTGCCCAATGTCTGGATCACGATCTGCCCGACCCGCTGGAACCTCTGGAAATTGACGGCGTACTGCTGCCGCGCTACGTGTTTATCCACGGCGGGCCGCGCGTCTTCACCTATTACACGCCAAAAGAAGAGTCGGTAAAACTGTTCCACGATTATCTGGATCTGCACCGCAGCAATCCCGATCTCGATGTACAGATGGTGCCGGTTTCCGTGATGTTCGGCCGCTCGCCAGGGCGCGAAAAAGGGGAAATCAACCCGCCTTTACGCACGCTGAACGGCGTCCAGAAATTCTTTGCGGTTTCCTGGCTGGGTCGCGATAGCTTCGTGCGTTTCTCGCCGCCGGTTTCGCTTCGCCGCATGGCAACCGAACACGGCACGGACAAGATTATTGCCCAAAAATTGGCTCGCGTGGCGCGCACTCACTTTGCCCGCCAGCGCCTGGCCGCCGTTGGCCCGCGCCTGCCGGTCCGCCAGGATCTCTTCAACAAGCTGCTGGCGTCAAAAGCGATTGCCCGCGCGGTAGAAGATGAAGCCCGCAGCAAGAAAATCTCCCACGAAAAAGCGCAGCAAAATGCCGTCGCGCTGATGGAAGAGATTGCCGCGAACTTCTCCTACGAAGCCGTACGTCTGACGGACCGCGTTTTAGGTTTAACCTGGAACCGCCTCTATCAGGGCATTAACGTGCATAACGCCGAACGCGTGCGTCAGCTTGCCCATGATGGCCACGAAATCGTCTATGTGCCCTGCCACCGCAGCCACATGGACTATTTGCTGCTTTCCTACGTGCTTTATCACCAGGGGCTGGTTCCGCCGCACATTGCCGCCGGGATCAACCTGAACTTCTGGCCAGCCGGCCCGATTTTCCGCCGCCTGGGCGCGTTCTTTATTCGCCGTACCTTCAAGGGCAACAAGCTTTACTCCACGGTATTCCGCGAATATCTGGGCGAGCTGTTCAGCCGCGGCTATTCCGTTGAATACTTTGTCGAGGGTGGCCGCTCCCGTACCGGTCGTTTGCTGGATCCTAAGACTGGCACGCTGTCGATGACCATTCAGGCCATGCTACGTGGCGGCACCCGCCCGATCACTCTGGTGCCGATTTACATCGGGTACGAGCACGTCATGGAAGTGGGCACTTACGCGAAAGAGCTACGCGGTGCGACCAAAGAAAAAGAGAGCTTCATGCAGATGGTGCGCGGCCTGAGTAAGCTGCGCAACCTCGGCCAGGGTTACGTTAACTTCGGCGAACCGCTGCCGCTGATGACCTACCTGAACCAGCATGTTCCGGAATGGAAAGACTCTATCGATCCGATAGAAGCAATTCGCCCGGCCTGGCTGACGCCAACGGTGAATGATATCGCTGCCGATATCATGGTGCGTATCAACAACGCAGGGGCCGCTAACGCCATGAACCTGTGCTGTACCGCGCTGCTTGCTTCACGCCAGCGTTCGCTGACCCGTGAACAGCTTACCGAACAGCTCGACTGCTACCTGAACCTGCTGCGTAACGTGCCGTATTCTCCGGATGCCACCGCACCAACGGTTTCCGCTGACGCGCTGATCGACCACGCGCTGCAGATGAACAAGTTCGAGGTGGAGAAAGACACCATCGGTGACATCATCATTCTGCCGCGCGAGCAGGCCGTGCTGATGACCTATTACCGCAACAACATCATGCACATGCTGGTGCTGCCGTCGCTGATGGCGTCCATCATCACTCAGCATCGCCACATCTCGCGCGCAGAGCTGCTGCGTCAGATAGAAGTTGTTTACCCGATGCTGAAAGCCGAGCTGTTCCTGCGTTGGGAAAAAAGCGAGCTGGGCAGAGAAATTGATGCGCTGATCGCGGAGATGGAGCGTCAGGATCTGGTCATGGTTGTCGGTGACGAAGTGCAGATTAACCCTCACCGCTCACGCACTCTGCAGCTTCTGGCGGCGGGGGTGCGCGAGACAATCCAGCGGTATGCCATCACCTTCTGGCAGTTGAGCGCCAACCCGTCGATCAACCGCGGAACGCTGGAACGCGAAAGCCGCACGGTGGCGCAGCGACTGTCCGTTCTGCACGGCATTAACGCCCCGGAATTCTTTGATAAAGCGGTCTTTACCTCGCTGGTGCTTACCCTGCGCGATGAAGGCTATATCAGCGATACCGGTGATGCAGACGCGACCGAAACCATCAAGGTTTACCAGATGCTGGCCGATCTTGTGACCTCGGACGTACGTCTGACGATTGAGAGCTCCGCTTCCCAGGACGCGGTTTCTTAATTCAGCAGAAACGAAAAAGGCGGGTGATTAACCCGCCTTTTTTATTACCTGAAGACTGACTCAGAAATGCAGGTAGCTCAACGCCAGGCCCAGGAACAGCACCAGCCCGACATAGTTATTGTTCATAAACGCTTTAAAGCAGCCTTCGCGCTCGCGTTTGGCGATCAGCTTCTGCTGGTGCACAAACAGCCCGCCCGCCAGCAAAATTGACCAGTAGAACGTGCCACCCAGCCCATTGAGCCAGCCCACAACGCCCATCAACAGCATGGTGGCGATTTGCAGCAGGCCGATGATCAGCTTATCGTTGCGGCCAAACAGGATCGCCGTCGACTTAATGCCAATCTTCAGGTCGTCGTCGCGGTCGACCATCGCATACTGCGTGTCGTACGCCACGGTCCAGCAAATGTTAGCGAAGAACATCAGCCAGCAGCTTAACGGCACCGATTCGCTGGCGGCGGCAAATGCCATAGGAATGGACCAGCCAAAAGCCGCACCCAGCACCACCTGAGGCAAATGGGTGTAGCGCTTCATAAACGGATACACCCATGCCAGCGCAAGGCCGGCCACGGACAGCAAGATCGTCATGGTGTTGAGCGTCAGCACCAGCAGGAAAGCCAGGCCCACCAGCACCGCGAACAGCGCCTTCGCTTCTTTCTCAGAAACTGCGCCACTGGGCAGCGGGCGCTGCGCGGTACGCTTTACGTGACCATCAAATTTACGGTCGGCATAATCGTTCACCACGCAGCCCGCGGCGCGCATCAGCCAGACGCCAGCGATAAAAACAACCAGATTCAGCAGCGAGGGTAAGCCCGGGGTGGCCACCCACAGCGCCCACAGCGTGGGCCATAGCAGCAACAAAGCGCCAATGGGCTTATCGGTACGCATTAACCGGTGATAAGCCAGCAGTTTTCCCTGCTTAAGACTCCACTCCATTATTTTTCCTCTTCGTACAGCGGAGATGCCGGCAGGAACAGTTCGGTCAGCAACAAAGGCTTACCGGAAAGTCTCAGTCGGGAACGACGTCCCCACAGTTCGGCGCTGCGGCCAATCTCAATATAGTCACGCGTCAGGGTTGATGAACTAAAAAGGTAGCGCCCGAGCGGCGTATCGCCAAGCTTTTGCAAAGCCAGCTCAGGGCCATCAAGCGTGCTTTCAGGCACCACGGTGCGCCCCAGCAGCCAGGGTTCGTCATCCCCGCAGAGGATAATTTCCCGCAGCCAGTAACGCGCAGAGGCAGGTAATAAATCGGCTTCGGGCAAATCATTGCCAGCAGGGACAAAACCTTCGCGCACGATGCGGACGGTGACTTTTTGGCAGTGCTGTTCGAAGCGTTTAGTCATCGAATCTTCCAGCAATAACCAGTCGAGATAAGCGGAGCTAAGCCCTTGCGGGACCTCCGTGTAGAAATTCAGGGCGCGCAACGGCGACAGCGCGTCGGACATGGGAATACTCTCCGATACATAACCTGATGGCATTGTAACGCAGAACATCTCTGTGCGGGCAGACAATGGCAACACACGCGGCAAATACCGCAACAATTGAGCAACAGCAACTTAAAGTTTTTAGGCTATAGAAAAAAGGTGCGCCTGAGCGCACCAATACTTCAAGCATCAGCAACGTGGGGAAATGGTTACCCCTTGCCTTTTACACTGCTGATAAAAGTTTTACGGGCGGAGGTGGAACCCAGACGCTCGGCTTCATTCAGCAGTTTCAGGGCTTTATCAATGTCGCCTTTATCCACCGCCTGTTTAATGGCGCGGTTAAAATAGCTTTCCGTATCATTGAGCATTGGCTCGCTTTTCGCGGCAGGCGCCGGAGCTGGCGCTGCCACTGGTGCTGGTGCTGGTGCAGCGGCCGGTGCAGAGTAGGCCGTCAGTGGCGCTACGTTACCGACCACAACAGGTTTGGTATCGGATCCACCAAAGATCTTACCGATCATGATGTTGCCGCTGTTTTGTTCGGTTTTCAGCTTCACCGTCAGGGTACCTTGCCCACTGTGGCTAGCAATCGGATCGGCCACATCAGGAATGGCGTTGCTTGCCCCTTCAGCATAAAGCTTCGCCGGGTTGATCATGCGGGTCGTTTCCGTCAGATCGTGTTTCGTGGTGTACACCAGCATGTAGATCTGTTTTTGCCCCATCATCGGAGTCAACTTCATGACGTTTTCCAGACGGTTGCCGGAGGTCATGCCCGGTTTCTGGTACTGGAAGTAACTGCTCGGGAAGAAAGCAGAAGGCTGCATCTGCCCGTCGAGAATCAGAACGTTTGGCGCATAAACGCTCAGGTCTTTAACCACGCTGGACAACGTGATTTCCAGTGAGCCCTGATCCGCTGGCAGCACGAAGGCGGCCACACTCCCGGTGAGCTCTCCGACATTAATGCTGGCCGAAGAGGCGCTCAGCACCACGTCCTGGCTGACGGGAGGTATCAACGGAACCCATGGCAGGCTTTGTAATTTGTCCGCAGGAATAGACGGTGCGGTAGAGACATTCTGTGGGTTAATCGCCGTGTTGGCGGCAAAAGAAGCCGGCACGGACGATAGGCCCAGAACGGGAAGCAGGCAAAGCGCAAGAAGATGTTTTTTCATTGTTTTATCCTCGAAGCGAACCCGCCTCCTTCAGGCAAAAAAGAGACGGGTCAGGCATGTGAAACTGGCGGGCGCTAAGCACCCGCGCAGTGGGTTAACTTACCACCAGGCTTCCATCTGAATACCGAAGGTCACTTCGCTATCGTTGCCACGGCTAAAGGTACGGGCGCTGGTATCGCTGAAAGCAATGCCGGATGGCGTGCCAGCTACGTAGTTAGCATCGCTGGCGTCACTGGAAGAGTAACCCCACTTCTCATCCCACTTGGCGTAGGTCGCGAAGACGCGAATAGCCGGACGAGACCAGATGCTGTTCCCCGCCTGCCACTGTTGCGCCAGGGTGATTTTGTACTGATTGTTGCTCTTGTCGGTCAGCTGAGACTTCACGTTGTCGTAGCCAACTTCCATCAAGGTGCTCATGATTGGCGTCCATTTGTACATAGGACGAACGCCCACGGTCCACCATTTGGTGCCGTTGTTATCATCGCGGTTGATATCCTGGTACATACCCACATACATCAGGCCCCAGGTATCGTTGAAGTCGATAGCCCCGTGGTCAATGACGCGCAGCATTTTGCCATCGTTGTTTCTGGAAGTATCCGGACGACCGGTACCGTTGGTCTGCGCCATGGCGTTGGTGCCGTACTGCACCACAAATTTGTTCAGGCTGGTGCCGAGGAAGGTCTGGGTATGCTCTACGGTTCCCAACCAACCATTTTTAGTCGCATCCTGCTCAACAAAATCGTAGTGCTTGGTGGTGTTTGCACGGCCGTAGTCAAAACCAACTTCCAGAGAACCGCCCGGGTTAACTTGCATCTGGCCTAAACGAATATCAAAGATATCGTTCGCCAGGTCTTTATTTTTGGTAGAACCGTTGATAAAGGCCTCTGAACCACCGGCTTCACCGTTACGGGTTGCGGCCAGGGAGAGTTTACCGAAGCCCAGATCGATATCTTCGATACCGCCGCCAGGGCCTGAGATATCCCAGTAGTAGAAGTCGATCATGTGCACGTCATGGCGTTTGTAATAACGCTTACCTGCCCAAATGTTCGCGCCCGGCAGCGCGTCGATCAGGTTTTTACCCACGACGTTCATCTGGCGTACACGCGGGCCGCCGTCGGTGTCTTCAACGTCGTTCAGCTGGCTGGTGGCATAGCCAATCATGGTGTCAACGTAGAAGCTTTTTTCACCTTCTTGCCAAACTTGCTGACCTAACTCAACTTCAGCATAAGTTTCACATTCGTTACCCAGACGGTATTTAGAACCGGCACCTGTCGCTTTAAAACACTGCTGCTCGCCGCCGCTGCCTGTCCAGCCAATACCAGAACGTGCATAGCCCTTGAAGTCAACGGCGCCGGCCTGTGCAGACACGATGCCTGCAATCACGGCGACCGCCAGTGGGAGTTTGCGCAGAGTAATCATCATTCTATCTCCTGAGATCATTGCTTTTCTTTTTTATGGGAATGCTTAAACGCCGGGCTCTTGATGCAACCGACGACATGCGGTGCCATCTTCTCGGAACAGATGACAGCGCTCTGGCGGCAGGCCAATAGCGAATGTGGCACCCTCTTTTACCAACACCACGTCGTTCTGGCGGTAAACCAGGTTTTGACGAATGGCGGGGATTTGGATGTGAATCTGAGTCTCATGTCCCAACTGCTCAACGACCTGCACTTCCCCTTCAAGGGTGACATCAGCAATGTCGCTCGGCAGCAGGTGTTCCGGGCGAATGCCAAGTGACATATTGGCCCCCACCTGAACGTTGCGGCTTTCCACCGGCAGCCAGACATGCTGACGGTTAGGCAATTCCACCTGCACCTGATCAATGGCCGTCGCGGTCACTTTTACCGGCAGGAAGTTCATTTTTGGCGACCCGATAAAGCCCGCCACAAAGCGGTCTGCCGGGTAGTGATACAGTTCTAGCGGTTTCCCGACCTGCGCAATCCGGCCGGCATCCAGCACGACGATTTTGTCGGCCAGGGTCATCGCTTCAATCTGGTCGTGGGTCACGTAAATCATCGTGCGGCCCAGGCGCTTGTGCAGGCGGGAGATCTCAATGCGCATCTGCACGCGCAGCGCGGCATCCAGGTTGGAAAGCGGCTCATCCAGCAGGAACACTCGCGGCTCCGCCACCAGGGTTCGGCCAATCGCGACGCGCTGACGTTGCCCACCGGACAGCGCCTTAGGGCGGCGCTCCAACAAATGCGCGAGCTGTAAGGTTTCGGAAACCTGATTCACGCGCTGGTTGATCTCGTCTTTTTTTGCCCCGGCAAGCTTCAGGCCAAAGGACATGTTTTCGGCGACGGAGAGATGGGGATAGAGGGCGTATGACTGAAAGACCATGCCCACGCCACGCTCGGCGGGTGGGGTGTCATTCATCCGTTTTTCACCAATCAGCAGCTCGCCGCTGGTGATGGTTTCAAGGCCTGCGATCATTCGCAGCAGCGTTGATTTACCGCAGCCAGATGGCCCGACAAAAACCACGAATTCTCCCTCATTGATGTCGAGATTGATGTCTTTCGACACCACCACGTCACCCCAGGCTTTTGTTACGTTCCGTAGCTGCACGCTCGCCATTACCACTCCCTCATTACTGCCGCCTGCCGTCGGACAGGTGATTCAAGATGTGTCCGACTATGAGGGATAGCTACATTTGGTAAATCCTCCGCCCTATGGCTTTTTTATGGGGGAGGAGGCGGGAGGATGAGAGCGTGGTATCTGCAACCGGTTGCAGGCGGCACAAGGGATTTTCGTGATCGCGGCTTCAGTTTTCGCTGCGTTTTTATGTGCGCCAGGACACATAACGCTGAGTTATGCAAAGCAGATCACAGATAACTGCCCAGGGGCGTAGAGCAAAGGAGGATGAGAAGCGCTTGCCATCTCCGCAGACTTAGCACCGTGAATCTGCACTCCCCTATGAAGCGCACACCACCACTCAAAAGGATGGGAACATGAAAATGAAAACCGGCGCCCGCGTTCTCGCTTTGTCAGCCCTGGCAACGATGATGCTTTCCGCCTCTGCACTGGCAAAAATCGAAGAAGGCAAACTGGTCATCTGGATTAACGGCGATAAGGGCTACAACGGCCTGGCCGAAGTCGGTAAGAAGTTTGAGAAAGATACCGGTATTAAAGTCACCATTGAACATCCTGATAAGCTTGAAGAAAAATTCCCACAGGTGGCGGCAACCGGCGATGGCCCGGACATTATCTTCTGGGCTCACGACCGCTTCGGTGGCTATGCGCAGTCCGGCCTTTTGGCCGAAATCACCCCAGACAAAGCCTTCCAGGACAAACTCTATCCGTTTACCTGGGACGCCGTACGTTACAACGGCAAATTCATCGCTTACCCGATTGCGGTAGAGGCGCTGTCGCTGATTTATAACAAAGACCTGGTTCCAAACCCGCCGAAAACCTGGGAGGAGATCCCCGCCCTGGATAAAGAGCTGAAGGCCAAAGGTAAGAGCGCGCTGATGTTCAACCTGCAGGAACCGTACTTCACCTGGCCGCTAATTGCGGCAGACGGCGGGTATGCCTTCAAGTTCGAAAACGGCAAATATGATGTGAAGGATGTGGGCGTAGACAGCGCGGGGGCGAAAGCCGGCCTGAGCTTCCTGGTCGATATGATCAAGAACAAGCAGATGAACGCCGACACCGACTACTCCATTGCCGAAGCCGCGTTTAACAAAGGCGACACGGCGATGACGATCAACGGCCCGTGGGCCTGGGCTAACATCGACAAGAGCAAAATCAACTACGGCGTGACGCTGCTGCCTACCTTTAAAGGCAAGCCGTCTAAACCGTTTGTCGGCGTCCTGAGCGCCGGTATCAACGCCGCCAGCCCGAATAAAGAACTGGCGAAAGAGTTCCTTGAGAACTACCTGTTGACCGACCAGGGTCTGGCGGATGTGAACAGGGACAAACCGCTCGGTGCCGTGGCGCTGAAATCGTTCCAGGAGCAGTTGGCGAAAGATCCACGTATTGCCGCCACCATGAATAACGCCCAGAAGGGCGAGATTATGCCTAATATTCCTCAGATGTCTGCCTTCTGGTATGCCGTACGCACCGCGGTTATCAACGCCGTTAGCGGCCGCCAGACCGTTGATGCGGCGCTAAAGGATGCTCAGGGACGTATCACTAAGTAAATCTTGCCCCTCACCCCGGCCCTCTCCCCATAGGGGAGAGGGGGAATTGGACTGAACCCGGTTCTCTCCCACTGGGGAGACGGAATTCGGATTGAGCCCGCTCCCCCGCTGGAGTGAGAAAACAGGCCCTTTCTGTCCCCTCTCCCCCCTGGGGAGAGGGTTAGGGTGAGGGGAAATAACACGCTGTAGAGGAACACCCCATGGATGCAGTTAAAAAGAGCCGCTGGTGGCAAAGCGAGGGACTGAAATGGTCACTCATCGGGGCATTAGGCCTGCTGGTTGGCTATCTTGTGGTTTTAATGTACGCCCAGGGGGAGTACCTGTTCGCCATAATGACGCTGATTTTAAGCTCACTTGGCCTCTATATTTTTGCTAACCGTAAGGCATACGCCTGGCGCTACGTTTATCCCGGCATGGCCGGCATGGGGCTGTTCGTCCTCTTCCCGCTGATCTGCACTATCGCTATCGCTTTTACCAACTACAGCAGCACCAACCAGCTGACGTTTGAACGCGCGCAGCAGGTGCTGATGGACCGCCAGTATCAGGCAGGCAAAACGTTCAACTTTGGCCTTTACCCAGACGGCAATGAATGGACGTTAGCGCTCACCGACGGGGAAAGCGGGAAAAACTATGTCTCGGACAAGTTTACCTTTGGTGGTGAACAAAAAATCCAGCTGAAAGAAGCCGATGCGTTGCCAACAGGAGAGCGCGGCAACCTGCGCGTGATCACCCAAAACCGCCAGGCGCTGAGCCAGATAACCGCCGTGTTGCCGGATGAAAGCAAGGTGGTGATGAGCTCCCTGCGCCAATTCTCTGGCACCCGCCCGCTCTACACTCTGGCAGAAAACGGCGAGCTGACCAATAACCAGACCAGCGTAAAATACGCCCCGAACGACCATATTGGTTTTTACGAGTCGGTAAACGCCGACGGCAGCTGGGCCGGAGAACAGCTAAGCCCGGGCTATACGGTCACTATCGGCTGGAAAAATTTCCTGCGCGTTTTTCACGATGACGGGATCCAAAAACCGTTCCTGGCTATCTTCGTCTGGACGGTGATTTTCTCGGTGCTGACGGTGATTCTTACCGTCGCGGTGGGGATGGTGCTGGCCTGCGTAGTGCAGTGGGAAGCGCTCAAAGGCAAGGCGGCTTATCGCCTGTTGTTAATTCTGCCCTACGCCGTGCCTTCGTTTATTTCCATTTTGATTTTCAAAGGCTTATTCAACCAAAGCTTTGGCGAAATCAATATGATGCTGAGCGCACTGTTCGGCATTAAGCCCGCCTGGTTCAGCGACCCAACCACCGCTCGCTCAATGATCATCCTCGTCAATACCTGGCTGGGTTATCCCTACATGATGATTCTGTGCATGGGGCTGCTGAAAGCGATTCCTGACGATCTTTATGAGGCGTCGGCAATGGACGGCGCGGGCCCGTTCCAGAACTTCTTTAAAATCACGCTCCCGCTGCTGATTAAGCCGCTCACGCCGCTGATGATTGCCAGCTTCGCCTTTAACTTTAACAACTTCGTTCTGATTCAGCTGCTGACCAACGGCGGCCCGGACAGACTCGGGACGACCACACCAGCGGGTTATACCGACCTGCTGGTGAGCTACACCTACCGCATCGCCTTTGAAGGCGGCGGCGGTCAGGACTTTGGCCTGGCTGCAGCTATCGCAACGCTTATCTTCCTGCTGGTGGGCGGCCTTGCGATTGTGAACCTGAAAGCTACCCGCATGAAGTTTGATTAAGGAGACCGACGATGGCCATGGTGCAACCCAAATCTCAAAAGCTGCGTCTGTTTCTCACGCACTTTCTGCTGCTGCTGTTTATCGCGGCAATCATGTTCCCGCTGCTGATGGTCATCGCCATCTCGCTGCGTCCGGGTAACTTTGCCACCGGGAGCCTGATCCCGGACCAGGTTTCATGGGAACACTGGAAGCTGGCGCTTGGCTTTAGCGTTGAGCACGCGGACGGTCGCGTCACGCCGCCACCGTTCCCGGTGCTGCTCTGGCTGTGGAACTCGATAAAAATTGCCGGGATCACGGCGATAGGTATCGTTACCCTTTCTACAACCTGCGCCTACGCTTTTGCCCGTATGCGTTTCCCCGGCAAAGCCACGCTGCTGAAAGGGATGCTGATTTTCCAGATGTTCCCGGCGGTGCTGTCTCTGGTGGCGCTGTATGCCCTGTTTGATCGTCTGGGCCAGTACATTCCGTTTATTGGTCTGAACACGCACGGTGGGGTGATCTTTGCGTATTTAGGCGGGATAGCGCTACACGTCTGGACGATTAAGGGCTATTTCGAAACGATTGATGGCTCGCTGGAAGAGGCCGCCGCGCTGGATGGCGCGACGCCGTGGCAGGCATTCCGTCTGGTGCTGCTGCCGCTGTCGGTACCGATTCTGGCCGTGGTCTTTATTCTGTCGTTTATTGCCGCGATTACCGAGGTGCCGGTGGCTTCGCTGCTGCTGCGCGACGTGGACAGCTACACGCTGGCCGTGGGGATGCAGCAATACCTTAACCCGCAGAATTACCTGTGGGGCGATTTTGCCGCCGCGGCGGTGCTCTCCGCGATACCGATTACCGTTGTGTTCCTGCTGGCCCAGCGCTGGCTGGTGAGCGGCCTGACCGCTGGCGGGGTGAAAGGTTAACGTTTATCCCTGAAGTCATTTGCTTCATCTTTATGCCATACCACTGCAACCCTCACTTTGACCTTAGCTCTTTATTCAGGCGGCCCAAGGGCCGCCCTTTTTTATTCCCGCTTCAGGCGCTGGCTGTTACACAACCAAAGCGTAATCACCAACACCAGAATCGCGGCCGAGTAGATCAGCACGTCCAGCGGCGAACTGTGGTCAATGATAATCAGGCGCACAACTGCGGTAATGCCGATGTAGATAAAGTAGCGCAGCGGGAAGTGATAGCCCGACTGAAAATACTTCACAATCAGCGCGATAAACTCGAAATAGAGGAAGTAAACCACCAGCCCCTCGATAAACAGATACGAGCTGGCGTCATCTCCCGGCGCAAACAATACGGTGGCCAGGTGAATGGTCTCTTTGCCGAGGAAGATAATCAAAATCAGCCCAAGGGCTAACAGCCCCAGATTAAGCACCGTCTGCATGACGGTAGAAATCCAGGAAAAACGCGGTGTCGCAGGCATAACGGCCTCTCATTTTTATTGTGGTCTTGAGAGGCTGTTATACGTCTAAAATGTGATCTTGATCTAGTTTATTTACTTACCTTCGTTAGCGGAAATTTTCGCTGCGGTCGCTGGTCACCCCATACAGGTCAAACTTACGGCCCAGCATCTGCCCGCCGTCACGCGTCAGCGGTGTCCAGGTCACCTGCGCCCGGCTGCGGGTTGGGTAAGCCGAGAAGATATCCAGCGGCACATTGATGTAGAAACCTTTGGTGAAGTCCCCCTCGCCGTACTCTTTCTTCGACACGTTGGTGATGGTGGCGTAGGTGCCCACCACGATCCCGCTGTCAAAGTGTTTGGAAATCTCCAGCGTGCCGCCTTTATCCTGCGCCAGATACTGGCCGATACTGAGCTTAACCAGCACATCCTGAGCAAACGGCGGCGTCCAGTAGCCGGTGATATGCCCGGTCTTCGCGCTGTAGTCGGTAAATTTCATCATGTCCTGCGAACTGCGCCAGTCACGCTGTTTGACGTAGTTGCCGTTGACGCCGATCGCCCAGTTGCTGTCCACCGGACGGTAAAGCAGCTCGGCCCCCGCCCCGCCGTACATGGTTTCCAGATAGCCCGCATAAACCTGGCCGTAAATCCCATGCCCAAAGTACTGGAAGTAGTTGGCCTGCAGGTTGTTGATGTACACATCGTTTTCTACATATTCGCGAACGTGGGTACGCACGCGCGGCAGCGTAGAATCCATTGGCGGATTGGTGTAGTTAAATTTGTCGTAGTTATTGGCGACGTTGGCAAACAGGCTGCCGCTGGTTAACAGGTGATCCGTCAGCCAGTAATCGACGTTCCCCATCACCCCGACCTGATACATATAGAAGCTTTCCGGGCCACCGATAGACTGGTTGAGAATCGGATCAATTGAATAATTAAAGCGCGACTTCTCGATGTAGTATCCCTGTTCGGTGCTTTCTGGCACCACCGGCTCAACGCGTTTTTGTACCAGCGTCGTTTCCTGCCCCAGCGGTTCCCCCTCAAGGTGCCGACGCAGGCTGGCCACGTCCGTTTCAGTGGTAACCTGCGGCATATTAATCCGGCTTTCGGTAATGCGGATGGTGCGAATATTATCCGGCAGGTCATTCATCACGATGCGGTTGGCGCGTTCGATGCCTTCGCGGGAATTGCGATATTTCACCTGCTCGCCCGTGACGTAGAGCGTATCCCCTTTGACCTGAATGTTCGGGTTGATCAGCCCGGCGTTGTATTTCAGGTCGGTCAGCTGATTGGCCACCACGTTGTGCTGCAGAATTTCGTCCTGCGGGTGCGGCTGATACTCAGGACGACGGGAATCGTTGTACCCCGGCTTGAGGTCATTGAAATTGGTGCGGAGCGTCACGCCAAACATAAAGGTGTTGCCGCGCTCGTAGCTCATGTTCACGTCGGCCCAGTCGGTCACCCGGTAGATAGCGCCGACGTTAACGCTGCTGCGCTGGTCTATTTTCCCCGCAAACTCATGGCTGTAGTTGTTGCCCTCATATTCAACCTTCAGCCTGAGTGGCTGCCACGGCGTCTGGTACTCTACGCCGCCAAACAGCGACGTCGGGCCGTGGAACATGCCGCTAAAGTTGAAGGAGCCCGCCATTTGGTAGCTGTTATCCCGGTGGCAGTATTTGTCGCTGTATTCACAGAGCGGGTTTTTGATGTTGCCGCTGGTGCCTAAATACCCCCAGCCCATGCCAAGGCTGAAGTCGAACGGCCCCCAGGCTTTGCTCGCCACTACATATTCACCGTCAAACAGCCCGGTGCCGCCCAGGTCACGAATACCGGCAGAGACCTGAGGCAGCCAGTAGCCCTCTTCCCACAGGCGGAATTTCACGTCAAACGCTTTGTCTTTATAGGTCTGGTCACCCGAGAAAGCCTTCACGCTACTGTAGTGACGTGTGCGCACGTCGGTGTAGCGCAGCGTGGCCTCCATCCAGGGGAAAAGCTGCATGGAGGCGGAGTAGAAGCGGTACTGATCGTTGTCGCGGTAGTTGAGATTAAATTCGCCCTCAGGCGCCATGCGCGCCGTCGGCGTTTGCAGCAGACCCGCGCCGCCAAAGTCTGCCTGCGAAGGGCCAACGGGTGCCGGATACGTTTCGGCGCGGCAGGCGGAAGTCACCGCCAGCGCAATCAGGCTATACAGGTAACGTTTTTTCATTAATCCGGTATCCGATGGGTCAGGGTATTAAGAATCTGCTGGTTCAGCTCATCAAAGGTGGCGCTGAAAAGGCGGTCAGAGAATCCCACAAAGATAAGGCTACCTGGCGACGGTTCTCTATGGCGTTTATTCCAGTAAGCAACTGGCGCTTTTTCGATTTTGCCGTCCGGGTAAATCACCCAGGCATAACTTCTTTCGGCCCCGCTCAACAGGCTGACGTCGTCCAGATAGTCATCCACGCTGCGTCCGGGGGTAAAAGGTTTCACGCCGGGCGAACTGACTAATCCCACCAGGGTGATGGTTGTGGGCTGCGGGCCGGCCCAAAGGCTGTATTCCCCCTGAAGCGGCACGTTTGATTGTGGGCGAAGGCGAACCCAGTCGGGGTCCAGATTGACAAACTGCCGCCCGGTCACATGCATAGCGCTGAGCTGCTGGCGCAGTCCGTTGATTGCCGCCCCGTCGTCTCCGCCTTCGTCCGCCGCCACTTCAGCCAGGCGCGCCAGAAGCTGCTGGTGTTTTTGCTCTTCTGCGGCGCTTGCCTGCCGGGTGCTAATCACCGCCGCAGGCCACCAGGTGCGGCTTAACGCAGGGTTAGTCACCAAATCCGCCAGCCTGGCGGCATCTTTAATCACCCGCGGCTGCGTTTGCGGTTGGGTATAGACCGTCACGGTACTTTCTGCGTGTGTAAAGGCGCTGGCAAAAAGCAGAGCCATAAACGTAAAGGGGAGTTTTTTCATTGTTTTGCCGCCTTCACAAGAAGCGTGGTAATGGGCCAGTAGCCGGGGCCAAGGTACTGTTTTGATTTGCGGATTTGGCCTTCATCGTCCACCCAATAGCGGTTCGTCCAGCTTTTCCCGAGCGCGGTTACCTCTTCTTCCAGGACGCGTACTTTGGTCACGCTACTGCCAAGCTTCACCGTCTCGGTGCCGTCAAATTCAAAGGTGGACGTTGCGGTGGCGTAGCGAACCTGCTGGCGTTCAGTCCAGGCCATCTGCCGGGTCCAGCTCGCGCCATCCTTAATCTGTTTCACGTTCGCCAGCGGGTCACGGGACAGGTTGGTCACTTCCGTCAGGTTGTCGCCCAGCCCGGAGGTTTTCACAATGCGGCCGTTCTGCGTGACGATGACCGATCTGTCCTGCGTCACCCACTTCTGCTGGCCGTCTTCGTTATAGGCCAGCACCACAAACAGCTGCGGGCCGTTGTTGATGCTCATGTACTGGCTCGCGTAGCGCATCTCGGCAATTTCATCGTCGGTAAGCTGCACGCCCCCACCTCCGGCAATACTGTTCCAAAGCGAGGTGCCAAGCCCTCTGGTGGTCGCTGAGCACGCCTGGAGTAACAGACAGACAAAGAGTATTGCGAGTCGCTGCACGGTAATTCCCCGATTTAAAATAACCACACCGAAGTGTGGTTATGGTTAAAAACACCCAGACGTTAACGGGTGGTGGTGCTGGTCGTCGTGGTTGTGGTGGTTCCGGTGTTTGAACCGTCGCCGCCACCGGTTGCGGCTAATGCCACACCAACCGCAGACCCAACAGTGCTGGCGCTGGTTGCAGCAGAACTGCCTGCAGACACAGACGTCGCCTGCGCGCCGGCCGCATCACCCACAGCTACAGGGTCAGCATTCGCCGCGCCGGCGGCAGCCAGCGTAAATATGGCTAAAGCGCCATAAAGGGTTTTTCTCATTACAATTTCCCTTCATTGAATGAATGGAGATTTACCTGAAAAGGTTTCAGGCGCGATCGAGTATACACAACACAATGTGATGAATTAGCCTGCAGAAAATAAGGGATGAACTTTAAGAAAAAGAGTAAAAATCAAGAATTGAGTTATATTTAAATGAAAGTTATTCAAATAAAAACAATTATTTACCAAGAGGCATTGGAAATATCAATTCAATATAATCTTAAATTAAAGCCCTGACAAAGCGGCGGGAAAATCATTTTTAGGATTAACCTCAGGGTGGCAATATCGAAAATTATGACGACAAGGGGATAACTCTTATAAAAAATATGCCAGCACGAGGCTGGCATATTTTCATCACGCGGTTTAATTAATCACGCCATGCTTTATAGCGGTTAATCAGGCCGTTGGTTGAGCTGTCGTGGCTGGCGATTTGTTTGTCGTCACCCAGCTCTGGCAGGATGCGGTTAGCCAGCTGTTTGCCCAGCTCCACGCCCCACTGGTCGAAGGTGAAGATGTTCAGGATCGCGCCCTGGGTGAAGATTTTGTGTTCGTAAAGTGCAATCAGCGCGCCCAGGCTGAACGGGGTAATTTCGCGCAGCAGGATGGAGTTGGTTGGGCGGTTGCCTTCGAACACTTTGAACGGCACAACGTGGTCCAGCGTGGCCGGATCTTTACCCTGCTCACGGTATTCCTGCTCAACCACTTCACGGGATTTCCCGAACGCCAGCGCTTCGGTCTGTGCGAAGAAGTTAGACAGCAGTTTTGGATGGTGATCCGACAGCGCGTTATGGCTGATAGCCGGTGCGATGAAGTCGCAAGGCACCATTTTGGTCCCCTGGTGGATCAGCTGGTAGAACGCGTGCTGCCCGTTGGTACCCGGCTCACCCCAGATAATTGGGCCAGTCTGGTAGTCCACGGCGTTGCCGTTGCGGTCAACGTACTTACCGTTGGACTCCATGTTGCCCTGCTGGAAGTAGGCGGCAAAGCGATGCATGTACTGGTCGTATGGCAGAATCGCTTCAGTTTCAGCACCGAAGAAATTGTTGTACCAGATGCCGATCAGCGCCAGCAGAACCGGCAGGTTTTGCTCGGCAGGCGTGGTGGAGAAGTGTTTGTCCATCGCGTGCGCGCCGGACAGCAGCTCAACAAAGTTGTCGAAGCCCACGGACAGAATGATGGACAGGCCAATCGCGGACCACAGAGAGTAGCGGCCGCCAACCCAGTCCCAGAATTCGAACATGTTTGCGGTGTCGATACCAAACTCACCGACGGCTTTCCCGTTGGTGGACAGCGCAGCGAAGTGTTTTGCCACGTGCTTTTCATCGCCAGCGGCACGCAGGAACCAGTCACGCGCGCTGTGGGCGTTAGTCATCGTTTCCTGAGTGGTGAAGGTTTTAGAGGCCACCAGGAACAGCGTGGTGTCCGGGTTAACTTTCTTCAGCACTTCGGCAATGTGGGTACCGTCAACGTTGGACACAAAGTGCATGTTGAGGTGATTTTTGTATGGACGCAGCGCTTCGGTAACCATGAATGGGCCGAGGTCAGAGCCGCCGATACCGATGTTAACCACGTCGGTGATGGCTTTACCGGTGTAGCCTTTCCAGTTCCCGCTGATGATACTTTCAGAGAAGGCTTTCATCTTCTCAAGCACCGCGTTCACTTCCGGCATTACGTCTTTGCCATCGACCACGATAGGCGTGTTGCTGCGGTTACGCAGCGCAACGTGCAGCACGGCGCGGTCTTCGGTGCGGTTGATTTTCTCGCCGGCGAACATGGATTTGATCGCGCTCTGCAGATCGGTTTCTTTCGCCAGCGCCTGCAGTTTTTCGAGGGTTTCGGTGGTGATGCGGTTTTTGGAGAAGTCCACCAGCATCAGGTCATCGAAAGTTGCGGAGAACTTGCTGAAGCGGTCGTTATCTTTCGCGAACAGGTCGGAAAGCGTAACGTCTTTCATCTCATCGTAATGTTTCTGGAGTGCCTGCCAGGCAGAGGTCTGCTTCGGGTTGATGTTTTTCATAGCAATACTCTTCTGATTTGAGAATTGTGACTTCGGTCGATTGTAGCGCCTGCAGGCAAAAATTGTGATTGATTTTATGCCATTAACCGAGGGTTTCCCGTAACCCCCTAAAAAGCGGCAAAAATACCCTCTTATAAGTTAAATTCCTGATTACCGATTTAACATGAAAAATCCGCATAACCCCGCAGTTGACATGCCTTCGCCGAAGCTTTATTTATTAGGCGCTACCTGCGCGTGCGCAGGCCAGAAGAGGCGCGTTGCCCAGAAAATCGTATCCGAGAAACCAGTAACAAGGACGATACGTGAGGGGGAGCAACGCCGAGATGATGAAGCGGCTGGTCACGCTTATTGTCGGCTGCAGGGGCTGAATCCTCTGGGTTGTCACCAGAAACGTTCGCAGTCGAGCGTTTCATATCCGGCTCCAAAGCTGGATAGACAAGGTGGAGCACTTCTGGGTGATATCGTAGTTCTCCTGCTCTGCGCCCACCCGTTTACCGCTCTTCCCTTGTGCCAAGGCTGAATACTTTTTTGCCAGTTAATGGCCCCTGACACGAGGTAGTTATGTCTCAAACCGTAGTCGCCAAATTTGGTGGGACCAGCGTCGCCGATTTCGACGCGATGAACCGCAGCGCCGATGTGGTGCTGGCCGATAGCCACGTCCGCGTGGTGGTGCTTTCCGCCTCCGCTGGCGTGACTAACCTGCTGGTTGCTCTGGCTGAAGGCCTCGAAGCGACCGAGCGCTTCGTCAAGCTCGATGCCATCCGCAAAATCCAGTACAACATCGTTGAGCGTCTGGCGAATCCGGACGTTATTCGCGAAGAAATCGACCGCCTGCTTGAAAACATCACGACCCTTGCGGAAGCCGCCTCTCTGGCGACCTCCACCGCGCTGACCGATGAACTGGTCAGCCACGGCGAACTAATGTCCACCCTGCTATTTGTGGAAATCCTGCGAGAACGTCAGGTGGAAGCGCAGTGGTTCGACATTCGTAAAGTCATGCGCACCAACGACCGCTTCGGCCGTGCCGAACCGGATATCGCCGCGCTGGCGGAACTGGCAAGCCAGCAGATGCTGCCGCGCCTCGCGGAATCCCTGGTGATCACTCAGGGCTTTATTGGGAGCGAAGAAAAAGGCCGAACGACCACGCTTGGCCGCGGCGGCAGCGACTATACCGCCGCGCTGCTTGGTGAAGCGTTAAATGCCGCGCGCGTAGATATCTGGACCGACGTGCCGGGCATCTACACCACCGATCCGCGTATGGTACCTGCGGCAAAACGCATTGACCGCATCGCCTTTGAAGAAGCCGCTGAAATGGCGACCTTTGGCGCGAAAGTCCTGCACCCGGCCACGCTGCTGCCCGCCGTGCGCTGCGACATTCCGGTGTTCGTTGGCTCCAGCAAAGATCCTGCTGCTGGCGGAACTTTGGTATGCAAAAAAACGGAAAATCCACCGCTCTTCCGCGCCCTTGCGGTACGTCGCAAGCAAACGCTGCTGACGCTGCACAGCCTGCATATGCTCCATTCCCGTGGTTTCCTGGCGGAAGTGTTCAGCATTCTGGCTCGCCATAATATTTCCGTGGATCTGATCACCACCTCCGAAGTGAGCGTGGCGTTGACCATGGACACCACCGGCTCTACCTCCACTGGCGACAGCCTGCTGACCACCGCGCTGCTCACCGAGCTTTCATCGCTGTGCCGCGTGGAAGTCGAAGAGAACCTGGCGCTGGTGGCCATCATAGGCAATAAACTGTCCCAGGCCTGTGGCGTAGGCAAAGAAGTGTTCGGCGTGCTCGACCCGTTCAACATCCGCATGATTTGCTACGGCGCTTCCAGCTACAACCTGTGCTTCCTGGTGCCTGGCGACGATGCAGAGCAGGTCGTGCAGAAACTGCACCGCAACCTGTTTGAATAACCGTTCAATCCATGCCATGAATACAGAAAGCCGGGCTCGCACCCGGCTTTTTTTATAACCATAAAACAACACAAACTCTGCAAGGACATCGCTATGATCGCCACCCTAACCCGGCTGTTCCCGCTTTGGGCGCTGCTGCTCTCCGTCGCTGCGTATTATACCCCCTCAACCTTTATCCCGATTGGCCCGTGGGTCAGCACGCTGCTGATGCTCATTATGTTTGGCATGGGCGTCCACCTGCGGCTTGAAGACTTTAAACGCGTGCTGTCGCGCCCGGCCCCGGTAGCTGCAGGCATTTTTCTGCATTACCTGGTGATGCCGCTGGCGGCGTGGCTGCTGGCAATGTTGTTCCATATGCCGCCCGACCTGTCAGCCGGGATGGTGCTGGTCGGCAGCGTAGCCAGCGGCACGGCGTCCAACGTCATGATTTACTTGGCCAAAGGTGATGTTGCGCTCTCCGTAACAATATCTTCTGTTTCTACACTGGTCGGCGTATTTGCCACGCCGCTGCTCACCCGTCTCTATGTCGACGCCGACATTAAAGTCGATGTGATGGGCATGCTGGTCAGTATTCTGCAAATCGTCATCATCCCGATTGGCCTTGGCCTGATTGTGCATCATCTGTTCCCACGCCTGGTGAAGCGCGTGGAGCCCTGGCTGCCTGCATTTTCCATGCTTTGTATTCTCGCCATCATTAGCGCAGTTGTGGCAGGCTCGGCGTCACACATCGCTTCCGTTGGCCTGGTGGTGATTGTCTCGGTGATTCTGCATAACACCATTGGCCTGCTCGGCGGTTACTGGGGCGGACGTCTGTTTGGGTTTGACGAGTCGACCTGTCGGACGCTGGCCATCGAAGTGGGAATGCAGAACTCCGGTCTTGCGGCCACGTTGGGTAAAATTTACTTCTCGCCGCTCGCAGCGCTGCCTGGCGCGCTGTTCTCCGTCTGGCACAATCTGTCCGGCTCTCTGCTGGCCGGGTATTGGTCCGGCAAAGCGATAACGCCGAAGCCAGACGGCAAAAAATAATCGCTAAAAGCCTGCTGATGCAGGCTTTTTTGTCTCGTCGGCGCGGTGGGTTTGTTTTACACTGAGAGTCCTTTCCTGGGAGATTGCAACGATGGCTACAGCCAGACTGACACAGCAAGACATGACGGAAAGCGAACAGCGTGAGCTAAAAACGCTGCTGGATCGCGCCCGCATTGCCCACGGTCGTACGTTGACCAACTCAGAGACTAATCAGGTAAAAAAAGAGTACATCGACAAGCTGATGGCGGAACGAGCGCTGGCGGCTAAGAAAGCTCGCCAGCTGAAGAAACAAAATGCCTTAAAGCCGGATACGACGACGACTTATTCATGGTCAGCCAACAACCATACGCGAGGCAAACGCTAGTTTAACGGCCCTTTTTCTTCCGGCCTGGAGAAGCAAAGCGTTTACGCGAGGCAAGCTCAGCGGGCGTTTTGGCTGAGCTTTTCGGGCCACTTACCAACGGTTTTTTCGCCGCCGGGCTGGCCGCTTTTGGCTTCGCTTTTTTAGCCGGCTTCGCCTCAGAGGACGAATCCTCAATCAGCTTAAACAGCTCAATCAGTTCATCATCCGTCAGGTCGCGCCATTCCCCAAGCGGGATCCCAGTGAGATTAACGTTCATGATGCGCGTACGTTCCAGCTTCGTCACTTCATAGCCAAAGTGTTCACACATGCGGCGAATCTGGCGGTTCAGCCCCTGAACCAGGGTGATGCGAAACGCAAACGGCGCTTCTTTTTTAACTTTGCATTTCTTGGTGACGGTGCCCAGAATTGGCACGCCTGCCCCCATACCACGAATAAACTCGTCGGTAACCGGCTTGTTCACCGTGACCACGTACTCTTTCTCATGGTCGTTCCCGGCACGCAGAATTTTGTTCACCAGGTCGCCGTGGTTGGTGAGGAAAATCAGCCCCTGAGAATCTTTGTCCAGGCGGCCAATGGGGAACACGCGCTTGCTGTGGTTCACATAGTCCACGATGTTGTCTTTCTCGCCGTCTTCCGTGGTGCTTACAATTCCCACCGGCTTATTCAGCGCAATGAGCACCAGGTCTTCTTCGTTGCGGGGTTCGATGAGCTGACCATTCACCTTCACGCTGTCGCCGGCAAAAACCTGATCGCCAATTTTGGCGCGTTTGCCGTTAATAAAAACGTTGCCCTGTTCGATGTAGCGATCGGCGTCACGGCGTGAGCAGATCCCGCTCTCGCTGATGTATTTGTTAAGACGAATAGATGAATTAGTCAGCATGGCTCCTCCGAAAACCCAGGACTATACCTTACCCGCAGGGCGTTGCGAACCGCAAAATGGGCTTGTTAGTAAACCTGAATCATAAAATCAACGGCGCCACACAGCTCATCTCTGTAATGCGTCAAATCCGCGACTGAAGCACCGAGTTCTTTAAGCGGAATACCTGCCATCATGTGAGTCATCGCCACGCAAGGCTGCCCCTCAATCGTCACGATGGGGCAGATTTTTTCTGGAGGCATGGCACCCAGTAATTCGCGTTCAATAACGGGAATGACCAGGACATGCTTTAAGGCATCAGCAATGGGGTGCTGCATATTGATGAGATAAGGATACGTTTTCTTCCCTGCGCCAGTATTTTCGTAGGCGTGAAACTGTTCCATCAGAAGCTCCTCTGAAAATCACTGAACGAGCCGTGCTCCTCAACAAACTCATTAAGCGCGGCAATCTTTTCCTGATTATCCTTGAGCCACTCAGCCCGAGCGTTTTCGCGAAATTTCTCGATTAATGCCTCGGTCAGTACCGCCGAGATATTTAGTTTCAGCCTACGGGCCTCATCCAGAATCTCCGGCGCTAGCGTGACATTCACCGATTTTTTAGCGGCTGCACTTTCAACACGCATATTAACCCCCATTGTAATGCGCATACATTATGCAATTATAGAGCGATGCCGGGTTGACGATCAATATTCATCCCGCTCGTCGTCATCGTCCGGTTGGTCCAGCACGCTGTAGGCAACGGAACAGAACAACGAGTTCAGGCGCTTCATGTCCCCCAGCAGCCCGAGGTGCAGCGAGCTGGTCTCGATGCTCTGCACGTTCTGCTGGTGCAGGCGATCAACGTGGGCATGGGAGTAGCGGCGGTTCATGATGCGGAAGCGGTGTTTGTTCCGGCGCAGCCGGCGGGCACTGCCCAGGTCGCTCGAGAAGAACACCGACAGGCTCAGCTGCAGGTTGCTGATCAACTGCTGGAGCAGGTTATCCAGCTCGGTCAGGCCGTCCGGCGAGAAGGCCCGGCGCGCGGCGAGAGATTTATCCGCCACCTCGCTGCCCATACGTTCGATGATGTCCGCCGCCTGCTCCAGGTTCAGCGACATTTCGATGATTTCCGCCCAGCGGCGCGACTCCATTTCCGCCAGATCTTCCTTCGGCATCTGCGCAAGGTAAAGTTTGATGGCGGTATACAGCACGTCCACGTCGTCAGCTAGCTTGCGCAGCTCTTTTTCCTGGCGCGGCTCGCCGTGCATCACCTTGCTCCAGGTTTCCAGCATCTGCTCCAGCACGTCGCCCATTCTCAGGGTTTCCCGCGCGGCGTTAGATAACCCCAGCGCGGGAGTATCCAGCGCCGTAGGATCGAGGTGCTTCGGCTTCATTCGGGCGTCGACTTCCGGCGCTTCGCTGATCACCCGGCGGCAGAAGCGTGCCATTGGCTCGGCAAACGGCACCATCACCAGGCAACGAATCAGGTTGTAGAACACGTGGAAGTAGATAACCAGTTCAGACTCCGGCAACGGCAGGTGATGCATCAGCCGGGCCAGGACATGCACAAACGGCAGCACCAGCAGGCTGCCCACCAGCTTGAACAGCAGGCTGCCCAACGCCACACGACGAGCGGCAGCATTCGCAGCGCTGTTATTGATCATTGCCAGCAGGCCGGAACCGAGGTTAGCCCCGATGACCAGACACAGCGCCACATCAAACGAGATCACGCCGGTTGAGGTCAGCGTGGCCGTCAACAGGACGGCAGCCAAGCTCGAATAGCTGATAATGGCAAACATCGCGCCAATCAGCGCGTCGAGCATGATGTCGCCGGTCAGGGAAGCGAAGATCACCTGGACGCCGTTCGCCTGGGTAATCGGCGTAACGGCTCCCACAATCAGCTCGAGCGCCAGCAGAATAAGACCCAGGCCAATCCCCACGCGGCCAAGCTGCCCGGCGCGAGTCTGCTTGCGGCTGAGGAAGAAGATTACGCCGATGAAAATCAGCAGCGGAGAAAGCCACGAAAGATCGAAGGTCAGGATACGCGCCATTAGCGCTGTACCGACATCAGCTCCCAGCACAATCACCAGCGCAGGGGCGAGCGCCACCAAATCCTGGGCAACGAACGAGGTCACCAGCATGGTGGTGGCATTACTGCTCTGCACCAGCGCGGTCACGCCTATCCCGGCGCAGAAGGCGAGCGGTTTCTTTTCTACGCTGTGGCTAAGCACACTGCGCAGGTTGGCACCGTAAACGCGCATGATACCGGTGCGCACAATGTGCGTACCCCAGACCAGCAGCGAAACGGCGGACAGCAGGTGTAACAACGTCAACACGGATTCTTGTTCTCCTTATCGTTTTTAGGGTTCCCGAAGCAAAAATAGCCACCATCCTTCAGTATAAGGGTTTAACTTCAATAAAGAGACAAGGCGCCCCCAGAGCGCCTTGTAAGTTGTAAGGAAAGATAACAGGTTTGTGAGTCAGTCGGCGTCGTACCCGAGGTTCGGCGCAAGCCAGCGTTCGACCTCGCTGACCGGCATGCCTTTGCGTCGGGCGTAATCTTCGACCTGGTCGCGCTGAATTTGCGCGACGGCGAAGTACTTGCTGTCCGGGTGGCTGAAGTACCAGCCGGAAACCGACGCACCGGGCCACATGGCGTAAGACTCGGTGAGCTTCATGCCAATCACGTTTTCGACGTCCAGCAGCGCCCAGATGGCCGCTTTTTCCGTGTGCTCCGGGCAGGCCGGGTAGCCCGGTGCCGGGCGAATGCCTTGGTAATTCTCGCGAATCAGTTCCTCGTTGCTGAGGTTTTCCGTGGCCGCGTAGCCCCAGTAAACTTTACGCACGCGCTCGTGCAGATATTCAGCAAAAGCTTCGGCCAGGCGGTCGGCAACCGCTTTCACCATGATTTTGTTGTAATCATCGTGCTGCGCATCGTAGGCACCCGCCAGCGCGTCTTCTTCAATACCGCCGGTGACCGCAAAAGCACCGATGTAGTCGGCTTTACCGCTGTGTTTAGGCGCCACAAAATCGGCAATGCAGTAGTTCGGGAAGCCGTTCTTTTCCGTTTGCTGGCGCAGATGGCGGCTGAAGCCTTTCACCTGAGAGCGTGTTTCATCGGCATAAATCTCCACGTCGTCCCCCACGCGATTCGCCGGGAACAGGCCGACCACGCCGCGCGGCGTCATTGTTTTCGTCCGGTGGAGCATATCCAGCATGTCGTTAGCGTCTTTAAACAGCCGTTTTGCCTCCTCGCCAACAACCTCATCTTCCAGAATGCGCGGATATTTTCCGGCCAGCGACCAGGTCATGAAGAACGGCGTCCAGTCGATGTAGTTCCTCAGCGTTTCAATGCTGGCGGTCACTTCCTGCACGCCCAGCCGGTGCGGAACCGGAGGCGTGTAGTTTTCCCAGTCGAAAGGCAGATCGTTATCCCGCGCGACTTCCAGCGTAACCGGCGGCGTGCGCGTTTTTTTACGCGCGTGCTGCGTACGAACAACTTCGTATTCTTTGCGGGTGCGGGCGACAAATTCATCGCGCTGGGTTTCTGAAAGCAGAGCAGAAACCACGCCGACGGTGCGCGAGGCGTTCTGCACGTAGACGGTTGGCCCGCTGTAGTTCTGCTCTATTTTCACCGCCGTGTGGGCTTTTGACGTAGTTGCCCCGCCGATCAGCAGCGGCAGCGTAAAGCCCTGCCGCTCCATCTCTTTGGCCACGTTGACCATTTCGTCCAGCGACGGGGTGATAAGCCCGGACAGGCCAATGATATCGGCCCCCACTTCACGGGCGGTTTTCAAAATTTTCTCGCCGGGCACCATCACGCCAAGATCGATAATCTCGTAGTTGTTACATTGCAGCACTACGCCGACGATGTTCTTGCCGATGTCATGGACGTCGCCTTTGACGGTCGCCAGCACGATTTTACCGTTGCTGCTGCCCTGCTCTTTGCTGGCTTCGATGTACGGCTCAAGGTAAGCCACCGCCTGCTTCATCACGCGAGCCGATTTCACCACCTGCGGCAGGAACATTTTACCTTCGCCGAACAAATCCCCCACCACGTTCATTCCCGCCATCAGCGGGCCTTCAATCACTTCTATTGGGCGAGTCGACTGCTGGCGGGCCTCTTCGGTATCCGCTTCGATAAACTCGGTGATGCCTTTCACCAGCGAATACTCGAGACGTTTCACTACGTCCCAGCTACGCCACTCCGCCAGTTGAGCATTGGCGCCGTCATCGCTTTTGCTGCCGCGATATTTTTCGGCCAGCTCCAGCAGACGTTCGGTGCTGTCGTCGCGGCGGTTGAGAATGACGTCTTCGACGGCATCCCGCAGTTCAGCCGGAAGATCGTCGTATATCGCCAGTTGCCCGGCGTTGACGATCCCCATGTCCATGCCATTGCGAATTGCGTAGTAAAGGAATACCGCGTGGATGGCCTCGCGCACCGGCTCGTTGCCGCGGAAAGAGAAGGAGACGTTAGACACGCCGCCGGAGATCATCGCATGGGGCAGCTCGCGCTTAATATCTTCGCAGGCGCCGATAAAATCCTGGGCGTAGTTGTTATGTTCTTCGATGCCGGTCGCCACCGCGAAGATGTTCGGGTCAAAGATGATGTCTTCCGGTGGGAAGCCTACCTCTTCGGTAAGAATTTTATAGGCCCGGCGGCAAATCTCGATTTTACGCTCTCGCGTATCGGCCTGGCCCACTTCATCGAACGCCATCACCACCATCGCCGCGCCGTAGCGGCGTACCAGCTTCGCATGATGGATAAACGGCTCAGTGCCTTCTTTCATGGAAATAGAGTTAACGATGCCTTTGCCCTGAATGCACTTCAGCCCTTTCTCGATCACCTCCCATTTCGAGGAGTCGATCATGATGGGCACCCGGGCGATATCCGGCTCACCGGCAATCAGGTTCAGGAAACGCACCATCGCCGCTTCGGCGTCGAGCATTCCCTCGTCCATGTTGATGTCGATAATCTGCGCGCCGCTGGCCACCTGCTGCAGCGCCACGTCCAGCGCTTCGCTGTATTTCTCTTCTTTGATCAGACGCTTAAACTTTGCCGAGCCGGTAACGTTGGTGCGTTCCCCGACGTTAACGAACAGGCTATCCGCGCCGATATTCAGCGGCTCAAGCCCGGCGAGGCGACAGGCAACCGGCAGATCGGGGAGTTTACGCGGCGCAACGCCTGCTACCGCCGCGCTCATTGCGGCGATATGCGCAGGCGTCGTCCCGCAACAGCCGCCGACAATGTTCAGGAATCCGGCCTGCGCCCATTCCCCAATCTGCTGCGCCATCACGTCCGCATCAAGGTCGTATTCACCAAAAGCGTTTGGCAGACCAGCATTAGGGTGAGCCGTCACGTAGCACTCGGCAATGCGTGACAGTTCAGCCACGTACTGTCGCAGTTCGTCCGGCCCCAGCGCGCAGTTAAGTCCGAAAGAGAGCGCGTCGGCGTGGCGCAGGGAGTTATAGAAAGCTTCCGTCGTCTGACCGGAAAGCGTACGACCTGACGCATCGGTAATGGTGCCGGAAATCATGATCGGCAGATCAACGCCAAGCGCTTCAAACTCGGCCTTTACGGCGAAGATGGCGGCTTTGGCATTCAGGGTGTCGAAGACCGTCTCGATCATGATCAGATCGGCCCCACCCTCCACCAGCGCTTTGGTCGATTCACGGTAAGCGGCGACCAGCTGATCAAAGGTGATGTTGCGGAAGGCCGGGTCGTTCACGTCTGGAGAAATTGATGCCGTGCGGTTGGTCGGGCCAAGCACACCGGCGACGTAACGCGGTTTTTCCGGCGTACGGGCCGTCCATTCGTCGGCACAGGCACGCGCCAGCTTAGCGGCTTCGTAGTTAATTTCCGCCGACAGCGACTCCATTTGGTAATCCGCCATTGCAATGGTGGTGGAGTTAAAGGTGTTGGTTTCGACGATGTCGGCGCCAGCTTCAAAGTAGGCATAGTGAATCGCGGCGATAATTTCCGGTTTGCTGAGCACCAGCAGGTCATTGTTGCCTTTAAGGTCACACGGCCAGTCGGCAAAACGCTCGCCGCGGAAATCACTCTCATCAAGGCGGTAGCTTTGGATCATGGTCCCCATACCGCCGTCCAGCACCAGAATGCGCTCACTCAGTTGTTGCTTCAGCTTCTCTACGTTGTTGCTCACACCTCACTCCCACCTGTTTTCCCTGCCTGACGGATATGCCATCCCATACTTGCACAATCTATAGGGTCGTAAAAGCCGCATATCGGGAACATGAGAGATGTTCAGCATCACTCCTCCGATCAGTCTGAGTAGCGGTTGCAAATTCGCCAAATAAAACGAAAATGATTTCCACGATACGAAAAGGAGTCCGGTATGGTTGCTACAGTCCCCGCTAAACGAGGTAAGAAACCCCGCACCGCCGCCGCTGCGGCTCCGGCTGCCACCGGGCAAGTGCAGTCCCTGACCCGCGGCCTTAAGCTGCTGGAGTGGATTGCCGAATCTGACGGTAGCGTGGCGCTCACCGAGCTTGCCCAGCAGGCTGGTTTGCCCAATTCCACCACCCATCGCCTGCTCACCACAATGCAGCAGTTAGGCTTTGTGCATCAGGTGGGCGATCTTGGCCACTGGACGATTGGCGCGCACGCATTTGTCGTCGGCAGCAGCTTCCTGCAAAGCCGCAATCTGCTAGCCATTGTGCACCCTATTCTGCGCAAACTGATGGAAGCCTCCGGTGAAACCGTCAACCTCGCGGTACTCGACAAGAGCGATCACCAGGCAATTATTATCGACCAGGTTCAGTGCACGCAGCTGATGCGTATGTCAGCACCTATTGGCGGCAAGCTGCCGATGCACGCATCCGGCGCGGGCAAGGCGTTTCTGGCTCAGCTAAACGACGACGAACTGACGGGCCTGCTGCACCGCAAAGGTCTGCACAGCTACACGCCAGCCACGCTGACTTCGCCGCTGCATTTAAAAGAAGATTTAGCGCAAACCCGCAAGCGCGGTTATTCATTTGACGATGAAGAGCATGCCCTGGGGCTGCGCTGCGTGGCTTCGTGCATCTACGATGAACACCATGAGGCATTCGCGGCGATCTCTATTTCTGGCCCGATTTCGCGCATCACCGATGACCGCGTGACGGAGCTGGGTGCGCTGGTGATCAAAGCCGCGAAGGACATTACTCTGGCTTACGGCGGCGGGCGCTAGCCCGCTCGCCTCACTTCCCCAAACCGCTGGCTGAAGCGCTGGCGGCGGCGATAAGCATAAACATCTTCTACATAGCCATCGCGGATGCGGGTTTGCAAAGCGCGCCAAAAGTCGGCGCGGAACAGGTCGGCGTGCATTTCATCGAATAACGGGCGAATGCGTTTGTCTGCACAAAGATAGTGCCGGAACTCTTCCGGGAAAACATCTCCCGGCGAGATGCTGTACCACGGCTCCGAAGAGAGTTCATCTTCCGGGTAACGCGGCGGCGGAATATCCCGGAAATTCACCTCGGTCATGTAGCAAATTTCATCGTAATCGTAGAACACCACCCGCCCGTGACGCGTCACGCCAAAGTTTTTAAATAGCATGTCGCCAGGGAAGATATTGGCTGCCGCCAGTTGACGAATGGCATTGCCGTACTCTTCCACCGCATCCCTTAACTGCTGGCCTTCTACCTGCTCCAGCCACAAGTTAAGCGGCACCATTCGCCGCTCAATGTAGAGATGGCTGATGGCAATGCGGTCGCCAAGATCGGTCAGTTTTTCAGGCACTTCTTCAAGCAGCAGCGACATGAGGTCGGCACTTATCTGCCGCTTATCCAGCACGAAGTTTTCAAACTCCTGCGTATCCGCCATGCGCCCCACGCGGTCATGCTCTTTTACCAGTTGGTAGCAGGCACGGACCCTTTCGGCGGTGACTTCTTTTTGCGGCGCGAATTTGTCTTTTATCACTTTAAAAACGCGATCGAAGCCCGGCAGCGTGAACACCAGCATCACCATGCCGCGTATGCCGGGTGCCTCAATAAACTGCTCGGCCGTGCTGTGAATGTAGGTCAGATATTCGCGATAGCTTTCGGTTTTGCCGTGCTTCTGGCAGCCAATCGCCATGTACAGTTCGGCGGTAGTTTTTCCCGGTAGAATCTCGCGTAGCCACTCCACGAGCGCGGCGGGGAAAGGGGCATAAACCATGAAATAGGAACGCGCAAAGCCGAAAACGATACTGGCTTCGGGGGAGCTGGTCAGGCAGGTGTCTACCATTAACCGGCCATCATCGGTGCGATGGATCGGCAATAAAAAGGGAATTTTTCCTCCCGGCAGAACCAGTTTGCCAACCAGCCAGGCGGCTTTATTGCGGTAAAACAGTTCATTAGCCACTTCCAGCGTGGCCGTCCGCAATGTTTCTGCGCCGAAGGTTTCATGCAGATGGGCGAGGATAAACCCCACATCCCGCGCAATATCCTGCCAGGGCAGGCGCAGCGGGAGATCGGAGAGCAAGGTCGTGAGCAACGTCGTCCAGCCTTGCTCCGGGAAAAAAGTTTTTGCCAGTGGGCGAGGCAGCGGCCGAAGCTGTTTGCCTGCCTGGGAGCTGAAGATAAAAAGCCGCTCGGGAGTAAGCGAGCGGTGGTCGAAGAGCCGACAATAGACAGAATTAAAAAAGCTTTCGGCAATTTCAAAACGCGGGTAATCCGGCAGTAGCCGGGTGTATTGCTCTTTCACACGCAGTAAAAAGGCCGCGTCGGTGTTCTGCCCGCCGGTAATGCAGCGAAGCTGTTCTACGACGAGACCTACGTGGTGATCGTACAGGTTGATGCGGCTTTTCATCGCCTGTTGAACGGCGTGCCAGTCGGCCTGTTCAAAGCGCTGCTGGGCACCCGCGGTGACCTCCAGAAATCGACCGTATTGCGCGTCAAACCCCTGCAGGATGGTGTGGGCAATTAGCAGCTCCAGCCTGTGTGACATTTATTTCTCCCCTCACCCCGGCCCTCTCCCAAAGGAGAGGGGGAAAATAAAGTTTGTTCAGAACTGCTCTTCTTCCGTCGAACCTGTCAGCGCCGTGACGGAAGAAGCGCCGCCCTGGATGACGGTGGTTATGCGGTCAAAGTAGCCGGTGCCCACTTCCTGCTGGTGAGAAACGAAGGTGTAGCCTTCAGAAGCGGCGGCAAATTCAGGCTGCTGTACCTTCTCAACATAGTGGCGCATGCCCTCCCCCTGCGCATAAGAGTGCGCCAGATCGAACATGTTGAACCACATGCTGTGGATCCCCGCCAGGGTGATGAACTGGTATTTGTAACCCATGTCCGACAGTTCTTGCTGGAAGGACGCGATGGTTTTGTCATCGAGGTTTTTCTTCCAGTTAAACGACGGCGAACAGTTATAGGCCAGCAGTTTGCCTGGGAAGCGCGCATGGATGGCTTCCGCGAAACGGCGGGCCTGGTCCAGGTCGGGTTTAGAGGTTTCACACCAGACCAGGTCGGCATAAGGCGCGTAGGCCAGGCCGCGGCTGATAGCCTGCTCAATGCCAGCGCGTGTACGGTAGAAACCTTCCTGCGTGCGCTCACCGGTGATGAATTCGCGGTCGTATTCGTCGCAGTCGGAGGTGATCAGATCTGCCGCATCAGCATCGGTACGGGCGATCAGCAGCGTTGGAACCCCCATCACATCAGCCGCCAGACGAGCAGCGGTCAGCTTCTGGATAGCTTCCTGAGTTGGGACCAGGACTTTGCCGCCCATGTGGCCGCATTTCTTCACGGAAGCCAGCTGGTCTTCAAAGTGCACCGCAGCGGCACCCGCCTGAATCATCGACTTCATCAGTTCGAAGGCGTTCAGCACGCCGCCAAAACCGGCTTCTGCATCGGCAACGATAGGCAGGAAGTAGTCAATGTGGCGTGGATCGCCCGGTTCAATATTGGATGCCCACTGGATCTGATCCGCACGCTGGAAGCTGTTGTTGATCCGATCGACAACCGCAGGGACAGAGTTCGCCGGGTAGAGCGACTGATCCGGGTACATGCTGGACGCCAGGTTAGCGTCCGCCGCAACCTGCCAGCCGGAGAGGTAGATGGCTTCGATACCCGCTTTCGCCTGCTGTAAAGCCTGGCCGCCGGTTAACGCCCCCAGACTGTTTACGTAGCCTTTTTTCGACTCGCCGTGCAGCAGGCGCCAGAGTTTAGCCGCTCCGTGCTGCGCCAGAGTACACTCCGGGGTCAGCGAACCGCGCAGTTTCACGACGTCTTCTGCGCTATAGGTACGCTTAATGCCTTCCCAACGCGGCTGTGTCCAGTCTTGTTGTACTTGTTGAATCTGTTGGCTACGAGAGGTTTTCATTTCAGATGCTCCATTTTTATAGGGTTAGGTTCAGGCAAGCAGGCGGTAGCCCGGCAGCGTCAGGAAGTCGATTAACTCTTCTGAGGTGGTAATTTGTTCCATCAGCCGCGCAGCTTCATCGAAGCGTCCCTGGCTAAAACGCTGGTCGCCCAGCTCGTCCTGAATCACCAACATCTCTTCGGCAAGCATCTGGCGGAACAGCGCTTTCGTCACGGTCTGGCCGTTGCTTAGCGTCTTTTGGTGATGGATCCATTGCCAGATGGAAGTACGGGAAATTTCAGCGGTCGCAGCATCCTCCATCAGCCCGTAAATCGGTACGCAGCCGTTGCCGGAGATCCACGCCTCGATGTACTGCACCGCAACGCGGATGTTGGCGCGCATACCTTCTTCGGTGCGCTCGCCAGGGCAAGGCTCAAGCAACTGCGCCGCGGTGATGGGGGCATCTTCGCTGCGGCTGATGTCCAGCTGGTTCTGGCGTTCACCCAGCGCTTTGCCAAACACCTCAACAACCGTGTCCGCAAGGCCCGGATGCGCAATCCAGGTACCATCATGGCCGTTATTGGCCTCCATCTCTTTGTCCGCTTTGACTTTGTTCAGTACCCATTCATTGCGAGCGCTGTCTTTGCTCGGGATAAAGGCCGCCATGCCGCCCATTGCAAATGCACCGCGACGATGACAGGTCTTGATCAGCAGCCGCGAGTAAGCGTTCAGGAAAGGTTTATCCATCGTCACGGACTGCCTGTCCGGCAGGACGCGATCCGGGTGGTTTTTTAGGGTTTTGATGTAGCTGAAGATGTAATCCCAGCGACCACAGTTCAGGCCCACGATGTGATCTTTCAGGGCGTGCAGGATCTCATCCATCTGGAAGACCGCTGGCAGCGTTTCTATCAATAAAGTCGCTTTAATGGTGCCACGTGGCAGATCGAAGCGATCTTCCGTGAAGCTGAAGACTTCGCTCCACCAGGCCGCTTCCTGCCATGACTGGGTTTTGGGCAGATAGAAATAAGGGCCGCTGCCTTTAGCCAGAAGGGCATCCACGTTGTGGAGGAAATAGAGCCCGAAGTCGAACAGGCTGCCAGGGATCGCTTCCCCGCGCCAGGTCACGTGTTTTTCAGGCAGATGCAGGCCGCGCACGCGGCAAACCAGTACCGCCGGGTCTGGCTTCAGCTGATAGATTTTTCCCGCTTCGTTTGTCCAGCTGATGGTGCCGTTTATCGCATCGCGCAGGTTGATTTGCCCGTCAATGACTTTGCTCCAGCTCGGCGCCAGGGAATCTTCGAAGTCGGCCATAAAGACTTTTACGTTAGCATTCAGCGCGTTGATCACCATTTTTCGCTCAACCGGACCGGTAATTTCTACCCTGCGGTCGAGCAGATCCTGCGGAATACCACGAATCTGCCAATCACTCTTACGAATGGAATCTGTTTCCGAATTGAAATCAGGAAGCTTTCCACCGTCGATGGCCTGCTGTTCAGCAATGCGAGATGCCAGCAGCTTGTTGCGCTGTGGAGTAAAGCGGCTCACCAGCTCGCCGAGGAATTCTACGGCTTCCGGGGTGAGGATCTGCTTCTCTTGCTCGCCAAACGGCTGGCTAAAGGCCAGCTCTTCGCTAACTGTCTGTTGTGTCATTCGGTTACTCCTTCGTCTTATCCCGTCGAGACGGCCAAAAATGAATCGCGCACGGCTGTGCAGTTTTCATGCAACAGAATTAAGACTACTTGATGATTTTTTAAAATCAAAAACAATTTCCATTTTTGATTTTAAATTGATTTATCATATTGATATTTATGAGATTAAAGTTTAATCAAGGCGGGAAGTGATTTTCAGAATAGAAAAAAGGCGCCGAAGGCGCCTGGAATGGGAAGCTGAAACGCTTAATCGAGCGTCGGGTTCATGTGGCGAAGGTCGAATGGCGTAATCTGGTAGACGTAGTAGTTCAGCCAGTTAGTGAACAGCAGATTGCCATGGCTGCGCCAGGTCGCGTGAGGTTTCTTCGCCGGATCGTCTCCTGGGAAGTAGTTATACGGCACCTCTGGCTGAAGCCCCGCATCGACATCGCGGAAGTACTCGCCGGACAGCGTCAGCGCATCATATTCCGGGTGACCGGTTACGAACGCGATGCGCTTATCCCTGCTGCCAAACAGGTAGGCATCGCCCTGTTCTGTTTCGGCAAAGATCTCCAGATCGGTGTAATCCCGGATCAGCTGCGCAGGGAAGTCGGCATAACGAGAATGAGGCGCCAGGAATGAATCATCAAAGCCGCGCGTCAGTAAAGCATGAGGCTGAGTAACATTGTGCTCGTAGACGCCAGAAAGTTTTTCATCTCGAGTTTGTTTTGGAATACCGTATAAAATATTCAGCGCGGCCTGGACGGCCCAGCAGACAAACAGCGTCGAGGTAACATGATCTTTGGCCCATTCCAGCACCTGCTGGATCTGCGGCCAGTAAGCCACATCATTAAATTCAACCAGTCCAAGCGGAGCGCCGGTGACGATCAATCCGTCATAGTTGTCGTGTTTAATGTCATCAAAATTACAGTAAAAGTTATTGAGGTGCTCGCCAGGCGTATGGCGAGATTCACGGCTGTCGATACGCAGCAGCTGGATATCCACCTGCAGTGGAGAGTTGGAGAGCAGCCGCAGGAACTGGTTTTCCGTCTCAATTTTCTTCGGCATCAGATTCAGGATCAGTACCTTTAACGGACGTATTTCCTGATTGCTGGCGCGCGATGTCGTCATCACAAAGACGTTTTCTTCACGCAGGAAATTGACGGCTGGTAGCTCGTCCTGCACCCGAATCGGCATAACCTTATATCCTCAAAGCATACGTTTAAACGTTTAGACATCCAGACACCTGACGATACCGAGTTTATGATTCAATGTCGAGTCAGAAGCGAAAAGGTGAAAATGTTTCATTTAAGAGTGATAGCCAAGAGCAGATGCTTACGCTGGATTGAAGACAGGAACTCAGTGAATAACTCTGTCGTAGAAAGATAAAAATATGAAGGGTACAAAAAGCAAAAAACCCCGGCCTTTCGGTCGGGGTTAATGCTGATTTGATGCCTGGCAGTTCCCTACAATACGCGTATCATCCTGATACTCGCCCCTCCGGGGCCGATGCACGCGGCGTTCAAACGTGTTCCCGACACGTTTGTCGCATGCCCATGCTCGTGCAGGGAATGGCCTGATACCACATAAACAAAAAACCCCAGCCATCAGGCTGGGGTTTTCTGTTTTATTTGATGCCTGGCAGTTCCCTACTCTCGCATGGGGAGACCCCACACTACCATCGGCGCTACGGCGTTTCACTTCTGAGTTCGGCATGGGGTCAGGTGGGACCACCGCGCTACGGCCGCCAGGCAAATTCTGTTATTGACCGTTATATTTCCATATAACCATCAATCTAATCCTGAACTAAGCTGAAAATCTTTCGTCTCTCAAAACACCTTCGGTGTTGTAAGGTTAAGCCTCACGGATCATTAGTACTGGTTAGCTCAACGTATCACTACGCTTACACACCCAGCCTATCAACGTCGTCGTCTTCAACGTTCCTTCAGGACCCTTAAAGGGTCAGGGAGAACTCATCTCGGGGCAAGTTTCGCGCTTAGATGCTTTCAGCGCTTATCTTTTCCGCATTTAGCTACCGGGCAATGCCATTGGCATGACAACCCGAACACCAGTGATGCGTCCACTCCGGTCCTCTCGTACTAGGAGCAGCCCCCCTCAATTCTCCAGCGCCCACGGCAGATAGGGACCGAACTGTCTCACGACGTTCTAAACCCAGCTCGCGTACCACTTTAAATGGCGAACAGCCATACCCTTGGGACCTACTTCAGCCCCAGGATGTGATGAGCCGACATCGAGGTGCCAAACACCGCCGTCGATATGAACTCTTGGGCGGTATCAGCCTGTTATCCCCGGAGTACCTTTTATCCGTTGAGCGATGGCCCTTCCATTCAGAACCACCGGATCACTAAGACCTGCTTTCGCACCTGCTCGAGCCGTCACTCTCGCAGTCAAGCTAGCTTATGCCTTTGCACTAACCTCACGATGTCCGACCGTGATTAGCTAACCTTCGTGCTCCTCCGTTACGCTTTAGGAGGAGACCGCCCCAGTCAAACTACCCACCAGACACTGTCCGCAACCCGGATCACGGGTCTACGTTAGAACATCAAACATTAAAGGGTGGTATTTCAAGGTTGGCTCCACGCAGACTGGCGTCCACGCTTCAAAGCCTCCCACCTATCCTACACATCAAGGCTCAATGTTCAGTGTCAAGCTATAGTAAAGGTTCACGGGGTCTTTCCGTCTTGCCGCGGGTACACTGCATCTTCACAGCGATTTCAATTTCACTGAGTCTCGGGTGGAGACAGCCTGGCCATCATTACGCCATTCGTGCAGGTCGGAACTTACCCGACAAGGAATTTCGCTACCTTAGGACCGTTATAGTTACGGCCGCCGTTTACCGGGGCTTCGATCAAGAGCTTCTCCTTGCGGATAACCCCATCAATTAACCTTCCGGCACCGGGCAGGCGTCACACCGTATACGTCCACTTTCGTGTTTGCACAGTGCTGTGTTTTTAATAAACAGTTGCAGCCAGCTGGTATCTTCGACTGCCTTCAGCTCCACCCGCGAGGGGTTTCACTTACCGACAGCGTGCCTTCTCCCGAAGTTACGGCACCATTTTGCCTAGTTCCTTCACCCGAGTTCTCTCAAGCGCCTTGGTATTCTCTACCTGACCACCTGTGTCGGTTTGGGGTACGATTCAATGTTACCTGATGCTTAGAGGCTTTTCCTGGAAGCAGGGCATTTGTTACTTCAGCACCGTAGTGCCTCGTCATCACACCTCAGCGTTAATAAGCGTCCGGATTTACCTAAACGCTCCGCCTACATGCTTAAACCGGGACAACCGTCGCCCGGCTAACATAGCCTTCTCCGTCCCCCCTTCGCAGTAACACCGAGTACAGGAATATTAACCTGTTTCCCATCGACTACGCCTTTCGGCCTCGCCTTAGGGGTCGACTCACCCTGCCCCGATTAACGTTGGACAGGAACCCTTGGTCTTCCGGCGAGCGGGCTTTTCACCCGCTTTATCGTTACTTATGTCAGCATTCGCACTTCTGATACCTCCAGCAAACCTCACAGTTCACCTTCGACGGCTTACAGAACGCTCCCCTACCCAACAACACATAGTGTCGCTGCCGCAGCTTCGGTGCATGGTTTAGCCCCGTTACATCTTCCGCGCAGGCCGACTCGACCAGTGAGCTATTACGCTTTCTTTAAATGATGGCTGCTTCTAAGCCAACATCCTGGCTGTCTGTGCCTTCCCACATCGTTTCCCACTTAACCATGACTTTGGGACCTTAGCTGGCGGTCTGGGTTGTTTCCCTCTTCACGACGGACGTTAGCACCCGCCGTGTGTCTCCCGTGATAACATTCTTCGGTATTCGTAGTTTGCATCGGGTTGGTAAGCCGGGATGGCCCCCTAGCCGAAACAGTGCTCTACCCCCGAAGATGAGTTCACGAGGCGCTACCTAAATAGCTTTCGGGGAGAACCAGCTATCTCCCGGTTTGATTGGCCTTTCACCCCCAGCCACAAGTCATCCGCTAATTTTTCAACATTAGTCGGTTCGGTCCTCCAGTTAGTGTTACCCAACCTTCAACCTGCCCATGGCTAGATCACCGGGTTTCGGGTCTATACCCTGCAACTTAACGCCCAGTTAAGACTCGGTTTCCCTGCGGCTCCCCTATACGGTTAACCTTGCTACAGAATATAAGTCGCTGACCCATTATACAAAAGGTACGCAGTCACCCCATAAATGAGGCTCCCACTGCTTGTACGTACACGGTTTCAGGTTCTTTTTCACTCCCCTCGCCGGGGTTCTTTTCGCCTTTCCCTCACGGTACTGGTTCACTATCGGTCAGTCAGGAGTATTTAGCCTTGGAGGATGGTCCCCCCATATTCAGACAGGATACCACGTGTCCCGCCCTACTCTTCGAACTCACAGTATGTGCATTTTAGTGTACGGGAGTATCACCCTGTACCCTGCGACTTTCCAGACGCTTCCACTAACACACAAACTGATTCAGGTTCTGGGCTGCTCCCCGTTCGCTCGCCGCTACTGGGGGAATCTCGGTTGATTTCTTTTCCTCGGGGTACTTAGATGTTTCAGTTCCCCCGGTTCGCTTCATTACGCTATGTATTCACGCAATGATAGTGTGACGAATCACACTGGGTTTCCCCATTCGGAAATCGCCGGCTATAACGGTTCATATCACCTTACCGACGCTTATCGCAGATTAGCACGTCCTTCATCGCCTCTGACTGCCAGGGCATCCACCGTGTACGCTTAGTCGCTTAACCTCACAACCCGAAGGTGTCTCGTAAGACACAATCGATATTGTGAAAATTTGAGAGACTCGAACATGTCTTAACCTCATTCTTTATTACGGAAGAATAAGACGACATGTCGTTTCAATTTTCAGCTTGTTCCGGATTGTTAAAGAGCAAATATCTCAAACATGACTCTTTCAAGTCAGCTTTGAGATAGTTCGGCACGCAACTTTCACTTACATACCAGCAAGTGGCGTCCCCTAGGGGATTCGAACCCCTGTTACCGCCGTGAAAGGGCGGTGTCCTGGGCCTCTAGACGAAGGGGACACTGAAGTCTCAATCGCAAGACGCCTTGCTTCTCTACATCTATCAGACAATCTGTGTGAGCACTACGCGGGTTGTATCTTTTAGGTAAGGAGGTGATCCAACCGCAGGTTCCCCTACGGTTACCTTGTTACGACTTCACCCCAGTCATGAATCACAAAGTGGTAAGCGCCCTCCCGAAGGTTAAGCTACCTACTTCTTTTGCAACCCACTCCCATGGTGTGACGGGCGGTGTGTACAAGGCCCGGGAACGTATTCACCGTAGCATTCTGATCTACGATTACTAGCGATTCCGACTTCATGGAGTCGAGTTGCAGACTCCAATCCGGACTACGACGCACTTTATGAGGTCCGCTTGCTCTCGCGAGGTCGCTTCTCTTTGTATGCGCCATTGTAGCACGTGTGTAGCCCTACTCGTAAGGGCCATGATGACTTGACGTCATCCCCACCTTCCTCCAGTTTATCACTGGCAGTCTCCTTTGAGTTCCCGGCCGAACCGCTGGCAACAAAGGATAAGGGTTGCGCTCGTTGCGGGACTTAACCCAACATTTCACAACACGAGCTGACGACAGCCATGCAGCACCTGTCTCAGAGTTCCCGAAGGCACCAATCCATCTCTGGAAAGTTCTCTGGATGTCAAGAGTAGGTAAGGTTCTTCGCGTTGCATCGAATTAAACCACATGCTCCACCGCTTGTGCGGGCCCCCGTCAATTCATTTGAGTTTTAACCTTGCGGCCGTACTCCCCAGGCGGTCGACTTAACGCGTTAGCTCCGGAAGCCACGCCTCAAGGGCACAACCTCCAAGTCGACATCGTTTACGGCGTGGACTACCAGGGTATCTAATCCTGTTTGCTCCCCACGCTTTCGCACCTGAGCGTCAGTCTTTGTCCAGGGGGCCGCCTTCGCCACCGGTATTCCTCCAGATCTCTACGCATTTCACCGCTACACCTGGAATTCTACCCCCCTCTACAAGACTCAAGCTTGCCAGTTTCGAATGCAGTTCCCAGGTTGAGCCCGGGGATTTCACATCCGACTTAACAAACCGCCTGCGTGCGCTTTACGCCCAGTAATTCCGATTAACGCTTGCACCCTCCGTATTACCGCGGCTGCTGGCACGGAGTTAGCCGGTGCTTCTTCTGCGAGTAACGTCAATCACCAAGGTTATTAACCTTAATGCCTTCCTCCTCGCTGAAAGTACTTTACAACCCGAAGGCCTTCTTCATACACGCGGCATGGCTGCATCAGGCTTGCGCCCATTGTGCAATATTCCCCACTGCTGCCTCCCGTAGGAGTCTGGACCGTGTCTCAGTTCCAGTGTGGCTGGTCATCCTCTCAGACCAGCTAGGGATCGTCGCCTAGGTGAGCCATTACCCCACCTACTAGCTAATCCCATCTGGGTTCATCTGATGGCAAGAGGCCCGAAGGTCCCCCTCTTTGGTCTTGCGACGTTATGCGGTATTAGCTACCGTTTCCAGTAGTTATCCCCCTCCATCAGGCAGATCCCCAGACATTACTCACCCGTCCGCCGCTCGTCACCCAGGAGCAAGCTCCCTGTGCTACCGCTCGACTTGCATGTGTTAGGCCTGCCGCCAGCGTTCAATCTGAGCCATGATCAAACTCTTCAATTTAAAAGTGTTTGATGCTCAAAGAATTAAAACTGTTTATAAAATCAGTAGTCACTCTTCAAGACTTGATATTTGTTTGCATCCGGAGATGCTGAGATACCAATCCTGCGAGTGCCCACACAGATTGTCTGATAAATTGTTAAAGAGCAGTGAGTCAGTCGCTTTCGCTTGCTAACTCGAGGTGGCGTATAATACGCTTTCCTCTTTCAGAGTCAATCCTTAATTTCAGGATTTTTCACTCTCATCGCCGCCGTTACTCTGTGATGTTGTTCACATGTTCCGTGTCGATGGAGGCGCATTATAGGGAGTTCTCCCGGCGCTGCAACACTAAAATGACAGAAAAATGACTGACTGCTGCATTCCACAGCAAAACCCCGCCTTATACCCTTTTGCACACAGACTTATCCACAATCCGGATTTGAACTTAAAATTCGCGAGCGCGACGCAAACGTTTTCGCTACAATGCACCGCGATAAAATGGACACCCCCGATGGGGGCGTTAGCTGAGTTTTCGTCTCTTCTTTTCCTTAATTTCCCTTTTCTGCGCCGCCAGAACTAAGGTGAAGACTAAAATTCAGCTAACGCTCTTCTATATGCGAACCAAAGCCAAGGGATAAAACCATGTCACAACGTCGTCCTGTACGCCGCGCACTGCTCAGTGTTTCTGACAAAGCCGGTATCGTCGAATTCGCTCAGGCCCTCTCCCAACGTGGAGTGGAGCTGCTGTCCACCGGCGGAACCGCCCGCCTGCTGGCAGAAGCAAACCTGCCGGTAACCGAAGTCTCCGACTACACCGGTTTCCCGGAGATGATGGACGGACGCGTCAAAACGCTGCACCCGAAAGTTCACGGCGGCATTCTGGGCCGTCGCGGTCAGGACGATGCCATCATGGCGGAGCACGCCATCTCTCCTATTGATATGGTCGTCGTTAACCTTTATCCATTTGCCCAGACCGTTGCCCGCGAAGGCTGCTCTTTAGAAGATGCGGTTGAGAACATCGACATTGGCGGGCCAACCATGGTTCGCTCCGCAGCCAAGAACCATAAAGATGTGGCGATCGTAGTAAAGAGCAGCGACTACCAGGCGATCGTTGCCGAGCTGGACGCCAACGAAGGATCCCTGACGCTGGAAACCCGTTTCGATCTGGCGATCAAAGCTTTCGAACACACTGCGGCCTACGACAGTATGATCGCTAACTACTTCGGTAGCCTGGTCCCGGCCTATCACGGCGAAAGCAAAGATCCTGCCGGGCGGTTCCCACGCACGCTGAACCTGAACTTCATTAAGAAGCAGGATATGCGTTATGGCGAAAACAGCCACCAGCAGGCCGCCTTCTATATAGAAGAAGAAATCAAAGAAGCATCCGTGGCAACCGCGGCCCAGGTTCAGGGCAAAGCGCTCTCCTATAACAACATCGCGGATACCGATGCGGCGCTGGAATGCGTGAAAGAGTTCGACGAACCAGCCTGCGTTATCGTTAAACACGCCAACCCTTGCGGCGTGGCCGTCAGCGGTTCCGTACTCGAAGCCTACAATCTGGCTTATAAAACCGATCCAACCTCTGCCTTCGGCGGCATCATCGCTTTCAACCGTGAGCTGGATGCAGAAACCGCACAGGCCATTATTTCTCGCCAGTTCGTCGAGGTCATTATCGCCCCTTCCGCCAGCGAAGAAGCGCTGAAGATCACCGCGGCCAAACAGAACGTTCGCGTCCTGGTTTGCGGCCAGTGGCAGAAACGCACGGCTGGCCTCGATTTCAAACGCGTCAATGGCGGCCTACTGGTTCAGGATCGTGATTTGGGTATGGTGACAGCAGGCGATCTGCGCGTAGTCACTAAACGTCAGCCGACCGAGCAAGAACTGCATGACGCGCTGTTCTGCTGGAAAGTGGCGAAGTTCGTTAAATCCAACGCCATCGTTTATGCCCGTGACAATATGACCATCGGCATAGGCGCAGGCCAGATGAGCCGCGTCTATTCCGCAAAAATTGCCGGTATCAAAGCCAGCGATGAAGGCCTGGAAGTAAAAGGTTCTGCTATGGCATCTGATGCTTTCTTCCCATTCCGCGATGGGATTGATGCCGCCGCCGAAGCTGGCGTGAGCTGTGTGATCCAGCCGGGCGGTTCCATTCGTGATGATGAAGTCATTGCCGCCGCCGACCAGCATGGGATCGCAATGATCTTCACCGATATGCGCCACTTCCGCCATTAATTACCGGAGCGTTTATAGATGAAAGTTTTAGTTATTGGTAACGGCGGGCGCGAGCACGCGCTGGCCTGGAAAGCGGCTCAGTCCCCTTTAGTACGTACTGTATTTGTTGCACCAGGTAACGCAGGTACCGCGCTGGAGCCAGCGCTGCAGAACGTTGCTATCAGCGCGACAGATATTCCAGCTTTGCTTAGCTTTGCGCAGAACGAAAACATCGACTTAACCATCGTCGGTCCGGAAGCGCCGCTGGTGATTGGCGTGGTGGATGCCTTCCGCGCCGCTGGCCTGAAAATCTTCGGGCCTACCGAAGGGGCTGCACAGCTGGAAGGCTCGAAGGCTTTTACCAAAGACTTCCTGGCTCGCCACAATATCCCGACGGCGGAATACCAGAACTTTACCGAAGTTGAGCCTGCGCTGGCTTACCTGCGAGAGAAAGGCGCGCCGATCGTGATCAAGGCCGACGGCCTGGCCGCAGGGAAAGGCGTTATTGTGGCGATGACGCTGGAAGAAGCGGAAGCTGCCGTCAATGACATGCTGGCGGGGAACGCGTTTGGCGATGCAGGTCACCGTATTGTTATTGAAGAGTTCCTCGATGGCGAAGAAGCCAGCTTTATTGTGATGGTAGATGGCGAGCACGTTCTGCCGATGGCCACCAGCCAGGATCATAAACGCGTTGGCGACGGCGATACTGGCCCAAACACCGGCGGCATGGGTGCTTACTCTCCCGCTCCGGTTGTGACTGACGAAGTGCATCAGCGCACCATGGAACGCGTGATTTGGCCAACCGTGCGCGGTATGGCTGCCGAAGGGAATACCTACACGGGCTTCCTGTATGCCGGATTGATGATCGACAAGCAGGGTAATCCGAAGGTGATTGAGTTCAATTGCCGCTTCGGCGATCCAGAAACTCAGCCCATCATGCTGCGTATGCAGTCAGATCTGGTCGAGCTGTGCCTCGCTGCCTGTGATGGCAAGCTGGATGAGAAAGATTCTAAGTGGGACGAACGTCCGGCTCTAGGGATCGTGCTGGCGGCGGGCGGTTATCCGGCCGACTATCGTAACGGCGACGTTATCCATGGTCTGCCACTGGAAGAAGTGGCCGATGGCAAGGTGTTCCACGCCGGGACTAAGCTCAGCGAAGATGACCGTGTGCTCACCAACGGCGGGCGCGTGTTATGCGTGACTGCGTTGGGCGAAACGGTAGCCAAAGCGCAACAGCGCGCGCTGGAGCTGAAAAAAGAGATTCATTGGGAAGGCAGTTTCAGCCGCTCGGATATCGGTTATCGCGCCATTGCGCGTGAAAACGCGAAGTAATCCCGACAGTACACACTAAACCGCCCGCGTGGCGGTTTTTTTATACCTAGAAATCGCCAGGCTTAGGCTGCCAACTGCAGAAGTTCTGGTTCGCCACCAGCAGCAGCTGTGAACCTTCCGGGGCTTCAAGCCAGGCAATACTGACGTCAAGGGAGGAGTTGCTCTGACGGCGCGCTATATGGCTCAGGGAGGCGCTATCAAGCTTTGGCGATAACGTTTCGCCTTCGCAGGTCGTTACCGTGCCGTTCTGGTGCCAGCGCCCCTGGCGCAGCACAACGTGGCCGATGCGCAGCGCTTCGCTAGTCTCACGAATACGATTGGCGTTGAACTGGTACAAAGCCACCTGATCGTTAGAAAGCTGCTGCTTCTGGCTATTCACTTCCCGCTGCATAAAGCTCAAGTCGCCGTGGTCGTCAAAGCGGACTTTGACATGCTCCGGCTGCTTACCCTGAATATTGAGTTCGATAAAGGTCAGTTTGTCGCCCTGCCAGCGGTATTCCCCGGTGGTGGTGGCGCCGTGCTGCCACGGGCTAAACGCGGTAAGGATATGGGTAGATTCATCGGCGTTGTCTTTTCGCCAGATGCGCACCACGCCCTGGTCGGCAACATAGCCGGTAGCGGTAAAAGGAGGGAGTTTGTTACTGCTGCATGCCGTGAGCACCAGAACACCCGCCAGCGCCAGCAGCGGACGCCAGACGGACAAAAGGGGCGTAAACGCCCCTCTGTTAAAACTGTTCACTGACACGCGTTAACTTACTTAACCGCGTCTTTCAGTGCTTTACCAGAAACAAATGCCGGCACGTTAGCAGCAGCAATTTTGATTTCTTTACCGGTCTGCGGGTTGCGGCCAGTGCGCTCAGCACGGTGGTTCACTTTGAAGGTACCGAAACCAACCAGTTGTACAGCATCACCTTCTTTCAGAGACTCAGTAATTGCAGCCAGAGTGGATTCCAGAGCAGCTTTAGCCTGTGCTTTAGACAGGTCAGCCTTGTCAGCAATTACATCAATCAGTTGAGTCTTGTTCATAAGTTATCCTTACAATGTGTTTATCGCTTGCTAAGCATCGAGTGCGACGGAAATGCCTAAAAAGCACTCTCCTGCATACACGCACCGATAGCCACTTTTATTCGCCCCACAAATGTAGACCAGACGGGGGGTTAATTGGAAGCCTCCAGGGAGGACAAATCAGACTGTATGTCACGTTTTACTGTCTTACTGCTGCAAATTTATACCGATATTACTGATGCCGGCCTCACGGAGGTCAGCACGAAGCCCTTTAATGAGCTCAATATCGCGTTCTTCGCAGTCCGCCAGCAGCCGGAAAATCTCCCACTGAATGTCCCATTCTTCTTCTACCGCCGGGTTTGCTCTCAACTCCTCGTCGGTCATTTCACGACCGGCCTGAGTCATTTCCAGCATCGCCACCGAAGTGATTGAACATTTACTGACTTCGATTGCGTGCTCCAGCGTTTCACCCGAGAGACGCGAGTGAATAAGCTCACTCAACGCCACGCACGCGTCAATCGCCGGATAGACACCGTAAATATCATAGTCGTCAGCCGCAGGAATTGCCTCTTCAAGTTTCTCTAACTGACTATCAAAGTTCACTTTGGCGTCTTTCACCGTTTGGGTTTCCCAAACCAGGTCCAGGATCTTGCGATAAAGCTGAGGATCGCCAAAGCCAGTTTGCTGGCAAAACATGGCGTAGTTCGGGTACATACGCTCGCACAAAGAAGCCATAAAAGTGACGTGCTGCCAGCTTTCCAGCTTCTCCAGGCGTAAATGAATAGGGTTCTGTAACATGACGATGTCTCAAAGACGGAAAATTAGCGGCAGTTTACCTGAATCACCTGCCGATTGCTTGCAGGCGCTTAAAAGCCGGGCGCCCGGAAGCAACGGCATCGGCCCAACGGGTTGGCTCCGGCAAACGGTAGCCGGCCATGCAGCGCTCCACCCACTTTAATGCGCCGTCGAGGCTTATGCGGTGCCCGGTAGAAATAAACAAAGGATTACAGCGTTTTTTACTGCGCCAGACCCAGGCCAGCTGCTCGCCTTTGTCCATCAACGGCGCACGAGCGTCGGGCTCGTCCCCCAGCGGTTCAAACTTCCCGCACAGCCGCTTTTTCGCCACGCCAATCGTCGGCACATCCACCAGCAGCCCAAAATGGCTGGCAACCCCTAAACGACGGGGATGCGAGATGCCGTGTCCGTCCACAAACACCAAATCGGGCTTCTGCGAAAGCATACCCCACGCCTCAAGCAGCGCGGGATATTCGCGGAAGGATAAAAAGCCGGGGATATAAGGCATGGTGGTGGCAATTCTTGCCACCTGATATTCAACCAACTCAAGAGACGGGTAGCTCAACAAAACGATGGCCGCGCGGGTGACGTCTCCGCCTTGTTCAAACCCCACATCGGCCCCGGCGATCAACCGCGGCGGATCCTGGTCAAGACGATCTTCGCGGATCACCTTTGAGGCCAGATCCAGCTGTTGCTCTCGCAGTATGGTGAGATCCATCTCTTGCTACCTTAAGCCTGGTGGTATTGCGCGGACAGGCGATGCACGGCTTCCACAAAGACGCCTGCATGCTCTGGTGGAACGTCCTGGTGAATGCCGTGCCCAAGGTTAAAGACGTGCCCTTCCCCCTGCCCGAAACCAGCCAGAATGGTGGCAACTTCTTCTTCGATACGTGCCGGCTGAGCGTAGAGCATGGAAGGGTCCATGTTGCCCTGCAGCGCGACTTTATGGCCTACGCGACGACGTGCATCTGCAATGTCCGTTGTCCAGTCGAGGCCCAGTGCGTCGCAGCCGGTTGCCGCCATCGCTTCAAGCCACTGCCCGCCGCCTTTGGTGAACAGCGTCACCGGTACACGGCGGCCATCGTTTTCACGCAGCAGGCCATCGACAATTTTGTGCATGTAGTAGAGCGAGAATTCTTTGTAATCGCGCCCGCTCAGCACGCCACCCCAGGTGTCAAAGATCATTACCGACTGCGCGCCCGCACGAATTTGCGCATTCAGGTAGAGCGTCACGCTCTGCGCCAGCTTATCCAGCAGCAGGTGCAGCGCTTTCGGGTCGGCAAACATCATTTTCTTAATCACGGTGAAGGCTTTGCTGCTGCCGCCTTCCACCATATAAGTGGCCAGCGTCCATGGGCTGCCGGAGAAGCCAATCAGCGGTACTTCGCCCTTCAGTTCACGGCGAATGGTGCGCACCGCGTTCATCACGTATGCCAGCTCACCTTCCGGATCGGGAATCGGCAGCTTTTGAACGTCGGCCAGGCTTTGAATCGGGGAGCTAAAGCGCGGGCCTTCCCCCGCTTCAAAGTAAAGCCCAAGCCCCATCGCATCCGGGATGGTCAGAATGTCCGAAAAGAGGATCGCCGCATCCAGCGCGTAACGGCGCAATGGTTGCAGAGTGACTTCGCAGGCCAGCTCGGCGTTTTTGCACAGCGACATAAAGTCACCCGCCTGAGCGCGCGTCGCCTTATATTCAGGTAGATAACGCCCTGCCTGGCGCATCATCCACACAGGGGTGACATCTACCGGCAAGCGCTGCAGGGCGCGCAGGTAACGATCGTTCTTCAGTTCAGTCATGTTTACCTTTCCTTTAGCTGTATCGCCGCAGTCTATCATTCATAGTCCGCGCGACACAGGGCGACGGTATCTTCAATTAAGCGGCGCGCCACGGTACCCGGCGGCGGTAACAGCGGCAGCTGGTCATAGCGATACCAGCCCGCATCCAGCAGCTCTTTCGGGTCAATCTTGATTTCACCGCTGTGATAATCCGCCATAAATGCGGTCATCAGCGACTGCGGGAACGGCCAGGGCTGGGAAGTCACGTAGCGCAGGTTTTTCACCTGAATGCTGCTCTCTTCCATGACTTCGCGAGCCACCGCCTGCTCCAGCGTTTCGCCCACTTCGACAAACCCGGCCAGCACGGTGTAGACGCCGTTGCGGTGGCGCGTGTGCTGAGCCAGCAGGATATGATCGTCCTTACGAATAGCGACAATAATGCAGGGGGCAATTTGCGGGTAATAGCGTTCCCGGCAGTGCCCGCAGAGCATTGCCCATTCGCTTTTGCTGAAGTGCATTTCATGGCCGCAGTAACCGCAATACTTATGCGAGCGATAAAACTCGGCCAGTTGGACGCCGCGCCCGGCCAGCTGGAACAGGCCCACATCGCGATCCAGGAGCTGGCGCAGCGAGCCCATGTCCGAGCGGCGGTTTTCACGAATCAGCCACACGGGCTCACCTTCCCACTCACCGATATCCAGGGCGCGGCTGCCTACGAGTTGAAATTCCTCCGCGCTGCCGTGAGGTAAGTCACCCTGCGGCAACCATATTTTTTGCTCATGGCTGACTATCCACCAACCATGATCTAAGTTTTGAATAACACGTTCCATAACCTGGTGCACATCCCCGTGTTCACTGATATAAACAATTAGTTTTTACTTTTTTGGGTTAGTTTGCGTTCAATCTTTTAACTCACGGAGTCTCAATCATGCTGAACCAGTTAGCCAATCTGACTGAGCGCGTTGGTGGTAGTAATGAGTTAGTCGACCATTGGCTGCAGGCCCGTAAGCACCTGTTGGTCGCCTATTACAACATGGTCGGGATCAAGCCTAACAAGGAATCGCACACCGCGCTCGACGAAAAAGCGTTAGACAATTTTTGCCACGGCCTGGTGGATTACCTCTCTTCCGGTCATTTCAGTATCTACGAGCGAATCATCAGCAACCTGGAAGGCAGTAGCCCGCTGCTAAGCGCAGCTCAGCTCTACCCTCAACTGGAAGCCAACACCCAGCAAATCATGGACCTCTACGATTCCCATCTGGAAAACGCCATCGACCGCGACAGCTGGGTCGAGTTTCAGCAGGCGCTGTCGGAGATTGGCGAGTGCCTGGAGTCCCGCTTCACCCTTGAAGATAAACTAGTCCTCCTGGCTATTGATAACAACCTCGACGGCAGCGCCAGCGATCCTGCCGGGCTGGCAAGTCCAGCTTGAGTTGTTAGCTATTAACGAGTAATTTACAACTTTCCCACCGCAAGGTGGGATCATTCTTGTCGGAGTGCCGAGTGCGTTATGCACCGGCTGAGACCGTTAATTCGGGATCCGCGGAACCTGATCAGGTTAGAACCTGCGAAGGGAACAAGAGTAATTCTGTCTTTGGGTACACCCGTTCTCGGGCGGCCCATATCCATTACTCCTTCCGTTGTCCTGACAAGCCATATCCTGACTAAACCTGGAATGAGCTATGTCTGCATCTGAAAAAAAACCTGGCCGCCGCGAACAGCGCGCCGCCGCCCAACACTTCATCAACACGCTTGAAGGCACCGCCTTCCCCAACTCCCGACGCATCTATCTGATCGGGTCACGTGAAGATATCCGCATCCCGATGCGCGAAATCCAACTCAGCCCAACGCTCACCGGCGGGAGCAAAGATGCCCCGCAATATCAGCCGAACGAGGCGGTTCCCGTCTACGATACCTCCGGCCCCTATGGCGATCCCGACATCGCCATAAACGTGTTAAACGGGCTAAATCCCCTACGCAGCGCCTGGATCGACGACCGCGGCGACAGCGAAACGCTGGGTGACCGCAGCTCCGCTTACACAAAAGCGCGTCTTGCCGACGACGGCCTGGACGAGTTGCGCTTTGAAACTCAGTCCAAACCTCGCCGGGCAATAGCCGGGCAATGCGTCACCCAGTTGCATTACGCCCGCAAAGGCCTTGTCACCCCGGAGATGGAATTCATCGCCATTCGCGAAAATATGGGGCGCGAGCGTATTCGTGATGCCGTCCTGCGCCACCAGCATCCCGGCGAAGGGTTTGGGGCCCGCCTGCCGGAAAACATCACGCCGGAGTTCGTCCGCGATGAAGTCGCCTTCGGGCGAGCGATTATTCCCGCCAATATCAACCACCCGGAATCAGAGCCGATGATTATCGGCCGCAATTTCCTGGTGAAGATCAATGCCAATATCGGCAACTCGGCAGTCACGTCTTCTATTGAAGAGGAGGTGGAGAAGCTGGTGTGGGCCACTCGCTGGGGGGCAGACACGGTGATGGACCTCTCCACCGGCCGCTACATTCATGAAACGCGGGAATGGATCCTGCGCAACAGCCCGGTGCCCATCGGCACGGTGCCCATCTACCAGGCGCTGGAGAAGGCGAACGGTATCGCCGAAGACCTGAGCTGGGAGATGTTCCGCGACACGCTGCTGGAGCAGGCAGAGCAAGGCGTGGATTACTTCACCATTCATGCGGGCGTGCTGCTTCGCTACGTCCCGATGACCGCGCAGCGCCTGACCGGGATCGTGTCGCGCGGTGGATCGATTATGGCGAAGTGGTGCCTGTCCCATCATCAGGAAAACTTCCTGTATCAGCACTTCCGTGAAATCTGCGAAATTTGCGCCGCCTATGACGTTTCCCTTTCTCTGGGCGATGGCTTACGCCCGGGTTCCATTCAGGATGCCAACGACGAAGCGCAGTTTGCCGAACTGCATACGCTGGGCGAGCTGACCAAAATTGCCTGGGAGTACGACGTTCAGGTGATGATTGAAGGCCCGGGGCATGTGCCGATGCAGATGATTCGCCGCAACATGACCGAAGAACTGGAGCATTGTCACGAAGCGCCTTTCTATACCCTTGGCCCGCTCACAACCGACATCGCACCAGGCTATGACCACTTCACCTCCGGCATTGGCGCCGCCATGATCGGCTGGTTTGGCTGCGCGATGCTTTGCTACGTCACCCCGAAGGAGCACCTCGGCCTGCCGAACAAAGAGGATGTTAAGCAGGGACTAATTACCTACAAAATTGCCGCTCACGCCGCGGACCTGGCCAAAGGGCATCCCGGCGCACAAATACGCGACAACGCGATGTCCAAAGCACGCTTTGAATTCCGCTGGGAAGACCAATTCAACCTGGCGCTCGACCCCTTCACCGCTCGCGCTTACCACGATGAAACGTTGCCGCAGGAATCCGGCAAAGTCGCGCATTTCTGTTCCATGTGCGGCCCTAAGTTTTGCTCCATGAAAATCACCCAGGAAGTGCGCGATTACGCCGCAAAACAGGCGAGAGATGCTGGCATGGAAGATATGTCCCAGCACTTTCGCGCCCGGGGCGGCGAAATTTATCTCAGACAAGAGGAAGCATAATGTCCAGACTCACTTTCCCTGCCACCTCACGCCAACTGGGCCTTTATCCGGTCGTCGACAGCGTGGAATGGATCGAACGTCTCCTCGGGGCAGGCGTCAAGACCATCCAGCTCCGCATTAAAGACAAACGCGATGCAGACGTTGAAGCCGACGTCATCGCAGCCATTGCGCTGGGCGAACGCTACAACGCTCGCCTGTTCATTAACGATTACTGGCGACTGGCCATCCAACACGGTGCCTACGGCGTACACCTCGGCCAGGAAGATATGGATGTCGCCAACCTGGCGGCGATAAGCGAAGCCGGACTGCGTCTGGGGCTTTCAACCCACGACAACATGGAAATGGATCGCGCCTTAAGTGCAAACCCGTCCTACATCGCGCTGGGCCATGTCTTCCCTACCCAAACCAAGCAGATGCCCTCTTCCCCTCAAGGGCTGAATAAGCTGGCAGAACATATTCAGACGCTGGGTGATTACTCCACCGTCGCCATCGGCGGAATAAGCATCGATCGCGTACCTGCCGTCTTAGCCACCGGCGTGGGCAGCGTCGCCGTCGTCAGCGCCATTACACAGGCTCCCGACTGGCGCATCGCCACGGCGAAGCTACTCGACCTGGCGGGAACTGGCGATGAATGACGCGGATTTTATGCGCTATAGCCGCCAGCTACTGCTGGAAGACGTGGCGATTGAAGGGCAGGAAAAACTGCTGTCCAGCACGGCGCTGGTCGTCGGTCTGGGCGGCTTAGGTTCACCTGCCGCGCTGTATCTCGCCGCCGCTGGCGTAGGCAAGCTTATCGTCGCGGACGATGACAGGGTGCATATCAGCAATCTCCAGCGCCAGATCCTGTTCACCTCAGAAGATATTGAGCGCCCGAAATCTTCGGCGGCCCACCAGCATTTGCAGCGCCTTAACCCAGGCGTAAAAATTGTTTCGCTGACAGAGAGGCTGACGGGGGATTCTTTGACAGAAGCCGTGCACGAAGCCGACGTGGTGCTGGACTGTAGCGACAATATGGCAACCCGCCAGGCGGTTAACGCCGCCTGCGTGGCCGGGAATACGCCGCTTATCACCGCAAGCGCCGTCGGTTTTGGCGGCCAGATGATGGTCCTGACACCGCCCTGGGAGCATGGCTGCTACCGCTGCGTCTGGCCTGACGAGAGTGAACCTGAACGCAACTGCCGCACCTCCGGCGTCATCGGCCCGGTCGTGGGCGTGATGGGCACTCTTCAGGCGCTGGAGGCCATTAAATTACTTACCGGCATGACGCCTGCTGCTGGCGCTTTGCGCCTGTTTGACGCCCGGCAACATAGCTGGCGCACTCTGGCGATGCAAAAATCAGCCACCTGCCCAGTCTGCGGAGGTCGCGATGCGCATTCAGTTTAACGATGAATATCTGGAATGTACGGCCGGCCTGACGCTCGCAGCCCTTTTGGCCCAGCTTGATCAGGGCAAAGTTGGCGCGGCACTGGCCGTTAATCAAACTATCATCCCACGTGAACAGTGGAGCAATTATCTGCTGCGCGAGGGCGATACCATTCTGCTGTTTCAGGCAATTGCCGGGGGCTGACATGTTACAGATTGCCGATAAAACCTTTTCCTCCCGCCTGTTCACCGGCACCGGAAAATTCTCCTCCAGCCAGATGATGATCGACGCGATTCGCGCTTCTGGCTCACAGCTTGTTACCATGGCGATGAAACGCGTGGATTTACGTGGCCATAGTGATGACATTCTTCAGCCACTCCAGCAGGCGGGCGTGCATCTGCTGCCCAATACTTCCGGGGCGAAAACGGCAGAAGAAGCTATTTTTGCAGCCCAGCTTGCCCGCGAAGCGCTGGGAACAAACTGGGTTAAGCTGGAAATTCATCCTGATGCCCGCTATTTACTTCCTGACCCGATTGAAACGCTGAAGGCCGCCGAAACGCTGGTCAAACAAGGATTTGTGGTGCTGCCTTACTGCGGCGCCGACCCCGTGCTCTGCAAACGCCTCGAGGAAGCTGGCTGTGCGGCCGTGATGCCGCTCGGCGCGCCCATCGGCTCAAATCAGGGTCTGCAAACCCGCGCGCTGCTGGAAATCATCATTGAGCAATCCCGCGTGCCGGTTGTTGTCGATGCGGGGATCGGTGCCCCAAGCCATGCAGCCGAAGCGTTGGAAATGGGGGCTTCTGCCCTGCTGGTCAATACCGCCATAGCGGTCGCCCGTGACCCGGTACAAATGGCACAGGCGTTTCGCCTGGCCGTGGAAGCCGGAAGCCTTGCGGCACAGGCCGGGTTAGGATCTCGCCACCAGCAGGCTCAGGCTTCCAGCCCGCTGACCAGTTTCCTTCAGTTTAGCGAGGAGAATGCCTGATGGCAGAAACCTTTACCGACCGCTGGCGTCAGCTGGACTGGGACGATATCTCCCTCAAAATTAACGGTAAAACGGCGGCAGATGTCGAACGCGCGATTAACGCCGCCCGCCTGACGCGAGAAGACTTGATGGCTTTGCTCTCCCCTGCCGCCAGCCGTTACCTGGAGCCTCTTGCTCAGCGGGCGCAGCAGCTTACGCGTCAGCGCTTCGGCAACACGGTCAGTTTTTACGTGCCGCTCTATCTCTCTAACCTGTGCGCCAACGACTGTACTTACTGCGGCTTTTCCATGAGCAACAAACTTAAGCGCAAAACGCTGGATGAAGCGGAGATTGAGCGGGAATGCGCGGCTATCCGTGCCCTGGGGTTCGAACACCTTTTGCTGGTGACCGGCGAGCACCAGACCAAAGTCGGCATGGATTATTTCCGCCAGCATCTGCCGGCTATCCGCAGCCGCTTTAGTTCACTGCACATGGAAGTCCAGCCGCTGGACGAGCATGAGTATGCCGAACTCAAAACCCTCGGACTTGATGGCGTGATGGTGTACCAGGAAACCTATCACCCGGCGACCTACGCCCAGCACCACCTGAAAGGTAACAAGCAGGATTTCTTCTGGCGGCTGGAAACGCCCGACAGGCTGGGCCGCGCGGGTATCGATAAAATCGGCCTTGGCGCGCTGATTGGGCTGTCGGGCAGCTGGCGCACCGACTGTTTTATGGTGGCTGAACATCTGCTCTGGCTACAGCAGCGCTACTGGCAAAGCCGATATTCTGTCTCCTTCCCGCGCCTGCGCCCGTGCACCGGCGGCGTAGAACCAGCCTCAATCATGACTGAGCAACAGTTGGTGCAGACGATCTGTGCGTTCCGCCTGCTTGCGCCGGACGTGGAATTGTCGCTTTCTACCCGAGAATCGCCGTGGTTCCGCGACCACGTGATCCCATTGGCGATTAACAACGTCAGCGCGTTTTCGAAAACACAGCCCGGCGGCTATGCCGATAATCACCCGGAACTTGAGCAGTTTGCCCCACACGATGGCCGAACGCCGCAGGAAGTTGCTGCCGTACTCCGTCAGTCAGGTTTGCAGCCAGTCTGGAAGGACTGGGATCACTTTCTGGGAAGAAACGCGCAATCCTGATGTAACGCACGGCAAGGGGATGGATAAGTTTCGGTGTTTACCGAAAGAACATCGATCGGTCGTTGTCGCTTCTCTGCCGTTCAAATACTGTCCTCCGGTCAGCGCAGATGACTGACCGGAGCGGCAGCAAACGCTTCCTCATGCCGCTCCGCCTTCACAACTGCCGTCTTGATTCTTCGAGAAAAAGCAAAAATGTAACCGGTTTCAGTTTTCTACGGTTTCTTTTGTGATACCTGACACACAATCGGGTTAAAGCGGTTGTTGCCTCCCCCTCTGACGGATAAATATCTCTGTATCCTTCGGACATTGAGAGCGAACTATGAAAAATATCGTGTTGTGTTGTGCTGCAGGTATGTCGACCAGCATTCTGGTTCAACGTATGGTTGATGCCGCACAAAAGAAAGGCATCGAGGTCTCAATCAAGGCTGTGCCCGTGGCAGAGTTTAAAGAGAACATCGAACGCGCCGACATCGTTCTGCTTGGTCCGCAGGTGAAATATGAGCAGGCCAAACTTCAGGCCCTTGCCGATCCTCTGGGTAAAAAAGTCGCCGTTATCGACATGATGGATTACGGTTTGATGAAAGGCGACGTGGTGCTTGATAAAGCCCTGAAAATGATGGAGTAAGATGTGGAAGATTTAGAGTCAATTATTATGGAACTGCTGGTCAACGCCGGCAGCGCACGTAGCCAGGCCCTGACTGCTCTGCAGCTGGCACGTAAAGGTGACTTTGAGGGTGCCGAGAAGGCAATGGAAGAGTCACACGAATTCGTGAAACACGCCCATAAAATCCAGACCCAGCTGATTGGCCTGGATGAAGGCTCCGGCAAACTGCCGGTAAACCTGATTACCGTTCACTCTCAGGACCACCTGATGAACGCCATGGTCATTCAGGATCTGGCTACCGATATGATTGAGCTTTACCGACGCCTGCCGCTGGTGAAATAAGCCCTCTTTGCCCGACCCTAAAATGCCCGCATCGCGGGCATTTGTTTTTGTCTATTCCTGGGCACATCGTCAACAATTGAGCATTTAGTCAGTTTCAGGCATAAAAAAACCCGCCGAAGCGGGTTTTTTATTTCAGGCGTATCGCACGATTACTCGTCGTTACCGCCCAGGCCTGCGTTCAGCAGTTCTGCCAGGCTGGCAGAAGCATCTTCAGCAGTCACCTGAGGTGCCGCAGGGATTTCACCCGCTGCACGGCGACGCATACGATCCTGGTGGTACGCATAACCGGTACCGGCCGGGATCAGACGACCCACGATGACGTTCTCTTTCAGGCCGCGCAGTTCGTCGCGTTTGCCCGCAACGGCTGCTTCGGTCAGCACTCGAGTGGTCTCCTGGAACGATGCCGCGGAGATGAAGGACTCGGTTGCCAGAGAGGCTTTGGTGATACCCAGCAGATCGCGTGCAAAGGTCACGTTGATCTTGCCGTTCGCATCCAGTTCGCGGTTAGCGATCTTAATGCGGGAGTATTCAGCCTGCTCGCCTTCCAGGAAGTCGGAGCTGCCTGCGTTAACGATGGTGGCTTTACGCAGCATCTGACGAACGATAACTTCGATGTGTTTATCGTTAATCTTAACGCCTTGCAGACGGTAAACGTCCTGTACTTCGTTAGTGATGTAACGAGTTACAGCGTACACGCCACGCAGACGCAGGATGTCGTGCGGAGACTCTGGACCATCGGAAACAACATCACCACGTTCAACACGCTCGCCTTCGAACACGTTAAGCTGACGCCATTTCGGAATCATCTCTTCGTATGGCTCGCTACCGTCTACCGGGGTAATAACCAGACGACGTTTCCCTTTGGTTTCTTTACCGAAGGAAATGATGCCGCTGATTTCAGCCAGGATTGCCGGCTCTTTCGGACGACGGGCTTCGAACAGGTCAGCAACGCGTGGCAGACCACCGGTAATATCCTTGGTACCGCTGGATTCCTGTGGAATACGCGCCAGGGCGTCACCGGAGCTGATCTGAATACCATCTTCCAGCTGAACAATCGCTTTACCCGGCAGGAAGTACTGAGCCGGCATATCGGTGCCAGGGATCAGAACGTCGTTGCCTTTAGCATCAACGATTTTCAGAGCAGGACGCAGATCTTTACCACCCGCAGTACGCTCAGCAGAATCCAGAACGACCAGAGAGGACAGACCGGTCAGCTCGTCGGTCTGACGAGTAATGGTCTGGCCGTCGATCATGTCGGTAAAGCGAATGAAACCACTCACTTCCGAGATAACCGGCATGGTGTGTGGATCCCAGTTTGCTACGGTTTCACCGCCGGCAACCTGCTCGCCATCACCTTTCGCCATCACAGCACCGTAAGGCACTTTATAGCTCTCTTTGGTACGACCGAATTCGTCGATCAGTTTCAGCTCGGTGTTACGAGAAGTGATAACCAGTTTACCGCTGGAGTTCACAACCGACTTAGCGTTGCTGAGTTTGATGCTACCTTTGTTCTTAACCTGAATGCTGGATTCAGCAGCAGAACGGGATGCCGCACCACCGATGTGGAACGTACGCATCGTCAGCTGTGTACCAGGTTCACCGATGGACTGTGCCGCGATAACCCCGATAGCTTCACCTTTGTTGATGATGTGACCACGTGCCAGGTCGCGACCGTAGCAGTGAGCACACACGCCAAAGTCAGTTTCGCAACCTACTACGGAACGGACTTTCACGCTGTCAACAGAGTTAGCTTCCAGCAGATCACACCACTGTTCGTGCAGCAGCGTGTTGCGTGGAACCAGAATGTCCGCAGTGCCAGGCTTCAGAATATCTTCAGCTGTCACACGACCCAGTACGCGATCGCGCAGCGGCTCTTTAACGTCGCCACCTTCGATTACTGGCGTCATGGTGATGCCTTCCAGGGTGCCACAGTCGTCTTCAGTGACGACCAGATCCTGGGCAACGTCTACCAGACGACGAGTCAGGTAACCGGAGTTCGCCGTTTTCAGTGCGGTATCCGCCAGACCTTTACGAGCACCGTGAGTGGAGATGAAGTACTGGAGTACGTTCAGACCTTCACGGAAGTTCGCGGTGATTGGCGTTTCGATGATGGAGCCATCTGGCTTAGCCATCAGGCCACGCATACCGGCCAGCTGACGAATCTGTGCTGCAGAACCACGAGCACCGGAGTCGGCCATCATGTAGATGCTGTTGAAGGAAACCTGCTGCTCTTCGACGCCGTCACGGTTAATCACGGTTTCGGTTTGCAGGTTATCCATCATCGCTTTGGATACACGATCGTTCGCCGCAGCCCAGATATCGATAACTTTGTTATAGCGTTCGCCAGCGGTAACCAGACCGGACTGGAACTGTTCCTGGATCTCAGCAACTTCAGCTTCCGCTTCGCTGATGATCTCGTATTTTTTCTCCGGGATGACCATGTCATCGATACCAACGGATGCACCTGAACGCGCTGCGTAAGCAAAGCCGGTGTACATCGTCTGGTCCGCAAAAATAACGGTCGGTTTCAGGCCCAGAATACGGTAACAGGTGTTCAGCATCTTAGAGATGGCCTTTTTACCCAGCGCCTGGTTGACGATGGAGAAAGGCAGACCTTTCGGTACGATCATCCACAGAATCGCACGACCAATGGTGGTGTCGATCAGGCTGGTTTTCGCAACGAATGTGCCCTGAGCATCTTTTTCGTATTCGGTGATACGCACTTTAACGCGCGCATGCAGAGAGGCCAGGCCAGCGCGATAAATACGCTCAGCTTCTTTAGGGCCAGTCAGCACCATGCCTTCGCCTTTGGCGTTAACACAGTCACGGGTCATGTAGTACAGACCCAATACAACGTCCTGAGAAGGAACGATGATTGGCTCGCCGTTCGCTGGAGACAGGATGTTGTTGGTAGACATCATCAGCGCACGCGCTTCCAGCTGAGCTTCAAGCGTCAGTGGAACGTGTACTGCCATCTGGTCACCATCGAAGTCGGCGTTATATGCCGCACAAACCAGCGGGTGCAGCTGGATAGCTTTACCTTCGATCAGAACAGGTTCAAATGCCTGGATACCCAAACGGTGCAGGGTTGGTGCACGGTTCAGCAGTACCGGGTGTTCGCGGATAACTTCGTCCAGGATATCCCAAACGACAGCTTCTTCACGCTCAACCATTTTCTTAGCAGCTTTGATGGTGGTCGCGAGGCCACGCAGTTCCAGCTTGCCGTAGATGAACGGTTTGAACAGCTCCAGTGCCATTTTCTTCGGCAGACCGCACTGATGCAGACGCAGGTATGGACCTACGGTGATTACAGAACGACCGGAGTAGTCAACACGTTTACCCAGCAGGTTCTGACGGAAACGACCCTGCTTACCTTTGATCATGTCGGCCAAAGATTTCAGAGGACGTTTGTTAGAGCCAGTGATGGCACGACCGCGACGGCCGTTATCCAGCAGGGCATCTACCGCTTCCTGCAGCATACGTTTTTCGTTACGTACGATGATGTCAGGAGCCGCCAGATCAAGCAGACGTTTCAGACGGTTGTTACGGTTGATCACGCGACGGTACAGATCGTTCAGATCTGAGGTTGCGAAACGACCACCATCCAGCGGTACCAGCGGACGCAGATCTGGCGGCAGAACCGGCAGAACGGTCAGGATCATCCACTCTGGTTTGTTACCAGACTGAACGAACGCTTCCAGCAGCTTGATACGCTTGGTCAGCTTTTTACGTTTGGTTTCGGAGTTGGTTTCGTTCAGCTCTTCGCGCAGAGTTTCACACTCTTGCTCCAGATCCATGCTCTTCAGCAGGGCCTGAATAGCTTCCGCACCCATCTTCGCATCGAATTCGTCGCCGAACTCTTCCAGCGCATCCAGATACTGCTCTTCAGTCAGGATCTGACGGCGCTCGAGGTTGGTCATCCCGCCTTCGATAACAACATAAGATTCAAAGTACAGCACGCGCTCGATATCACGCAGCGGCATATCCAGCAGCAGGCCGATACGAGATGGCAGAGACTTCAGGAACCAAATGTGGGCAGTTGGAGAAGCCAGTTCGATGTGACCCATACGCTCACGACGAACTTTAGTCTGGGTAACTTCTACGCCACACTTCTCACAAATGACACCACGGTGCTTCAGGCGCTTGTACTTACCGCACAGGCACTCGTAGTCTTTCACTGGCCCAAAAATACGGGCGCAGAACAGACCGTCACGCTCAGGTTTGAACGTACGGTAGTTGATGGTTTCCGGCTTTTTAACTTCACCGAAAGACCATGAACGGATCATGTCTGGCGATGCCAGAGCAATTTTGATCGCATCAAACTCTTCGGTTTTAGTTTGCGCTTTCAGAAACTTTAATAAGTCTTTCACGGATTTGCTCCCGTCGGAGTTAGCACTCTGTGATGCCCGGCGTTAGCCGGGCACCCTGGACCTTTTGAGCAACGATTACTCGTCTTCCAGCTCGATGTTGATACCCAGCGAACGGATCTCTTTCAACAGAACGTTGAAGGATTCCGGCATGCCCGGTTCCATCTGATGGTTGCCATCCACGATGTTCTTATACATCTTGGTACGGCCGTTCACGTCATCAGACTTAACGGTCAGCATTTCCTGCAGGGTATATGCAGCGCCATATGCTTCAAGCGCCCACACTTCCATCTCACCGAAGCGCTGACCACCGAACTGAGCCTTACCACCCAGCGGCTGCTGAGTAACCAGGCTGTAAGAACCGGTAGAACGCGCGTGCATCTTGTCATCAACCAGGTGGTTCAGTTTCAGCATGTACATGTAACCTACGGTTACCTGACGCTCAAACTGTTCACCGGTACGGCCGTCGAACAGGGTAATCTGACCAGAAGATGGCAGACCGCCGAGTTGCAGCAGTTCTTTGATTTCCGACTCTTTTGCACCGTCGAATACCGGAGTAGCAATCGGCATACCTTTTTTCAGGTTTTCAGCCAGACGCAGAACTTCTTCGTCGGTGAAGGTATTCAGATCAACCTTCTGACGAACGTCTGTACCCAAGTCATACGCTTTCTGGATGAATTCGCGCAGTTTCGCGACTTCCTGCTGCTGTTTCAGCATGGCGTTGATCTTCTCGCCAATGCCTTTCGCAGCCATACCCAGGTGGGTTTCCAGGATCTGACCGATGTTCATACGAGATGGTACGCCCAGCGGGTTCAGTACGATGTCTACCGGCGTGCCGTTTTCATCGTATGGCATATCTTCGATCGGGTTGATCTTGGAGATAACACCTTTGTTCCCGTGACGACCTGCCATCTTGTCACCAGGTTGAATCTGACGTTTAACGGCCAGATACACTTTCACGATTTTCAGCACGCCAGGTGCCAGGTCATCGCCCTGAGTGATTTTGCGGCGCTTAGCTTCGAGTTTCTTCTCAAACTCGTGCTTCAGCTCGTCGTACTGCTCTGCCAGCTGCTCCAGCTGGTTTTGCTTCTCTTCGTCGGTCAGGCCCAGTTCCAGCCAGCGGTCACGTGGCAGTTTGTCGAGCTTGTCAGCTTCAACACCACCGGAAACCAGCACAGCATAGATACGGCTGAACAGACCCGCTTCGAGGATCTGCAGTTCTTCAGACAGGTCTTTCTTAGCCTGCTTCAGCTGCATCTCTTCGATTTCCAGCGCACGTTTGTCTTTTTCCACACCATCGCGGGTGAAGACCTGAACGTCGATAACAGTACCGGAAACACCGTTTGGTACGCGCAGGGAAGAGTCTTTAACGTCAGACGCTTTCTCACCGAAGATTGCGCGCAGCAGTTTCTCTTCTGGCGTCAGCTGGGTTTCACCTTTCGGCGTTACCTTACCAACCAGAATATCACCGCCGGTCACTTCAGCACCGATGTACACGATACCGGATTCATCCAGTTTGGAGAGCGCAGCTTCACCCACGTTAGGGATGTCAGCGGTGATCTCTTCTGGCCCCAGTTTGGTGTCGCGAGACACACAAGCCAGTTCCTGAATGTGGATGGTGGTGAAACGGTCTTCCTGAACAACACGCTCGGATACGAGGATGGAGTCTTCGAAGTTGTAACCGTTCCAGGGCATGAACGCTACGCGCATGTTCTGGCCAAGCGCCAGTTCACCGAGGTCGGTAGACGGACCGTCTGCCAGCACGTCGCCACGTTCGATCGGCTCACCTAGGGACACACAAGGCATCTGGTTGATGCAGGTGTTCTGGTTAGAACGGGTGTACTTGGTCAGGTTGTAGATGTCGATACCCGCTTCGCCTGGGTACATCTCGTCTTCGTTAACTTTGATAACGATACGGGATGCATCAACGTACTGAACGGTACCGCCACGTTTAGCTACGGCAGTAACACCGGAGTCAACGGCTACAGCACGTTCCATACCGGTACCAACCAGCGGCTTATCAGCACGCAGAGTTGGAACCGCCTGACGTTGCATGTTCGCACCCATCAATGCACGGTTGGCGTCATCGTGTTCCAGGAACGGGATCAGGGACGCACCGACGGAAACCACCTGCTGGGTGGAAACGTCCATGTAGTCAACCTGGTCGTTGCTGAACAAGCTGGATTCGCCTTTGCTACGGCAGGTAACGAGGTCGTCTACGAAACGGCCTTCTTCGTTCAGGTTAGTGTTCGCCTGAGCGATGACGTAGTTACCTTCTTCGATAGCAGACAGGTAATGAATTTCGTCGGTCACAACACCGTCAACCACGCGACGATACGGAGTCTCAAGGAAGCCGTATTCGTTAGTCTGTGCGTACACGGACAGGGAGTTGATCAGGCCGATGTTTGGACCTTCAGGGGTTTCGATTGGACACACACGACCGTAGTGGGTTGGGTGTACGTCACGTACTTCGAAGCCCGCGCGCTCACGGGTCAGACCGCCTGGGCCCAACGCGGAGATACGACGTTTGTGCGTAATCTCGGACAGCGGGTTGTTCTGGTCCATGAACTGAGACAGCTGGCTGGAACCGAAGAACTCTTTCACTGCCGCAGAGATTGGCTTGGCGTTGATCATGTCCTGAGGCATCAGGGTATCCAGATCGCCCAGAGACAGACGCTCTTTCACCGCACGCTCAACACGCACCAGGCCAACACGGAATTGGTTTTCCGCCATTTCGCCTACGGAACGGATACGACGGTTGCCGAGGTGGTCGATGTCATCCACTTCGCCTTTGCCGTTACGGATATCGATGAGCTTCTTCATCACTTCGATGATGTCGTCGTTGCTCAGGATACCGGAACCTTCAATCTCTTCACGCAGCAGAGAACGGTTGAACTTCATACGACCTACCGCAGACAGATCGTAGCGGTCTTCAGAGAAGAACAGATTCTCAAACAGGCTTTCGGCTGCTTCGCGTGTTGGTGGCTCACCAGGACGCATCATGCGGTAGATCTCAACCAGCGCGCTCAGGCGGTCGTTGGTTGGGTCGACGCGTACGGTTTCAGAAATGTACGGGCCGTGATCCAGGTCGTTGGTGAACAGCGTTTCGATACGCTTGTGGCCTGACTGGCTCAGTTTGGCCAGCAGATCCAAAGACAGTTCCATGTTCGCCGGGCAAATCAGTTCGCCGGTAGAAGCATCAACGTAGTCTTTAGCCGCAACTTTACCGGCAATGTACTCAACAGGAACTTCGATATGTTTGATATCGTCTTTTTCCAGCTGGCGAATGTGCCGCGCGGTGATACGGCGGCCTTTTTCAACGTACACTTTGCCGTCAGCTTCGATGTCGAAGGAGGCGGTTTCGCCACGCAGGCGCTCCGGTACCAGCTCCATCTGCAGCTTGTTGTCACGGATTTCGAAATTAACTTTCTCAAAGAACAGGTCAAGGATCTGCTCAGTGGTGTAGTTCAGTGCGCGCAGAATGATGGTCGCAGGCAGTTTGCGGCGACGGTCAATACGCACGAACAGGTTATCTTTCGGGTCGAATTCGAAGTCCAGCCAGGAACCACGGTAAGGGATGATACGTGCGTTATACAGCACCTTCCCTGAAGAGTGGGTCTTACCTTTGTCACTGTCGAAGAACACACCCGGGCTACGGTGAAGCTGAGAAACGATAACGCGCTCAGTACCGTTGATAACGAAAGTCCCGTTGTCGGTCATGAGCGGAATCTCGCCCATGTACACTTCTTGTTCTTTGATGTCTTTAACGGTGCCTTCCGGCGCTTCGCGCTCGTAGATCACCAGACGCAGTTTCACACGTAGCGGAGCAGAATACGTCACGCCACGGATTTGACATTCTTTAACGTCAAATACAGGTTCGCCCAGGCGATAGCTCACATACTGCAGCTCGGAGTTGCCGCTGTAGCTTGCGATCGGGAATACGGAGCGGAAAGCAGCTTCCAGGCCGTACTGTCCTTCGGGATCTTGCTCGATAAACTTCTGGAACGAGTCAAGCTGGATAGAAAGGAGATAAGGAATGTCCAGTACTTGTGGACGCTTTCCAAAATCCTTACGAATACGTTTTTTCTCGGTATAGGAGTAAACCATTAGGGTTCCTCAGCTCGCTGACAAGTCGACCCATCTGCCCGTCGAAAGGGGCAGTTTATGCAACACTATTTTGTGGACCGGAAAGTGGAACACTCCCCGCAATACCTGTTTCTATCACTCTTAAACCATTTCATTGCGCTTTACCCCGGAACTCCCGGCGTAGAAAGTCGCAGTATATTAAGGCGTCGATAGAAACATGCATTGAATGGAAACCAGCAGTCAAACAGTGTGAAACACTACTGGCACCCTACAGCGCAAAAAGGCTGGTGACTAAAAAGTCACCAGCCATCAGCCTAATGACTTAGGCTGCAACCGGAAAGGTTGGCTTATTTAACTTCAACTTCTGCGCCAGCTTCTTCCAGAGATTTTTTCAGAGCTTCTGCGTCGTCTTTGCTGATGCCTTCTTTCAGAACGGCATTCGGGGTTTCTGCCAGGTCTTTAGCTTCTTTCAGACCCAGGCCAGTTGCGCCACGAACTGCTTTGATTACGGCAACTTTGTTAGCGCCAGCAGATTTCAGAATAACGTCGAACTCAGTTTTTTCTTCAGCAGCTTCAGCTGGGCCAGCAGCAACAGCTACAGCAGCAGCAGCAGAAACACCGAATTTTTCTTCCATTGCAGAGATCAGTTCTACAACGTCCATTACGGACATAGCGGATACTGCTTCAATGATTTGATCTTTAGTGATAGACATTTAAATTGTTCCTGAATATCAGAATAAGTTTATACGTAAGCGAATACTTGATAAAGAAAACTGCGATTAAGCAGCTTCTTTCGCATCGCGTACAGCAGCCAGAGTACGAACCAGTTTGCCAGCCGAAGCTTCTTTCATGGTTGCCATCAGGCGTGCAATTGCTTCTTCGTAGGTCGGCAGAGTTGCCAGGCGGTCGATTTGCGACGCCGGGATCAGCTCACCTTCAAAGGCAGCGGCTTTGACCTCAAATTTTGCATTCGCTTTAGCGAACTCTTTGAACAGACGAGCAGCAGCGCCCGGGTGTTCCATAGAATATGCAATCAGGGTCGGACCAACGAACGCGTCTTTCAGGCACTCAAACTGAGTACCTTCAACAACACGGCGCAGCAGGGTGTTGCGAACAACACGCATGTAAACGCCGGCTTCGCGACCTGCTTTACGCAGTTCGGTCATTTTGTCTACAGTAACGCCACGGGAATCCGCAACTACTGCAGACAGCGCGCCTTTGGCTACTTCGCTGACTTCAGCAACAATCGCTTGTTTGTCTTGAAGATTTAAAGCCATTAGCTTTTGCTCCTGGGTTTTAGCCGGGACGAAACGTCCCGAAACTCACTTCGCACTTAACCAAAATGGAAAAGTGCGTCTACATACGGTGAGCAGAAACAAGCTAAAGACTATCTAAAAATATTCTTCAGGTTCTGTCACCGTCTACGCAGGCAATTAAGTCTCTTGCGAAACACCTGCGGTCTTGGACGGAGGCCTGGATAAGGCCAGGCTCCAACCGAAAATTCTTTGTGTTCTGCCTAAACAGAACAACGGGCGTAAGATAATAGACTAATCTTTCGCCCGCGTAAAGGCGATTATTAGTTCGCCGCTGCGTTCAGACCAGCCTGGTCAACCGCAACACCTGCACCCATGGTGGTGGAGATGCTAACTTTCTTGATGTACACGCCTTTTGCCTGAGATGGTTTTGCTTTTTTCAGCGCAACCAGCAGAGATTCCAGGTTTTCTTTCAGTTTGTCAGCGTCAAAGTCCACTTTACCGATGGTGGTGTGGATGATGCCGTTTTTGTCGTTACGGTAACGAACCTGACCTGCTTTAGCATTTTTAACTGCTTCAGCAACGTTAGGAGTTACGGTACCAACTTTCGGGTTTGGCATCAGGCCGCGTGGACCCAGAACCTGACCCAGCTGGCCAACAACGCGCATTGCATCTGGAGATGCGATAACAACGTCGAAGTTCATTTCGCCTTTCTTGATCTGGTCAGCCAGATCTTCCATACCTACCAGCTCTGCGCCAGCAGCTTTAGCTGCTTCAGCGTTAGGGCCCTGAGCAAATACGGCTACGCGAACGGAACGGCCAGTACCGTGTGGCAGTACAGTTGCACCACGAACGTTCTGGTCAGATTTACGAGCATCGATGCCCAGGTTAACAGCAACGTCAACGCTTTCAACGAACTTAGCGGTAGCCAGTTCTTTCAGCAGAGCGATAGCTTCGTTGATGTCGTACTGTTTGGTAGCATCAACTTTGTCACGGATCACGGACATGCGCTTGGTCAGTTTAGCCATTTCTTAGTCCTCCACTACCAGGCCCATGGAACGTGCAGTACCTTCAATGGAGCGAGTCATCGCTTCAATGTCGGAACCAGTCATGTCGGCAGCTTTGGTCTGCGCGATTTCCTGCAGCTGAGCGCGGGAAACTTTACCCACTTTGTCTTTGTTCGGCTTACCGGAACCAGACTTGATACCAGCCGCTTTCTTCAGCAGAACTGCTGCTGGAGGGGTTTTGGTAACGAAAGTGAAAGAACGGTCAGCGTAAACGGTAATAACAACCGGAATTGGCAGACCTTTTTCCAGGGATTCAGTTTTTGCGTTGAACGCTTTACAGAATTCCATGATGTTCACACCCTGCTGACCCAGAGCTGGACCAACTGGTGGACTTGGGTTCGCCATACCAGCTGCAACCTGCAGCTTGACGTAGGCTTGTACTTTCTTAGCCATTCTAAAATCCTCTGATTGGGTAATAGCGCCTCAAGAAGGCTCCCCGTGAATAAACGTCTTACGTGTACTGGACACATAAAAACAAAAGGCGCGAAATTGTATGCCAATTTCGCGCCCTGTGCAATGAATAATCGCTGCTTAAACGATCAAATTATCAGGCTTTTTCCACCTGAGCAAAATCCAGCTCAACCGGCGTCGCACGACCAAAGATGGAAACGGAAACCTTCAGGCGGCTCTTCTCGTAATCCACTTCTTCCACAACACCGTTGAAGTCCGCAAACGGACCGTCATTAACACGAACCATTTCACCTGGTTCAAACAGCGTTTTCGGACGCGGCTTGTCACCCACCTGCTGCAGGCGGTTCATGATCGCATCAACTTCTTTATCGCTGATTGGGGCTGGACGATCGGAAGTCCCGCCGATGAAACCCATCACGCGCGGAACGCTACGCACCAGGTGCCAGCTCGCGTCGTTCATCACCATCTGGACCAGAACGTAACCTGGGAAGAATTTACGTTCGCTCTTACGGCGTTGGCCACCGCGGATTTCAACAACCTCTTCGGTTGGAACCATCACTTCGCCAAACAGCTCTTCCATATTATGGAGTTTGATATGTTCGCGCAGCGACGTGGCTACACGACCTTCAAAACCAGAAAACGCCTGAACGACGTACCAACGCTTTTTAGGGGCTTCAGACATCTCAGAACCTCAGGCCAGTAATAAAAGATACCAGGCGGACCAGAATACCATCCAGCCCCCACAGAATCAGTGACATCACAGCGGTAACCGCTGCCACGATTAAAGTGGTGTGCAGAGTTTCCTGGCGAGTAGGCCAAATAACCTTACGTACTTCCGTTCTTGCTTCACGAGCAAACGCTACGGTTGCTTTGCCTTTTACCGTCAGCAGCGCAACACCACCTGCGGCTGCAATCAAAATGACCACAGCCAGTGCTCGAAGCGGCAGAGTGATATCACGATAAATGTAGTTGCCCACGATTGCCACGAGCAGCAAAACGACTACTGCCAGCCACTTCATCGCTTCGAGGCCACGCCCGCTCCCTTGAGCTTCGGTATTCGCACTCATAAACCAACCTGTCACAATAAATCAGACAAACACTTTTGCCCCGCCACTGCGAGGCAAACCAAACCGAATGGCTCTTTTCAGACACTACCCGGCATAAACGCCATCTTCAGAGCCTGTCTCAGCAATGATTATCGGTAAAAAATCACTGATGAGCCAGGTTCTGGTTCGAAAGCGTACAAAAAGGGCATCAAATGATGCCCTCTTCTTGTGCATTGCGTCAAATGTTATCAGCGATTAAGCGATAACTTTAGCTACAACGCCTGCACCAACGGTACGACCACCTTCACGGATTGCGAAACGCAGACCGTCATCCATCGCGATTGGGTGGATCAGGGTAACAACCATTTTGATGTTGTCGCCTGGCATTACCATCTCTACGCCTTCTGGCAGTTCGATGGTACCGGTCACGTCAGTAGTACGGAAGTAGAACTGTGGACGGTAGCCTTTGAAGAACGGAGTATGACGACCGCCTTCGTCTTTGGACAGGATGTACACTTCAGATTCGAACTTGGTGTGCGGCTTGATTGAGCCTGGCTTAGCCAGTACCTGACCACGTTCGATTTCTTCACGTTTGATACCACGCAGCAGAACACCTACGTTCTCACCAGCACGGCCTTCGTCCAGCAGTTTGCGGAACATTTCAACGCCGGTACAGGTAGATTTCGCAGTATCTTTGATACCAACGATTTCAACTTCTTCACCTACTTTAACGATACCGCGTTCTACACGACCGGTAACAACGGTACCACGACCGGAGATGGAGAATACGTCTTCGATTGGCAGCAGGAACGGCAGGTCGATTGCACGTACTGGTTCTGGGATGTAAGAATCCAGGAAGCCAGCCAGTTCAACGATTTTAGCTTCCCACTCAGCTTCGCCTTCCAGCGCTTTCAGAGCAGAACCACGGATGATTGGGGTGTCATCGCCTGGGAAGTCGTACTGAGACAGAAGTTCACGCACTTCCATTTCAACCAGCTCCAGCAGCTCTTCGTCATCAACCATGTCGCATTTGTTCAGGAACACGATGATGTAAGGAACGCCAACCTGACGACCCAGCAGGATGTGCTCACGGGTCTGAGGCATAGGGCCGTCAGTCGCAGCAACAACCAGGATAGCGCCGTCCATCTGAGCAGCACCGGTGATCATGTTTTTCACGTAGTCGGCGTGCCCTGGGCAGTCAACGTGCGCGTAGTGACGAGTCGGGGTATCGTACTCAACGTGGGAGGTGTTGATGGTGATACCACGAGCTTTTTCTTCTGGTGCGTTATCGATCTGGTCGAATGCACGAGCAGAACCACCGTAGGTTTTAGCCAGAACGGTAGTGATTGCAGCGGTCAGCGTTGTTTTACCATGGTCAACGTGGCCGATAGTACCGACGTTAACGTGCGGTTTTGTACGTTCAAACTTTTCTTTAGACATCGATTGTCCCTCTAAGACACGGATAAATCGGTGATATCACCACATCAACCAGGCATATGCCTGAATTAGCTGAATGCATTAACAGAAGAGAAACAGGGAGGAGATAAAGAAGTGGTGCTGATAGGCAGATTCGAACTGCCGACCTCACCCTTACCAAGGGTGCGCTCTACCAACTGAGCTATATCAGCACATCTTGTTGGAGCGGGCAGTGGGAATCGAACCCACATCATCAGCTTGGAAGGCTGAGGTAATAGCCATTATACGATGCCCGCATCCTGGAACTCGGCTACCTGAATCTTTCTGTAGTGAATATGAGAGAAGGCCTCTCAGTATTCGGGTCGACAAACTGTTCGTTTATCGCACCGGGCTTCGCAATGCGTTGCCGAATATGGTGGTGGGGGAAGGATTCGAACCTTCGAAGTCGATGACGGCAGATTTACAGTCTGCTCCCTTTGGCCGCTCGGGAACCCCACCTGGGGTACTTGATGGTGCCGGCTACCGGAATCGAACTGGTGACCTACTGATTACAAGTCAGTTGCTCTACCTACTGAGCTAAGCCGGCATCAAGTAGCGCGCATTCTAGGAAGAGAGCGCCGCTCATGCAACAAAAAAATCGCATAAAATGCACTACCGCTCACATTTTGCGCTAGATCTCGAGAATATGGTGGCTAAAGCACCAATTGAGAGCAAATTTTCATCGTTCCCGGCATCCGTTTTTCCTGGGAGTAGGCGCCTGACGATGCCTGAATGACAAATAATAATCATCAGAAATAAGACTGCCCCTCTAAAATGGCTCGCAGCCCCTTCTTTCACTGTAAGCGCAACGTGATGTACCCGCCGTAATACATCACTGTTGTTGATTTTTTCTTATCGTTCTCTTCATTCAGGTGTTACCCTCCTGCCCACTGTTGAAAAGTTAAATACGCGGCATACTTTTTATACACAACGTCTGATTACTTGCGTTCGAGAATGTAGCGCGTAAATTTTGTCCTGAATTACAGGCAGAAGCATGCTTATGAGTAATAAAGAGCAAATGTTGGCAACAACCCCTTATCTACAATTTGACCGGAGCCAATGGGCAGCATTGCGCGACTCTGTTCCCATGACGTTAACCGAAGGGGAAATCGCCCGGTTAAAAGGCATTAACGAAGACCTTTCCCTGGAAGAGGTGGCGGAGATTTACCTGCCGCTGTCTCGTCTGCTCAATTTCTATATCAGTTCAAACCTGCGGCGCCAGGCGGTACTCGAGCAGTTCCTTGGCACCAATGGCCAACGTATTCCCTACATCATCAGTATTGCGGGAAGTGTGGCTGTCGGAAAGAGCACGACAGCGCGTGTGCTGCAGGCGCTACTCAGCCGTTGGCCTGAGCACCGTCAAGTTGAACTGATCACCACCGACGGCTTCCTTCATCCAAATAAAGTGCTTAAAGAGCGCAATTTGATGAAGAAGAAAGGCTTCCCGCAATCCTATGATATGCATCGTCTGGTGAAATTTGTCTCCGACATCAAATCGGGTGCAACCAACGTGACGGCGCCGGTGTACTCACATTTGGTGTACGACGTGATCCCCGACGGCGATAAGACCGTTGCCCAGCCGGATATCTTGATTCTGGAAGGGTTAAACGTTCTGCAAAGCGGAATGGATTATCCCCACGATCCACATCATGTATTTGTTTCTGACTTCGTAGATTTTTCTATATATGTAGATGCGCCGGAAGAGCTATTACAGAATTGGTATATAAATCGGTTCTTAAAATTCCGTGAAGGTGCATTCACCGATCCAAACTCTTATTTCCACAGCTATGCAAAGCTCTCTAAAGATGAAGCCATAAATATTGCAACGCAGCTATGGAATGAAATTAATTTATTGAATTTAAAACAAAACATATTACCAACTCGCGATCGCGCAAGCTTGATTATGACAAAAAGTGCTAATCATGCTGTTGATTGTGTCAAACTGAGAAAATAATAAGATGAGGGGGAATTCCCCCTCTCTTTAATTTGCGCCGCGCAGAGAAATCTCACCGCCAACCCAAGCTTTTATTACTCCGTCCTGCTCCAACAATAATCCACCCTGCTCATTAATGCCTCGAGATATTCCATGGACCTCTCGTTCCCCAATAATGAGTTTTACCGGTCGATTGATGAAGTTATCCAGTTTTTCCCAACGAGGCAGGAACGGTAATAAACTTTCCTGCTCAAACAGCTGTAGTGCCGTACGTAACTCCTGGATTAGAGTGACCGCTAGCGTATTCCTGTCAATACGGATGCCAGCTTCCTGGAGGTTGATCCATCCCTGATTAATCACATCTGTAGCAACATTACGCATCGCAAGATTAATCCCAGCACCGATAACGATTTGCGCGGCATCTCCCGTTTTCCCGGTGAGTTCAACCAAAATACCGGCGAGCTTGCGGTCGTTCAGATAGAGGTCGTTTGGCCATTTTACCCTGACGTCTTCAGCGCCAAGGCGTTGTAATACTTCCGCCATCACAATGCCAATAACCAGACTGAGTCCAATTGCCGCAGCTGGCCCCTGTTCCAGACGCCAGTACATGGACAAATAGAGATTTGCTCCAAAGGGCGAGAACCACTGACGGCCTCGTCTTCCACGCCCGGCCTGCTGATATTCGGCTATGCAGGAATCACCAGATTGAAGGGAATTGAGGCGATCAAGCAGGTATTGGTTGGTGGAATCAATCACCGGAAGGACAGCCACGCTCCCGTCAGCTATTTGTGACGTAATAAAACCTTCATCCAGTAACTGGATAGGCTCCGGCAAACTATATCCTTTCCCTGGCACGGTGAATACATCAATCCCCCAGTCTCGCAGAGTCTGTACATGCTTATTAATAGCCGCACGACTCATCCCTAACTGCTCACCCAGTTGCTCACCTGAATGAAACTCACCGTCTGCCAGAATACTAATTAACGTTAACGGAACCCGATTGTCTTTCACGCGACAGTCTCCACGGCACTGACTTCCCCTTTGCTCGCCATAAAGCGAACTTCTGGTTCAAGCCAGACATCAAACTTTTCACCAACCTGTTGGCGTACGTAGTGTGCAAGGGCAACAATATCTGCGCTGCTGGCATTTTCTTCGTTAATGATGACCAAAGCCTGTTGCCGATGAATCGCGGCTCCACCAATGCGGTATCCCTTCAACTGACATTGATCGATCAGCCAACCTGCTGCAAGTTTAACGCTGCCGTCTGGCTGAGGGTAATGGGGGACGTTCGCGCCACAAGAAATCAATTTTTCTGCCTGTTCCGCGCTAATAACGGGGTTTTTGAAGAAACTGCCGGCATTACCATTCACTTTTGGATCGGGCAGCTTCGAGCTCCTCATATTGCAGACGCTTTCAAAAACCTGCTGGGGCGTAACGGTCGACGGATCCAGTTTACTCAGGTCGCCGTAGCTGAGAACCGGCCTCCAGGCTTTAGGCAAGCGATAGCCAACGGCTACAATTGCAAAGCGGTCCTGGTAGTCATGTTTAAAGATGCTGTCCCGGTAGCCAAAGCGGCATTCTGCGTTTGTTAAACGCAATGCCTGGCCATTACTTAGCTCAACGCAATCGACATAGTTACATACCTGTTTAATTTCAACACCATATGCACCAATGTTTTGAATGGGCGATGAGCCAGCACAGCCCGGTATCAGAGCAAGGTTTTCCAGACCTGGCATGCCTTGTTGGAGAGTATATTCCACGAGGTGATGCCAGTTTTCACCAGCACCGACATGGAGCAACCAGGCATCATCCGTCTCAGCAATTTCAATCCCTTTAATACGATTGATAATGACCGTGCCTTCGAAGTTTTCGAGGAAAAGAACATTACTCCCTTCCCCAAGGATAAGTACCGGCTGATGAGCCTGCGTCGATTCTGCCCACGCTTCAGTAAGCTGTTGTACAGATTCAGCGATAACAATATGTGCCGCAGTTGCCTGAATACCGAAAGTATTGAAGGGTTTAAGAGAGGAGTTCATGTCAGCCATTTTCCGGAATATAAACCAGAATAGTTTACCCGATCCTGTTGAGAATGGCTTGTCTGTCTCAGTAGAACGCGCACAGCAAAAAGGCCCAGTCTTTCGACTAAGCCTTTCGCTTTTATTTGATGCCTGCCTGTTCCCTACAATACGCGTATCATCCTGATACTCGCCCCTCCGGGGCCGCCGCACGCGGCGTTCAAACGTGTTCCCGACACGTTTGTCGCATGTCCATGCTCGTGCAGGGAATGGCCTGATACCATATAAACAAAAAACCCCAGCCATCAGGCTGAGGTTTTCTGTTTTATTTGATGCCTGGCAGTTCCCTACTCTCGCATGGGGAGACCCCACACTACCATCGGCGCTACGGCGTTTCACTTCTGAGTTCGGCATGGGGTCAGGTGGGACCACCGCGCTACGGCCGCCAGGCAAATTCTGTTATTGACCGTTATATTTCCATATAACCATCAATCTAATCCTGAACTAAGCTGAAAATCTTTCGTCTCTCAAAACACCTTCGGTGTTGTAAGGTTAAGCCTCACGGATCATTAGTACTGGTTAGCTCAACGTATCGCTACGCTTACACACCCAGCCTATCAACGTCGTCGTCTTCAACGTTCCTTCAGGACCCTTAAAGGGTCAGGGAGAACTCATCTCGGGGCAAGTTTCGCGCTTAGATGCTTTCAGCGCTTATCTTTTCCGCATTTAGCTACCGGGCAATGCCATTGGCATGACAACCCGAACACCAGTGATGCGTCCACTCCGGTCCTCTCGTACTAGGAGCAGCCCCCCTCAATTCTCCAGCGCCCACGGCAGATAGGGACCGAACTGTCTCACGACGTTCTAAACCCAGCTCGCGTACCACTTTAAATGGCGAACAGCCATACCCTTGGGACCTACTTCAGCCCCAGGATGTGATGAGCCGACATCGAGGTGCCAAACACCGCCGTCGATATGAACTCTTGGGCGGTATCAGCCTGTTATCCCCGGAGTACCTTTTATCCGTTGAGCGATGGCCCTTCCATTCAGAACCACCGGATCACTAAGACCTGCTTTCGCACCTGCTCGAGCCGTCACTCTCGCAGTCAAGCTAGCTTATGCCTTTGCACTAACCTCACGATGTCCGACCGTGATTAGCTAACCTTCGTGCTCCTCCGTTACGCTTTAGGAGGAGACCGCCCCAGTCAAACTACCCACCAGACACTGTCCGCAACCCGGATCACGGGTCTACGTTAGAACATCAAACATTAAAGGGTGGTATTTCAAGGTTGGCTCCACGCAGACTGGCGTCCACGCTTCAAAGCCTCCCACCTATCCTACACATCAAGGCTCAATGTTCAGTGTCAAGCTATAGTAAAGGTTCACGGGGTCTTTCCGTCTTGCCGCGGGTACACTGCATCTTCACAGCGATTTCAATTTCACTGAGTCTCGGGTGGAGACAGCCTGGCCATCATTACGCCATTCGTGCAGGTCGGAACTTACCCGACAAGGAATTTCGCTACCTTAGGACCGTTATAGTTACGGCCGCCGTTTACCGGGGCTTCGATCAAGAGCTTCTCCTTGCGGATAACCCCATCAATTAACCTTCCGGCACCGGGCAGGCGTCACACCGTATACGTCCACTTTCGTGTTTGCACAGTGCTGTGTTTTTAATAAACAGTTGCAGCCAGCTGGTATCTTCGACTGCCTTCAGCTCCACCCGCGAGGGGTTTCACTTACCGACAGCGTGCCTTCTCCCGAAGTTACGGCACCATTTTGCCTAGTTCCTTCACCCGAGTTCTCTCAAGCGCCTTGGTATTCTCTACCTGACCACCTGTGTCGGTTTGGGGTACGATTCAATGTTACCTGATGCTTAGAGGCTTTTCCTGGAAGCAGGGCATTTGTTACTTCAGCACCGTAGTGCCTCGTCATCACACCTCAGCGTTAATAAGCGTCCGGATTTACCTAAACGCTCCGCCTACATGCTTAAACCGGGACAACCGTCGCCCGGCTAACATAGCCTTCTCCGTCCCCCCTTCGCAGTAACACCGAGTACAGGAATATTAACCTGTTTCCCATCGACTACGCCTTTCGGCCTCGCCTTAGGGGTCGACTCACCCTGCCCCGATTAACGTTGGACAGGAACCCTTGGTCTTCCGGCGAGCGGGCTTTTCACCCGCTTTATCGTTACTTATGTCAGCATTCGCACTTCTGATACCTCCAGCAAACCTCACAGTTCACCTTCGACGGCTTACAGAACGCTCCCCTACCCAACAACACATAGTGTCGCTGCCGCAGCTTCGGTGCATGGTTTAGCCCCGTTACATCTTCCGCGCAGGCCGACTCGACCAGTGAGCTATTACGCTTTCTTTAAATGATGGCTGCTTCTAAGCCAACATCCTGGCTGTCTGTGCCTTCCCACATCGTTTCCCACTTAACCATGACTTTGGGACCTTAGCTGGCGGTCTGGGTTGTTTCCCTCTTCACGACGGACGTTAGCACCCGCCGTGTGTCTCCCGTGATAACATTCTTCGGTATTCGTAGTTTGCATCGGGTTGGTAAGCCGGGATGGCCCCCTAGCCGAAACAGTGCTCTACCCCCGAAGATGAGTTCACGAGGCGCTACCTAAATAGCTTTCGGGGAGAACCAGCTATCTCCCGGTTTGATTGGCCTTTCACCCCCAGCCACAAGTCATCCGCTAATTTTTCAACATTAGTCGGTTCGGTCCTCCAGTTAGTGTTACCCAACCTTCAACCTGCCCATGGCTAGATCACCGGGTTTCGGGTCTATACCCTGCAACTTAACGCCCAGTTAAGACTCGGTTTCCCTGCGGCTCCCCTATACGGTTAACCTTGCTACAGAATATAAGTCGCTGACCCATTATACAAAAGGTACGCAGTCACCCCATAAATGAGGCTCCCACTGCTTGTACGTACACGGTTTCAGGTTCTTTTTCACTCCCCTCGCCGGGGTTCTTTTCGCCTTTCCCTCACGGTACTGGTTCACTATCGGTCAGTCAGGAGTATTTAGCCTTGGAGGATGGTCCCCCCATATTCAGACAGGATACCACGTGTCCCGCCCTACTCTTCGAACTCACAGTATGTGCATTTTAGTGTACGGGAGTATCACCCTGTACCCTGCGACTTTCCAGACGCTTCCACTAACACACAAACTGATTCAGGTTCTGGGCTGCTCCCCGTTCGCTCGCCGCTACTGGGGGAATCTCGGTTGATTTCTTTTCCTCGGGGTACTTAGATGTTTCAGTTCCCCCGGTTCGCTTCATTACGCTATGTATTCACGTAATGATAGTGTGACGAATCACACTGGGTTTCCCCATTCGGAAATCGCCGGCTATAACGGTTCATATCACCTTACCGACGCTTATCGCAGATTAGCACGTCCTTCATCGCCTCTGACTGCCAGGGCATCCACCGTGTACGCTTAGTCGCTTAACCTCACAACCCGAAGATGTCTCGTAAGACACAATCGATATTGTGAAAATTTGAGAGACTCGAACATGTCTTAACCTCATTCTTTATTACGGAAGAATGAGACGACATGTCGTTTCAATTTTCAGCTTGTTCCGGATTGTTAAAGAGCAAATACTTCGCAGTACACCGTCACCGGTACACTCTGAAGTAAGTTTTGGTGCATGAAATGATGGTGGAGCTAAGCGGGATCGAACCGCTGACCTCCTGCGTGCAAGGCAGGCGCTCTCCCAGCTGAGCTATAGCCCCATCGATTTCGTAAAACCTTTGATTACCATGATTTTCATCTGGTCAAGGCGCAACTTAGCGACGCATACTGAGGTATGCGAGTCTGAGGTGCAACGCAGAACAGGGGAAAATTTGGTAGGCCTGAGTGGACTTGAACCACCGACCTCACCCTTATCAGGGGTGCGCTCTAACCACCTGAGCTACAAGCCTATAAGGTTTTACTGCTCGTTTTCTATCAGACAATCTGTGTGAGCACTACGCGGGTTGTATCTATTAGGTAAGGAGGTGATCCAACCGCAGGTTCCCCTACGGTTACCTTGTTACGACTTCACCCCAGTCATGAATCACAAAGTGGTAAGCGCCCTCCCGAAGGTTAAGCTACCTACTTCTTTTGCAACCCACTCCCATGGTGTGACGGGCGGTGTGTACAAGGCCCGGGAACGTATTCACCGTAGCATTCTGATCTACGATTACTAGCGATTCCGACTTCATGGAGTCGAGTTGCAGACTCCAATCCGGACTACGACGCACTTTATGAGGTCCGCTTGCTCTCGCGAGGTCGCTTCTCTTTGTATGCGCCATTGTAGCACGTGTGTAGCCCTACTCGTAAGGGCCATGATGACTTGACGTCATCCCCACCTTCCTCCAGTTTATCACTGGCAGTCTCCTTTGAGTTCCCGGCCGAACCGCTGGCAACAAAGGATAAGGGTTGCGCTCGTTGCGGGACTTAACCCAACATTTCACAACACGAGCTGACGACAGCCATGCAGCACCTGTCTCAGAGTTCCCGAAGGCACCAATCCATCTCTGGAAAGTTCTCTGGATGTCAAGAGTAGGTAAGGTTCTTCGCGTTGCATCGAATTAAACCACATGCTCCACCGCTTGTGCGGGCCCCCGTCAATTCATTTGAGTTTTAACCTTGCGGCCGTACTCCCCAGGCGGTCGACTTAACGCGTTAGCTCCGGAAGCCACGCCTCAAGGGCACAACCTCCAAGTCGACATCGTTTACGGCGTGGACTACCAGGGTATCTAATCCTGTTTGCTCCCCACGCTTTCGCACCTGAGCGTCAGTCTTTGTCCAGGGGGCCGCCTTCGCCACCGGTATTCCTCCAGATCTCTACGCATTTCACCGCTACACCTGGAATTCTACCCCCCTCTACAAGACTCAAGCTTGCCAGTTTCGAATGCAGTTCCCAGGTTGAGCCCGGGGATTTCACATCCGACTTAACAAACCGCCTGCGTGCGCTTTACGCCCAGTAATTCCGATTAACGCTTGCACCCTCCGTATTACCGCGGCTGCTGGCACGGAGTTAGCCGGTGCTTCTTCTGCGAGTAACGTCAATCACCAAGGTTATTAACCTTAATGCCTTCCTCCTCGCTGAAAGTACTTTACAACCCGAAGGCCTTCTTCATACACGCGGCATGGCTGCATCAGGCTTGCGCCCATTGTGCAATATTCCCCACTGCTGCCTCCCGTAGGAGTCTGGACCGTGTCTCAGTTCCAGTGTGGCTGGTCATCCTCTCAGACCAGCTAGGGATCGTCGCCTAGGTGAGCCATTACCCCACCTACTAGCTAATCCCATCTGGGTTCATCTGATGGCAAGAGGCCCGAAGGTCCCCCTCTTTGGTCTTGCGACGTTATGCGGTATTAGCTACCGTTTCCAGTAGTTATCCCCCTCCATCAGGCAGATCCCCAGACATTACTCACCCGTCCGCCGCTCGTCACCCAGGAGCAAGCTCCCCGTGCTACCGCTCGACTTGCATGTGTTAGGCCTGCCGCCAGCGTTCAATCTGAGCCATGATCAAACTCTTCAATTTAAAAGTGTTTGATGCTCAAAGAATTAAAACTGTTTATAAAATCAGTAGTCACTCTTCAAGACTTGATATTTGTTTGCATCCGAAGATGCTGAGATATCAATCCTGCGAGTGCCCACACAGATTGTCTGATAAATTGTTAAAGAGCAGTGCTACTTTCTCAGTAGCGCGGGCTGTGCATATTACGCTTTCCCGCTGCGTAGTCAAGCATTTATTTTTCGCTTCACTCCGCCTGACACGCCGCTTTGCAAGCCGTTGTTCCGTGTCAGTGGAGGCGCATTATAGGGAGTTCTTCGGCGGTGACAAGCGTTTATTTAAAAAAACTTTCTGACCGCATTCTTTTTCGCCAACCCGCTTATTTACAACGCTATTTGGTGCTTAACTGTGCAATTTCACGGGCAAATCGGGCTACCTGCGGCCAATCGGTATAAACCACTTCTTTACTTGTATCCGTTTCACCGCCGGTCATTTTCATAATTAAGCGGATCATGAAGCGGTCCAGCCAGCCATAACGCGGGTAACGCAATGCACCGGCAAACACGGCACAATGGTCGGGCTGCCAAACCGAGTTAAGCAAAAACTTGCGGGTATAAGGGTTCGTCTGCGGCGAACGCTTCTCTGGTTTACGGGCAACAAGATTGACCGCGAAAAATGCACTCGCGCGCTCCTTCAGCTGCAGCTGATACTTTTTCACGAACGCCTCAACAGAGGCATGGAAATGTCCGTAGCGAATAGAAGCACCAATGATCACCCGGTCGTAATTAGCCCAGGCAAGTTCCTCGCAGCGATGGAGATTGACCACATCGCTCTCCACGCCCAGCTCTTTCAGTTCAGAAGAGATATAAGAAGCAATCTCACGAGTTTGACCATCTCGGGTCGAAAACAGAATTAAGGTTTTCACACAGGCTCCGGTTACTCGCGCCAGAAAGTAGGCGTGAACAGTACTAGCAGGGTAAATACTTCAAGGCGGCCAAACAGCATATTCACGATCAGGATCCATTTGGCCACGGGATTCATGCTGGCAAAGTTGTCGGCAACGACGCCAAGGCCCGGGCCTAGGTTATTAAGCGTTGCAGCAACAGAGGCAAAAGCAGAGAAGTCATCGACGCCGGTCGCGATGATAGCCAGCATACTGACGATAAACACCAGCGCATAAGCAGAGAAGAATCCCCATACGGCTTCAAGAATTCGTTCCGGCAAGGCCCGGTTCCCAAGCTTGATGCTGTAAACGGCATTCGGGTGTACCAGGCGTTTCAGCTCGCGGTTACCTTGTTTAAACAGCAGCAGGATACGAATCACTTTCAGGCCACCGCCGGTAGATCCGGCGCAGCCGCCGATGAAGGCAGAGCAGAGCAGCAAAACCGGCAAGAATAGCGGCCAGCGAGCGATGCTGTCCGTGGTAAAGCCCGCGGTGGTCGCCATCGACACGACCTGGAAGAAAGCCTGGTTCAAAGTCTGCCAGGCTGACTGGTAGGTATTATGGAACCAAAGCACCAGAGTACAGACCAGAACCAGCGAGAGCTGTACACCGATAAACATCCGAAATTCCGGATCGCGCCAGTACACTTTGAGGCTACGCCCGCTCAGCAGGGAGAAGTGCAGACTGTAGTTACAGCCAGAGATCAGCAGGAAGATAGCAATAATGGTATTGATGGTTGGGCTATTGAAGTAGCCCACGCTCGCATCATGTGTCGAGAAGCCACCAATCGCAATAGTAGAGAAGCTATGTCCGATAGCATCAAACGCCGGCATCCCCGCGAACCAAAGCGCCAGCGCGCAAGCAATCGTCAGCAGGACATAAATGAGCCACAGCGTCTTTGCCGTTTCGGCGATACGCGGGCGCATTTTATTATCTTTAAGCGGCCCCGGCATTTCTGCCCGATACAGTTGCAACCCACCGACGCCAAGAATAGGCAAGATGGCCACCGCCAGGACGATGATCCCCATCCCGCCGAACCATTGCAGCATTTGCCGATAGAAAAGAATCGCATGAGGTAAAGAGTCCAGCCCCACCAGCGTTGTCGCGCCGGTCGTTGTCAGGCCAGAAAAGGATTCAAAAAAGGCGTCTGTTACAGTCAGATTCGGCCGCTCGGCAAAGACAAACGGCAGCGCACCCACGCTGCCCAGCACAGTCCAGAACAGCACAACGATCAGGAAGCCTTCCTTCGGTTTGAGATCCCTTTTCTCACGGCGATTTGGCCACCACAGTAAAGAACCTATCGCCAGCGCAACAAAAAAGGTTTGGGTAAAGGCGCGGCCGGCACCGTCTCGATAGATTAGAGCCACTAAGCCGGGGAGTATCATGGTTCCGGAAAAGAGGATAACCAACAGGCCAACGATTCGGGTAATGGCGCGAAAATGCATTTCAGCCGCTTCCTTAAATATCTATAAATAACGAGGTGGGATTATTGTTCAAACGGCAATAAATGCAACGCACCGCGGCTAAAGTCACTCAGCCTGGCGTTGAAGGCAGCCACCTGGGTTTGCGGCAACGCTACGCGCATAGCAACGATGGCCCGGAAGTCGCTTTCCACAATAAGACCATCGCTTTGCTTGAGTAGCGCTTCCACACCCGCCAGCTGCGAATAGTCGCAATGCAAAGTATATTCGGTTAACGGCACTTTGAGCACTGTAGAAAGCTGGTTTAACGCCAGCTGTACGCCGCCGCCATAGGCTTTCACCAGGCCACCAGTACCCAGCTTCACCCCACCGTAGTAGCGCACCACCACCGCAGTGATTTCACCAATACCTTTTCCCATCAGTTGGGCAAGCATGGGTTTCCCTGCGGTGCCTGCAGGCTCACCATCATCCGAGAAACCTAGCTGCTGCGAGTCATCCGGCGCGCCAGCAACCCACGCCCAGCAATGGTGACGAGCGTCCGGGTGTTCAGCCCGGATTTTCTCAACAAATGCTTTAGCCGCTATTACCCCATCCGTATGGGCGACAAAGGTAATAAAGCGGCTTTTCTTGATCTCCTCGCTGACCGTGACGGGCTCGGCAGGGATTGGCCAACTTTCCATTACGCGAGCTTCAGGTTACGCGTCATGTTTTCGATGCTGTTTTCATAGATAACGACGTTATCTTCAATGCGGATGCCGCCAAACGGCTTCAGCGCCTCAATACGCTTCCAGTCGAAGTGTTTGCTGTACTGCCCTTCACGCCACGGTGCCAGCAGCGATTCGATAAAGTACAAACCGGGCTCAATGGTCAGCACCATGCGAGGTTCCAGCACGCGGGTACAGCGCAGATAAGGATGCTGCGAAGGTGCAGCCAGATGCGTCCCGGTATCGTCCTGCATAAACCCGGCTACATCGTGAACCTGCAACCCAAGCGGATGCCCGATGCCGTGCGGCATGAACGGGGTAGTGATCCCGGCTTCCAGCATCGCCTCTTCACTGATGTCGTTGACAAGCTTGTGGCGACGCAGCAGCTTAGCCAGACGCTGATGGAACTGGATGTGGTAATCGGTATAGCGCACACCTGACTTCATAGTGTCGATCAGCGCCAGTTGCTCTTCGTTCACGTCTTTAATCAGATGAGCGAAATCGCTGTCGCTTTGGGTCGTCCAGGTCCGCGTCAGGTCGGCGGCATAGCCGTTATATTCAGCGCCAGCGTCCAGCAGGAAGCTCCGAATTTCGGCAGGTACGCGATGATCCAGCTTAGTGTAGTGCAGCACCGAAGCATGCTCATTGAGCGCCACGATATTGCCATACGGCACATCGGTATCGCGGTGTCCGGTCGCCGTCAGGTAAGCGATGTTAATATCGAATTCGCTCATGCCGGACAGGAACGCTTCGTGCGCAGCGCGATGGCCGACGACTGCCGTTTTCTGTGCTTCGCGCATGCAGGACAGCTCGTAGTCCGTTTTATAAGCGCGATAATAATGCAGATAGTCGATAACCCCTTTCGGGTTGATGTTGGCTGGCGTGATATCCAGCTGTAATGCACGCTCTGGCACCGGGCCAATGTAGCCAATATTGCTGCGTGCGGCAGGCAGCTGGCTGCCGATACCGTCGGCTTTTGGCAGCGCAATCACTTCAATATCGTCGGTCCAGAAGGATTCCGGCAGCGGCTCCACGTTGTGCCAGTAATCCACCGGCAGATAGAACCACAGCTTCGGCTTATTCACGCCATCCACCAGCAGCCAGCAGTTAGGTACCTGGGTCACCGGCACCCAGGCTTTGAACTGCGGGTTTACTTTAAACGGATAGGCATGATCATCGAGGAAGACATTGAACAGCTCCCCGGAGTGAATAAGTAATGCATCAAGGTTAAAACGCGCCAGAACGTTGCGGGTACGCTCCTGTAGCGTTGCCACATGATCTTTATACAGCGCGGCCAGTGATTCCATAATTTATCCTTCTGTTTTTGTCTCTGTTAGCATCGCATCTTAGCATACCGGACAAACCGCCGAGTTATTTCCGCCGCCTGTGATCGAGTTTGCAAATATTTAAAGAGAAATTTGCATTTCATTAACATCAATTCCACACTCCGCTTCATCTGGTACGACCAGATCCCATTGCTGGATTCAGGAGACTGACATGCTCTACCAAGGTGAAACCCTACATCTCGACTGGCTGGAAGACGGCATCGCCGAACTGGTTTTTGATGCCCCCGGCTCCGTCAACAAGCTGGATACAGCGACCGTCGCCAGCCTCGGCGAAGCGCTGGCCGTACTTGAAAAACAGCCTAACCTCAAAGGCCTGCTGCTGAGTTCCAGCAAATCTGCCTTCATCGTTGGCGCCGACATTACCGAATTCCTGTCGCTGTTCCTGGTCCCTGCCGAACAGCTGACCCACTGGCTGCAATTTGCCAACAGCGTGTTTAACCGCCTGGAAGACTTGCCCGTCCCAACCATCGCCGCGGTGAATGGTTACGCGTTGGGCGGCGGATGCGAATGTGTACTGGCAACCGATTACCGCCTGGCGACGCCGGATACCCGTATTGGCCTGCCGGAAACTAAGCTAGGCATTATGCCGGGCTTTGGCGGTTCCGTTCGTCTGCCGCGTTTATTGGGTGCCGATAGCGCGCTTGAAATTATCACCGCGGGCAAAGACGTTGGCGCAGCAGAAGCGCAAAAACTTGGCCTGGTTGATGGTGTGGTAAAAACCGAAAAACTGCGTGACGGCGCACTGGCAGTCCTCCGCCAGGCGATCAAAGGCGAGCTGGACTGGCAGGCAAAGCGCGCCCCGAAACTTGAGCCGTTACGTTTAAGCAAAATCGAAGCCGGTATGAGCTTCACCATTGCTAAAGGCATGGTGGCGCAGATCGCCGGGAAGCATTACCCAGCGCCAATGACTGCGGTAAAAACCATTGAAGCTGCCGCCGGTCTTGGCCGCGATGAAGCCCTGAAGCTGGAAACCCAAAGCTTTGTGCCGCTGGCTCGTTCCAATGAAGCCCGCGCGCTGGTCGGCATCTTCCTGAACGATCAGTTTGTCAAAGGCAAAGCGAAAAAACTCACCAAAGATATCGAAACGCCTAAACACGCGGCCGTACTCGGCGCGGGTATTATGGGCGGCGGCATTGCTTATCAGTCCGCCTGGAAAGGCGTGCCGGTATTAATGAAAGACATTAACGAGAAGTCGCTGGCGCTGGGCATTAATGAAGCCAGCAAGCTGCTGAACAAACAGCTTGAGCGCGGCAAAATTGACGGCATGAAGCTGGCACAGGTGATTTCAACCATTCAGCCAACGCTGGAATACGCAGGGTTCGATCGTGTAGACGTTGTCGTTGAAGCCGTAGTTGAAAATCCGAAAGTGAAAAAAGCGGTGCTGGCAGAAACCGAAGATAAGGTTCGCCCTGATGCCGTGCTGGCTTCCAACACCTCAACCATCCCGATTAGCGAACTGGCAAGCGGGCTGAAACGCCCGGAAAACTTCTGTGGGATGCACTTCTTCAACCCGGTGCATCGCATGCCGCTGGTTGAAGTCATTCGCGGAGAAAAAACCTCAGACGCCACCCTCGCCAAAGTGGTGGCATGGGCAAGCAAAATGGGTAAAACCCCTATCGTGGTCAATGACTGCCCGGGCTTCTTCGTCAACCGCGTGCTGTTCCCCTACTTTGCAGGCTTTAGCCAGTTGCTGCGCGACGGCGCGGATTTCCGCCAGATCGACAAAGTGATGGAAAAACAGTTCGGCTGGCCGATGGGCCCGGCTTACCTGCTGGACGTGGTCGGAATTGATACCGCCCATCACGCACAGGCGGTCATGGCCGCCGGCTTCCCGCAGCGTATGAACAAAGATTACCGCGACGCAATCGACGTTCTGTTTGATGCCGGACGCTACGGCCAGAAAACCCAGCAGGGCTTCTATCGTTTTAAAGAAGACAGCAAAGGCAAACCGCGCAAAGACCAGGACGAAGCTGTTGATCGCCTGCTGGCAGACGTGAGCCAGCCTAAGCGCAGCTTCAGCGACGAAGAAATTATCGCCCGCATGATGATCCCAATGATCAACGAAGTGGTTCGCTGCCTCGAAGAAGGCGTGATTGCCAGCCCGGCAGAAGCCGATATGGCGCTGGTTTACGGCCTCGGTTTCCCTCCGTTCCACGGCGGCGCGTTCCGCTGGCTGGACACCCTGGGCAGCGCGAAGTATTTCGACATGGCGCAGCAGTACCAAAACCTAGGCCCGCTGTACGTCGTGCCTGAAGGCCTTCAGGCCAAAGCATCACGCAACGAGCCGTACTATCCCCCGGTCGAGCCAGCCCGCCCGACCAGTGACCTGAAAAGCGCCTGAGGAGTGAACATGGAAAAGGTTGTTATTGTTGATGCCATCCGTACGCCGATGGGCCGCTCGAAAGGAGGCGCGTTCCGCAACGTTCGCGCTGAGGATCTGTCGGCGCATCTGATGCGCAGTATCCTGTCCCGTAACCCGGCACTCGAAGCCGCAGCGCTGGACGATATCTACTGGGGCTGCGTCCAGCAGACGCTTGAGCAGGGTTTCAATATTGCCCGCAATGCATCGCTTCTGGCGGAAATTCCTCATTCAGTGCCAGCCACCACGGTGAACCGCCTGTGCGGTTCCTCCATGCAGGCGCTGCACGATGCAGCACGCATGATTCAAACCGGCGACGCGCATGCTTGCCTGATCGGCGGCGTGGAACATATGGGCCACGTACCGATGACCCACGGGATTGATTTCCACCCTGGCCTCAGCCGCAACGTAGCAAAAGCTGCGGGCATGATGGGCCTGACGGCTGAAATGCTTTCCCGTTTACACGGCATCAGCCGTGAAATGCAGGATCAGTTTGCCGCGCGTTCCCATCAGCGCGCCTGGGCTGCCACAGAAGCCGGGCACTTCAAAGCGGAAATTATGCCGACCAGCGGTCACGATGCCGACGGCGTTCTGAAGCGTTACGACTACGATGAAGTGATTCGCCCGGAAACCACGGTTGAAGGGCTGGCGGCGCTGAAACCTGCTTTTGATCCGGTCAATGGCACCGTCACCGCAGGCACATCTTCGGCGCTGTCCGATGGGGCATCCGCGATGCTGCTGATGAGCGAAACTCGCGCCAAAGAGCTGGGCCTGAAAATTCGCGCACGCGTTCGCTCGATGGCCGTCGTCGGCTGCGACCCGTCTATTATGGGTTACGGCCCGGTGCCTGCATCCCGACTAGCGCTGAAAAAAGCGGGCCTGACCGCTCAGGATATCGACCTGTTTGAGATGAACGAAGCGTTTGCCGCCCAGATCCTGCCGTGCATTAAAGATCTGGGGCTGATGGATAAGATCGACGAAAAGATCAACCTGAACGGTGGCGCGATCGCGCTGGGCCACCCGTTGGGCTGCTCCGGCTCGCGTATCAGCACCACGCTTATCAACCTGATGGAGCGTCGCGACGCGCAGTTTGGCCTGGCTACCATGTGTATTGGCCTGGGTCAGGGCATCGCGACCGTATTTGAACGCGTTTAATAAAAAACGAAACTGAGTTTAGTTGCCGTGTTTCCCGCCTGTCAGGGGCGGGTTTTTTATATCTGAAAGATAAAAAAAACCACCGACGATGCGGTGGCTTATTCTGACGACGAACGGCCTTAAATAAAGGAGAAAGCGTCGCCGAACATATGTTCAACCAGCGCCCCGCGCTCGTTGCAGAACAGTTCACGGGCAATTTTCGCCATTTCGAAACGACCTGCGATATAGATATCGTGCCCGCTCAGTGAAGCGTGATCCTGCATAACGGCGGTGAGTACAGTCCCGCTCCGGCCACGCCAGCCTTCTTCCGGCTGCTCAACCACGGCTTCAACACGCAGATTAGGATGCTGCAGGGTCAGCCCTTCCAGCTCGGCCAGGTCGTAAAGATGCTTCTCTTCACGGCCGCCCCAATAGATTGCAATTTCACGCTCTGGGTTACGCGCCAGCGCCGTCAGCAGAATAGAACGAACGTAAGAGAACCCCGTGCCGCCGGCAATCAGGATAAGAGGACGGTCTTCATCTTCGCGCAGCCACGCATCACCGTGTGGCATATCAACCACAATTTCTTGCCCTTTCAGAATACGGTCCATTACCGCCATGGCATAGAGGTTGAGCTCAGAGGCACCAATATGTAACTCAATGAACTCACGCTCGCTCGGCGTGGAAGCCATAGAGAACGGGCGCTTATCCCGCTCATCCATCACCACCATCAAATACTGCCCGGCCTGGAATGAGAAATCGCCTTCCGGCAGCAATCGAACGCGATATACCGTGTCGGTTATCGCTTCTACCGAGGTCACTTTACAGCTTAAGGTTGTCATGCGTCCCCTCTGTCGGGTCAATAATGCTAAACCGTAAAGGTCGCCACTCAGGCGCCTTTGTCGTTATCAAAAATAGCCAGTTCATCCCAGATTGCATCAATACGCGCACATACCTCAACATCTTTCTTGATTGGGCGCCCCCATTCACGCTGGGTTTCGCCCGGCCATTTATTGGTGGCGTCCAGTCCCATTTTAGAGCCTAGCCCGGAAACCGGGGAGGCAAAATCCAGATAGTCTATCGGCGTGTTATCCACCAGCACCGTATCACGGGACGGATCCATACGCGTAGTGATCGCCCAGATAACATCGTTCCAGTCGCGTGCATTGACGTCGTCATCACACACAATAACAAACTTGGTGTACATGAACTGACGCAGGAACGACCAAACCCCCATCATGACTCGCTTGGCATGTCCGGCATACTGTTTTTTAATCGTCACTACCGCGAGTCGGTATGAACACCCTTCCGGCGGGAGATAGAAATCAATAATCTCCGGAAATTGCTTTTGCAGGATGGGTACCAGCACTTCATTAAGCGCCACACCCAGCACCGCAGGCTCATCCGGCGGGCGGCCAGTGTAGGTGGAATGGTAAATCGCATCCTGCCGCTGGGTGACGTGGGTTACGGTGAATACCGGGAAGCTATCCACTTCGTTGTAGTACCCCGTATGGTCGCCATACGGGCCTTCCGGTGCCATTTCACCCGGCTCAATGTAACCTTCCAGCACAATTTCTGCACCTGCAGGAACTTCAAGATCGTTGGAGATACATTTCACGACCTCGGTTTTGGTCCCGCGCAGCAGCCCGGCAAAAGCATATTCGGAAAGCGTATCCGGCACCGGCGTCACCGCCCCAAGAATGGTTGCGGGATCTGCGCCAAGCGCTACGGAGACAGGGAAGCGCTCACCCGGGTGAGCCTCACACCATTCCTGGAAGTCCAGCGCACCGCCGCGATGAGACAACCAGCGCATAATCAGCTTGTTTTTGCCGATCAGCTGCTGGCGGTAAATCCCCAGATTCTGGCGCTCTTTATGCGGACCACGGGTGACCGTTAACCCCCAGGTAATCAGCGGGGCGATGTCTTCCGGCCAGCAGCGCATGATCGGAATGCGATTAAGATCGACCTCATCCCCTTCCCAAACCTGCTCCTGGCAAGGTGCATTACGCAGACGTTTAGTCGGCATATTCAGAACTTGTTTGAACTGCGGCAGCTTATCAAACAGGTCGCGGAAGCCTTTTGGCGGCTCCGGTTCTTTAAGGAAAGCCAGCAGTTTCCCGACTTCACGCAGGGCAGTAACGTCCTCCTGCCCCATGCCCATCGCTACGCGTTTCGGCGTTCCAAACAGGTTACATAGCACCGGCATGGTGTAGCCTTTCGGGTTTTCAAACAGCAAAGCCGGGCCACCGGCTCGCAGCGTGCGATCGGCAATTTCGGTCATTTCCAGATTCGGATCGACAGGCAATGCGATACGTTTGAGTTCGCCCTGCTGCTCAAGCAGCGCAAGAAATTCGCGTAGGTCGTGGTATTTCATGCAATTTATCGTGACGTCGGATTTGGGCGTCATTATACGGACTTCACCGCCACCATGCTGTATTTTTGTTAAATTAGCGTGAAACTGGCCGCCTGCCGGCCGCCCCCGGACAGGTTATACTGAAGCTGTGTATCTCTGCGAAGGACGTTTTGTTATTCTGACGCGCTGAAGCGGGCGAAAAGAGAAATTATGCAATCCTGGTATCTTCTTTACTGTAAACGTGGTCAATTACTGCGCGCCAAAGAGCATCTTGAGCGCCAGGAAGTTAATTGTCTTACACCAATGATCACGCTGGAAAAAATGGTGCGTGGTAAAAGAGCTGCGGTCAGCGAGCCTCTGTTCCCTAATTACCTGTTTGTCGAGTTCGATCCAGAATCCATCCATACCACCACGGTGAATTCCACCCGTGGCGTCAGCCATTTTGTTCGCTTCGGCGCGCAGCCGGCAACGGTTCCGGAAACAGTGATTCATGAACTGATGCACTATCAAATAGAGAATATCCTCGACCCAGAAACGCCGTATCCCGGCGATAGCGTGGTGATTACCGAAGGGGCCTTCAAGGGATTAGAAGCCATCTTCGCTGAACCAGACGGTGAAGCTCGCTCAATGTTGCTGCTGAATTTACTGAATAAGCAGGTGCAGCAAAGCATCAGGAATACCGACTTCCGCAAGGTTTAATGCAAAGAGGCCAGCAAATGCTGGCCTCTTTCTTCCTGAATCGCAACTAGCGCTGCATCTGCTCATCGTGCAGCCATTGGGCAACACGTTTTGAGAAATACGTCAGCACGCCATCCGCGCCAGCACGCTTAAAGCACATCAAAGATTCCATAATGGCCGGTTTTTCGGCCAGCCAGCCGTTCTGAATCGCAGCCATATGCATGGCATATTCACCGGATACCTGGTAGGCAAATGTTGGCACCCCAAAGGTGTCTTTCACGCGGCGCACAACGTCGAGATAAGGCATCCCAGGTTTCACCATCACCATGTCGGCCCCTTCCTGCAGATCTTGCGCCACTTCCTGCAAAGCTTCGTCGCTGTTAGCCGGATCCATCTGGTAAGTCTTCTTATTGCCGCCCTTCAGGTTACCGGAAGAGCCAATGGCATCCCGGAACGGGCCGTAGTAGCAGGAAGCATATTTTGCGGCATAGGACATGATCTGGGTATTCACGAAGCCATCAGCTTCTAACCGGTCCCGGATAGCGCCAATACGTCCATCCATCATATCGCTAGGCGCGACAATTTCGGCCCCGGCTTCAGCATGGGAAAGGGCCTGACGAACCAGAATCTCGCGAGTGACGTCGTTGATCACATAGCCATCAGCGTCAATGACACCGTCCTGCCCGTGAGTGGTGTAAGGGTCCAGGGCAACGTCAGTCAGCAACCCAAGCTCAGGCACAGCATCTTTCAGCGCACGCACAGCGCGCTGTACCAGGCCATTTGGGTTATAGGCTTCTTCCGCATGCAGCGATTTCCCGTCGCTTTCAATGACCGGGAACAAAGAGAGCACAGGGACGCCCAGCTTCGCGACCGCCTCTGCCTCTTTCAGCAGTTGATCGATAGTCATACGATAAACCCCCGGCATAGACTGCACTTCCTGCTGCTGGTTGTGGCCTTCCATGACAAACACAGGGTAAATAAGGTCGTTTACCGTCAGCTGGTTTTCAGCCACAAGACGACGGCTGAAGTCATGACGACGTACGCGGCGCATACGACGCCCGGGAAACGTACCGGGAAATGCATAGCTCATTTAACTTTCTCCTGATTAAAACCCAGTCGGAATAACCGACGAGCATTGTCATCTGTTACCTGCGCAAGCCAGGCCGGGTCTTCACCGCGCCATTCGGCGACCTTATTCAGGATATGGGGCAGATAACAGGGTTCGTTGCGGCGGGACGCAGGTTTTGGTTGTAGATCCCGGGGCAACAAATAGGGCGCATCGGTTTCCAGCAGCAGTTGCTGAGCGGGGATAACCGGAAGTAACTCTCTTAGTGCCAGGCCACGGCGCTCGTCGCAAACCCAGCCGGTAATGCCGATAAACAGTCCGCGAAGCAGGCAATCGCGGGCTTCCTCTTCAGTTCCGGTAAAGCAGTGCAGCACCACGCCGGGCAGTTGATCCAACCAGGGGTCAAGTAGCGCAAGAAAACGTTCATGTGCATCCCGGCAGTGTAAAAATACCGGCATCATCAGCTCCGCGGCCAGCGCCAACTGCGCGGTGAAAGCGCGTTCCTGCTCTGCAGGAGTAGAAAAGTTACGGTTAAAATCCAGACCGCATTCGCCGATAGCGACGACCTGCGGGGCCGCCGCTAAACGGCGGATGGCACCCGCAGTTTCGTCATTCCACTGGCTGGCATCATGGGGATGCACTCCGGCGGTGGACCAGCAGTTTTCATGCTGCTGCGCCAGGCGTAACGCTTGTTCACTTTCATGGAGGTTGGTACCGGTCAACATCATGCCACTCAGGCCAGCCTGCCATGCGCGAGCGACCACATCCTCGTGATCTTTTGCGAATTGAGAACTGGTTAAATTCACGCCAATATCAAACATCTCTCCCTCCAAACGACAACCGCCCCTGAGGGCGGTTATTTCATTACTGCTCTTTTTCCGAGCGCGTCTCTTCAGATTCAGGCTCATCATCTTCATCGCCATTACGCCCTTTTCCGACGTAGAAGCGGGAGAAGAAGACACCAACCTCAAACAGGCAGTACATTGGCACCGCCAGAAGGGTTTGCGAGAAAACATCCGGCGGCGTTAACAGCATGCCGACAACAAAAGCCCCCACCAGAATATAAGGGCGCTTCTGTTTCAATGATTCCGGTGTTGTCACCCCCATCCAGCACAGCAGGATAATGGCGACGGGCACCTCAAACGCTACGCCAAAGGCCATGAACAGCGACATCACAAAGTCGAGATATTTCGTGATGTCCGTCGAGACAACCACCCCTATTGGCGCAGTTTTTGTCAGGAAACCAAATGCAAGCGGGAAGACCACAAAATACGCAAAGGCAATGCCGATATAAAAAAGCAGCGTGCTGGAGAACAGCAGCGGCATCACCAGCTTACGCTCATGCTTGTACAATGCAGGGGCAACAAAAGCCCAGATCTGGTACAGAATGACCGGCGCGGCCAGGAACACCGAAACGTAAATGGTTAATTTTATCGGGGTAAAGAACGGTGATGCGACATCGGTCGCAATCATCGTTGAGCCCAACGGCATATGTTTGATCAGCGGGGCGGAAACCACCTGATAGATGTCATTGGCGAAATAGACCAGCGCCAGGAAAATCACCAGCACGGCGATCATGCTGTTCAGCAGGCGCTTACGCAGCTCGATCAGATGGCTAATGAGCGGTTGGGTATCTTCAACAGCCATAGTTACGATTTTTCACCTGGAAGTTGCGTTGGGGTGACAACGGGTGCAGCCTCGGGCAAAGGCTTCACCTGAGGCTCGACAGCAGATTCGACGACGTTTTCGACCGCCACGGGTGCCGGTGTCACCGTCTCTGAAGGTACGGCATCAGGCGCAGCCGCCTGATGTGCCGCATTGGCTGGCGTGGCACCGTCATGACTTAGCTGTTCATCCTTAACCAACGGGTTATGGATGGTATTCGCTTCGTCGCTGTTCTTTTCAGGATCGTGCTGGGTATAAGAACGCTTCATCGACTCAGCGGCCTGGCGCAGTTCGTCCATTGACGCCTTCAGTTCAGGCGTCAAATTATCCATACTGGCTTTCTCGACCTTTTTCAGGCTGTCCTGCAGTTCCTGCAGCTTCAGTTCCTGAGCGAGTTCGTTCTGCACCGTGGTAGCCAGAGAACGCAGCGCGCGCACCCAGCCAACAACTGTTTTTACCGCCACCGGCAAGCGCTGCGGACCCAGAACAATCAGGCCAATCACAAACACCAGCAGCAGTTCGCCAAAACCAATGTCGAACACGGTTTATACCTGCTCTTTATCGTTGCTTTTCGCTTCGTCTTTTTTCACGTCGCTCGGTTTTTCAGAGAGGGATTTCGCTGTGAAATCAGCATCCTTCTCACCATTTTCTTTTTCTTTGCCGTCGTCGTCGCTCATGGCTTTCTTAAAGCCCTTAATAGACGCGCCAAGATCTGAACCTAAAGAGCCCAGCTTCTTGGTGCCAAACAATAAAACAACGATAACAACAATGATTAGCAATTGTGGCCAACTGATGCCCATACCTACTCCTGAATAAAGATGTTAAGGCAATGAGAACCGCTATTATACGGCAATCACCCGTTAATTCCGATTAAAGTTCAGGCAGAGCGCCGCCAGCCAATCAGCCAGACAACGATTCCCCCCGCCATCAACCAGGCAGGCATAAAGTCCCACTCAGGTTTGTTGATCAGCAGCAGCGTCCCGCTCAATATAAGCGTGGCACCGATGCCGAACAGGTAACGCGACTGTCCCTGCCGCAGGTGATGAAGTTGCAGGTCGCGCTGAATTTTATCAACGCTAAGCTGTAATTGCTTGCCCTGGCGCAAACTGTTGTACACCAGTTCCGGCAATTCCGGCATTTTTTCCACCCAAAAAGGCGCTTTTTCCTTGAAAGCACGTACCAGAGCAGGAATACCAACCTGATCTTTGATCCAGCTTTCCAGGAAAGGTTTCGCCGTTTTCCAAAGATCCAGCTGCGGATAAAGCTGCCTACCGACGCCTTCGACGTATAAAAGGGTCTTCTGCAGTAAAACTAACTGCGGCTGAACTTCCATGTTGAAACGACGCGCGGTATTGAACAGGTTAAGCAGCACATGGCCAAAGGAGATCTCCGCCAGCGGCTTCTCAAAAATAGGTTCACACACGGTGCGAATCGCAAACTCGAACTCTTCGACATTCGTATCTGCCGGCACCCAGCCAGAGTCCACATGCAGCTCGGCTACCTTGCGATAATCCCGGTTGAAGAAGGCAATAAAGTTTTCTGCCAGATAGCGCTTATCGTCTTTGTTCAGCGAGCCCACGATACCGCAGTCGATACCAATGTATTGCGGATCTTCCGGGTGGTCGTAGCTCACGAAAATGTTGCCCGGATGCATGTCCGCATGGAAGAAGCTGTCGCGGAAGACCTGCGTAAAGAAGACCTGCACGCCACGTTCGGCAAGCAGCTTCATGTTGGTGCCCTGAGCTTCGAGCGCAACGGTGTCAGAGACCGGAACCCCGTAAATCCGCTCCATCACCATCATGTTCTCGGTGCAGTAGTCCGAATAAACCTCCGGCACATACAGCATCGGGCTATTTTCGAAGTTACGCCGCAGTTGGATGGCGTTCGCCGCTTCACGCAGCAGGTTTAACTCATCGATCAGCGTTTTTTCGTATTCACGCACCACTTCCAGCGGGCGGAGACGACGGCCATCCGGCAGCAAACGCGGCACCCAACGGGCGAGGCGATAGATAAGCTTCATATCGGCTTTGATCACCGGCAGGATATCAGGCCGAATGACCTTAATCACGACCTCTTTGCCGCTCTCTTTCAGGCGTGCGGTATGCACCTGAGCAATGGAGGCAGAGGCCAGAGGCTTGATGTCAAAATCGTCGAACCAACTTTCAACGGGAATGCCGCCCATCGCCAGTTCAATCTGTTTCTTCGCCAACGCACCGTCAAAAGGCGCAACTCTGTCCTGCAACATAGCCAGTTGGTCAGCAATGATCGGTGGGAACAGATCGCGACGGGTAGAAAGCATCTGACCAAACTTGATCCAAACGGGACCGAGCTCCTGCAGCGCAAGGCGTAGACGTTCTCCCAAAGGCTTATCACGGTGACGATTCGGCATCCAGAACAGGCAACGCCGCCACAAACGTAACGGCAGCGTAATGCGCATTTTGGGAATCAGTTCATCAAGGCCATAGCTCAGAAAGGTACGGACAATGAAATAAAGGCGGCGAATTTCTCCTGGCGTCATTTGCCCTCCAGCTTATCCAGCCGTTTGCTGAGTGCGTCCGCCGAGCGTGCCAGCGCTTCGGTTTCCTCTGCAAACCAGGCCACTTCAAGTGAGCCAGGCGCAACGCGCCACTCTTCGGTGAGCGCTTCTCCCAGATACTGCTGATTGCGGATCAGTCCTTTTTTCAGCAGCTTTCCGCCATGACGCGCAAACTTACTGATACCTTCAGAGGCAATATCGCCTATATACGGAGCCAGCAGTTCCGCAGGATCAAACTCCGCGAGATCCATCAGCGATGCCAGATTTTGTACAACCTGAATGTCACCTGCCACGTCAAGTTCACCGCTGCGAATCAGAGCGGTAAGTTGCTGGCGATCGCGCAGTTTCGGCAGCACGCCGATATGGGTTGTGACGCTACAATCCGCCTCACCTTCCCACTGGCTCAGTACGTCCAGCTGTTGTTCACTGAACACCAGCACCAGCGGCGCTGAAAATTCTTTCAGGCTAACGCGCAACGTCTTGCCCTGCAGGCGTTGACGCGCGGATTTCAGGCTACGATCGCGCCAGAGGAAAGTGTTCAGCACACCTTCAATTCCGGCAGTCATCAGCGACATAAATGGCATCGCGGCTCCCTGTTAGAATTTATAGCCACGGTGCAGGGCGACAATCCCACCGGTCATATTGTAATAGGTGGTGTTTTCAAACCCGGCTTCTTCCATCATGCCTTTCAGCGTTTCCTGATCCGGGTGCATGCGAATGGATTCTGCCAGGTAGCGATAGCTTTCGCCGTCCTGAGCGACCATTTCACCGATGCGCGGCAGAATGTGGAACGAATACGCGTCGTAGGCTTTGTTCAGCGGCTCGAAAGCTGGTTTGGAGAACTCAAGCACCAGCAGGCGGCCACCGGGTTTGAGAACGCGGAACATAGAGCGCAATGCAGCGTCTTTATCCGTGACGTTACGCAGGCCAAAGGAGATGGTGATGCAGTCAAAGGTGTTGTCCGGGAATGGCAGCGCTTCGGCGTTAGCCTGCACGTATCTGACGTTCCCCACAATGCCGATATTGCGCAGCTTTTCACGCCCCATTTTCAGCATCGAATCGTTAATATCGGCCAATACGACTTCACCGGTCTCACCAACCAGGCGAGAGAATTTCGCCGTCAGATCGCCCGTACCGCCCGCAAGATCCAGCACGCGCTGGCCACGACGTACGCCACTGCAGTCTATCGTGTAGCGTTTCCACAATCTGTGGATACCAAAAGACATCAGGTCGTTCATTACGTCGTATTTCGCCGCAACAGAGTGGAACACGTTCGCCACCATATCGACCTTTTGCTCTTTAGCTACGGTACGGAAGCCAAAGTGCGTTGTTTCCTGGGATCCGGACTCCTGGGATTCATCAACCATCTCAATGCCTGCTTAATAAAGAAAATGTTCGGGAAGTGTAACAGAATGGGCGTGAAAGCCCTATGATTCAACCGTGCTACTCAGCCTCAGTTTAACGCTCTTCACCCGTGCGCGATGAAGACAAAGTATCGAATTCAGCCTCAGGTTCTTCGCCCGCATGGCCCAGTCGAGCCGAATCATCCTCATCTTCCTGACGAGCGCGCTCGACCAGATCTGGATTCATCTCACGTTTGACTTCTACGCCAAGTCCGCGAAACGCATCCGCCTGAACCAGGATATTCCCACGGCCGGATGAAAGTTTTTTCATCGCCTGCCGGTAGTTATCCTGCGCCTTATCGAGACTTTGCCCAATCGCAGACATATCATCCACGAACAGGCGCATTTTATCGTACAGGCGCCCCGCCCTGTCGGCGATTTGCTGGGCGTTACGGCTTTGATGTTCATAGCGCCACAGATTGGCAATAGTGCGCAGCGCCACCAGCAGCGTCGTCGGGCTCACCAGCATAATGTTATTTTTCAGCGCTTCGCTAATCAGTTCAGGCTGCCTGTCGATAGCCAGCAGGAAAGCGGGCTCAACGGGAATAAACATCAACACATAGTCCAGCGAACGTAGCCCCGGTAGCTGTTGGTAATCTTTGCGCCCCAGCAGGCGAATATGGCTGCGGATAGCGGTGATGTGCTCATTCAGCGCACTTTCACGCGTGAGTTCATCTTCACCATTGAAGTAACGCTCATAGGCCACCAGCGTCATTTTTGCATCAATAACAACGTCTTTGCCCTGAGGCAGGCGGACGATAACATCCGGCTGCATACGACTGTTGTTTTCAAGCTGGATGTTCACCTGAGTCTGGTATTCATGCCCTTCACGCAGGCCAGAAGCTTCCAATACCCGAGTTAACACCACTTCCCCCCAGTTACCCTGGGTTTTGTTGTCGCCCTTCAGTGCTTTGGTGAGATTGAGCGCCTCTTGCGCCATTTGTGCATTGAGCTGCTGAAGGTTACGGATTTCGTGCGTCAACGTATGCCGTTCGCGTGCTTCCTGGCCAAAACTCTCCTGGACCTGGCGTCGGAAGCCATCGAGCTGTTCACGAAGTGGGGAAAGCAACACGTTAAGGCTTTGGCGGTTCTGCTCTTCAACCTTACGCCCGCTTTGCTCAAAAATACGGTGGGCCAGATTCTCAAACTGCTCGTTCAGGCGCTGCTCGCTGTTAAGCATTTGGCGATGCTTGTCTTCAGCATTGAGCCGGGTTTGCTCGAGCAACGTGGTCAGCTCACGAATATCTGCTTCCTGCCCGCTGTTAATTTCCATTTGAGCACGGACCTCACGGTTAAGCTGGTCGCACTCATCTCGCCAGTGCTGGTTTTGCTGAAGCTCCTGCCGCGCGGCTGTAAGCTCACCGTAGATTTCACGCTGTTCTTCATGCAAAGCCGCCAACCGCTGCGCCGCACGCAGACTGGCGACAAGCCAGCCGGTCAGCAAGCCCACCAACCCGATGCCCAGCCCAAACAACAGTGAAATATCCATGCTTCCCCCAAAACGATACCAACATCGGCAAAATAAAATTCTGCTGTATAAATGTCCAGATGAAAAGGGATTTTCCGGAAGGGAGCGCGCAAAGCATAAAAAAAGCCGGCGAGCGCCGGCCTTATGATCGGAAAAGCAAAACTACAGCAGGCGACGCGCCGCCTCGACCACGATTTTCACCGCGTGACTTTCCGTTTTCTTCATGGTTTCCGCGTTAGGGATCTCTTGCTGAGTACGGTTCACGATGACCCCGGCAACCATACCCGCACGCAGACCCTGGCTGGAGCACATGGTCAGCAGCGTGGCGGATTCCATTTCATAGTTCATCACGCCCATTTCCTGCCACTCTTTCATTGAGCCTTTGAAGCGGCTAACTACGCGGCCGGAGAGCGTGTCGTAACGCTCCTGACCAGGGTAGAAGGTGTCGGAGGATGCCGTCACGCCGATGTGCGTCGTTGCGCCCACGGCTTTTGCCGCTTCAACCAGCGCGGTAGTACATGCGAAGTCTGCCACAGCCGGGTATTCCATTGGCGCGAAGTGCAGGCTGGCACCATCCAGGCGAACAGATGCGGTGGTCACGAGCACATCGCCGACGTTGATGTTCGGCTGAATCGCCCCGGTAGTCCCGACGCGCAGGAAAGTGCGAATGCCAAGCTGTGCCAGTTCTTCAACGGCAATAGAGGTAGATGGGCCGCCGATACCGGTAGAACAGATGATAACCGGCTTGCCGTCGAGTTCAGCACGCCAGGAAGTGAATTCACGGTGGGAAGCCAGCTTAACCGGCTTGTCCATCAGCGCGGCGATTTTTTCCACACGCTCAGGATCGCCAGGGACGATGGCAAGCGTAGCCCCTTGCAGGTCATTTTTAGTGAGGCCGAGATGGAAAACATCAGACTTGGACATAACAGACTCCTCTGTTGAGTAGGTTTCAGGAGAAGCAAAGCGACACTTTACAGAACCCCTGAGCATAATTTCGTGATGACGCTCACTTTGGATGAAACAAGTTACATTATTTGTATATTCATATGCGATCAGCATCACAATTAAGCGTCAATCGGGCTATTTTTTGAACTTTGACGGCGTTTTTTGCCCGCCAGATTTGCTACTAATCCTGGCTATAGTTATCACACTGCGCTAATGCTGGTTCGGAGAAAACCATGAAACAAAAGCAAACAACACATAACACACCGGGCGAAGGTTTCGCACCGGCGGCATCCCCCATCGCCCCCACCGCTTTGCTAACGCCGGACGACACTATTCTTTCTGGGGAAACGTCAATTCCAAGCCAGGGCGACAATATGCCGGCTTACCACGCCAGGCCCAAAAATGCCGATGGCCCGCTGCCGGTCGTGATTGTCATTCAGGAGATATTTGGCGTTCACGAACATATCCGCGATCTCTGCCGTCGACTGGCGCTTGAAGGCTATCTGGCCATCGCCCCGGAGCTTTATTTTCGCCAGGGAGAACCGGGAGATTTTGCCGATATCCCCACGTTGTTAAGCGGCCTGGTCTCAAAAGTGCCGGATAACCAGGTGCTGGGCGACCTTGATCATGTGGCCAGTTGGGCTTCACGCAACGGCGGCGATGCGCATCGCCTGATGGTCACCGGTTTTTGCTGGGGCGGGCGAATTGCCTGGCTTTATGCGGCGCACAATCCACAGCTGAAAGCGGCCGTCGCCTGGTACGGCAAGCTGACGGGTGAGAAAACGTTGAACTCTCATCACCACCCGGTAGATATCGCCGTCAATCTTAATGCGCCAGTGCTAGGCCTTTATGGTGGTCAGGATACCGGGATTTCTCAGGAAAGCGTTGAGACCATGCGCCAGGCACTAAGAGCGGCCAATGCCAGGGCGGAAATTATTGTCTACCCGGAAGCCGGGCACGCTTTTAACGCTGACTACCGCCCGAGCTACCATGAAGCGTCGGCCAAAGATGGCTGGGAAAGGATGCTGGCGTGGTTTAAACGGTACGGAGTAAGGAAGTAAAGCCGGTCGGTTACCCCGGACTGCATAACATAACGGGCCGTCCGTCACGGCCCGTTATATCCCTGACATCTAAAAATCGTATTCGTTAATCACATCAAGAATACTTTTTTCATTATGGTAGCGAATTCTCAAAGCACCCTGCTGCGATTTTGCTTTACCACAGATAACATTAACCTGTTTTTCAATATCCTTTTGCTGCTCTTTTGGCAAGCTCGAATCCCATTCACCAGATAAATGCTGGCAGTCATCTGCATTTATTAGAAACTCAGTAACGTCTTTTGGATATTTATCCGCAGCCTGAGCGCAGGAAACCAAAAAGAATAGCGCACAGAAAATTAGGCTTTTATTCATTTTATCGACCATCCGTTGACCAATGAGGTTTATCGTTAGCACCGCCGTGATACTTTATCACATCAAAGCTTTTCCCTACTTCATGTAATTGAGCATTCATGCCATCACGGGGCATTGTTTTGATAATAACAGTCTCACCTTTATTATCTTTAATTTCCAGGTTACCCATCCACGACAGCGTCATATCAATAGCATTGCCTTCCGTATGTCGGCTCCTTAACGCCGGAGCAACGTTGAGATTGGACATGCCATAAGCCCGGACCATCGCTTTTGCCGCATTAATGCTTTTATTTCTGTCAGCCTTTCCGTTCGCACCATTATGCACCCATTCAATTTCCACACCCGATTTTTCAGGAATATTGGCGGGTTCAACTATGCCTCGTGCCAGCTTCCAGGACCAGTGCATTAAATATGCCCTTTCCGGCGGACGTAACGTCGCCGAAATAGTTACCCTGACGCCAGCATCTTCAAGGCTTTTTAGAAAATTATTAACATTTGCCCGGAATATTGGACTCAGGGTTTGCGTGTCACTACTTCCCTGGAATCGACTAACCCAGCTTTCACCGCTTAGCTGCTTCATAAGTATCCTTTTATTTCACAAAAAAAGACAAACTGCGCAGTAAGCTTCTCAAGAAAAAATTCAGCGTGACAAGGTGAATGTTGGATAAATACGACTTTCAGAAAAGAGTAAGGGCATTATTCCTGGCATTAGCATGCATTAGCGAACAGGGAGATGAGGGCGTGATTTTAACTGTGTGAAAAACGGAGGCTCTCACCTCCGTTTTAGTATTAAGCCTCGCGCAGATTCTGGGCCGCTTGCACCATGTTTGCCAGCGCCGCACGGGTTTCTGGCCAGCCACGGGTTTTCAGGCCGCAGTCCGGGTTAACCCACAGGCGCTCTGCCGGAACAGATTCCGCCGCTTTCTTGAGCAGGGCTTCAATCCATTGCACATCCGGAACGTTTGGAGAGTGGATGTCGTACACGCCCGGCCCGATTTCATTCGGGTATTCGAACTCTTTAAACGCCTCCAGCAGATCCATATCGGAACGGGAAGTTTCGATGGTGATCACGTCCGCATCCAGCGCCGCAATGGAGTCCATGATGTCGTTGAACTCGCAGTAGCACATGTGGGTATGGATTTGGGTGTCATCTCGCACCACGGCGGCGTTCAGACGGAAGGCCTCCACGCCCCACTCCAGATAAGCCTGCCAGTCGGACTGGCGCAGCGGCAAACCTTCACGCAGGGCGGGTTCATCAATCTGGATGATACCGATACCTGCGGCTTCCAGATCCGCTACTTCGTCACGCAGGGCCAGCGCAATCTGCTTCGCGATAGTCTCCCGGGAAACATCTTCACGCGGGAAGGACCAGCAAAGAATCGTCACCGGACCGGTCAGCATGCCTTTAACCGGTTTGTCGGTCAGGGACTGCGCGTATTTGGCCCACTCAACGGTGATCGGCTCCGGACGGCTGATATCACCGATAACAATCGGGGGTTTCACGCAGCGGGAACCGTAGCTCTGCACCCAGCCGTTCTGAGTAAAGACGAAGCCATCCAGATGTTCGCCGAAATACTCAACCATGTCGTTACGCTCAGCTTCGCCATGCACCAACACGTCAAGGCCCAGACGTTCCTGCTCAACAATCGCCTGCTTAATGTGTTCGGCGATACCGGTGCGATAGTTGCTCGCGTCCAGCTTGCCTTTTTTGAAGTCCAGGCGCAGGCCGCGAATTTCAGTTGTTTGCGGGAAGGAGCCAATGGTCGTTGTTGGCCAGGCCGGCAGGTTGAAGCGTTCACGCTGGGCTGCTGCACGGGCAGTGTAAGCATTCTGGCGCTGGCTGTCCTGGGCGGTAATTTTAGCCAGACGCTCGCTGACAGCGGCATTGTGTACACGTTTGGACTGACGACGAGCCTGAATCGGGGCGCTCCATTCAGCAATTTTGGCGGTATTCCCACTGTTTAATGCTTCAGTCAGTAAGGACAGCTCAGCACACTTCTGCAGGGCAAAAGCAAACCAGCTTTTAACTTCGGCATCCAGGCGAGTTTCTACGCTCAGGTCAATTGGGCTATGCAGCAGGGAGCAGGAAGATGCCACCCACAGCTCACGTTGACCCACCAGGTCTTTTAACTGAGCATATTTCTCCGTCAGATCGGCACGCCAGACGTTACGGCCGTTGATAACACCCGCCGACAACAACCAGTTTGCAGGCAGTTTCTTATGGATGTCATTCACGTCATCTTTGCCATGTACAAAATCAACGTGCAGACCCTGCACCGGCAGCGCGGTGATGGTGTTCAGGTTTGGCCCCACGCCTTCGAAGTAGGTGGTAAGCAGCAGCTTCACCTGGCCGGTCAGCGCGTCGTAAGCGGGTTTGAAGGCATCCAGCCATGCTTTTGGCAGCTCCAGCACCAGCGCAGGCTCATCGATTTGTACCCACTCAACGCCACGCTTCGCCAATTCGGCCAGCACCTGCTGGTAGACCGGCAAAATATCTTTCAACAGGCTCAGGCGATCAAACTGTTCGCCTTTCACTTTGCCCAGCCACAGGTAAGTCACTGGCCCAAGCAGGACAGGTTTCACCTTATGGCCCAGCGCAAGCGCCTCGTCGACTTCTTCCAGCAGCTGAGTCCAGGTCAGTTTGAACTGCTGCCCCTTAGTAAATTCCGGCACCATGTAGTGGTAGTTGGTATTGAACCATTTGGTCATTTCTGCGGCAGCAGCAGGCTCGCCGGTTGGTGCCCGGCCACGGCCGATGCGAAACAGCGTATCGATATCGACGCTGCCGTCTTTGTTCTGATGACGAGCCGGTACGTTACCGAGCAGCAGGCTGGTGGTCAGAACATGGTCGTACCAGGCGAAATCGCCCACCGGCAGTAATTCGACGCCGGCTTGTTTTTGTTGGTCCCAGTGGCGGGCACGCAGTTCGCGGCCAACCGCCAGTAATTCTTCGCGGGAGGTATTCCCTGCCCAGTAGCTTTCTTGTGCTTTTTTCAACTCGCGCTTAAGGCCGACGCGAGGGAACCCCAGGGTGTGATTATGGATTGTCATGGTCTTTCCTCTATTCGGTGCGATGTATTTAGCCATCCAGATGTTTACACTTCTATAATCAGCAGGTACTGTATAATCCTCAAGCGCAATTTGTTCATGCCGAAGTGAAGGACTTTCATGATCGAGATTAAACACCTGCGGACGCTGCAAGCGTTACGACACAGCGGTTCGCTGGCCGCCGCTGCTGCCGCCCTGCATCAGACTCAGTCGGCCCTCTCTCACCAGTTCAGCGATCTGGAGCAGCGGCTCGGCTTCCGCCTGTTTATCCGTAAAAGTCAGCCACTTCGCTTTACGCCGCAGGGGGAGATCCTGCTGCAGCTGGCGGAACAAGTGTTGCCGCAGATTGGCCGCGCCCTGCAGGCCTGCAATGAGCCGCATCAAACCCGGCTGCGCATTGCGATTGAGTGCCACAGCTGCATTCAGTGGCTGACGCCTGCGCTGGAAAATTTCCGCCAGCACTGGCCGCAGGTGGAGATGGACTTTAAATCCGGCGTTACGTTTGATCCGCAGCCTGCGCTGCAGCAGGGCGAGCTGGATATCGTTCTGACATCGGATATTTTGCCGCGCAGCGGGCTACATTATTCGCCGATGTTTGATTTTGAAGTGCGCCTGGTGATGGCGACCGACCACCCATTGGCGAAGAAAGAGAGCATTGAGCCTGAAGATTTAACGCTTGAAACGCTGCTTATTTACCCGGTACAGCGTGAGCGTATGGATATCTGGCGTCATTTCCTGCAACCAGCAGGAGTTAGCCCGTCGCTGAAAAACGTCGATAACACGCTGCTGCTGATTCAGATGGTATCGGCGCGAATGGGGATTGCCGCCCTGCCGCATTGGGTGGTGGAAAGTTTTGAGCACCAGGGCCTGATTGTGACCAGAACCCTGGGTGAAGGTTTATGGAGCCGCCTCTACGCCGCGGTACGTGACGGCGAACAGCGCCAGCCGGTGACCGAGGCTTTTATTCGCTCGACGCGCCAGCACGCCTGCGACCATTTACCGTTTGTGAAGAACGCGGAGCGACCCATCGGCGATGTACCCACAGCGAGGCCATTATCACCGTTCCCCCAATAATAAAGCTCGGCCAGTGGGGCTGCTCCTGCCAGATGGCAAGATTCACCAGCAGCCCGGCCGGGACGTGCACGTTGTTCATGATGCCGAGCGTGCCGGCGTCCACCTGAGTTGCACCGTAGTTCCACATAAAATAACCCAACCCGGAAGCGACAACGCCAAGCCAGACCAAAATCCCCCACTGTAGCGTCGTGGTGGGGAGTTTCTGCGGATTGCCAAGCGCAAACCAGGCAACAACGGCGACAATAAACGCCCCCAGATAGAACCACGAAAACGCGCAGTGCTGCGGCATCGGGTGCGTTTCCATCAGGCGCTTGTAGCCCACCATGCCGATAGCGAAGCAGATGTTCGCCCCCTGCACCAGCAGCAGGCCGATCCAGAAGTGATCGCTGACTTTATCGTAACGAATAATCGCCGCGCCAATCACCGCCAGCCCCGCACTCAGCGCATAGCCCCAGCGCAGTTTATTGCCGCTCAGCAGGTCGTAAATCAGCGTGACGTACAGCGGCGTCATTACCGTGAAAAGCAGGAATTCGGATACCGTGAGATAGAGGTAAGCGCGGAAGCTGAAGAGGTACATCACGCCCAGCTGTAGCGCGCCCACCAGCATGTACAGCAGCAGGGTTTTGAGCGGGTAGCCTTTAAAACGCAGGAACGGCAGAAACACCAGCGCCGCCAGGCCAACGCGCATCAGCACCGAGAAATAGCTGTCCACATGCCCGGCGAGGTACTCCCCAATCAGGCTAAACGAGAAGGCCCACAGAATCGTGGTAATGATGAGTAATGGCACAATGAGCAATCCACAACGAACAAGATTGCGCCATTGTACTGAGAGGAGGCTACATCGGCTTAACTATTTAGTTGACGAGTGGGCACTTATTAACCACTCGTCATTTGCCGATCACTCAGTCTTGAGGAACAGCTTACGCAGATAATGCGGCACGGCGTTGTCGCCGTTGGTGCCAATCACTTCCAGCTCCGGCAACAGATCTTTCAGGCGCTGGTGAGCGTTGCCCATGATGCAGCCCTTACCGGCCATGCTCAGCATCTCGGCGTCGTTCATGCCGTCGCCAAAGGCAATGCAATCCTTCAGGCCGTAACCCATCGCTTTCGAGACCGCTTCCAGCGCGTGCCCTTTGGAAACACCGCCCGCCATCACTTCCAGGCAGGTCAGCGTCGAGAAGCTGACGTTCACGCGGTCACCCCAGCGGGCGTTGATCGCCTGTTCCAGCGGCAGCAGCGTGTCGTGATCGTCGCAGGTAAAGAATACTTTGCTGACGCCGTCGGCTTCCAGCAGGCCCGGTTCAAACAGGGTGTAGCTGAATTTTGCTTCCTGGAAATACTTCATCTCTTCCGGGCGGTGGCGGTTCATAAACCACTCGTCGCCTTTGTAGACGTTGGTCACGATGTCCGGGTTGTTATGCACCACGCCAAACAAGTCCTGAGCGATGTCGTGGTCGAGATCGTGAGAGAAGAACAGGTTGCCGTCGGTATCGTGCACGCGAGCGCCGTTCGAGGTGATCATGTACGCCTTGATCTCAAGATTGTCGCGAATTTGCGCCACATCGATATGGTGACGGCCGGTGGCAAAAACAAAGTTAACGCCTTCAGCGGTGAGCAGTTTTAACGTTTCTTTCGCGTAAGCGGAGAGGAAATGATCGGGAGACAGCAAGGTGCCATCTAAATCTGAAGCAACGACGTGGTACATAGGGATATTCAGCCTCTGGAGAGATATTTTCAATTAGTTATGCCGGTCGAAAAACTCAAGCACGGCAGACAATGCTCTGGCTCGCATAGCGTCCTTCTCAAACAGGATCTCGTGATACGCGCCTTCAATGACGTAAGGTGTTTCCCCCTCACAAGGGTGGCCCGCCGCGGCCATAATTTCGCAGAATTGCTGGTGCGCGCGGTTATCGACCACTCGCTCCTCTTCCGCCTGGAGTAAAAAGATCGGCGTGGTGATGGCAGTGGCTCCTGCTAACACCTTTTCTCCGGCGAGGATCCCTTCTCGTACCCAATGGAACGTTGGCCCGCCCACCCGTAATGCTGGCTCATCAGCATAAAAACGCAGGCTGCGGCGGTACCGCTCTTCGCTGTGGGTCAGGACGTTAACGCTAAACGGCAGTGCGCGCCAGCGGCCCGTCCCAATGGCGTATCCTTCCCGAATACGTGGATGCCCTTCGGCCCAGTCAAGAATATGACGCACCATCCATTCCGGCCAGCGCAGGATAATACCAAACATCGGGGCGCAGAGCGCGACCGCATCAAAAGCGCCCGGGGCTTGCTGTAACCATAACGCGGCAATGGCGCCGCCCATCGAATGGGCCAACAGGTAGCGTTTACGCCAGTGCCCTGACGCCACTTCCTGCTGGTAAAAATGGTCAAAATCTTCGACATAGTCACTAAAGTTGACGACGTGGCCACGGTGGGTGTCCGACAGCATGCGTCCTGAACGCCCCTGCCCGCGGTGGTCGATGATCAACACATCAAACCCGCTGTGGAACAGGTCATACGCCAGCTCAGCATATTTCACGTAGCTTTCTATTCTACCAGGGCAGACCACAATCACGCGATCGTGCTGCGGTGAACAGAAGCGAACGTAGCGAACCGGCACGTCGTCCACGCCGGTAAATTCGCGCTCTTCCCGCTTGCGCCAGAAGTCCGTCAGTGGGCCCGTGGCAAAAGCAGCAAATGCGCCTTCGCGTTCTAACCATCCATTTTTATGCTGAGACATAGGGGTCGGCATCAGGTATCTGTGGTTTTTTTATGGCCCGTGGCACGCTTATCAACAATAGCGTATTGTGGCATAAAAGCGCGCGTTCAGGGAGTTTCGCATGACCTTCGAGTGGTGGTTTACCTATCTGCTAACCACAATAATTCTTAGCCTTTCCCCCGGCTCTGGTGCCATCAATACCATGACTACCGCTATCAGCCACGGCTATCGCGGTGCGGCAGCGTCAATTACCGGACTGCAAACCGGGCTGGCGCTGCATATTGTGCTGGTCGGCGTTGGGCTTGGGGCCCTGTTTTCACGCTCGCTGCTGGCCTTTGAAGTGCTGAAGTGGGCGGGCGTTGCCTATCTTATCTGGCTGGGCATCCAGCAATGGAGAGCCGCTGGTGCACTGGACTTAAACACGCTGGCCACCACGCAACCGCGCAGCAAACTGTTCAAGCGAGCGGTGTTTGTTAACCTGACCAACCCGAAGAGCATCGTGTTTCTGGCCGCGCTGTTCCCGCAGTTTATCGTCCCGCATCAGCCCCAGGCGATGCAGTACGTTGTGCTCGGTGTTACCACAGTCGTCGTCGATATTATTGTGATGATTGGCTATGCGACCCTGGCCAAACGGATTGCCGCCTGGATTAAAGGGCCGCGCCAGATGAAAGCCCTGAACCGGGTCTTTGGCTCGCTGTTTATGCTGGTTGGCGCGCTGCTTGCGGGAGCGCGCCAAGCCTGATTATCGGGAGATGATCAGGTGAATACCAAACCCGGTGAACAGAGCGCCAGCCATACCGTCTATCCATTTGGCGAGGCGCTGATAGCCGCGACGCATTTTTGGTAAGGCGAACAGGCTCGCCACGATAGTGAACCAGGCGAAGGTTTCAATCGCGATCAGCACAAACAGGCCCCAGCGCTCGGCGCTGCCCACGTTGTCGCCAACAAAAAGCGAGAACACGCTGCCGAAGTAGATAATCGCTTTCGGGTTAGCCAGGTTCGTCAGCAGCCCTTTCACAAAGCTCTTCCCACCGCTCGCCAGCTCGACTTTTGGCGCTTCTTCGCTTTTAACTTCTTTCTTGAATGCGCCGCGCAGCATCTGATAGCCCATCCAGCATAGATACAGCCCGCCGCCGACCATGATGATGTTATGCAGCCAGGCCATTTTTTCGAGGATAAGATGCAGGCCTAGCAGCGCCACGCCTGCCCAAACCATGACGCCAGCGGTGATCCCCAGCACGCCCATCATCGCCTCTTTGCGAGAGCGGCTTACGGCAGTCTGGGAAACAAAGAAAAAGTCAGGCCCCGGGCTCATCAGGGCAACGATGTGCACCAGCGCCACGGTCAGAAATAGCATTAACATAGGGAATAGCTCGCGTGCAGATAATTCGAAGAGTCATTATCCTGCCACTTTTCTTCGCGGCAGGCTACTCTTCATCCACGCCGTCAACGTGGTCGCGGATAAGCGTCATAAACGGGCGGCCAAAGCGCTCAAGTTTGCGCGTCCCCACCCCGTTAATGCCCAGCATCTCGCCGGGCGACAGCGGCATCTGTTCCGCCATTTCAATCAGCGTCGCATCGTTGAATACCACATAAGGCGGGATGTTTTCTTCATCCGCGATGGATTTGCGCAGTTTTCTTAGTTTGGCGAACAGCTTGCGATCGTAATTACCGCCAAAGACTTTCTGACTGGCGCGCGGCTTGATGGCGACAACACGGGGCACCGCCAGCATCAGCGGCTCTTCACCACGCAGGTAAGGACGTGCCGCTTCCGTGAGCTGCAGCGCTGAGTGCGCGGCGATATTTTGCGTCACCACGCCGAGGTGAATGAGCTGGCGGATCACGCTGACCCAGTGCTCCGTCGTGTGCTCGCGGCCCTCGCCGTAAATTTTCAGTTTGTCGTGGCCGAGATCGCGAATTCGCTGGTTGTTGGCCCCCCGTAGAACCTCAACCACGTAGCCCATCCCAAAGCGCTGGCCGACGCGGTAAATGCAGGACAGCGCTTTTTGCGCGTCCATCAGACCGTCATAGCGACGAGGCGGGTCGAGGCAGATATCACAGTTGCCGCAGGACTGCTGGCGGCCTTCGCCGAAGTAGTTCAGCAGCACGAGACGGCGGCAGGTTTGCGCTTCGGCAAACGCACCCATGGCGTTGAGCTTATGGCGCTCGATATCCTGCAGCTGTCCCGGTGCTTTTTCTTCAAGGCATTTACGCAGCCAGGCCATATCCGCCGGATCGTAAAACAGCATCGCTTCCGCAGGCAGGCCATCGCGCCCGGCGCGGCCCGTTTCCTGATAGTAAGATTCAATGTTGCGGGGGATATCGAAGTGGGCGACAAAACGCACGTTCGGCTTGTTGATGCCCATGCCAAAAGCGACGGTCGCGACCACGATTTGCAGATCGTCACGCTGGAATTTCTCCTGCACGTCACCGCGCACCTGATGCTCCAGGCCCGCGTGATAAGCGCCGGCGCTGATGCCTTTGCTTTGCAGTCGGGCGGCAATGTCTTCCACTTTCGCCCGGCTGTTGCAGTAAATAATCCCGGACTTACCGCGCTGTTCCTGAATATAGCGGGTGAGCTGATCGAGCGGCTTAAACTTCTCCATCAGCATGTAGCGAATGTTCGGCCGGTCGAAGCTGCTGATTTGGATAAACGGATCGTGGAGTCCCAACAGGCGCACGATATCGAGCCTGGTGGTGTCGTCCGCCGTGGCCGTTAATGCAACAAAGGGGACGGCAGGCAATCTTTCGCGAAGCTGACCAAGGGCGGCATATTCCGGGCGGAAGTCGTGCCCCCACTGCGAAATACAGTGGGCTTCGTCCACCGCCACCATCGAAAGCTGCCAGTTGCTGAGATGGTCAATAAAATTGTCCATCATCAGGCGTTCAGGCGCGATATACAGCAGACGAATTTGCCCGGTACGGCAGCCGGTCATCACCTCCAGCTGCTGTTCACGGGTTTGGGTCGAGTTAAGACAGGCCGCCGCCACGCCGTTCGCCAGCAGCTGATCGACCTGGTCTTTCATCAGGGAAATCAGCGGGGAAACCACCACGGTCAGACCGCCAAATACCAGGGCAGGAATCTGATAGCACAGGGATTTACCACCGCCGGTTGGCATCACTACCAGGCAGTCACGCCCCTCCAGCACCGTGTCGATGATGGTTTCCTGACCCGGACGGAACTGTTGGTACCCAAAGATATCCTGCAGAACCTGTCTCGCCAGCGACGCCTGATTGATTACTTCCGCCTGTGCCACGCTATCCCCACTACCTAAAATTCAGGCGCCATTTTCAGCGCCTGGAAGAGAAACTGCAATGCTTTAGAAAAGATCGTTTAGCATAACGCCTACGCCAACCCGTGTCTGGTTAAAGTTGTAATCGATGAGCGATTCACCGTAGCCGCTATAGACCTGGGTATAGAAGCGAACGTTTTTCGAGATCGGGTAACTCACGCCAAATTCTGCCCCACCGTAGCCACTATTCCAGTTGTATTGCCCCTTCACGCTGAAAATCGCATCGCCCAGCGCATAGCCCACCTTAAGCTGGTAGTAGCCCATATATTTGGTGATGTCCGGGTTGTCCTCTACGCTCCCCACTACGTACCAGGGTTTGACTTCCACCTGCCAGTCGCCGTGTTGTGCCATCAGGCGGGTGTACAGGCGGTTCCAGCCGCGCGAGGTTGGGTCAGAACGACCGTTTGAATCGTGGTTATAGCCAAACTCGACGTCCCGCAATGTCCAGCCCGCAAACGTTGCTTCCGTTGCGAAACCGAGGAATAGCTGAGGCTCATAGTTGGTTTCACGAAACGGGGAGGATTCATTGCGATTGGAAAGCTGCCACCAGGATTTCTGGGTATAGGAGGCGGCCAGCACGGAGTTATCCCCCAGAATTCCGCGCCAAAGCGGGAAGGCCAGGCTGAGCTGGAACTTCACCTCATCTTTGCGCGCATTGCTGGCCCAGTCATAAGAGCTGATTGCCTCTTTGTTCATATCGCTGGTCCAGGTGTACAGCAGGTAATTCGTGTCGTACGGGTACAACGTGAAAGGGTTGTCGTGTTCCTGCAGCAGATTGGCAATGATGCTGCCTCGCACCGCGGGCTTGTCGTGAATCTTATCGATGGTGGTTTCTTGTGCGAAGGCGGTCAAGGGCAGCATCGCGGCTACTCCCCACCCCAAAGGTTTCAGCATTAGTCCCGTTCTCCATAACAAAAAGTGTCTAAATATTTATTGCCAAACATTTTACCGCAGGATGGACCAAAGCACGTCTCTACGGTTCTGAAAGTGGAAAGCAACAATTGAGAAGCATAAACTACACACTTTGTTAACTTATTCGTTATTTGTTCGAGGAATGAACGATGTCTTCCCCCGCATTGACCACAGAAGCCGCCCTCAAGCTGGTGGGCGAAATCTTCGTGTATCACATGCCGTTTAACCGCGCGCTTGGCCTGGAGCTGGAGCGCTATGAAAAAGCGTTCGCCCAGCTGAGCTTTAATAATCAGCCGATGATGGTGGGCAACTGGGCACAAAGCATCTTGCACGGCGGCGTTATTGCCTCCGCGCTGGACGTGGCGGCTGGCCTGGTCTGCGTAGGCAGTACGCTGACTCGCCACGACACCATCACCGAAGACGAGCTTCGTCAACGTCTGTCCAAAATGGGCACCATCGATTTGCGCGTGGATTATCTGCGTCCGGGCCGCGGAGAGCGCTTCACGGCCAGCAGCAGCCTGTTGCGCGCCGGTAACAAAGTTGCGGTAGCGCGAGTAGAGCTGCATAACCAGGACCAACTGCACATTGCCAGCGCAACGGCTACCTACATGGTAGGGTAAGGATGTAAACCCTGTTATTATTTGCTCACTATTTTTTTGCTGAGTTTTCTTCATGGATCCGAAACAGACACGTCAGGGGATCTTGCTTGCCCTGACGGCCTACTTTATCTGGGGCATCGCGCCGGTATATTTCAAACTGATTCACTACGTACCGGCGACAGAAATTTTGACCCACCGCGTTATCTGGTCATTCTTCTTTATGCTGGCGCTGATCACTGTCTGCCGCCAGTGGCCGCAGGTGAAACGCTCCTGCCAGAACCGTAAAAAGATCCTCGCGCTGGCGTTAAGCGCCGTGTTGATTGGCGGTAACTGGCTGCTTTATATCTGGGCAGTGAATAATCAGCACATGCTGGAAGCCAGCCTGGGTTACTTTATTAATCCACTGGTGAACGTGCTGCTGGGGATGCTCTTTTTGGGTGAACGCTTCCGGCGGATGCAGTGGGTCGCTGTCTTGCTGGCCTTCTGTGGCGTGCTGGTTCAGCTCTGGACTTTCGGTTCGCTGCCGATCATCGGCCTGGGTCTGGCCTTCAGCTTCGCTTTCTATGGCCTTATCCGCAAAAAGATTGCCGTAGATGCACAAACCGGGATGCTGTTTGAAACGCTGTGGCTGCTGCCGATCGCGGGCATTTACCTGTTTGGCATCGCCGACAGTGCCACCAGCCATATGGGGATGAACCCGTGGACGCTGAACCTGATGCTTATTGCCGCCGGGGTGATCACCACGGTGCCGCTGCTTTGCTTTACTGCCGCCGCGACCCGCTTGCGCCTTTCCACGCTGGGCTTCTTCCAGTATCTGGGGCCGACGCTGATGTTCCTGCTGGCGGTGACGTTCTACGGCGAAGTGGTAACTGAAGATAAGCTGATTACTTTTGGCTTTATCTGGGCGGCGCTGGCGCTGTTTATTGCCGATGCGATTTATACCCAGCGGCGTCTGCGTAAGGTATAAAATACGCTAACCGTTATAGGCTCAATTTTTTTAGTAATGTGCCTGTGAAGCAGCAGGCACAAATCAATATACGGAGTAGTGACGTAGAAGCATTCATGTTAGTGTAAAAAATCAATGGATTAATAATATTTAAGGACAATGGATGTTTTCATCATCGAGTGATTTTTATATATTCCTTGCAGTTATAGCAATTATCTATACAACTCCTTTTATTTATACACCAATCACTATTTACGGCGCACTTAAGAAAAAAGAACAAATTACATTCATCAAAATAATATTATCTGCCAATGTTTTAATAATAGTTAACATACTCTATTATTTTTTCTCACCAAATATTTTGCCCTATAGCTCCCATACGATTTTTTTTATCACCATGAGTCTGATAACTTTCCTTCCAGCCTCTTTGTCATTGTTAATTAACCTACCCAAAAAAGTTGACATTTATACGTACATAATACTGTTCAGATTATCACTTTGTGTATATAATTTTTATTGCTTTTCAGAAAAATTAAAGCAAGATCACCGCGCAATGATTTTTTCTGCGTTGGAACAAGGGAATATAAAAAAACTTCAGCAAGTATTTAATGATGAATGCTCAAATAATAGTATCACTTTTGATTATCTATACGAAATGGCTGAGGTTGAAACTTATCCTGCAAAATCGTTTACCTTTATGCTGGACTGTATGGCTGGAAGCACCGAGACGAAATATGTCCCATTTCAGTTTATAATCTTTTACAAAAACGCATTACTTCGTGAAAATACAAACACAGCACTATTAAACCTACTCTACGCTGATTATTATCATAAACTCAATGAAAGTGATAAAAATAATCTTGTAGAAGAAATCACTTCCGAAATAAACAACCGCTATTCAGCTAAAAATACATGGTTCGTAGAGCGCTTTAACTTCCTTATCAAAAAACATCCAGAATTAACTAACTACATAAAAATAGATGAGCAAGATATCATAAACGCAATAGATTACGGCAATATAACCTTTATTAATTACGCCCTCCCATATCATTCTACTAAAAATGAAAATCTGCTTTTGGCAACAAGTGTCTTAAGCCATGCAGATGAAAAAATCATGAAAAAGATTGAGGAAAATAAAAACTTTCTAAATATCGAGCTGTTGAGCTCAGATCATCACGTTTGGAGGAACAGTAAAATAGATCTATTAAGCTATATATTCAGATATGGCTCAGAAAATTTAATCATTTGGTTACTCGCCCGAGGGATGGACGACACGGCCACATTTGATTATCAGGAGAGTTATGTCAACTCTACTAATGATCAAAAGGAATACTCCTGTAGAAATTACCTGATGGATCACATTCGTGACAATCCCGAAATAAGTCATGAAAATAAATGGTCAATTCGCACAGTACTAGAGCTGAGAAGCAACTGCCCCTCAAGATAATCGCAGAGACAAGATAATAAATGCTATCGACAGATGCGGCCTTCAGGATGAAAGCCGCAACCGGTTTAAAGCCAGTTCTTACGCTTAAAATAGAGATAGGGCGCTAAGCCCGCGAGCATCATAAAGATGATCGCACCGGGGTAACCAAAGCTCCACTTCAGCTCAGGCATAAACTCGAAGTTCATCCCGTAGCTGGACGCCACCAGCGTTGGCGGCAGGAAAACAACCGAAACCACAGAGAAGATTTTGATGATGCGGTTCTGCTCGATATTGATGAAGCCCATCGCCGCCTGCATCAGGAAGTTCACCTTCTGGAACAGAGATTCGTTATGCGGCAGCAGGGATTCGATATCTCGCAGGATTTCGCGAGCCTGCTCCAGCTGGCTGCCCGGCAAACGTGCCTTACGCACCAGGAAATTCAGCGCGCGCTGGGTATCCATCAGGCACAGACGAACCTTCCAGCCGATATCTTCCAGCTCCGCCAGCGTCGAAAGCGCGGCGTCGTATTCGTCGCCCTGATGCCCTTCCATGATCACACGGCTAAGCTGTTCCAGATCGCTATAAATGTTTTCGATTTCATCCGCCAGCTGTTCGATTTTGGTTTCAAACAGATCCAGCAGCAGCTCCCACGCGTTGCCGTCCGCCATGGACTGATTGCGGGCGCGCATGCGGTAAAGGCGAAACGCAGGTAGCTCACGTTCACGCAGCGTGTACAAGCGGCCTTCACGAATGGTAAAAGCGACCGTGCTGTTACCGGCGTGGTCATCGGCATCTTCAAAGAAGAAAAAGGAGTGGATGTGAAGGCCGTCTTCGTCCTCAAAAAAACGCGCGGACGCTTCGATGTCTTCCAGCTCTGGTCGGGTTGCCAGGCTTTGACCAAGTTCCGTTTGCACTCGCTCTCGCTCGCTCTCTTCCGGCTCGACGAGATCGACCCATACCGAATTGGCAAGGGTATCCGTCTCGTCCAGCTCAATGCGGGCAAGGCGATTATTTTCCAGTTGAAATGCGCTCAGCATGACCGGGACTCCCAATGCAAAAAAAGATCAGGGACAATTCGGTTGGCACACAGACAGAAACAATAGAGGTTTCAGACCATTAAACAGTCTGACTCAAGGGGCGACGGAATGAAAATACACGAGGTCGCTGACAACCACGAAGGCTATCAGCATCAGAGGATAGCCTTAGAAGTTGTACCTGGATGACAGGTTATTGAGCCAGCATCTACTGGGTGTGTCCAAGGCGAGTGTCCTCTTAGCGTATTCGTGCGCGCATGTTACGCCACCACTAATATGGCGTCAACACGCAACGGGACACGGCTGAACAAGTTCATGCCAGTGACATATTAAGGGTAGCCCACGCACTAAAAATTGTAATTAGTTTCTGTAGGTTACACGGTTTCCAGGCGCGCATAAGCGGCAACTAACCACTTGATTCCCTGCCCCTGGAATGCCACCTGCAGGCGGCTGTGCTCCCCGCTGCCTTCCAGGTTCACAATGGTCCCTTCGCCGAACTTAGGATGACGCACGCGCTGCCCCAGGCTAAAGCCAGAATCGTTCTGGGCGAGAGGAGTCCCCATCCGCTGATGGCTGACCGGACGGCTGATACTTGCGCGCAGGCGAACTTCTTCCACGCAGTTTTCGGGCAGCTCGCCGATAAAGCGAGACGGACGATGGTAGGCTTCTTTCCCATACAGGCGGCGCGTTTCCGCATAGGTCAGCGTCAGCTTTTGCATTGCGCGGGTTACGCCCACGTAGGCCAGACGGCGCTCTTCTTCCAGGCGCCCACCCTCGTCGAGGGACATCTGGCTCGGGAACATGCCTTCCTCCATCCCCACGATAAATACCTGTGGGAACTCCAGACCTTTGGCCGAGTGCAGCGTCATGAGTTGCACGGCATCCTGCCAGGTATCTGCCTGGCCTTCCCCCGCTTCCAGCGCGGCATGGGAGAGAAACGCCTGCAGCGGCATCAGATCTTCGTCTTCGTCGTTGTAGCTGAACTGGCGCGTGGCCGTCACCAGCTCTTCTAAGTTCTCAATTCGGGTCTGGCCTTTCTCGCCTTTCTCCTGCTCATACATGATGAACAGGCCTGAATCTTTAATTACCCGGTCGGTCTGGACGTGCAACGGCATATCCGCAGTTTCATGGGCGAGCGCGTCAATCAGCTCCATAAAGCGCTGCAGCGCGGAGGCCGCACGACCAGCCAGTGCTTTTTCCTGCAGCAGCAGGCGGCAAGATTGCCACAGCGTTAGCTGCTGGTCACGCGCGGTCTGACGCACGACGTCGAGCGTGCGGTCACCGATACCGCGGGTTGGCGTATTCACCACGCGTTCAAAGGCAGCATCGTCGTTGCGGTTGGCCATCAGGCGTAGATAGGAGAGCGCGTCTTTGATTTCCTGACGTTCGAAGAAGCGCATCCCGCCGTAAATACGATACGGCATACTGCCCTGCAGCAGCGCCTCTTCCAGCACGCGCGACTGGGCGTTACTGCGGTACAGAATGGCACATTGCTCCAGCGCACCGCCGTTTTCCTGCCAGGTTTTAATGCGGTTAACCACGAAACGGGCTTCGTCCAGTTCGTTGAAAGCGCAATAGATTGAGATAGGTTCGCCGTCGCTGCCGTCGGTCCACAGCTCTTTACCAAGGCGGCCAGAGTTATTGGCAATCAGGGCGTTGGCCGCGTTCAGAATGTTGTTCGTCGAGCGGTAGTTTTGCTCCAGACGAATCGTTTGTGCCCCCGGGAAGTCATTCAGGAAGCGCTGGATATTTTCAACCTGCGCCCCGCGCCAGCCGTAGATCGACTGGTCATCATCGCCGACGATCATCACTTTGCCGGTGTCCCCGGCCAGCAGGCGGATCCACGCATACTGAATGCTGTTGGTGTCCTGGAATTCGTCCACCAGGATGTTGGTGAAACGCTCGCGATAGTGATTCAGGATATGTGGTTTGTTCAGCCACAGTTCGTGGGCGCGCAGCAACAGCTCAGCAAAATCCACCAGCCCGGCGCGGTCGCAGGCTTCCTGATAGGCCTGGTATACCTTCTGCCAGGTTTGCTCCACTGGGTTACCGTAGCTTTCAACGTGATGCGGACGCAAGCCCTCGTCTTTTTTGCCGTTGATGTACCACATCGCCTGGCGCGGCGGCCACTGCTTCTCGTCCAGGTTCATCGCTTTAATCAGGCGCTTCAGCAGGCGCAGTTGATCTTCGCTGTCGAGGATTTGAAAGTCCTGCGGCAGATTGGCGTCCATATGGTGCGCGCGCAGCAGACGGTGTGCCAGGCCGTGGAAGGTACCCACCCACATCCCGCCCTGGCTGGTGCCCATCAGTTGACCGATGCGGTGGCGCATTTCCGCCGCCGCTTTGTTGGTAAAGGTCACCGCCATGATCGAGTAAGGCGAGCAGTTTTCGACCGTCATCAACCACGCAATGCGGTGCACAAGCACACGTGTCTTACCACTGCCCGCCCCGGCCAGCACCAGCATATTGCTGCGCGTGGCGGCAACCGCTTCGCGCTGTTTGTCGTTGAGGCTGTCGAGCAGGTAAGAAACGTCCATTGGCACCGCCGAAAAAGAGAAAGAGTTGGCTCAGCCAACTACTGGAAATTTGTACAGAGTTGCTGCTGATTATATCAGCGCGGTGAGGGATGCCAACCGCGAAATCTCCAGATGCGGCAACAAACGGCTGTCATCTATCCGCATCAGGTCGCCTTCGCGCAGGTTAATCCAGCAGGCCTGCATTCCGCAGCGCACGGCACCGGCCACATCGGTGGTCAGGTCATCGCCGACATGCAGGATATGCTCCAGCGGCACACCTAAACGCTGCGCAGCGGTATGATACATATCGCTGAAAGGTTTAGCCCGCCCGTCCGGCCCGGCCCGCAGGATGAATTCGAAGTAGTTATCCAGCCCGAAGAGGTGCGGCTCTGCGTTACCGTTGGTGATCGCCACCAGCGGCCATTTTTTAGCAAGCTTTGCCAGCGTGTCGTGCGTTTCCTGTGGGATGTCGATGCGGCTGCGCCATTTTGCGAAGTTCTCCATGGCGGCACCGGCACCGGTAAAGGCCTCTTCCGCACTAAGTCCGGCATCCAGCATCATTTGCTCGACGGCACGGCGACGCCATTCGGTGACATCATGATAAATGTCCGGCTCTTTCACGCGAAGCGCTTCACGGCTGCGGTGAAAATCCAGGGCAGTAAACGCGCTGAGCTTTGGGTGATAATTCTGCACAAAGGCCAGCGACTCCTGAGTGGTGCGCAGGATCACCGGATGGTTATCATAAAGCGTATCGTCGAGATCGAATGTCAGAGCAGCAATTTGCCCGAGCGGGCGGTAAAAATGCATTACGATTTCCCCCGTTTGGCGCGTGGATGCGCGGCATCATACACCGAGGCTAAATGTTGAAAGTCGAGATGGGTATAGATTTGCGTAGTGGACAGGTTAGCGTGCCCAAGCAGTTCCTGAACGGCGCGCAAATCGCCGCTGGATTCCAGCATGTGGGTAGCAAACGAGTGACGCAGCTTATGGGGATGCACATGGCTGCTTAGCCCCTGCTTGATACCCCATTCGCCAAACCGCTTTTGCACATTGCGGGCGGATATTCGCTTTCCCGTCTTCGCCAGAAATAACGCATCGTCGTCCGGGCCAAAAAGTTCGCGCAAATCCAGCCAGTGTTCAACCCAGATCACTGCGCTCCGGCCAACGGGTACGCGGCGCTCTTTGCTCCCTTTCCCCATCACCCAGACCTCTCCGGTAGAAAGATCTATATGACCACAGTTCATGTTCACCAGTTCGGAAAGACGCAGGCCAGCGCCGTACATCACTTCCAGCATTGCCCGATCGCGCACGGCCAGCGGATCGTTCAGATCGATATCCAGCAGATGGTTCACATCATCAACTTCGATGTTTTTAGGCAAATGTCGACCGGCTTTTGGCGTGGTGATGCCTTTGGCGGGATTCGCTTTCAGCTCTCCCTGGCTAACCATCCAGTCAAAAAAGCTGCGTAGTGCCGAAAGTCTTAACGCGAGGCTGGAGGCCTGTAGGCCTGCCTTGCGGCTACGCACGGCCAGTGAACGCACGGCGGCGGCATCGCATTGCTGCCAACTGGTGAGCTTCATCTCTTCGGCAATGTGAATAATCGCCGTGAGCTGGCGCTGGTAGTTCAGGAGAGTGAGCGGGCTGAGCTGACGCTCAACCTTGAGGTATCGCAGAAAACCATCAACGTGAGATGTTAATACGGAAGTGGTCATGCCCGTTCAATCCAACGCTCCAGCAAGTCTGGCAGCATCAGCGCCAGCTCGTGCAGCAGCTGCGTGCCCTGCCCCTGTTGATAATGTTGCGGGTCGCGGCTGCTGAACAACAGAACGCCAAGATCGCCCTCGTTGCCCATCAGCGACAGGGCAACGGAACCAATGGCTTTTGCCTGCGGCAAGACCAACAAAAGTTCCGGGCCATTAAGCGGGCCGAGGTAGTGCTGGCTTTCGCCAAGACGCTGAATACGCAGCGGCTCAAAAGCCTGGCGGTTCAGCGCGAGATGCGTGAAGTCTGACGGAGCGCCGATACGCCAGCGGTCAGCAAAAAGCCGGATGTTCGCCCCGGCAAGACCCATGTCCCGCGCCCAGCGATGCAGCCGGTTCAGCATTTCCTGCAGGCTGGAAGCCGAAGCCAGTCGCCCCTGAAGCTTCAGTAGCCGATAGAACAGACCTTCGTTGGCGCTCGCCTGCTCCATCAGCAGCGTCATGTTCTCTTCGAGGTGGTTGATGTGGTTACGGCTGCGGGCCATATGCCACTCCACCAGCGAAACGCTGCCGCGCACCGGGTGAGGAACCTGCATGCTCTCCACCTGGTGGGCATTGCGAATAAAGAAATCAGGGTTGCGCTGTAAGTATTCGGCAACCGCGACATCGTTAAGCTCAAGAAGGGCTTCTTGCTGTTCCTCGGCATTCTTCATAGATGTATAAATCCATCATAGACGTGGGCCGCCGGGCCGGTCATGTAAAGCGGTGACCCTGGCCCTTTCCAGGCGATATCAAGACGGCCGCCAGGTAGCTCAACGCGTACCTGCTCCGCCAGTAATCCTTGTTGAATTCCAACCGCCACTGCGCCACAGGCGCCGCTGCCGCAGGCTTGAGTTTCGCCCGCACCGCGTTCGTAAACGCGCAGGCGAATGTGTTCGCGGCTCACCACCTGCATGAAGCCGATGTTGGCTCGCTCAGGGAAGCGTTCATGGCTTTCCATCACTGGGCCCAGGCTTTCAACCGCGGCGGTTTCGATGTCATCGACCTGAATAACGCAATGCGGGTTCCCCATTGAAACGACGCCGCACATAATGGTTTGTTCGGCGGCACGCATAATATAGGTCTTTTCTGCTTTGTTTGCCCGGAACGGCACCTGGGACGGTTCGAAGTTAGGCTCGCCCATATTGACGCGAACCATCTCATCCTCCGTCACGCTCAGTACCATTCTGCCATTGGCGGTACTGACGCGAATTTCACGCTTATTGGTCAGCCCTTTCAGGCGCACAAAGCGGGCAAAACAGCGCGCGCCGTTACCACACTGGGAAACTTCACTGCCATCGGCGTTAAAGATCCGGTAATGAAAGTCGAGATCGGGATCGTAGGGAGGCTCAACGATCAGCAACTGATCGAAGCCGACGCCAAGATGACGATCCGCAAGCCGACGGATCAGCTCCGGAGAGAAATAAACATTCTGCGTCACCGCGTCGACGACCATAAAGTCATTACCAAGGCCATGCATTTTAGAGAACTGCATCTTCTGCTCCATTAGCGCGGTTACAAAGCACGATTTAGCTAGTAAACAACCTGAGTCGGCGCATCATCAATGCCGCGACTGTTGCGGACGGGTGCCGTCTGGACAGGTTGTTCTTGGGTTGCGCTGTGCGTTGTCGGCGTCGCTTTTTTATCAGCCGGAGGGAAATAAAGAGGCCCCTTCAGGCCGCAGCCGGTGAGGCTGACGAGCGTCAGTGCCAAAGCTAGAGGGCAGAAAATCTTCTTCATTATCGGGTAGCCTGTGATTCACTATTCTGCCGTCTATCATCGCAGGTGAACCCTGAAAAGCAATACTCTTCATCACCCAGACCGCTGAAAATCACCTGGCAGTAAATCGGGCAAGAAAATAATCGCTGCTACCTGGCCCCTTCTCATCGCTGACGCAGGTTGTCTTTCAAAAGGTGGCACAGATAAAACGGATGAGTATTACGGCCCTGAATGATCCCTGAGCCGCAGTTTCTAATTACCGGCGATGCTCTTATACTGCCCTGAAATCCCAACAGGAAGCAGACATGAACGACAGCGAATTTCACCTTTTAGCCGATAACCTGTGGCGCACGATTGAAGAGCGCCTGGACGACTGGGACGGCGATAGCGATATTGATTGTGAGATCAACGGTGGCGTGCTGACCATCAGCTTTGAAAACGGCAGCAAAATCATTATCAACCGCCAGGAACCTTTGCATCAGGTGTGGCTGGCCACCAAAAGCGGCGGCTACCATTTCAACCTGAAAGGTGACGAATGGATATGCGATCGTAGCGGCGCAGAGTTTTGGCAGTTGCTGGAAGAAGCGAGCACGCAGCAGGCAGGTGAAGCGGTTAGCTTCCGCTGATTACGGCTGGTACTGCTGCAGCAGCGGCGCTGAGTTGTCGTCCTGATTAACCGGCGCGGCTGTTGTGAGTGACTGGGTGCGGAACGGAATGACCTGCACCCGCCCATCCGTTTTCACAATCTGATAGAACTGCGGCAGGTTGAAGTTGATGAAGCTTGAGCCGTAGGTAAAACGATCGTGGGACGAGGAGTAGAAGCGGCTCACGTCGCGCACCAGCTCTTCTTTGCTGCCTTCGCAATGATGATAAACTTCCGCCCGGTTGCTTTCATCCAGGATATAGATGTTGAAGCCCTGGTCTTCACTGGCTTCTTCAAAGAAGAACTGAATAATCCCTTCACTGGCAAAGCCATCCACGACCGCCGGCAACTGTACCTGGTTAGTGCCAACCTGCACCGACAGGCCATGCAGCTTGTTGTGCGAGATGGCACCATAAAACTCAACGGCGTTTTCCAGTTTTTGTACCGAGACATTCAAACGCTCGAAGAACAGGCCCCATGTCTGCCCGGAGACGCGCAGCGCTTTAAAGCGGCCCGGCTCCTGGCGCGTGCTGGAAAGGCGGAACTCGATGCATTCAGACACCAACTGCTGTACGCGAGTGCGGATCAGGCCACGCAGGTGCTGGCTGTAGCAGAAGACTTCCACGCTATCCGGCGGTGCGGCGTCCTGGTGCATTTTCCCAAGAATGGTTTTCAATGCCTCGATCATCGCCTGCTCGCCGTTAAAGTGCAGGGTACGCACTTCGTTCCACGAGTTGCGATACAGCAGGTCAACGCTGCCAATCAGGCACTGCTGCTGCTCGCCGAAGCTGAACACATCCAGCTTACGGAAATCGAAATGCACAACCTGATTGCGGAAGGCGGCCGTCGGGTCATATTCAAGGTTGACGATAATCGCCAGATGGCGAATCTCGCACGGGCTATACAACGCTTTTGGCGTCGGTGCCGGGAGCCGCAGCGGGAAGTGATGGGAGACATCCGCCACCATCTCCTGCAGCTTCGGTAAATCACAAATACCGTTGCCCTTAATAAACAGGCGGGTACGCGAGGTCAGCAGGCCGTTAAAGTAGGCCCACGCCACCAGCTTATTAAGATAACGGTTATATTCCAGCGGTTGATGGCTGACGATAGAGTCCATGTTCGGCGCACGGTTGTAGAGATACCAGCCAGAGCGGTTCGCACGGCCAAGCGGCACATGGATAAAGGTCAGGTTCGGTTCAGACAGATCGGGGGAAATCTGCGGGTTTACCAGCGTGACTTTGCCCGGCAGCGCTTCAAACGCAGCGTACAGCTTACGCGTTAACACGCCGATGTCCTGCGGACTGGCGGACACACTCAGATTGTTGCGGCGCGCAAAGCGGATCAGATTGCGGTAGCTTTGCATCATCGCGTCGAGCAGTTCGTTGTGCGCCTCGCGGACCTGGTCGATTTTCCAGTTTGCACGGTTGTCCAGCATCGCCAGACGCGCTTCGTCCCAGCCCCAGCTCTTCACCAGTTGACTAAGGACTTCGCGGCGCCAGCCAACACAGGCACGCTCACGTGAAAGTTTTTCGCAAACTTTCAGATAGAAACAGCGGCGAACCAGGTCCAGACGCGCATGATCTTCGATTTGCGTCAGGTACTCGGTGACGCGTTCCAGCATCATGCAGTACGGATCGAGGCCAAAGGAGACAATTTCGCCGTCGTGCAGGCGCTGTTTAATGTCTTTTGCCAGCAGGCGCGTGTTCGGATATTCCCAGGAGTACGCCTCCAGCAGCAGCGTTTTCAGCACGGCTTTATACGGCGAGTCGATGCTTTTATAGAGCTGCCACAGGCTGGCGCCAAAGTACTCTTCAGCAGACAGTGAACTTAATCCACCGAGATCTAGCCACTCGTTCGGCGTCAGGACACCCTGCGCATAGAGGCTCATCACGTAATCGTCGTAATGCTCTTCTTCATCGCCCGGCACCATGTTCCACAGAATGCGCTTCCCGGCCAGACGTACCGCAGTACGGTAAAATTCGTCCAGCAGCAAGATATGCTGGGTAGAACCGCAGTCTTCGCCGCCCAGGCTGCCGCTTTCGTTGTGGCGGAAGCGGTTTTCATCAATCAGGAAGAAACTGACCTCAACGCCAAGGGAGGCCGCCCAGCTTTCCAGCAGGCTACATTTGCGCTGCAGCAGTTGGCGCTCGTCGTTATCGAGCCAGGCCTGGTGGCAAACCCAGATATCAAGGTCAGAAGAGCAGCTCTGCCCCACGGAGGAGGTGCTGCCCATAGAATAGAGGCCGGTGATCGGCAGTTCGCCCGCTGGCGTCTCCTGAGGCGGCATACCGCGCTGCAGTTCGAGTTCGTCCAGGTAGTGGCGTTGGGTTTCATCAGGCGTGTAGAGGCAAATGCCGCGGGGAACGTTACCGTCAAGGTAACCCGGCATCAGCGGGTGATGATAATGTAATAACGTTGGCAGTAGACTGTAGACCTGTTGGAAGGCAGGCCCCATAGCAGCAAGCGCACGATCTACGCGCAGTTGGTTGATGGCATCCAGTCTCTGTTTAAGTGTCTCAATATAGAGGTACAAGACGTATCGCCTGATGGTTTCAGTATTACGAAAAAACCCGTTTCCTGGTTGTTGTCCCCATTATTATAAACGATCGGGACAGCAATTGCTGGAAACGTGATCAATTTAACACCTTGCCTGTTGACCGTAAAGAAAGATGCGCTACCAAAGTGGTAGATGCCCTGGCCACAGGCTGTTTCTTCCATAATACGAATCACGTCCCTCTGTTGCCGGAAAAACCGCCGAACCTGACAGCCTTCCGCTAAGAGTGGTAGGATGGTCAGTGGACGATAATTACGGTAACAAGCATGTTAGACAATATACTCAGAATTGCCACTCGCCAAAGTCCCCTTGCACTCTGGCAAGCACATTATGTTAAGCAACGTCTTGAAGCTTTTCACCCGCAACTCACCGTTGAACTGGTGCCAATGGTCACCCGTGGCGACGTCCTGCTGGATACACCGCTTGCCAAAGTCGGCGGCAAAGGGCTGTTCGTTAAAGAGCTGGAGCTGGCAATGCTGGACGGGCGCGCGGACATCGCCGTCCATTCCCTGAAAGATGTGCCGGTGGCATTCCCTGAAGGTCTGGGGCTGGTCACCATCTGCGAGCGCGACGATCCCCGCGACGCTTTTGTTTCCAATCATTATCAAACGCTGGATGAGTTGCCTGCCGGCAGCATTGTGGGCACCTCAAGCCTGCGCCGTCAGTGTCAGATAGCCGAGCAGCGTCCAGATCTGGTGATTCGTTCCCTGCGCGGCAATCTTGGCACCCGCCTTGGTAAACTGGATAAAGGCGAATACGATGCCATTATTCTTGCCGTTGCCGGGCTAAACCGCCTTGAGATGCAGGATCGCATTCGCTACGCCTTACCGCCGGAAGTGTCTTTACCCGCAGTCGGCCAGGGCGCCGTCGGCATCGAATGTCGCCTGGACGATGAACGCACCAAAGCACTGCTCGCACCGTTGAATCACCATGAAACCGCCGTTCGCGTGAGCGCCGAACGTGCGATGAATATGCGCCTTGAAGGTGGCTGTCAGGTGCCGATCGGCAGCTATGCAGAGCTGAAAGATAACGAGCTTTGGCTGCGCGCATTAGTTGGCGCGCCGGACGGTTCCATTATGGTTCGTGGTGAACGTCGAGGTAAGCCAGAAGATGCCGTGGCCATGGGTGTTTCACTGGCTGAAGAGCTGTTGAATAACGGCGCAAGGGAAATCCTCGCCGACGTTTATGATGGAGACGCTCCCGCATGACGATCCTCGTCACCCGCCCCTCCCCAGCCGGGGAAGAGTTAGTGAGCCGACTGCGCACACTCGGGCAGGTGGCTTACAGCTTCCCGCTTATCGAGTTCTCGCCCGGCCGGCAACTATCGCTGCTTCCGGCCCAGCTTGCGGCGCTCGCACCAGGCGATCTGGTCTTTGTCCTCTCACAGCACGTCATTGACTATGCCGCCCCACTTTTGCGCCGTAACGGCATCCCGTGGCCGGGCAATCTCAGTTGGTTCGCCATCGGCAGAACGACAGCGCTGGCTTTCCATACCGTCAGCCATATTCCTATTCGTTACCCACAAGATCGGGAAACCAGCGAAATCTTGCTACAATTACCGGAATTACAAAATGTTGCTGGTAAGCGCGCATTGATTTTACGTGGTAATGGCGGGCGTGAACTGTTGGGAGAAACGCTGGAAGCGCGAGGTGCAGAAGTCAGCTTCTGCGAATGCTATCAGCGAAGCGCTATTATTTACGATGGAACAGAAGAAGCCCACCGTTGGCACGCCCGGGGGATCTCAACGCTGGTCGTGACCAGCGGCGAAATGCTACAGCAGCTTTATACGCTTACGCCTGACTGGTATCGCGAGAACTGGTTACTTCGCTGTGAGTTACTTGTTGTCAGCGAGCGTTTGGCAAGTCTTGCCAGGACATTGGGTTGGCAGAATATTCGGGTCGCCGCGAATGCGGACAATGACGCGCTGCTTCGCGCGTTACAACACACCTAACAATAACAGGACGCCACAATGACGGAACAAAATACTTCCTCCGCCATAGTTGAGGAAACCACACCCGCGGCGGAGACGCCATCACACGCCGAGCCCGTGACGAAGAAAAATCGTTCCGGCATTGCCGGTATTGCGCTGGGGGCCATCGCGATTGCCATTGCCCTGGCATTAGGTGGCGGACTTTATAGCTATGGTAAGCATCAGGCGTCCACTCAGACGGCCACCAGCGATGCGCTGGCAAATCAGCTGATTGCCCTGCAAAAACAGCAAGAAGAACAAAAAAGTGAATTTGAAGCGGCGCTAAAACAGCAGACGACCGCACTTAGCGACGCCAGCAAACAGCAGGCAGCGCTGGCACGTCATCTGGACGAAGTGCAGCAAAAAGTCGCGACTATTTCCGGTAGCGATTCCAAAACCTGGCTGCTGGCACAGGCCGATTTCCTTGTGAAACTGGCCGGCCGCAAGCTGTGGAGCGATCAGGATGTCACCACGGCCGCTGCGCTATTGAAAAGCGCTGACGCCAGCCTGGCAGATATGAACGATCCAAGTTTGATCACCGCTCGCCGAGCACTGACAGACGATATTTCTACGCTGTCTACGGTAACACAGGTCGACTACGACGGGATTATCCTCAAGCTCAATCAACTCTCTAATGGCCTGGATAATTTGCGTCTGGCCGACAACGACAGCGATGATTCCCCGATGGATTCTGACAGCAGCGAGTTGTCAGGTACGATTACCGAATGGCGCCAAAATCTGGTGAAAAGCTGGCACAGCTTTATGGATAGCTTTATTACTATCCGCCGCCGCGATGAAACCGCGGTTCCGCTCCTGGCGCCGAATCAGGATATCTACCTGCGCGAAAACATCCGCTCCCGCCTGCTAGTCGCCGCGCAGGCGGTGCCACGCCATCAGGAAGACACTTACAAGCAGGCGCTGGATAACGTTTCAACGTGGGTTCGCGCCTACTACGACACCAATGATTCCGCCACCAAAGCGTTCCTTGAAGAGCTTGATGGCCTGAGCCAGCAAAGTATTCATATGGATATTCCGCAAACGCTGCAAAGCCAGGCCCTGCTTGAAAAGCTGATGCAGACTCGGGTTCGCAATTTGCTTGCTCAGCCGGCAAGTCCTGCGGCCAATGATGCGCAGCCAGAAGCGGCCCCCGCTCAGCCGGCACCTGCCGTAAGTCAGGGGGAATAAATATGATTAAAGTCTTATTGCTCTTCCTGCTGCTGATTGCGGGCATCGTGCTGGGCCCAATGCTGGCAGGCCATCAGGGCTATGTTTTAATTCAGACCGATAACTACAACATTGAAACCAGCGTGACCGGATTAGTCATTATTCTGATCCTGACCATGCTGGTGTTGTTCGCCATCGAATGGGTATTGCGCCGCATTTTCCGTACCGGTGCCCGTACCCGTGGGTGGTTCCTGGGCCGCAAACGCAGCCGCGCCCGCAAACAGACCAAAGCCGCATTGTTGAAACTGGCCGAAGGCGATTATCAGCAGGTTGAGAAGCTGATGAGTAAGAATGCCGATCACGCCGAACAGCCGGTGGTTAATTACTTGCTGGCTGCCGAAGCCGCCCAGCAACGCGGGGATGAAATTCGTGCAAACCAGCATTTAGAGCGTGCCGCCGAACTGGCGGATAGCGATCAGCTCCCGGTCGAAATCACTCGCGTTCGCCTGCAGCTTGCCCGCAATGAAAACCACGCCGCACGCCACGGCATTGATAAGCTTCTGGAAATTGCGCCGCGCCATCCTGAAGTACTTCGCCTGGCCGAGCAAGCTTACCTGCGAACCGGCGCATGGAGTTCCCTGCTGGATATTCTGCCGGCCATGGAAAAAGTGCAGATTGGGGATGAAGCCCACCGCGATGCGCTGCAACAGCAGGCGTGGATCGGCCTTATGGATCAGGCGATGGCCGGACAGGGTAACGAAGGCCTCAAAACCTGGTGGCGTAATCAAAGCCGTAAAACGCGCCACCAGACCACGCTGCAGGTCGCCATGGCAGAGCATCTTATTGAGTGCGATGATCACGACGCCGCCCAGGAGATCATCCTTGACGGGCTGAAGCGCCAGTATGACGATCGTCTGGTATTGCTGATGCCGCGTCTGAAGTCAGGTAACCCAGAGCAGTTAGAGAAAGCATTGCGCCAGCAGATCAAAACGCAAGGCGATCGCCCTTTACTGCAGAGTACGCTTGGCCAGCTGCTGATGAAACACGGTGAATGGCAGCAGGCATGTGATGCATTCCGTGAGGCCATTAAACAGCGCCCGGATGCCTACGATTACGCCTGGCTGGCAGACTCTCTAGACAAATTACATAAGCCTGAAGAAGCCGCCCTCATGCGTCGTGACGGTCTGTTGCTCACGCTGCAAACTCCCTCTAACAGCTGATCATCAGGGCGGAGCTCTACCGCCCTTTTCTTTTTCCCACGCAAAAAAAAACACCTGCCACAGGGCAGGTGTTAAAACAGGTCTGTTTGACAACTAAGTGGTGCTTCACTCAACGTTATGTCCAGGGTGTTCGATGAGACCCCGTGGGGGCGACATCTGTCGGTGGACGATAAGCACCGTAATCGGCTCTGCGTCATTCCTTGGTTTATGAAGCCGAAGCAAACATAAGAAGTGGAATGAGCATCTACGCAGGTATTATTGCACAATACATGCCAGGTTTGCATGCAGAAACGGACTCAACTACCAAAATTAGTATTTTCATAGTATTAGCACCGCAAAGCTTTCTCCCCCGGGCTTTCCCGCCGGCCTGCACCGGCAGAAATGAATTGTCTCCTCCAGGAGACAAACTGTGGCTTAAATAAAAAAACCAAATAAAAACATGAGATTAAATGTCTCCATTTGAAGACACAAAATCACTCGATTGTCGCACCCAGGCGACAATTTCAGCGGCAGAATGACAAGGGTGGGTTTGCGACCGCGGGAATTTGCGAGGGGAGACATCCCCTGCGGGCCGCTGCTGAAGCAACGTTGCCTCGCTACGCTCGGCTCAAACCTCCTTCGAAGGTTCTCATCCTCTGTAAGCTTCAAATGCAAAAAGGCCAGCTCGAAAGCTGGCCTTTTCTAAAGTGGTCGGCGAGAGAGGATTATTCCCCTAAGGGCCGTTGCTGAAGCAACGTTGTCTCGCTGCGCTCGGCTCAAACCTCCTTCGAAGGTTCTCATCCTCTGTAAGTTTCAGATGCAAAAAGGCCAGCTCGAAAGCTGGCCTTTTCTAAAGTGGTCGGCGAGAGAGGATTCGAACCTCCGACCCACTGGTCCCAAACCAGTTGCGCTACCAAGCTGCGCTACTCGCCGAAATACTGCTTTTACTGCTGCTTTCAACACATCAAAAGCTTATTAGGGCTCCGGGCTGAAAGAAAAAACCCTTCTTCAGAAGGGCTTTTAAAATTTGGTCGGCGAGAGAGGATTCGAACCTCCGACCCACTGGTCCCAAACCAGTTGCGCTACCAAGCTGCGCTACTCGCCGAAATACTGCTTATTAATTTAGGTGTGGTGCGAAGAGAGGGACTTGAACCCTCACGTCCGTAAGAACACTAACACCTGAAGCTAGCGCGTCTACCAATTCCGCCACCTTCGCATACATCTAAATTAATGGGGTGGCTAATGGGACTCGAACCCACGACAACTGGAATCACAATCCAGGGCTCTACCAACTGAGCTATAGCCACCACTGTAAAACTTTCACGCGGTACATGATACCACCGCAGCTCTAGCGCCATTATAATAAATGGTGCGCCCGACAGGATTCGAACCTGAGACCTCTGCCTCCGGAGGGCAGCGCTCTATCCAGCTGAGCTACGGGCGCGTAGCGCCGTTGCGGGGTCGGATAATACGGGCTTCGTGCTCAGCTGTCTAGTGCTTATTTCAATAAAATACTCGCAAAACTGCGCGTTTGGTTATGCTTTGTGCATCCTGATGCTTATCCGTTCAGTTTTTCACTAACGGCATGCTTATTCAGGCCAAACACCTTATAAACCAACGTCACCGCAGCCAGGAAAACAACGCCGACCGTCAGCGACATTCGCGTATCTTCATTCAAGCCCATCCCCACAAGCACACACGCCAGGAACGCCATGGTCAGGTAGTTAGCCCACGGGAATAAAATAGATCGGAACGGGTGGCTGGCAATGGCTTCCCGGTGCGCCTTACGGAAGCGAATCTGGCTAATCAGGATCACAAACCACGGCACCATGCCCGGTAATACGCTGGCGCTGTAGACATAAACGAAAACGCGCTGCGGATTTGGAATGATGTAATTCAGACAAGAACCGAGCAGCAGAATACCGATAGAAACAGCTACCCCAACGACAGGTACGCCGCTACGGGAAACTTTCGCCATTTTGGCCGGGAGCTGGCGGTTTTTCGCCAGGGCATACAGCATACGCCCACAGCTGTACATACCGCTGTTACAGCCAGACAATGCCGCCGTCAAAACAACAAAGTTAATAATCCCTGCCGCCGCGGTGATGCCTATTTTCGCGAAGGTCAGTACAAACGGGCTACCTGTAGTGCCGATTTGGTTCCATGGGAAAATAGTGACGATAACGAAAATCGCGCCCACATAGAAAATCAGAATACGCCACAGCACTTTCCCTACGGCACTGCGTAAGGTGACCTGCGGGTTCTTAGCTTCGCCGGCGGTAATACCAATTAACTCCACGCCCTGATAGGAAGCCACAACAATACACAACGCGGTCAGGAATCCTTTCCAGCCGCCAGCAAAGAAGCCGCCGTGCTCTGTAAGGTTGCTAAAGCCAGTCGCCTGACCATGATTTCCAAAACCGAAAAAGATAACGCCCAGGCCAACGACAATCATCACGATGATGGTTGTCACTTTAATCATTGCAAACCAGAACTCGATTTCCCCGTAAAGGCGCACTGCCGCAAGGTTTGCCAGCGCCACAAGCCCTACGGCAAAAATGGCGGGCAGCCACTGAGGAAGATCCGGGAACCAGTATTGGACGTAGACACCAATCGCTGTAATTTCGGAGATGCCAACCGCCATCCACATAAACCAGTAAGACCAGGCCGTCAGATAGCCGAAAAAGGGGCTCATATAGCGGTGCGCATAGACGGCAAACGACCCGGCTACGGGTTCAAGGAACAACATTTCTCCCATTGAACGCATAATAAAGAACACGAACAGGCCCGCAATAATGTACGCCAGCAGTACCGACGGTCCGGCCCATTTGAGGGTACTGGCGGCGCCCATAAACAGGCCAACACCAATGGTCCCTCCCAGGGCGATAAGTTCGATGTGTCGAGCTTCCAGCCCGCGCTGCAGCTCTGCTTTTTTCTCTGCCATAAATCCTCTGTATTGTGTTTGCTTTACTCCGGTTTTTACCGGTTATTGTGTTTGGTTGTTGCCAGGGTCAATAACAGGCCATGCAGCGTCGGCAAGAGATTTGCTGGCGCAACATCACTACGGCACTGCATCGAGTGGGCGCAATGGTTCCGTATTTTTTACAAAATTACAAATAACTGCGTAACAAACTGGAATAAGTCTGGTTGAAAATCATGCAGGGAAAGCAAAACGCGCCCGGATGAGCGCGTTGAAAGGTTTAAAGCTTACCGGTCAGATGCCAGCGCTGATAGCGTAGCAGCCTGAGTTGCCGTTTAATGCGGGTCGGCTGTGAAAGCAGGCGGTATAGCCATTCCAGACCTAAGTTTTGCCAGACTTTAGGCGCCCGCTTTACTCGTCCGGTAAATACGTCATATGTTCCACCCACACCCATATAAAGCGCATGGGGATGGACCTTCCGACACGCCTGCATCAGGATCTCCTGACGTGGCGAGCCCATCGCGACGGTAACAAGCTCAGCCCCACTGTCACGAATGCGCTCAAACAAGGCTGGCCGCTGCGCATCGGTAAAATAACCGTCCTGGCTGCCGACAATATTGACCTGCCAAAGCTGTCTGAGCTTAGCTTCGGTCTGCGCAAGAACGTCGGGCTGGCCACCCACCAAAAATACCGGGGTCCCTTCCTGACCCGCCCGTACCATCAAGGCTTCCCACAGATCGGCCCCCGCTACGCGATTAACCACAGCTTCAGGGTATTTTTTCCGGATGGAGCGAACGACGCTGATGCCGTCGGCGTATTTGTATTCCGCTGCCGCAATCAGGCCGCGAGCTTGCTCATCGTCTTCTGCCGTCAGCACTTTTTCAGCATTAATCGCCACTAACGTCCCCTGGCGCAATCGCCCCCCCGCATAGAGATAATCCAGCGCATGCTGCATATCTCGCCATCCCAACAGGTCAAGACCACGAAGAGTATAAAAAGGGGCTTCAGTAGAGTTGTTCATGAATATCCTTGTCATGCATTTTGCGCGTCGACTGCGGACACGCGGCGCAAGCGCTGATGAATAAGCCCCGCGCTTTCAAATAGCCAATAAAGTAATTTTGTCACGACAAGGCAGGCGCCAAAAATGACCAGGAAGAACACCACGCGTGAAACAAAAGAGTCCAGCCCCTCACGAGCCAGAACGATCATATTGAAAATCGCCCCGAAGCAGAACGCATAGATTATTGCCGCTTTGTAGCGATTACTTTCTCTGTTCGCCAGCTCATACAGCCAGTCAAACCATTTGATAATCAAGCCGACGACAACTGCCCCGAGTGGGATAAACCACACGCCGCCCATCACCACCAGCGAGCCTATCAGCGTTGGGGAAATGGCCAGTCCCGAATGGTTGTTCAGTACCTGCCAGGTGAAATAGTTCGCGGTATTCAGCACCGTGCCAGGACGATCTGGCCAGACCCAACTGGGGATAAATACGTAGAAATCCCGAATAATAGGTGCGAGCCCCTGGAATTCAATCTTGTCGTAATTTTGCAGCAAGAGACCCAGATTCTCCCACGGAGAGAACGTATCTCGGGTCAAATAAAGGAAGGTATAAAACGCTTCGTCACCGCTGACGTTCAGGCCGTAGCGCTTAAGCGCCAGCCAGAACATCCCGACGATCCCTAGCACACCCGCCGCCGCCAGCATCCAGAGGGAGATCCACCCGCGAATAATGCCGATAAACAAGAAGATGGCGAAGGCGATGATGATGTTGGCACGCGTCCCGCCGACAATCATGTACGTTAACAGGCCGAAACCCACAGTACTGACCAGGAAGAAGATCCAGGCCCGGCTGTCCTGACGCAGGAAGTACACCACCAGCATGGCTGGTATAAAGAAATAGAAGAAGCGCTTAAGCGCTACGCCTGACACTTCACTGGAGAAAATTTGGCTGTAAGAATGCAGCTTAAACAACAGGAAGCCGTTATGGGCAAAGAAGATGCCGACGCTGATCAAAGCCACTAACACCAGCATCAGCCACGTCAGGTTCGTCTCAACGCGATTCATGGTAAATAGCGGACGCCGCTCCATGTGCCCTGCCTTCGCCCTAAGCCGCGTTTTATAGGTCACATAGTAAATGCCATAGAAACAGGCCGCCGCGAGCTGAGCCTGCAACAGCACGTCCGCGGGCACCACCGATACCCCAAAACGAAACACCAGGGTACAGGTAAACGGAAAGCCGAAGAAAAAGGTCAACAGGTAAAGCAGTGAAAAGAAGACGTTGAAGTTAAAGCGCACGCGGCGAAACTCTTGATACGTCAACAATCCGATAAACCCGACCGACAGGAACCAGACAACAAATAACCCGCCAAATTGCGTCAGACTCATTTTTGCTCTCCAGCCGCGGTGCTAAGCGCGCGATGCCACCCATCGATATAGTTAGGGTTAAAGAAAGCGATGCTTTGTTTATCCAGTAAGCGTAGCTGGCGCTGAGCTTCCCGCACCGTCGCCTCATCCAGGATATCCTCGGTAAAGAGCACCGGAATATGCTGCTCAACCATGTCTTGCCAGAAAGGATTTTTCCGGTTCAGCACGCAGGGGATCCCGGCCTGAATCAGTAAGCAAAGCGTGCCGATGCCCTGCTGGCGTGCAAAGATAAAATAGCCGAGATCGCACTGACGCAGCAGAGTGAGGTAATCATTGAATTCGATTTTTTCCGTCAGCACGTCAAAATTTTCCGGGCTAAATAAACCGCTGCCAGCCTGCTTTACTTCTGCAATATAAGCTTCGTTATTTGTCGGGTATCCCATCGGCACAACAATGCGCACCGTGTCGCCAAATTGCTGATGAATAGCCTTCAGTACATCAACATGCTGGTTGCTGCGGTCACCAGAGTTGCCCACGAGTAACGTCAGCTTCCCGCTGTGTTGCCGATCAACAGCCATTGTATTGAGGCCAGGATCCATACGCGTTGGGAAATACAGCAGCTCGCCAGGCACCTGTGGGTGCCGCTGGTGAAAATAGCTTAAATCCCCACGCGTGGCGTAAACGCGCCCAACTAGGCCTTGGGCAAAACGGCGTAACTGGTAAAAAAGCCGAAATTTGATGCTGCGTGAAACCTCATAAAGATCGGCTCCCCAGATATGCCAGTTCACCTGCTCCGGCTTTAGTCCCCCGGTTAGCAAGGCAATCCAAAGACTGCCGTTAAACTGCCCGTGAAAAAAGAAACGCTGCTGTCGGTTAGCTCGAGCTTTTGCCACAATTTCTGCGGCAATAGCCTGCTTTGAAGGGCATAGAGAGATCGACAGCGCCGGAAAAGCGGACAACAAAGAGCGATCCTCTGAAACCACGATAAATTCTCGTGCATGAGGCGTCGTGGCGGCCAGAACGTCGTTAAAAAAACGTAATACCGTCTGATTATGATGCGGGATATCAGATCCCAATACGTGAATCAGTGTTGTCATGCTCGTCTACGATAAATAAGAAATACGCCACAGCAGAGCGCAAAATAAACAATATAGGTCGCCATATAAGCCTGAGCCGCGCCCAACGCACCATGAGCAGGTATTAACCAACGCGAAAAGCCGGTTAACAGCATAAACTGACTGATTTCAGTCAAAATATAAAAGCGCAGTGACGCCTTCGCGATAACCAAATAGCCAAACACATAGGCGCCTACCTTCAGCACATCCCCCACCAGCTGCCAGGCAAACAAATCACGCATGGCGATAAATTTTGGCGAAAACAGTAGCCAGATGGCGAAATCACGCAGCAGCCAGACTGTCAGGCTTGCGGCTGCCACGGCGGGCAGAACAAACTTTAGCGAGCGCACAATTTCACGCGTGATGGCGCTTTTTTCTTTCAGACGAGCAAGCGTTGGCAACAGGTAAACGCTAAAAGATGCCGTAATAAACTGCAGATAAGCATCTGAAATACTGCTTACCCCTTGCCAGATACCGACTTCGTCCCAACTGTAATGTTCCGCCAGCAGGTTTCGCATCATCACGTAGGCCACGGGAAGCGTGACTGAGGTGATCAGCGCCATGAGCGTAAACTTGCCAAGATGGCTGGCCAGCAGCTTATCCCAGCTCGGTCTCAAATAGCCCAGCGGAACATGTTCGCGCCTGACCAGCATAAGCACCGCAGGAACGACGACCAGAGCGGGGACCAACGCGAGACCTAACAGCGCCCCCTGGTAACCGCCGAAGCGATAGCAAGCATAATAAGCCAGCACGCCAATAACGCTGCCTGCAATTAACGCAAGTGCGTTACCCGCCGCATCGCGAAACCCCTTCATAATGGCCAGCGACAGGTTTGCCCAGGCAATGCCCATCTGGACCAGTGCCACCAGACGCACCAGGTTCTGGTAGTCCGCATGACCAAACAATCCAAGGCTTATCGGTCCCGCGGCCAGAACGAAAATCACGGCCAGCAGCGACGAAAAACCCAACACCATCGCCGAGGAGGTGCCAAGTACCCGCTTTAACTGCTCCGGATTGTCATGATGTTCAGCAACGTATTTGGTGACACCGTTAAAAATACCCGCACCAGCAAGCACGCCGAGCACGGTTACCATCTGACGAAAATTACCGGCCAACCCCACCCCAGAAGGGCCAAAGGCAACGGCCAGCATTTTGACCACCAGCAAACCGGCACCAATTTTTACCAGCGTGGACCCGGCGGTCCACAGTGACGCTTTAGCTAACGACATCTCAGGCGAAGTAGCTTTGCAGCGTATTGATGACGGTGCGTTGGTTCACTGGCGGCAAGTTATAGAAAAGCGGCAGGCGAAGCAAACGCTCACTTTCACGAGTGGTGAAGCGATCTTCCCCGTGGAATCGACCAAATTTCTCACCGGCCGGGCAAGTATGCAGCGGAATGTAGTGGAACACCGCCAGGATCTCCGCTTCTTTCAGGTAGGAAATCAGCGCGCTGCGGTCTTCAATATCGCGCAGCTTGATGTAGAACATATGGGCATTCTGCACGCAATTTTGAGGAATAGTCGGAAGTTCGATACGCCCGGCTTTTGCTAACGGCAAAAGAGCGTCGTGATAGGTTTGCCACAGCTTCAGACGCTGCTGGTTAATCTGTTCTGCCGCTTCAAGCTGCGCCCAAAGATAAGCCGCCTGCAGATCGGCCATTAGGTAGCTTGAGCCAATATCACGCCAGGTGTATTTATCCACCTGACCGCGGAAGAACTGACTGCGGTTGGTGCCTTTCTCACGAATGATTTCTGCCCGCTCGATTAAAGCAGGGTCGTTAATGAGCGTCGCGCCACCTTCCCCGCCCGCGGTATAGTTTTTCGTCTCATGAAAACTGAAACACCCGATGTGGCCAATTGCACCCAGCGCGCGGCCTTTATAAGTCGACATCACACCCTGAGCGGCATCTTCCACCACAAACAGGTTATGTTTTTTGGCGATGGCCATAATGGTATCCATTTCACAGGCCACTCCTGCGTAATGGACCGGCACGATAGCTCGCGTTTTTTCAGTAATTGCCGCTTCAATTTTTGTTTCGTCGATGTTCATGGTATCAGGGCGCACGTCCACAAAGACGATGACGGCCCCTCGAAGCACAAAGGCATTAGCCGTCGAAACAAAGGTGTAGCTCGGCATGATCACTTCATCGCCAGGCTTGATATCCAGCAGGATAGCGGCCATCTCCAGCGAAGCTGTACAAGACGGCGTCAGCAGCACTTTCTTGCTGCCAAAACGTTGCTCCATCCATTGCTGGCAGCGGCGAGTAAATCCCCCGTCTCCGCACAGTTTGCCGCTGCCCATAGCAGCCTGCATGTATTCAAGTTCAGTACCAACGACCGGCGGAGCGTTAAATGGGATCATTTTTTCACCTGTATAACCAGAAGGCGGTGCTTTCTATGGTGGCACCGCTTTTAATGTAGCGACGCAGCGCGGGGGTATTACTCACCTGAGTTGCCACCCGCAGGGTTTGCAAACCACGCTGACGACACCAGTCTTGCGCAGCAGCCATCAGTTCCTCGCCCAATCCTCGTCCAGCAAGCAGGCCAATTCTGGCCTCGACATCATTTAACTGCCGTAACGTCACAAAGCCCTGGGGCTCATCGCCGTTCTGCCGCAACAGGCACTGGTGATCGAACGTGCCAAGGACGGCGTTTTCAATCCATTGCGCATAGAAACGGCCGCTGTCCCCGGCCTTATACCAAGGCGTACGAAAGCGGCTTTGCGTGAATACCTGAGAAGCCGCCTGGCGAAGCGAAGGGATGTCATTCGGCTGGGCGATATCGACGGGAATATTTGCATTTTGCGTGCCAACAGAAAGGGCCAAATCCACTTCACCTTCGACAAGCTGGAAGCCAAGCTGCTGCAGACCATCCAGCCAGTCGGTACGATGAGAGGGAATTTTTGCCTGGACGCGCGACCAGGTATTTAACTGATCTTCCTGCAGCGCAGGGGCTTCCTCAGAGAAGCGAACCGCGCAGCTGTTTACGTCAAAGAAACGATTTTCCCAGTCCAGAGGAGCCAGGGTGCCGTGAATTGGATTCATCATCCGTTACCGCCAGACGCCTTTGGTGTCGACAATCCACGGCTGATGCACCTTATCAGCAGGAACAGCTTTAAATTCTTTATGATCAACCAGCATCACCAGCACGTCAGCCTGTGCAAGCGCGACCTCTGCCGAAGTTAATTCACAGTGGCCGACAAGCTTCCCTGGTAACTCGTGGATATTGGGTTCCACCACCAGCGTTTTACCGCTGTGCCATTCGGCCAGTATCTCGGCAATTTCCATTGCCGGACTTTCACGTAAATCGTCGATGTTGGGTTTGAAAGCAAGACCGAAGCAGGCGATGGTTAATTCGCTGGCGCGGCGGCCTGTTTCAGCCAGGCAATCGGCTATCGCAGCTTTAACCTGATTAATGACCCAGAACGGCTTGCCGTCGTTCACTTCACGTGCGGTGCGGATAAGACGAGCCTGCTCCGGATTTTGCGAAACGATAAACCATGGATCGACCGCAATACAGTGCCCGCCAACGCCGGGCCCAGGCTGCAGCACATTCACGCGAGGATGGCGATTGGCCAGGCGGATAAGTTCCCAGACGTTAATCCCCTGATCGGCACAAATCAGCGAGAGTTCGTTAGCAAAAGCAATATTAACATCGCGGAAGCTGTTTTCCGTCAGTTTACACATTTCGGCTGTGCGAGAGTTGGTGATAATACATTCGCCTTTAAGGAAAATGTTATACAACTCGCTTGCACGGGCAGAACATACCGGCGTCATACCGCCAACGACGCGATCGTTTTTGATAAGCTCAACCATCACCTGCCCCGGTAAAACGCGTTCCGGGCAATAGGCGATATTGATATCCGCAAGCTCCCCTACCTGTTGAGGGAAGCTCAAATCTGGACGCAGGGCAGCCAGCCATTCCGCCATTTGCTCCGTCGCGCCAACGGGAGAGGTTGATTCCAGCACGACAAGCCCCCCTTTCTTAAGTACGGGCGCAATGGATTCTGCAGCCGCTTTCACATAAACCATGTCGGGTTCATGATCGCCCTTAAAAGGGGTCGGCACAGCAATCAGATAAGCATCGGCCTCGACGGGCTGCACGGTAGCGCTCAGGTATCCGCCCTCAACGGCAGATTTCACCACTTTGTCTAAATCAGGCTCAACGATGTGAATTTCACCTCGATTAATGGTGTCCACCGCCCGCTGGTTAATGTCCACGCCGATGACTTTTCGCTTGCTGGAGGCAAACGCGGCAGCGGTAGGCAGGCCTATGTAACCAAGGCCAATAACAGAGATGGTGGCAAAACTCATGATCTCACCTGATGTTGTTTTAAGGCATTCAAAATACGGCGGCAGGCTTCTCCATCCCCGTAAGGGTTATGGGCACGGCTCATCGCCTGGTATTCTTGCTCATCGCTGAGCAGTCGAGTGACCTCTGCCACAATTCGCTCTTCATCAGTCCCCACCAGCCGCACAGTGCCGGCGGCAACAGCTTCAGGACGCTCAGTGGTTTCACGCATGACTAACACTGGCTTCCCAAGAGAGGGTGCCTCTTCCTGAATCCCGCCGGAATCGGTCAAAATAAGCCAGGCGCGATCCATGAGATAAACAAACGGCAGATACTCCTGAGGCTCAATCAAAACAACGTTATCAACGTGCCCCAAAATTCGTCTTACCGGCTCACTGACGTTTGGATTCATATGAACCGGATATACGATTTGCACATCGCTGTTTTGTGCGGCAATTTTTGCCAACGCGTGGCAGATACGCTCAAACCCTTCGCCGAAACTTTCCCGACGGTGTCCGGTGACCAGAATCATTTTTTTTCCGGCATCGAGGAAGGGATGTTTCGCCTCTATTTCCTGGCGTACAGATTCCTGAGTCAGGACGCGATCTCGCACTGAGAGCAAGGCATCAATAACGCTATTGCCAGTCACGAAGATTTTTTGTTCGCTGATATTTTCTTTCAGCAGGTTCTGACGCGAGTTTTCCGTCGGTGCAAAATGCCAGGAAGCAAGATGTCCAGTTAATGTACGGTTTGCTTCCTCCGGCCACGGGGAGTAAAGGTCACCGGTACGTAACCCCGCCTCAACGTGTCCAACAGGGATCCGCTGGTAGAAGGCAGCAAGGCTTGCAGCAACGGTCGTGGTTGTATCGCCATGAACCAAAACAACGTCCGGCTTAAAGGATTCCAAAATAGGCTTCAGCCCTTCCAGAATTCGGCAGGTAATTTCCGTCAAGCCCTGCCCCGGTTTCATAATGTTTAAGTCATAGTCTGGCGTAATGGAAAAGAGATGTAATACCTGATCCAACATCTCACGATGCTGTGCCGTTACACATACTTTCGCGTCAAAAAACGCGTCTTTTGCCAACGCATCCACCAACGGCGCCATTTTAATAGCTTCCGGGCGCGTGCCAAAAACGGTTAATACTTTCACGGTGATTCTCTTATGTTGAATAAAGTGGAGGCATTCCATCGCTCCTCCACAAGATAAAGGGCCTACGCGGTCTTTGGACGGCGAGCTAAAGCTACTCCAGCACCAACCAGTGCCCCAACCGCACCCCACATAATCAGCAGGAATGCACGACGAGGGCTGTCACGCTTAACTGGCTCTTCTGGCGTGCGTAAATAGCGATAGTTTTGGAAACGAGTATCGACGGTTGGTCCGACATTCAGCGTGTTCAGCATCGCCCGGTTTTGATCGTAATCGATATCAAAATCAGGGCCCACGGCCTGAAGGCTTTCCAGGCGTGCCTGCAACATAGGGCGGCCCAGCATGAACATTTCTGAATCCGGAAGTTCTTCTGCGGGAACATTCGTTTCGCTGCGGGTGATATTTTGCTGTTGAGCGATTTTCAACGCCTGCTCAATGCTTTTTACTTTGCGATCGTAGATAGAGTGCGCGACAGCCTCCTGCCGTTTAACCTGCGCTTTCATCTGAACGGTACGGGCCGCCCAGGCCCCGGTCAACTCTTCGTTCAGGTGGCTAGCCGCGCGCTGGCTTGCAAAAGCAACGTATTGCCGTAAAAGATTGTTGGCATCTGCAGCGGTTTCAGCCACCAGTTTGACGCTGTCGTTAATATTGCGCGCGCTGTCACCAGGGGTGTACTGGATATTGTCGACAATCTCATCCAATAGCGCGGCATCCGCTTTACTGTTACCGACCTGACGCTGCTTGTAGTAATCCGTCTGTAGCCAGAAATCCCTACGGGTATCATATGCAGAAAGCTGCACAACGAATTCTTTATAGGCTTCGTCCATGACCGAAGGCTGATCCGCCGTCGCCATATTCGCTTTCACATCGAGGTTGCGCAGAAACTGTTGCTGAGAATAGTAGCCCCCCAGCATATTGACCGTTGGACGATCAGTGATAGCCGTTGCACTCCACTCTTGTTTCGCTAAAAAGGTGTAAATCAGCGCAATAAGGGCAAACACAAAGGCAATTCCGATAATCCAGAATTTGCCCTGCCACAGCGTACGGAACAGGCCGCGGATATCCAGCTCGTTCTCTACCACCGGGTAATTACCTGGCATATGCTCTTTCATCGCTTCCCCAATTCAAGTCAGACTAAATGTTTACGTTGTTTCTTCGAGTGCGACGTTTATGGCGCCTGATAAAACGAGCGACTTTCCAGGCTCGTTTAATACAAAAATCGTATAGCACAAATGCTAGCAAGAACAATGCCAACATCAGCCATTCTGGAACAAAGTGCACATATTCACCGGCAACGCCGATACCAGCAAGCAGCGCTGCGGCCAGGGTAATCAGCACAAAAGCCTGCCTTGAGGTAAATCCCGCCCGCATGATCAAATGATGAATATGCTGCCGATCCGCGGAGAACGGGCTCATACCTTTGCGCAACCGTCGATACATAATCGCAATCATGTCCATCAGCGGAATCGCGATAATCCATAACGCGGTGACCGGGCTGATAGGATGTGTTTTACCCTGGGTGGTTTCCAGCAGGATCCAGATAATCGTAAAACCGAGCAGCGTACTGCCGGCATCGCCCATAAAAACTTTATAGCGCCGCCCCAACAGGCCAAGGTTCAAAATGATATAAGGCAAAATGGCAACGATCATCGCGAAACACCACATCGCCAGGCTGTGCTGACCATCCAGCAGAAGGATGATGCCCATGGCCGCAAAAGAAACCGAAGAGAGTCCCCCCAACAACCCATCAATGCCATCCACCATGTTGAAAGCGTTGATTGCCGCCCAAACCGCAAACAGCGTCAGGAAGTAACCAAAAGGCCCCAGCACCAATTCCCAGGGGCCTAAAATATAGCCGAGGCTACCAAGGTAAAGATTGCCGATGACCATCATGACAATCGCAATAATTGCCTGCACCGCAGCACGAATTTTCACGCTAATGTCGTAACGATCGTCCAGGGCACCTACCAGTACCAGCGTGCCGGCACATAACAGGTATAGCCAAAGATGCGGGATATAATAATTGCCGATCAAAAAAGTAAAGCAAACGCCGGCAAATACGGAAATACCGCCCACCAGCGGGACCGTCCCCTGATGGCGTTTACGGAAATTGGGTTTATCAACCAGGCCAACGCGGCGGGCAGCTTTGCGCGCACAAAAAAGGAATGCAGTAGTGAATAAAAAAATGAGGATCAGGTCAGTTCCAGCGGTGAGTAGATTCACAGTGCAGGCTCTCGGAAAAATGGAAGACCAGACGCAACAACATATTTAAATCTCCCTGCAAGACAGGTATTAGTCACAAATTCCTCCCTGAAGCTGCAGCAAATAATACAGGCAAACAAAATAATCAAAGATGATGACGCAGTATCCACTGCCATCATAAAGCTGGCTATAGGAATTAGCCGCGTACATATCGTATAGAGCAGAAACGAAAAACGCCACGACTAAGCGTGGCGTTCCCCGAGTTTTTGTTGCTTACGAGCGCTTCATCATGTCGAAGAAGTCATCGTTTGTTTTGGTCATCGCCAGCTTATTGATGAGGAATTCCATGGCATCAATTTCACCCATTGGATGAATGATTTTGCGGAGAATCCACATTTTCTGCAGCTCTTCCTGCGTGGTAAGCAGCTCTTCTTTACGCGTACCGGAACGGTTGTAATCGATGGCCGGGAAGACGCGTTTTTCAGCGATCTTACGGGACAGATGCAGTTCCATGTTACCGGTGCCTTTAAACTCTTCGTAGATGACTTCATCCATTTTAGAGCCGGTATCGATAAGCGCGGTGGCGATAATAGTCAGGCTACCGCCCTCTTCCACATTACGTGCAGCACCGAAGAAGCGTTTTGGACGATGCAGGGCGTTCGCATCCACACCACCTGTCAGGACTTTGCCCGATGCCGGAACAACGGTGTTGTAGGCACGAGCCAGACGCGTGATGGAATCGAGCAAAATGATAACGTCTTTCTTATGTTCAACCAGACGTTTCGCCTTCTCGATAACCATTTCGGCAACCTGAACGTGGCGAGAAGCCGGCTCATCAAAGGTAGAAGCAACAACTTCACCTTTAACCAGACGCTGCATCTCGGTGACTTCTTCTGGACGTTCGTCGATCAGCAGCACCATCAGTACACAGTCTGGGTGGTTATAGGCAATGCTCTGCGCGATGTTCTGCAGCAGCATGGTTTTACCGGCTTTTGGCGGTGCCACGATCAGACCACGCTGGCCACGACCAATTGGCGAAGCCAGATCCAGTACACGTGCGGTTAAGTCTTCGGTAGAACCGTTACCACGCTCCATACGCAGACGAGAGTTTGCATGCAGAGGCGTTAAGTTTTCGAACAGAATCTTGCTACGGGCGTTTTCCGGCTTATCGTAGTTAACTTCGTTAACCTTCAGCAGCGCAAAGTAGCGTTCGCCTTCTTTTGGCGGACGAATCTTACCGGAGATGGTATCCCCTGTGCGGAGGTTGAAACGGCGGATTTGGCTGGGAGAAACGTAGATGTCGTCGGGACCGGCGAGGTAGGAGCTGTCTGCGGAACGGAGGAAACCAAATCCATCCTGCAGTATCTCCAGCACACCGTCACCAAAGATATCTTCGCCACTCTTAGCGTGTTGCTTCAGGATGGAGAAAATGATGTCCTGCTTGCGCATGCGGGCTTGGTTTTCCAGCCCCATATTTTCGCCGAGAGTAATCAGCTCAGAAACCGGCGTATTCTTTAATTCGGTAAGATTCATAATGGTGGGTTCTTAAACTCGGGGTAAATCTCGAACTTAGTTTCGTGAATGGTATGGCAGGGTCATCCATGCCTGTTTAATGGCTACCACACATGTCTGATCGCTGCCTGGTCATAGGAAAAACGCAGAACTGAAACGACGAGACGGAATGGGTGATAAGCCCGAATTCGGTTATGCGTCCGTTGTGATTGCTGTAAAAGAGAGTTGATTTGACAGCGAACGGGAAGCATTAAGGTAATACAAAGATTCAAACTTAAGGGCAAGTTTAAAGCGAAGTCATAGGTAACTTAGCATGTGTGACGCCGGGCGTCCAGCAGCTCGCAAAAAAATGCAAGTGCGGCACGCACCGGCTGAGATTCCATTATGCCAGATTGGCGTCGAGGAACTCTTTTAACTGGCCTTTAGACAGCGCACCCACTTTGGTCGCAGCGACTTCGCCATTTTTGAACAGCAACAGGGTTGGGATACCGCGGATGCCGTACTTCGGTGCCGTGCCCGGGTTCTGGTCGATGTTCAGCTTAGCTACGGTGATTTTGCCCTGATATTCATCAGCGATCTCGTCGAGAATCGGGGCGATCATTTTGCATGGACCACACCACTCTGCCCAGAAATCAACCAGAATCAACCCTTCAGCTTGAAGCACGTCCGTGTCGAAACTGCCGTCAGTCAGGTGAATAATTTTATCGCTCATGTTCAACTCCACAGGATTATGTCTACCTTGTTGGTGTAGCATTAACCAACTTGGGGTGACTTTATTTCACCCGGTTTATTTCAACGGATGTGCTTTCGTAAAGCAATAGTAAACTGATATTCTACCACACTATGAGCAAAACACATTTGACCGAAAAGAAGTTTTCCGACTTCGCCCTGCACCCTAAGGTGATTGAAGCCCTTGAAAATAAAGGGTTCCATAACTGCACCCCAATTCAGGCACTGGCACTTCCGCTGACTCTGGCGAATCGTGACGTTGCAGGGCAGGCGCAAACCGGTACAGGCAAAACGATGGCGTTTCTGACGTCCACGTTCCACTATTTACTTTCTCACCCGGATCCAGAGAACCGTCAGGTGAATCAACCGCGCGCCTTGATTATGGCGCCAACCCGCGAGTTAGCGGTACAGATTCACTCTGATGCGGAACCGTTAGCTCAGGCGACTGGCCTGAAGCTTGGCCTTGCCTATGGCGGCGACGGCTATGACAAACAGCTGAAAGTGCTGGAAAGCGGCGTCGATATTTTGATCGGCACCACCGGCCGACTGATTGACTACGCTAAACAAAATCACATTAACCTGGGCGCGATTCAGGTTGTCGTCCTGGATGAAGCGGATCGCATGTACGATCTCGGCTTTATTAAAGATATTCGTTGGCTGTTCCGCCGCATGCCGCCGGTCACCCAGCGCCTGAATATGCTGTTCTCAGCCACACTTTCCTACCGCGTACGTGAACTGGCTTTCGAGCAGATGAACAACGCGGAATATGTGGAAGTTGAGCCCGAGCAGAGAACCGGCCACCGCATTAAAGAAGAGCTTTTCTATCCTTCTAACGAAGAGAAAATGCGTCTGCTGCAAACGCTACTCGAAGAAGAATGGCCGGACCGTGCCATCATCTTCGCTAACACTAAACATCGCTGTGAAGATATCTGGGGCCATCTGGCTGCCGATGGTCACCGAGTTGGTTTGCTAACCGGCGATGTCGCGCAGAAAAAACGCCTGCGTATTCTGGAAGAGTTTACTCGTGGCGATCTGGATATTCTGGTCGCAACAGACGTGGCAGCTCGCGGTCTGCACATCCCTGCTGTGACGCACGTATTTAACTACGATCTGCCGGACGACTGTGAAGATTACGTTCACCGCATCGGCCGTACCGGTCGTGCCGGAGCAAGCGGTCATTCCATCAGCCTGGCATGTGAAGACTACGCGCTGAACCTGTCGGCGATTGAAACCTATATTGGCCACGCCATTCCGGTAAGCAAATATAACGCTGAAGCACTGTTAAATGAGTTCCCACCGCCAAAACGTCTGACCCGTAGCCGCCCTGGCAACGGTCCACGCCGCGGTGGCGCTCCTCGTGGTAATCGTCGTCGCGCAGGTTAAAAATCTATGCTAAGTACCGCCTCACTCTATGCAGCAATTGATCTGGGTTCTAACAGTTTTCATATGTTGGTTGTGCGTGAGGTGGCAGGAAGCATACAAACCCTGACCCGCATTAAGCGAAAAGTTCGCCTCGCTGCTGGCCTCAACAGCGAGTGCGTTCTCTCCCCGGAGGCCATGGAGCGTGGCTGGCAATGCCTGCGCTTATTTGCCGAACGACTCCAGGATATCCCTCAGAATCAAATTCGCGTCGTGGCTACGGCCACGCTGCGTCTCGCCGTTAATGCCGATGTTTTTTTGCAAAAGGCGCAGGAAATCCTGGGTTGCCCGGTGCAGGTTATTCGCGGTGAAGAAGAAGCCCGCCTGATTTATCAGGGCGTTGCCCACACTACAGGCGGCGACGATCGCCGCCTGGTCGTTGACATCGGTGGTGCAAGTACCGAGCTGGTAACGGGCACCGGGGCGCAAACAACCTCGTTATTCAGCCTCTCAATGGGCTGTGTCACATGGCTGGAGCGTTTCTTTAGCGACAGAAACCTCGCTCAGGAAAACTTCGCCGCGGCAGAAACGGCGGCTGCAGAAGTGCTCAGCCCGGTCATTGCCGAGCTTAAAAGCCACGGCTGGAAGATTTGTGTTGGCGCGTCTGGAACCGTGCAGGCGCTGCAAGAAATCATGATGGCGCAGGGGATGGATGAACGCATTACCCTGGCAAAACTTCAACAACTAAAACAGCGAGCGATTCAGTGCGGCCGGCTGGAAGAGTTGGAAATTGAAGGCCTTACGCTTGAGCGCGCGCTGGTTTTCCCAAGCGGCCTGGCCATTCTCATCGCCATCTTCCAACAGCTTGATATTGAATGCATGACGCTTGCAGGCGGCGCGCTGCGTGAAGGTTTGGTCTATGGAATGCTGCATCTTGCGGTGGACCAGGAGATTCGCCAGAGAACGCTACGTAACGTTCAGCGCCGTTTTATGGTAGATACCAGCCAGGCGGCTCGCGTGGAGCAGCTTGCGCAGAATTTTGCTTCACAAATCGCAGAGCCGTGGGGGCTGGATCCCCTCAGTCAGCAGATGCTGGCGAGCAGCGCCCTGTTGCATGAAATTGGCTTAAGCATCGATTTTAAACATGCCCCGCAGCATGCGGCCTATCTGGTGAGAAATCTGGATTTGCCGGGCTACACGCCCGCGCAGAAAAAATTGCTGGCAACGCTGCTGCTTAACCAGACCAATCCCGTCGATCTCTCTTCGCTCCACCAGCAAAACGCAGTCCCGCCGCGCGTGGCGGAAAGACTCTGCCGTCTTTTACGTCTGGCGATTATTTTCGCAAACCGCCGCAGAGACGATATCCTGCCCGAGATTAAACTGCAGGCCGACGGCGAAACCCTGCATCTGGCATTGCCCGACACCTGGCTTGCCTGTCACCCTCTCGGTGCCGAACTGCTGGAACAGGAAAAACTCTGGCAGAGCTACGTTCACTGGCCGCTCAGCGTCAATTAATCTAGCTTTTACGCGCTTTGGCCAGCATCTCGCGGATGTTGGCCACATTACTCTGCCCTTTTTGCATCCGCTCTTCGGCAGAAACCACTTTCCGCTCAGTTTCCCAGCTTAAATCGTCCTGTGGCAGCTCCATCAGGAACCGGCTTGGTTCAGGCCGTATCAGCTCGCCATACTGCCGGCGCTCCCGGCAAAGCGTAAACGTCAGCTCTTTTTGCGCCCGGGTAATCCCTACGTAAGCCAGACGACGCTCTTCATCCACGTTATCTTCGTCGATGCTGCTTTGGTGCGGCAAAATCCCTTCTTCCATGCCCACAAGGTAGACGTAGGGAAATTCCAGCCCCTTAGAAGCATGTAGAGTCATCAACTGAACCTGATCGGCCTCTTCTTCACTTTCACCACGCTCCATCATGTCACGCAGGGTAAAACGCGTCACCACCTGGATTAACGTCATCGGCTCATTCAGGTCGTTGCCTTCAAGCATCTCGGTCATCCAGCTGAAAAGCTGGTTAACGTTTTTCATCCGCATTTCGGCAGCTTTTGGGCTGGGCGAGGTTTCGTACAGCCAGCTTTCGTAGTCGATGCCGTGGATGAGGTCTCGCACGGCGGCCACCGGTTCGCGCTCGGCAAGCGTTGCCACGTCCCGCAGCCAGTGGGTAAAACGCTGCAACGCATCAAGGCCGCGCCCGCTGAGCGTCTGGCTTAACCCCATATCGAAGCTGGCAGTAAACAGGCCTTTATTGCGCTGCATCGCCCACTCGCCAAGCTTTTGCAGCGTTGCCGGGCCAATTTCGCGCTTGGGTGTATTTACAATACGCAGAAATGCGCTGTCATCATCCGGGTTCGTCAACACGCGCAAATAGGCGAGCAGATCTTTAATTTCCGGACGAGAGAAAAATGAAGTACCGCCGGAGATACGATACGGGATGCGGTTTTGCATCAGCATCTTTTCGAACACCCGCGACTGGTGGTTGCCGCGGTACAGAATCGCGTAATCTTTATAGTTGGTTTTATTAATAAAGTGGTGGGCGATAAGCTCGCCGGTGACGCGCTCGGCCTCATGCTCTTCATGATTAGCCGTCACGACCTTCAATTCTGCGCCGTGTTCAAGTTCAGAGAAAAGCCGCTTCTCAAAAACGTGCGGATTGTTGGCGATCAGAATATTGGCCGCATTCAAAATCCGGCGGGATGAGCGGTAGTTCTGCTCAAGCTTGATGACTTGCAGCGCCGGAAAATCTTTACTCAGTAGAACCAGGTTTTGCGGGTTCGCCCCTCGCCAGGAATAGATAGACTGGTCATCGTCGCCTACAACGGTAAAGCGCGCCCGCGCGCCAACCAACAGTTTCACCAGCTCGTACTGGCTGGTGTTGGTATCCTGATATTCATCTACCAGCAGATAGCGAATACGGTTTTGCCAGCGCTCCCGGACTTCTGCATTGCGCTGCAGCAGCAGCGTTGGCAGCAAAATCAGATCGTCAAAATCCAGCACGTTGCAGGACTTCAGGTGCGTGTCGTAAAGGCCGTAGCAATGGGCAAAAATACGATCCCTTTCGCCCTTCGCCTGCGCGGCGGCCTGCGCCGGAGACAACAACCCGTTCTTCCAGTTGGAGATGGTTGAAATCAGCTGTTGAAGCAGCACCTTATCGTTTTCTAACAGGCCTTCAGTTAGCTCTTTTAGCAGCGCGGTCTGATCGGTATCGTCAAACAGCGAGAAGTTAGATTTCATACCAAGCGCCGCGTACTCGCGCTTGATAATCTCCAGCCCAAGCGTGTGGAAAGTCGAGATCATCAACCCCCGTGCCTCTTTGCGCCCCAGCGTCTGCGAAACGCGCTCTTTCATTTCGCGGGCGGCCTTATTGGTAAAGGTCACCGCCGCGATTTGGCGCGCCTGATAGCCACTTTCGCGAATCAGATGCGCAATTTTATTGGTGATAACGCGCGTTTTACCCGAGCCCGCCCCGGCCAAAACCAGGCAGGGTCCGGTGACAAATTCGACGGCTTGTTGTTGGCCAGGGTTTAAACGCATACGGTCACTCAATGAAAGTCAGGAGGGGACAAAAACAGCGTGGTAGTATAGCGAGCGTAATCAACATGACTCAAGGCACTATCATGGCAAAAACCGCAGCAGCACTGCATATCCTTGTAAAGGAAGAAAAACTGGCTCTGGACCTTCTGGAGCAGCTTAAAAACGGTGGCGACTTCGAAAAACTGGCGAAGAAGCACTCTACCTGCCCATCCGGCAAAAAAGGCGGCCATTTAGGTGAATTCCGTCAGGGGCAGATGGTTCCTGCGTTCGATAAAGTGGTCTTTTCCTGCCCGCTGCTGGAGCCTTACGGCCCGCTGCACACTCAGTTCGGCTACCACATCATCAAGGTGTTGTACCGTAACTAAGCCAAAGGCCGGGATATCCGGCCTTTTCTTTACTTTGTCGACTGCAGCGTCTGCTGGGCTTCATGCTTCAGCAAGTGCGTGCCGACCGCCATCTGGAACACTTTAAAAATAATGCCGTTCACGAAAGTGGTCAGCGTGAGGGTAATAAACGCCGTCATAATCCAGTCGATCACCGGTATCCCGCTGTGCAGCAAATAGGGACGGTAAATCAGCATTCCGGCAAACACGACCCAGTGGCTAAGGCAGTAGAAACATTGAAAGAGATGGCCCAGCATCGCATGCTTTTTCGCCGTCCAGCCGCGTAACCCTGCAAACAGTTCATTTTGCGTTATCGTCATCGAAATGCTGGCGGCGGCCAGGGCGATCATCAGACAAACTGGCAGTTCCGTGGTTAAGGTTGAAATCATTCCTCATGCCCCTTTTCATTGAAATAGCTAATAAATTCGCTCCCGATATCTTGTAATGTCAGGCTTTTAAACCGCGCCAGTACCAGCTCTTCAGCCGCGGTAAACGTCTCGGACATCACTCGATTCACCCCCTGCTCCACCAGGCATTGCGGGTTTTCATTGCGGTTACCTAGCGCAAACAGACCCGGCGATCCCAGCGCCAGATAAATATCCAGCAGCGTCACTTCGCTAGCCGGGCGGCATAGTCTCCAGCCGCCGTGGTGACCTTTGGTTGAGCAGACGATGTTGTTCTCGCGCAGACCGGCGAGCACTTTACGAATAAACGCCGGATTGCCGTCGATAAAGGCGGCCATTTGTTCCGATGTGAGCGGTTTGTCCATCTGCTCCAGGTGAAGCAGGATGTGCAATGTTGCTGAGAAGGAGTTATTTGCTTTCATGTAACTTACAATATTACATAAAAAGAGAGGCGGCAAGATAACAGGCACAAAAAAAGGCGCCGAAGCGCCTTTTTCATTTCAAAAACACATTAGCCAGCAACAGCGATGCGTTTCATATCGGTCATGTAGCCACGCAGTTTTTGACCCACTTTTTCGATTTCGTGGCTGCGAATGGCTTCATTGACGTCACGAAGTTGAGCGTTGTCTACCGCAGCGGCTGGGATCTCTTTACCCAGATCGCCCGGCTGCAGCGTGGTCATGAACTCTTTCAGCAGTGGTACGGCCGCGTAGGAGAACAGGTAGTTACCGTACTCAGCGGTATCAGAAATAACCACGTTCATTTCGTACAGGCGCTTACGAGCAATGGTGTTAGCAATCAGCGGCAGCTCGTGCAGGGACTCATAGTATGCCGACTCTTCGATGATGCCAGCGTCAACCATGGTTTCGAAGGCCAGCTCAACGCCTGCTTTCACCATGGCAATCATTACCACGCCTTTGTCGAAGTATTCCTGCTCGGAAATCTTACCTTCAAACTGCGGTGCAGTTTCGAAAGCGGTCTGGCCGGTCTCTTCACGCCAGGTATGCAGTTTCTTATCGTCGTTAGCCCAGTCAGCCATCATGCCGGAGGAGAACTCACCGGAGATGATGTCATCCATGTGTTTCTGGAACAGCGGAGCCATAATGGTTTTCAGCTGCTCGGACAGCGCGTTGGCGCGGATTTTTGCCGGGTTGGACAGACGGTCCATCATCAGCGTGATCCCGCCCTGCTTCAGCGCTTCGGTGATGGTTTCCCAGCCGAACTGAATCAGTTTTTCTGCATATGCAGCATCAGTACCTTCAGCCACCAGCTTGTCGAAGCACAGCAGAGAACCGGCCTGCAGCATACCGCACAGGATAGTTTGCTCGCCCATCAGGTCAGATTTCACTTCCGCAACGAAGGAAGACTCCAGCACGCCCGCACGGTGGCCACCGGTGGCCGCAGCCCAGGCTTTGGCAATCGCCATACCTTCGCCTTTCGGATCGTTTTCAGGGTGAACTGCGATCAGCGTTGGCACACCAAAACCACGTTTGTATTCTTCGCGCACTTCGGTGCCCGGGCACTTAGGTGCTACCATCACCACGGTGATGTCTTTACGAATGGTTTCGCCGACTTCAACCACGTTGAAACCGTGGGAGTAGCCCAGCGCCGCGCCGTCTTTCATCATCGGCTGTACGGCCTGAACAACGGAAGAGTGCTGTTTGTCTGGCGTCAGGTTAACAACCAGATCCGCCTGTGGGATCAGCTCTTCATAAGTACCCACTTTGAAGCCATTTTCGGTCGCTTTACGCCAGGATGCACGTTTCTCGGCGATAGCTTCCGCACGCAGGGCATAGGAAACATCCAGCCCGGAGTCGCGCATGTTCAGACCCTGGTTAAGACCCTGAGCACCGCAGCCGACGATGACGACTTTTTTACCTTTGAGGTAGCTTGCTTCATCGGCGAATTCATCGCGCCCCATGAAGCGACATTTACCCAACTGCGCTAACTGCTGACGCAGGTTCAAAGTGTTGAAATAATTAGCCATCGTAGAACTCCGTATGTGTCGTGTTGTGCTTATTGTAAGGGCTCTGCAGCCGTGTCGTGCTGCCTAGAATGAACCCACTATATGACAGGAAATGCGTTGCTTAAATTGATATATTAACAACATCGCGTTGCAATTATTGCAATGCAAAAACGAGGCTTGATGACCATGGATTTACGCGATCTGAAAACCTTTCTGCACCTGGCTGAAAGCCGCCATTTTGGGCGTAGCGCGCGCGCCATGCACGTCAGTCCCTCCACGCTTTCGCGCCAGATCCAGCGTCTGGAGGACGACCTCGGGCAACCTCTGTTTTTGCGTGATAACCGCACCGTGACGCTGACTGAAGCCGGCGAGCAATTACGGCTGTTTGCCCAGCACACGCTGCTGCAATATCAGCAGATGCGCCACACGCTTGGCCAGCAAGGTCCTTCCCTGAGCGGAGAGCTGCATCTGTTTTGCTCGGTGACCGCCGCATACAGCCATTTGCCGCCCATTCTGGACCGCTTCCGGGCTGAACATCCTTCCGTTGAAATTAAGCTGACCACCGGCGACGCCGCGGATGCGGTAGAAAAAGTCGACTCCAACGAAGCCGATCTCGCCATTGCCGGAAAACCAGAGTCCCTTCCGCCTGGCGTGGCTTTCTCAATGCTGGAAAATTTATCCGTGGCCTTGATCGCCCCCGCTTTGCCTTGCCCTGTCAGAGCGCAGGTAAGCCAACCGGAGCCAGACTGGGCCAAAATTCCGTTTATCATGCCCGAGCAAGGGCCCGTTCGGCGCCGTATAGAACTGTGGTTCCGCCGCCAGAAAATCAGTAACCCGGTAATCTACGCTACCGTCGCCGGCCACGAAGCCATGGTGTCAATGGTGGCGCTGGGATGTGGCGTCGCGCTGATCCCGGAAATCGTGCTGGAAAACAGCCCGGAACCGGTGCGCAACCGCGTGCTGGTTCTGGAACGTAACGATGAGAAAGCGCCGTTTGAACTGGGCGTTTGCGTACAAAAAAAGCGGCTCAATGAGCCGCTTATCAGCGCGTTCTGGAAGCTTTTACCCGGCAGCCATTAACCGGCCAGGAAGAAGCGGAACGCCGGGTTCTGGGTTTCGTCGTGACATTCGTAACCCAGTTCATTGAGCCGGGTTTCGAAGTCCGGCTCATTTTCGCCCAACTCAAACGCCGCGAGAACTCGCCCGTAGTCGGTGCCGTGGCTGCGGTAGTGGAACAGAGAAATGTTCCAGTGCGTTCCCAGCGTGCTCAGGAACTTCAGCAGCGCCCCCGGCGATTCCGGGAATTCAAAGCTGTACAACCGTTCGCGCAGCGGCTTCGAAGGTCGGCCGCCCACCATGTAGCGAACATGCAGCTTCGCCATTTCGTCGTCAGAGAGATCGACCACACCGTAGCCGCCTTCGCTGAGCTGAGCGATGATCTCTTTACGCTCTTCCAGTCCGCGAGTCAGTCGCACCCCAACAAAAATGCAGGCATCGTCAGAGCTGGCGTAACGGTAGTTGAACTCAGTGACCGAGCGACCGCCCAGCAGCTGGCAAAACTTCAGGAAACTGCCTTTTTGCTCTGGAATAGTGACCGCCAGCAATGCTTCTCGCTGCTCGCCCAGTTCACAGCGCTCCGAGACATAGCGTAGCCCGTGAAAATTCACGTTTGCGCCAGACAGCACATGCGCCAGGCGTTCGCCACGAATGTTGTGCTGCTGGATGTACTTTTTCATCCCCGCCAGCGCCAGCGCGCCGGAAGGCTCGGCGACAGCACGCACGTCTTCGAACAAATCCTTCATCGCCGCGCAGATGGCATCGCTGTCCACGGTGATGATGTCGTCCAGGTATTCCTGGCACACGCGGAAGGTTTCGTCGCCGATGCGCTTAACAGCAACACCTTCGGCAAACAGCCCTACGCGCGGCAGCTCAACCGGGTGCCCGGCATCCAGCGCCGCCTTGAGACAGGCAGAATCTTCGGCTTCAACCGCAATCACTTTGATCTGCGGCATCAGTTGCTTGATCAAAACCGCTACGCCAGCCGCCAGGCCACCGCCGCCAACCGGCACGAATACGCGATCGATGTGCGCATCCTGCTGCAGCAATTCCAGCGCAACCGTACCCTGCCCGGCGATGACTGCCGGGTGATCAAACGGAGGCACGTAGGTGAAACCTTGCTGCTGAGAAAGTTCGATGGCTTTGGCTTTTGCCTCATCGAAATTCGCGCCATGCAGCAACACTTCGCCTCCGAAGGCCCGCACAGCATCGACTTTGATATCCGCAGTAGCCACAGGCATAACGATCAGCGACTTAATACCCAATCGCGTGGACGAAAGCGCGACGCCCTGAGCGTGATTTCCCGCAGAAGCGGTGATCACGCCACTGGCTTTTTGCTCGCTGTTCAAGCCCGCAATCATCGAGTAAGCCCCGCGCAGCTTGAAGCTATGCACAGGCTGACGGTCTTCACGCTTAACCAGAATGACGTTATCAAGGCGCGACGAAAGCTTTTCCATTTTCTGCAGCGGCGTTACCTGCACAACTTCGTAAACCGGCGCGCGCAATACCGCGCGCAGATACTCTGCTCCGCCGGGGGCATCGGGTAGCGGTTGTGACTCAGCCATAATTAGCCTCCAAGCTTGCTTTTATCACGCACGGCGCCTTTATCCGCACTGGTGGCGAGGCTGGCGTAGGCGCGCAGGGCGAAGGAAACCTGGCGCTCACGATTGCGAGGCGTCCATGCCGCTTCACCGCGAGCTTTCTGCGCTTCACGACGTGCAGCCATTTCCTGATCGGTGAGCTGCAGCTGAATACCGCGATTAGGGATATCAATGGCAATCATGTCGCCGTCTTCAATCAGAGCGATATTGCCGCCGCTCGCGGCTTCAGGAGAAACGTGGCCGATCGACAGACCCGAGGTCCCGCCGGAGAAACGGCCGTCGGTGACCAGCGCGCAGGCTTTACCCAGTCCCATAGATTTCAGGAAGGTGGTTGGGTAGAGCATTTCCTGCATGCCTGGCCCGCCCTTTGGTCCTTCGTAGCGAATAACAACCACGTCACCTGCAACGACTTTACCGCCGAGGATGGCTTCTACCGCATCGTCCTGGCTTTCATAAACTTTGGCCGGGCCGCGGAATACCAGGCTACCTTCATCCACGCCAGCGGTTTTAACAATACAGCCGTTTTCCGCGAAGTTGCCGTACAGAACGGCCAGGCCGCCATCTTTGCTGTAGGCATTTTCCAGTGAGCGAATGCAACCGTTAGCGCGATCGTCATCCAGCGTGTCCCAGCGGCAGTTCTGCGAGAAAGCCTGGGTAGTACGAATGCCCGCCGGACCCGCGCGGAACATCGTTTTCACCGCCTCGTCTTTGGTCAGCATGACATCGTATTGTTCCAACGTCTGCGGCAGGGAAAGGCCAAGCACGTTTTTCACTTCGCGGTTCAACAATCCGGCGCGATCCAGCTCGCCGAGGATCCCGAGTACGCCACCCGCACGGTGCACGTCTTCCATATGGTATTTCTGGGTGCTTGGCGCGACTTTACACAGCTGTGGAACCTTGCGGGACAGCTGGTCAATGTCGGTCATGGTGAAGTCGATTTTAGCTTCTTGCGCGGCGGCCAGCAGGTGCAGAACGGTGTTAGTGGAGCCGCCCATGGCGATATCCAGCGTCATGGCGTTTTCGAACGCCTCTTTGCTGGCGATGCTGCGCGGGAGCGCGGTGGCATCATCCTGCTCGTAATAGCGCTTGGTCAGTTCAACAATGCGTTTACCCGCGTTCAGGAACAACTCTTTGCGGTCAGCGTGCGTCGCCAGCAGTGAACCGTTACCCGGCTGAGACAGACCTAGCGCCTCGGTCAGGCAGTTCATGGAGTTGGCAGTGAACATACCTGAACAAGAGCCGCACGTTGGACACGCGGAGCGTTCAACCTGCTCGCTTTGCTCGTCAGAAACTTTCGGGTCCGCACCCTGAATCATCGCATCGACCAGATCCAGCTTGATGATCTGGTCGGAAAGTTTAGTTTTCCCGGCTTCCATCGGGCCGCCGGAGACGAAGATCACCGGAATGTTCAGGCGCAGCGAGGCCATCAGCATCCCTGGGGTGATTTTGTCGCAGTTGGAGATACAAACCATGGCATCGGCGCAGTGGGCGTTCACCATGTACTCAACCGAGTCGGCAATCAGCTCGCGGGACGGCAGGGAATAGAGCATACCGCCGTGCCCCATCGCGATACCGTCATCCACCGCAATGGTGTTGAACTCTTTCGCTACGCCGCCGGAGGCTTCGATTTGCTCGGCAACCAGTTTACCCAGGTCGCGCAGGTGAACGTGGCCCGGTACGAATTGGGTAAAGGAGTTGACGACCGCAATGATCGGTTTGCCAAAATCGGCGTCGGTCATCCCCGTTGCGCGCCACAGCGCGCGGGCACCCGCCATATTGCGGCCGTGGGTTGTAGTGGCGGAACGATACTTAGGCATGCTTTATTTACTCCAGTCTGTCGGGTAGCAGGCGGTCAGTTGCCGCCCGCCTGATTATATTTTTGTTTAAGGCTTACGGGTTTACCTGATCTAACCAGCCCCACTTGTCTTCGGTTTCGCCGGTGAACAGGCCAAAGAATGCCTGTTGAATACGTTTGGTGACCGGGCCACAGCGGCCTTCGCCCACCTGAATGCGGTCTACGCTGCGTACCGGGGTGATTTCAGCGGCGGTACCGGACATAAAGACTTCGTCGGCCAGGTACAGAGATTCGCGCGACAGCACCTGCTCACGGACTTCAATGCCCAGGTCTTTTGCCAGCTTGATGATTGCATCGCGGGTAATCCCCGGCAGCGCTGAAGAGGTAAATGGCGGGGTGTAGATCACGCCGTCTTTTACTTCGAACAGGTTTTCACCCGCGCCCTCAGACAGGAAGCCGTTCACATCGAGCGCAATCCCTTCCTGATAGCCGTGGCGGCGTGCTTCGCTGCCGACCAGCAGAGAAGAAAGGTAGTTACCGCCCGCTTTGGCCGCGGTAGGAATGGTGTTTGGTGCCGCACGATTCCAGGAAGAGACCATTGCATCAATCCCCTGATCCAGCGCTTCAGCGCCCAGATAAGCGCCCCACGGGAAAGCCGCAATGATCACGTCGGTGGTATACCCTTCCGGCGGATTAACGCCCATACCTACGTCGCCAACAAAGACCAGAGGGCGAATGTAAGCGCTGGTGAGATTATTTTTACGGATAACCGCACGGCAGGCTTCCATCAGCTCATCCACGCTTTGCGATACCGGGAAGCGATAGATTTTTGCTGAGTCACGCAAGCGCTGCATGTGTTCACGATGACGGAACACCACTGGCCCTTTGTGCGAGTCGTAGCAACGGATGCCTTCGAAGACCGAAGTACCGTAGTGCAGCGCGTGGGACATTACGTGAACTTTCGCTTCTCCCCACGGAGTCATCTCGCCATTGAACCAGATGTAATCAGCTTTCTTGGTCGTCATTGTTCTCTTCCTTTTACGCTCAGGCGCGGATTTGTTGTGATGTTTGTGGCTGGATTTCAACGCAGGCAACGTCAACCAGCTTGCTTAATTGAGTAAACAGTAATTCGACTGGCCGCAGGCTAGCAACGGTCAATTCAATATTAATATTGTCGGTATTCCCCGCCGCGGCCATATTCATCGCGCAGATCTGGAATCCACGATGGCGCACTACGCGTAAAACACGTTCTAACGTTTCCGGGCGGAAGCGAGCCTGCACTGCGAGCTGATGTTGCATCATGATAATTTCTCCAGCATTTGCGAGTTACTGGCACCGGGTGGTACCAACGGCCAGACGTTTTCGTACTCATCGATCGAGACGTGAAGCATGTACGGGCCGTCGCTGTTCAGCAGGGCGTCTAACGCGGCTTCTACCTGGTCTTTACGGGTGATGTGCTGACCTGGAATGCCAAAGGCGCTGGCCAGCGTGAGGAAATCAGGGTTGTCGGTCAGGGTGGTTTCACTGTAGCGCTCTTCAAAAAACAGCTGCTGCCACTGTCTCACCATGCCCAGGCGTTGGTTATCGAGCAGCAGGATTTTGACCGGCAACTGTTTGCGCTTGATGGTGCCTAACTCCTGAACGTTCATCATGAAAGAGCCATCGCCGGAGACGCAAATAACCGTATCTTCCGGCCTTGCAACCTGAGCACCAACGGCGGCGGGTAAACCAAAGCCCATCGTGCCAAGCCCGCTGGAAGTGATGAAGTTCTCAGGGCGAGTGAAGGTCATGTGCTGTGCGGTCCACATCTGATGCTGGCCTACGTCGGTGGTCACAACGGCTTCTGCTGATTTGCGCTCGGAGAGCTGCTTCAGCAGCAAGGGGGCATAGATAGCCTGACCCGGATGATCGTAGCGCCACTGGTGTTCTTCGTTCAGGGCGGCGACATGCTGCTGCCAGGAGGCAATGTGCAACGGCTGTTGCAAGGCCGGTAAAAGCTGATTCAGCGGCCCCTGCAACGCGACATGCGCCTGGCGCAGCTTGCTCAGCTCCGCAGGATCGATATCCATGTGGATAACTTTGGCGTGCGGAGCAAAGGTATTCAGCTTCCCGGTGACGCGGTCATCGAAACGGGCTCCAACGGCCAACAGCAGATCGCATTCCTGAACGGCGAGGTTCGCCGCCTTGGTGCCGTGCATTCCCAACATACCGGTATAAAACGCATGGTCGGCCGGGACGGCACCCAGCCCTTTCAGAGTGACTGTGGAAGGCATGCCCGTGACGGAAATAAACTCACGGAGCGCTGGAACCGCCTGCGCCATCCCAACGCCGCCGCCAACGTAAAGCATCGGCTTTTTGGCCTGAGCGAGCATTTCACGGGCCTGCTGCAATTCAGCCAACGGTAGGTCAGCATCATCTTCAACGGCAGATAACCAGGCCTCAGGCTCACCAATAGCCAACTGAATATCTTTTGGAATATCGACCAGAACGGGGCCTGGACGGCCAGAATTAGCAATCTCAAATGCCTCGGCAAGGACACGCGGCAATTCATCAAGGGATTCGACGAGGAAACTGTGTTTGGTGCAGGCAAGCGACAGGCCGAGGACGTCAACTTCCTGGAAAGCGTCAGTCCCGATCAAAGGTGCAGCCACCTGGCCGGTGATGGCAACCACAGGAACAGAATCTAAAAGTGCGTCAGCAAGGCCAGTTAACAGATTTGTCGCACCGGGGCCAGAAGTGGCAATACACACACCGGTTTTGCCCGTTGAGCGGGCATAACCAATAGCCGCCATGGCTGCACCTTGCTCATGGCGACACAGTAGATGTTCCACACCACCGTCGTACAACGCATCGTACACCGGCATAATCGCGCCGCCAGGATAACCGAAAACTGTTTCAACACCCTGCGCCCGCAACGCATGTACTACCCACTGTGCACCATTCATAGTTAGTTCCCCGTCTCATTACCGGAGAAACAGCATTTTATTCTGCAACACATACTCTGTTCCTCGCTTCACATTCTTCAGTCAACAAAAAACCCCCGGACCTTTCGGTGCGGGGGTTCTTTTCGATTCAGGCTTGATTTTTAAGCCTTTCTTTCTCCAAGTGCAGCCCCGCACGGTGGGATAATAATCACCACCACGCTAATCACGACCAGGCTAATCACTCGTAGAAGGGCTGTCATTTTTTGTATGTTCTAACGTCTAGTTCGAAGTAATGCCTACAGAGTTATCACAGAGTTGACGTAAAGCACAATATTTTTTTATGACGAAAAGATCGTCGTTGAAATTAATTAGCATAAAAACTATTTAATTTCAGTGCATAACGAGAAAGTGAAAATAATTCATAAAACTGGTCTGCTGAGGGTATTTTCTGCGTAATACCAGTAAAAATTTATTGTTCTGCGATCGGCTTCGCAGCCAGAGCTGTAAAAAAGAAAGCGGATAAAAAAGTCAGGGAGGTGCTTCCCGGTGCATAAAACGAACAATATTTAATCTTTTATTGGCGCGGCAGAATGAAGTTTTTCACGGAGGAAAAATGTCACTGTCGGTTGTCTATACCAGAGCAGCACTCGGCGTTCACGCCCCACAGGTTACGGTTGAAGTGCATATCAGTGCTGGTTTACCAGGGCTTACGCTTGTCGGCCTGCCTGAAACTACCGTGAGAGAAGCCCGGGATCGAGTCAGAAGCGCATTGATCAATAGCGGCTACACATTTCCAGCGCGTAAAATCACTATTAACCTTGCTCCGGCAGATCTTCCTAAAGAAGGTGGCAGATACGATTTGCCGATTGCTCTGGCGCTGCTGGTTGCCTCTGAGCAGCTAAATACGCCCAAGCTGGCCCAGCTTGAGTTTATCGGCGAGCTTGCGCTGACCGGGGAGCTACGTGGGGTTTCTGGGGCCATATCATCCGCTATGGAGGCTTTGAATGCGGGGCGAGAAGTCGTGGTTGCCGCAGAAAATGAAGAAGAAGTAGCCCTGATCGCTAAACCGGGCTGCTTTGTGGCCACGCATCTGACCGAGGTATGCGCCTGGCTGGAAGGAAAACACGACCTCCGCACCCCGGTTAGCCCTGCGCTGTGGCAAGCTGATAGCCTGGAAGACATGAACGAGATTATTGGGCAAAATCAGGGAAAACGAGCGCTGGAAATTGCGGCGGCTGGCGGGCATAACCTCTTACTGATAGGCCCACCAGGAACGGGTAAAACCATGCTGGCGAGCCGGCTCAATACGCTCCTTCCTCCTTTGAACGATGTTGAAGCATTACAGAGCGCTGCCATTCTGAGCCTGGTACAATCTTCGCATCTTCATCGCCATTGGCGTCAGCGTCCGTTCAGGGCTCCCCATCACAGTGCCTCGTTAACTTCCGTCGTTGGCGGCGGGGCTATCCCGCAGCCAGGAGAAATTTCGTTAGCGCACAACGGCGTGTTATTTCTGGACGAATTACCTGAGTTTGAGCGCCGCGTACTGGACTCGCTTAGGGAACCTATTGAATCAGGTGAGATTCATATCTCTCGCACCCGGGCAAAAATCACCTACCCCGCGGATTTTCAGCTTATCGCGGCGATGAATCCCAGTCCTACGGGGCACTATGAAGGCAAACATAACCGTGCCACGCCCCAGCAGACTTTACGCTATATGAATCGACTCTCGGGCCCTTTTCTCGACCGCTTCGACCTCTCAGTGGATATCCCGCTTCTCCCGGCAGGAATGCTGAGTAAAACGAACCATCAGGAAGAAAAAAGCGAGAGAATAAGGGAAAGGGTAATAGAGACACGCGACAGGCAACTCTCCCGGCAGAACAAGCTGAATGCCCGACTCAGCAATCATGAGATCCGCGAACACTGTGAACTTGTGCCGAATGATGCAGTTTGGCTGGAGGAAACATTACTCAAACTGGGCCTGTCGGTCAGGGCATGGCAACGTCTTCTGAAAGTCTCTCGTACCATCGCGGATATCGAGCATTGCGAGAGTATTACTCGGGCACATCTCCAGGAAGCACTGAGCTATCGAACTATTGATCGGCTGCTCCTGCATTTGCACAGACTGACAGAATAAAAAACGGGGCTTTCGCCCCATTTTTTAATCATCACTATCGCTGTAGTCTTCAACCGTATCCATCTGCGGTTTACCGCCAGACAGGGTATGAAAACGTTTTGGACGCTTAATACGCGACATGTACTTGCTCCAGACACGTTCCGCTTCAGTAGCAGGCTCGCGCACACCACGGCATACGGCAACAAACTGCACTTCTTCTTCAGTGCCTGGTTCGCGCTTACCGAGATCCAGCTCATTGAACGCAAAACCATGACGTTCTAACAGCTGTGCCTCTTTGATGGTGAAATCACCATGACGAGCAAACCCACGTGGATAATGTTTATTGTCGAAAAACCGATTAGTCGTCGTAAAGCTTTCCGCCATCCTACACGCTCCTGATTTTCTTGGCCGAGCTATTTATGGCGCGGAGTATTAGTTACGCTTGACAGAGTGTAAAACAAAACATTTAAATCATAACGACAAATTATTTTTTGGAGTAAGCCGTGGACACCGAATTACTTAAAACCTTCCTGGAAGTTAGCAGAACACGGCACTTTGGTCGCGCTGCAGAAGCACTTTATTTGACCCAGTCTGCGGTAAGCTTTCGCATCCGACAGCTCGAAAATCAGCTTGGTGTAAACCTTTTTACCCGCCACCGCAATAACATACGGCTGACAACTGCCGGGGAGCGCCTGTTGCCCTACGCAGAAAACCTGATGAATACGTGGTTAGCAGCGAAAAAAGAGGTATCACATACTTCTCAGCATAATCAGCTCACGCTTGGTGCCAGCGCATCGCTTTGGGAATGTATGCTTTCTGAATGGCTCATTGCGCTTTATCAACAGCATAATGGCCTGCAGTTCGAAGCACGAATTGCACAACGTCAGTCACTCGTTAAACAGCTTCATGAGCGCCAGCTGGATTTATTGCTCACAACTGAAGCGCCAAAAATGGACGAATTTGCCAGCCAGTTGCTAGGTTACTTCAGCATGGGGCTTTATGGTCCTGCCGCGGAAAGCCGTAAAGCTTCACTCAACTATTTACGCATCGAGTGGGGTGCGGATTTTCACCAACATGAGGCCGAGCTCATTGGAAGTGATGATATTCCGGTATTAACTACCAGTTCAGCAAAAATAGCCTGCAAGCTGATCTCTGAACTTAACGGTTGCACCTTCCTGCCGATTGAGTGGGCAAAAGAACAGCCCGGGATCTGGCCTGTCCCCGAAAGCACAACGCTTTCCAGACCATTGTATGCTGTCTGGTTACAAAACACGGACAAACAGAGTGTTATCAAAGAATTATTGAAGACACCATTAAAGGCGCAGTAATGCGCTTTTAATAGCTAAGAATATAAAAGAGAGGAATTTTGGACAAAAAAAATCCTTTGCCTAAGCAAAGGATTATATATGGCAGGGGCGGAGAGACTCGAACTCGCGACACCCGGTTTTGGAGACCGGTGCTCTACCAACTGAGCTACGCCCCTAAATTTTCCTACTATTAAGCCTGCTTAAAGAGCAGGCTTAATTTTAATAAGTGGCGGAACGGACGGGACTCGAACCCGCGACCCCCTGCGTGACAGGCAGGTATTCTAACCGACTGAACTACCGCTCCACCGAATTTTTCTACAACCACCGGTTTGTTGCCCCGGTTTACTGCTTAATTTGATGCCTGGCAGTTCCCTACTCTCGCATGGGGAGACCCCACACTACCATCGGCGCTACGGCGTTTCACTTCTGAGTTCGGCATGGGGTCAGGTGGGACCACCGCGCTACGGCCGCCAGGCAAATTCTGTTATTGACCGTTATATCTCTATATAACCATCAATCTAATCCTGAACTAAGCTGAAAATCTTTCGTCTCTGAAAACACCTTCGGTGTTGTAAGGTTAAGCCTCACGGATCATTAGTACTGGTTAGCTCAACGTATCGCTACGCTTACACACCCAGCCTATCAACGTCGTCGTCTTCAACGTTCCTTCAGGACCCTTAAAGGGTCAGGGAGAACTCATCTCGGGGCAAGTTTCGCGCTTAGATGCTTTCAGCGCTTATCTTTTCCGCATTTAGCTACCGGGCAATGCCATTGGCATGACAACCCGAACACCAGTGATGCGTCCACTCCGGTCCTCTCGTACTAGGAGCAGCCCCCCTCAATTCTCCAGCGCCCACGGCAGATAGGGACCGAACTGTCTCACGACGTTCTAAACCCAGCTCGCGTACCACTTTAAATGGCGAACAGCCATACCCTTGGGACCTACTTCAGCCCCAGGATGTGATGAGCCGACATCGAGGTGCCAAACACCGCCGTCGATATGAACTCTTGGGCGGTATCAGCCTGTTATCCCCGGAGTACCTTTTATCCGTTGAGCGATGGCCCTTCCATTCAGAACCACCGGATCACTAAGACCTGCTTTCGCACCTGCTCGAGCCGTCACTCTCGCAGTCAAGCTAGCTTATGCCTTTGCACTAACCTCACGATGTCCGACCGTGATTAGCTAACCTTCGTGCTCCTCCGTTACGCTTTAGGAGGAGACCGCCCCAGTCAAACTACCCACCAGACACTGTCCGCAACCCGGATCACGGGTCTACGTTAGAACATCAAACATTAAAGGGTGGTATTTCAAGGTTGGCTCCACGCAGACTGGCGTCCACGCTTCAAAGCCTCCCACCTATCCTACACATCAAGGCTCAATGTTCAGTGTCAAGCTATAGTAAAGGTTCACGGGGTCTTTCCGTCTTGCCGCGGGTACACTGCATCTTCACAGCGATTTCAATTTCACTGAGTCTCGGGTGGAGACAGCCTGGCCATCATTACGCCATTCGTGCAGGTCGGAACTTACCCGACAAGGAATTTCGCTACCTTAGGACCGTTATAGTTACGGCCGCCGTTTACCGGGGCTTCGATCAAGAGCTTCTCCTTGCGGATAACCCCATCAATTAACCTTCCGGCACCGGGCAGGCGTCACACCGTATACGTCCACTTTCGTGTTTGCACAGTGCTGTGTTTTTAATAAACAGTTGCAGCCAGCTGGTATCTTCGACTGCCTTCAGCTCCACCCGCGAGGGGTTTCACTTACCGACAGCGTGCCTTCTCCCGAAGTTACGGCACCATTTTGCCTAGTTCCTTCACCCGAGTTCTCTCAAGCGCCTTGGTATTCTCTACCTGACCACCTGTGTCGGTTTGGGGTACGATTCAATGTTACCTGATGCTTAGAGGCTTTTCCTGGAAGCAGGGCATTTGTTACTTCAGCACCGTAGTGCCTCGTCATCACACCTCAGCGTTAATAAGCGTCCGGATTTACCTAAACGCTCCGCCTACATGCTTAAACCGGGACAACCGTCGCCCGGCTAACATAGCCTTCTCCGTCCCCCCTTCGCAGTAACACCGAGTACAGGAATATTAACCTGTTTCCCATCGACTACGCCTTTCGGCCTCGCCTTAGGGGTCGACTCACCCTGCCCCGATTAACGTTGGACAGGAACCCTTGGTCTTCCGGCGAGCGGGCTTTTCACCCGCTTTATCGTTACTTATGTCAGCATTCGCACTTCTGATACCTCCAGCAAACCTCACAGTTCACCTTCGACGGCTTACAGAACGCTCCCCTACCCAACAACACATAGTGTCGCTGCCGCAGCTTCGGTGCATGGTTTAGCCCCGTTACATCTTCCGCGCAGGCCGACTCGACCAGTGAGCTATTACGCTTTCTTTAAATGATGGCTGCTTCTAAGCCAACATCCTGGCTGTCTGTGCCTTCCCACATCGTTTCCCACTTAACCATGACTTTGGGACCTTAGCTGGCGGTCTGGGTTGTTTCCCTCTTCACGACGGACGTTAGCACCCGCCGTGTGTCTCCCGTGATAACATTCTTCGGTATTCGTAGTTTGCATCGGGTTGGTAAGCCGGGATGGCCCCCTAGCCGAAACAGTGCTCTACCCCCGAAGATGAGTTCACGAGGCGCTACCTAAATAGCTTTCGGGGAGAACCAGCTATCTCCCGGTTTGATTGGCCTTTCACCCCCAGCCACAAGTCATCCGCTAATTTTTCAACATTAGTCGGTTCGGTCCTCCAGTTAGTGTTACCCAACCTTCAACCTGCCCATGGCTAGATCACCGGGTTTCGGGTCTATACCCTGCAACTTAACGCCCAGTTAAGACTCGGTTTCCCTGCGGCTCCCCTATACGGTTAACCTTGCTACAGAATATAAGTCGCTGACCCATTATACAAAAGGTACGCAGTCACCCCATAAATGAGGCTCCCACTGCTTGTACGTACACGGTTTCAGGTTCTTTTTCACTCCCCTCGCCGGGGTTCTTTTCGCCTTTCCCTCACGGTACTGGTTCACTATCGGTCAGTCAGGAGTATTTAGCCTTGGAGGATGGTCCCCCCATATTCAGACAGGATACCACGTGTCCCGCCCTACTCTTCGAACTCACAGTATGTGCATTTTAGTGTACGGGAGTATCACCCTGTACCCTGCGACTTTCCAGACGCTTCCACTAACACACAAACTGATTCAGGTTCTGGGCTGCTCCCCGTTCGCTCGCCGCTACTGGGGGAATCTCGGTTGATTTCTTTTCCTCGGGGTACTTAGATGTTTCAGTTCCCCCGGTTCGCTTCATTACGCTATGTATTCACGCAATGATAGTGTGACGAATCACACTGGGTTTCCCCATTCGGAAATCGCCGGCTATAACGGTTCATATCACCTTACCGACGCTTATCGCAGATTAGCACGTCCTTCATCGCCTCTGACTGCCAGGGCATCCACCGTGTACGCTTAGTCGCTTAACCTCACAACCCGAAGGTGTCTCGTAAGACACAATCGATATTGTGAAAATTTGAGAGACTCGAACATGTCTTAACCTCATTCTTTATTACGGAAGAATAAGACGACATGTCGTTTCAATTTTCAGCTTGTTCCGGATTGTTAAAGAGCAAATATCTCAAACATGACTCTTTCAAGTCAGCTTTGAGATAGTTCGGCACGCAACTTTCACTTACATACCAGCAAGTGGCGTCCCCTAGGGGATTCGAACCCCTGTTACCGCCGTGAAAGGGCGGTGTCCTGGGCCTCTAGACGAAGGGGACACTGAAGTCTCAATCGCAAGACGCCTTGCTTCTCTACATCTATCAGACAATCTGTGTGAGCACTACGCGGGTTGTATCTTTTAGGTAAGGAGGTGATCCAACCGCAGGTTCCCCTACGGTTACCTTGTTACGACTTCACCCCAGTCATGAATCACAAAGTGGTAAGCGCCCTCCCGAAGGTTAAGCTACCTACTTCTTTTGCAACCCACTCCCATGGTGTGACGGGCGGTGTGTACAAGGCCCGGGAACGTATTCACCGTAGCATTCTGATCTACGATTACTAGCGATTCCGACTTCATGGAGTCGAGTTGCAGACTCCAATCCGGACTACGACGCACTTTATGAGGTCCGCTTGCTCTCGCGAGGTCGCTTCTCTTTGTATGCGCCATTGTAGCACGTGTGTAGCCCTACTCGTAAGGGCCATGATGACTTGACGTCATCCCCACCTTCCTCCAGTTTATCACTGGCAGTCTCCTTTGAGTTCCCGGCCGAACCGCTGGCAACAAAGGATAAGGGTTGCGCTCGTTGCGGGACTTAACCCAACATTTCACAACACGAGCTGACGACAGCCATGCAGCACCTGTCTCAGAGTTCCCGAAGGCACCAATCCATCTCTGGAAAGTTCTCTGGATGTCAAGAGTAGGTAAGGTTCTTCGCGTTGCATCGAATTAAACCACATGCTCCACCGCTTGTGCGGGCCCCCGTCAATTCATTTGAGTTTTAACCTTGCGGCCGTACTCCCCAGGCGGTCGACTTAACGCGTTAGCTCCGGAAGCCACGCCTCAAGGGCACAACCTCCAAGTCGACATCGTTTACGGCGTGGACTACCAGGGTATCTAATCCTGTTTGCTCCCCACGCTTTCGCACCTGAGCGTCAGTCTTTGTCCAGGGGGCCGCCTTCGCCACCGGTATTCCTCCAGATCTCTACGCATTTCACCGCTACACCTGGAATTCTACCCCCCTCTACAAGACTCAAGCTTGCCAGTTTCGAATGCAGTTCCCAGGTTGAGCCCGGGGATTTCACATCCGACTTAACAAACCGCCTGCGTGCGCTTTACGCCCAGTAATTCCGATTAACGCTTGCACCCTCCGTATTACCGCGGCTGCTGGCACGGAGTTAGCCGGTGCTTCTTCTGCGAGTAACGTCAATCACCAAGGTTATTAACCTTAATGCCTTCCTCCTCGCTGAAAGTACTTTACAACCCGAAGGCCTTCTTCATACACGCGGCATGGCTGCATCAGGCTTGCGCCCATTGTGCAATATTCCCCACTGCTGCCTCCCGTAGGAGTCTGGACCGTGTCTCAGTTCCAGTGTGGCTGGTCATCCTCTCAGACCAGCTAGGGATCGTCGCCTAGGTGAGCCATTACCCCACCTACTAGCTAATCCCATCTGGGTTCATCTGATGGCAAGAGGCCCGAAGGTCCCCCTCTTTGGTCTTGCGACGTTATGCGGTATTAGCTACCGTTTCCAGTAGTTATCCCCCTCCATCAGGCAGATCCCCAGACATTACTCACCCGTCCGCCGCTCGTCACCCAGGAGCAAGCTCCCCGTGCTACCGCTCGACTTGCATGTGTTAGGCCTGCCGCCAGCGTTCAATCTGAGCCATGATCAAACTCTTCAATTTAAAAGTGTTTGATGCTCAAAGAATTAAAACTGTTTATAAAATCAGTAGTCACTCTTCAAGACTTGATATTTGTTTGCATCCGAAGATGCTGAGATATCAATCCTGCGAGTGCCCACACAGATTGTCTGATAAATTGTTAAAGAGCAGTGAGTCAGTCGCTTTCGCTTGCTAACTCGAGGTGGCGTATAATACGCTTTCCTCTTTCAGAGTCAAGCGTTTATTTTCGCTTTCGTCTGACTGACTACCGGGTTGTGAAGCCGCTTTCGAAGCCGCTTCACCGTGTCAGTGGAGGCGCATTATAGGGAGTTCTCAGAGCCTGACAACCCCTAATTTGAAAAAAACTTTCAAGCGTCGTTTTTTTACTCAAAACGGCACTAAAGTGACAGTTTTTCGAGCCTTTCAAAGCCGTAACGTTGTAAAACGGGCATTAATTGCGCAGTTTCAGGCGTGAATGCCATACAATAGGCAATATTCGGATCTGCAGACGCCGCTTCAGGCGCTTCATGTTCCAGTAACCAAACGGTACGCCTTGCAATCGCGGCACCGGAATCGATCAGCCTCGTCCCCTCAGGTAACACTTCCAACAGTTCTTCCTGTAATAAAGGGAAATGCGTGCAGCCTAATACAACGGTATCCGGCGGCTCCGACATCCGTAACCACGGCCGCAGGATTTTACGCAGCTCGTCCAGCGGTACAGGCTCACCATGAAGCTTCGCCTCCGCCAACTCCACCAGTTCGGCAGACCCCAGCATCTCAATTTTGCATTCGGTAGCAAATCGGGAGATAAGCTCGTGGGTATAAGGACGCTTGACCGTGCCGCGTGTTGCCAACAGACCCACAACCCCATTTGTCGTCAAACGCGCAGCCGGTTTAATCGCAGGCACAACGCCAACAACAGGGAAGTCGAACTTTTCGCGTAAAGCAGGGAGGGAAACAGTGCTTGCGGTATTACAGGCAATAACAGCGAGGGATAAAGGATAATGCTGCTGGACAGCAGTCACTATTGAGACCACCCGGTCGACGATAAACTCTTCGCTCTTTTCGCCGTATGGAAACGCCACGTTATCGAAGGCGTAGATGTAATGAAGATCCGGCAGAAGCTGCCGAATCTCATTGTAGACGGACAGCCCACCAACGCCGGAGTCAAAAACCAGCACGGTGGGATGTGCATCAGAAGGTGTAGCTGCCAGACAAGTAGTATTCCCGTCCTGCAGTATGGTAGCCATAAACCGTCTCGTAATCTTTATCGAACAGGTTAGCTATTCTACCACGAACGGTCAGCTGTGACGTGACTGGATACGACAAGGCAACATCCCACAGGCTGACACCGCCCATTTTCACGGTTTGATAGGTATTGAAATCGGTGTCGTAGCGTGAGCCCAGGTAATGATAAGTTACGCTCCAGTCCAGATCGTAGAGCGCCCAGTCAAGCTGGTACTTCACCTGTTGCTTAGCGCGACGCGCCAGCGGTGCATCGGTCAGGCCATTGCGAGCGTCAACATAGTCATAGCTAACGCTGTGCTGCACTGGCCCGGTATCAAAGGAAGCCGTCCCTTCAATGCCTTTGATATTGGCCTTGCCTACGTTGTAATAGCTGTTCGTCCCGCTGTTGAAGTCGATCAGGTTATCAACAAGGTTGCGGTAACCCGAAACGCGCCAGTTCACACCGGAAGTTAACCCTTCAAATGCGCCTTCCCACTGACGGCTTTCTTCTGGATTCAGATCTCTGTTCCCGTAGAAGCCAAACAGCTGCCCCTGGTTTGGCGCCTTAAACGCCGTACCGTAGGAGGCAATAAAGCGATACCCCTCAACAAATTCCCATGCCGCACTACTCTGCCAGGTGCCGTGATTACCGAACTCTGAGTTGTTATCGTTACGCGCGGCGCCTTCAAAGGTGAAATCACCCAGCTTTTGCAGCGCTGTCAGATAGACGCCGGTATTACGCTGGTCGTAGCCGTCAGTTACATAGTTAGTACCCGGTTCAGTGCTTTGCTTCTGCCAGTCAACGCCCGCCCCAACATTTCCTGCGCCGAGATCAACAGAGTTAGTCCACTGCAGGTTGTACTGCTTGATTTCATCCAGGGTAGCGCTTGAGTCGTAGCGACCGAGGCGCGGATCGAAATTGTAATCTTTGCTATGGCCGTAGCTGGAAATCAGCTGTGAGTGGAAGATATCGTTATTAAAGCGCAGTCCCGCGTCCCATGTCTGACTGTAGAGCTGACGGGTGTCCACCAGTTGGTTTGGCGTAAAGCTGCTATAAAGGCCGTCATAGGCCGTACGGTTATCGTAGCCGTAGCCACGCACAAAGCCGCTCCATTGCTCAGAAAAGCTGTGCTCAAGCGCTCCGTAAAGAGATTTACTCATAAAGCCGTCGCGATCGGGCTGACGCAGGCCGCCGGTATTACCCTCAGCCACAACGTCAAAACCTTTGGTGTACTCATAGTTGCCAGCCAGAGTCACGCGAGTGCTATCCCCCAGCTTTTGCTGCGTGCTGGCGTCATAGTTCTGGTAGCCGTTTGAGCCCACTCCCGCCGTCAGCGTTGTGCCGTCTTTATCTCGGGTGGTGATAATGTTGATGACACCGCCGATAGCATCAGAGCCATAGACAGCTGAACGAGGCCCACGGATGTACTCTACGCGCTGAACAAGAGAGACTGGAATCTGGCTGAGGTCGGAAGAGCCGGTCACGCCGGCCTGATTAAGGCGGATGCCGTCAATCAGCACCAGCACATGGCTGGAATTAGTCCCGCGAATAAACACTGAGGAGAGCTGACCAAGGCCGCCGTTCTGAGCAATATCCACGCCCGGCAATCTTCGCATCACGTCGTTTAAATCTTTTGACTGCCAGCGATCAATATCTTCACGCGTGACCACCGAAGTCGGCGCCAGAACGCTATTCACCGGCTGCTGAAAACGATTCGCAGTCACTACCAGGGTATTGTCAGTGTTGCTTTCCTGCGCCCAAACTGAAAAAGCCGTTGCGGACAGAGCCGTCAACAGCGAAACCTTCTTTATCATCATTTATATAAGCACCCGCTTTCGACCAGGATGCCGCAGATATGGCAAATAGCACGCGATAGCCATATCACTTGCGACGTCGTTCCGGCAGGTCTTCGGGCTTGGGGGCTTAAATAAGATGAGGACTTCCCGCTTATATAATAAAGCAGTGTCTGCTGAGTGCGTTCATCTTGCCGTTCCTTACCGCTGCGCGTCAGCCCCAGAATCACACTGGGTTCCCTTTTCACTCTCAGGAGGCCGGAAAAGCCATGCTACCGTTAGGCTTATACGGATGTCCAGACTTCCGGCTGAACTTCTTAACACGATCGGGCTGGACATCCCGGGGCGAATCCCTACAATCGCCGCGTAGTTTGTATTCATTGACCGACTGGATGGCTAGCCATGACCCCTGAACACCTCCCGACAGATCAGTACGACGCGCAACTGGCGGAAAAAGTCACTCGCCTCGAAGGCATGATGGCGCCTTTTGCCGCACCGGCCCCGGAGGTATTCCGCTCACCGGTAAGTCACTACCGCATGCGAGCTGAGTTCCGCATCTGGCATGAAGGTGATGACCTGTATCACATCATGTTCGATCAGCAGACTAAAAGCCGTATCCGGGTCAACAGCTTCCCGGCGGCCAGCGAGCTGATTAACGCCCTGATGCCAGCTATGCTGGATGGCGTCCGCGATATTCCAGCCCTGCGCCACAAGCTGTTCCAGATTGACTACCTGACTACCCTGAGCAATCAGGCCGTGGTGTCTTTGCTCTACCACCGCAAGCTGGATGATGAATGGCAGCAGCATGCCGAGGCGCTGCGCGACAGCCTGCGCGCCCGCGGCTTTAACGTGCATTTGATTGGCCGTGCAACAAAAACCAAGATTGAGCTGGACCAGGATTTTATCGACGAACGCCTGCCGGTTGCCGGTAAAGAGATGATTTACCGCCAGGTTGAGAACAGCTTCACTCAGCCAAACGCGGCCATGAATATTCAGATGCTGGAATGGGCGCTGAGCGCGACAGAAAATTCAAGCGGCGACCTGCTGGAACTCTACTGCGGGAACGGCAACTTCTCGCTGGCTCTGGCCCGCAACTTCGACCGTGTGCTGGCGACCGAAATCGCTAAACCGTCCGTGGCTGCGGCGCAGTACAACATCGCAGCCAACAATATTGATAACGTGCAGATTATCCGCATGGCGGCGGAAGAGTTTACCCAGGCGATGAACGGCGTAAGGGAGTTTAACCGCCTGCAGGGAATCGATCTCAAAAGCTATCAGTGCGAAACCATTTTTGTCGATCCGCCGCGCAGCGGCCTGGATGCTGACACGGTAAAAATGGTTCAGGCCTACCCGCACATCCTTTATATCTCCTGCAATCCACAGACGCTGTGCGAGAACCTGGAAACATTATCCCAGACTCACAGCATCACCCGTCTGGCGCTGTTTGACCAGTTCCCGTACACGCATCACATGGAATGCGGCGTACTGCTCACGCGCAAATAGAAAAAGGACGCCTCGGCGTCCTTTTTGCTATTTATCGGGCTTACTCAGCCGCTTCTGATTTGCGGGAGCGAACTTTAAACAAAATCCAGAACAGCACAACCACCGACAGAATCGAAGGGATAAAGTTAGAGCCAATCGCCGGGTATTCAACGCGAACCACTGAACTATAAAGCAACACACCTAACACAAAACAGGCTGCAGCAAGGCTCGGTAACCCAACCGGCATCGTACGGTTCTGATAGCGCTGATGCAGGCAACAAACCGCCAGCACCAGAGCAATAATAGGAAATATCGAGAACGGAACAACCGAGCTGAACAGCGCGGCAAAAGATCCGTTAATCGACAGACCAGCGATTAACGCCAGCGCCAGCGTACCTCTATCTTGTAACTGTTTCATTGCTCGTTCCTTCACTCTTCGGATAAATGAGCCAGTGCCATTTTTTCTTGTTCCCGGCGATACCAGTAGTAAGCCCCTTTCGAGATCATACGTAGCTGCAACACCAGTCGCTCTTCGAGCTGGCGACGCTGTTCAATATCAACGTCCAGCGCTTCGGCACCTGCACTAAAAACAATCGTGACCATCGCTTCCGCCTGCGCTTCGGTGAAGCTGCGAGGCATGCGATTTTCGAGTTCTAAATAGTCGGCAAGTTCCGCAATGAAGTGCTGAATTTCACGGGCAACCGCGGCACGAAACGCCGCAGACGTGCCTGAACGTTCACGCAACAACAGGCGGAAAGCGTTAGGGTTATTGCCGATAAACTCCATGAACGTTGACACTGAGGTACGGATCACGCTGCCGCCTTTGGCGATGCGCTGCCGCGCCTGCCGCATTAACTGCCGCAGCATCAGGCCACTTTCGTCTACCATTGTAAGACCGAGTTCATCAACATCGCGGAAATGGCGATAAAATGACGTTGGCGCAATACCGGCTTCGCGGGCAACTTCACGCAGGCTCAGGCTGGCAAAGCTTCTTTCGGCGCTTAGCTGGCTAAATGCTGCCTCGACTAAAGAACGCCTGGTTCTCTCTTTTTGTTGCGCTCTTACACCCATCATATTGCCTGAATCCTTCAAACAGAGCTGGAACTATATCAGAGAATCAAGCTACCGCTTTTATAGTGTATTGTGAATGATTGTTTACGGAACATTGACCTGCCCAGGCGGGAAAAAGCACAACGAGAATTGGGGAAATTCCTGGTTGATGTTACCATCGTGTTGCCTTTATGTATAAAAACAGGTAAGCCTTACCATGCCACAAACCTACGATTATGACGCAATAGTGATTGGTTCCGGTCCCGGAGGCGAAGGTGCCGCCATGGGGCTGGTGAAACAAGGAGCCAGGGTAGCGGTGATTGAGCGCTACCACAATGTCGGCGGCGGTTGCACCCATTGGGGCACCATCCCTTCGAAAGCCCTCCGCCACGCCGTCAGCCGCATTATTGAATTCAATCAAAACCCGTTATACAGCGACCACACTCACCTTCTTCGCTCCTCTTTTGCCGACATCCTGAACCACGCCGACAGCGTGATTAACCAGCAAACCCGCATGCGCCAGGGCTTTTACGAGCGTAACCGCTGCGAGATGCTGCAGGGCGATGCGCACTTTGTGGATGAGCACACTGTCGAACTTCTGTGCCACGATGGGTCGGTCGAAACCTACACCGCCGAGAAGTTTGTCATTGCCTGCGGTTCTCGCCCTTACCGCCCGCCAGAAGTTGATTTTACCCACCCACGTATCTACGACAGCGACTCAATTCTCAGCCTGCATCACGAACCGCGCCACGTGATCATCTATGGTGCCGGGGTGATCGGCTGTGAGTACGCATCGATCTTCCGCGGGATGAACGTCAAAGTTGATCTGATCAACACTCGCGATCGCCTGCTGGCTTTCCTCGATCAGGAAATGTCGGATTCACTTTCCTATCACTTCTGGAACAGCGGCGTGGTTATTCGCCACAACGAAGAGTTTGAGAAGATTGAAGGCGTGGACGACGGCGTGATTGTCTCTCTGAAGTCCGGCAAAAAAGTGAAGGCGGATTGCCTGCTTTACGCCAACGGACGTACCGGGAATACAGATTCACTGGCGCTGGAAAATATCGGGCTCGAAGCCGACAGCCGTGGACTCATCAAGGTCAACAGCATGTACCAGACCGCGCTGCCGCATATTTACGCGGTGGGTGACGTGATCGGTTATCCAAGCCTGGCTTCAGCAGCCTACGATCAAGGCCGTATCGCCGCTCAGGCGCTGGTGAAAGGGGAAGCCACGGGGCATCTGATCGAAGACATTCCGACCGGCATCTACACCATTCCAGAAATCAGCTCCGTGGGCAAAACGGAACAACAGCTAACCTCGATGAAAGTACCTTACGAAGTGGGCCGGGCGCAGTTTAAACATCTCGCGCGGGCGCAAATCGTGGGTATGAACGTTGGGACGCTGAAAATTCTGTTCCACCGTGAGACGAAAGAGATTCTGGGGATCCACTGCTTTGGCGAGCGCGCGGCCGAAATCATTCACATCGGCCAGGCGATTATGGAGCAGAAAGGTGGCGGTAACACCATTGAGTACTTCGTTAACACCACCTTTAACTACCCAACAATGGCAGAAGCCTATCGGGTAGCGGCGCTTAACGGCTTAAATCGCCTGTTTTAGCGCTGAGTCGAAATGGCCATCCATCTGCGTGCGGATGGCCTCTGCCAACTGCTCATAGCGGCTGCGCAGCGGCGATCCCGGACGATAAACCAGGCCGACGGTACGACGCGGTTCTGGTTTATAACACGGCAGATAAACTACGCCGTCTCGCTGGCGTTCATGCGGCACAGCCAGGGCTGGCAAAAGCGTGATGCCACTTCCTGCAGCCACCATGTTACGCAGCGTCTCTAAGCTTGTTGCCCGGAAATGGGTATCTTCATCCGCGCCCGCTTCAAAGCAAAAGCCCATAGCCTGATCGCGCAGGCAGTGCCCGTCTTCCAGCATCAGCAGCTTTTCACCGGCCAGATCGGACATCGGCACACGGTCACGGTTCGCCCATGGGTGATCCTGATAAACCGCCAGCACCATCGGCTCATCAAACAGCGGCACCTCGATAAACGCTTCGCTCTCTTTTACCAGCGCCAGAATGGCACAGTCCAGCTTGCCGCTGTCGAGCTGCGCCAGCAGCTGATGGGTCTGGGCTTCATGCAGATACATTTCCAGCTTAGGGAAAGTCTGATGCAGCATAGGAATAATTTGCGGGAGCAGGTAAGGCCCCACGGTTGGGATCAGGCCAATATGCAGCGGGCCGGACATGGCTTCGCCCTGCTGGCTTGCCATCTCTTTCAGTACTTTGACTTCACGCAGCACCGTCCGCGCCTGATCCACCAGCAGCAACCCCGCCTGGGTGAACAGCACTTTACGGCTGGTACGCTCCAGCAGCATAACGCCCAGTTCATCTTCCAGCTTGCGAATCTGGCCGCTCAGGGTCGGCTGGCTAACGTGACAGGCATCCGCTGCCCGACGAAAATGGCGGTGCTCGGCCAGCGCCACCAGGTATTCAAGATCTCGAATATTCATTCTCTATCCTCCTGCGCCACGATAGTTCATGGCGATAGATAGCATAGCAACGAACGATTATCCCTATCAAGCAATGTTGGTGAATAATAGCCAGCAACAGCAAGGCGCATCGCTCTGACTTACCCCGGAACGACGCGCGGCTGCAGAGACTCTCTGTTCTCTGAACCTGACGAATTATTAAAGCCAACGTGAACTTTTAGCGGACAGTATGTCCGCTTTTTTTTTGTTCAAATTTCGAGGGGATTAGACCAGGCGCTGTTTCGCGTCGGCGATAGCCTGAGCAACCTGCTTAGGTGAAACACCGCCTTTCGCGGCGCGCTTGTCGAGGCAGGATTGCAACGACAGAATCGGATAAACGTCGTCGCCAATAACCGCGCTGAATTTCTGCAGGTCGGCCAGGGTTAAGGCTTCCAGCGCTTTACCTTGTTTAATCGCTTCCACGACAGCCTCGCCGACAATGTGGTGAGCTTCACGGAACGGCACGCCTTTAGCAACAAGGTAATCCGCCAGCTCGGTGGCGTTGGCATAGCCTTGCTCAGCGGCTTCCTGGCAGCGAGGACGTTTAACCTGAATGCCGTCCAGCACCAGCACGGACATATGCAGACAATCAAGCCAGGTATCGAGGGCGTCGAACAGGCCTTCTTTGTCTTCCTGCATATCTTTGTTATACGCCAGCGGCAGGCCTTTGAGGGTCATCATCATACCGGTCAGGGCGCCCTGCACGCGGCCGCACTTGCCGCGGATCAGCTCCAGCGCATCCGGGTTTTTCTTCTGCGGCATCAGGGAGGAACCAGAAGTCACGCGATCGGACAGCTCAACAAAACCGGCCTCCCCGGTGTTGAAGAAGATCAGATCTTCTGCAAAACGGGACAGGTGAACCATGCCGATAGAAGCGTTGGACAGCAGTTCCAGCACATGATCGCGGTCAGAAACGCTGTCGAGGCTATTGCGGGTCGCGGAAGCAAAACCTAACCAGCCGGCAAGCTGTTCGCGGTCAATTTCATAGGCGGTGCCTGCCAGCGCGCCGCTGCCCAGAGGGCTGACGTCCAGGCGCTGCAGAGTGCTTTGCAAACGGCTTTCATCGCGCGCCAGCATCTCGACGTACGCCAGGCACCAGTGAGCAAAAGTGACCGGCTGCGCGCGCTGCAGGTGTGTATAACCCGGCATCACCGCATCCTGATTGGCTTCGGCTGTTTCAATTAATGCTTGCTGTACCTGGCGGGTGGCAGCCAGCAGCTCGCTGATTTGCATTTTGCACCACAGCTTCAGGTCGGTGGCGACCTGATCGTTGCGGCTACGGCCAGTGTGGAGTTTTTTACCCAGCGCACCGACTTTATCGATCAGCTTGCCTTCCACCCAGCTGTGAATATCTTCCGCGTCGCTTTCCAGAATAGCCTGCGGGTTAACCTGCACTTCTTCCAGCAAGACTTTCAGGGCCTGCTCAAGCTGCTGTTGCTCAGCTTCAGTCAGCACGCCCACGGTGACCAACGCTTTGGACCAGGCGACAGAACCTACGATGTCTTGCTCAGCCAGGCGATAGTCAAAGCGTAAAGAGTCATTGAATTGCTTAAACCGTTGATCGGCTGCCTGAGTAAAACGCCCACCCCAAAGTGCCATAATCATGCTCCATTCATCATATTGATATTCGTTTGCCCCTCACGCATTCCCGGCCTGGGAACACGTGAGGGTAAAAAATTACTTCTTAAGTTCGTTCAGCGCACGGATACGGGAAGAGAGCGAGAACAGACGGATAAAGCCGCCCGCGTGGCTGTGATCGTAAACTTCATCTTCGCCAAAGGTCGCAAACTCTTCGCTGTAGAGGCTGTTCGGGGATTTTTTCTGAATCGCCGTCACCTGGCCTTTATACAGCTGCAGCACAACTTCGCCGTTCACTTCTTCCGCCAGCGACTCGGCAGATGCCTGCAGAGATTTACGCAGAGGTGCAAACCAGCGGCCATCGTACACGACGTAGGACATTTCGAGACCCAACTGCTCACGCCATTTGAAAGAGTCACGATCCAGCACCAGCTGCTCAACGCCACGCAGAGCAGCCATCATAATGGTGCCCCCTGGGGTTTCATAGCAACCACGAGACTTAATACCCACCAGACGGTTTTCAACGATATCGATACGGCCTATACCGTGCCTGGCCCCGATAGCGTTCAGGGTTTCCAGACACTTGAATGGGCTCATCGCTTCGCCGTTCACGGCCACAACTTTGCCGTGCTTAACGGTCACAGTGACCTGTTCAGCCTGATCCGGCGCTTCCTGCGGGTCAACGGTCCACACCCAACAGTCTTTGTTCGGGGCATTCCACGGGCTTTCCAGCACGCCGCCTTCGGTAGAAATGTGCCAGGCGTTTTCGTCACGGCTGTAGATTTTTTCCAGTGAGGCCGTCGTCGGGATATCACGCTCTTTCAGGTAATCGAGCAGCGCTTCACGGGAACGCAGGTTCCACTCACGCCACGGGGCAACAACCTTCAGATGAGGAGCCAGCGCGGCCCAGGTAGATTCAAAACGCACCTGGTCGTTACCTTTACCGGTTGCACCGTGGCACAGCGCATCTGCGCCCACTTTATTCGCCACATCCACCAGCGCTTTAGCGATCAGCGGACGCGCCATAGAAGTGCCGAGCAGATAGCTGCCTTCATACAGCGCCCCGGTCTGCAGTACAGGGTAAACATAGTCGCTGATAAACTCTTCACGTGCATCGACCACGTAGCACTCAGACGCCCCGGAGCGCAGCGCTTTCTGCTCAACGCCTTTCAGATCTTCACGATCCTGACCGATATCCACCACGCAGGCGACCACTTCGCAGCCGCCGTAGTTCTCTTTCAGCCATGGAATGATGGCTGAAGTGTCGAGGCCGCCAGAGTATGCGAGAACGATTTTTTTGATGCCGTGATTTTGCATTGTCTTGTCCTTGTTAAAACTATTCTTTGTCTATGCCAGAATCCGGGTGCCGATAGCCACACCGTTGAATAAAGAGGGTAGCTGATCCGCGTGGCGCCATGAGGCAATATCCACCGGGCGTCCCAGGGTACGGGCCGCATCCAGCGCCGCGTTCACTTTCACAATCATGCCGTCGGTAATAATGCCTTGCTCAATCAGCTGTTCGGCTTTGGCCGCCGTCATCTCAGCGATGCGCTGACCTTTACCGTCCAGGATACCGCTCACATCGGACAACAGAATCAAATCCGCGCCGAGCGTTGCGGCCAGCGCCGTTGCCGCCTGATCCGCATTGACGTTCATCAACTCGCCTTCAGTGGTCACACCGATGGAGCTAACAATCGGCAGGAAGCCGTTTTCCAGCAGCGTATTAATCAGTTTTGGCGAACCCGGTTTAGCCAGGCCGACGTGACCAAGCGCTTCGTCAAGCTGAGTCACCGTAACGCTATCCCCGTCACCGAGGCTCAAGCCAACGCCGTTAATGCCATGCTTCTTCGCCCAGGCCAGCAGCGTCTTGTTGGCCGTGCCCGCCAGCGCACCGGTAATAATGTCAATCTGGTCGGCAGGCGTCACACGCAGGCCGTTTTTCTTTTGTACCGGCAGCGCCAGCTTCTTCATCAGCTCATCCACCAGGCAACCGCCGCCGTGAACAATCACCAGCGGACGCTGATGGGACTGGCGATAGTTCACCAGCGCGGTAAACAGGCGCTCCAACGCCTCTTCGCTATCCAGCAGCACGCCGCCCAATTTGATAATTAAAGGATTCATCATTTCACCCGACCGACGGTTAAATAAGGGACTGCGTTTCGGCGAAGCCAAAACGAATATTAAGACACTGTACTGCCTGCGCCGCGGCACCTTTCAGCAGGTTATCCTCGGTGGCAACAACAATCAGGTGCTCATCCTGCACGGCAAAGCCGATGTCGCAGAACGGCAGGCCAACCACATTTTTCAGCGCCGGAACGCCTTTTTCGTACAGGCGAACCAGCAGCTTGTCGCCGTAAGCCTGGCTAAACGTCTCCGCAATCTGCTGCTGCGTAACGCCAGCTTTCAGGCGACAGGTAATCGTCGCCAAAATGCCACGCGGGAAATTGCCGAGGTGCGGGGTGAAAATCACCGACGCGCCAAGATGGGTAGCGATTTCTGGTTGATGGCGATGATTAAACACGCCGTAAGGCTGCAGGCTAACTTCGCAGAAGCTGTTGGAAATCGCGGCCTTGCGCCCGGCACCGCTGACGCCGCTGGTGGCGTTGATCACCGGCCACTGGTTCAAATCCAGCAGATCGGCATCAATCAGCGGCTTCAGCGCCAGCTGAGACGCCGTCGGATAGCAGCCCGGCACGGCAATTAAATTGCTCTCTTTGAGCGCAGCACCCTGCCATTCGGCCAGGCCATAAACCGCTTTTTCCAGCAGCTCAGGATGCTGATGGGTAAAACCGTAATAACGTTCATAGAACGCCGGGTCGTTAACGCGGAACGCGCCTGAGAGATCGATCACCACGCAGCCTGCCGCCAGGAACTGCGGAGCCAGATCGTGGCTGACTTCGTGGGCGGTGGCGAGGAACACCACATCCACACCCTCGCTGAACTCGCTGATGTCGGACATCGCCTGCAGCGGCAGATCAACAATGCCCTTTAACTGCGGATGCAAATCAGATATCAATTTTCCTGCATCTGAACTTTGCGCTGAAACCGTCAAAGCGGTTATGTTCATATTAGGATGGCGATTCAAATAGCTTACAAGCTCTGCGCCTGCATAACCGCTTGCACCCACAATCAGCGTATTCAACATCTGGGTCGTTCACCTTGTCTTTTCGGTCTGCTCAGAGTGCCAGCCTGACGCTTTCACCCACGTCCGTTAGCGTGGTTTTTTATTCACCGGAACGCTTAACTGTTCCTTTACGCTCAACGTTATTGTATTTTTATTCACAATTAATGCATGAATATTGATACTATCCTAACCTAAGGCCTGTCAACAGTGAAGATGAAATTACCGCCTTTTATCGAGATCTACCGCGCCCTGATCGCGACACCTTCCATCAGCGCCACCGACAGCGCGCTGGATCAAAGCAATGAGTCTTTAATCAATTTACTGGCGGGCTGGTTCCGCGACCTCGGTTTTAACGTCGAAATTCAGCCTGTGCCAGGCACTCGCAATAAATTCAATATGCTGGCGAGCAGCGGCCAGGGCGCTGGCGGCCTGTTACTGGCAGGGCACACCGATACTGTGCCGTTCGACGATGGCCGCTGGACGCGGGACCCGTTTACCCTGACCGAGCACGACAACAAGCTTTACGGCCTGGGTACCGCCGACATGAAAGGGTTCTTCGCGTTCATTCTGGATGCCCTGCGCGACGTGGATGTGACAACCCTGAAAAAGCCGCTCTACATATTGGCCACCGCCGATGAAGAGACCACCATGGCAGGTGCACGCTATTTCGCTGAAACAACCTCGCTTCGCCCGGACTGTGCGATCATCGGTGAACCGACATCGCTACAGCCGGTACGTGCGCACAAAGGACACTTGTCTAACGCCATTCGTATTCTGGGGCAGTCCGGCCACTCGAGCGATCCGGCGCGAGGCGTTAACGCCATTGAACTGATGCATGATGCCATCGGCCACATTCTCACGCTGCGCAATACGCTGAAAGATCGCTATCACCATGACGCCTTCACCGTGCCGTATCCAACCCTCAACTTAGGGCACATTAACGGCGGCGACGCGGCAAACCGCATTTGTGCATGTTGCGAACTTCACATGGACATTCGCCCGCTGCCGGGTATGACATTAAACGATCTGAACGGTTTACTGACCGAAGCATTAGAACCGGTAAGCCAGCGCTGGCCTGGTCGCCTGACGGTCTCTGAACTTCATCCGCCGATCCCAGGCTACGAATGCCCGCCGGACCACCAGCTCGTGCAGGTCGTTGAGAAACTGCTCGGCGCTCAAACGGAAGTGGTGAACTACTGCACCGAAGCACCGTTTATCCAGACCGTATGCCCAACGCTGGTGCTTGGTCCTGGCTCCATCAACCAGGCTCACCAACCGGATGAATACATCGATACCCGCTTCATCAAGCCAACCCGGGAGTTAATCACTCAGGTAGTGCATCATTTTTGTTGGCATTAATTAATCGCGGTAAAAGGGGGTTTTACCCCCTTTTTAATCTGGAATAATCAGTATTCCTATAAGAAATGCTTATATGCGAAGTTGGTAATTAAATTTCATAAATTCGCGTCATTTCCTCGTTTGCTGAAACGATTTCGTAGCAATTGACGAATGGTTTATGACGTGGCTTTATAAAAGGCGGTGTTGAACCTTCACGGGTGAAATTAAGTTACATAATAGATTGGGCTGGAGTCATATGAACGAACGCTATTCTGCTTTGCGAAGTAATGTCAGCATGCTCGGAAAACTGCTCGGAGATACCATCAAAGATGCGCTGGGAGAAAATATCCTCGACCGCGTAGAAACGATCCGTAAGTTATCCAAGTCCTCCCGCGCCGGTAATGAAGCCAATCGTCAGGAGCTGCTGAGCACGCTGCAGAACCTCTCAAATGATGAACTGCTGCCCGTCGCCCGCGCCTTTAGCCAGTTTCTTAATCTTGCCAACACCGCAGAGCAGTACCACAGTATCTCCGCGACGGGCGAAGCGGCCAGCAACCCAGAAGTCATCGCTAAAACGCTGCAAAAACTGAAAAGTCAGCCGGGCATCAGCGAAGCAGACATTCGGGCAGCCGTTGAGTCTCTCTCTCTGGAGCTGGTGCTCACCGCTCACCCTACCGAGATCACTCGCCGTACCCTGATTCATAAACTGGTTGAAGTGAACAGCTGTCTGAAGCAGCTCGACCACAGCGATCTCGCCGACTACGAGCGCAACCAAATCATGCGCCGCCTGCGTCAGCTGGTTGCTCAGGCATGGCATACCGACGAAATTCGTAAGCATCGCCCTTCCCCGGTCGACGAAGCCAAATGGGGCTTCGCGGTGGTAGAAAACAGTCTGTGGGAAGGGGTGCCAAACTACCTGCGTGAGCTTAACGAACAGCTCGAAGAGAATCTGAATTACAAACTGCCGGTGGACTTCGTCCCGGTACGCTTTACCTCCTGGATGGGCGGCGACCGCGACGGCAACCCGAACGTAACGTCCGAAATCACCCGTCACGTCCTGCTTCTCAGCCGCTGGAAAGCCACCGACCTGTTCCTGCGCGATATCGCGGTCCTGGTTTCCGAGCTGTCGATGGTGGAATGCACGGCGGAGCTTAGCGAACTGGCAGGGCCGGATGCCGGCCAGGAACCTTACCGCCACATCATGAAAGGCCTGCGCCAGCAGCTGCTCTCCACCCAGGCCTGGCTTGAAGCCCGCCTGAAAGGCCAGCGTCTGCCGAAGCCGGAAGGTCTGCTCATTCAAAACGAGCAGCTTTGGGATCCGCTCTACGCCTGTTATCAATCCCTGCAGGCCTGCGGCATGGGCATCATTGCTAACGGGCAGTTGCTGGACACCCTGCGCCGCGTGAAATGCTTCGGCGTGCCGCTGGTACGCATTGATATTCGCCAGGAAAGCACGCGCCACAGCGAAGCGCTGGGCGAAATGACCCGCTATCTTGGCATCGGCGACTACGAAAGCTGGTCAGAGGCTGATAAACAAGCCTTCCTGATCCGCGAACTGAACTCCAAGCGCCCTCTGCTGCCTCGCCAGTGGGAGCCAAGCGCTGACACTCAGGAAGTGCTGGAAACCTGCAAAGTGGTAGCCGAAGCGCCACGCGGTTCCATTGCTGCCTACGTTATTTCGATGGCCAAGACGCCGTCAGACGTGCTGGCCGTTCACCTACTGCTGAAAGAAGCGGGCTGTACCTTCGCCCTGCCGGTTGCGCCGCTGTTTGAAACCCTCGACGACCTGAATAACGCCGACGACGTCATGACCCAGTTGCTGAATATCGACTGGTACCGTGGCTTTATCCAGGGCAAACAGATGGTGATGATTGGCTATTCCGACTCGGCGAAAGATGCTGGCGTGATGGCCGCATCCTGGGCGCAATATGAAGCGCAAGATGCGCTGATCAAAACCTGTGAGAAAGCCGGTATCGCCCTGACGTTATTCCACGGGCGCGGCGGCTCCATTGGCCGTGGCGGTGCGCCAGCGCACGCAGCTCTGCTTTCTCAGCCACCAGGCAGCCTGAAAGGTGGCCTGCGCGTCACCGAGCAAGGTGAGATGATTCGCTTTAAATACGGCCTGCCAGAAATCACCATCAGCAGCCTGTCGCTCTACACCAGCGCGATCCTTGAAGCTAACCTGCTGCCGCCGCCAGAGCCGAAGAAAGAGTGGATTCAGATCATGAACTCACTTTCTGCGACGTCCTGCGAGATGTATCGCGGCTATATTCGCGAGAACACAGACTTCGTGCCGTATTTCCGTTCCGCCACGCCGGAGCTGGAATTGGGCAAACTGCCGTTGGGCTCTCGCCCAGCTAAACGTCGTCCAAACGGCGGGGTAGAATCTTTACGTGCGATCCCGTGGATCTTCGCCTGGACCCAAAACCGCCTGATGCTGCCGGCCTGGCTGGGCGCAGGCGCGGCGCTGCAAAAGGTCGTGGAAGAAGGCAAGCAAAGCGAGCTGGAAACAATGTGCCGCGACTGGCCGTTCTTCTCCACTCGCCTTGGCATGCTGGAGATGGTGTTTGCCAAAGCCGACCTTTGGCTGGCGGAATACTACGATCAGCGCCTGGTGAAGCCAGAGCTGTGGAAACTGGGCAAACAGCTACGTGACCAGCTGGAAGCCGACATCAAAGTCGTGCTGGATATCGCCAACGACTCACACCTGATGGAAGATTTACCGTGGATTGCCGAGTCGATTACCCTGCGTAATATCTATACCGATCCGCTGAACGTCCTGCAGGCCGAACTGCTGCACCGCTCGCGCCAGTCGGAAGAGAAAGGCGAAGCGCCTGATGCCCGCGTAGAGCAAGCCCTGATGGTCACCATCGCCGGGGTTGCCGCCGGGATGCGTAATACCGGCTAAGATTTTTTAGCTTCGTCATTTCCCCCGCAAACGCGGGGGTTTTTATTTCTAACTAGTGAAAACGCTCATCGGCACTCAACGTACTTAACACGTTTGTTGCCCCCGCCATCTTCAACAAATAAACAACAAAAAACCAAAAGCATTGGCCGTATAAATATCCCCGGAACAAGCCTGAAATTACGCTGTCATTATTCCGACACATTTTCTATATTGTGCGCAAAAGTCACCCAGCAATGGGTGACTTTTTTCGTGAGTACAAGCCATCGTAGCGTTCATAACTAAGGCTTACTTAAGGTTTTCTCATTACGGTTAATGATAATTTAATAGCACAGGCAAGAGTATGCACTTCACATTGAAACAGTCTGAACGTAAGTTCAGCATTAAAGCCCTTGGATGGGTTTTACTCTACTTTTGGTATTTTTCCTCGGTTTTGCAGATTGCCATCTTAACAACAGGCTACAGCGGTACAACGGGGCTGCGTGACTCCTTACTGTTTAGCTCTCTGTGGTTTATTCCTGTATTTCTGTTTCCACAGCGTACGCGCATTATTGCCGCCGTTATTGGCGTTATCCTTTGGGCAGCCTCAATCGCCGCCCTGGGTTACTACGTCGTCTACGGGCAGGAGTTCTCGCAAAGCGTTCTGTTTGTGATGTTCGAAACAAACGCCAGCGAGGCCAGCGAATACCTGAGTCAGTATTTCAGCCTGAAGCTGCTGCTCATTGCGGTTGCCTATACGCTGGGTGCCATCTTTCTTTGGACCCGTCTGCGCCCGGTTTATATTCCAAACCCGTGGCGCTGGTTGGTTTCCTTCGCCATCCTGTTCGGCCTGGTGCTCAATCCGGTGGGTAAAGAGTGGCTTATCAACAAACGCAGCCTTGGCGAATCCTTCTCCAGTATTTCTTATCGCCTTGAGCCTGCGGCCCCCTGGCAGTTTATCGTCGCCTATACCGAATATCGCCAGCAGTTGGACAGCCTGAATAACCTGCTAACGTCCAACAATGCGCTGCCGCCGTTGGCTAACCTGAAAGACGCCTCTGGTAATGCGCCGCGCACTTTGGTACTGGTTATTGGTGAGTCAACGCAGCGTGGCCGCATGAGCCTGTACGGCTACCACCGCCAGACAACGCCAGAGCTGGATGAGCTGCATAAAACTGACCCGCAAATGACGGTGTTTAATGACGTCGTCACTTCACGTCCTTACACCATTGAAATTCTGCAGCAGGCGCTGACGTTTGCAGACGAGAAAGATCCGGACCTCTACCTGACTAAGCCTTCGCTGATGAACCTGATGAAGCAGGCCGGGTACAAAACCTTCTGGATCACTAACCAGCAGACCATGACCGAACGCAACACCATGCTGGCCGTATTCTCGAAGCAGACCGACAAACAATATTATATGAACCAGCAGCGTACCCAGAGCGCGCGCGAATACGACACGAACGTCCTCGCGCCGTTTAAAGAGGTTCTGGCCGACCCTGCACCGAAAAAATTCATTATTGTGCACCTGCTCGGCACGCATATTCGGTATGACTTCCGCTACCCGGAAAACTGGAACAAGTTTGATGGTAAAACGGACGATTTACCGGCTGGATTAACCAAAGATCAGCAAGAATCCTACAACAGTTACGATAACGCCAACCTGTTTAATGACCACGTGGTTTCCACGCTGATCAAAGACTACAAGGCCAGCGATCCTAACGGCTTCCTGCTCTATTTCTCTGACCACGGGGAAGAGGTTTACGACACACCGCCGCATCAGACCCAGGGGCGTAACGAAAACAAACCTACGCGTCATATGTACACCATCCCGTTCATCGTCTGGACGTCACCGACCTGGCAGCAGGCCCACCCGCGTGACTTCTCGGGAGATATAAACCGCAAATACAGCAGCTCAGAACTGATTCATACCTGGTCTGATTTAGCCGGTTTAAGCTATGACGGCTACGACGCAACACGGGCCATCACCAGCCCGCAGTTTGTCGAAGCGACCCGCTGGATTGGTAACCCGTATGATAAAAATGCGCTGCGGGATTACGATGCGCTGCCTTACGGCGATAGCGGCAGTAATCAGTAACGCTTTTAGCCCGTAAAGTAAAAAGCCCCGCTCACAGTTGAACGGGGCTTTTTTATGTGAAATCAATGTCTACAGCTTGGGTCGAACGCCTAAAGTGTGGCAGATCGCATAGCTCATTTCCGCCCGGTTAAGCGTGTAGAAGTGGAAATCCTTCACGCCTTCCCGGCTCAGGATTTTCACCATATCCATGGCAATGTTCGCGCCCACCAACTGGCGGGTTTCGGCATCGTTATCCAGGCCTTCAAACATTTGTGCCATCCACGACGGAATACGCACGTTAGTCATATCGGCAAATTTCTTCGCCTGCCGGAAGTTTGAGACAGGCAGAATACCCGGGATTATCTCGACATCAATGCCTGTGGCCGCGCAGCGATCGCGGAAGCGAAGATAGCTTTCAACATCAAAGAAGAATTGAGTAATCGCGCGGTTAGCACCGGCTTCAATTTTACGGCGCAGGCTGAGTAAATCCGCCTGGGCGCTTTTGGCTTCGGGATGGACTTCCGGATAGGCCGCAACGGAAATATCAAAGTCGCCGACTTCCTTGAGCAGCCCCACCAGGTCAGAAGCATACATATCCGGCTTACCGCTGCCAGGCGGTAGATCACCACGCAATGCAACGATATGGCGGATGCCGTTGTTCCAGTAGTCCTGCGCAATCGCCTGCAGTTCATCTCGCGTTGCATCGACACAGGTCAGATGCGGAGCTGCTTCAAGGCCGGTACGCTCTTTGATGCCTTTGATGATGCTGTGGGTACGGTCACGCTCGCCGGAGTTCGCCCCGTAGGTCACAGAAACAAACGTTGGCTTCAGGATGCTTAGCCTGTCGATAGACTTCCACAGGGTTTGTTCCATTTCACTGCTGCGCGGCGGGAAAAACTCAAAGGAAACATGAATATGCCCGGCCACTTCGGCCAGACTCTGGTTCAGCGCTTCCCGCTGATTCGCGTGAAAAAAGCTCATACCCTTACCTCGTCAATCGCATCGTTATCGTGTGGTGGCGTCTTATTGCTATCCAGACGTTTAGACGTCCAGATAGAAAGATGACCGAAAAGGCGAAAGGCGTCAATGAAAATGTCACCACAAAATGTGGAGGAATTCTCACATAAGATGAATTTTTTTCAGGAGAAACGGAGAAAGGGACATACAGGAAAACGCACTCTCTTCCAAAGAAAGAGAGTGCGGGAAAGAAACTACAGCAGTTGTGCCAGGCGGTTCAGATCGGACTGAATGGCCCCGGCGGTAACATCGCGCCCGGCGCCAGGCCCGCGGATCACCAGCGGGTTGTCACGGTACCAGCGGCTTTCAATCGCGAAGACGTTGTCACACGGCAGCAGAGCGGCAAGCGGATGCTCTGCCCGCACGGCTTCAACCCCTACGCGAGCCTTGCCGTTCGCATCAAACCGGGCCACATAACGCAGCACCAGCCCCATCTCCTGGGCAGCCTCGAGCCGCTGCAGCATTTGCTCGTTCAGCTCATCACCGTTTTCAAAGAAATGGTCAATGGAGCCGCCTTCACAACCTGCGGGCACCAGAGATTCCACACGAACCTGATCCGGCTCGATGTCATAACCCGCCTCACGGGCCAGGATCACCAGCTTACGCATGACGTCTTTACCGGACAGGTCCACGCGCGGATCTGGCTCGGTTAGCCCCTGCTGCCAGGCCTGATCAACCAGTTCTGTAAACGGCACTGTGCCGTCAAACTGCAGGAACAGCCATGAAAGCGTCCCCGAGAAAATACCGCTGATAGCCAGAATAGCATCGCCGCTGTCACGCAGGTCGCGAACCGTATGGTTAACCGGCAGCCCTGCGCCCACCGTGGCGTTATACAGCCAGTGCCGGCCCGTTTTCTCAAACGCATCACGAATCTGGCGATACTTCTGGCCGTTCCCTGCGCCGGCAAGCTTATTGGCGCTGATCACATGGAAGCCATGGCTGGCGAAGTCCAGGTATTGATCGGCGAGTTGCTCGCTGGCGGTCACGTCCAGTACCACTAAATCATCATACGGATGAGCCCGCATCCACAGGAACAGCGACTCTTCGTCCTGCTGAACTGCCTCATCATTGAAGAAGGCCAACGCGCGACTGGCATCCAGACCGTCGTAATTCAGCAAGCTACGGCTGCTGTCCACCACGCCAGCCAGCACAAATTCAAACCCGGTACGGGCGGAGAGAATTTCCTGTTCGCGGGCAAACAGCTCAAGCCAGCGGGAACCGATGTTGCCTTTGCCGAACAGCATCAGACCAATACGCTTCTCAGCACGAAACAGCGACTTGTGTAGCCCCTGAATCAGGCTTTCCGTTGGGCCTACGCGCAGCACGGCCACCAGGCTAATGCCGTCTTCCGACTGCCAGATAAACTCCACGGGATGATCTTTCAACTGCTGCCAGAAACGGTGGCTATGCAGCGGGTTACGGCAAACGCCGGCCCCGACCATTGCCACCAGCGCCAGGCCTTCACGCAGACGAAGCTCGCCCTGCAGGCTGGCATTCTGGAGAAGTTGCAGCACGCTGTTGGCGACTTCCGAGGTGTAGCAAAGCTGCAGTAAATTACGATCGGGATGCACGCCAATCGACAGTGGACGCACCTGACCGCGCTTGAGGATCATATCCAGCTCTTTTTGCGCCAGCTTGAAATCCTGATGCGACGGCACCTGATATTCGATCAGGCAAACATCGTCGTGACTGGTGACAATCCGGGCACCCGTGCCGGACGCCAGAACGCGCTCAATACGGGTCGAACCTTGCTCTGGTGAATAGCTGCAGCGCAGTTGCAGGTCGATATCGCTGCCGGATACGGGCTGTAATGTACGAGCGTGTAGCACCGGCGCGGCAAGACGAGCCAGCTCGCTGGCTTCATCCAGGCGTAGCAGAGGCAACAGGCAGGCATCTTTCACTTTACGCGGATCCGCGCTGTAAACCCCGGCCACGTCGCTCCAGATAGTTACGCGAGAAACGCCAGCCAGCGCGCCAATCTGCGTCGCTGAATAGTCAGAACCGTTACGCCCCAGCAGCACAGTTTCACCCGCTTCATTGCTGCAGATAAAACCGGTCACAACCAGGCGTTTATTCGGGTGCTGGGCAAGCAAGTTTTGCAGCAGCGGCCAGGAACGGCCTTCGTCAACCTGTGGCTGGGCCGCACGTTCAGCACGCATAAAATCGCGGGCGTCCAGCCAGGCGGCTTCAACGCCCTGCTGATTCAGCACCGCCGCCATCAAACGCGCCGACCACACTTCCCCGTGACCAACAACCTCTGCATAAACGGCATCGGTCATTTTACCGTCCAGCAGAACAGCAAGGCGCTCAAGGTCGTGGATAAACCCGGCAATCAGGCCATCCGCCACTTCCGGCGGCAATAAACCGCTAATAAGGTCGCTCTGATAGCGGCGCAGCGTTTGCTGAACCTGATGCGCGGAAAGCCTGTCGCTCTGGCTCAGCTTAAGCCAGTTAATCAACTGGTTAGTGGTACTGCCGGCGGCCGAAACCACCATCATGTCACCCGGTCTGGAATATTCGGTCATGATACCCGCCACGCGCAGGTAACATTTCACATCGGCAAGACTGCTGCCCCCAAACTTGTGCAGTTGACGAACCGGCGTCCCTGCTGGTGCTGAAACACTCATGCTTACCCCTCGGCAGCGACCCGGAAGGCATTTTCCAGATCGGCAATTAAATCTTCACTATCTTCTATACCTGTTGAAACGCGCAGCAGCGTTTCAGAAATGCCGGCGGCAGCTCGTGCCTCCGGCGCCATGCCCGCATGTGTCATGGTTGCGGCGTGAGAAATCAAGCTTTCCACGCCCCCCAGCGATTCCGCCAGGGTAAACAGCGACAGCGCCCCCAAGAAACGACGCAGCGTTTGCTCGTCACCGTCGAGCTCAAAGCTCAGCATCGCGCCAAACCCTTTTTGCTGACGGGCCGCAATCTCGTGGCCCTGGTTTTCCGGCAGTGAAGGATGATACAGCTTTTTCACCAACGGTTGCTGCTTGAGAAACTCAACAATGGCCTGAGCATTACGTTGAGCCACTTCCATACGTGGCGACAGAGTGCGCAGGCCACGCAACAGCAGGTAGCTGTCAAATGCGCTGCCGGTGACGCCAATGTTATTCGCCCACCATGCCAGTTCGGTGACCGTGGCAGGATCTTTTGCAATAACAACGCCTGCAACCACATCCGAATGGCCGTTGAGGTACTTGGTGCAAGAGTGCAGAACCAGATCGGCCCCCAGCGCCAGCGGGTTTTGCAGTGCCGGGCTCAGGAAGGTGTTATCCACCACGCTAATCGCACCCGCTTCACGCGATGCGGCACAGATTTTCGCAATATCCACGACGCGCAACAATGGGTTACTTGGACTTTCTACCAGTACCAGCTTTGGTTTTTCCGCCAGCGCAGAGTTTAAAGCCTCTTCATCATTCTGATCGACGAATAAAACGCGGTAAGCCCCACGTTTTGCCAGACTATCGAACAGGCGGTAGCTGCCACCATAGCAGTCGTGAGGCGCCACCAGCAGGTCGCCAGGTTTCAGGAATACGGTGGTGACCAGATGAATGGCCGACATGCCGGTATTGGTCATTACTGCCCCAGCCCCGCCTTCCAGCTCCGCTAACGCCCGCTGTACTACGTCGCGCGTTGGGTTACCCCGGCGTGAATAATCATGGGCACGCGGTTCATTAAAGCCGGTAAAGTTATAGGTACTGGACAGGTGAATAGGTGGAACGACGCAGCCGTATTGCTCGTCATCATTCAAACCGCTACGAACTGCGATGGTTGCCTGTTTACGCGTCATGGTGTGCCCGATCCTTGCTGGTCGAATAAAAGTCAGGCCTCAGAGTAAACAACCGCAATATAGACGTCAATACATCTGGACATCTAAACCTCTTTGCGTATAGATTGAGCAAAAGGCAAATAGCCGTTAAAATTATGCGTTTTAGAGTGTATATGTCTGAGTTTCGCGCTCAGGAAAGGGTTATCCTGTGCTGTACACTAAAAGAGATAATCGTCAACGCCGCGGATTTACCCGGCTTTGGCACGTTTTCATAGATTAAGAGGATTAAGGTATCTCATGGCTGAATGGAGCGGCGAATATATCAGCCCCTACGCTGAGCACGGTAAGAAGAGTGAACAAGTAAAGAAAATTACGGTTTCCATTCCTCTGAAAGTGTTGAAGATCCTCACCGACGAGCGCACGCGTCGCCAGGTGAATAACCTGCGTCATGCGACCAACAGTGAATTGCTGTGTGAAGCTTTTTTGCACGCCTTCACCGGCCAGCCGCTGCCGAACGATGCTGACCTGCGTAAAGAGCGCAGCGATGAAATCCCGGAAGATGCGAAGGTCATTATGCGTGAACTGGGGATCGATCCGGATACGTGGGAATATTAAGATCTGATGTTAAGGCGTCTGCGGGCGCCTTTTCTTATTGCGTTACCGGATAACAGACACAAAAAAGGCGCCTTCAGGCGCCTTTCTCTTTCCAGAGTGCGAAACTTATTTCTTCGCGCCTGGTACGCTGAAGCGCTTGTTGAAGCGATCAACACGGCCGCCGGTAGCAACATCACGCTGTTTACCAGTGTAGAACGGGTGGCACTGACCACATACGTCCAGGTTCAGATCGTGACCTACGGTGGAGCGGATCTTGATAACATTACCGCAAGAGCAGTTTGCAGTAATTTCTTCGTATTTAGGATGGATATCTTTTTTCATGGTAAACCTCGGTAAAGGCCGCGTCGCTCTTCCAGCCCTAACGCCAGACACCACGCGATGTTAATAAATTAGGTTTTTTGATACCAAAACTGCGCATCAAAGGCGGCGAATCATACAGAAATTGCTCACCCGGTGCAAACTGATCCGCAATTTTGCAAGCGCTCAGTGTACACTAATACGTCATTTTTTTCAGCCTGGATGCTTTCATGCCCGTAGCCCACGTTGCACTGCCGGTTCCGCTGGCCCGTACCTTCGACTATCTGCTGCCAGAAGGCGTGCAGGTTAGCGCAGGCTGCCGCGTACAGGTGCCGTTTGGCAAGCAACGCGAAGCTGTCGGTATCGTCATGTCGGTCAGCCAGTCGAGCGATCTGCCGCTGGAAAAACTCAAGCCCGTTGGTGAAGTTCTCGATGGGCGCTCGCTGTTCACGCCGTCACTCTGGCGCGTGCTGCTGTGGGCTGCGGAGTATTATCATCACCCGATTGGCGAAGTGCTCTTTCACGCTCTGCCAATTCTTCTTCGCCAGGGGAAACCTGCGCACCATGCTCCGCTCTGGTACTGGTTTGCTACGGAAGAAGGAAAAGCCGTTGATCTGAACAGTCTCAAACGCGCGCCTAAACAGCAGCAGGCACTGGCGGCGCTGCGGCACAATATCGTCTGGCGGCATCAAATCGGCGAGCTGGAAATCAGTGAGCCGGGGTTACAGGCGCTGAGAACAAAAGGCCTGTGTGATTTAAAAAGCGCGGCGCCTGCGGAAGAAGACTGGCGGGCAAGCTATGCCGTTGCCGGTGAGCGGCTGAGACTGAATACGGAACAGGCCACCGCCGTGGGGGCTATCCACAGCGAATCTGACCATTTCTCCGCCTGGCTGCTCGCCGGCATCACCGGCTCCGGCAAAACTGAGGTTTACCTCAGTGTGCTTGAAAATGTGCTGGCGCAGGGCAAGCAGGCTTTAGTGCTGGTGCCCGAAATTGGCCTGACTCCGCAAACTATCGCCCGCTTCCGGGAGCGTTTTAACGCGCCGGTTGAAGTCCTGCACTCCGGGCTGAATGACAGTGAAAGGCTCAGCGTGTGGCTAAAAGCACGCAGCGGTGAGGCGGCCATCGTCATTGGTACTCGTTCTTCTCTGTTCACGCCGTTCTGCCGTCTCGGCGTCATCGTCATCGATGAGGAACATGACAGCTCCTATAAACAGCAAGAAGGCTGGCGCTATCACGCTCGCGATTTAGCCGTTTACCGGGCGCATGCCGAAAACATTCCGATCATTCTCGGCTCGGCAACGCCAGCATTAGAAACTCTGCACAATGTTCAGGTGGGAAAATATCGCCAGCTACGCCTGACTAAACGTGCCGGAAACGCACGCCCGGCTCACCAGCAGGTTATCGACCTGAAAGGGCAGCAGCTCAAAGCCGGCTTAGCCCCTGCACTGCTCAAAAAGATAGGCGAGCATCTTGCCGCAGATAACCAGGTGATCCTTTTCCTTAACCGCCGCGGCTTCGCACCTGCCCTGCTCTGCCACGAATGCGGCTGGATTGCGGAATGCGCACGGTGCGATCATTACTACACGCTGCACCAGGGCCAGCGCCATCTGCGTTGCCACCATTGCGACAGCCAGCGCGCGATCCCGCAGCAGTGCCCGCAGTGCGGCTCCACGCATCTGGTTCCGGTGGGAATGGGGACCGAACAGCTTGAACACAGCCTTGAGCCGCTGTTCCCGAACGTACCGATTTCCCGCATCGACCGCGATACCACCAGCCGCAAAGGCGCACTGGAACAGCAGCTGGCCGAAGTGCACCGGGGTGGCGCGAGAATTCTTATCGGCACACAAATGCTGGCTAAAGGGCACCACTTCCCTGATGTCACGCTGGTCGCCTTACTCGACGTAGACGGCGCGCTTTTCTCCGCAGATTTCCGTGCCGCCGAACGCTTTGCCCAGCTCTACGTCCAGGTTTCTGGTCGAGCGGGGCGAGCCGGTAAGCAAGGTGAAGTCCTGCTGCAAACGCACCATCCTGAACACCCTTTGCTGCAAACTCTGCTGACCAAAGGCTACGATGCGTTTTCCAGCCAGGCATTGAGCGAGCGCCAAACGGTATTTTTGCCGCCGTACACCAGCCATGTATTGATTCGGGCCGAAGATCAGAACAACCACCAGGCCCCGCTATTTTTGCAGCAATTGCGTAATCTGCTGGAGGCCAGCCCGCTGCGCGATGAGCAGCTCTGGATCATGGGGCCAGTTCCCTCGCTGCAGCCCAAACGCGGCGGGCGTTTTCGCTGGCAAATCTTGTTGCAGCATCCATCGCGCGGGCGCCTGCAAAAACTGGTCAGCCATTCACTCACGCTGATCAACACGCTCCCCGAAGCCCGGAAAGTGAAATGGATGCTGGATGTTGACCCTATCGACGGGTAGCACAATCGGGCTGGTTATGCGAAGCCGATCGAAAAATCTAATACTCATCACATTTCTTGTGAAAAATTTGTAACCGCTTACAGCCAACTTCTGCTAAGAATGTGATGACTGTCAGACACACAGGAGTGTTGACGATAGCGGCGTGCATGTGAGGAGAAGAAGTGAAGCCGAAGAAACCGGTGGTGAATGCCACCATGAAAGATGTCGCCGTGCAGGCAAAAGTGTCTACTGCAACGGTATCCCGCGCCTTAATGAACCCGGACAAAGTTTCACAAAGTACCCGTAATCGCGTGGAACAGGCGGCGATTGAAGTGGGGTATTTGCCTCATTCTCTGGGGCGTAACATCAAACGCAGCGAATCACGCACTATTCTGGTCATCGTGCCGGATATCTGCGATCCGTTTTTCAGCGAAATCATTCGCGGTATTGAAGTTACCGCAGCTTCACACGGCTATCTCGTGCTGATTGGCGATTGCGCCCACCAAAATCAGCAGGAAAAAACTTTCATCGACCTGATCATCACCAAACAAATTGATGGCATGCTGCTGCTGGGCTCACGCCTGCCGTTTGACGCCAGCAAAGAAGAGCAACGCAATCTGCCGCCGATGGTCATGGCCAATGAGTTTGCCCCTGAGCTGGAACTGCCCACGGTGCATATCGACAATCTGACCGCCGCCTTTAACGCCGTTTACTATCTGCAAGAGCTCGGGCATCAGCGCATTGCCTGTATTGCCGGGCCTGAAGAAATGCCGCTTTGCCATTATCGCTTACAGGGATACGTTCAGGCGCTTCGCCGCAACGGCATCGTCGTCGATCCTCACTATATTGCGCGCGGTGATTTTACCTATGAAGCAGGCGCCGCAGCGCTGGCACAGCTTATTGCCCTGCCCGAACCCCCAACCGCCATTTTCTGCCATAGCGACGTGATGGCGCTAGGGGCGCTGTCTCAGGCAAAGCGCAGCGGGCTTAAAGTCCCGGAAGATTTATCGATTATGGGCTTCGACGATATTGCCCTGTCGCAGTTCTGTGACCCGCCCCTCACCACCGTCGCACAACCCCGTTTCGATATTGGTAAGGAAGCTATGCTGCTATTGCTGGACAACATGAACGGCCAAAACGTTAACAGCGGCTCACGCCTGCTGGACTGCGATCTTATTGAGCGAGGCAGCACTGCCGCGCCCGGCAGCAGAAATTGAGCCGTTTTTAAGACTGCATAAACTGGTCAAAGCCCCGCCCCTTAAGTAACATGGCGGACTGATAAACGAATAAAGACAGCGAAACGATAGTGGCACAACGAGATTATGTAAGCCGCGGGCAATCGGCAGGGACGCGGCGCAAAAAAAGTACACCCCGCAAAAAGCAACGTAGTCTGCCCTCCGTCTCTCCAACGATGGTTGCCATTGCGGCCGCAGTCGTGGTGGCCTTTGTCGGCGCTCTTTACTTTATTACTCACCATAAGAAAGAAGAGATTGACGCGCTCCCTGGCCACAAAGTGACCGGCAATGGCCTGCCGCCAAAACCGGAAGAGCGCTGGCGTTACATTAAAGAGCTGGAAAACCGCCAGCCTGGCGTACGTGCGCCTACCGAACCGACAGCCGGCGGCGAAGTCATGAATCAAAGCCAGCTAACCAACGAACAGCGCCAGTTGCTGGAGCAAATGCAGGCGGATATGCGCCAGCAGCCTACGCAGCTGAATGAAGTCCCGTGGAATGAGCAAACCCCTGCCCAGCGCCAGCAAACGCTGCAGCGCCAGAAACAGATTGTGCAGCAAACTCAGCCTGTGCAACAGCAGCAGTGGAACACGCAGACGCAGCAGCCTCGCGTTCAGCAGCGTGTAGCGGAACAGCCATACCAGCAGCCGCGTAACACGCAACAAACCACGCAGCCTTATCAACAGCCAAAAACTGTGCCGCAGCAACAGCCGAAAACCTCTACGGCAAATAATCAGCAGCCGTATCAGGATCTGCTGCAAACGCCACCGCACAGCCAGCAAAAAGCGCCACAGCAAACCAAACCGGCTCAGCGTGAAGCTCAGCCTGCACCAATTACGCGTGAGCCAGAAGTGGCTAAGCAGGCTCCTGCTGCTCAGGAGAAAAAGGATGAAAAACGCTGGATGGTGCAGTGTGGTTCATTTAAAGGCAGCGAGCAGGCGGAAACCGTTCGTGCTCAGCTGGCGTTTGAAGGCTTTGACTCCCGCATTACCACCAATAACGGCTGGAACCGCGTCGTTATTGGGCCAATCAAAGGTAAAGACAATGCCGATGGCACCATCAATCGGCTGAAGATGGCTGGACATACCAGCTGTATTCGTCTTGCCGCCGGGGGTTGAAACCCCAAAATTGCCCCCCATTTATAATGGCATTAGGCCCTGCGCACCGCGCAGGGCTCCTGTTTAGCTGATGCAAAAGGGGTCCGATCGTGACAACAATAGTAAGTGTACGTCGTAACGGCCATGTGGTTATTGCCGGCGATGGCCAGGCCACGCTGGGTAATACCGTCATGAAAGGTAACGTCAAAAAAGTACGTCGCCTGTACAACGATAAAGTGATCGCGGGTTTTGCCGGCGGTACTGCGGATGCCTTCACGCTGTTCGAACTGTTTGAGCGCAAGCTGGAAATGCATCAGGGTCACCTGGTGAAAGCCGCCGTTGAGCTGGCGAAAGACTGGCGTACCGACCGCATGCTGCGCAAGCTTGAAGCGCTGCTGGCCGTGGCCGACGAAAGCGCGTCGCTGATCATCACCGGTAACGGGGACGTCATCCAGCCTGAAAACGATCTGATTGCCATTGGCTCCGGCGGCCCGTACGCCCAGGCCGCAGCCCGTGCCCTTCTGGAAAATACCGAAATGGGCGCGCGCGATATCGCTGTGAAAGCGTTGGATATTGCAGGTGATATCTGCGTTTATACCAACCACTTCCATACCATCGAAGAATTACCGTCTAAAGCGTAAGGATCTCCCATGTCTGAAATGACCCCACGCGAAATTGTTAGCGAGCTGAATAAACACATTATCGGCCAGGACAACGCTAAGCGCTCCGTCGCTATCGCCTTACGTAACCGCTGGCGCCGTATGCAGCTTGATGAAGAGCTGCGCCATGAAGTTACCCCTAAAAACATTCTGATGATCGGCCCAACCGGCGTGGGTAAAACCGAAATTGCCCGCCGCCTGGCAAAACTGGCCAACGCGCCGTTCATCAAAGTTGAAGCGACCAAATTCACCGAAGTCGGCTATGTGGGCAAAGAAGTGGACTCCATTATCCGCGATCTGACCGATGCCGCAGTCAAAATGGTGCGCATGCAGTCTATCGAGAAGAACCGCTACCGCGCTGAAGAAATGGCCGAAGAGCGTATTCTCGACGTGCTGATCCCACCGGCGAAGAACAACTGGGGTCAGGCGGAAGCCCAGCAGGAGCCATCGGCTGCTCGCCAGTCGTTCCGCAAGAAACTGCGCGAAGGCCAACTGGATGATAAAGAGATCGAAATCGATCTCGCCGCTGCACCGATGGGTGTAGAAATCATGGCACCTCCTGGCATGGAAGAGATGACCAGCCAGCTGCAATCCATGTTCCAGAACCTGGGCGGCCAGAAGCAAAAGCCACGCAAGCTGAAAATCAAAGATGCGATGAAGCTGCTGGTGGAAGAAGAAGCGGCGAAGCTGGTGAATCCGGAAGAGCTGAAGCAGGACGCCATCGACGCAGTTGAGCAGCACGGGATCGTGTTTATCGACGAAATCGACAAAATTTGTAAGCGCGGCGGCAACAGCTCCGGCCCGGATGTGTCCCGCGAAGGCGTACAGCGTGACCTGCTGCCGCTGGTAGAAGGCTGCACCGTATCCACCAAGCACGGCATGGTAAAAACTGACCACATCCTGTTTATCGCTTCCGGCGCGTTCCAGGTTGCGAGCCCGTCAGACCTGATTCCTGAGCTGCAGGGGCGTTTGCCTATCCGCGTTGAGCTGCAGGCGCTGACCGTAGACGATTTCGAGCGCATCCTGACCGAACCTAACGCCTCCGTGACCGTACAGTACAAAGCGCTGATGGCAACTGAAGGCGTGAACATCGACTTTACCGAGGACGGTATTCGTCGTATTGCTCAGGCTGCCTGGCAGGTAAACGAATCTACCGAAAACATCGGGGCACGTCGCCTTCACACCGTGCTTGAACGTCTGATGGAAGATATCTCCTATGACGCCAGCGAGTTAGATGGTCAGTCCATCCTGATCGATGCCGAATACGTCGGTAAACATCTGGATGAGCTGGTTGCAGATGAAGACCTGAGCCGTTTTATCCTATAATCCGGCTAACGCATTTTCTTCATTTGAAATGGAGGGCTTATGCCCTCCATTTTTTTATCTAAACTGGCAACCAAATAATGAGCGATTCGCAACCTACAAGTGTCACCCAGGCCTGGCTGGAAAGCCTTCGCCCACGCACGCTACCTCTGGCGTTTGCTTCAATCGTCTGCGGTTCGGCCCTGACTTACTGGCAAGGTGTCTTTGACCCGGCTGTGGCGCTGCTGGCGCTGCTGACCGCCGGACTTTTGCAGATCCTGTCTAACCTCGCCAATGACTATGGCGACGCGGTCAAAGGCAGCGACAAAGAAGACCGTCTCGGGCCACTACGCGGGATGCAAAAAGGAATGATTACTCAGGCGCAGATGAAACGTGCGCTGGTCATCACCGTCATCCTCATTTGTTTGTCGGGTCTGTCGCTGGTCGCCCTTGCCTGCCATACCTTCTCCGATTTCATGGGCTTCTTGCTACTTGGGCTGCTGTCTATCGTCGCCGCCATTACCTACACCGTCGGCACCCGTCCTTATGGCTACATGGGGCTGGGAGATATCTCAGTGCTGGTGTTCTTTGGCTGGATTAGCGTGGCGGGCACCTGGTATCTGCAGGCTAATTCGCTGGCGGCGCTGGTGATTCTGCCGGCCACGGCCTGTGGGTTACTCGCCACCGCAGTGCTGAATATCAATAACCTGCGTGATATCGATAGCGATCGTGAGAACGGTAAAAATACCCTTGCTGTACGTCTTGGGCCCATTGTTGCACGCCGCTATCATGCCGCTCTGCTCATCGGGGCTTTGGCCTGTCTCGCCCTGTTTAACCTTATCTGGCTCAAGAGCCTGTGGGGATGGTTATTTGTTCTGGCCGCGCCGCTGCTGCTCAAGCAGGTTACCTACGTAATGCGGGAGCAAGATCCCGTGGCGATGCGCCCGATGCTGGAACGCACCGTCAAAGCCGCGTTGCTGACGAATCTACTGTTTGCTCTGGGCGTCGTCCTCAGTACCGTTGTGTGATGACTGACAAATATCAATTAACAATTGATGATTTTGCCAACAGTTAACAGAACGCGATATACTGACAACTCCTGCAGCAAATGAACCTTAATCCTATGAAATACGATACTTCTGAGCTTTGTGACATCTACCAGGAAGAGGTCAACGTCGTTGAGCCGTTGTTCTCCAACTTTGGTGGCCGCTCGTCATTTGGTGGGCAAATCATCACGGTGAAATGTTTCGAGGACAACGGGTTGCTGTACGATCTGCTCGAAGAGAATGGCCGTGGGAGAGTCCTGCTGGTAGACGGCGGTGGTTCAGTACGCCGCGCGCTGATTGATGCGGAACTGGCTCGTCTTGCGCTGCAAAACGAGTGGGAAGGCATTGTGGTTTACGGCGCGGTGCGCCAGGTGGATGACCTGGAAGAGCTGGACATTGGCATCCAGGCGATTGCCGCCATCCCGGCTGGCTCCGCGGGAGAAGGCATCGGCGAAAGCGATGTGCGCGTCAATTTTGGTGGCGTGACCTTCTTCTCAGGCGACCATCTGTATGCCGATAACACCGGCATCATTCTCTCCGAAGATCCGCTGGATATTGAGTAATCCGGTCGATGAATAGCAAAACGGGCGCCTCAGGCGCCCGTTCTTTTTTGTCGGAAGCAGGAATTACACTTCTTCCATTTTGCCCAGCAGCGCGTGTAAACGCTCCTGCCAGACATGCTGTTGTTCTTTCAGGCTGCTGTTTTCACGCACCAGCTCTTCATGGTTGCTTTGTGCCTGCTGAACTTCCTGAGCCAGACCGTTATTTTTCTCTTTCAGCTCTTCGATTTCCATCTGTAACAACGTAATCGTGTCAACCGCCTGCTGAACTTTTGCTTCCAGTTTCTCAAACACTTCAAATGACATTTCGAACTCTCCTGAATGGCAAGGCGTTGATGGATGGCTATCCTCGTCCCGATTCTACGGCGACGCCTTTATGAACGTATGCACAACACGTAGCGTAACTCGATTGTAAGTAGCCCGGATGCCCGTGTCCAGCGGCTTACCGCGCTCTTTGCGTAACATGACGTTTTTCAGCCTATGCTGAAAGCCAGGGTTCACGGTCGATTCGAATTGTTAAAAAACACGTTAACAAAACGCGTAATTCCCCCCTCTTTCCCATGAGGCACCGCTCATTTTTTAGCGCGAAAACGCTCATTTTCTTGACGCAGCACGCACATTTTAAGTTCGATATTTCTCGTTTGTGCTCGTTAACGATAAATTAACACCATGCCTACATGGCATAAAGGTGACAAGGATGCTCGACAACAATAATCATCAATTTGCCTTCAGGACCCCACTATGAGTCAGACCGCTACAACAACCTTAAAAGGCCAGTGCATCGCCGAATTCATGGGTACCGCGTTGTTGATCTTCTTCGGTGTGGGATGTGTTGCTGCATTGAAAGTGGCCGGTGCCACGTTCGGGCAGTGGGAAATCAGCATCATCTGGGGCTTAGGGGTGGCAATGGCCATCTATATGACCGCAGGTGTTTCCGGCGCACATCTTAACCCGGCAGTAACGATCGCACTCTGGCTGTTCGCTTGTTTTGACGGACGCAAAGTCGTGCCGTTTATTATTTCACAGTTCCTTGGCGCATTCTGCGCCGCCGCGTTGGTTTATGGCTTATATTACAATCTGTTCCTCGACTACGAACAAACGCACCATATGGTGCGCGGCAGCGTAGAAAGCCTGGATTTGGCGGGCATATTCTCCACCTATCCGAACCCACACATTAACTTCGTCCAGGCATTCGCCGTAGAAATGGTGATCACTGCCATTCTGATGGGCGTCATTCTGGCGCTGACCGACGATGGCAACGGCGTGCCGCGTGGCCCACTGGCTCCGCTGCTGATTGGCCTGCTGATTGCGGTGATCGGCGCGTCCATGGGACCACTGACCGGGTTTGCGATGAACCCAGCGCGTGACCTTGGGCCGAAGACCTTTGCGTGGCTGGCTGGCTGGGGCGACGTCGCCTTCACCGGTGGGAAAGATATTCCTTACTTCCTGGTGCCGCTGTTTGCGCCTATTCTCGGCGCTTCCCTCGGCGCATTCGGCTACCGTAAATTGATTGGTCGCCACCTGCCATGCGACGTCTGCGTTGTCGAAGAAGACAAGCCGGACAGCAAGGTGACCTCTCAGCAAAAAGCACTGTAATACTGACTTCAGGACTTGATTATGACTACAGAAAAAAAGTACATCGTCGCTCTCGACCAGGGAACAACCAGCTCGCGTGCCGTCGTCCTGGATCATGACGCCAACATCATTAGCGTTGCACAGCGTGAATTTGAGCAAATCTATCCTAAGCCAGGCTGGGTAGAGCATGACCCCATGGAAATCTGGGCCACCCAAAGCTCCACGCTGGTAGAAGTGCTGGCGAAAGCCGACATCAACTCAGACGAAATCGCGGCCATCGGCATCACCAACCAGCGTGAAACCACAGTAGTTTGGGAGCGCGAAACCGGTAAGCCAATTTACAACGCTATCGTCTGGCAGTGCCGCCGTACCGCTGATATCTGTGAAGAGTTGAAGCGCAACGGCATGGAAGAATACGTGCGTCACAACACCGGCCTCGTGGTGGACCCGTACTTCTCCGGCACTAAAGTTAAATGGATCCTCGACCACGTCGAAGGTTCCCGCGAGCGTGCTCGCCGTGGTGAACTGCTGTTCGGTACCGTGGATACCTGGCTCATCTGGAAGATGACTCAGGGGCGTGTACACGTCACCGACTACACCAACGCTTCTCGTACCATGCTGTTTAACATCCACGAGCTGGACTGGGATGACCGCATGCTGGAAGCGCTGGACATTCCTCGCGCTATGCTGCCGGAAGTGCGCAAGTCTTCCGAAGTCTATGGCCAGACCAACATCGGCGGTAAGGGCGGCACGCGTATTCCTATTGCCGGGATCGCGGGTGACCAGCAGGCCGCGCTGTTTGGCCAGCTGTGCGTGAAAGAAGGGATGGCGAAGAACACCTACGGAACCGGCTGCTTTATGCTGATGAACACCGGTGAGAAAGCCGTGGCCTCCACCAATGGCCTGCTGACGACTATCGCCTGCGGCCCGAAAGGTGAAGTGAACTACGCGCTGGAAGGCGCCGTATTCATGGCGGGGGCATCCATTCAGTGGCTGCGTGACGAAATGAAGCTGATTGGCGATGCGTTCGACTCCGAGTATTTCGCCAACAAGGTGAAGGATACCAACGGCGTCTACGTTGTGCCTGCGTTCACCGGCCTCGGCGCACCTTACTGGGACCCGTATGCACGTGGGGCTATTTTCGGCCTGACCCGCGGCGTGAACTCTAACCACATCATTCGCGCCACTCTGGAATCAATCGCCTACCAGACCCGTGACGTGCTGGAAGCAATGCAGGCAGACTCCGGTATTCGTCTGCACGCGCTGCGCGTGGACGGCGGTGCGGTAGCCAACAACTTCCTGATGCAGTTCCAGTCCGACATTCTGGGTACCCGTGTTGAGCGTCCTGAAGTTCGCGAAGTCACTGCGTTGGGTGCGGCTTACCTGGCCGGTCTGGCCGTGGGCTTCTGGCAGAACCTCGATGAGCTGCAGGAGAAATCCGTCATCGAGAAAGAGTTCCGCCCTGGTATCGAAACCACCGAGCGTAATTACCGCTACGCCGGCTGGCAGAAGGCGGTTAAACGCGCCCTTGCCTGGGAAGATCACGAAGAGAAATAATCCCTACAAGGCCCCTGAAAAGGGGCCTTTCAGTCTCTGCCTTTCCCGCCCCTTTTCTCGCCTGTGCTAAACTCCCCGGCAATTCTGTTTGCTAAATGAGTCTGCTATGAAACGAGAACTTGCCATCGAATTTTCCCGCGTGACCGAAGCCGCCGCCCTTGCTGGCTACAAATGGCTTGGCCGCGGCGATAAAAATGTCGCCGACGGCGCAGCGGTAAACGCCATGCGTATCGTCCTTAACCAAATCAATATCGACGGTGAGATCGTCATTGGCGAAGGCGAAATTGACGAAGCGCCGATGCTCTACATTGGTGAAAAAGTCGGGACAGGGAAAGGCGACGCGGTAGATATTGCCGTTGACCCCATCGAAGGTACGCGCATGACGGCGATGGGCCAGGCCAACGCTCTGGCTGTGCTCGCGGTGGGAGATAAAGGCACGTTCCTCAATGCGCCCGATATGTATATGGAAAAACTGATTGTTGGGCCTGGAGCCAAAGGCGTCATCGACCTTAATCTCAGCCTCGAGGACAATCTTCACCGCATCGCCGCTGCGCTGGAAAAACCGCTTAGCGAATTGACCGTAACCATTCTGGCCAAGCCACGTCACGACGAAACGATCAAAGAGATGCAAAAGCTTGGCGTGCGCGTGTTCGCTATTCCGGATGGCGACGTAGCGGCTTCTATTTTGACCTGCATGCCGGACAGCGAAGTGGATGTCCTCTACGGCATCGGCGGTGCGCCGGAAGGTGTGGTTTCAGCGGCAGTAATCCGCTCGCTGGACGGCGACATGCAGGGCCGCCTGCTGGCTCGCCACCACGTAAAAGGCGACAGTGAAGAAAACCGCCGCATCGGCGAACAGGAACTGGCGCGCTGCAAAGCAATGGGCATTGAGGCTGAACGCGTGCTGAAGCTCGATGAAATGGCGCGTAACGACAACGTTATTTTCTCCGCTACCGGCATCACCAAAGGCGATCTGCTGGAAGGGATCACCCGTAAAGGCAATATGGCCACCACGGAGACGCTGCTGATTCGCGGTAAATCCCGTACGATCCGCCGCATTCAGTCTATTCATTATCTCGATCGTAAAGATACCGAGGTACAGAAGCATATTCTGTAACGTTTCTCGTTTGTTGGTTCGAGCTTTCCGGCTCGTTTGGGCTGGAAATGCTGCCACATTCTGGTGAAGATAGGTAAAAAGCAACGACGGGAGTACAACATGGCGGAGTGGGTTACAGGTAAAGTTACCAGAGTTCAAAACTGGACGGATTCTCTCTTCAGCCTGACGGTTCATGCGCCGGTGCATGCGTTTACCGCCGGGCAATTTACCAAGCTTGGGCTGGAAATTGACGGCGAACGCGTACAGCGCGCCTACTCCTACGTGAATGCCCCCAGTAATCCCGATCTCGAGTTCTATCTGGTCACCGTTCCCGAAGGGAAACTCAGCCCACGTCTGCATGCGCTCAAGCCTGGCGATGAAGTGCAGCTGGTAAGCGAAGCCGCCGGGTTCTTTGTTCTGGAAGAAATTCCTGAGTGCAAAACACTCTGGATGCTGGCGACCGGCACCGCGCTGGGGCCTTATCTTTCAATCCTGCAGGAAGGCAAAGACCTTGAACGTTTTGAGAATATCGTGCTGCTCCATGCGGTCCGCTATGCCAACGATTTAAGCTATCTGCCGCTGATGCTTGAACTACAAGAACGCTACCAGGGCAAACTGCGTATTCAAACCGTGGTCAGCCGCGAAACGGTCGCAGGTTCGCTCACCGGGCGTGTTCCGGCGCTGATAGAAAGCGGTGAGCTGGAGGCCGCCGTTGGTTTACCGATGGATATTGAAACCAGCCATGTGATGCTATGCGGTAACCCGCAAATGGTGCGTGACACGCAACAGCTCTTGAAAGATACCCGGCAGATGGCCAAACATCTGCGCCGCAGGCCTGGCCACATGACCGCCGAGCATTACTGGTAAATCAGCGGAATTTAACTTCGCTGGTCTCTTTCCCGAAACGGTTTTCACCCTGGGTGCCAATAAAAGCGCCCAGGTCCATCAGCACCATGACGAAAATCAGCGTCGGGATAAAACGCCCCAATCCCCACTGCCACAGGGTGCCAAAGGTTTCCCAGTTGCCTGCCACCAGCAGCCAGGCAGGAATAAAGAGCAACGCCCACCAGCCTTTTTTATCCCTGTCATGCAGGCGCTTCACAATCACCGCCGCAGTTGGAATCAGCGAGCCGGTGAGGAAGAAGCCCGCCGTGGAATACGGCATGATTTCGGCCCCGGCCAGGGTAAACAGAATAACCAGCCCGACTATCCACGCGCCGATCCAAATCCAAAAATCGCGGCGTCCAATACGCCCTTTAAAAGAGAACAACCATTGCTGTATGGTCATGGGTAAGGTCCTTATTATTTTATCGCGGCGTAGTGTACCCTGGTCACCGCCCGTTTTGACAAGCCAACGGATTGCCGATTTAATCGGGATGATGAACCCATCAGGAGAAGTGTGTCGATGAAATACCTGCTGCCTGCCCTCGTGCTGCTGGCGCTGCCTTTGGCGGTGAGCCGGGCAGATCCTGCGTCAGACGCAGTTTCTCAGCTTCCGGCGGCGCCTTATCTGCTCCCCGGCGCACCCACTTTCGATCTGACCATTACCCAGTTTCGTGGCAAATTTGATATTGATAATCCGTCGCTACCGCTGAACGAATTTCGCGCCGTGGAGAAGAGCCGTGACAAAGCCAATCTGACCCGCGCCGCTACCAAGATCAACGAAAACCTTTATGCTTCTGTGGCACTGGAACTCGGCACCCTAAAAATTAAGTCGATGCAGATAACCTGGCTCCCCATTCAGGGGCCGGAGCAAAAAGCCGCCCGTGGCAAAGCGCTGGAATACATGGCTGCGATCATCCGCAGCTTCACGCCAACGCTTTCCAAAGCGCAAAGCCAGCAGAAGCTGACCAAACTACTCAACGACGGCAAAAATAAACGCTATTTCGCGCAGAACGACGGTGCTATTCGCTATGTCGTGGCAGATAACGGCGAAAAGGGGCTAACTTTCGCCGTTGAACCGATTAAGCTAACGCTATCTGAGACGCTAAACAGCGGCGAATAAATGACAAAAAGCAAAGCCTTTCGCCCGCCGACTCTCTATACTGTTTCACAGACCAAGCTGCCCGACGGGCAGTGATTCTTTTTATTGCTTACCGCGTGGAGAATTAAAATGCGACATCCTTTAGTGATGGGTAACTGGAAACTGAACGGCAGCAAACACATGGTTAACGAGCTTGTTGCTAACCTGCGTAAAGAGCTGTCTGGCGTGGAAGGCTGCGGCGTGGCTATCGCCCCACCCACCATGTACCTGGACCTGGCGAAACACGCTGCTTCCGGTAGCCACATCATTCTTGGCGCGCAGAACGTAGACGTTAACCTGTCCGGCGCGTTTACCGGTGAAGTTTCTGCAGAGATGCTGAAAGATATCGGTGCTAAATACATCATCATCGGTCACTCTGAGCGTCGTACCTATCACGCTGAGTCTGATGAGTTCATCGCTAAGAAATTCGCCGTGCTGAAAGCAGCAGGCCTGGTGCCAGTTCTGTGCATCGGTGAAAGCGAAGCTGAAAACGAAGCGGGCAAAACCGAAGAAGTTTGTGCACGCCAGATCGACGCCGTGCTGAAAACTCAGGGCGCAACAGCATTCGAAGGTGCGGTAATCGCTTACGAACCAATCTGGGCTATCGGTACCGGTAAATCTGCAACCCCAGCTCAGGCTCAGGCGGTACACAAATTTATCCGTGACCACATTGCTAAAGCTGACGCGAAAGTGGCTGAGCAAGTGATCATCCAGTACGGCGGCTCCGTTAACGATAAAAACGCAGCAGAGCTGTTTGCTCAGCCAGACATTGACGGCGCGCTGGTTGGCGGTGCATCCCTGAAAGCTGACGCTTTCGCGGTTATCGTTAAAGCAGCAGCTGAAGCGAAAAAAGCGTAATCACGCCAATAATATTGATGAACGGCTCCGCTTGCGGAGCCGTTTTTTTTAGAGTTTGTGCAGCAGTTGGAACCAGCCATAGTCCAGCGGTAGCAAAATCGAAAACGTCACCACGGCCAGCGCCAGGCAAAGCTTCATCCCTTCCCTTGCCGGGACTTTTCCCAACCCCATCGCCACCACAATCGGCGACGCCATATACGGCAGAAGCGGCGTTGAGTAACCCAGCACCTGAATCATAATCACCGACAAAAGTGGAAAACCGGTCGCCTGTGAGAAGCTTTCGGCAAAAGTGGTATAGAGCGCCGGAACGCCGTTCGCAGTGACGATGAAGTTGAGCAGGCTGGTGATACCGGTTAGCGCGGCAAAGCTGGTGAACGGCCTGCTGGCCTCCAGGGGCATAATCGCCATTAGCTTCTCACCCACAAGTGCCCCAAGACCGATATGCGTCACAGTCGTGGCCAGCGCTAAAATGCCCGCCACATAGAAGCAGGTACGCACATTCACACCGCTGGCAAACTCCTCGCCGGAGATAAACCCCACTCGCGGTAACAGCGTCATACAGGCGGCAATCAGCCCTATCCATGCAGGACCAATGCCGTGCCAGCTTTCCGTCACCCACAGCCCGAGCACAACGACCAGCAGCCACGCCAGCCGTTTTTCTTCAGGGCTCATCGGTCCTGGACTCTCAATTTGCTTTGGCGGCTGCGGTTTGCCAGGAAATAGCCAGACAATCAGGCCTATCAGCACTAATCCTTTCAGAATGCCAAGCACCGGAGTGTGCAGCAGCAAATAAGGCAGATAGTTAAGATGCAGGCCATAAGCCCCTTCCGCCGCTCCGCTCATCACCAGATTCGGCACATTCGCCGGTAAGATCGTCGCCGAGAGCTGGAAAGTGCCAAACCCCACGGCCAGCGCCAGACCGTACCAGGCGCGGGTGCCGTCGCAAATGGACGCTCTTTTCGCCATCGCCGCAACAATCGGCATCAACAGGGCAATGCGCCCCATATTTGAAGGCATAACAAATGCCAGCGCATAGCTTAGAAGCACGACGCTGCCGACCATATGTAGCCAGGAGTCGGTCATCCGGGCGGACAGCGCCCGCGCAACTCGATCGGCCAAACCCGTTTTGCGAATCGCAATCCCCAGCACAAAACCGCTGAACACCAGCCAGAAGGCCGATGAGGCAAAACCACTAAAAATCACCTCGGCCGGGGCTATCTTTGCCACCATCGCCGCGGCAAAAAATAACAGTGCAGTCAGGTATTCCGGGAGGGCAGAAGTGGCCCAAAGGACAATGGTGATAAGGATAATAATGCCGGGCAGGATCAGAGGGTCCGATAACCAGAGCGACATACCTGTCTCCTGTAGAGTTTTTCAGCACTCTACGGGAAGATATTCTGCGAGTAAATGTCAGACCGTGGAAACAAAAATGGCCCCGCAGGGCCATTTAACGTTAACGCTTGCTGATTTGGTCGAAACTGCCGCCGTTGGAGAAGTGATCCTGCTGTGCTTTTGCCCAGCCGCCAAACTCTTCATCTATCGTGTAGAGCTTCAGTTTCGGGAATTCTTTTTCGTATTTCTTCGCGACTTCAGGATCGCGCGGACGATAGTAATTCTTCGCCGCAATCTCCTGACCTTCAGGTGAGTAGAGATACTTCAGGTATGCTTCTGCCACGGCCTGAGTCCCTTTCTTCTCAACAACCTTGTCCACAACGGACACAGTCGGTTCCGCAAGAATAGATTCGCTCGGGGTCACAATCTCAAATTTGTCTTTGCCCAACTCATTGGTAGCCAGTAACGCCTCGTTTTCCCACGCAATCAGCACATCACCAATGCCGCGCTCAACAAAGGTGTTGGTCGAACCACGGGCACCGGAGTCCAACACCTCTACGTTTTTGAATAAGGCTTTAACGAAGTCCTGTGCTTTCGCTTGATCGTTATTGTTATGGTGCAGCGCATAACCCCACGCCGCTAAATAGTTCCATCGCGCGCCGCCGGAGCTTTTCGGGTTTGGCGTGATGACAGACACACCCGGTTTGATCAGGTCGTTCCAGTCATGAATTTGTTTAGGGTTGCCTTTGCGCACCAGGAATACGATGGTGGATGTATATGGCGCAGAGTTGTCTGGCAGGCGCTTGATCCAGTTTTTATCAATGCGCCCGCGCTCGGCGATGGCATCAACGTCATAGGCCAGCGCCAGGGTTACGACGTCGGCTTCAATGCCATTAATGACCGACGTTGCCTGCTTCCCGGATCCGCCGTGTGACTGGCGCACGGTGACCGTATCACCGGTTTGCTGCTTCCAGTGAGCACTGAACGCTTTGTTGTATTCTTCATACAGTTCACGAGTCGGATCGTAAGACACGTTGAGTAACTGAATATCCTTCGCCAGTACGCCACCAGAAGCCAAAAGTAATGTTAAACCCACGCCCCACTTGTTCATCGCACGCTCTCTTTATGAAGTTTGATGCGACCAGCCTGCCAGAAACTATTTCAAGGATTAAAGAATAAAAAAAGATTGGCTATAACTTTTGGCGATATAACAGGCAATAAAAAACCGGGCCATGCCCGGTTTTTACTGACAGCTATCTGGATTAATACAGCTTTTTAGCGCAATCCAGCCAGTCACCTTTGAACGGACGCTTCATGTTTTCAATCGCGTCGATGATGTCATGGTGAACCAGTTTTTCGTTCTGAATACCGACGCAGCGGCCGCCGAAGCCCTGTAGCAGCAGCTCGATGGAGTAAGCCCCCATACGGGATGCCAGAATACGGTCATACGCTACCGGGGAACCACCGCGCTGGATGTGGCCCAGAACGGTAGCACGGGTTTCGCGTTTGGTTTCGGTTTCGATGTATTTAGCCAGTTCATCAACATCGCAAATGTGCTCGGTAATAGCCACAATGGCGTGTTTCTTACCTTTCGCAATCCCGGCTTTGATTTCTGCCACCAGATCTTCACGGCTGAATTCAACTTCCGGCAGCACCACAAACTCACAGCCGCCGGCGATAGCCGCAGCCAGGGTCAGGTCGCCGCAGTAACGCCCCATCACTTCAACGATGGAGATACGCTGGTGTGAAGAGGAGGTATCGCGCAGGCGGTCAATCGCTTCAACCACGGTTTCCAGCGCAGTGAAGTAACCGATGGTGTAATCGGTACCTTTAATATCGTTATCGATGGTGCCCGGCAGGCCGATGCAAGGGAAGCCCATTTCGGTCAGGCGCATCGCCCCCATGTAAGAACCGTCACCGCCAATAACCACCAGCGCATCAATGCCGCGTTTTTTCAGGTTTTCGATAGCCACGGCGCGAATGTTTTCATCGCGGAACTCAGGGAAGCGAGCGGAGCCGAGGAATGTACCGCCACGGTTGATCATGTCGGACACGCTGTAGCGGTCCAGCTGCACCATGCGATCTTCGTACAGACCCAGGTAGCCATCATAGACACCCATGACTTCCAAACCTTCTGACAGCGCTGCACGCACCACACCGCGGATAGCCGCGTTCATGCCCGGCGCATCACCGCCACTCGTCAACACACCAATTTTTTTGATCATGACTACCTCTGAACTTTGAAAGCAAAATTAATCCTGTTGCCGGAAAACGCTGCGGGCAATCCGAAACTTCGACGCTGTCCAAATAGTATAACAACGGCTCCCAGCTGAATTGATTCAGGTCAGGCCAAATGGCGGTACATTATGCAAAAACTGCCAGTCAGCGCCAACTTTCCAACGTAAAACTAAAGCTCGAAATGCCCCTGCCGTCCCGTCGGAACAACAGAGCAAGGATCCTGGTGGATAATCACATCCGATCCTGGGAAACGCTGCAGAATCGCCTGCTCCACCTGTTCAGCCACAACATGCGCCTGAACCAGCGGTAAATTATCTTCCATCTCAATATGAAGCTGTATAAAGCGGGTCGGCCCTGACTGCCGCGTTCGGAGATCGTGAGCCCCTCTGACACCGGGCCACGCGTTCACGATATCAATAATAGCCTGACGTTCCTCGTCTGGTAACGCCCGATCAAGCAGCGATTGCACGGCTTCATAACCCATTCGCAGCGCGCTATACAAAATGTACACGCCAATACCCAAAGCAAACAGCGAATCAGCACGATGCCAACCGTACCAGGAAAGGGCCAGCGCAATAAGAATTGCGCCATTCATCATAACATCAGACTGATAATGAAGCATATCGGCCCGGACGGCCTGGCTTTGTGTTTTTCGTACCACCCAGCGCTGGAAGGTCACCAAAACTAAGGTGCTTATCAGTGCCACAATCGTCACCGCCACGCCAATGCCAGGATCTTTCATCGGTGAAGGGTCAGCCAGATGCTGAATACCGGTTAAAAACAGGAACAGGGCCGAGCCTGAGATGAACATGCTTTGTGCGAGAGCGGCCAGCGATTCCGCTTTGCCGTGACCGAATGTATGTTCTTCGTCTGCTGGCTGGAGTGAATAACGCACCACAAGCAAGTTCGTCAATGAAGCTGCGATATCGACCAGTGAGTCCACCAGCGCCGCCAGAATACTGACCGAGCCGGTATACCACCAGGCGAAAATTTTTATTAAAAGTAGCAACGACGCCATGACGGTCGCCGCGATTGCAGCCCGGCTAACCAGCTGCCCATATTGTTGATTCATGGGGGCTCCCGCAGGTGAATGCCGGTAGTATAGCGGATCAGACCTGAGCGTCAGGCAAAAAAAACCCGCCTGGTGAGGCGGGGAAGACAGGGATGGTGTCTATGGCAAGGAAAACAGGGTTTGTTACTGGTTACTACGGGTACTGCTACTACTCATGGCCTGCAGCGAAACCCCCTGCTGCAGTTCCGACAGTTCACGGAGATGGTCCATGCGCTGCTGGTGTTTCTCATTTAAAGCGGCTTGCTGTTCCGGACTGAGTAAGTGGTACATTTGGTTGCGTACTTTTGCCATCTCGACCTGGCGGGCAACCTGTTCTTGTGCCATTTTTTCAGCCTGAGCTTTCACTGCCACTTCATCAAATTTATCGGCGGTGATCAGACGATGCATGATCTCCATTTCGCTAACATTAACGGGTGGGCTATCATGCCTTGCCCGGTGCATAAGATCTCGCATCTGTTGGCGCTGTTGCTCAGTCAAACTTATGCCGTCAAACATGTGGTTCTGAGCGTTGTTTCGTTTTGCCAGATTATCGCTTTGTGGCCAGTTAACGCCGGTCGGCAAATCATCGGCCGAGCTGGCTAAAGAGATCAATGCCAGTGTTGAGGCCATGACGACAGCGGTAACATTGCGCATCACTTGCTCCCGAAATCTGTGTGTGCTGCGATTCAACGAGAGCCAGTCTACGATTCCCGCTGCAAACTAGCGTCAGGGGGTGTAAAACAACGTAAAGTCATGGATTAGCGCGCCTTGATGACGTAATTTCTGCCTCGGAGGTAATTTCACAATGAATAAAATCCTGTTAGTTGATGATGACCGAGAGCTGACTTCCCTGCTAAAGGAATTGCTCGACATGGAAGGTTTTGACGTGATTGTTGCTCACGATGGCGAGCAAGCGTTGACGCTTCTGGACGACAGCATCGACCTGTTATTGCTTGACGTAATGATGCCCAAGAAAAACGGTATTGATACGTTGAAAGAACTTCGCCAGACACACCAGACACCCGTCATTATGCTTACCGCTCGCGGTAGCGAACTTGACCGTGTACTCGGCCTTGAGCTGGGTGCCGATGACTACTTACCAAAACCCTTTAACGATCGTGAGCTGGTCGCCCGTATTCGCGCCATCCTGCGTCGTTCACACTGGAGCGAGCAGCAACAAAACAGCGACAGCAGCTCACCGACGGTAGAAGTCGATGGGCTAAGCCTCAATCCAGGCCGCCAGGAAGCGAGTTTCGACGGACAAGCGCTGGACTTAACCGGCACAGAGTTTACGCTGCTGTATCTCCTCGCTCAGCATCTGGGCCAGGTGGTTTCTCGTGAACATCTGAGCCAGGAAGTATTGGGTAAACGCTTAACACCGTTCGACCGCGCCATAGACATGCATATTTCCAACTTGCGTCGTAAATTGCCGGATCGCAAAGACGGTCATCCGTGGTTTAAAACCTTACGTGGTCGCGGCTATCTGATGGTTTCCGCTTCATGATAAGTAGCCTTACCGCGCGCATTTTTGCCATCTTCTGGCTGACACTGGCTCTGGTACTGATGTTAGTTTTGATGCTGCCGAAGCTGGATTCACGCCAGATGACCGAGCTGATGGAAAATGAGCAACGTCAGGGCTACATGATTGAGCAACACGTCGAAGCTGAACTGGCAACCGATCCACCGAATGATTTGATGTGGTGGCGGCGTCTGTTCCGTGCCATCGACAAATGGGCACCTCCAGGCCAGCGTTTGCTGCTGGTCACCAGCGAAGGGCGCGTCATTGGCGCCCAACGCAACGAAATGCAGATCATCCGTAACTTTATCGGCCAGTCCGATAACGCCGATCATCCCCAGAAAAAGAAATATGGGCGAGTTGAGCTGGTTGGCCCATTTTCGGTGCGAGATGGTGAAGATAACTACCAACTTTACCTGATTCGCCCGGCCAGCAGCTCTCAATCTGACTTTATCAACCTGCTGTTCGACCGGCCTTTACTACTGCTAATTGTCACCATGCTGGTAAGTTCTCCGCTATTACTTTGGCTGGCCTGGAGCCTCGCGAAACCTGCCCGCAAGCTCAAGAATGCAGCAGATGAAGTCGCCCAGGGCAACCTACGCCAGCATCCAGAACTCGAGGCTGGGCCACAGGAATTCCAGGCCGCGGGCGCGAGCTTCAACCAAATGGTGACTGCGTTGGAGCGAATGATGACGGCGCAGCAGAGGTTGTTGTCGGATATCTCCCATGAACTCCGCACGCCGCTGACCCGCCTGCAGCTTGGAACCGCGCTACTGCGTCGCCGCAGCGGTGAAAGCAAAGAGTTGGGGCGCATAGAAACAGAAGCCCAGCGTCTGGACGGCATGATTAATGACCTGCTGGTGATGTCGCGCAATCAGCAAAAAAATGCGCTGGTCAGCGAAACAATGAAAGCGAACCAAATCTGGGCAGAAATGCTGGATAACGCTGCGTTTGAAGCAGAGCAAATGGGTAAGTCGTTGGAAGTCACCTACCCGCCGGGTCCGTGGCTGATGTACGGTAACCCAAATGCCCTGGAAAGTGCGCTGGAGAATATTGTTCGCAATGCTCTGCGTTACTCGCACACCAAGATAGCAGTGAATTTCTCCGTCGATAATCAGGGCATTACCGTCACCGTTGACGATGACGGCCCGGGCGTCAGTCCGGAAGACAGAGAGCAGATTTTCCGTCCGTTTTATCGTACGGATGAAGCGCGCGATCGCGAGTCGGGGGGGACAGGTCTCGGTCTGGCTATCGTGGAAACCGCCGTGCAGCAGCATCGTGGCTGGGTAAAAGCTGACGACAGCCCGCTGGGCGGCCTGCGCCTGACGCTCTGGCTGCCGCTTTATCACCGCTGACAAACAGGATAAACATTCGCAATACCAGGCTCTACGGAGCCTGTTTTCATTTCTGCTCAGGCGCTATTTTGCTATTCTGCGCCCCTAGTTGATGGGGGTTGTATGTTAAATATCGTTTTGTTTGAGCCAGAAATTCCGCCCAATACCGGGAACATTATCCGCCTGTGCGCCAACACTGGTTTCCGCCTGCACATCATCGAGCCAATGGGCTTTCCCTGGGATGATAAACGCCTGCGTCGCGCCGGGCTGGATTATCACGAATTTACGACAGTGCTGCGCCATCGCGACTATAACGCCTTTCTGGAAGCCGAAAACCCTCAGCGCCTGTTTGCTTTAACAACCAAAGGAACACCCGCCCACAGTGCTGTGAGCTATCAGGCTGGAGATTATTTGATGTTTGGCCCGGAAACTCGCGGGCTACCCGCTGAGATACTGAACGCCATGCCGCCAGAACAAAAGATTCGCATTCCCATGATGCCGGACAGCCGCAGCATGAACCTCTCTAACTCGGTGTCCGTAGTGGTCTATGAAGCCTGGCGCCAGCTAGGGTATCAGGGCGCTGTTCTCAGAAGCTAAATGCCGTCGCCGTATTCAAAGCCTGCGCCGTTGAAGTGCTGATCCATATCTATCGCTGGCTTGTCACTTCCCGGCGTACCCACGATTCGCGCCGGCACGCCAGCTGCCGTTGTATGCGGCGGAACAGGCTGGAGCACGACGGAGCCTGCGCCAATTTTTGCGCCGGTTCCAACCTCAATATTGCCGAGGATCTTGGCACCCGCACCAATCATTACGCCTTCGCGGATTTTCGGATGGCGATCGCCACTGGTTTTACCGGTACCGCCCAGCGTGACCGATTGCAGAATAGACACATCGTTTTCGACGACCGCAGTCTCACCAATGACAATCCCGGTGGCATGGTCAAGCATAATCCCGCACCCAATTTTTGCCGCAGGGTGAATATCAACCTGGAAAGAGACGGAGACCTGGTTCTGCAAGAAGATAGCCAGCGCCTGTCGCCCCTGCAGCCAAAGCCAATGGCCAATGCGATACGCCTGCAGCGCATGGAAGCCTTTAAGATAAAGCAGCGGCGTTGAATACTTGTCTACCGCGGGGTCACGCGTACGCACCGCCTGGATGTCGCAAGCGGCAGAGGCAATCATCTGCGGATCGGCAGCGTAGGCCTCTTCAACCACTTCGCGAATGGCAATGGCCGGCATAATCGGCGAAGCCAGCTTATTGGCCAACATGTAGCTGAGCGCATTTCCAAGATTATCGTGCTTGAGGAGCGTCGCATGATAAAAACTGGCCAACATGGGTTCACAATCCGCAAGCGCTCGCGCTTCGGCTTTAATATTGCTCCACACCAAATCCAGTTCTTCAGACGACATTGCTCTCTCCAGACAGAAAAACAACGCCCGACACCAGGGTCGGGACGTTTCAGTTATTGCGGTGTATTAAGCGATCCTTCATTTGCCGCTTCGTTCATCCTTACGAGTACGACCAAGCAACGTTAATGCTGCCTCGCGCGCATTTTTTCCGCAATACAATACCTGATAAATTTCCTCGGTTATTGGCATTTCGACGCCTACCCGAGCCGCCAGCTCGCGCACTTCTTTGGTATTGCGATAGCCTTCAACCACCTGGCCAATCTTTTGCTGTGCTCCATCTACATCCATTCCCTGACCGAGCATCATGCCAAAGCGACGGTTGCGGGACTGGTTGTCGGTACAGGTCAGCACCAGATCGCCCAAGCCGGCCATGCCCATAAAGGTTTCCGGCGAAGCACCGAGCGCGCTGCCAAGGCGAGTCATCTCCGCGAGACCACGGGTGATAAGCGCGGTACGCGCATTGGCGCCAAACCCGATGCCGTCCGACATCCCTGCGCCAATAGCGATAACGTTTTTAACCGCACCGCCAAGCTGAACGCCGATGAAATCAGGATTGCTGTAGACACGGAAGCTTTTACCGCAGTGCAGAAGATGTTGGAGGTCATCCGCAAACGGGTCATCGGTTGCCGCAAGCGCAATCGCCGTCGGTAAACCTGCTGCCAGCTCTTTCGCGAATGTTGGGCCAGAAATGACGGCCAGGGGAACATCATCCCCCAGCGCCTCACGGGCAACATCCTGCAGTAGACGACCCGTTTCAGCTTCCAGACCTTTTGTCGCCCACACAATACGTGCATCCGGGCGCATCAGCGGCTTGATTTGGCGCAACACTTGCCCAAACACATGGCTCGGTACAACCACCAGAATATTACGGCTGGCGGCCAGCGCTAGGGCTAAATCACTCTCAAGATGTAAAGTGTCGGGAAAAGGGACATCGGGCAGGAAAGCCGCATTGCAGCGATCGGCCTGCAGCGTGGCAATATGTTTGGCATCATGACCCCACAACACAACGTGGTGGCCATTTCTCGCAAGGGTGATTGCAAGAGCGGTGCCGTAAGAGCCGGCACCGATAACAGTCATTGAAGCATTAAGGCTGTTCATCAGGCATCCTGATGGTTTTCAGCACCTTCGCCAGCTTGCTGCTGCAGATAATTCATGAACAACGCATCGAAGTTAACCGGTGCAAGGTTCAGCTGCGGGAAAGTGCCGCGAGAAACCAGGCTAGTGATACATTCACGCGCATATGGGAACAGAATGTTCGGGCAGTATGCGCCCAGGCAATGCGCCAGCTGCGTGCCTTCGATACCGTCAACGGAGAAGATACCCGCCTGCTGAACTTCACACAGGAAAGCGGTGTCTTCACCCAGCGTAGCGGTCACGGTTACGCGCAGCACAACTTCATAAACATTTTCAGCCAGTTGGCTGGATGCAGTATCCAGATCCAGTTTTACTTCCGGCTGCCAGTCTTTCTGGAAAACGTGCGGTGCGTTAGGTGCTTCGAAAGAGACATCCTTGGTGTAAACACGCTGAATCTGGAAACCCATTTCTGTATTGTTTTGTTCTGACATTGTTAACCCTTAAATTTAAACGTCCTTACTCTGCGATACACGGCAGACAAACCGCACTAGCTCAGCAGGGGATCGAGTCCACCACGCGCATCCAGTGCGTACAAGTCATCGCAACCGCCAATGTGCTGTGCGTCAATAAAAATCTGCGGTACCGTGGTGCGACCACTGCGTTTGATCATCTCTTCCCGCTTAGCGGCATCACCATCAATAGGTAATTCCTGAAACGCCACGCCTTTTTCGTTCAGCAGGGCTTTTGCACGGTGGCAAAAAGGACAAGTCGCTTTGGTATAGATCTCAATATTCGCCATGGTTTACCTCAGTTTTCCAGATTATTTACCGCGAACCAGCGGCAGGTTTTCCCCGCTCCAGCCGGCAATACCTTCTTTTAGCAGCGCAACCTGCTCAAAACCAGCCTTGTGCAACAAAGCCGCTGATTCTTGTGAAGAAACACCGTTAGCGCATACCACAATAATGGGCTTCGCTTTATGCTTTTCAAGTTCACCCAAGTTGCCGTTTTTGATTTCAGTTGGCAGCACGTTCAGTGAATTTGCAATGTGGCCTTTACGGAAGTCGTCACGCTGGCGCACATCAACCACCACCGCATCTTCTTTGTTAATTAAGCGAGTAGCTTCACCACGAGTGATCACTTTAACTTTAGAGGCCAGGCCTTTAAAGGTCATGAAAAGTACCGCGGCCAGCAGGCCAACCCACGCCAGACTAAGTATGGGGTGGCGACCAACGAATTGCATAATTTCTTGCATGGGGGGTAATAACTCCCGACTAAGTAATGATGAGAAAACCAGGTGGGGAGTATACCTTCGCGTTGTGGCAATTACAGCCAGTCTGAATAATGTTATGTGGATTCTGCGGGCTGTTACGGAAAAAAAGAACCAGACTGATGAAATCCGATCGCCATCCAACCTCTTTCTTTGATCTTCTGCGGCTATTCGCCCGGATCGGCTGTAGTAAAATTACGCAAATTTTGTCTTAGACTCAGAGGTTGTTGCAATGTCGGTTACTAAAAAACCTATGGTCCTGGTCATTCTCGATGGCTATGGCCACCGCGAAGAGCAGCAGGATAACGCGATTCTTAATGCTAAAACGCCGGTGATGGATAGCCTGTGGGCCCAGCGCCCGCATACCCTGATCAACGCATCAGGCCTGGAAGTCGGCCTGCCAGACGGGCAAATGGGTAACTCCGAAGTGGGCCACGTCAACCTCGGTGCCGGCCGCATCGTCTATCAGGATCTGACTCGCCTGGACGTTGAAATTAAAGAACGTGCTTTCTTTGCTAACCCGGTCCTGACCTGTGCGGTAGACAAAGCCGTTGCCGCCGGTAAAGCGGTACATATCATGGGTCTGGTTTCTCCCGGTGGCGTTCACAGCCATGAAGACCATATTCTGGCGATGATCGAGCTGGCGGCCGAGCGAGGCGCTGAAGCTATTTATCTGCATGCTTTCCTTGATGGCCGTGACACGCCGCCACGCAGCGCAGAGTCTTCCCTGAAGAAATTTGCCGACAAGTTCGCTGAGCTGGGCAAAGGCCGCGTTGCCACCCTGATTGGCCGTTACTACGCTATGGACCGCGACAACCGCTGGGATCGCGTTGAGCTGGCTTACGACCTGATGACTCAGGCCAAAGGGGAATTCCAGGCAGACAATGCGGTTGCTGGTCTGGAAGCCGCTTACGCTCGTGACGAAAACGATGAATTCGTTAAGCCAACCGTGATTTGCGCCGCAGGTGAAACCGAATCTGCTATGGACGACGGCGATGCATTAATCTTCATGAACTTCCGTGCTGACCGTGCCCGCCAGATCACTCGCGCCTTTGTTAACGGCGATTTCGACGGCTTCAGCCGCAAAAAAGTGGTGCAGTTTGGCGACTTCGTGATGCTGACTGAATATGCCGCAGACATTAAAACGGCCTGCGCTTACCCACCAGCGTCACTGACCAATACTTTCGGTGAGTGGATGGCGAAACACAATAAAACTCAGTTACGCATCTCCGAAACCGAGAAATACGCTCACGTGACCTTCTTCTACAACGGCGGCGTTGAAGAGCCGTTCGCGGGTGAAGATCGCGTCCTGGTGAATTCTCCGAAAGTGGCGACCTACGATTTGCAGCCTGAAATGAGCTCTGCTGAACTGACCGATAAGCTGCTGAGTGCCATCAACAGCGGCAAGTACGACACCATCATCTGCAACTACCCGAACGGTGACATGGTTGGCCACACCGGCGTCTATGATGCTGCGATTTCCGCCGTTGAAGCCCTCGACAACTGTGTCGCTCAGGTGGTTAAAGCCGTTGAGGCCGTTGGCGGTCAGCTGTTGATCACTGCAGATCACGGTAACGCTGAGCAAATGCGCGACCCGGCTACCGGCCAGGCCCATACCGCGCACACCAGCCTGCCGGTCCCGCTGATCTATGTGGGTGAAAAAAACCTGAAAGCTGTCGCTGGCGGCAAGCTTTCGGACATCGCGCCAACCATGTTGAGCCTGATGGAAATGGAAATCCCGCACGAGATGACTGGCAAGCCGCTGTTCATCGTGGAATAATCCCTCCCCATGAGGGGAAAGGCGATTTTTTCAAAGACATGGGCTGTGAAGCCCGTTATCTACGCCAGCGTGTTTAGCGCTGGCGTCTTGTTATGGCCTTTTTCCAGCCACGCTGACGACAAGCAGCAGCTGCAATCCATTCAACAGGATATCGCTGCCAAAGAGCGTGCGGTGCGTCAGCAGCAGCAGCAACGCTCCGTTTTACTCGCTCAGCTCAAAGCTCAGGAAGAAGCGATTTCCGCGGCCAGCCGTAAGCTGCGCGAAACCCAGAACACCCTCGCCGATTTAAACAATCAAATCGCGACGCTGAACAACTCCCTCGCCAAACTGCAAAAACAGCAGGCAACCCAGGAACGTAACCTGGCTGCTCAGCTAGATGCGGCGTTTCGTCAGGGTCAGCATACTGGTATTCAGTTGATTCTTAGCGGCGAAGAAAGCCAGCGTGGCCAGCGCCTGCAGGCCTATTTCGGTTACCTTAATGCTGCGCGTCAGCAGACTATCGAAGCGTTAAAACAGACCAAAGCAGAAGCCGCACAGCAGAAAACCGAGCTGGAAAGTAAGCAAAGCGAGCAGCAAACCTTGCTGTATGACCAGCAGGCGCAACAGGCCAAGCTGGAGAGCGCCCGCAACGAACGCAAAAAGACGCTGGCAGGCCTGGAATCCTCCATTCAGCAGGATCAGCAGAAGCTGAGTGAGATGCGCCAGAACCAGACGCGCTTACAAAATCAGATAGCCCGTGCAGAAGCAGCGGCAAAAGCTCGAGCCGAGCGTGAGGCACGCGAAGCAGAGCAGGTTCGTAATAAACAGCAGGAAGCCTCCAACAAAGGCACAACATACAAGCCAACCGAAAGCGAACGTTCATTAATGTCGAGAACAGGTGGCCTGGGTGCGCCACGTGGGCAGGCATACTGGCCGGTTCGCGGTTCGTTACTGCATCGCTATGGCGAACAGCTGCAAGGTGAACTACGTTGGAAAGGTATCGTTATTGCGGCGTCAGAAGGCACAGAAGTTAAAGCCATTGCCGACGGACGCGTGATCCTTGCCGACTGGCTTCAGGGCTATGGTCTTGTTGTCGTCATTGAACACGGTAAAGGCGATATGAGTCTCTACGGCTACAACCAGAGCGCGTTGGTCAGCGTCGGCACCCAGGTACGTGCCGGACAACCTATTGCACTGGTCGGTAGCAGTGGCGGCCAGGGCCGTCCGTCACTCTATTTCGAAATTCGTCGCCAGGGCCAGGCAGTGAATCCACAACCGTGGTTGGGAAGATAAGTTTTGCCTCAGTTCCGCACCGTTTTTTTCGCCGCCGCCAGCGGGCTAATGCTGGCAACCTCCGCGTGGGCCGGTAAGCTCTCAATCGTCATCGACGACTTCGGCTATCGTCCTCAACAGGAAAACCAGGTTCTGGCCCTGCCGACTAACGTCTCTGTCGCCGTGCTACCCAACGCACCACACGCTCGCGAAATGGCCACTAAAGCCCATAATGCCGGGCACGAAGTTCTGATCCATCTGCCGATGGCGCCACTTAGCAAACAACCGCTAGAGAAAGATACGCTCCGCCCGGACATGAGCAGCAGCGAAATCGAGAGAATTATCCGCGACGCGGTGAACAAAGTCCCTTATGCAGTTGGGATGAATAACCATATGGGCAGCGCGATGACCTCCAGCCTGTTCGGTATGCAAAAAGTGATGCTGTCGCTGGAGCAGTACAATCTCTATTTCCTGGACAGCATGACCATCGGTAACAGCCAGGCCACGCGCGCCGCGGCCGGCACTCGCGTCAAAGTGATTAAGCGGAAAGTGTTCCTCGACGATACTCAGAACGAAGCGGATATCCGCTTTCAGTTCAATCGCGCTATCCAGCTTGCTCGCAAAACCGGGTCAGCAATCGCCATCGGTCACCCCCACCCCTCAACGGTTCGTGTCCTCCAGCAGATGGTGTACAACCTGCCACCGGACATCACGCTGGTGCGGCCGAGCAGCCTGCTTAATGAGCCACAGGTAGATACCTCAACGCCGAATAATACTCAGCCGGGGAAACTGCCACCGCCGCGTAACCCGTTCCGTGGCGTGAAGGTGTGTAAACCGAAACAGCCTCTTGAGCCGGTGTACGCCACCACCTACTTTAAAGTCATCAGTGAAAGTATTGCCCAAAGCGCGCTGGTGAAATATCTCCAGCATCAGTGGCAGGGTTGGGCCAAACAGGCCTGATTGAAAAACCAGAGGGCGCGATGCCCTCTGGTTCAATGATTAATCCCAGCTCAGGATAACTTTGCCGGACTGCCCGGAGCGCATCGCGTCAAAGCCTTTCTGGAACTCATCAATAGAGAAGCGGTGGGTGATAATCGGGGACAGATCCAGGCCAGACTGAATCAGGGCGGCCATCTTGTACCAGGTTTCAAACATCTCGCGGCCATAGATGCCTTTAATAAACAACCCCTTAAAGATAACTTTGGTCCAGTCGATAGACATATCTGACGGCGGGATCCCCAGCATCGCAATACGGCCACCGTGATTCATGGTGTCAAGCATGGTGCGGAACGCCGGTGGTGCGCCGGACATCTCCAGACCCACGTCAAACCCTTCGGTCATCCCCAGCTCGCTCATCACGTCCTGCAGGCTTTCTTTGCTGACGTTGACCGCACGAGTGATTCCCATTTCACGCGCCAGCTCGAGGCGGTATTCGTTCACGTCGGTAATCACTACGTTACGCGCACCGACATGCTTTGCTACTGCCGCCGCCATGATCCCGATAGGGCCCGCGCCGGAGACCAGCACATCTTCGCCCACCAGGTCGAACGAAAGTGCCGTGTGCACTGCGTTGCCGAACGGGTCGAAGATGGAAGCCAGGTCGTCTGAGATATTGTCCGGGATCTTGAACGCATTAAACGCCGGGATAACCAAATACTCAGCAAAACAGCCAGGGCGGTTCACACCCACGCCGGTAGTGTTACGGCACAGGTGGGTACGCCCACCACGGCAGTTACGACAGTGTCCACAGGTGATGTGCCCTTCGCCGGAAACGCGATCGCCAATCTTGAAGCCTTTCACTTCCTGGCCTATGCCGACCACTTCACCCACGTATTCGTGGCCCACAACCATAGGAACAGGAATGGTTTTTTGCGACCATTCGTCCCAGTTGTAAATATGGACGTCGGTCCCGCAAATCGCCGTTTTACGAATTTTGATCAGCAGATCGTTATGACCCATTTCCGGCTTGGGAGCATCCGTCATCCAGATGCCTTCTTCCGCCTTCAGTTTTGCTAATGCTTTCATGACCGCTCCCTTAAGCGATAACGCCTAATTGCTTACCGATGCGCGTAAACGCATCTACCGCACGTTCAATTTGCTCAGGAGTATGCGCCGCCGACATTTGGGTGCGAATACGCGCCTGACCTTTTGGCACCACCGGGTAGAAGAAACCGGTGACATAAATACCTTCTTTTTGCAGCTCGCGCGCAAAGTTTTGCGCCACAACTGCTTCACCAAGCATCACTGGAATAATGGCGTGATCTGCACCTGCAAGCGTAAATCCGGCAGCGCTCATTTTTTCACGGAACAGACGAGCATTTGACCACAGACGCTCACGCAGCTCTTCGCCTGACTCCAGCATTTCCAGTACCTTGATAGAGGCGGAAACAATGGCTGGCGCGAGTGAATTTGAGAAAAGGTAAGGACGGGAACGCTGGCGAAGCCATTCGATAACTTCTTTGCGACCTGCGGTATAGCCACCAGAAGCACCGCCCAGCGCTTTACCCAGCGTGCCGGTAATAATATCAACCCGGTCCATGACATCGCAGTATTCGTGCGTACCGCGCCCATTGGCACCAACAAAGCCCACGGCGTGGGAGTCATCGACCATAACCAGCGCATTGTACTTATCCGCCAGATCGCAAACGCCCTGCAGGTTGGCAATCACACCGTCCATTGAGAACACGCCATCGGTGGCAATCATCACATTGCGAGCACCGGCCGCACGAGCCTCTTTCAGGCGAGCTTCCAGTTCCTGCATATCGTTGTTGGCATAGCGATAACGCTGTGCTTTACACAGGCGCACACCGTCGATAATTGAGGCATGGTTCAGTGCGTCAGAAATGATGGCATCTTCCGGCCCGAGCAGCGTCTCAAACAGGCCACCATTGGCGTCGAAGCAGGAAGAGTAAAGAATCGCATCGTCCGTTCCCAGGAAATCGGCCAGCTTGCTTTCCAACTGTTTATGGCTGTCCTGAGTACCGCAAATAAAGCGGACCGAAGCCATCCCAAAACCGTGTTTATCCATCCCCTGTTTAGCCGCTTCAATCAGCTGCGGATGGTTAGCAAGACCCAGATAGTTGTTGGCGCAGAAGTTAATAACGTGGCTACCGTCCGCGACGGTGATGTCCGCCTGCTGGGCGGAGGTGATAATACGTTCTTCTTTAAAAAGCCCTTCTGCTCGAGCGGTTTCGAGTTGGGAAGTCAGCTGTTGGTAAAAATCTTCGCGCATCGCGATTCTCCAGGCATGGCAAGTTTTGGCATATATTACCCAAACCTATACCAGGAGACGAGATTACGCTTCAGTGAATCTGATTTTTGCAGGATAAATCACGAGGGTGAAAAACTTCCGCTCATTAGGCGGGTCTTTCAATGTAATGGTATGATAAGAGCCATTAGCGCATCGGGTATATGGCCTGAAAGCCCCACTTTTTGAAGGTTAAATTTATGATTATCGTTACTGGCGGCGCCGGCATGATCGGCAGCAACATTGTTAAGTCACTGAACGAAAAAGGCTATCGCGATATCCTGGTGGTAGATAACCTGAAGGATGGGACCAAATTTGTTAACCTGGTTGATCTGGACATCACCGACTACATGGATAAGGAAGACTTCCTGATCCAAATTATGGCCGGGGAAGAGTTCGGTGATATCGACGCCATCTTCCATGAAGGGGCTTGCTCGTCCACGACCGAGTGGGACGGCAAGTACATGATGGACAACAACTATCAGTACTCTAAAGAAATCCTGCACTACTGCCTGGAGCGCGAAATTCCGTTCCTGTATGCCTCTTCTGCCGCCACCTACGGCGGGCGCAATGCAGATTTCATCGAATCCCGCGAATATGAACAGCCGCTAAACGTGTACGGTTACTCAAAATTCCTGTTTGATGAATATGTTCGCCAGATCCTGCCAGAAGCAAACTCTCAGGTGACCGGCTTCCGCTACTTTAACGTCTACGGGCCGCGCGAAGGCCACAAAGGCAGCATGGCGAGCGTGGCATTCCATCTCAATACTCAGTTGAATAACGGTGAGAACCCAAAACTGTTTGAAGGCAGCGACGGCTTCAAGCGTGACTTCATCTATGTGGGTGATGTTGCCGCCGTTAACCTCTGGTTCTGGCAAAATGGCGTTTCCGGTATTTTCAACTGCGGTACCGGTCGTGCGGAATCCTTCCAGGCCGTGGCAGACGCAGCGCTGGCGTATCACAACAAAGGCAGCATCGAGTACATTCCTTTCCCGGAAAAGCTAAAAGGTCGCTATCAGGCTTATACTGAAGCTGACTTAACCAATCTGCGCGCTGCGGGTTACGACAAGCCGTTCAAAACCGTTGCCCAAGGGGTTGCGGAATACATGAAATGGTTAAATCGCGACGCATAAGCTGCACAGGAAAAGCATGAAAATTCTGGTGATTGGCCCGTCATGGGTGGGCGACATGATGATGTCGCAAAGTCTTTATCGCACGCTCAAGGCGCGTTATCCCCAGGCGATCATTGACGTGATGGCACCCGCGTGGTGCCGTCCGCTATTATCGCGTATGCAGGAAGTGAACGAAGCCATCGCCATGCCTTTGGGTCACGGTGCGTTGCAAATCGCAGAGCGTCGTCGCCTTGGACGCAGCCTGCGGGACAAACGCTATGACCATGCGTACGTTCTGCCAAACTCGTTTAAGTCCGCGCTGGTGCCTTTTTTTGCCAACATACCTCACCGTACGGGTTGGTTGGGCGAGATGCGTTACGGCCTGCTGAATGACAGCCGTAAGCTGGACAAACAAGCCTGGCCATTGATGGTAGAGCGCTACGTCGCCCTGGGTTATGAAAAAGGCATAATGCAGTCGGCTAAAGACCTCCCGCAGCCGCTCCTGTGGCCTCAACTACATGTTAGTGAAGGTGAAAAAACACTGACTTGCGCTGCTTTTAATCTTGATCCACAGCGTCCGATGATTGGTTTCTGCCCTGGAGCAGAGTTCGGCCCGGCAAAACGTTGGCCGCACTATCATTACGCCGCGCTCGCAGCAAAACTCATCGATGCGGGCTATCAGGTTGTGCTCTTCGGCTCAGCCAAGGATAAGGACGCAGGTAAAGAGATTCTTGCTGCTCTCACCACTGAACAGCAGGCATGGTGCAGTAACCTTGCCGGGGATACCCAGCTTGAACAGGCCGTGATATTGCTTGCCGCTTGCGAGGGTGTGGTCACCAATGATTCCGGCCTGATGCATGTCGCAGCTGCGCTCAACCGTCCTCTGGTCGCACTTTATGGCCCCAGCAGCCCGGATTTCACCCCACCACTTTCCCACAAAGCGAGAGTTATTCGCTTGATCAGCGGCTACCATAAAGTGCGTAAAGGCGATGCCGCTGAGGGCTATCATCAAAGCCTGATCGATATCACACCAGAAAGCGTGCTGGTTACATTGACTGAACTGCTAACCAGCAGCAAGGAAGACTAATGCGCGTCCTTCTCGTTAAAACGTCTTCGATGGGCGATGTTCTTCATTCACTTCCTGCGCTGACGGATGCGATGCATGCCATTCCAGGTATTAAATTCGACTGGGTAGTTGAAGAAGGCTTTGCCCAGATTCCGAGCTGGCACCCCGCCGTGGATAAAGTCTTTCCGGTTGCGATCCGTCGCTGGCGTAAAAGCTGGTTTGCTTCTAAAACACGCGCCGAACGTGAAGCATTCTATCAGGCACTGAAGGCCAGAAAATATGACTGCATTATCGACGCCCAGGGGCTCGTAAAGAGTGCGGCGTTGGTCACACGCAAGGCGCAGGGTATCAAGCACGGCATGGACTGGAACAGCGCACGTGAGCCATTAGCCAGTCTGTTCTACAACGTAAGACACAGCGTGGCCAAGCAGCAACACGCAGTTGAGCGCGTACGTGAGCTTTTTGCTAAGAGTTTGGGGTATACCCAATCCGATCGGCAGGGCGATTATGCAATTGCGCAGCATTTCCTGAACTTGCTGAACGCGGGTAATGGCCAATATGCCGTATTCTTACATGCGACGACACGAGATGATAAACACTGGCCCGAGAGGCACTGGCGTGAGCTCATTAGCCTGCAGGAGGGTTCAGGGATTCGCATTAAGCTTCCATGGGGAGCGCCACATGAAGAAGCAAGGGCAAAACGATTGGCTGAAGGGTTTGATTTCGTAGACGTCTTACCGAAAATGACGCTTGAAGAAGTGGCTAAAGTATTAGCGGGGGCAAAATATGTCGTTTCCGTTGATACAGGCTTAAGCCATCTTACCGCAGCATTAGACCGCCCGAATGTAACGCTTTACGGACCGACAGATCCGGGGCTCATTGGCGGGTATGGGAAAAATCAAAAAATTTGCCGTTCTCCTAAGAATAATTTAGAACTACTTAATCCTGAATATGTTAATAGCAAGCTCAAAGCAATTTCAGAATGAAATAGAGTGGATATATTATCCACTCCCAATGCATTTAAATATTTTTTCTGTCCTGATTGCTTAAGAACAAAACAGACAGCAGCAGGCATACTATCCAGGAAGCGGGGATAGGCTTATCGTGCGTGATAACATCACTTATCCCAAACAGCATAATGGTTGCAGGGAAAACCAACAATAAATACTTCTTCTCGCGGATACAATAATATATTAGCGAAGAATAAAAAATCACCAAGAATACGACACCAAATATGCCTTTGGTAGATAATGCTTCAGCAATTTCATTGTGCATATGAACATTCAGAAACTGAGCAGCTCCCTCATATCGGCTGTCTTTTTTACTTAAATCAAGAATATTAGCAGCTCGCTGCTCAAGAGACTGCCATTCTATTCCATGAGGAGCGCTTTTAAACCCTGCAAGGATCATAGAAAAACGAGCTCCCACGGAAGACATGCTATCGTTTGATTTTGTAAATAATGAGACATCACTTTTCAATTCATTAAAACGCCTGTCAATTTCTTTATTGAACAACAATCCGCAGCATAAAAATAAAACAAGAAAACCACTTAAGCTTTTTATTACAAATTGTCTCTGTCGGCCATATTCTATGAATAATATAGCTATTACCATGGCAGGATAGACAACAATAGCCGCCCGAGTCTCCGTCATCATAATTGCTGTAAAGCTCAATGCAAAGCTTGCATAAAAGATAAACCATTTATATTTTGATTCTAACTTAATAAAAACAATAGCAGAATATAGTCCAAAGAACGTTACGACATAAGCTGCAATCGTCGCCGCGCCCATTTCGCCACTGTTACCATCCATCGCTGATAGAGCTATTCTTTCTGAATGCAAATATAAAGACTGATAAAATGCACGGCTAAACATTATTATTTGGGTGAGGAAGATAACCGGCACATGAAATCTGGATATTACTCTAAAACGAATGTTGCTTAATGCAAGAAAAGTAAATGAACTAAAAACCAGAAGCTTTCCTGCTTCTAAATAACCTCTATAACCATTTTTGTAAATCACATCACCGGTTTTATAAATTCCATACCAGATCAGATCTATAGCCCCCAAAAGTAAAAGGCCCAATGTTAATATAACAATGCTTTTCCTGTAATTATGCCATGGGCTAAATATCACAACAAAGAATGATAAAACGCCTGTTGCATTTATTATTTTGGTTGTTGTATTTAGATCAATAGGGATGAATATTACACCAATCAAATACAAGGCGAATATAAACCCACACCCAATGAATTTTATAAAGCTCATCATTAAACCCATGTTAGCTTTTAAATTAAAATGAATAATTTTTTATTTAAAAAATGAGAAAAAGAAAACTTTTATCCATGAACGAGTTACTTTCATTTTCTTTTGAATATAACTACGCGGACGTTTTTTTTCGGCCACTAGTGCTCGTTCGCTTTCAAGATGACTATTAGTCCCATTGAGTATTGGATGTTCTATGATTTCATCAAGATAGAAATCATTTATTATATTTTTTTCATCCATCAAAAACCAGCTATCAGCTCGATAAGTGCCATAGGATTGCGTCAGCTTAAGAAGATTACGTGCCATATCTTTATTCATTAAATAACTACATGTTCTACGGATTTTTCCTCTGTTGAAGGTCACTCTTTTAAAAGTACAGGTACTTACATTGATTTTACTAAAATGGCTCAACCCAAGCACTGGATAATCGTGCAATCCTTTTTGTCCGCCAAGTAAGTAAAGGTTATTATTATTTAATTTATCATATTCATTTTCGTTGAAAGAAGATAGGAATTTTGCAAAACGAGAATCCACAATCACATCATCTTCAAGAATGACTGCCCATTCATATGATTTATCTACAATATCCTTATATATAAACTGGTGGCTAAGTGTGCATGCAATTTCACCATCGGTCATATCAGCACTTTCCCCAGCAACTCTCATACTTTCTATTATTGATTTATTACGTGGATCTTTAGCGTCAACAGCATCAAAAAAAACGAAATCAATATTTAAATCAGAAAATATATTTTTAATTCTGTTTCTTCTTTCATCATCTCTTAATAAAGAAACAACATAAACTGGGACAGTCATTATGAATCACCCTAACATGGTCATATTTAAAATAAAAATCAAACCAAACAGAATCGTTTAATCTCATTAACGCAACGGTTCATTTCTTTATTAAAAAGTCACTGGAGTTTATAAAAATAATATTTAGCCCAGCAGACCATAGCAAGAAGGTATTTTTTTTGCTTGGAGAAATGCTTCGCAGCGTAACGGCTTTGTGTTGCGGTAACAGGTTCAAGGAGTTTTTTATTATTCCATGGCGACTGTTTTTTTGCATGCATAAATGGCTGGCTTGATATGTAATTCCCCCAAGCATGCCAAGGTTTAGTGGGCCCTATATAGTGAATAAAAACAGTTTCTGTTTTTATTGGGATATCAACTTTTTCTTTTAATTCATAATTGAGGCTGAACTGTGTATTGTATTTTATATTTAAAAAATACAAGTGGCCTGCAAGCAAGATATTTAGAATATCTTGATCAGGATACGATATGTATTCCTGAACCTCGCGATCGTTAAGCAGAGCCAGTGCCTTTTTAGTTATTTCTTGGCTAACCCACCTATTAGGGTCAACCAAGAGAACACCTGAGTTAAAATATCCGTTCTTAATAGCAGGGGAACGTAACTGGTTCGCTCGTTTCTCCCACCATTCTTTCGACTCATCTGCAACTACTGCGGCAATGTTGTCATCCAAATCCAGATGAATAAGCTCATCCAACGAATGCTGACAAACAATATCGGAATCGAGATACAACACCCGGTCGCATTTTTTATTGAAATAATCAAAAATTATAAATCGATAGTAAATCGCCTTAGTCCAATTTTTTGTTATTGGTAAACCATTCAATTCGCTGCTATCAATAATATAAATAGTTAGCTTTATTTTATATCTCTTAGCTAATATTGAAAATTCATCGCTGTCTTGCGTAGAGAACTCATCGGTAAAAATATGAAATGAGAATTTATGCTGAGGATTACTAATCAATATTGAAGTAATAGCAACCCCACATCCTAGCAGGAAATTTTTATCTGTACCAAACGAAATAGCCAACGCATCAAGATTATTATCATCCTGAAAATCAAATTCAATTTTATCGCGAATTACATTGGACTCGTCAAAATAAGAAAAATTCATTTTGCACTCAACATTTAATAAAGTATAGCCGAATTAATTCTATCAAAGTATGCTTCATCATAAAAATCAGATATTGTTGAAGGTATATTTTTGCGATTTATAATTATATCTCCAGAAATGGTTTTATCTAACAAACCGATAAATTCATTGAGATCGGATGGCTCATATAAATATCCATTAATGCCATTCTGAATAATATCTTCAGGGCCGGTCACGCAATTAGAACTGATGCACGGAATACCATAAGATTGCGCTTCAAGCAAAGTCATAGGAAAACCTTCGAATGATGAGGTTAACAATAGCGCATTCACTGACTTTATTTTATTTTTCACCAAGCCCCAAGGATCTGCTTGCCAGCCATGCCAGATAATATTGGCGTCAATATTGAGCTGCTTACCATATTCCTTACATTTTGAAAAATCAGAACCATCCCCTATGACATGCAACTTCCACTGACCATCAGCCCTTGCCAGGCCATCAAGCAAATCTTTGATTCTCTTTTGGCCTTCAAATTTCATCCTTCCTACATAGAGAAAAGTGGTTACCTCACCGTTCTCCGGCGCGTGTATAATGTCTGGTTTTCGACTCACAGGGTTGTACACTAATGTAATGTCTGATGCCGAAACCCCTCGCATCTGCATTTGTTTCTTGATACCTGAACTTATTGCTAAATGCCGATCAGCGTAGACGATATATTCAGCATGCTTTTTATGGTCAAGTGAGAAATGTGGCCAAGAGAAAATTTTAAAATTTACACCCGCTTTTTTCCTGGCTTGATTTACCAGTAAGCAGGAAATCACATCAATGCATATAACTACATCAGGGCGATATCCTTTTATCCATTTGCTAAAAGCAGAAACATGTTTCAACTTTCGGAAAAAGGATATCCTCTGATTGCTAAAAGAATAATTAACATCAATATTCTCCAGCCATTGCTTGTCCATTTTGTCATTACGGCAAAAGAAAAACATGCTGCAGTCATCAGGTTGTTCTTTATTCTGAAAAGCATTAATGACGCCTTTAATTACCGTTTCCATTCCACCAAATCCAGAAACGGCCTCACCGACAAAAGCTATTTTCATGATTTTCACACATCAATAAATTAAAGAGATCTACGAATTGTACGCTCACGAATTTTTTCCGCTTTATCTTCTGCTTTAGCCAGCAATGCATGTTCCGTTTCTAGCACACCTCTAAGTGGCTGATTAGAATACGTCACCATAAAGCGCCAAATATCACGCTGTGTCAGCCCAATGTTCATCGATGAAAAATAGAGTCCAATGAGATCTTTATCCCGCCAGCGTCGAGGAACTTTTGTTCGAATCTGCGCACGATGCAGGTCAATCACCGAAACCTTCAGTTCGCTTTCCCGACCAGAAAAGGGGAGATGCAATAAGAAATGGCAAATATAACAATCCCGATGATTTACGCCACCACCGTGCATTTTACGTACCATTGTGGCTACACGCTCAATCAGCATCCGCTTGATTTTTACGTCAGGTGGATTCGTCGCCCAATCAGCACAGTAATCTTCGAGACTGATCGTAGGCGTTAAATCTTCAGTAATGATGAACGACGTTTTGTTGATTGGGTTTAACCCCTTTTCACCAAAACCAACGCCCTGCATCGTGTCGACATCCAGAGTTTTCAGCCGGTGAATCGCCTTCCACTCGCGATCGGCCCCTAAAACCGGCATTCGCAGCGAAATAAGATTTTTTATCACTTCGTTGATAGACGTTCCCTGGTGCCATTTTAAGAAATAGCTTTTTCCTGCGGCCTCGAAACGTAGCGTGCGGCGTGTTTCCAGTTCGCGGAAAATTTCCCCCTGAAGTTTTCTGACTTCAGCAAAAACGTCCTTTCCTTCCCAAAGAGAGGTAAAAGGTTCTTTTAACTCAACCACGCGGCTCTCCCACTATGATATCTGCTGCCTTTTCGGCCAGGCTATAAATATCCTGGGTTGAGGCATAATGACGAGCGTGACTCGCCCAGCTCAGGCGCTGCTCTGCATTACCCAGAACGTCAGATAAAGCCGCATTAAGCGATGCCTGGCTAAACGGTTCTTTGATAACAACCCCACACTCAGCGTCTGCAATATAATGTGCATAGCCGCAAACTTCCGTCACAAGGATTGGCAATCCGGCAGCTATCGCCTCAAGCAAGACAATACCGGCAGCTTCCTGGTAGGCAGGATGAATCAAAACATCCGCAGCCATCATCAGTTCAGAGACGTCATCTCTTCCGGAGAAGAAACTAACCCGGCTCTCTACGCCACGTTTCTGCGCTAATGTCTTAAACCGCCCGGGTTTATCCTGCCCGACAACAAACAAAGTGGTTCGACTACGGATGGCCTCAGGCAAAGCAGCCAACGCTTCAATAGAGCGATCAACGCCTTTACGCGAGAAATCGGAGCCTACCTGCAAAACGAGGTAGTCATTCACACCAATGCCGTTTTTTTCTCTGTAACGCTCCCGGCTACCCTGCGGATGGTTGTCGAATCGACGATCGGGGTAAATACCTGGAGGCAGGATCAGAAAACGCGAAGATTCCGTACCATAGTGTTTTTCAAAATCAGCAATTTGCTTATCAGTCAGCATCAGCAACTTGGTTGATTTTCCTTGCTCGAATGTGGCTTTTTCAAACTGTGAATAATGCCGATATCGGGCGGTCAGGCGATAAAAGAAACCTTTCTCTTGTGCTACTTTTTCGGCGTAACAAACGTCTGCTGCATAATAAACATCGAGACCCGGCATTTTATTAAAACCCACTACGCGGTCTACCGGATGCTGACTCAGATGAGCCTTCACCCATTGATAATATTCAGCATTACGACCGTGGTTCGTTTTTGACCGCACAGGAACGATGACGATATCAAAGGCATCAGGTTTCTCGCCCTGCCAGGACTGCACATAAACCCGGACGTTATGCCCACGCGATGCAACAGCCCCGGCGATACGCATAAAATCGCGCTGCAGGCCGCCAAAGGGAAAATATTTATACAGACAAAAAGCAACTGTCATCATGCTTCGTCTCTTGGTGATAGCGCCGCAGCGGCAGGAAGCATTTTAGAAATGGCGGCAATCACATCCTCAGCAGGGATCACCGACATATATTTTTTATTGCGGTCGAGTTGAGCACGGGACGGCATAGATTGATAGTTACCTGCCCAGAATTGCGTAATTTGCTCTGTCCATGGACGCCAGTAAACATGGTCCGTTGCACCAAACAGGCTAATGACAGGCGTTTTTACCGCCGCAGCAATATGCCCAGGCGCTGAGTCCACCCCAATAAACAATGCTGCATGATCGATTAAAGCGCCCAACTCCGGGAAGGTTGTTTTGCCGGCAAGCGCCACAACGGGCATTATTTTGCACCCTTGAGCTATCTCATTAACGCAGGCGAGATCGTCCCGACCCGGTCCAGAGGTCAATACAACCGGGAATCCTTCATCCTGCAAGTAATCAATGATCTGAGAAAACTTATCGTTGTCCCAACACTTAAAGAGCTGTCGGGCCGTGGGCTGAATGACAACATACTTGCCAACAACGCTTTCAGCATCAAGCACTTCACGGATCTTTTGCCAATCGGCCTCAGTGTAGTACAGCGTTGTTTCTGTAAAAAAATCCGTAATTCCTAAAGGAGAGAGCACTGAGAGGCTAGCTTCAACGACATGCTTACCAACGACAGGGGCAAGGTGAGTGAAGCTTTTTTTCCAGAATGAAGACTGCCGGTGAGCGTAATCCTGGGAAATTTTTACTGCCGGCCCAAGGCAGCGAACCATCCATGCCACGCTCCGCTGATCGGTCAGATTAACAATCAGGTCATAATGATTGCTCCGCAAGCGGCGAATCAAGGAAAGAAAATTACTGATTTTCTTTCCTGTTTTAACGCCTTTGTTGCTTATACCGTAGCGCGCATTTATTTCTGGATTTCCAGAAAGAATGGGAAGGGTATCCTGATACTGCAGGACATCTATTTTTGCTTCAGGATAGTTGCGCTTAAGGGTACTGATCACAGGCGTTGTCAGCAACATGTCGCCGTGAAAGCGCATTTTAATCACTAAAATTCTTTTAAATGTCGTATTCACCGTCAGCTCTTAATATCAGCAATACCGAAAAATAAAAAACACGCTACCGCCCCAGGCTCCACAGCTACCTGTTCACTGACAACGTGTTCATTTTTACGTGTAGTGTACCACTTATCGCTCCCATTCCGAAGGATACGCAAGCCAAGACAATTCATTGGTAACCTTATGAATTAAAATAATTTATTTTCCTTAAACTCAAAGACCATTCACTTTTGACTTTTGCACAACTGCTCAATCCAACCATTGCCTGGCAATACATACCTTTGATGCACGCCATCAACCTGGTTTTCGCCCAATTTCCGCAAAAGTAATGGCAAAGCTCAGGTTAAATACATAGAATCCCCAGCACATTCATAATGCCAGCCGTGTCCTATGCTCCAATTGCTTTACACCGTACTGCTTTACCTCATACAGCCACTCATCTGGCTGCGATTATGGGTGCGCGGTCGTAAAGCTCCTGCATACCGCAAACGCATTGGCGAGCGCTACGGCTTCTATAAAAAGCCGCTCAAGCCAGGTGGTATTATGTTGCATTCGGTTTCCGTTGGGGAAACGCTGGCCGCCATACCTCTGGTTCGCGCGCTTCGCCACCGCTATCCAGAATTGCCGATTACCGTCACGACAATGACACCAACCGGCTCAGAAAGGGTCATGTCCGCTTTCGGAGAAGACGTCCAGCACGTCTATCTGCCTTACGATTTGCCGTGTGCGCTCAACCGCTTCCTGGATAAAGTCGATCCAAAGCTGGTGCTGATTATGGAAACCGAACTTTGGCCAAACCTGATAGCCGCGCTGCACAAACGCTATATCCCATTAGTGATTGCCAATGCCAGGCTTTCCGCACGCTCGGCAAAGGGCTACGCAAAACTTGGTGACTTTGTCAGAACGCTGCTGCAGCGCATTACGCTTATCGCCGCACAGAACGAAGAAGATGGTGAACGCTTCATCTCACTAGGTGCAAAACGGAGCCAATTGACGGTTACCGGTAGCCTTAAGTTTGATATTTCGGTGACACCGCAGCTGGCCGCTCGAGCCGTGACGCTGCGCCGGCAGTGGGCACCGCACCGCCCGGTCTGGATAGCTACCAGCACGCACGAAGGCGAAGAAAGCATCGTCGTGCAAGCTCATCAGTCGCTTTTAAAGCAGTTTCCTAACTTACTGCTGATCCTTGTACCACGCCACCCGGAACGCTTCCCGGATGCCATCAATCTGGTCAGAAATGCTGGATTAAGCTACATAACTCGCTCTTCTGGAGAGGTACCGTCTTCCAGTACGCAGGTCGTCATTGGCGATACTATGGGTGAGTTAATGTTACTGTACGGGATTGCCGATCTGGCTTTTGTTGGCGGCTCGTTAGTTGAGCGTGGTGGCCATAATCCCCTCGAACCAGCCGCACACGCTATTCCAGTGTTAATGGGTCCACATACCTTTAACTTCAAAGATATCTGCTCGCGCCTGTCGCAGGCAGATGGCCTAATCACCGTGACGGACGAGCAGTCATTAGTAAAAGAGATTGCGTCTTTGCTCACAGATGAGGATTATCGTAACTTCTACGGGCGCCATGCTGTGGAAGTGCTTTACCAGAACCAGGGTGCATTGCAGCGCCTGTTACAGCTACTGGAACCTTATCTCCCCCCTAAAACACACTAAGGTCAGATATGCAAAAGCGGGCAATCTATCCGGGGACTTTCGATCCCATCACCAACGGCCATATTGATATCGTTACCCGTGCAGCCAGTATGTTTGACCAGGTGATCCTTGCGATTGCAGCAAGCCCCAGCAAGAATGCCTTGTTCACCCTGGATGAACGCGTTGCGCTGGCGCAACAGGCACTTGCGCATTTACCCAACGTTCAGGTTCTCGGTTTCAGCGATTTAATGGCAAGCTTTGCACGTAACCAGCAGGCGAACGTGCTGGTGCGTGGGTTGCGCACCGCGGCTGATTTTGAATATGAAATGCAGCTGGCCCACATGAACCGCCATCTCATGCCTGAACTGGAAAGCGTGTTCCTGATGCCATCTAAAGAGTGGTCGTTTGTCTCTTCTTCCCTTGTCAAAGAAGTGGCGCGCCATCACGGAGATGTCGCCCACTTCCTGCCAGAGCATGTCTGTAAAGCGCTTATCGAAAGGCTTAAATAGCTATCGCTGACAGCGGCGACAATAGTAAGTGCTACGCTGGGCGTGCTTAGCGGCGGAAATCGGCGTACCGCATACCCTGCAAGGCTCTCCTTCCCGGCCATATACCTGCAGCTCCTGAGCAAAATAGCCGGGTTTGCCATCGGACTGAAGGAAGTCTTTTAAAGTGGTTCCACCTTGTTCTATTGAGCGTTGCAATACAGCTTTGATAGCTGCGACCAGAGTTTCAGACTCTTTTTTTGATAGCGACTGTGCGCTACGGTCGGGATGGATCCCCGCTGCGAACAAGGATTCGCTGGCATAGATATTCCCCACCCCAACAACCAGTTTGTTATCCATTAGCCAGGGCTTGATAGCCATTTTCTTTTTGGCCGATTTTTCGCGCAGGTATTCTGCACTGAATGTGTCGCTCAAAGGCTCCGGACCAAGGTGAGACAATACATTGTTCCCTTCCAGCTCTTTGACCCACAGCCAGGCGCCAAAGCGGCGGGGATCGGTATAGCGCAGAACTTTGCCGTTATTCATGATCAGATCGACATGATCGTGCTTTTCCGCAGGAAGTTCTTCCGCGAGGATCCTCAGGCTGCCGGACATTCCCAGATGAATGATGATCCAGCCATCCGGTAGCTCCAGCAGCAAATACTTCGCCCGCCGCTGTACGCTCAACACCGGCTTATCGCTCAGAGCATGTATTTCATCAGAAACCGGCCAGCGCAGTCGAGCATTGCGCACAACGGCATACAGGATGGTTTCACCCACCAGGTGCGGCTCAATACCGCGACGACTGGTTTCTACCTCTGGTAATTCAGGCATCTCTCCTCCGGGAAGCAGGCATAAAAAAACCCGGCCTGAGCCGGGTTTCTTCAACAAAGTTACCAGAATTATTTAATTTTGGCTTCTTTATATACAACGTGCTGACGGACAACTGGATCGAACTTTTTCAGTTCCAGTTTTTCCGGCTTAGTACGTTTGTTCTTCGTGGTGGTATAGAAGTGACCAGTACCAGCAGAAGAAACCAGCTTGATTTTCTCACGAATACCTTTAGCCATGATTTATTTCCTCTAAGTACTTAGTACTTTTCGCCACGGGCACGCAGTTCGGACAGAACTGTATCGATGCCTTTCTTATCGATTACACGCATACCTTTAGCAGATACACGCAGGGTGACAAAACGCTTCTCGCTCTCAACCCAGAAACGGTGAGAGTGCAGGTTCGGCAGGAAACGGCGTTTAGTCGCGTTCAGTGCGTGGGAACGGTTATTACCGGTCGCCGGACGCTTGCCAGTAACTTGGCAGACTCGGGACATGTCTATTCTCCAAAAATCAAATTAGCTCGAGCTTCGTATAGGGTTAGGCGCCTCGTCAGGCTGCAAGCCTGGTCCCTGGCGGTTCAATGTGAACCACAGTGCCAGGCGCATAATGCCAAACCCGAGATTCTCAAAGGTGGCGTAGTATACGCTGTGTGAGGCATGTGCTCAAGTCCCGAACAGACAAAGATCCCAATGGATCGCGCCTGATGGCTTAAATCCACCCTCGTTCAGCGAAAGAAACGTATTCTCCGTGACCAATAACCAGATGATCAAGCACTCGAATTTCCATAAACAGGCAAACTTTCACGATGCGTTCCGTAATAGCCCGGTCTGCTTTACTGGGTTCGGCCTTACCTGACGGGTGGTTGTGCGCCAGTATAATGGCACCGGCGTTGCATTTCATCGCTTCACGGACAATTTCTCTCGGGTGAACTTCAACGTGACTTAGCGTTCCGGCAAACAACCGCTCACATTTAATAACCTGATGCTGATTATTCAAAAACAGCACCATAAAGATTTCACGCTGCTCGGTCGTCAACTGACTCTGCACATACTCCCGCACCTTTCCAGGCGTAAGCAATGAGAGTTCTTTGATACCCTGAGACGAGTAATAACGCCTCGCCAGCTCGGCAATCGCGTTTAGTTGAGTGTATTTCGCTTCACCAATCCCCTTCACGCCCTTGAAATGGGAAAAATCTGCCGACAACAAGCGGTGCAGGGAACCAAACTCACGCAGCAGCATATTGGCAAAAACCAAAACGTGCATTCCCTGGTGGCCCGTACGTAAAAAGAGCGCAAGCAGCTCAGTATCGGTGAGAGCACCCACACCGAATTGCAGCAGCTTTTCCCTGGGTAAATACGCGTTTTCAATCTCATTATCCCTGTCCATCGCACCTCTCCCTCTCTTAACACTCTCATGATGCGGCCTTTTTTATTATCAGGCGATGAGCGGGTTTTGGTCTTGCGTAGTGCCTCGCAAACTGCAAAAAGTCGCCTGCCAGGGATTGTGATAAAATGGCCATTCGACTGTGACTTCCAACGGATAAAAATCATGATGGGACTTTCCGGCAAGAAAATTGTTCTTGGTGTGAGCGGCGGTATTGCTGCCTATAAAACACCTGAGCTGGTTCGTCGTCTGCGCGATCGCGGAGCGGATGTACGAGTGGTAATGACCGAGGCGGCGAAGGCCTTCATCACGCCACTAAGTTTGCAAGCAGTGTCCGGTTATCCTGTGTCCGACAGTTTGCTAGACCCCGCAGCAGAAGCCGCCATGGGCCACATCGAACTCGGCAAATGGGCAGATTTAGTGATACTCGCACCTGCGACAGCAGACCTGATTGCGCGCGTGACTGCAGGCATGGCAAACGACCTGGTCAGCACTATTTGCCTGGCAACCGCCGCACCGGTTGCCGTTGTTCCGGCAATGAACCAACAAATGTTCCGCGCGGCCGCCACTCAACATAATTTGGACGTGCTAAGCGCTCGTGGTCTCCTGATTTGGGGCCCGGATAGCGGAAGCCAGGCCTGCGGCGATACTGGACCAGGCCGAATGTTAGATCCGCTAACGCTGGTTGATATGGCCGTTGAACATTTCTCCGTAGTCAAAGATCTGCAACATCTGAACGTCATGATTACCGCCGGCCCAACGCGCGAACGCCTGGATCCCGTCAGATACATTACTAACGACAGCTCAGGAAAGATGGGGTTTTCTATAGCCGCCGCAGCGGCAGCTCGCGGGGCAAACGTAACCCTGATTTCAGGCCCGGTAAATCTGCCTACTCCGGCATGGGTCAACCGCATTGACGTCACTACGGCGCTGGAAATGAATGAAGTGGTCCAAAAACGCGTCACCGGGCAGCATATATTCATTGGCTGTGCCGCCGTTGCCGACTATCGAGCAGCCGTGGTTGCTGACGAGAAAATTAAAAAGCAAGGCGATGAAATTACGCTAAAAATGGTCAAAAACCCGGATGTTGTTGCGGGTGTTGCGGCGCTTTCTGAAGGACGTCCCTATGTAGTAGGGTTTGCCGCCGAAACAAATAATGTGGAAGAATACGCCCGGAAAAAGCGTGCCGCTAAAAACCTGGATCTGATCTGCGCTAATGACGTATCTCAGAATAATCAAGGGTTTAATAGCGATAATAACGCATTGCACCTTTTCTGGCAGGAGGGAGACAAAGTCTTACCGCTTGAGCGTAAAGCACTCCTTGGCCACCTTTTACTGGACGAGATCGTTACCCGCTATGATGAAAAAAATCGACGTTAAAATTCTGGACCCGCGAGTTGGTCAGCAATTCCCGTTACCAACTTACGCCACCTCCGGCTCTGCCGGTCTTGACCTGCGCGCTTGCCTGGATGACGCCGTAGAACTTGCACCTGGTGCAACAACGCTGCTGCCAACCGGCCTGGCTATTCACATTGCTGACGCCTCTCTGGCAGCGGTCATCCTGCCTCGTTCCGGCCTGGGCCACAAACACGGTGTTGTGCTGGGTAACCTGGTGGGGCTGATTGACTCCGATTATCAAGGCCAGCTGATGGTTTCTGTCTGGAACCGCGGCCAGGACAGCTTCACCATTCAGCCCGGCGAACGCATTGCGCAGATGGTCTTTGTACCTGTTGTGCAGGCAGAATTTAACCTGGTTGAAGATTTTGACGCCAGCGACCGTGGCGAAGGCGGATTTGGTCATTCAGGCCGCCAGTAATACCGTTTTATCAACGTAACCCTACCGCGTAGATAACGTTAAAACAGACCGCAAACCAAGCGTTTGTGGGCGCGGTTCGGTGCTTACCTGACAAGGTATTTTTCAGGGGTATTTTAGAACATGGCAGAAAAACAGACCGCGAAAAGGAATCGTCGCGAGGAAATACTTCAGTCTCTGGCCCAAATGCTCGAATCCAGCGACGGCAGCCAACGCATTACGACCGCTAAACTAGCGGCAACCGTTGGCGTGTCCGAAGCCGCACTTTATCGGCATTTTCCCAGCAAAATGAAAATGTTCGATAGCCTGATTGAGTTTATCGAAGATAGCCTGATTACCCGCATTAACCTGATTCTAAAAGATGAAAAAGACACGCTGGCCCGCCTGCGGTTGATCGTACTTTTGGTGTTGGGTTTTGGTGAACGGAACCCAGGTCTGACGCGTATCCTCACCGGGCACGCGCTGATGTTTGAGCAGGATCGCCTGCAGGATCGCATCAACCAGCTTTTTGAACGCATTGAGGTTCAGCTGCGCCAGGTCATGCGTGAAAAAAAAATGCGCGAAGGCGAAGGGTTTAGCACCGATGAATCCTTGCTGGCGAGCCAGCTACTGGCTTTCTGTGAAGGAATGCTGTCACGATTTGTGAGAAGTGATTTCCGCTATCTGCCTACGGATGATTTTGATACCCGCTGGCCGCTCATTGCTGCTCAGCTTTACTAGTCAATAAGGGCCGGAAGGCCCTTATTGATTTTCCGACTTAGACGCCGAACTCTTCGCGATATTTACGCACTGCAGCCAGCTTGTCCGCCATTTCTGGCTTCTCTTCCAGGTAAGAAATCAGGTCTTTGAGCGTGATGATCGAAATGACTTTGCACTGATAGTCGCGCTCAACTTCCTGAATGGCGGAGATATCCGCACGGCCACGCTCCTGTCGGTCAAGAGAAATAAGCACCCCGGCAAGGCTCGCACCGTTCGCGGCAATGATCTCCATTGACTCACGAATAGCGGTCCCAGCCGTTATCACGTCGTCCACCAGCATAACGCGGCCCTGAAGCGCACTACCCACCAAATTACCGCCTTCGCCATGATCTTTCGCTTCTTTGCGATTAAAGCAGTAAGGCACATCGCGCTCGTGGTGCTCAGCCAGTGCCACCGCGGTCGTTGTCGCGATAGGAATGCCTTTATAGGCCGGGCCAAAGAGCAGATCAAAATCGATGCCGGAGTCCATCAGAGCGGCAGCATAGAAACGCCCTAATAACGCCAGATCGCGCCCGGTATTAAACAGCCCGGCGTTGAAGAAATAGGGGCTAGTGCGCCCGGATTTCAGCGTGAATTCGCCAAACTTGAGTACCTGTTTGTTAAGCGCAAACTCAATAAACTGGCGCTGATACGGTTTCATGGATTTGCTCCTTAGCATTGTGACACAGACATAAAAAAAGCGACTTCTCAGTCGCTTTTAAAAAATTAATTTTCTAACGCCGCCTTCTGCGACGCGATGATGGAATCAATGCCCCCTCGAGCCAACGCCAGTAGCGCCAGTAACTCTTCGTGGGAGAACGGCTCACCTTCCGCAGTACCCTGCACCTCAATCATGCGCCCGTCTTCCATCATGACAACATTCATGTCGGTTTCGGCTGCCGAGTCTTCGACATATTCCAGATCGCAGAGAGCTTCACCGTTGACGATACCAACGGAAACCGCCGCAACCATCCCTTTCATAGGATTAGTTTTCAGTTTGCCAGAAGCGACCAGACCGTTTAACGCATCGGCCAGCGCTACACAGGCACCGGTGATGGACGCGGTGCGAGTGCCGCCGTCGGCCTGCAGAACGTCGCAGTCCAGGGTGATGGTGAATTCACCCAATGCTTTTAGGTCCACCGCTGCGCGTAGTGAACGGGCGATGAGACGTTGAATCTCGAGAGTACGGCCACCTTGTTTGCCTTTTGCCGCTTCACGGGCATTACGGCTATGGGTTGCACGCGGCAGCATGCCGTATTCAGCGGTGATCCAGCCCTGACCCTGGCCTTTCAGAAAGCGAGGCACGCCTTCTTCAAGGGTCGCGGTGCACAACACTTTGGTATCACCGAACTCGACAAGCACGGAACCTTCAGCGTGTTTAGTGTAATGACGGGTCAGGGTAACTGGGCGCACTTGTTCGGCGCTACGACCTGATGGACGCATGGGCTTTTCTCCGGCTAAAACGAATGTGGCTGCGCATTATACGGACTTCAGGCGCTTATTCCTATCCTGCAAGACCCCTGATGGCTATAATCCCCCCATACATTAGCTGAAAACGGGTACGTACTATGATCCGCAGTATGACCGCCTACGCCCGGCGTGAAGTAAAAGGTGAATGGGGCTCCGCCTCCTGGGAATTACGCTCGGTAAACCAGCGCTATCTCGAAACGTATATCCGCATGCCGGAACAGTTCCGCAGTCTTGAGCCTGTTGCTCGTGAGCGCATTCGCAACCGCCTCACCCGCGGCAAAATTGAGTGCAACCTGCGCTTTGAGCCCGATGCCCGTTCACAAGGATCGCTGATTCTTAATGAAAAGCTGGCTAAGCAGCTGGTTGAGGCCGCTAACTGGGTCAAAATGCAAAGCGATGAAGGTGAAATCAACCCGGTTGATATTCTACGCTGGCCAGGCGTGATGGCCGCTCAGGAGCAGGATCTTGATGCGATTACCGCTGAAATCCTTTCCGCTCTTGATGGCGCCCTGGACGACTTTATTGTTGCCCGTGAAACCGAAGGTCAGGCCCTGAAAGGGATGATTGAACAACGCCTGGAAGGCGTCAGCGCCGAAGTGGTTAAAGTCCGTGCTCAAATGCCAGAAGTAGTGAAATGGCAGCGCGAGCGCCTGGTTAACAAGCTGGAAGAGGCCGAAGTTCAGCTTGAGAACAACCGCCTTGAACAAGAACTGGTGCTGATGGCACAGCGCATTGACGTCGCGGAAGAGCTGGACCGTCTGGAAGCCCACGTCAAAGAGACCTACAACATCCTGAAAAAGAAAGAAGCCGTTGGTCGTCGCCTCGACTTTATGATGCAGGAGTTTAACCGCGAGTCGAATACTCTGGCCTCCAAGTCTATCAATGCCGACGTGACCAATTCAGCTATCGAGCTGAAAGTCCTGATCGAGCAGATGCGCGAACAGATTCAGAATATCGAATAGCGTGACATAAGCCTGCGTTCAGCAGGCTTTTTCTTTTGATGCGTACTAGGTATACGCCAATAGCTGCTCCGCAGTGATAAGCCCCATCTTTTCAAGCTGAATAGCTACCGCTCTCGGAGAACGTTCAAACTCATCCCCCAGGGTTTCGATAGCGCCAGTTTGCTCAAATCGCTCTGCAAGAATCAGTTTCTCTTCTTCGGCCCAGGGAAAGTGAGACTTAGCCGGACGTCCTTCGGCAAGGTTACGCTGCTGTCTCTCCTCAGGGGTTAGCCTGGGCTTTTTCTGTTTTTCCGGGCTCACCGACAGCTCCTCAGCCAGGGCAAACAGCGCTCTTATCGCTTCCGGCTTATTGGCTGTTGATTTAGCGCCAAGCACCTCTCCAGTTTCTGGATTGACGCCATTTGCTAGCGCTTTTAACATCGCCGATATTTTCATTGCGCCTCCTTAAATACTTCTACTAATCCATTTAATTTGAAAAGAACCTGACAACACCCAAATATAAAGGAAAAATTTTATATTTTGGATAAATAAAACTAATCTATATTCATTCAGCTTAGAAAATCTCAATCGTGACATAGTGCACAAAACGTTACCCTCTGCCGGTATTCTGAGGGGACAACTATGCTGCTACACATTCTTTATTTGATTGGTATTACGGCGGAAGCCATGACCGGGGCACTGGCAGCCGGGCGTCGTCGCATGGATACGTTTGGCGTCATTATTATCGCCACTGCCACGGCGCTGGGCGGTGGTTCTGTCCGCGATATTCTACTGGGCCACTATCCCCTCGGCTGGGTGAAACACCCTGAGTACGTAGTGATTGTTGCCGTTGCGGCAGTACTCACAACCATCATGGCTCCCGTAATGCCGCACCTACGCAAACTCTTTTTGGTACTGGATGCGCTGGGTCTCGTTGTCTTTTCTATTATCGGTGCGCAGGTTGCTTTGGATATGGGCGAAGGCCCAATCATTGCGACCATTGCCGCCGTTGTCACCGGCGTCTTTGGCGGTGTGCTAAGAGATATGTTCTGCAAACGAATTCCCCTCGTGTTCCAGAAAGAACTGTACGCTGGTATCGCCTTTGCTTCAGCCGTGCTGTATATCGCGCTGCAGCACTACGTCAGCAGCCATGACGTCGTGGTTATAGCAACCTTATTATTCGGCTTTAGCTCTCGGCTACTGGCACTGCGCCTGCGGCTTGGTCTACCTGTATTCCATTACAAACACGCCGATCACTGATGACCAAAACCCGGGATGTTATGCTGGCCAAGGAAGGCGGCCAGGGCAATCACCTGTGGATGCTTCATAAAATCGACTAACTGGCTTGCCCGCTTAGCCCCCACTCCGGGTAAAGTTTGCCATCGGGATTGATCCCAGTCGCCAAGCTGCTGCCAGTGCTTGTCTTTAAGAACGGCATGCGAACTTCGCGGCAGCGGCATCCCTAAGGCCAATACCCAGCGGATAAACGGCTGTTTTCGGGACAGAGAAAACTGATGCCATAACAGTTCGGCTTTTTTCACTGAAATTCCCGGTAAACCAGACAGAATTGTCTTGTTCAAATCCAGCCATGAAAAAACGTGCTGAAAGCGTGACGTCATGTGTAGATGGCGCCAGGTGCTTTGACTAACGCCATCCAAATCCAGAACTTGCTTTTGGCTCATCTCCGTCAGACGGGCAATGAATTGTTCTGCGCATTCAGATGAAGCATAAAGGCAAGTCACCGGTGTAAAAGCCACCATTTCCGGTATGGATGTGTCTCGCTGACTGACGCGCCAGACGACTTCGTCCATCCGAGGTATTCCCTGTCCCGCCAGACTTATTTTTACTTTATCACCGGCCACAACATCCCATTCCTGCCAGCGCTTTAGTGAACCGATATTCACTCGTCGAACACGTTTATCGTCGAGCTGAACCTCTTCCAATTCAAGCACGACGGACACCTTACCCGTTCGCCCTACGGCAAAATCAACGTTATGGACCACGGCGATTTGCTCAGCAGGAGGATATTTCCACGCGATGGCCCACTCCCCCTGCCCCGGCTGCCAGAATTTAGCCTCGGGTTCACGTTCCTGACGAATCACAATGCCATCCGTGACAAAGGGAAGAGACTGGCGAAACCACCCCTCACGTAAGCGGGCAATTTCATCAATGTTTGTTACAGGCCGGGACCATAGAGCCGTCAGAGAAAACCCGGCATCACGCAATATACTGCCTTTTTCAGCATGGCTTTTGGGGCCATCTGGCCATGCCCAGATAAAAATGCCCAGCGCGTCTGGATCGCTAACCGCCCCGGTACGAAGCATTTCCCCGGCAACTTTAGATCTCGCATTCACACCTCCAGCCAGGCTTTGAATATGGCCTTCCCGTTTCAGGAAAAGCTCGCCTTGCAGCACGCTGTTCGCAAGAGGTCCGGCAAGATGAAGGGGTATGGCATCAATACCGGCAGCTTTATGCGTCCAGTCCTCTCCTTTAATGCCATTGCCACGGCTTAGCATTTTCACCAGCCGCCCTTGTTGATAGACCAGTGTGATAGCCACCCCATCTACTTTGGGCTGTACCCATAAGTTCTGTCGGCCTGCAGCCCATAGCTCGACTGCACGTTTATCCGGTAACTTTTTCAGCCCTGTATGCGCAACAGGATGAGACGAGTTTCCTGCTGCTCCCATCCTTGCAGACTCTGCCTCTTGCCCCTGTTTAATGCAGCGCCTCCAGACAGACAGTGTCTCCTTTAAGTCATCGTAAACGGCATCGCTCACCAAACTTTTTCCCCGCTGGTAATAGGCGTCATCCCAGAGGGATAGCTGGTGCGTAAGGCGTTCAATCTCCTTCTGTGTTCTGACATCAGACCATGCTGGACACGATGCCATTACCGTTGATGAAACCCCCAGTAAAATGACAAAAACTGCTAACGCGACCCCTTTCATACCACCCTCCATTTCCTTTCTCCGGGGAGGTATAACCGTGTCCAGCATCAATCGCGAGCATGAAAGATCCTGCGTACGAGATACGTCCCTAAAAACTAATCTCGTTGCATCGAGAATGACAAAAAGGTGGAAAACATCGCGTAAAACACGAGAAAAAACGCACCTGGCAATGACAAAACCTACGTACTGGGGCAGCGGTGTGTATAATATGCCGGTAGACGCTCTTCCCTTTATGCATACCGATTAAGTTAGAACTCATGGCTCAAGGCACGCTTTATATTGTTTCCGCTCCAAGTGGCGCGGGTAAATCCAGCCTCATCCAGGCTTTGTTAAAGACGCAACCGCTGTATGACACCCAGGTTTCCATCTCGCACACCACTCGCGGTGAACGCCCAGGTGAAAATCACGGGGAACATTACTTCTTTGTCAGCAAAGACGAATTCCAGCAGATGATCGCTGAAGACGCTTTTCTTGAGCACGCGGAAGTATTTGGTAACTACTACGGTACATCCCGCCAGGCGATCGAAAATGTGCTGGCGACCGGCGTAGATGTGTTTTTAGATATCGACTGGCAGGGTGCAGAGCAAATTCGTAAGAAAATGCCGCAATCCCGCAGTATCTTTATTCTGCCGCCGTCAAAAGACGAGCTGGACCGGCGCCTGCGTGGTCGCGGTCAGGATAGCGAAGAGGTGATTGCAAAACGCATGGCGCAAGCCGTTGCAGAAATGAGTCACTATGCGGAGTATGATTACCTTATCGTTAATGATGACTTCGACACTGCCCTGTCTGATTTAAAGATAATCATTCGTGCCGAGCGTCTACGAATGGGTCGCCAAAAGATGCGACATGACGCTTTAATCAGCAAACTATTGGCAGACTGACACCAGTTTCAGTATCATGCCCAGTCATTTCTTCACCTGTGGAGCATTTTAATTATGGCACGCGTAACCGTTCAGGACGCTGTAGAGAAAATTGGTAACCGTTTTGACCTGGTACTTGTGGCCGCGCGTCGCGCTCGTCAGATGCAGGTTGGCGGTAAAGATCCGCTGGTACCGGAAGAAAACGATAAAACGACCGTTATCGCACTGCGTGAAATCGAAGAAGGGTTGATCACCAACCAGATTCTCGATGTTCGTGAGCGCCAGGAACAGCAAGAGCAGGAAGCCGCAGAACTGCAGGCCGTGACTGCTATTGCTGAAGGTCGTCGTTAATTAGCCTGCGGGTAGCCCTTGTATCTGTTTGAAAGCCTGAATCAGCTGATTCAAAACTATCTGCCAGAGGAGCAAATTAAGCGCCTCCGGCAGGCATACCTTGTCGCACGTGATGCTCACGAGGGACAAACACGTTCAAGTGGTGAACCCTATATCACCCATCCCGTCGCCGTTGCCTGTATCCTGGCCGAGATGAAACTCGACCATGAAACGCTAATGGCAGCGCTTCTGCATGACGTGATTGAAGACACCCCGGCCACCTACCAGGATATGGAACAGCTGTTTGGCAAAAGCGTTGCCGAACTGGTGGAAGGGGTTTCTAAGCTAGATAAACTGAAGTTCCGCGATAAGAAAGAGGCTCAGGCCGAAAACTTCCGCAAAATGATCATGGCGATGGTGCAGGATATTCGCGTCATTTTGATCAAGCTTGCCGACCGCACGCACAATATGCGCACACTTGGGTCATTGCGCCCAGATAAACGCCGCCGTATTGCCCGTGAAACCCTCGAAATTTATAGCCCACTCGCTCACCGCCTCGGTATTCATCACCTGAAAACCGAACTGGAAGAGCTTGGCTTTGAAGCGCTTTATCCGAACCGCTACCGCGTCATTAAAGAAGTGGTTAAAGCGGCGCGAGGTAACCGCAAAGAGATGATTCAAAAAATCCTCTCTGAAATCGACGGGCGTCTTCAGGAGGCAGGCATTGCCTGCCGCGTTAGCGGTCGCGAAAAGCACCTTTACTCCATTTACTGCAAGATGACGCTCAAAGAACAGCGTTTCCATTCGATCATGGATATCTACGCGTTTCGCGTCATTGTCCATGACATGGATACCTGCTATCGCGTCCTCGGGCAGATGCACAGCCTCTATAAACCTCGTCCAGGGCGGGTGAAAGACTATATCGCCATCCCGAAAGCGAACGGCTATCAGTCCCTGCACACCTCAATGATTGGGCCGCACGGCGTCCCGGTTGAAGTGCAAATCCGTACTGAAGACATGGATCAGATGGCGGAAATGGGGGTTGCTGCGCACTGGGCTTATAAAGAGCAAGGCGAAAGCAGCACGACGGCACAAATCCGCGCTCAGCGCTGGATGCAAAGCCTGCTGGAGCTGCAGCAAAGTGCCGGTAGTTCATTTGAATTCATCGAGAGCGTAAAATCCGATCTGTTCCCGGATGAGATTTACGTTTTCACCCCGGAAGGCCGCATTGTAGAGCTGCCCGCAGGCGCAACGCCGGTGGACTTCGCCTACGCGGTACATACCGATATCGGTCACGCCTGCGTAGGCGCTCGCGTCGATCGCCAGCCTTACCCGCTTTCACAGTCGTTGACCAGCGGGCAGACTATCGAAATCATCACCGCACCCGGGGCGCGTCCAAACGCCGCATGGCTTAATTTTGTTGTCAGTTCCAAAGCTCGCGCCAAAATTCGCCAAATGCTGAAAAATCTGAAGCGTGATGATTCCGTCAGTTTAGGGCGTCGCCTGCTCAACCATGCGCTCGGTGGCAGCCGTAAACTGGCTGAAATTCCTGCCGAAAATCTCCAGCGTGAACTGGACCGCATGAAGCTTGCGTCACTTGACGACCTGCTGGCCGAAATTGGCCTCGGGAACGCAATGAGCGTCGTCGTGGCGAAAAACCTGCAAGGGGAATCACCGGTTGCTGCTCAGTCAGGCACAGCGCCTTCAGCAAATCACAGCAACTTGCCAATCAAAGGTGCAGACGGCGTTCTGATTACCTTTGCCAAGTGCTGCCGCCCAATTCCGGGAGATCCTATCGTCGCTCACGTCAGCCCAGGTAAAGGGCTGGTTATCCACCATGAGTCTTGTCGAAACATTCGTGGCTACCAGAAAGAGCCCGAGAAGTTTATGGCCGTGGAATGGGATAAAGAGATCGAGCAAGAGTTTATCACCGAGATCAAGGTGGACATGTTTAACCACCAGGGTGCGCTGGCAAACCTGACCGCGGCAATAAACACTGCGGGCTCTAACATCCAGAGCCTGAACACCGAAGAGAAAGACGGCCGCGTATACAGCGCCTTCATTCGCCTGACAGCCCGGGATCGCGTCCATCTGGCGAACATCATGCGCAAGATTCGCGTGATGCCGGATGTGATTAAAGTGACCCGCAACAGAAACTAGAGTTATGAATCCTCAACGTTATGCGCGTATTTGCGAGATGCTCGCCAGACGCCAGCCGGACCTGACCGTTTGTATGGAGCAGGTGCACAAGCCCCATAACGTCTCCGCCATCATCCGTACCGCCGACGCCGTAGGCGTGCATGAAGTGCACGCCGTTTGGCCAGGAAGCCGTATGCGCACCATGGCGTCTTCCGCCGCAGGAAGTAATTCCTGGGTTCAAGTCAAAACACACAAAACTATCGGCGAAGCCGTCCGGCAGCTCAAAAGCGGCGGCATGCAAATTCTGGCGACTCATCTTTCCGATAAAGCCGTCGACTTCCGTGAGATAGATTACACTCGCCCCACCTGCATTCTGATGGGTCAGGAAAAAACCGGCATTACCGAAGAGGCGCTCGCGCTTGCCGATCAGGACATCATTATTCCTATGATCGGTATGGTGCAATCCCTGAACGTGTCCGTCGCCTCGGCGCTGATTTTGTACGAAGCCCAGCGCCAGCGCCAAAACGCAGGCATGTATCAGCGTGAAAACAGTACGTTACCGGAAGCTGAGCAGCAGAGACTGCTGTTTGAAGGTGGCTATCCTGTGCTGGCGAACGTTTCCCGCCGGAAAGGCTTACCGTACCCACATGTGAATCAGCAGGGTGAGATAGAAGCTGATGCCGCATGGTGGGCCACGATGCAGTCGGCGAAATAAGCCATGAAAGGCCGCCTGCTGGATGCCATACCGCTAAGCACGCTTGCCGGAGTAGGCGCCAGCCAGAGCGGAAAGCTGGCCAAAATAGGCCTGCATACCATCCAGGATCTGCTGCTGCACCTGCCGCTTCGCTACGAAGACCGTACCCATCTTTACCCCATTAACGACCTTCAGGCGGGCCTGTACGCCACGGTGGAAGGCGAAGTGCTGAACAGCAATATCACCTTCGGCGGACGCCGGATGATGACCTGCCAGATTAGCGACGGCACCGGCATTCTCACGATGCGTTTTTTCAATTTCAACGCCGCGATGAAAAACAGCCTTTCTGCCGGCAAGCGCGTGCTCGCCTACGGTGAAGCCAAACGTGGCAAATACGGTGCCGAGATGTTCCACCCTGAATACCGCATTCAGGGCGACCTCAGTACGCCGGATCTGCAGGAAACGCTCACGCCGGTTTACCCGACGACCGAGGGAATCCGCCAGGCCACGCTACGTAAGTTGACCGATCAGGCACTCGAGCTGCTGGATACCTGCGCAATTACCGAACTTCTGCCCGCAGAACTGAGTCAGGGCATGATGAGCCTGCCGGAGGCATTACGCACCTTGCACAGGCCGCCGCCGGACATGAAACTGGCCGATCTGGAAACCGGTAAACATCCGGCTCAGCAGAGATTAATCCTCGAAGAGCTACTTGCCCATAATCTGAGTATGCTGGCGCTACGAGCCGGGGCACAGCGCTACCATGCGCTACCGCTGGTTAATCACGACGCACTAAAAAACCAGTTACTTGCTGCCCTGCCCTTTAGTCCTACCGGGGCTCAGGAACGAGTCGTCGCAGAAATAGAACGAGATATGGCGCTGGACGTACCTATGATGCGTCTGGTGCAGGGCGACGTAGGTTCCGGTAAAACGCTGGTTGCTGCCCTGGCAGCCCTTCGTGCTATCGCACACGGTAAGCAGGTTGGCCTGATGGCCCCCACAGAATTGCTGGCTGAGCAACACGCCAATAACTTCCGTCAGTGGTTTGAACCATTAGGTATCGAGGTAGGCTGGCTGGCCGGGAAGCAAAAAGGCAAAGCCCGGATTGCGCAACAGGAAGCCATTGCCAGCGGCCAGGTTTCGATGGTGGTTGGCACTCACGCTATTTTCCAGGAGCAGGTTCAGTTTGCCGGGCTGGCGCTGGTTATCATTGATGAGCAGCACCGTTTTGGCGTGCATCAACGCCTGGCGCTGTGGGAAAAAGGTCAGATTCAGGGCTTCCATCCTCATCAACTGATCATGACCGCAACGCCGATTCCACGCACGCTGGCGATGACTGCCTATGCTGACCTCGATACCTCAGTCATCGATGAATTGCCGCCGGGACGAACGCCAGTCACTACAGTGGCAATAGCGGACACCCGCCGCAGCGAGATAATTGAGCGAGTACGCAACGCCTGCCGCGACGAAAAACGTCAGGCATACTGGGTTTGTACGCTGATTGAAGAGTCTGAACTGCTGGAAGCCCAGGCTGCGGAAGTGACCTGGGAAGAGCTAAAAACCGCCCTCCCGGAGCTTAACGTTGGTCTGGTACACGGGCGCATGAAGCCACAGGAAAAACAGGCGGTAATGCAGGCCTTCAAGCAGGGCGAACTGCATCTTCTGGTCGCCACCACGGTGATTGAAGTCGGCGTGGATGTGCCCAACGCCAGCCTGATGATCATCGAAAATCCTGAGCGTTTAGGGCTTGCGCAACTCCACCAGCTCCGCGGCCGTGTTGGCCGTGGCGCCGTAGCCTCTCACTGCGTGCTGCTGTATAAATCCCCGCTATCCAAAACGGCACAGCTTCGCCTGCAGGTGCTGAGAGACAGTAATGATGGTTTTGTGATTGCGCAAAAAGACCTGGAGATCCGCGGGCCTGGCGAGCTGCTAGGAACTCGCCAGACGGGTAACGCAGAATTCAAAGTGGCCGATCTGCTGCGGGACCAGGGAATGATCCCGCAGGTTCAGCGCCTGGCGCGCCATATCCACGAACGCTATCCTGAACAGGCTAAGGCGCTTATAGAACGCTGGATGCCGGAAACCGAGCGTTACTCCAACGCTTAAGCAAACAGCGGTAGCATCAGGAACAGCTTGATCACCACCGCATTCACGATGTCGATAAAGAACGCCCCCACCATCGGCACCACCAAAAATGCCATATGCGACGGACCAAATCGCTCGGTAATCGCCTGCATATTAGCTATCGCCGTCGGTGTGGCGCCCATGCCAAAACCACAGTGACCGGCGGCCAGCACCGCCGCATCGTAGTTTTTGCCCATCAAACGCCAGGTAACAAAGATAGCGTACAGCGCCATAAACAACGTTTGTACGGCCAGAATAGCCAGCATCGGTAACGCCAGAGAGGCCAGTTCCCAAAGTTTAAGGCTCATTAACGCCATCGCCAGGAACAGCGAAAGGCTGACGTTGCCCAGTACGGAAACCGCCCGTTCGAAGACACGATAGAAGCCCACGGCCGCGAGCAAATTACTGAGAATCACGCCAATAAACAGCACGCAGACAAACGTCGGCAGCTCAAAAGGTGTGCCCTGCAATAACCCAGCAACGACACGCCCCACCGTCAGGCAGATAGCAATCAGGGCGATGGTTTCAATCATCACCAAAGAGGTAATGACCCGCCCGACATCTGGCTTTTCAAACGCGCCGGGGATCTCGTTGTCTTCAGGCGCACCATTCGGCGTAGACGAATGTTTAACCAGGTAGCGGGCAACCGGGCCACCAATTAAACCGCCCAGCACCAGGCCAAAAGTCGCACAGGCCATAGCGACTTCCGTCGCATTCTGGAAACCATAGCGTTCGGTAAAGAGTTTGCCCCAGGCTGCACCGGTACCGTGCCCGCCGGACAACGTTATCGAACCTGCCAGCAGCCCCATCAGCGGATCGAGCCCCAACATGCTGGCCATACCGATGCCAATGGCGTTCTGCATGACCAGTAGCCCAACGACGATAAACAGGAAAATCCCCACCACTTTCCCGCCTTTGCGCAAACTGGCGATATTCGCATTCAGGCCGATTGTGGCGAAGAAAGCGAGCATCAAAGGATCTTTGAGGCTCATATCAAACTCAATTTCCCAGCCCATGCTCTTTTTCAGGACAAGCAGGGCTATCGCCACCAGCAGCCCACCGGCCACGGGTTCAGGAATAGTGTATTTTTTGAGGAAAGGGACTGAGTGGACCATTTTACGCCCCAGAAGCAGCACTAACGTGGCGGCCACCAGGGTAGAAAGGGTATCAAGATGAAACATTGCAGGGCTCCTTTTATTGCGCATCCATCATTCGCGCTTAATTATCCTTCGCTGTTATTTCCTTCATGGATGAAATCAGCCGGCGCATTTTAACCAAAAAATGCGCCTTCGTTATAACTAATGCTCAATTTATGACATTTCGCTCTTATCCCATCAGGCTAGCAATCGTTTGCTTTTGCCGTTCAGTCCGTTAAAATCAGCGCTTTTCCAGCCATGAGATCGTCACTGATGTCCGTGAATGCCGTAGAGTCAGATAATGCGCAACCGGTTGCGCAGACTCGCCCGAGCGAACTAATTTATCGCCTTGAAGACCGCCCGCCGCTGCCACAAACCCTTTTTGCCGCCTGCCAACACCTGCTGGCGATGTTTGTGGCTGTGATTACACCGGCATTGTTAATTTGCCAGGCGTTGGGGTTACCGGCATCGGACACACAGCACATTATCAGCATGTCTTTGTTTGCCTCTGGCGTGGCTTCGATTATTCAAATCAAAGCCTGGGGGCCAGTAGGTTCAGGTTTGCTGTCGATTCAGGGCACCAGCTTTAACTTTGTCTCTCCGCTGATTATGGGCGGCATGGCGCTGAAAAATGGCGGTGCGGACGTGCCGACGATGATGGCGGCACTCTTTGGCACGCTGATGCTTGCCAGCTGCACGGAAATGCTGATTTCACGAGTGCTACATCTTGCTCGTCGTATCATCACTCCTCTGGTTTCCGGCGTGGTGGTCATGATTATCGGTCTGTCCCTGATTCAGGTTGGGCTGACCTCTATCGGCGGTGGCTATGGCGCCATGGCCGATCACACTTTCGGCGCACCGAAAAATCTGCTGCTGGCAGGCGCAGTTCTGCTGGTGATTATCCTGCTGAACCGCCAGCGTAATCCGTACCTGCGCGTCGCATCCCTGGTCATCGCGATGGCCGTGGGCTATCTGCTCGCCTGGGCTCTGGACATGCTGCCAGCCACGACTCAGGCCGCGAACACCGACCTCATCATGGTTCCTACGCCACTGTATTACGGACTTGGCATCGACTGGAGCCTGCTGATCCCGCTGATGCTGGTGTTTATGGTGACTTCGCTGGAAACCATCGGCGACATCACCGCCACCTCCGACGTCTCTGAACAGCCTGTTTCCGGCCCGCTGTACATGAAACGCCTGAAGGGCGGCGTGCTGGCTAATGGTCTGAATTCCTGCGTTTCTGCCGTGTTCAATACTTTCCCTAACTCCTGCTTTGGTCAGAACAACGGGGTTATTCAATTGACCGGCGTTGCCAGCCGCTATGTGGGCTTTGTTGTCGCCCTGATGCTGATCGTGCTGGGCCTGTTCCCGGCAGTAAGCGGCTTTGTACAGCATATTCCTGAACCTGTTCTCGGCGGCGCAACGATTGTGATGTTCGGCACCATTGCCGCTTCCGGGGTGCGTATCGTCTCCCGCGAGCCGCTGAACCGCCGCGCGATTATGATCATCGCCCTGTCGCTCGCCGTTGGCCTTGGCGTATCCCAGCAGCCACTGATCCTTCAGTTCGCGCCTGACTGGCTGAAAACCCTACTCTCTTCGGGCATTGCTGCCGGTGGGATCACGGCCATCGTGCTGAACCTGATTTTCCCGCCAGAAAAAGAATAATCCTCTCACGCGCCGGCAATGATTTTTTGCCGGCGCGAAATCTCCTTTGACAATCCCCTCCTTGAGCTACAGCGGTAAATCGGGCATAACACCCTTAGCGAAACTGAAAGGGGTGGAAGGCAATGAAATTCCTCGGAAAGCTGGTTCTTATCCTGTTGGGCCTTGTGATACTGGCGCTGGTTGCCTTTTACATCCTGCTGCAAACCCGCTGGGGCGCGGGCCAAATCAGCAGTTGGGTGAATGAAAAAACGAGCTACCACCTCTCTTTCAATGAGATGGCGCATGACTGGTCTTCGCCCACCCATCTGGTGTTCCATAACGTTACTTTTGGCCGCACCGGCCAGCCCGCTACTCTGGTCGCGAAGAGCGTGGATATTGGCCTGAGCACGCGCCAGTTTTCTCAGCCTCTCTATGTCGACACTATTTTGCTCCAGCAAGGGACGTTAAATCTCAGCGCAAATGCGGTTCCACTCCCGCTTGAGGCAGATAAGCTGCAGTTGCATGATATGGCGATTAACAGCCCGGATAGCGAGTGGAATCTCAGCGCCCAGCGCGTTGAAGGCGGCGTGGCCCCCTGGCTGCCGCAGGCCGGAAAAGTGCTGGGTAACAAGGCCACTATCGCTTTCAGCGCAGGTTCTCTGACGCTCAACGGGATTAACGCCAGCAACGTCCTGCTGCAAGGGACGCTGGATAATGAACAGGTCACGCTGACCACTATCGGGGCGGACGTTGCTCGCGGCTCGCTGACGGGTAATGCCCACCGCAACGCCGACGGCTCATGGCAGGTGGGCAGCCTGCGCCTCAATGACATTCGCCTTCAAACGGCAAAATCACTCACCGATTTTCTTGCGCCAGTAACATCTGTTCCCTCGTTAACTATCGATCGCCTTGAAATAACCGATGCACGACTGGAAGGGAAAGAGTGGGCGGTAAGCGACCTTGCCCTTAGCCTGCGGAATCTGTCGCTGGCGAACGGGGGATGGCAAAGCGATGACGGCCAGCTGTCGATGAACGCCAGCGAATTCATTAACGGTTCGCTGCATTTGCAGGATCCGATCGTGAACGTCGATTTTGCCCCGGCAGGTGCCACGCTCCGGCAATTTAGTTCGCGCTGGGAGGGCGGCCTGGTTCGAGCTTCCGGGCAATGGTTGCGCGACGGTAATCAAGCGGTGATGGATGAAGTGGTCGTAGGCGGGCTGGAATACACACTCCCGTCCAACTGGAAGGCCCTGTGGATGGAGAAACTGCCTGACTGGTTGAACAGCGTTACGGTGAAAAAGTTTTCGGCAAACCGTAATCTGGTTATCGATATCGACCCGAACTGGCCATTCCAGCTCACCGGGCTGGATGGCACCGCCACGAATATCCAGCTGGCACGAGATCATCAGTGGGGTATTTGGTCCGGCAATGCCTCGTTTAATGCCGCGGCGGCCACCTTTAACCGCATTGACGTGCGGCGCCCGTCGCTGTCGCTGACGGCGAACCAGAGCCAGATCGCGATCACGGAGCTAAGTGCGTTCGCGGGTGAAGGCTTACTGGAAGCCAGGGCAAACGTAAGCCAGACGCCTCTGCGTGCGGTGAGCGTTAGCCTGAAGGGCCAGAGCGTGCCGGTGAATGTGTTACACGCCTGGGGCTGGCCCGCTCTGCCGCTCGAGGGGAACGGAAATCTGCAGCTTTCGGCGACCGGGCAGGTGGCCGCAGGTACTGCGCTGAAGCCCACCGTAAATGGCACCTTGCAGGCCACCAGCGCCAGTGGGCAACAGATTCAGCAGACTATGCGCCACGGAGATGTGCCCGGCGCGTAGCTTGTATCCTAACCTATTCCTCTTCGTTTCCGCCCTCTTCCAGAGGGCCGAACGGCTTAGCTGGCAGCACCAGATAGACGCCTTCAAACACCGCGCCGGGCGTGTCATTGCCGTAAAGCTCGACTTCAAGCGCTACGCGAGCTTTGCGGCCCCGGGCCAGCCTGTCGAGATCGCCACTCAGCGACCCCAGGTCAGCCGTAGCCCCCGGTTTTCCGGTGATCGGTTTGCTATAACGGATATGGGCATCGGCCAGAATAATCGTCCCGCCGAGATGCCGCTCACGCAGCATCAGCCAGATAAGCCCCCAGCCGGTTAACGTGGCCAGCGAGAACAAACTCCCCGCAAAAAGCGTGTGGTGCGGGTTTTGGTTGCCCGTTTCCGGCATCGTGGTGATAAATTTTTGCCCAGTGTACTGCTGAATACGCACGCCCATTTTCTCGCTCAGCGGAATATGTTCGTACCAGGCCTGTTGAAGCTGTCCGCACCAGTCGCCCCGATGCAAGATGTCATCAAGCGTAGCGACCGGCTTAATCATCAGGAAGTGGCGTACCGGCGTGGTTTGCGGGGTGGTGATTTCCCCTTGATTCACAAAGCCAAGCTTTGCAAAAAATGGAACGGCATCTTCACGTGCGCTACAGGTCACGCGCTTAACGCCTTCCTGGCGCGCCACGGACTCCAGCGCCATCGCCACCAGCGTCCCTAAGCCTTTATCCTGAACCGACGGGTGCACCGCCATAAAGCGAATCGCGGCTTCGTTATCGGCGTTGATATAGAGGCGGCCCACGGCAACGGTATTGCCCTCTTCATCGACCACCATCTGATGATGCGCCATTGCATCCCAGGCATCGCGCTCGGAACCTTTTGGCTGATGCAGCGGTTTGCGCAACATTTCCCAGCGGAACTGGTAATAACGATCTAGTTCTTCTTCTGTTTGTGGCACACGAAGGTGATACATACATTGTTCTCTCGTTGCGCGAGCCGGATGGCGAGGGTTACACCTGCAGCCAGAACGTCACCGGCCCGTCATTAATTAGCGAAACCTGCATATCGGCGGCGAAACGCCCGGTTGGGGCGTCGATACCTTGTTGTTTGCAGCGCTCGACAAAATATTCATAAAGGGTTTCAGCCTGCTGTGGCGCTGCGCCACCGGAGAAGCTCGGACGCATCCCGCGTTCCGTGTCCGCCGCCAGCGTAAATTGAGACACTACCAGCAGGCTGCCGCCCGCCTGCTGGACGTTCAGGTTCATCTTGCCCTGCTCGTCGCTGAAAATTCGATACCCTAATACACGCTCGCACAGGCGATTGGCTTTCTGTTCGTTATCTTCTTTTTCGACACCCAGCAACACCAAAAGTCCGGGACCAATTTCACCCGTCACTTCACCCTCCACGGTGACGCTGGCACGGGTAACGCGCTGAATTAATGCAATCATTGTTCTTCCAGTTCTTCCTGCTCTGCAGCCTGTCGCAATTTACGGTAGTCGCCCAACGAAGCGGTGATTTCCGCCCCCAGCAACACGATACACCAGGTCCAGTAGACCCAGACAAATAATATGGGGATCACCGCCAGCACGCCGTAAATCAGCTGGTAAGAGGGGAACATGGTGATATAGAGGGCAAATCCCTTCTTACCCAGTTCAAACAGCAGCGCGGCAACCAGCGAGCCTATCATGGCGTCCTTTGCCCGCACGCTGGTCGTCGGCACCAGGCTGTAGAGCAGCCAGAACGCAAGCCAGGACAGCAGCAGAGGAAAAATACGCAGGACTTCATCAAGCATGCTGTTGAGTTCTGAGGCCCAGCGTAGAGAAAGGAGGTAAGAGCTTATCGCCAGGCTGGCCCCGGCCAGCAGCGGCCCGAGCGTCAGGATCATCCAGTAAATGGCAAAGGAGTACACCTTTGGCCTCGCGCGCTTACTGCGCCAGATAGTGTTCAACGCGCTATCTACCGCATACATCAGCAGCAGCGAGGTGACGATCAGACCAATGGCCCCCACCGCCGTCATTCTGTTGGAGTTAGCGACAAACTGTTCGATGTAACGCTGAATTACATCGCCAGTGGCGGGCATAAAATTGGCAAAAATGAAGTGGCGCAGCTGAACGCTGATATCGGCAAACATCGGGAAGGCGGCAAACAGCGCAAAGACAACCGCCACCAGCGGCACCAGAGACAGCAATGACACATAGGCAAGGTTACCCGCCAGGGTCGTCATGTTGTCCTGGTCGATACGCTGCCACAGCAGTTTGCCCCAGGCCCAGAGAGGCCTGAGGCGATGCACAGTTTTACGGGGCACGCTTTTAATCATCCCTGTTTAGCAAACCAGTCGGGGATAGTCTGCTTGTCGATCACCTGAATGCTGGTGATGCCCAACGCTCGTGCACCGTGAATATTGTCGGCATTATCATCGAAGAATACGGCCTGATCGGCAGAGAAGCCTTCTTCCTCTAGCACCTTAAGGTAGATTTCCGCGTCCGGCTTGCGCATCCCCATTTCCTGGGAGAGGTAGATTTTATCGGCCGACTGCGCCACTTCCGGGTATTCATCAGGCCAGAAACCCGTATGCAGGCGGTTGGTGTTGGAAAGCACCACCACGCGATGCCCCTGCTCGCGCAGCTTCTGCATGACGCCAATGGTCTCTTTGCGCAGGCCAATGAAAATCGCCTGCCAGCCCGCGGCAAACTGCTCGTAGCTCAGCGCCACGTCCATCTCGTGGCATAAGCGTTCGGCAAACACTTCGTCCGTTATCTGCCCACGTTCATGCTGATGGAAGGTTTCTCCCATCGCGAAACTTTTCTGCAGGTTGGCTAACGGCACCCGGCTGTAATCGCTCCAGACGCCGAGCACGCGATTAAAGTCGATATCAACGATGACGTTACCTAAATCAAAGATATACAGCATGCGCACCTCCTTTCCGACATGGAGAAATAACTGTAGCGGGAAAGGCTGACTTTGACTATCAGAGGAAGGCGAGGTTGCGCATTCTAAGGCAGAAATAAAAAAGCCCCGCCTTTACAGGCAGGGCTTCAGCAGACTGCAGAAAAGAAACTTAAGCTTCTTTGCTACCACGACCCGCACGTTTACGGTCGTTTTCAGTCAGGTGGCGCTTACGGATACGCACGGACAGCGGAGTCACTTCTACCAGTTCGTCATCATCGATGAACTCCAGAGCTTGCTCCAGGGTCATTTTCTGCGCAGGAACCAGGGTGGTCGCTTCGTCAGTACCGGAAGCACGCATGTTGGTCAGCTTCTTACCGGTCAGGCAGTTTACGGTCAGGTCGTTAGAACGACTGTGAATACCGATGATCTGGCCTTCGTAAACTTCAGCCCCGTGGCCCAGGAACAACTTGCCGCGATCCTGCAGACCGAACAGCGCAAACGCAACCGCTTTACCCTGACCGTTAGAGATCAGTACGCCGTTCTGGCGCTGGCCCACTTCGCCCTGACGGATATCGTCATAGTGGCTGAAGGTGGAGTACAGCAGACCGGTACCGGAGGTCATGGTCATGAATTCGTTACGGAAGCCGATCAGACCACGGCTTGGGATAACGTAGTCAAGACGCACGCGGCCTTTGCCGTCTGGATTCATGTTTTTCAGGTCGCCTTTACGCTCACCGAGCGCCTGCATCACGGCACCCTGATGCTGCTCTTCAACGTCCAGAGTCACGTTCTCGAACGGCTCTTGTTTACGGCCGTCGATTTCGCGGAAGATAACTTTCGGACGGGATACCGCCAGCTCGAAACCTTCACGACGCATGTTTTCGATAAGAACAGACAGGTGCAGTTCACCACGACCGGAAACGCGGAATGCGTCCGCATCTTCGGTTTCTTCAACGCGCAGCGCAACGTTGTGAACCAGCTCTTTGTTCAGACGATCCAGAATCTGACGAGAGGTCACGAACTTACCTTCTTTACCGCAGAACGGAGAGGTGTTGACGTTGAAGAACATGGAAACGGTTGGTTCATCTACGGACAGCGCTGGCAGCGCTTCAACATTTTGCGGATCGCAAATGGTGTCGGAGATGTTCAGTTCGCCCAGGCCGGTGATAGCGATGATGTCGCCAGCTTCAGCTTCGGTAGACTCGATACGCTCCAGACCCAGGTGAGTCAGTACTTTACCGACTTTACCGTTACGGGTTTTCCCTTCGCTATCAATGATAGTGATCTGCTGGTTTGGCTTCACTTTACCGCGTTTGATGCGGCCGATGCCGATTACGCCAACGTAGTTGTTGTAGTCCAGCTGGGAAATTTGCATCTGCAGTGGACCATCGAGGTCAACGCTTGGTGCCGGTACGCGATCGACAATGGCCTGGTACAGTGGCGTCATATCCGCCGCCATATCATTGTGATCCATACCCGCGATGCCGTTCAGTGCGGATGCATAGATGATTGGGAAGTCGAGCTGTTCGTCGGTCGCATCAAGGTTAACGAACAGGTCGAAGACCTGATCCACAACCCAGTCAGGACGCGCGCCAGGGCGGTCAACTTTGTTGATAACCACGATCGGCTTCAAACCATGGGCAAACGCCTTCTTGGTTACGAAGCGCGTCTGCGGCATTGGGCCATCCATTGCGTCAACCACCAGCAGAACGGAGTCAACCATTGACATTACGCGCTCAACTTCACCACCGAAGTCGGCGTGTCCTGGGGTATCAACGATGTTGATACGGTAGTCATTCCATTTGATAGCGGTGTTTTTAGCGAGGATGGTAATCCCACGCTCTTTCTCCAGGTCATTGGAGTCCATCACGCGTTCAGTAGTTTCAGCACGCTCACTGAAGGTACCAGACTGCTGCAGCAGCTTATCAACCAGGGTAGTTTTACCGTGGTCAACGTGCGCGATGATGGCGATATTACGCAGATTTTCGATCACAACTTTGCCTCAGGCATTAGAAATAGCGCGTTATTGTACACGTATTAATCGAAGGACAGAACAGGATCACAAAGAACCTTTACAAACAATGCAGAAAGTAAGGGTTTGTGATCGCTTTCACGGAGCTAAAAAGGGAGCCATAACGTAAATTGCACCAATATGGTGCTCAGGTTTCATACTGAAGCACTATATTGGTGCAAATTATTCATCCTGGTGCAGCCCTTTTGCACTATGGTGCGCATGATAGCGCCTTTTTAGGGTGATTTAAAAGTTGGCACAGATTTCGCTTTAAACATTTTATGGCGAAAAGCCACATTAAGAAGTGTTTGATTACCTCGTTACCACGACGACTACACCAATCCGGGAGAGTTTAAGTATGTCCGCTGAACACGTTTTGACGATGCTGAATGAGCATGAAGTTAAGTTTGTTGATCTGCGCTTTACCGACACTAAAGGTAAAGAACAGCACGTCACTATTCCTGCTCATCAGGTAAATGCTGACTTCTTCGAAGAAGGCAAAATGTTTGACGGCTCCTCGATTGGTGGCTGGAAAGGTATCAACGAATCCGACATGGTGCTGATGCCAGACCCAACGACGGCGGTAATCGACCCGTTCTTCGCGGACTCTACCCTGATTATCCGCTGTGACATTCTCGAGCCAGGCACTATGCAGGGCTACGACCGTGACCCGCGTTCTATTGCAAAACGCGCTGAAGACTACCTGCGCTCTACCGGCATCGCAGACACCGTTCTGTTCGGGCCAGAGCCAGAATTCTTCCTGTTCGACGACATTCGTTTCGGCAGCTCTATCTCCGGCTCCCACGTAGCTATCGATGATATCGAAGGCGCATGGAACACCGGCACCAAATACGAAGGCGGTAACAAAGGCCACCGTCCAGCGGTGAAAGGCGGTTACTTCCCAGTGCCACCGGTCGACTCTTCTCAGGACCTGCGTTCTGCTATGTGTCTGACCATGGAGCAGATGGGCCTGGTTGTTGAAGCTCATCACCACGAAGTGGCGACCGCTGGTCAGAACGAAGTGGCAACCCGCTTCAACACCATGACCAAAAAAGCTGATGAAATTCAGATCTACAAATACGTTGTACACAACGTGGCTCACGCTTACGGCAAAACCGCGACCTTTATGCCAAAACCAATGTTTGGCGATAACGGTTCCGGCATGCACTGCCACATGTCCCTGTCCAAGAACGGCGTAAACCTGTTCTCCGGTGACAAATATGCTGGCCTGTCTGAGCAAGCGCTGTACTACATCGGGGGTGTTATCAAACACGCTAAAGCGATCAACGCCCTGGCGAACCCAACCACCAACTCCTACAAGCGTCTGGTCCCAGGCTACGAAGCTCCAGTTATGCTGGCTTACTCTGCCCGTAACCGTTCTGCTTCTATCCGTATCCCGGTGGTTGCGTCTCCGAAAGCACGTCGTATCGAAGTGCGCTTCCCGGACCCAGCGGCTAACCCATACCTGTGCTTCGCAGCGCTGCTGATGGCCGGTCTGGACGGTATTAAGAACAAGATCCACCCAGGCGAAGCCATGGATAAAAACCTGTATGACCTGCCGCCAGAAGAAGCGAAAGAGATCCCACAGGTTGCTGGCTCTCTGGAAGAAGCACTGAATGCACTGAGCGAAGACCGTGAGTTCCTGACTGCGGGCGGCGTATTCACCGACGACGCTATCGATGCTTACATCGCTCTGCGCACTGAAGAAAACGACCGCGTGCGCATGACTCCGCATCCGGTAGAGTTCGAGCTGTACTACAGCGTCTAATTGAAGTTGTTTTTTGTTGCCGTGGAAACTTTGGCCCATCTTCGGATGGGCTTTTTTCTCCATCGGATCCTCCTGTGACGCTGTTTTTTGTCACTCAAAGACTATAATGCACTAAAACGGTGCACGGAGACTGCTGTATGGCAACTGGCGCGCTGCCCGATGCTGGGCAGATTCTGAATTCTCTCATCAACAGCATCCTGCTCGTGGATGACGAGCTGGCGGTTCACTACGCCAACCCTGCGGCTCAGCAGCTGCTGGCGCAGAGTTCACGCAAGCTGTACGGCACACCTTTGCCGGATCTATTGAGTTATTTCTCGTTGAATATTGGCGTCATGCAGGAAAGCCTGATGGCAGGCCAGGGGTTTACCGACAACGAAGTGACGCTGGTCATTGATGGCCGATCGCACATTCTTTCTCTGACGGCGCAAAAGCTGCCGGAAGGGTACATCCTGATGGAAATGGCGCCGATGGATAATCAGCGTCGATTGAGTCAGGAACAGCTGCAACACGCGCAGCAGATTGCTGCCCGAGATTTAGTTCGTGGCCTTGCACATGAGATTAAAAATCCGTTAGGCGGCTTACGTGGCGCGGCGCAACTGCTGAGTAAAGCGCTCCCCGACCCGTCGCTGACGGAGTACACCAAAGTCATTATTGAGCAGGCGGACCGCCTACGTAATCTGGTGGATCGTCTGCTAGGGCCTCAGCAGCCGGGCATGCACGTCACCGAAAGCATTCATAAAGTTGCCGAACGCGTGGTGAAACTCGTGTCGATGGAGCTGCCGGATAACGTCACTCTTGTGCGGGATTACGATCCGAGTTTGCCGGAGTTTGCGCACGACCCTGACCAAATTGAGCAAGTTTTACTGAATATCGTACGCAATGCGCTGCAGGCGCTGGGTAGCGAAGGGGGCGAGATTATCTTGCGTACCCGTACCGCTTTCCAGCTGACGCTGCACGGTTCTCGCTACCGCCTCGCGGCACGCATAGATATTGAAGATAACGGCCCGGGTATCCCGGCACATTTGCAGGACACGTTGTTCTACCCGATGGTCAGTGGGCGAGAAGGCGGCACCGGGCTGGGTCTTTCCATCGCGCGTAGCCTCATCGACCAGCATTCGGGGAAAATCGAATTCAACAGTTGGCCTGGTCATACCGAATTTTCGGTTTACCTGCCTATTCGGAAGTAGAGGTCATTATGCAACGAGGGATAGTTTGGGTCGTTGACGACGATAGCTCCATCCGCTGGGTCCTTGAGCGCGCGTTAACCGGAGCCGGATTAAGCTGCACCACCTTTGAGAGTGGCAATGAGGTGCTGGACGCGCTGGCGACCAAAACCCCGGACGTGTTGCTGTCGGACATTCGTATGCCCGGCATGGACGGTCTTGCCCTGTTAAAGCAGATTAAGCAGCGCCACCCGATGCTGCCGGTCATTATCATGACCGCGCATTCGGATTTAGACGCAGCCGTTAGCGCCTATCAGCAAGGGGCTTTCGATTATCTGCCAAAACCGTTTGATATCGACGAGGCGGTAGCGCTGGTTGAACGCGCGATCAGCCACTATCAGGAACAGCAGCAGCCGCGAAATGCGCCGGATAACGGGCCAACGACCGACATCATCGGCGAAGCCCCGGCGATGCAGGACGTGTTTCGTATTATTGGCCGTCTGTCGCGCTCCTCCATCAGCGTACTGATTAACGGCGAATCCGGGACCGGTAAAGAGCTTGTGGCGCACGCGCTGCACCGCCACAGCCCGCGGGTTAAATCGCCGTTTATCGCGCTCAATATGGCGGCTATTCCCAAAGATTTAATCGAGTCAGAGCTGTTCGGGCATGAAAAAGGGGCTTTCACCGGCGCCAACCAGATTCGCCAGGGGCGCTTCGAACAGGCTGACGGCGGCACGCTGTTTCTCGACGAAATAGGTGATATGCCGCTGGACGTTCAGACTCGTTTGCTGCGCGTGCTGGCCGACGGACAGTTTTACCGCGTGGGCGGCTACGCGGCGGTAAAAGTGGATGTCCGCATCATTGCGGCAACCCACCAGAACCTTGAGCAGCGGGTACAGGAAGGCAAGTTTCGTGAGGACTTGTTCCACCGTCTGAACGTCATCCGCGTGCACCTGCCTCCGCTTCGCGAGCGTCGGGAAGATATTCCGCGTCTGGCACGCCATTTCCTGCAAGTGGCCGCGCGCGAACTGGGCGTGGAAGCAAAGCTGCTGCATCCGGAAACGGAAAACGCCTTAACGCGTCTCGCCTGGCCCGGCAACGTCCGCCAATTGGAAAACACCTGTCGCTGGTTGACGGTCATGGCAGCGGGTCAGGAAGTGCTTATTCAGGATCTCCCGAGCGAGCTGTTTGAAACGACAGTGACCGAAAGCGGCGGGGTCACGCAGACCAACCCGGACAGCTGGGCCATGCTGTTGGCACAGTGGGCGGAACGAGCGTTGCGCTCCGGCCATCAGGATCTGCTTTCTGAGGCGCAGCCGGAAATGGAACGCACGCTGCTAACCACTGCGCTGAGACATACTCAGGGGCATAAACAAGAAGCGGCTCGCCTGCTGGGATGGGGCCGAAACACGCTGACTCGTAAGCTAAAAGAGCTGGGTATGGAGTAACGTTCGGCCATTTTGTAAAGAAGCAAATCAGCCCGCAAATTGCTGCTATTTTGTACTTTACTGCCGCGCCGGGTTAAGTATGATCGGGCGCGTTCAGGCAGGAGAGTCAGTTATGTTGGAATCCGTAATTCATATGGTCACGCGCGGCGCCGAAGCTGGTGCAGCCGCTGGCCATTCGCCACAGACGGCAGTAGCCGCGGTGATGTGCGCGTTACTGGTGAGCTTCTTTAGCTAAAAGAGAAGGCGGGGAAACCCCGCCTTTTTTATATCACTCTGGAAAACTGCTGCAGGCGCGCCTTTTGCCTCAGGTAGGCATCAAAGCACATGCAAATGTTGCGAATCAGCAGGCGTCCCTTGCCGGTCACCTGAATCCCCTGCTCACTGACCTTCACCAGCCCATCTTTCGCCAGCGGCGCCAGCAGGCCTAAGTCCTCGGCAAAGTAATCCGCAAACGTCAGCGACCATACCTGCTCAATGTCGGCGAAGTTAAGCTGGAAGTTGCAGATCAGCGCCTTGATAACATCGCGGCGAATGCAATCGTCCCGCGTGAGCGCCAGGCCACGCCACAGCGCATTGCCCTGCTCATCCACCTGCTGATAATAGCGCTTTAGCTCTTTCTGGTTCTGCGCGTAACAGTCGCCAATCATGCTAATTGCCGACACGCCAAGCCCCAGCAGATCGGTATCCCCTTGAGTGGTATACCCCTGGAAATTACGGTGTAGTTTGCCTTCCCGCTGGGCAATCGCCAGTTCATCGTCCGGGCGGGCAAAGTGATCCATCCCAATAAACTGGTAACCAGACCCCGTCAGCGAGCCGATGGTTTCCTGCAGGATATCCAGCTTCTGCTGCGCGCTCGGTAAATCAGCGTCTTTAATCTTGCGCTGGGCGGCGAATAGCGTCGGCAGGTGCGCATAGTTGAAAACGCTAAGGCGATGCGGGCTTAGCTCGGCTACGCGCTTGAGCGTGAAGGCAAAGCTTTCCGGCGTTTGCTTTGGCAGGCCGTAAATCAGGTCAATGTTGGTGGAAGTAAACCCCAACGCCCGCGCACGCTCGATCAGCGCGAAGATAAACGCTTCGTCCTGCTCGCGGTTGACGAGGCGCTGCACTTCTTTATTGAAGTCCTGAACGCCCATACTAAGGCGGGTAAAGCCTTCCTGCCGAAGATGGTCGAGCACATCCAGTTCAATTTCACGCGGGTCAACTTCAATAGACAGTTCCGCGTCATCATTAAAATGGAAATTGCCACGCAGCAGCGCCATCAGGCGGCTTATTTGCGCTTTGCTCAGATAAGTTGGCGTCCCGCCGCCCCAGTGCAGCTGGCTAACCTGCCGGCCCGCAAACAGCGGCGCGCGGTGGATGATTTCCTGCTCCAGAGCATCGAGATACTGGTCGGCCTTGTGCTGCTGGCGGGTCACAATTTTATTGCAGCCACAGAAATAGCAAAGCTTGTGGCAGAACGGGATATGCACATAAAGCGACAGCGGCCGCTCCGGGTAACGGGCAACCGCCTGCAAAAATGCCGGTTCGCCAAAGGCTTCAGAAAATTCCAGTGCGGTTGGATAAGAGGTGTAACGCGGCCCTGAATAATTATATTTCTGGATCAGAGCCAGATCCCAGTCGATTAACTGCTCAGACATACTCACTCCTTGCGGTGTTGTCGCCGGCGCCGACGAGGCGAAGCTGGCCCGCTCATTCCACGAGCCATAACCCTTCGCCGCAGCGAATTCTGCAGCCGCGACAGCCGCCGTAGTTTAACGAATAACCACAGCAGATAACACACCAGCGGAATAACCATAATAAGAACAGGTAATCCCATAGGAGTAAACGTCAGTTACCGCCCTTCAGCAGACGCATCAAATCATCCGCTTTTTCTTCTTCTTCCTCTTCATCGTCTTCCCAGGCGATGCCGAGCTGTTCCATTAGTGCATCGATGCGGTCGAGCTTCGCATCCACCCAGGACTGCTCTTCCTTGCTAAGGGTTTCGCCTGCTTCCAGACGCTCCAGCAGCCCATCCAGGCGCTCATCGTTTTCCAGCATATCCAGCTCAGCCTGTGGTGTTAGCATAGGTTTCTCGCTCTTCGGTTTGTGCTGTTTAGCGACCGGTGCTGCATCGGTTACGCCCAGTTGAATAGGTTTTTTACTGCCAATGCGAGGGTCTTTCGCCTGACCCGATGATTTGCCGCCTTTCGCCTGATTGCCACCATTCGCGCGGCTCCCCGCTGCGTGGCCGCTGTGTTTTTTCTGGCGCTTACGCTCACGCGCTTCCTGGTCAAGCTCTTCGCGTGATTTACGGCGTGCTTTTGCCGGTTTTTTACCTTGTGGTGCCGAGTTTGGTTGCTTCATGATAAGTCGTCTTAAGCCATTTTATTCAGTATAGAATTGCGGCGGAATCTAGCAGAAAGCAAGCAAAGAAAAAAGGCGACAGGTTAACCCGTCGCCTTTTTCTTATTCTGGCCCCCGTAAAGGAGCAAATATTCCATGTTAGCTTGAGACAACCCTGTCCTTCCTTCGCCGACACACTCACTTTACCGCTACGCTTGTTATTAACAAGGTGGCCGCCCACATTCACGGCTTCCCCCACAATGAACTAATCAGTTAATTATTTGAAAATAAACCACTCTTGAATAAATCGTTGCCAATATTCACCGGGATATCTGCCATTTACCATAGCAAATGACTTACAAAATCAATCCACTTCGCTGTAAGCCTTCTGCTTCTGGCGAGAAACACGGCGTTTTCCGCTCGTTCAGGTATAATCCCCGGCAAATGCTTACCTGACGGAGACAACCGTTTTGAAAAACTGGAACTATCAACTGACTAAGTTCGTGCTCAGCGCACCGGACATTCGCCATCTGCCTTCTGATACCGGTATTGAGGTTGCTTTCGCAGGCCGCTCTAACGCGGGGAAATCCAGCTCGCTGAACACGCTGACCAATCAGAAAAGCCTGGCGCGTACCAGTAAAACCCCTGGCCGTACGCAGCTCATCAACCTGTTTGAAGTTGCCGAAGGCAAACGCCTGGTAGATTTACCTGGCTACGGCTATGCCGAAGTCCCGGAAGAGGTGAAACACAAATGGCAACGCGCGCTGGGGGAATACCTGCAAAAGCGTAACAGTCTGAAAGGCCTGGTCGTGCTGATGGATATCCGTCATCCACTGAAAGATCTCGATCAGCAGATGATTGAGTGGGCAGTAGCCAGCAATATCGAAGTCATGCTGCTGCTGACCAAAGCCGATAAGCTCGCATCGGGCGCGCGTAAAGCACAGCTGAATATGGTGCGTGAAGCGATTCTGGCGTTTGGTGGAAATATCGAGGTCGAGGCGTTCTCTTCCCTGAAGAAAACCGGCGTTGATAAACTGCGCCTGAAGCTGGATAGCTGGTACAACGATCTTCCGCCGGCGGTGGAAGAGGAAGCGGCTGAAGAGTAATTCGTCCCTTCAAGGATCGTCTGCTCACTCTCAGTTCACAACGCGGCCCTGGCCGCGTTTTTCTTTTCTTTCGCGCAATAAAAAACGCCCCAGTCATTTCTGACTGGGGCGGCTAAATATTCAGCCAAATCCGATTACGTGAAGTAAAAGGTCTGAAAGATAGAACATCTTACCTCTGTACCCTACGCGAATAACTTTACTCCTTTTTAATCGCTCAAAAAAGCATTTTTTGTAGTTTTTTTTCACTTTTTGCATCACATTCTTGAATCATCATCACAAAAAGCTATGACTTATGTTGCTTAGTTACAAAAACATGACCTGAGCAATTGTCGATTAATGCGCCTCATCCCAGTTTTTGCCACTGCCGACTTCCACCAGCAACGGCACGTCGAGCTTCATGCTGCTTTCCATCAACTCATGCACCTTTTTAGACACCGCTTCCACGTCGTCTTTGTGCACTTCGAACACCAGTTCATCGTGCACCTGCATGATCATTTTCACACGTGGCTTGTCTGTCTCCAGCCAGCCGTCGACTGCAATCATCGCGCGCTTGATAATATCGGCGGCAGTACCCTGCATAGGGGCGTTAATCGCAGCACGTTCCGCACCGGCGCGGCGAGCACCGTTGCTGGAGTTGATGTCCGGCAGATAGAGACGGCGGCCATCCAGCGTCTCAACATAACCCTGATCTTTCGCCTGAGCACGCGTACGCTCCATATACTCCAGCACACCCGGATAACGCTCGAAGTAGAGATCCATATACTTCTGGGACTCTTTCCGCGGAATATTGAGCTGGCGGGAAAGGCCAAAGGCGCTCATGCCATAGATCAGACCAAAGTTAATTGCCTTCGCACTGCGACGCTGTTCGCCGGTGACGCTTTCTAGCGGCAGACCAAACACTTCCGCAGCGGTGGCGCGGTGGATATCTTTGCCTTCGGCAAAGGCGCTTAACAGGCCTTTATCGCGGGAGAGGTGGGCCATGATACGCAGTTCAATTTGCGAGTAGTCCGCAGAAAGAATCACGTAGTCCTCAGGCGCAATAAAGGCCTGACGAATACGGCGCCCTTCCTCGTTGCGAACAGGAATGTTCTGCAGGTTAGGATCGGTAGAAGATAAACGCCCGGTGGCCGTAACTGCCTGGTGATAAGACGTATGCACGCGCCCGGTTATCGGGCTAATCATCAGCGGTAGCTTGTCGGTATAGGTGGATTTCAGCTTCGCAAGGCCACGGTATTCCAGGATCACTTTCGGCAGAGGATAGTCCAGCGCCAGCTCTTCAAGCACCTCTTCGGACGTAGAAGGCGCTCCGCCCGGCGTTTTCTTCAGCGGCTTAATTCCCTGCTTTTCAAAGAGAATGGTTTGCAGCTGCTTTGTAGAAGAGAGATTAAATTCTTCTCCGGCGATTTCATGAGCTTTGCGTTCAAGCTCGGCCAGGCGCTTAGTCAGCTCACCAGAATGCGCGTGCAAAATAGCCGGATCGATTTTCACGCCGTTGCGTTCAATGCGCGAAATTACCGGCACCAGCGGCATTTCAACGTTTTTAAAGATGCTTAATGGGCCTGCAACCTTCTCGAGTTTCGGCCACATCTTCAGGTGCAGCTGCAGGGTGACATCCGCATCTTCTGCCGCATAGCGCCCGGCAGTTTCCAAATCGATCTGGTTAAAGGTCAGCTGTTTTTTGCCTTTGCCGGCAATCTCTTCAAACGAGATGGTTTGGTGCTTCAGCCAGCGATCGGCCAGGCTGTCCATATCATGGCGGCCTGCGACGCTGTCCAGCGTGTAGGATTCCAGCATGGTGTCAAAAGCGATACCCCGCAGTTCAATGCCATAGTTCTGCATGATGCCACGGTCGTATTTCAGGTTTTGCCCGACTTTCAGCGCCTTCTCATCTTCCAGCAGCGGCTTAAGTAGTTCCAGCGCACGTTCGCGAGAAATTTGCTCCGGCGCATCGAGATAGTCATGCGCAACGGGGATATAGCAGGCCACACCCGGTTCTGTCGCAAAGGAAAGCCCGACCAGATTGGCACTGACGTTGTCCAGGCTGTCGGTCTCGGTATCAAACGCAAACAGCGGCGCTTTTTTCAGCCGCTCAATCCATTCAAGCAGTACGCGCTCGTCCAGGATAGTGACGTAGTTGTCATAAGAGAGCTGGCTGGCTGGCACTTCAGGTTCGGCTTCAACCTCACCGGCTTTCTGCGGTTGTGCGGCCGGCTTAGCCCCTTTGGCCTGCATCCATTTCCCGGCCTCTACGTCGGTTATCCAGCGTTTGAATTCATACTGCTTGAAGAGTGTCAGCAGTTCGTCTGCCGCCGGCTGCTGGACTTCAAGCTGCTCGCAGCCCAGTTCCAGCTCAACGTCGGTCTTAATGGTGGCGAGCTTATAGGAGAGGTAGGCCAGCTCTTTGCTTTGCTCCAGCTTAGCGGCCATCGTTTTCGCGCCACGGAAGGTGAGTTCGGCAATTTTTTCAGGATTGGCGTAAAGCGTATCCAGCCCACCCAGCCCCTGAAGCAGCGCCTGCGCTGTTTTCTCGCCCACGCCCGGTACGCCAGGAATATTGTCCGAAGAGTCCCCCATCAGCGCCAGGAAGTCGATAATCAGCTCCGGAGGTACGCCGTATTTGGTCAGTACCTCTTCCGGCCCAAGGATGGTATTGGTCATAGTGTTAATCAGCGTCACGCCCGGCGTCACAAGCTGCGCCATGTCTTTATCACCGGTACTGATCAATACCGGGCGGCCGGCTTTTTCAGCCTCCAGCGCCAGCGTACCGATAACATCATCAGCTTCAACACCTGAGACGGCCAGTAAAGGCAGGCCCATCGCTTTAACCATCGCATGCAGCGGCTCAATCTGCGCTCTGAGATCGTCCGGCATTGGGGGACGGTGCGATTTATAGTCCTCAAACAGCTCATCACGGAACGTTTTGCCTTTGGCATCAAACACTACGGCAGCGTGCGTCGGCTGGTATTGCAAAATCAGGCTACGCAGCATGTTCAGCACACCGTACATCGCCCCTGTTGGCTCGCCACGGCTGTTCGTCAACGGTGGGAAGGCATGATATGCCCGATAAAGATAGGAAGAGCCATCAACGAGGATAAGCGGGTTGTCTGCGATCTGGACCATAATGTTCCGTTCCATGCCTGTGATTAATGTATTGCTAAAGGATGCCATAGCCTGGCCAAAAACATGAACTATTGGGCGCAATATGCTGAAAAGAATTCCAGGATTGGGGGATCCTGCGTGAGATCGTTTTTGTGGATAACTTTGTGTATATTTTTTTAACTAACTAATTTCACGGCATTATTTTTATTGATCCTTTATTAAATACATTTTAATTTCAGTAAGTTAAATGAATGTGAGTTTAGCCTTACTGAATTAACCAACGATCGTTTGATGTGGATATATACTCAGGCGAGTAAGAAAAACGGGCCACTGTTCTCCCCATAAATGCGATCGGTGAAAATCCTGTTCATTTGGCGAGTCGCCATTATCGGTTTTCTGGTAAGATCCGCCCCTTATTGCCGCTAATATCAGCATTCCATACACCCTAACCAGCAAAAACATTACCTATGTCGAGATTACTCGCCGCGATCACATTGGTGTTAAGCATTGCACTGACTATTCTGGTCACGGTTGCCTGCTCTGTTCCTATCATTTTAGCCGGGATCGTTAAGCTGATGCTGCCCGTTCCGTCTATCTGGCGCTCGATCTCGGTATTCGCTGATTTCATGATGTACTGCTGGTGCGAAGGGCTCGCATTGCTGCTGCGCCTCAATCCTTATTTGAAATGGGATGTCGAGGGATTAGAAGGCCTGAATAAAAAGAACTGGTATCTGTTAATCAGCAACCATCAGAGCTGGGCAGATATCGTGATCCTTTGCGTGTTATTCCGCAAACATATCCCCATGAACAAGTATTTTCTTAAGCAGCAGCTTGCCTGGGTTCCTTTTATGGGGCTGGCCTGCTGGGCGCTGGATATGCCGTTTATGAAACGTTATTCAAGAGCTTATTTGCTGCGTCATCCTGAACGCAGGGGTAAAGATGTCGAAACGACCCGTCGTTCATGCATGAAGTTTCGTGCTCACCCTACCACTATTGTGAATTTCGTTGAGGGCTCGCGCTTCACTGCTGAGAAAAAGAAGCAGACCCGTTCACCGTTTAACTACCTGTTACCGCCGAAAGCGGCAGGTATAGCGATGGCGATGAATGTGCTGGGCAAACAGTTTGATAAGATGCTGAACGTTACGCTGTGTTACCCGGACAATAGTCTTCTGCCGTTCTACGATATGCTTTCAGGCAAAATGACAAAAATCGTTGTGCGGGTTTCTTTGGTGCCGATTACCGAAGAGCTTCACGGAGATTATGTTAACGATAAAAGCTTTAAGCGCCGTTTTCAGCTCTGGCTGAATATGCTGTGGAGCGAGAAAGATAAGCAGCTGGAAACGCTACTCTCTGGGGATAAAAAAGCCGGTCAATGACCGGCTTTTTTAATCTTATTTCTTCTCAACCAGGTATTTCACGGTGTCAGCATACTGCTGCACGAAGATATCCATGCTGCTGGTGTCCATGCCCTGCATATTCAGCTGATATTTGCCGTTAACATACATAGCCGGGACGCCCTGCAGTTGGAGATCGGCTGCCGCTTTTTCTTGCTGAGCAACCAGAGATTTCACCACAAAGCTGTTCCAGGCCGCATCGTACTCTTCCGGTTTCACACCCGCGTCGATGAACACTTTGCGGATGTCGGCATCATTCTGCACGGTTTGAGTTTTCTGAACGGCTTCAAACATTGGGGAGGTTATTTTATCTTCTACGCCCAGCGCCATAGCAACAGCCCAGGCCTGAGTCAGATCTTTACCTAATGGGCCAAGGAACTCAACGTGATACTTGGTCATTTTGGTGCCTTCAGGCAGTTTTTTCTTCACGTTATCAGACACATGAAGAACCTGTTCAAACTGGTAGCAGTGTGGGCAGTAGAATGAGAAAAATTCTAATACCTGTGGTTCACCAGCCACCGGTTTATCCAGGGTGATGTACTGCTTACCGTCGGTAAACTGTGCCGCAGAGGCGCTAAATGCCAGGATCATGCCTGCCAGCGCCAGCCAAATCTTCTTCATAATCAACTCTCTCCTGAATTTTACTGATTAATACATTGGCGTTAATTGTAATGGAGGTTCTCGTAGAACCCGGACCTGCTCTGTAAAGCTTACAGTCTGTCTTCTCCAGAAATCTTCTTCACTAAACCACGGGAAATTTCGGGGGAATGCGGGGTCATCCCAGCGTCGCATTAGCCACGCGAGATAATAGACGATGCGCATAGCGCGCAACGGTTCAATCAGGGTTAGCTCGCTGGTATCAAATGACGAAAACTCTTCGTAAGCTTCAATAATGGTTTCTAACTGCATCCGCTGTTCGGCTTTATCTCCATTAAGCAGCATCCAGATATCCTGCACCGCTGGGCCATTACGAGCATCATCAAGGTCAACAAACAGCGGTCCGTCGCGCCAGAGGATATTGCCAGGATGGCAATCGCCGTGCAGGCGCAGTGGTTCAAAATCAGTGTGCCAGGTGCGTTTAACTTCCTCTATCAACGCATCCGTTGCAGTCAGAAAATCTTTCTTAAGAGCGCGGGGAATGAGCTCGCTATTTTCAAATAGCTCGCGCGGCTGGAAGAGATATTCATCCAGACCAAAGGTTGGACGATGCTGAAAGAGCTGCCGACGACCCGTTTGATGAATGCGGCCAAGATAGCGGCCCACCCATTCCATCTGGTCGATGTTATCAGTTTCATATTGCCGCCCTCCCAGGCTTGGGAACACGGCAAACATAAAGCCCTGATGCTGCAGAAGAGTGTTTCCAGCAAAACAAAGAGGTGCAGCCATAGGCACTTCATCGGCTAGCAGTTCCAGCGCAAAGTGATGTTCTTCTTCAATTTGCGCCGCGGACCAGCGATGTGGGCGATAAAACTTGACCACAAAACGCTGGCGTTCTTCATCCTGGAATTGATAAACGCGGTTTTCAAAACTGTTTAACGGTGTCAGTCCCGAATCCACCCGAATGCCTTGTTCAAAAAGAGCATCGAGGATTGTATCCGGATGTAGGGTCTGGAAATTAAATGCGTTGTCTGTCATCCCGGCAACCGGAAGTAAATACGAATGCTTCAGGATAACATTTCAAAACCGCTTAAGTGTTTCGACTTACAAGCTTTTACTCTTTTATTCCTTAATGACACCGCGAGCGCGCAGCAGTGCCGTTTTGAAGTCTTCTTCATAATCTTTTTTAAGGCCAGGGATCGCATCATCTTTTGCAGAATCACGCATTTTCAGGTGATAGATCAGTACATCGTCAGTGAGCTCAGCCAGTTCACCGCGATAGCCTGACTCAGCGGCCAATTTCTGCAAGAATTGTATCAGGTTCAGATCTGGCTCTTTTTGCCATGCAGGCTGAAGCAGCTCAAGAAGTTCGTTAAGGCGCTTACATTTCATGTTGGTGTCCCTTATCACATGTGAAAGACAACACGTTAGCAGGCTCAAACCCACATTAAAAGAGGCGATATTCGTGCAGCGATTAACAGAAGTCACCGGCGTTGTGCTAGCCGGTGGCAGGGGAAGCAGAATGGGCGGCAATGATAAGGGATTAGCCCTGCTTAACGGCCAGCCACTTTTCCAGCACGTCCTCAATGTATTAAAACCACAGGTAGGCGATGTTGTCATCAGTGCCAACAGAAACCTTGAGATCTATCAGCAAAGCGGGATTTCGGTTATTCAGGACTCAATGAGTGGTTACCAGGGACCATTGGCCGGTATGTTAGCCGTGATGGAACAAACTGAAAGTGAGTGGCTGCTATTCTGCCCTTGCGATACCCCCAATATTCCTGCCGATGTTGCACTCAGGCTTTGGCAAGCGCGTGGGAGCGCGTTGGCAATATGGGCAAATGATGGGCTACGGGATCACCCCGGCGTAGCTTTGCTTCATCATTCGCTTTGTTTGCCATTGAGAGAATATCTGCTCGCTGGCGAAAGGCGAGTGATGCATTTCTTACTGAGCGCAGGAGGACATTCAGTCTCTTTTGATGGCCAGGCTGCTTGTTTTACCAATATAAATACTCTCGATGAGCTTTCACAATGGCAGAAAAAAGGATAACGCCGCCTTTACTGGCTATTTCAGCCTGGAGCGGAACAGGAAAAACCACATTACTGAAGCAGCTAATCCCACTGCTATTGGATAAAGGCATCAGGCCCGGACTCATTAAGCACACGCATCATGATATGGATGTGGACAAACCCGGGAAGGATAGCTATGAACTCCGTAAAGCTGGCGCCGCGCAGACCATTGTTGCCAGCCAGAAGCGCTGGGCACTAATGACTGAAACCCCCGAAGAGCCTAATCTGGATTTACATTATCTCGCCTCAAGAATGGATAACCGCAAACTGGATTTAATTCTGGTCGAAGGTTTCAAACACGAAGCCGTGGCTAAGATCCTTTTATTCAGGCAGGAAACTGGCCATAAAGCTGAAGCATTAGAGATCGATCGGCATGTCATTGCTATAGCCAGCGATGTGCCGCTCACCGCTTCTGTCCCTGTATTGGATCTTAATAATGCAGAGGAGATCGCTGATTTTATCTATGAATGGGTAGAACTGCAGTAATACGGAGAAAATATGCGGCTTATGGTCTGTTTTAATCTTTAAAAAGCAAAAAACCCCGGCCTTTCGGTCGGGGTTAATGCTGATTTGATGCCTGGCAGTTCCCTACTCTCGCATGGGGAGACCCCACACTACCATCGGCGCTACGGCGTTTCACTTCTGAGTTCGGCATGGGGTCAGGTGGGACCACCGCGCTACGGCCGCCAGGCAAATTCTGTTATTGACCGTTATATCTCTATATAACCATCAATCTAATCCTGAACTAAGCTGAAAATCTTTCGTCTCTGAAAACACCTTCGGTGTTGTAAGGTTAAGCCTCACGGATCATTAGTACTGGTTAGCTCAACGTATCGCTACGCTTACACACCCAGCCTATCAACGTCGTCGTCTTCAACGTTCCTTCAGGACCCTTAAAGGGTCAGGGAGAACTCATCTCGGGGCAAGTTTCGCGCTTAGATGCTTTCAGCGCTTATCTTTTCCGCATTTAGCTACCGGGCAATGCCATTGGCATGACAACCCGAACACCAGTGATGCGTCCACTCCGGTCCTCTCGTACTAGGAGCAGCCCCCCTCAATTCTCCAGCGCCCACGGCAGATAGGGACCGAACTGTCTCACGACGTTCTAAACCCAGCTCGCGTACCACTTTAAATGGCGAACAGCCATACCCTTGGGACCTACTTCAGCCCCAGGATGTGATGAGCCGACATCGAGGTGCCAAACACCGCCGTCGATATGAACTCTTGGGCGGTATCAGCCTGTTATCCCCGGAGTACCTTTTATCCGTTGAGCGATGGCCCTTCCATTCAGAACCACCGGATCACTAAGACCTGCTTTCGCACCTGCTCGAGCCGTCACTCTCGCAGTCAAGCTAGCTTATGCCTTTGCACTAACCTCACGATGTCCGACCGTGATTAGCTAACCTTCGTGCTCCTCCGTTACGCTTTAGGAGGAGACCGCCCCAGTCAAACTACCCACCAGACACTGTCCGCAACCCGGATCACGGGTCTACGTTAGAACATCAAACATTAAAGGGTGGTATTTCAAGGTTGGCTCCACGCAGACTGGCGTCCACGCTTCAAAGCCTCCCACCTATCCTACACATCAAGGCTCAATGTTCAGTGTCAAGCTATAGTAAAGGTTCACGGGGTCTTTCCGTCTTGCCGCGGGTACACTGCATCTTCACAGCGATTTCAATTTCACTGAGTCTCGGGTGGAGACAGCCTGGCCATCATTACGCCATTCGTGCAGGTCGGAACTTACCCGACAAGGAATTTCGCTACCTTAGGACCGTTATAGTTACGGCCGCCGTTTACCGGGGCTTCGATCAAGAGCTTCTCCTTGCGGATAACCCCATCAATTAACCTTCCGGCACCGGGCAGGCGTCACACCGTATACGTCCACTTTCGTGTTTGCACAGTGCTGTGTTTTTAATAAACAGTTGCAGCCAGCTGGTATCTTCGACTGCCTTCAGCTCCACCCGCGAGGGGTTTCACTTACCGACAGCGTGCCTTCTCCCGAAGTTACGGCACCATTTTGCCTAGTTCCTTCACCCGAGTTCTCTCAAGCGCCTTGGTATTCTCTACCTGACCACCTGTGTCGGTTTGGGGTACGATTCAATGTTACCTGATGCTTAGAGGCTTTTCCTGGAAGCAGGGCATTTGTTACTTCAGCACCGTAGTGCCTCGTCATCACACCTCAGCGTTAATAAGCGTCCGGATTTACCTAAACGCTCCGCCTACATGCTTAAACCGGGACAACCGTCGCCCGGCTAACATAGCCTTCTCCGTCCCCCCTTCGCAGTAACACCGAGTACAGGAATATTAACCTGTTTCCCATCGACTACGCCTTTCGGCCTCGCCTTAGGGGTCGACTCACCCTGCCCCGATTAACGTTGGACAGGAACCCTTGGTCTTCCGGCGAGCGGGCTTTTCACCCGCTTTATCGTTACTTATGTCAGCATTCGCACTTCTGATACCTCCAGCAAACCTCACAGTTCACCTTCGACGGCTTACAGAACGCTCCCCTACCCAACAACACATAGTGTCGCTGCCGCAGCTTCGGTGCATGGTTTAGCCCCGTTACATCTTCCGCGCAGGCCGACTCGACCAGTGAGCTATTACGCTTTCTTTAAATGATGGCTGCTTCTAAGCCAACATCCTGGCTGTCTGTGCCTTCCCACATCGTTTCCCACTTAACCATGACTTTGGGACCTTAGCTGGCGGTCTGGGTTGTTTCCCTCTTCACGACGGACGTTAGCACCCGCCGTGTGTCTCCCGTGATAACATTCTTCGGTATTCGTAGTTTGCATCGGGTTGGTAAGCCGGGATGGCCCCCTAGCCGAAACAGTGCTCTACCCCCGAAGATGAGTTCACGAGGCGCTACCTAAATAGCTTTCGGGGAGAACCAGCTATCTCCCGGTTTGATTGGCCTTTCACCCCCAGCCACAAGTCATCCGCTAATTTTTCAACATTAGTCGGTTCGGTCCTCCAGTTAGTGTTACCCAACCTTCAACCTGCCCATGGCTAGATCACCGGGTTTCGGGTCTATACCCTGCAACTTAACGCCCAGTTAAGACTCGGTTTCCCTGCGGCTCCCCTATACGGTTAACCTTGCTACAGAATATAAGTCGCTGACCCATTATACAAAAGGTACGCAGTCACCCCATAAATGAGGCTCCCACTGCTTGTACGTACACGGTTTCAGGTTCTTTTTCACTCCCCTCGCCGGGGTTCTTTTCGCCTTTCCCTCACGGTACTGGTTCACTATCGGTCAGTCAGGAGTATTTAGCCTTGGAGGATGGTCCCCCCATATTCAGACAGGATACCACGTGTCCCGCCCTACTCTTCGAACTCACAGTATGTGCATTTTAGTGTACGGGAGTATCACCCTGTACCCTGCGACTTTCCAGACGCTTCCACTAACACACAAACTGATTCAGGTTCTGGGCTGCTCCCCGTTCGCTCGCCGCTACTGGGGGAATCTCGGTTGATTTCTTTTCCTCGGGGTACTTAGATGTTTCAGTTCCCCCGGTTCGCTTCATTACGCTATGTATTCACGCAATGATAGTGTGACGAATCACACTGGGTTTCCCCATTCGGAAATCGCCGGCTATAACGGTTCATATCACCTTACCGACGCTTATCGCAGATTAGCACGTCCTTCATCGCCTCTGACTGCCAGGGCATCCACCGTGTACGCTTAGTCGCTTAACCTCACAACCCGAAGGTGTCTCGTAAGACACAATCGATATTGTGAAAATTTGAGAGACTCGAACATGTCTTAACCTCATTCTTTATTACGGAAGAATAAGACGACATGTCGTTTCAATTTTCAGCTTGTTCCGGATTGTTAAAGAGCAAATATCTCAAACATGACTCTTTCAAGTCAGCTTTGAGATAGTTCGGCACGCAACTTTCACTTACATACCAGCAAGTGGCGTCCCCTAGGGGATTCGAACCCCTGTTACCGCCGTGAAAGGGCGGTGTCCTGGGCCTCTAGACGAAGGGGACACTGAAGTCTCAATCGCAAGACGCCTTGCTTCTCTACATCTATCAGACAATCTGTGTGAGCACTACGCGGGTTGTATCTTTTAGGTAAGGAGGTGATCCAACCGCAGGTTCCCCTACGGTTACCTTGTTACGACTTCACCCCAGTCATGAATCACAAAGTGGTAAGCGCCCTCCCGAAGGTTAAGCTACCTACTTCTTTTGCAACCCACTCCCATGGTGTGACGGGCGGTGTGTACAAGGCCCGGGAACGTATTCACCGTAGCATTCTGATCTACGATTACTAGCGATTCCGACTTCATGGAGTCGAGTTGCAGACTCCAATCCGGACTACGACGCACTTTATGAGGTCCGCTTGCTCTCGCGAGGTCGCTTCTCTTTGTATGCGCCATTGTAGCACGTGTGTAGCCCTACTCGTAAGGGCCATGATGACTTGACGTCATCCCCACCTTCCTCCAGTTTATCACTGGCAGTCTCCTTTGAGTTCCCGGCCGAACCGCTGGCAACAAAGGATAAGGGTTGCGCTCGTTGCGGGACTTAACCCAACATTTCACAACACGAGCTGACGACAGCCATGCAGCACCTGTCTCAGAGTTCCCGAAGGCACCAATCCATCTCTGGAAAGTTCTCTGGATGTCAAGAGTAGGTAAGGTTCTTCGCGTTGCATCGAATTAAACCACATGCTCCACCGCTTGTGCGGGCCCCCGTCAATTCATTTGAGTTTTAACCTTGCGGCCGTACTCCCCAGGCGGTCGACTTAACGCGTTAGCTCCGGAAGCCACGCCTCAAGGGCACAACCTCCAAGTCGACATCGTTTACGGCGTGGACTACCAGGGTATCTAATCCTGTTTGCTCCCCACGCTTTCGCACCTGAGCGTCAGTCTTTGTCCAGGGGGCCGCCTTCGCCACCGGTATTCCTCCAGATCTCTACGCATTTCACCGCTACACCTGGAATTCTACCCCCCTCTACAAGACTCAAGCTTGCCAGTTTCGAATGCAGTTCCCAGGTTGAGCCCGGGGATTTCACATCCGACTTAACAAACCGCCTGCGTGCGCTTTACGCCCAGTAATTCCGATTAACGCTTGCACCCTCCGTATTACCGCGGCTGCTGGCACGGAGTTAGCCGGTGCTTCTTCTGCGAGTAACGTCAATCACCAAGGTTATTAACCTTAATGCCTTCCTCCTCGCTGAAAGTACTTTACAACCCGAAGGCCTTCTTCATACACGCGGCATGGCTGCATCAGGCTTGCGCCCATTGTGCAATATTCCCCACTGCTGCCTCCCGTAGGAGTCTGGACCGTGTCTCAGTTCCAGTGTGGCTGGTCATCCTCTCAGACCAGCTAGGGATCGTCGCCTAGGTGAGCCATTACCCCACCTACTAGCTAATCCCATCTGGGTTCATCTGATGGCAAGAGGCCCGAAGGTCCCCCTCTTTGGTCTTGCGACGTTATGCGGTATTAGCTACCGTTTCCAGTAGTTATCCCCCTCCATCAGGCAGATCCCCAGACATTACTCACCCGTCCGCCGCTCGTCACCCAGGAGCAAGCTCCCCGTGCTACCGCTCGACTTGCATGTGTTAGGCCTGCCGCCAGCGTTCAATCTGAGCCATGATCAAACTCTTCAATTTAAAAGTGTTTGATGCTCAAAGAATTAAAACTGTTTATAAAATCAGTAGTCACTCTTCAAGACTTGATATTTGTTTGCATCCGAAGATGCTGAGATATCAATCCTGCGAGTGCCCACACAGATTGTCTGATAAATTGTTAAAGAGCAGTGAGTCAGTCGCTTTCGCTTGCTAACTCGAGGTGGCGTATAATACGCTTTCCTCTTTCAGAGTCAAGCGTTTATTTTCGCTTTCGTCTGACTGACTACCGGGTTGTGAAGCCGCTTTCGAAGCCGCTTCGCCGTGTCAGTGGAGGCGCATTATAGGGAGTTCTCAGAGCCTGACAACCCCTAATTTGAAAAAACTTTCTGACCGCATTCTTTTTCACCAATGGCGCGCAGAAAGCCAGCAAATCAGGGATATTTGCTGCATAAATCACCGCAAAATCACCGCCGGTGGCATACTAGGGTAAGAAATACAGCTAAAGGAATTGCGTCATGTCTTTATCCACTCAACAACTCGCCGCCCAAAAAAACCTTTCTTATGTGCTGGCAGAGAAAATTGCCCAGCGAATTCTCAAGGGTGAATATGCGGCAGGCAGCATTCTTCCGGGCGAGATGGAACTGGGTGATCTCTTTGGCGTCAGCCGGACTGCCGTTCGTGAAGCCGTCAAGACGCTAGCCGCTAAAGGCATGCTGTTGCCTCGCCCAAGGATTGGCACTCGCGTCATGCCCCGCAGCCACTGGAACTTCCTTGATAAAGAACTGATAGCCTGGTGGATGACCAAAGATAACTTCAGCCATGTAGTAGAAGAGTTTTTGATTATGCGTAATAGCCTGGAGCCACAGGCCTGCGCATTAGCCGCTATTAATAGTAATGAGCAGCAGCGAACCAGGCTTACTCAACTGATGGCGCAAATGACAGAACTGCAGACGGCCTTTGACCGTCAGCGGTGGATTGAAGTGGATATGGCCTACCACGAACTCATCTATGAAATGAGTGGTAACCCTTTCATGACATCTTTCGCGAACTTATTCAGATCGATTTATTACAATTACTTCACCGCGATTACCGATAACGAAGTCATTAAGCTCGATTTGCATCAGGCGATTGTGGATGCCATTGCTAAGGGAGAGGGACAGGCCGCTTTTAACGCCTGCCTGGCGCTATTAAAGGAACCCGTCACTCATCGGTAGTCTAAAGCGCACATAACCTTCAGGATAATAATGACGAAAACAGCACGCAGCATGGCCGGCCTGCCTTGGATAGCCGCAATGGCTTTCTTTATGCAGGCTTTGGATGCCACCATCCTTAACACCGCGCTACCGGCAATAGCCCATAGCCTGAATCGCTCCCCGCTGGCCATGCAGGCTGCCATTATTAGCTACACCTTAACCGTCGCCATGCTTATCCCGGTAAGCGGTTGGTTAGCGGACCGCTTCGGCACACGCCTCGTATTTATGCTGGCCGTTAGCCTGTTCACTCTCGGCTCTTTTGCCTGCGCCATGTCTGGGTCTTTAACCGAGCTGGTCATCTTTCGCGTGATTCAGGGAATTGGCGGCGCGATGATGATGCCGGTTGCCCGTCTGGCATTACTTCGGGCTTACCCACGCAGCGAGCTGTTGCCTGTACTTAACTTTGTCACCATGCCCGGTCTGGTCGGCCCCATTATTGGCCCACTGCTCGGCGGCGTTCTGGTCACCTGGGCAAGCTGGCACTGGATATTTTTAATCAATATTCCGATTGGCATTCTGGGCCTGCTGTATGCCCGCAAGTACATGCCCAACTTCACCACGCCGAAGCGCGGGTTTGATATGAGCGGCTTCTTGCTATTTGGCGCGGGCCTGGTGCTGATATCCAGCGGGGTTGAGCTGTTTGGCGAGCGGATTGTCGCCAGCTATATAGGCATGTTAGTGATTCTGGGCGGGATTTTACTGCTGCTGACTTATGTCTGGCATGCCCGCCGCGTTCCAACGCCGCTTATTCCCCTGCCTCTCTTTAAGACGCGTACCTTCTCCGTTGGCATCGTCGGCAATATAGCCTCACGCCTCGGCACCGGTTGCGTGCCTTTTTTAATGCCACTTATGCTGCAGGTGGGATTTGGCTATTCAGCATTATTGGCTGGCTGCATGATGGCACCTACGGCGGTCGGTTCGCTACTGGCTAAATCGACCGTCACGCAGGTGCTGCGCTGGCTGGGCTATCGTAAAACGCTGGTCGGGATCACTTTGGTCATCGGCCTGCTGATTGCCCAGTTCTCGCTGCAGTCACCGGGCATGGAAGTCTGGCTGCTGATCCTGCCCCTCTTTATATTAGGGATGGCAATGTCGACGCAGTTTACGGCCATGAACACCATCACCCTTGCGGACCTGACGGATGAAAACGCCAGCAGCGGCAACAGCGTGCTGGCCGTAACTCAGCAGCTTTCAATTAGCCTTGGGGTTGCCGTTAGTGCCGCGGTGCTTAGAGCATGGGAAGGCATAGACAGCGTCAATACCATCGAGCAATTCCACTACACCCTGTTGACGATGGGCGCGATAACGCTGGTCTCATCGGCGGTATTTTTGCTACTGCGCTCCAAAGACGGGCGCAACTTAATAAAAGAACGTCACAAACCTTAAACGGAGCTTCGCTCCACCAGCTCTGGCGTCAGCAGTAACCGTTGCTGCGCCAGATCGGGTTGCCTCATTCGGTGGATCAGCACATCCACGGCCAATTCGCCGAGCTCATCTTTGGGCTGGTGAATCGTCGTCAGCGGCGGCGCCATGTAGCGTGCAAGTTCAATATCATCGTAGCCAATCACCGCCATATCCTGCGGAATGCTAAGACCAGCCTGATATAAAGCATGGTAGGCCCCAACGGCCATAGCGTCATTCCCCATGAATACAGCGTCCGGCCTGTCCGCCAGGGTAAGCAGTTCGCTCATGGCGCTAAACCCGCCCTGAAACTCGAAGTCGCCAATAATTTCATAGCCCGGATGAATAGCCAGCCCGGCCTGAGCCATAGCTTTGCGGTAGCCTTCAAGGCGCAGTCTGGCAGGCGTTTTATCCTGCGGCCCGGCGATGCAGGCAATACGGGTATAGCCATTGTCGATCAGGTGCTGTGTCGCCATTTCTCCGCCGAGCAGCGAGTTATCCTGAATCACATCGCTCTGCCCCTCAAACGGAGCCCAGTCCATCATTACTGTCGGGATAGTCGGGTAGCGGTTGATGATTTCAGGCGAAGGCTGATGCGTTTCGGTGCACAACAACAGTAATCCATCGACGCGCTTTTGCAGCAGCGTTTCCAGATTTCGGTTCATGCGGTGCTCATCGCCTTCGGTGTTACACAGCACCAGGCTGTAGCCGCGCTCAAAGCAGCTGCGCTCCACGCCGCGAACCAGTTCGGAATAGAAGGGGTTGCTACTCGCGGTGATCAGCATGCCAATGGTATGCGTTTGATTCAGCTTGAGGCTACGGGCCAACGCAGAAGGCGCATAGTTCAGCGTTTTTACCGCGGCCTCAACCTTCTGGCGAATGGCATCGCTAACAAAGCGATCGTTATTAATGACGTGAGAAACGGTAGAAGTCGAAACGCCCGCCAGGCGGGCGACGTCTTTCATGGTAGCCATGGCTTACCTCTGCTGCAGGAACTCATCTATTTCCTTGCGCCACGGCACGGACGGCTGAGCACCTTTTCGCGTCACGGCAATTGCAGCGGCAGCGTGAGCAAATCGTACGGCGTCTTCCATCGGTTTTTCTTCCAGCAGCGCAGTCACCAGCGCACCGTTAAAAGTGTCGCCAGCAGCGATAGTATCGACAGCTTTTACCTTAAAGCCCGGCACTCGTTTGCCGTGACCTTTTTCGCTTAGCCATACGCCACGGCTACCTAGCGTGATAATCACCGTGTCGATACCTTTACCGTGCAGCACTTCTGCAGCTTTGGCGGCATCTGCATCGTTCTCAACGCGTACGCCGGTCAGCTTTTCTGCCTCAGTTTCGTTCGGGGTGATCATATCTAACAGAGAAAGAAGTTCATCAGAGAGTTCACAGGCCGGGGCCGGATTCAGAATCACTTTGGTCTGGTGCTGATGGGCAATTTTCGCCGCGGCCAGCACGCTTTCAAGCGGGGATTCCAGCTGCATTAATAACGCCGAAGCATCAGCAATTTTCTGCTGTTGCGCTGCCACCAGTTCGGGAGTCAAAGCGGCATTCGCGCCAGCGTGAATGCCGATCACGTTTTCACCTGCGCCGTTGACAAAAATCAGTGCCACGCCGGTCGCTTCATCTTTAATCGTGCTGATTGGCGAAGTATCAATATTATCGCTGGCAAGCTGCTTACACACGCGACCGCCGGTGTCGTCATCGCCCACACAGGCAATAAACGCAATGTCTGCTCCACTGCGCCCTGCCGCAACGGCCTGGTTCGCACCTTTACCGCCGAACGCCACCTGATACCCCTGCCCGGTGACGGTTTCACCCGGCGTTGGGAAATGTTCGAGGTTGAGGATATGGTCAGCATTGATGCTGCCAAGAACGACGAGTTTGCCTGTGCTTTTCATATCTTAATATCCAGTTTGAGTGCGCCGCTCATACCTGAGCGGCGCGTTGCCCTGCTTTTCTTTGGTTCTTATTTGGTGATCAGTTTCAAATCAACCGGGATTTTCGCATCCACTTTCTCGCCTTTCAGCACTTTATCAGCGGTTTCCACACCGATAACGCCGATCTGGTCAGCCATCTGAGCCACTGTTGCGCCCAGTTTACCGCCTTCGACCGCTTTCACGCCGTCAGCCGTACCATCGAAACCGACGACCAGCACATCAGATTTACCCGCGGTTTGCAGCGCACGCAGGGCACCCAGTGCCATTTCATCGTTCTGAGCAAACACAGCCTGAACGTTAGGGTGTGCAGTCAGCAGGTTCTGCATAACGTTCAGACCTTTAGTACGGTCGAAGTCAGCGGGCTGGCTGGCCAGCACGTCAAATTTATGTGCCGCAACAGCCTGTTTGAAACCTTCACCACGTTCACGGGCTGCGGAAGCACCAGCAATACCCTGCAGTTCAATGACTTTCGCGCCGTCGCCCAGTTTCTTAGCGATGTAATCACCGGCCATTTTGCCGCCAGCAACGTTATCAGAAGCAATGTGGCTCACCACGGTCCCCTGGTTTGCCATACGGTCGAGAGTGATCACCGGGATTTTAGCCTGGTTTGCCATCTTAACGGCATTGCCCACCGCGTCGGAATCCGTTGGGTTAATCAGCATTAATTTGGTGCCGCGAACCGTTAAGTCCTGCACGTTGGCCAGCTCTTTTGCCGGGTTGTTTTGTGAATCCAGCACCACCAGGTTGTAGCCCAGCTTGTCGGCTTCTTTCTGCGCGCCATCTTTCAGCGACACGAAGAACGGGTTATTCAGGGTAGACACCACCAGCGCGATGGTGTCTTTTGCCATGGCGTTTGCGCTTACGGTGGCGCTCAGGGCGACAGCGGAAACCAGGGTAGCCAGTTTTTTCATGTTCATAGTCAGATGTCCTGTAGGGTTATGGTTTTACTGCTTTTTATTGTCCACCAGCACCGCCAGCAAAATTACCACCGCTTTGACGATCATCTGGTAATAAGAAGAAACACCTAATAAATTCAGACCGTTGTTCAGGAAGCCGAGGATCAATGCCCCGATCAGCGTGCCGACAATCCGGCCTTTGCCGCCCGCCAGGCTGGTACCGCCCAGCACAACCGCCGCAATAGCATCCAGTTCATATCCCGCACCCGCCGTTGGCTGCGCAGAGGAAAGACGTGCTACTTCGATGATCCCGGCCAGCGACGCCAGCAGACCACACAGAGAGTAGACGATGATTTTCACTTTGTTGACGCTAATGCCTGACAGGCGCGTTGCCGCTTCGTTACCGCCGAGCGCATAGATGTAACGCCCCAGGCGAGTATGGTGCAACATGTACCACGCGGCCAGGAAGACAATCGCCATGATCCAGACCGGCGTTGGGATCCCCAGCGGGCGGCCAATACCGAACCAGCCAAACAGATCAGCATTGTCCGAGAAGCCGGTATTCATCGGGCTGCCGTTGGTGTAAACCAGCGTCACCCCGCGCAGCAGCAGCATCATCACCAGGGTGGCAATAAAGGCCTGAACCCGCCCTTTCGCTACAATCACACCCGTTACGGCACCAATGGCAGCCCCAAGAGCCAGCGCAGCGGCAACGGCCACCAGCGCATTGACCTCAAAGCCCACAATCGAGGCCGCCACCGCCCCGGTCAATGCCAGAAGAGAACCGACGGACAGGTCGATCCCGGAGGTCAGAATGACCAGCGTCATCCCCACCGCCATAATGGCGTTCACCGACGTTTGCTGCAGGATGTTGAACAGGTTATTCACGGTAAAGAAGTTCGGGCTCAGGGCCGAGACAATCGCAATCAGCACCAGCAGAGCGATCAGCGATTTTTGCTCCATCAGCCACGCTTTGGTGAACCAGCGACGGGTGGACACGGTCTGGGTACTCATTTATCTAACTCCTGATTCACTCGATTAAGCTTACCAACGGCCGCGGCCATCAGCGCCTCCTGGGTGGCTTCTTCACGGGAGAACTCCCCGCTCAGTCGCCCTTCGTGAATAACCATAATGCGGTCGCTCATGCCCAGCACTTCCGGCATCTCGGACGACACAAGGATGATGCTCAACCCTTCGGCTTTAAACTGGTTAATTAACTGATAAATTTCTTTTTTCGCCCCAACGTCGACGCCACGAGTTGGCTCGTCGAGGATCAGCACTTTCGGACGGGTCATCAGGCCACGCGCGATGGCAACTTTCTGTTGGTTACCGCCGGACAGCAGGCCAATTGGCTGTTCCATGGAAGGCGTTTTGACGTTGAACAGGCGAATAAAGTCCTGCACCGCCTGCTGCTCATCTTTATGCTTCAGGCTGCCAGCCCCGCGACTGAAATAACGCAGCGCGGTCAACGACATGTTCTCCTTCACCGACATCCCCAGAACCAGCCCATCGCGCTTGCGGTCTTCAGAGATATAAACGATGCCATTAGCCAACCCATCCTGCGGAGAACGAGTCACTACTTCACGGCCATCCAGCGCCACATAGCCACCGCTTCTCGGCAGCGCGCCATAAAGCACTTTCATCAATTCGGTACGCCCGGCACCCATCAGCCCGGCAACGCCGAGGATTTCGCCTTTACGCAGTGTGAAAGAAACCGCCTTCACGCCGGGGCCAGATACGTTATCGACCCGCAGGCGAATATCGCCGGGCTGTTTGTCCAGATGCGGATACTGGTCTTCCAGCTTGCGGCCAACCATCATTTCGATCAGGGTATCTTCGGTAAGCGTGGAGACTTCGCGCTCGGCAATAAACTGCCCATCACGCAGCACTGTCACGTCGTCGCACACCTCAAAAATCTCTTTCATGCGGTGGGAGATATAAACGATGCCGCAGCCCTGAGCCTTCAGCTCACGGATAACGCGGAACAGCGACTCGGTTTCCGTGTCGGTCAGCGCATCGGTCGGTTCATCCATGATGATGACTTTGGATTCAAAGCTCAGCACCTTGGCAATCTCAACCATTTGCTGATCGCCAATCGACAGCTCGCCCACCAGACGCTCACTGGTGTAGCGTAAATTCAGCTTCGCCAGCAGCTTGTCGGCTTCACGGTACATCTTCTTCCAGTCAATGTTGCCAAAATGCCCGACAAACTCGCGGCCAAGGAAGATGTTCTCCGCAATGCTGAGCTGCGGGATCAGGTTGAGTTCCTGGTGGATAATCCCGATACCGGCTTCCTGAGACGCTTTTGGCCCGCTAAAGGCAGTTTCTTTTCCCAGCCACAGCAGCGAACCGGCATCTTTGGTGTAGATCCCGGTCAGGACTTTCATCATCGTGGATTTGCCGGCGCCGTTCTCACCCACCAGCGCCATTGCGCGGCCCGGGTAAACGTTCAACGCCGCACCAGACAGGGCTTTCACCCCTGGGAACGATTTATCGATCCCTTTAAGTTGCAGTAAGGGTTCCATGCTGACCTCCTCAGAAGGTTACGCCGGCACAGAGAATGATATTCGCATACGGGGAACACTCCCCGCTGCGAATAACCGCATGTGCATCCGCGGTGTGCTGCTTGAACTGCTCATGGCTGATGTAACGAATAGTTATGGTGTTTCCCTGGTGTTTTTGCAGTTGCTCAATATGGCTGAGCAACGTTTCGTGAAGCGCGGGATTATATTGTTTGATTTCAGAAGCAATGATTGCCGCCTCAACCTGCATTTCCTGCGTTACCACATCCACGACCTGCATAAAGCCCGGAACGCCGTGAGTTAATGCCAAATCAATGCGCTGTGTATGGCGCGGAATTGGCAGCCCGGCATCGGCAATCACCAGTGAATCGGTGTGCCCCAGACGGGAGATAACGGCCGAAATATCAGCGTTAAGAACGGTACCTTTCTTCATTTTCCTGCTCCACTAGCGAAACGTTTCGCTGATAATGAGTGTAGGAAAAGAGGTGGCGGTTAAACAACCACCAGGTTAAAGAAGTGTGATCAACATCGAAACGTTTCGCTAATAAATGCAAAACGGTACCTGAGTACCGTTTTTTAGTCTTTGCGCCCTCTCCTTGTGGGAGAGGATTGGGGTGAGGGCATCAGGCCAGTAAAGACTGGCTGACTTAAATCTCGACCTGGGTGCCCAGCTCGATAACCCTGTTCGGCGGGATCTCAAACTGGTCAGGCGCGCGCAGGGCATTTCGCTGCAGGGCGAGGAACAGCTTGCCACGCAGGCGGAGATACCACGGACGCTTGCCGATAATCAGCGACTCATGCGACATGAAGAACGAGGTTTCCATCATCCGACAGCTTAAGCCTTCCAAACCACAGCGGTGGAAAATCTCTTCCACGTTCGGCGTTTCACGCCAGCCGTAACTGGCCACCACGCGCCAGAAGGTGGGTGACAGCTGCTCAATAGAAACGCGTTTAACGTTGTGAACGTATGGGGCATCTTCGGTGCGCAGCGTCAGCAGTACGACTCGCTCATGCAGCACTTTGTTGTGCTTCAGGTTGTGCAGCATGGCAAACGGGATCACGTTCAACGCGCGGGACATATAAACCGCGGTGCCCGGTACGCGAACCGGCGGAGACTTCTCAAGGGACGCAATCATCGCTTCCAGCGAGTTACCGTGCTCGTGCATACGGCGCAGCAGGCGGAAACGCTCGCTCTTCCACGTCGTCATGATGGTAAACATGACAAGCCCCAGCGTGAGCGGCAGCCAGCCGCCAGAGACGATTTTCTCGAGGTTAGCAGAGAACAGCGGCACGTCGATAAACAGGAAGCCCACGCACATCAGGAGCACGGCAATTTTATTCCAGTGCCAGTTTTTGCGCGCGACGGTACAGCAGAGAATCGAGGTCAGCACCATCGTGCCGGTTACTGCGATCCCGTATGCCGCCGCCAGGTTACTTGAATGTTCGAAGCTAACGATGACGATCACCACGGCGATATACAGAATCCAGTTAATCGCTGGAATGTAAATCTGCCCGGACTCCATTTCCGAGGTATGGATGATACGCATTGGCGAGAGGTAACCCAGGCGAACCGCCTGACGAGTCAGCGAGAATACGCCGGAAATCACGGCCTGAGAGGCAATAACCGTTGCCAGCGTCGCCAGGACCAATAAAGGGATCAGCGCCCAGTCAGGTGCCAGCAGGAAGAACGGGTTTTTAATCGCTTCCGGGTTCTTTAACAGCAGCGCGCCCTGGCCAAAATAGTTCAGAACTAATGAAGGCAGAACCGCGATAAACCACGCGATGCGAATCGGGAGCTTACCAAAGTGCCCCATATCTGCATATAGCGCTTCAACCCCGGTTATAGCCAGCACAACAGCGCCGAGAGCAACGAACGACACGGCTTTGTACTGCACGAAGAAATTCACCGCCCAGGCCGGGTTAAGCGCCTGCAGAACTTCCGGGTTGCCGATGATACTGCGCGCGCCCAGAACAGCGAGCGTCAGGAACCACAGCAGCATCACCGGAGCAAACAGCTTGCCCACCATCCCGGTGCCGTGCTTCTGAATCATAAACAGCAGCGTCAGAACAATAATAGAAAGGGGAACAATGTACTGATCGAGCTGCGGCGCGGCTATCTCAAGACCCTCTATGGCCGACATCACCGATATCGCCGGTGTGATAACCACCTCGCCGTAGAAGAAGCTGCCGCCAATCAACCCCATGATCACCAGTACAGAGGTCATTCGCGCCGTCGTATTACGCCCGGCAAGCGACATTAGCGTTAAGATCCCGCCTTCCCCGGCGTTATCCGCCCGCATCACGAAGGTGAGATATTTGATGGAGACGACCAGTACCAACAGCCAAAAAATTAACGACAAAAAGCCAAACACGGCGTCGCGTTCAACGCCAAACCCAAACTGCCCGGACAGGCATTCACGAAGGGTATAAAGCGGGCTGGTACCTATATCACCGTACACAACCCCGATAGCAGCCAGCGTAACGGCCGGCAACGATTGTTTATTATCTGCGCTCATAGACTAATCTTTTGTTGGAATCCCGAAAACGTGTGCTTAGTCCCTTGGCCCACAAAACGGCGCACAGTATGCACGATAATTGTGTAAATCGTACTCCTAAATGCATTTGACTTATCTCAGCTCAAACGTTGCATGCGGCATAATCAGCACATTAACTGGCTAAAAATAAACGCTATACTCGCGTTTCTCCACAGGGTTAACCGCGTAAGGATGCAAAGCTAATTATGGCTCAATCACATTTGCTGGCTGAAAGAATTTCTCGTCTCAGCCAGGCGCTGGAAAAGGGACTTTTTGAACGTCAGCACGCCGTTCGTCTCTGTTTGCTGGCGGCGCTGAGCGGCGAAAGCGTCTTTTTACTTGGTCCGCCAGGCATTGCAAAAAGCCTGATCGCCCGCCGCCTGAAATTCGCCTTTCGCGAAGCGCGCGCCTTTGAATATCTAATGACTCGCTTCTCAACGCCAGAAGAAGTTTTTGGCCCGCTTTCTATTCAGGCGCTGAAAGATGAAGGCCGCTATGAGCGCCTGACCGCCGGCTACCTGCCGGAAGCCGAAATCGTGTTTCTGGATGAGATCTGGAAAGCCGGCCCGGCAATTCTAAACACCCTGCTGACCGCCATTAACGAACGCCGCTTCCGCAATGGCGCCAGCGAAGACAAAATCCCCATGCGCCTGCTGGTGGCCGCCTCCAACGAATTGCCCGAAGCGGACAGCAGCCTGGAAGCGCTGTATGACCGCATGCTAATCCGCCTGTGGCTCGACAAAGTACAGGACAAAGCGAATTTCCGCTCAATGCTCATCAGCCAGCACGACGAAAACTTTAATCCGGTCACCGAAAACCTGCAGGTTACCGATGAAGAATATTTCACCTGGCAACAGCAAATTGGCGGCGTCGCGCTGCCGGACGACGTTTTTGAACTGATCTTCACCCTGAGGCAGCTGCTTGAGGCCACGCCGGGGGCACCTTATGTATCCGATCGCCGCTGGAAAAAAGCCATTCGTCTGCTGCAGGCCAGCGCCTTCTTTAACGGCCGCGATGCCGTGGCGCCTATCGATCTTATCCTGCTCAAAGACTGTCTGTGGCACGACACGGCAACAATGAATTTGATGCAGCAGCAGATTGAAGTTTTGATGACCGGCCACGCGTGGCAGCAGCAGGCCATTCTGAGCAAGCTCAGCGGCATCGTCCAGCGCCGCCTCCAGCTTCAGCAGCAAAGCAGCGATCGGGACGCTTTCACCGTGCTCAAGCAGACCGGTATGTTCAGCCGCAAGCCGCAGTACCAGCTCCCGGATGAGATAACCGGCGAAACGCTAACGCTTTTACTGCAAAAGCCGCTGAAACTGCACGATATCGAAGTGATTCATATCACCCTGGCGCGTGAGGCGCTGGCGCAGTGGCTTAATAAAGGAGGCGAGGTCCGCGGCAAGTTGAACGGCATTGGTTTTGCGCAGTTGCTTAACCTTGAAGTGGACAACAGCCTGCACCTGACCATTCGCGATGTTAGCCTCCAGGCCACACGGCTGGCGCTGCCGGGCCACCAGCAACAGGGCGTACCGGATGAGATCAAAAAGCAGTTTGACGATCTCGACGCCGCGTTATACCAGCAGCACGAGCGCTTTAACGATCAGCAAAAATGCCTGTTTATTGAAAGCGACTGGCTGGGAAAAATTGAAGCCAGCCTGCAGGACGTTGCGGCACAGCTGAAACAGGCCCGGCAATGATAAGCGTTGAAACGCTGGATATGATCCTGACTATTGGTGAAGGCGAACTGATAGAAGAGATCATTATTACCCTGCTGGCTGCCCCGCAGCTGGCGGTGTTTTTCGAAAAATTCCCGCGTTTGAAAAAAGCAGTTAGTGAAGACTTACCTCGCTGGCGAGACCAGCTCAAAGGCCGACTGAAGGACGGACACGTCCCGGATGAGCTGGCGCAGGAAGTCCTTTGCTACCAGCAGAGTCAGTTACTCACCACCGGGCAGCTCATCATGCGGCTGCCGGAAATTATTCAGCTGCTGCATAAGCTCGGCTCGCCGTTCTATGAACAGGCCAAAACGCTGGTGGCTGATAACCCGCACTTCACCCCGGCGCAGCATACGCTGTTTCTGCAGCGCTGGCGGTTGAGCCTGGTTGTACAGGCCACGTCGCTTAACCAGCAGCTGTTAGAAGACGAGCGCGACAAGCTGCTGGCGGAGATTCAGGAGCGGCTGGCACTTAGCGGGCAACTGGACCCCGCACTTGCCGAAAACGATAAAGCAGCGGGCAAGCTGTGGGACATGAGCGGCGGCACGCTCAAGCGCGGGGACTATCAGCTGATTGTGCAATACGGCGAGTTTCTCACCGGCCAGCCCGAGCTGATGCAGCTTGCCGAACAGCTGGGCCGCTCCCGCGAGGCAAAATCGGTCCCGCGGAAAGATTCCCCCACGGAGCCCTGGCGTATGCTGGTTCGGGAACCTGCCACCGTGCCCGAACAGGTTGACGGCCTACAGCGCAGCGACGATATCCTGCGCCTGCTGCCGCCCGAACTGGCAACCCTTGGGATTACCGAACTGGAATTTGAGTTCTACCGCCGCCTGGTGGAGAAGCAACTGCTCACTTACCGTCTGCACGGTGACGCATGGCGTGAAAAAATCATCGAACGCCCGGTCGCCCATCAGGATTTTGACGAACAACCTCGCGGGCCATTTATTGTCTGCGTGGACACTTCCGGCTCCATGGGCGGGTTCAACGAGCAATGCGCAAAGGCTTTTTGCCTGGCGCTGATGCGCATTGCCCTCGCCGACAACCGGCGCTGCTTTATTATGCTGTTTTCCAGCGAAGTGGTGCGCTATGAGGTCAGCGGGCGGGACGGCATCGATCAGGCGATCCGTTTTTTAAGCCAGCACTTCAGCGGCGGGACGGATCTTGCCAGCTGTTTCCGCTCGATCCTGGAAAAAATGCAAACCGGAGACTGGCACGATGCCGATGCGGTGGTGATCTCAGATTTTATCGCCCAGCGGCTACCGGACGATGTCGTCAGCAGCGTGAAGGCACTGCAGCGGCAGTATCAGAACCGCTTTCACGCGGTCGCCATGTCGGGGCATGGAAAACCCGGCATCATGCGCATCTTTGACCATATCTGGCGCTTTGACACCGGGATGAGAAGCCGCCTGCTGCGTCGCTGGCGGCGCTAAGACTCACAGCAGGTCGCTAACCTTAGCCTGCACTTCTGGCGACCAGACGCCGCACTGAACCTGGCCAATATGCGGCAGCTGAAGCAGCAGCATCGTCAGACGAGACTGGCCAATGCCGCCGCCGATGGTTTGCGGCATTTCACCTTTCACCAACGACTGGTGCCATTCGAGCTGGAGCCTGTCTTCATCTCCGGTGATCGCCAGCTGGCGCTTCAGGGTGTCCGCATCCACGCGGATCCCCATAGAAGAAAGCTCCAGCGCATCTTCCAGCACCGGGTTCCAGACCAGGATATCGCCGTTCAGCCCCGGTAAACCCGCTTCCCCGCCGGTTGACCAGTCATCATAATCCGGGGCGCGGACGTCGTGACGTTTCCCGTCCGACAGCTTGCCCCCGATACCGATTAAGAAGACCGCGCCAAGTTCTTTAGCGATAGCCCGCTCGCGGCCTTTTGCGTCCAGACCAGGGAAGCGCTGCAATAACGTTTCGCTGTGAACAAAATGGATTTTCTCCGGCAGCAAGGCAGCCAGGCCAAACCGTTCACTCACTTCAGCCTCGGTAGCCTTAATTGCCGCCCAGATGCTCTCTACGGTTTGTTTTAGCGTGCCGGTGTGGCGTTCGCCGTCACCCATCACGCGTTCCCAGTCCCACTGATCGACATAGACCGAGTGAATCGGGGATAAACGGTCTTCATCGGGGCGAAGAGCTTTCATGTGCGTGTAAAGCCCTTCGCCCGCGCTGAAGTCGTGCTGGCCGAGCGTTTTTCTTTTCCATTTGGCCAGCGAATGCACCACTTCAAACTGCGCCTGCGGCAAGGTTTTCACCTTCACCTGCACTGCTTTCTCGCTGCCAGAAAGGTTGTCCTGTGTGCCATCCCCTACGCGGCTGAGGATCGGTGCCTGTACTTCTATCAGGCCCAGCTTCTCTTCCAGCTGACGGGAAAAATGGGTTTTCACAAAACTGATCTGACGTTGTTTAGCAATCCAGGCGGTTTTCATGGCTTTTCTCTTTGTTGTGGTGTTTCTGTCATCGATTAAGCAACAGAAACGTCACCGTATTCAATAATCAACAATAAAAAAGGCCAGCCTCTTTTTAATCAACGAATTTAAGGCTATAAAAAATGGAAAATCGGCATTTATCATAGGAAAAAGTGATGGATAATTATCAGATCGACAATCTCGATCGCGGCATACTCGAAGCATTAATGGCCAATGCCCGCACCGCATATGCAGAACTGGCCAAACAGTTTGGCGTCAGCCCGGGCACCATTCACGTCCGCGTCGAAAAGATGAAGCAGGCGGGGATCATTACCGGGGCGCGTATCGACATCAGCCCGAAGCAGCTCGGCTACGATGTCTGCTGCTTTATTGGCATCATTCTGAAAAGCGCCAAAGATTATCCCTCCGCCCTGACCAAGCTGGAAAACCTGGATGAGGTCACTGAGGCTTACTACACCACCGGCCACTACAGCATCTTTATTAAGGTGATGTGCCGATCCATTGATGCCCTCCAGCAGGTACTTATCAACAAGATCCAAACAATCGATGAAATTCAGTCCACTGAAACGCTGATCTCGCTGCAGAACCCGATCATGCGCACTATCCGGCCCTGATCGTTAATTTTAATACCCATATTATCCACAGGTAGATCCCCGCTCTTTCACAGCGTACAATACGCGACGATTTGAAAAGGCGGGACACAATGGCTGATATCACTCTGATTAGCGGCAGTACTCTGGGTAGTGCCGAATATGTAGCAGAACATCTGGCAGAGAAGCTTGAAGAAGCGGGACACGGCACTGAAATGCTGCATGGCCCTCTTTTAGAAGATCTTAAAGCCAGCGGTATCTGGCTGGTGGTCTCTTCCACACATGGTGCTGGCGATCTGCCGGACAACCTGCAGCCTTTCTATGACGCTATAAATGAACAGCGCCCGGATCTGAGCGACGTAAGCTATGGCGCGATCGGGATCGGCAGCCGTGAATACGACACGTTTTGCGGTGCTATAGAGAAGATCGATCTGCTTCTGACCGAATGCGGTGCAACCCGCATAGGATCCTTGCTCAAAATTAACATCCTCGATCACGACATTCCTGAGGATCCAGCCGAAATTTGGGTTGGTTCCTGGATTAATTTACTCCCTGAAGTGTAAAGATTGCGCGATCAGATGTGGATAACTCTGGTTAAAAGCTTGGATTAACCCGTAGTTATCCCAATAACAACCGCTGTTCACTTTTTGAGTTGTGCATAAACCTCAATTCTGATCCCAGCTTATACGGTCTGGGATCACCGGTAGTACACAGCAAAAGATCCTTTCCAGGTTGTTGATCCTAAAATGGATAAATGGCTTATCCACAGAGGTGGTCGATCCTAATAAGAGATCACAATAAAGAGATCTTTAAATAAAAAAGATCTTCTTTTAATAACCGAAGATCCCGATGCTTTCTCGAAAGACTAAAGTTGAGTAGAATCCCCAGCCCGGGAAGTCACAAACCCTCATTCGCGAAACCGAGGCAGTTACCATGTTTTATCCAGATCCTTTTGACGTCATTATCATCGGCGGGGGTCATGCAGGCACAGAGGCGGCAATGGCCGCAGCTCGTATGGGTCAGCAGACCCTGCTTCTGACACACAATATCGACACGCTGGGACAGATGTCCTGTAACCCGGCTATTGGCGGTATTGGCAAGGGACATTTGGTTAAGGAAGTGGATGCTCTCGGTGGCCTGATGGCTACCGCGATCGATCATGCAGGCATTCAGTTTAGAATACTAAACGCCAGCAAAGGCCCGGCAGTCCGCGCCACTCGCGCTCAGGCAGACCGCGTGCTTTACCGTCAGGCCGTGCGCACCGCGCTGGAGAACCAGCCAAACCTGATGATTTTCCAGCAGGCGGTTGAAGATCTTATCGTTGAGAACGATCGTGTCGTCGGTGCGGTCACCCAGATGGGGCTTAAATTCCGCGCGAAAGCGGTTGTGCTGACAGTAGGCACCTTCCTGGATGGTAAGATCCACATCGGGCTGGATAACTACAGCGGCGGCCGTGCGGGCGATCCTCCGTCGATCCCGCTCTCACGTCGCTTACGTGAACTGCCTTTGCGCGTCAGTCGCCTGAAAACCGGGACACCTCCGCGCATTGACGCCCGCACCATTGATTTCAGCGTACTTGCTCCGCAACACGGAGATAACCCGATGCCGGTCTTCTCCTTCATGGGGAACGTGAACCAGCACCCGGAGCAGGTACCTTGCTACATCACGCATACCAATGAGCAAACTCACGAGGTCATTCGTAATAACCTCGACCGCAGTCCAATGTATGCAGGGATTATCGAAGGCATTGGTCCTCGTTACTGCCCGTCTATCGAAGATAAAGTGATGCGTTTTGCCGATCGCAACGCGCACCAAATCTTCCTGGAGCCTGAAGGGCTGACCAGCAACGAAATTTACCCGAACGGGATCTCCACCAGCCTGCCGTTTGACGTTCAGATGCAAATCGTTCGTTCGATGAAGGGAATGAAGAATGCGAAGATCGTTCGCCCAGGCTACGCGATTGAGTATGATTTTTTCGATCCGCGCGATCTGAAACCAACGCTGGAAAGCAAATTTATCCAGGGGCTGTTCTTTGCTGGTCAGATCAACGGCACCACTGGTTACGAAGAAGCCGCTGCTCAGGGTCTGCTTGCCGGTCTCAATGCCGCTCGGTTCTCTGCCGAGAAAGAGGGTTGGGCACCGCGTCGCGATCAGGCTTACCTTGGCGTGCTGGTTGATGACCTGTGCACTCTGGGGACCAAAGAACCGTACCGTATGTTTACTTCCAGGGCTGAATATCGCCTGATGCTGCGTGAAGACAACGCCGACCTGCGTCTCACCGAAGCCGGTCGTGAGCTGGGTCTGGTGGATGATGCTCGCTGGGCTCGCTTCAACGACAAGCTGGAAATGATCGAACGTGAGCGTCAGCGCCTGAAAGATATCTGGCTGCACCCGAACTCTGAGCAGGTAGCAGAGGTGAACGCGCAGCTCAGTGCCCCGCTTTCCAAAGAAGCTAACGGCGAAGATCTGCTGCGTCGCCCAGAAATGACCTACGCGGCGATGACGCAGCTGTCGACCTTTGCGCCAGGACTTCAAGATCCTCAGGCTGCAGAGCAGGTCGAGATCCAGGTTAAATACGAAGGCTATATTGCACGCCAGCAGGATGAGATTGAAAAACAGCAACGCAATGAGAATACTGTGTTACCAGCCACGCTCGACTATAGTCAGGTGAGCGGGCTGTCTAACGAAGTGATCGCCAAACTTAACGATCACAAACCGGTTTCCATTGGCCAGGCATCGCGCATCTCGGGTATTACCCCTGCGGCAATCTCTATTTTGCTTGTCTGGCTTAAAAAACAAGGGCTGCTGCGACGCAGCGCTTAAAAACAGACGACAACAGGCCAGGCAATCCTGGCCTCTTTTTTTGATGGGTTTATGACGTGCTGACTAAATTATCTCGCCTGCTGAAAGAAGCGGGCATCACTCTCCCTGAAAATCAGCAGCAGCAACTGGTGGGCTATGTTTCGCTGCTCGACAAATGGAACAAGGCCTATAACCTCACTTCGGTGCGTAATCCTGATGAAATGCTGGTGCGGCATATTCTGGATAGCATTGTGGTCGAACCGCATTTGCAGGGCAGCCGGTTTATCGACGTTGGCACGGGCCCTGGTCTGCCTGGGATCCCGCTGGCAATCGTGCGCCCTGATTCGCATTTCACCCTGCTGGACAGCCTCGGCAAGCGTGTGCGATTCCTGCGTCAGGTCCAGCACGAGCTGAAGCTGGAAAACATTACTCCGGTACAAAGTCGCGTGGAGGATTTTCCGGCGGAACCTCCGTTTGACGGCGTTATCAGCCGGGCTTTTGCCTCGCTAAGCGACATGGTGAACTGGTGTCACCATCTGCCTGCTGCGCACGGAAAGTTCTATGCGCTGAAAGGGGTGCGTCCGGATGAAGAAATTACCCAACTGCCTGCCGGATTCACCGTTGAAAATATCGTCAAACTCAACGTGCCGAGCCTGGAAGGGGAGAGGCATTTGGTGCTGATTAAGGCAAACAAAACTTAATATTTATCAAAAAACGACGCGATAGAGATGTTTCACTGAGGTTAAAAAACGGCGGGGCGATCGATGTAATGGTTGGTTACATTTAACCAATCTTTAACTCGGATTTATCCTGCTTTTAACTTAAAAGTGATTAATTACCAGGGTAATAATTTTATTCGAAAATATCATCCGGCTAAAATTATGCCGAAAAACGGCCTTTGTCGGATGTTAAAAGTTTAACTGGAATGTCAATGAAAGGTTTTTATGATGTTTCAGCTTGTTTTAAACAGAGTGCACATTAATCAGCTTAATTATCAGTCATCTGTAATTAGTGCTTTCTTAAGCGGCAAAATAATGTCTGCCGATAAGATGTTTAATTTGTGATCGTGTGCACGCTTTGCTGTCAGGGATTTCGGCTTATTTGCACTTTTTGAGGAAGCCGATGCGATTCACCAAAAGTCAGAAAACGGCTCTGCGGAAAATTAATTAAACATTTGTTCACCTTTTCGCTACTTATTGTTTGAAATCACTGGGCCGCACCGTATAATTTGCTCGCTTTTTGAGGCTTGACTCAGCGTCGCAAAGACAGTTTTATACGACACGCGACATACCTCATAGGTAGCAGGAGTTAGGAAACGTCATGTCTGTGTCGCTCTTGAGTAAGAACGTAGCCCGCAAGCTTCTGTTCATCCAACTTCTGGCTGTGGTAGCAATTGGACTGCTGTTTTGCCTTAAAGCTCCTTCTTGGGGCGCTTCCGCTCTCGGTGGAGGCCTGGCGGTTTGGTTGCCAAACGCGCTGTTTATGATTTTTGCCTGGCGTCATCAGGCGCATACACCCGCAAAAGGCCGCGTGGCCTGGACATTCGCTTTCGGCGAAGTGCTAAAGGTGATTGCGACCTTCATCATTTTAGTGGTGGCGCTGGCGTACTTTAAGGCGGTGGTATTGCCGCTAATAGTGACGTGGGTTTCGGTGCTGGTTGTGCAGATACTCGCACCAGCTGTAATTAACAACAAAGGGTAAGAGGCATCATGTCTGCAGGAGAAATCTCTACACCGCAGGAGTATATAGGTCACCACCTGAATAACCTTCAGTTGGACCTGCGTACTTTCTCGCTGGTGGATCCGCATAACCCCCCGGCTACCTTCTGGACGCTCAACATCGACTCCATGTTCTTCTCAGTATTTCTGGGGCTGGTGTTCTTGGTGTTGTTCCGTAAAGTGGCGAAAACCGCAACCAGCGGCGTCCCGGGTAAATTTCAGACTTTTATCGAGCTGATTATTGGCTTTGTGCATGGCAGCGTGAAAGACATGTACCATGGCAAAAGCAAGGTTATCGCTCCACTCGCCCTGACGATTTTCGTCTGGGTCTTCCTGATGAACTTGATGGATCTGTTGCCTATCGATCTGCTGCCGCTTATCGGCGAGCACTTCTTAGGCCTGCCAGCCCTGCGCGTGGTGCCGTCTGCGGACGTGAATATCACCCTGTCTATGGCGCTAGGCGTGTTTATCCTCATTCTGTTCTACAGCATCAAAATGAAAGGCATTGGCGGCTTCACGAAAGAGCTGACGCTGCAGCCGTTCAATCACTGGGCATTTATTCCTGTCAACTTAATCCTTGAAGGGGTAAGCCTGCTGTCCAAACCTGTATCACTGGGTCTGCGACTGTTCGGCAACATGTATGCCGGTGAGCTGATTTTCATTCTGATTGCAGGTCTGTTGCCGTGGTGGTCACAGTGGATTCTGAATGTGCCGTGGGCCATTTTCCACATCCTGATTATTACGCTGCAAGCCTTCATCTTCATGGTTCTGACGATCGTCTATCTGTCGATGGCGTCTGAAGAACATTAATTTACTTACCACTACTGCGTTTAACTGAAACAAACTTGGAGACTGTCATGGAAAACCTGAATATGGATCTGCTGTACATGGCTGCCGCTGTGATGATGGGTCTGGCGGCAATCGGTGCTGCGATCGGTATCGGCATCCTCGGGGGCAAATTCCTGGAAGGCGCTGCACGCCAACCAGATCTGATTCCACTGCTGCGTACTCAGTTCTTTATCGTAATGGGTCTGGTGGATGCAATCCCAATGATCGCTGTTGGTCTGGGTCTGTACGTGATGTTCGCCGTCGCCTAGTGAGCGATGTTTGAGTCATCTAGTAATATCAGAACGTTAACTAACAAAGAGGCATTGTGCTGTGAACATTAACGCAACAATCCTCGGCCAGGCCATCGCGTTTGTCCTGTTTGTTCTGTTCTGCATGAAGTACGTATGGCCGCCATTAATGGCAGCCATCGAGAAGCGTCAGAAAGAAATTGCTGACGGTCTTGCTTCTGCAGAACGTGCTCAAAAGGACCTTGACCTTGCACAGGCCAACGCGACCGACCAGCTGAAAAAAGCCAAAGCGGAAGCTCAGGTGATCATTGAGCAGGCGAACAAACGCCGTGCCCAGATCCTTGATGAAGCGAAAACTGAGGCAGAGCAGGAACGTAATAAAATCGTTGGGCAGGCTCAGGCAGAAATCGACGCTGAGCGTAAACGCGCTCGTGAAGAGCTGCGTAAGCAGGTCGCTCTGCTGGCAATTGCCGGTGCCGAGAAGATAATCGAACGTTCCGTAGATGAAGCTGCTAACAGCGACATCGTCGATAAACTGGTCGCTGAACTGTAAGGAGGGAGGGGCTGATGTCTGAATTTGTTACTGTAGCTCGCCCCTACGCCAAAGCAGCTTTTGACTTTGCCGTCGAACACCAGAGCGTAGACCGCTGGCAGAATATGCTGGCGTTTGCTGCCGAGGTAACGAAAAACGAACAAATGGAAGAGCTTCTTTCCGGTGCCCTGGCACCAGAAACGCTCGCAGATTCGTTCATCGCCATTTGCGGCGAGCAGCTGGACGCCAACGGCCAGAACCTGATTAAGGTGATGGCTGATAACGGTCGTTTAAAAGCGCTCCCGGATGTTCTTGAGCAGTTCGCGCATTTACGCGCGCTGAGTGAAGCGATTGCAGAGGTTCAGGTAACCTCCGCGGCTGAACTTAGCCATGAACAGCTTGCAAACATTACGTCCGCAATGGAAAAACGTCTGTCACGCAAAGTTAAGCTGAATTGCAAAATCGATAAGTCTGTTATGGCGGGCGTTATCATCCAGTCGGGTGATATGGTCATTGACGGTAGCGTACGCGGCCGTCTTGAACGTCTTGCAGACGTCTTGCAGTCTTAAGGGGACTGGAGCATGCAACTGAATTCCACCGAAATCAGCGAACTGATCAAGCAGCGCATTGCTCAGTTCAATGTTGTGAGCGAAGCTCATAACGAAGGTACTATTGTTTCTGTAAGTGACGGTATTATCCGCGTTCACGGCCTGGCCGATTGTATGCAGGGTGAGATGATTTCCCTGCCGGGTAACCGTTACGCTATCGCACTGAACCTGGAGCGCGACTCCGTAGGTGCTGTAGTGATGGGCCCATACGCTGACCTCGCCGAAGGCATGAAGGTTAAGTGTACTGGCCGTATTCTGGAAGTTCCGGTTGGCCGTGGCCTGTTGGGCCGCGTGGTGAACACCCTGGGTGCACCAATCGACGGTAAAGGTCCGGTTGATAACGATGGCTTCTCGCCAATCGAAGTTATCGCGCCAGGCGTAATCGAACGTCAGTCCGTCGATCAGCCGGTGCAGACCGGTTATAAATCCGTCGATGCGATGATTCCAATCGGCCGTGGCCAGCGTGAGCTGATCATCGGTGACCGTCAGACTGGTAAAACCGCGATGGCAATCGATGCCATCATCAACCAGCGTGACTCCGGTATTAAATGTGTGTACGTGGCTATCGGCCAGAAAGCGTCCACCATTTCTAACGTGGTTCGTAAACTGGAAGAGCACGGCGCACTGTCCAACACCATCGTTGTTGTGGCAACTGCTTCTGAATCCGCTGCACTGCAATACCTGGCACCATATGCTGGTTGCGCAATGGGCGAATACTTCCGTGACCGCGGTGAAGATGCGCTGATCGTATACGATGACCTGTCTAAACAGGCTGTTGCTTATCGTCAGGTTTCCCTGCTGCTTCGTCGTCCACCAGGTCGTGAAGCCTTCCCGGGCGACGTGTTCTACCTCCACTCCCGTCTGCTGGAGCGCGCATCCCGCGTTAACGCGGAATACGTGGAAGCTTTCACCAAAGGTGAAGTTAAAGGTAAAACCGGCTCCCTGACCGCTCTGCCGATCATCGAAACCCAGGCGGGTGACGTTTCTGCGTTCGTTCCAACCAACGTAATTTCGATTACCGATGGTCAGATCTTCCTGGAAACCAACCTGTTTAACTCCGGTATTCGTCCGGCAGTTAACCCAGGTATTTCGGTATCTCGTGTTGGTGGTGCTGCTCAGACCAAGATCATCAAGAAACTGTCCGGTGGTATTCGTACCGCGCTGGCACAGTATCGTGAACTGGCTGCGTTCTCTCAGTTCGCATCCGATCTGGATGAAGCCACCCGTAAACAGCTGAGCCACGGTCAGAAAGTGACCGAGCTGCTGAAGCAGAAACAGTATGCCCCAATGTCTGTTGCACAACAGGGTCTGGTGCTGTTCGCGGCTGAACGCGGTTACCTCGAAGACGTGGAACTGGCGAAAATCGGTAGCTTCGAAGCCGCTCTGCTGGCTTACGCTGACCGTGATCACGCTCCGCTGATGCAAGAAATTAACCAGACCGGTGGCTATAACGACGAGATCGAAGGCAAGCTGAAAGGCATCCTCGACTCCTTTAAAGCAACCCAGTCCTGGTAACGTCTGGCGGCTTGCTCTAGGGCAAGCCGCAAGGCATTGAGGAGAAGCTCATGGCCGGCGCAAAAGAGATACGTAGTAAGATCGCAAGCGTCCAGAACACGCAGAAGATCACCAAAGCGATGGAGATGGTCGCCGCTTCCAAAATGCGTAAATCGCAGGATCGCATGGCGGCCAGCCGTCCTTATGCAGATACCATGCGCAAAGTGATTGGTCACCTTGCGAACGGTAATCTGGAATATAAGCACCCATACCTGGAAGAACGCGACGTTAAGCGCGTGGGCTACCTGGTGGTGTCGACCGATCGTGGTTTGTGCGGCGGTTTGAACATTAACTTGTTCAAAAAAGTGCTGGCGGATATGAAAGAGTGGTCCGATAAGGGCGTTCAGAGCGAACTCGCGATGATCGGCTCTAAAGGCGTTTCTTTCTTCAACTCCGTTGGCGGCAACGTGGTTGCTCAGGTTACCGGCATGGGAGATACCCCTTCCCTGTCTGAACTGATCGGCCCGGTGAAAGTGATGCTGCAAGCCTACGACGAAGGTCGTCTGGACAAGCTGTACGTTGTCAGCAACAAATTTGTTAACACCATGTCTCAGGTTCCGACCATCACTCAGCTGCTGCCGTTACCGGCATCAGAAGATGAGGATCTGAAGCGTAAATCCTGGGACTACCTGTACGAACCGGACCCGAAAGCGCTGCTGGACACCCTGCTGCGTCGTTATGTTGAGTCTCAGGTTTATCAGGGCGTCGTAGAAAACCTGGCCAGCGAGCAGGCCGCACGTATGGTGGCGATGAAAGCCGCAACCGATAACGGCGGCAGCCTGATTAAAGAGCTGCGGTTGGTATACAACAAAGCTCGTCAGGCCAGCATTACTCAGGAACTTACCGAAATCGTCGGTGGTGCGTCCGCGGTTTAAACCAGGTTTATTACCCTAAATAGTTCGGTTTGCAGAAAGACGCCAACTGAGCAAATCCTCAAGAGCTTACTTCAGTAAGTGACGGAGGTGAGGGAAGGCAGTCAACGCATCTGCAAATTGAAATATGACGGGTAAACGAATTACGTAGAGGATTCAAGATGGCTACTGGAAAGATTGTCCAGGTAATCGGCGCCGTGGTGGACGTCGAGTTCCCTCAGGACGGCGTACCGCGCGTTTATGACGCGCTTGAGGTACAGAACAACAATGAGAAGCTGGTGCTGGAAGTTCAGCAGCAGCTCGGCGGCGGTATCGTGCGTACCATCGCAATGGGTTCCTCCGACGGTCTGCGTCGCGGTCTGCAAGTCAATGACCTTGAGCATCCGATCGAAGTCCCGGTAGGTAAAGCGACCCTGGGCCGTATCATGAACGTGCTGGGTCAGCCAATCGACATGAAAGGCGACATCGGCGAAGAAGACCGTTGGGCTATTCACCGTGCAGCACCTTCCTACGAAGAGCTGTCCAGCTCTCAGGAACTGCTGGAAACCGGCATCAAAGTTATCGACCTGATTTGTCCGTTCGCTAAGGGCGGTAAAGTTGGTCTGTTCGGTGGTGCGGGCGTAGGTAAAACCGTAAACATGATGGAGCTGATCCGTAACATCGCGATCGAGCACTCCGGTTATTCCGTGTTTGCGGGCGTGGGTGAACGTACTCGTGAGGGTAACGACTTCTACCACGAAATGACCGACTCCAACGTTCTGGATAAAGTAGCACTGGTTTACGGCCAGATGAACGAGCCACCAGGTAACCGTCTGCGCGTAGCGCTGACCGGTCTGACCATCGCGGAAAAATTCCGTGACGAAGGCCGCGACGTTCTGCTGTTCGTTGATAACATCTACCGTTATACCTTGGCCGGTACAGAAGTATCTGCACTGCTGGGTCGTATGCCTTCTGCGGTAGGTTATCAGCCAACTCTGGCAGAAGAGATGGGTGTTCTTCAGGAGCGTATTACCTCCACCAAGACCGGTTCTATCACCTCCGTACAGGCCGTTTACGTTCCTGCGGATGACTTGACTGACCCGTCTCCGGCGACCACCTTTGCGCACCTGGACTCAACCGTTACGCTGAGCCGTCAGATCGCATCTCTGGGTATTTACCCGGCAGTTGACCCGCTGGACTCCACCAGCCGCCAGCTGGATCCACTGGTTGTTGGTCAGGAGCACTACGATACCGCGCGTGGCGTTCAGTCTATCCTGCAGCGTTACCAGGAACTGAAAGACATCATCGCGATTCTGGGTATGGACGAACTGTCCGAAGAAGACAAACTGGTTGTAGCACGTGCGCGTAAGATCCAGCGCTTCCTGTCTCAGCCATTCTTCGTAGCAGAAGTCTTTACCGGTTCTCCAGGCAAATACGTTTCGCTGAAAGATACCATCCGTGGCTTTAAAGGCATCATGGACGGCGAATACGACCATCTGCCAGAGCAGGCGTTCTACATGGTCGGCTCCATCGACGAAGCCGTTGAGAAAGCGAAAAAACTTTAACGCCTAATCGGAGGGTGACATGGCTATGACTTACCACCTGGACGTCGTCAGCGCGGAGCAGCAAATGTTCTCCGGTCTGGTCGAAAAGATCCAGGTAACGGGTAGCGAAGGTGAGCTGGGTATCTACCCAGGTCACGCCCCGCTGCTCACCGCCATTAAGCCTGGTATGATTCGCATCGTTAAACAGCACGGACATGAAGAGTTTATCTACCTGTCCGGCGGTGTTCTGGAAGTGCAGCCGGGTAACGTAACCGTCCTGGCTGACACCGCAATTCGCGGCCAGGATCTCGACGAAGCGCGTGCCCTGGAAGCGAAACGCAAAGCTGAAGAGCACATGCACAGCTCCCACGGTGACGTGGATTACGCTCAGGCTTCTGCTGAACTGGCTAAAGCGATCGCCAAACTGCGCGTTATCGAGTTAACCAAAAAAGCGATGTAACTACCTGCTTGAAAAGACAAATGCCAGTCCGGGAAACCTGACTGGCATTTTTTATTTCTCAGCTTTATTCCATGCTCAAAATAACCATAAAACCAGCTAGATAGCGGTTTTCTCGGGGTGTTTAGCCCCTGTTTCGGCCTTAATTCTCATGGATTCTGCCGCGATTACTGCTATAAAAGACGCAGATAATCTCAAGGCGGTGAAATTAGCAGCAACGTATTTTTTGGTGCAAAATATGTAGAATTTTCAAGGCTAAATCGCTTTACTTCACACACTAAACAGATTCAGGACACGTATGTCAAACAGCGCAATGAGCGTGGTTATCCTTGCCGCCGGCAAAGGAACCCGCATGTACTCAGATCTTCCAAAGGTGCTGCACACGCTGGCTGGGAAGCCAATGGTTCAGCATGTCATTGACGCCGCTAATAAATTAGGTGCTCAGCGGGTGAACCTGGTGTATGGCCACGGCGGGGATCTGCTAAAGCAAACCCTGAACGACGGCTCGCTTAACTGGGTACTGCAGGCGGAGCAGCTGGGAACCGGCCATGCGATGCAGATGGCGGCACCGTTCTTTGCCGATGACGAAGACATTCTGATGCTGTACGGCGATGTGCCGCTGATCTCGGTCGAAACTTTACGGCGCCTGTGTGAAGCTAAACCGCAGGGCGGCATTGGTTTGCTGACCGTTAAGCTTGATGATCCGACCGGCTATGGCCGCATTGCGCGGGAAAATGGCAAGGTCGTTGGCATCGTTGAGCATAAAGACGCCAGTGAAGAACAGCGCAAAATCAATGAAATCAACACCGGGATTCTGGTGGCTAACGGCGCAGATCTGAAGCGCTGGCTCGGCAAGCTGGATAACAACAACGCCCAGGGCGAGTTTTACATCACGGACATTATTGCTCTGGCTCATGGTGAAGGGCGTGAGATTGCCGCCGTTCATCCGGATCGCCTGAGTGAAGTTGAAGGCGTGAATAACCGCCTGCAGCTTTCTCGCCTGGAGCGCGTTTACCAGACGGAGCAGGCCGATAAGCTGCTGCTGGCGGGCGTTATGCTCCGCGATCCGGCTCGGTTCGATCTACGCGGTGAATTCACGCACGGGCGCGATGTTGAAATAGATACTAATGTCATTGTGGAAGGCCGCGTTACGCTGGGTAACCGCGTGAAGATTGGGACCGGCTGCGTGATTAAAAATGCCGTTATCGGTGATGACTGCGAAATCAGTCCGTATACGGTTATTGAAGATGCGACGCTTGAAGCCGCTTGCACCATCGGGCCATTTGCCCGCCTGCGCCCTGGCGCGGAACTAGCGGAAGGCGCTCACGTGGGCAACTTCGTTGAAATGAAGAAAGCTCGTCTGGGGAAAGGTTCTAAAGCGGGCCATTTGAGCTACCTCGGTGATGCCGAAATTGGCGACAACGTGAACATCGGTGCAGGCACAATTACCTGCAATTACGACGGCGCGAACAAACATAAAACGATCATTGGCGATGACGTGTTTGTTGGCTCTGATACTCAACTGGTGGCCCCGGTTACCGTGGCCAGCGGTGTCACCATTGGCGCCGGGACGACAGTGACGCGCGACATTGCTGAAAATGAACTGGTGATCAGCCGCGTAAAACAGAAACACATTCAGGGCTGGCAGCGTCCGGTTAAGAAAAAGTAATTTCCCCTCACCCTAACCCTCTCCCCAAAGGGAGAGGGAACTGGACTGAGATGGCTTTCCCTTCCTCTCTAAGGGCCAGGGAGCTGAACAAAACACAGATTTCCTCCCTCTCCCTTCCAGGGAGAGGGCTGGGGTGAGGGTCGTTCTTGAAAACGCCCCGCCCAAAGGCAGTAACCATAAAAATAACCCCACTCTCTACAAGGCTCGGGGCTCCGGAAAACCGGAATAAACAGGTCAGCGACAACACATGGCTAACGCCATTATCAGGACTTAAAAATTATGTGTGGAATTGTTGGCGCAGTGGCGCAACGTGATATCGCTGAAATCCTTCTCGAAGGGCTTCGTCGTCTGGAATACCGCGGGTACGACTCTGCGGGCCTGGCGGTTGTTGACGACAAAGGTCACATGACCCGTCTGCGTCGTCTGGGTAAAGTACAGAAACTGGCGGAAGCTGCGGAAGAAACCGCTCTGCATGGCGGCACCGGGATTGCCCATACCCGTTGGGCAACGCACGGCGAACCTTCAGAAATTAATGCTCACCCACATGTTTCCGACCACATTGTGGTCGTACACAACGGTATTATCGAAAACCACGAGCCGCTGCGTGAAGCGCTGCAGTCTCGCGGCTACACGTTTGTCTCCCAGACGGATACCGAAGTTATTGCTCATCTGGTGCATTGGGAACTGGAGCAGGGTGGCACGCTGCGCGACGCTGTCCTTCGCACTATTCCTCAGCTTCGCGGCGCTTATGGCACCGTAATCATGGATACCCGTAACCCGGATGTGCTACTGGCCGCGCGTTCCGGTAGCCCGATGGTCATCGGCCTGGGCATGGGTGAAAACTTTATCGCCTCCGATCAGCTGGCACTGTTGCCGGTAACGCGCCGCTTTATCTTCCTCGAAGAAGGCGATATCGCAGAAGTGACCCGTCGCGCGGTGACCGTTTTTGATACTAAAGGCGAGCAGGTTCAGCGCCCGGACATCGAATCCAATCTGCAGTATGACGCTGGCGACAAAGGCATTTACCGTCATTACATGCAGAAAGAGATCTACGAGCAGCCGAACGCCATCAAAAACACCCTGGCCGGGCGCATCAGCCACGGTGAAGTGGATTTGACGGAGCTGGGGCCAAAAGCCAATGAAATGCTCTCTCAAGTTGAGCATATTCAAATCGTAGCCTGCGGTACGTCCTATAACTCAGGCATGGTTTCCCGCTACTGGTTTGAAGCGCTGGCCGGCGTGCCTTGCGATGTCGAAATCGCCTCTGAATTCCGCTACCGCAAATCTGCGGTGCGCCGCAACAGCCTGATGATCACCCTTTCCCAGTCTGGCGAAACGGCGGACACCCTCGCGGCGCTGCGCCTTTCCAAAGAGCTGGGCTATCTCGGTTCGCTGGCGATTTGTAACGTGGCAGGCTCTTCTCTGGTGCGTGAATCCGACCTGGCGCTGATGACCAATGCCGGAACGGAAATCGGCGTGGCCTCAACCAAAGCGTTTACCACTCAACTGACCGTATTGTTGATGCTGGTGGCTAAGCTGAGCCGCCTGAAAGGCGCTGATGCACAGGTTGAGCAAGATATCGTACATGGCCTGCAGGCGCTGCCAAGCCGTATCGAGCAAATGCTGTCCCAGGACAAACGCATTGAGCAGCTGGCGGAAGATTTCTCTGACAAACATCATGCGCTGTTCCTTGGTCGTGGCGATCAGTACCCGATCGCCATGGAAGGTGCGCTGAAGCTGAAAGAGATCTCCTATATTCACGCTGAAGCCTATGCGGCAGGCGAGCTGAAGCACGGCCCGCTGGCGCTGATCGATGCTGATATGCCGGTTATCGTTGTGGCTCCGAACAACGAGCTGTTGGAAAAACTGAAATCCAACATCGAAGAGGTTCGCGCCCGCGGTGGCCAGCTGTATGTGTTCGCCGACCGTGACGCCGGCTTTACCAGCAGCGACAACATGCACATCATCGAGATGCCGCATGTGGAAGAGGTGATTGCGCCTATCTTCTACACCGTGCCGCTGCAACTGCTGTCCTACCACGTGGCGCTGATCAAAGGCACCGACGTGGATCAGCCGCGTAACCTGGCGAAATCGGTAACGGTTGAGTAATTTTTTGTCACTAATCAGTCGCGATTAGCGGATGGAAAAGCCGTTTCTCACCGGATCAATAATGCTATAAACGAAGCTAACCTCGGGCGAAATACCGGGTTAGCTTTCGCATCCACCCTGCGAACGGCGAGTTTGCAGGGTGTTTTTATTTCTGAGCGGGAAACAACAAATGTCGGCAAACAAACCTCACTGTCGGCTGGTCAAGCCGCAGCCAGTATTTATAGGCAAGCAGGGGCTTTCTTATCAGGTAGGTGTTTCAAAGGAGGCCGTCGACTCACAGCATATCCATATGCAGCTGGCGACCATACCTCCTCGTTCGCAGGCTAAAGCCCACAAGCACGAACACCATGAAACCGCAATTTATGCCCTGAGCGGAACTTCGTCGGTGCTTTATGGCGATGGGCTGGAGCATTTTCTTGAGCTTCCCGCCGGCAGTTTTCTTTATATCCCAATGGATACCCCGCACCTGCCTTACAACAATACCGATGAGCCTGCGGTGGTGATTATTTCGCGGACCGATCCTAACGAGCAGGAGAGCGTGGTGATGATGCCCGAGCTGGACAGAGACGTGCTCTAGCGTCGCCGGATAAATTGTCGCGGAGTCATAGAGAAGCCCTCTACGCAGTTGAGGGCTTTTTTGTTATTTAATTTTCTGGGCGAGTTCATCAATCTTGCGGGAAAGCTGCTCGTTATCCCGCTTCAGGCTGTCCATTTTGGATTGCTGCTCATTGGCTTTACTTTCCATTTGAGACAGTTTGTTTTTCATCTCATCCAGCCTGGTTTCCTGCTCATCTATTTTCCTGACGCTACCGTCGTAATTTGACTGCAACTTTTCCAGGCGATCCTTCATCTCGACAATTGTGCTTTCCTTAATCGATGTAGGGACGAGGGTATTACTTCCTGAAAAGGTGGCGAGCGTTGAGCTGAAACTATCCGTATTACGTGCTTCAACGGCATCAGCGTAAACGGTAGAGGCTGTCATAATGAGTGATATCGTACATAATACAGACAGATAGGCTTTCATTTTTAAACACCTTTTTAAATAAACTGAATTTAATGATGCTTTAAAAAACATGGGGTTGTGTGTTTTTTTATGGCGCTGAGCGGATTGTCATAAAACTGTCATAATTCGTACATTTAACTGTCACCAAACTGTCCTATTTTCTACCCTGTATTCAATTAAACAACAATTTACGAACATCTGGCAGGAGACATTATGAACGTTATGCGTACCACTGTCGCAACTGTTGTCGCCGCGACCTTATCTCTGAGCGCTTCTACTGCGTTTGCAGCTGCAAGCCTGACTGGCGCTGGTGCAACCTTCCCTGCGCCGGTGTATGCCAAGTGGGCAGATACCTACCAGAAAGAAACTGGTAACAAGGTGAACTACCAGGGTATCGGTTCCTCCGGCGGCGTGAAGCAAATCATTGCTAACACCGTTGACTTCGGCGCTTCTGACGCCCCTCTGGCGGATGACAAATTACAGCAAGAAGGCCTGTTCCAGTTCCCTACCGTAATCGGTGGCGTAGTGCTGGCGGTTAACCTGCCAGGCTTTAAGTCTGGCGAGCTGGTTCTGGACGGCAAAACCCTGGGTGACATCTACCTGGGCACCATCAAAAAATGGAACGACCCGGCGATTGCTAAGCTGAACCCAGGCCACAAACTGCCGGATCAGAACATCGCGGTTGTTCGTCGTGCTGACGGCTCCGGTACTTCCTTCGTGTTCACCAGCTACCTGTCTAAAGTGAACGAAGAGTGGAAATCTAAAATTGGCGCAGGCTCTACCGTTAACTGGCCAACCGGTCTGGGCGGCAAAGGCAACGACGGCATCGCAGCCTTCGTACAGCGTCTGCCAGGCTCCATTGGCTACGTTGAATACGCTTATGCTAAGCAGAACAACCTGACTTACACCAAGCTGCTGTCCGCTGACGGTAAGCCAGTTAGCCCGACCGAAGCAAACTTTGCTAACGCGGCTAAAGGCGCTGACTGGAGCAAATCCTTCGCACAGGATCTGACCAACCAGAAAGGTGACGAAGCGTGGCCAATCACCTCCACCACCTTCATCCTGGTCCACAAAGAGCAGAAAAACCCTGAGCAGGGCGCAGAAGTGCTGAAGTTCTTTGACTGGGCATACAAATCTGGCGCGAAAGAAGCTAACGCCCTGGATTACGCAACGCTGCCAGCCTCTGTGGTTGAGCAAGTTCGCGCTGCATGGAAGACCAATGTAAAAGACAGTTCCGGTAAGGCGCTGTACTAAGTGCAAAAATCTGGGGTAACAGGTATGTTACCCCGGTTTATTCAGCAACTACGAAGAGTACGCTATGGCTGTGACTAAGCCGACGTTTAAAGCCCCTGGCAAACAAGGCGATGTAATTTTCAGTGCGCTGGTAAGACTGGCTGCGCTGATTGTGCTATTTCTGCTGGGTGGGATTATCATCTCGCTGTTTATCTCCTCGCTGCCGAGCATTGAGAAGTTTGGCTTCTCTTTCCTCTGGTCCAAAGAGTGGGATGCCCCTAATGAAGTCTTCGGCGCACTGGTGCCGATCTACGGAACCCTCGTAACCTCGTTTATCGCACTGCTGATTGCGGTCCCGGTGAGCTTTGGTATCGCGCTGTTCCTGACAGAACTTGCGCCTGGCTGGCTGAAGCGCCCGCTGGGTATCGCCATTGAACTGCTGGCGGCCATTCCAAGTATCGTGTACGGCATGTGGGGCCTGTTTATCTTTGCTCCCCTGTTCGCGACTTACTTCCAGGAACCCGTAGGCAACGTGCTCTCTGCCGTGCCTATCGTTGGCGCGCTGTTCTCTGGCCCTGCGTTTGGTATCGGCATTCTTGCCGCCGGCGTGATCCTCGCCATTATGATCATCCCTTACATTGCCTCCGTGATGCGCGATGTCTTCGAACAAACGCCAGTGATGATGAAAGAATCGGCCTACGGCATCGGCTGTACCACCTGGGAAGTTATCTGGCGCATTGTTTTGCCGTTCACCAAAAACGGCGTTATTGGCGGCGTGATGCTTGGCCTTGGCCGTGCGCTGGGTGAAACCATGGCGGTGACCTTTATCATCGGCAACACCTACCAGCTCGACAGCGCCTCACTGTATATGCCGGGCAACAGTATTACCTCTGCGCTGGCGAACGAATTTGCCGAAGCAGAATCCGGCCTGCATACCGCCGCGCTGATGGAGCTTGGCCTAATTCTGTTTGTGATTACCTTTATCGTACTGGCTATCTCTAAGTTCATGATTATGCGCCTGGCGAAAAACGAAGGGGCTCGCTCATGACCACGATGGAAATGCAAAGCAGCGCGGCACTGGCTGAGTCGCGCCGCAAAATGCAGGCGCGTCGCCGCATGAAGAACCGTATCGCCCTGACGCTCTCTATGGCGACCATGGTGTTCGGTCTGTTTTGGCTGGTGTGGATCCTGTTTTCCACGGTAACCCGCGGCATCGACGGCATGTCGCTGGCGCTGTTTACCGAAATGACGCCTCCGCCTAATACCGCGGGCGGTGGCCTGGCTAACGCCCTGGCGGGCAGCGGCCTGCTGATCCTGTGGGCGACCGTTATCGGTACGCCGCTGGGCATTATGGCCGGGATTTATCTGGCCGAATATGGCCGTAAATCCGCCCTGGCTGAAGTGATTCGTTTTATTAACGACATTCTTCTGTCCGCCCCATCGATTGTGGTCGGTCTGTTCGTTTACACCATTGTGGTGGCGAAAATGGAACACTTCTCCGGCTGGGCGGGCGTGATTGCGCTGGCGCTGCTGCAGGTGCCTATCGTCATTCGTACCACTGAAAACATGCTGAAACTGGTGCCGGACAGCCTGCGCGAAGCCGCTTACGCACTGGGAACACCAAAATGGAAGATGATCTCCGCGATTACGCTTAAGGCGTCCGTCTCCGGGATTATCACCGGCGTGCTGCTGGCGATTGCCCGTATCGCTGGCGAAACCGCTCCGCTGCTCTTCACCTCCCTCTCCAACCAGTTCTGGAGCACGGACATGATGCAGCCTATCGCCAACCTGCCGGTGACCATTTTCAAATTTGCGATGAGCCCGTTTGCCGAGTGGCAACAGCTGGCCTGGGCAGGGGTGCTGATTATTACCCTCTGCGTGCTGCTGCTGAACATTCTGGCGCGCGTGATTTTCTCGAAGAGTAAACACGGTTAAATTTTACGGCGCGGCCCTCGCGGCGCCGGACGGAGATTAAGACACAGATGAGTAAGGTTGATTTAGCCCCAGGCAAAATCCAGGTTCGCGATCTGAACTTCTATTACGGTAAGTTCCACGCCCTGAAGAACATCAATCTGGATATCGCGAAGAACCAGGTTACCGCCTTCATTGGGCCGTCAGGCTGTGGTAAATCCACCCTGCTGCGTACCTTTAACAAAATGTACTCGCTCTACCCTGAGCAGCGTGCAGAAGGTGAAATCCTGCTGGATGGGGAAAATATTCTCACCCAGAGCCAGGACATCGCCCTGCTGCGTGCCAAAGTTGGCATGGTCTTCCAGAAGCCGACGCCGTTCCCGATGTCCATCTACGACAACATCGCTTTTGGCGTGCGTCTGTTTGAAAAGCTGTCCCGCAGCGACATGGATGAACGCGTGCAGTGGGCATTGACCAAAGCCGCGCTGTGGAACGAAACTAAAGATAAACTGCACCAGAGCGGCTACAGCCTCTCCGGTGGTCAGCAGCAGCGTCTGTGCATCGCTCGCGGCATCGCGATTCGCCCGGAAGTTCTGCTGCTGGATGAGCCGTGTTCCGCGCTTGACCCGATCTCCACCGGGCGTATTGAAGAGCTGATCACCGAGCTGAAAGAAGACTATACCGTAGTGATCGTGACCCACAACATGCAGCAGGCGGCGCGTTGTTCTGACCACACGGCGTTTATGTACCTCGGCGAGCTGATCGAATTCAGCGAAACCGATACGCTGTTTACTACGCCAGCGAAGAAACAAACCGAAGATTACATTACTGGCCGCTACGGTTGATTTGGAGAGCGCGATGGATAACCTCAACTTAAACAAACACATTTCTGGCCAGTTCAACGCCGAGCTGGAGTACATCCGTACTCAGGTGATGACGATGGGCGGGCTGGTGGAACAGCAGCTCTCCGACGCGATCACCGCGATGCACAACCAGGACAGCGAGCTGGCGAAGCGCGTTATCGCCGGTGACCAGAAGGTCAACATGATGGAAGTGGCGATCGATGAAGCCTGCGTGCGTATCATCGCCAAACGCCAGCCTACCGCCAGCGACCTGCGCCTGGTGATGGCGATCATCAAAACCATCGCCGAGCTGGAACGTATTGGCGACGTAGCGGACAAAATTTGCCGCACCGCGCTGGAGAAGTTCTCCCAGCAGCACCAGCCGCTGTTGGTCAGCCTGGAATCGCTGGGGCGCCACACCGTGCAGATGCTGCACGACGTGCTGGACGCTTTTGCGCGTATGGATCTGGACGAAGCGGTGCGTATTTACCGCGAAGACAAGAAAGTTGACCAGGAATATGAAGGCATCGTGCGTCAGCTGATGACCTACATGATGGAAGACTCCCGTACCATTCCAAGCGTGCTGACCGCGCTGTTCTGCGCTCGTTCTATCGAGCGTATCGGTGACCGCTGCCAGAACATCTGCGAATACATCTTCTACTTCGTGAAGGGGCAGGATTTCCGTCACGTGGGCGGGGATGAGCTGGACAAGCTGCTAGCGGGTAAAGATCCGAAAGAGTAAGCATTTCCGTTCCCTCTCCTTTTAGGAGAGGGGTCGACGCTTCTTCCCCCTCTCCCCTTTGGGAGAGGGCTGGGGTGAGGCGCCGTTACTTCCCGAACAAACGCCGAGAATTATCCTCGATCTTCCCTGAAATTCTGCGCTTCTGCATCGTTCTGCTCCAGCTTACCGACAACCCAGCCGCTGACAAAAGCCGATGATACTGTGAATCATCAAACGGCATATGCCAGGCAATGGCGATAGCTTCTGCCACCGTCACGTCGCTAACGCGAGAGGCCAGTTCCAGCGGTGCATCGGCGGAAACATTCCCCGCCAGAATCACGCGATAAAGCCAGCCGCAGTAGCCCGCTTCCTGCATCCGCGTTGCCATATCCTCTACGCCAAAATGGTAGTTCAGCTTAAAGCAGGGCGAACGAGGCTGAGTCACCTGAATCAGCGCTTCACCCCAGCGGTAAATATCCCCCATACAGACGTTCTTTTCCGTCATCCCTTCCGTGGACAGGTTTTCGCCGAAGGCCGGGGCGTTAAACAAATCGCTTTTATCCGGGAAGAGTTGCGCCCAGTGCTGATAATGCTCGCGCGGATAGTGGCACAGCGCCCTGTCTGGCCCGCCGTGAATCACTTTCTCCGCCTGCTCGTCGCCCTCCAGCCCAAGCTCGGTCAGGCGAAGTTCGCCGTCCACCTGCACCTTGGCGATGGCGCTGGGCCGACTCCCTTCGTAAGCACGGATCTGGCCAACGTAAACCTGAAGCGGATAGCGATGCATAAGCGACTCCCTGCGAAATAGACATAAAAAAAGCGAGCCATCAGGCTCGCTTCTCTAAGGTCGGATTGCAACCTTATTTTTTAGCGGCGAAACGTGCTGCTGCTTCGTCCCAGTTAACCACGTTCCAGAACTCTTTCGCGTAGTCCGGGCGACGGTTCTGGAATTTCAGGTAGTAAGCGTGTTCCCAAACGTCCAGGCCCACAATCGGGAAGCCGGAAGCGCCGGAGATAGCTTCGCCCATCAGCGGGCTGTCCTGGTTTGCAGTAGAAACTACAGCCAGTTTGTCGCCTTTCAGTACCAGCCACGCCCAGCCGGAGCCGAAACGGGTAGCGGCTGCTTTTTCGAACTCAGCTTTGAACGCGTCAACGCTGCCGAAATCGCGCTCGATAGCGGCTTTCAGGTCACCTTTCAGCTCGGTACCTTTTTTCAGGCCTTTCCAGAAGAAGCTGTGGTTAGCGTGGCCACCGGCGTTGTTACGCAGTACGGTTTTCTTATCCGCAGGCAGCTGATCCAGTTTAGCGATCAGTTCTTCAGCAGACAGGCTGGCAAACTCAGGCAGGGATTCCAGCGCGGCGTTCGCGTTGTTGACATAAGCCTGGTGGTGTTTGCTGTGGTGGATTTCCATGGTTTCTTTGTCGAAATGCGGTTCCAGCGCGTCGTAAGCGTAAGGCAGGGATGGCAGTGTATAGCTCATATTCATCGTCTCCATTAACGTAGAGCGGCTGTAATGCTGTTAACGCCGCGTAATCAGTCGGTTCATTATAGTTAATTAAATGATATTGAAAATGTTTATCAATGCCGTACTTAGCGTGTGGTTATAACTTTTCTTCATGAAACCACGGCTTACGGCTATAACGCAGCGGGTAAAAAGCCATTTTCCCAGAGTAACGGCGAATTGTTACCCGGTCGTGACGTAACGGCATGAGAAGAACCCGAGAGGAGCACAAATTGTGATCGCCATCGGCGGCACTCGCTGAATTTTGCCAGCTTCATCGGGCGCGCGGCATTGCCCTGAAGGTTAGCCCGCAGCTCACTCTTTAGACTCGTTGACATTGCAGGCTGTCGCAGAGGCGACGGCCCGAAAACAGCGAGGGTTAATCATGAGCAATGCAATCACGATGGGGATCCTGTGGCATCTGATCGGCGCCGCCAGCGCCGCCTGTTTTTATGCCCCGTTTAAAAAAGTGCGGCACTGGTCCTGGGAAACCATGTGGTCCGTCGGCGGGATTGTCTCCTGGCTTATCCTGCCGTGGGCGGTGAGTGCCGTACTGCTACCCGATTTCTGGGGGTATTACGGGTCGTTCAGCGTGGGCACGCTGCTGCCGGTGTTTTTGTTTGGTGCCATGTGGGGCATCGGTAATATCAATTATGGCCTGACGATGCGCTATCTGGGGATGTCGATGGGGATTGGCGTCGCTATCGGCATCACGCTGATTGTCGGCACATTACTGACCCCGATCATCAATGGCAAATTTGCCATGCTGACGGGTACGCCAGGCGGACGCATGACGCTCCTTGGCGTGCTGGTGGCGCTTATCGGCGTGGCTATTGTGACCTGGGCCGGGCTGCTAAAAGAGCGTCAGATGGGGATTAAAGCGGAAGAATTTAACCTGAAAAAAGGGCTGCTGCTGGCAATGATGTGCGGCATTTTCTCCGCCGGTATGTCATTTGCGATGGATGCAGCGAAGCCCATGCATCAGGCGGCGTCGAATCTGGGCGTCGATCCGCTTTATATTGCCCTGCCAAGCTATGTGGTGATCATGGGGGGCGGCGCCGTTATTAATCTGGGCTTTTGCTTTATCCGACTGGTAAAAGTAAAAAACTTGTCGGTAAAAGCCGATTTCTCGCTGGCAAAATCGCTGATTGTTACCAACCTGATTTTATCGGCGCTTGGCGGCCTGATGTGGTACCTGCAATTCTTCTTCTACGCCTGGGGGCACGCTAAAATTCCGGCACAGTATGACTACATGAGCTGGATGCTGCATATGAGCTTCTACGTGCTCTGCGGCGGGCTGGTAGGGTTAATCATGAAGGAGTGGAAGTCCGCTGGGCGCAGGCCGGTTGGCGTACTGGCGATGGGCTGCCTGACGATCATTCTTGCTGCCAATATCGTTGGCCTGGGCATGGCGAACGGATGAGGCTCAACGAAAACGCTGGCGCCATAACCTTGGCGTCACGCCCGTCTCTTTGGTGAACACCACGGAAAAATAGTTACTGTCCTCGAAGCCGCACTGGGCGGCGATCTCGCTGATTAACAGCTCGCTGTGGCGCAGCAGATACTGCGCCTGGCAAATACCGAGCTGGCGCAGATACTGGTTTAGCGTCATGCCCGTTTGCTGGCGAAACAGGGAGCGCATCTGCCGCTCTGTCACCTGATGGTGGTGGCAAAACAGCCCGAAATCAAACGGCTCTTCAAGGCTGTTTCCCAGTGCGGCCATCAGCATATCCAGCGTTTCACCCTCACGCAGGCTGGCGGCATCGGCCACCCGGTAGCGATGGCGGCGCAGGGTTATCAGCAGTTGTAAAAACAAGCTTTCCGACAGGCAGCGTGACAGGAGGTCCGTTTTCGGACTTTCATGCTCGAGCTGCCCGATGATCTGACGTACCTGCGCCATGCCCTGGCTACCCAGCCGCCAGCGAGGATCGCTGTCGCTGCCGTGGGGAGGGTTAGACAGCAGATCCCCCCAGTTAACGTTTAACGCCAGCCTTTCCGGGCAGTAAATAATGTTATGCAGGACCAGATCGTGCACTGATTCGTAGCTGTGCTTATCTTCCGCACGAATGTAGAACAAATCGCCACAGGTGATGCGCCAGGGCCTGCCGTTAAGAATGTGCAGCCCGTTGCCGCGCCAGACCACCACCAGTTCACAAAATTCATGGGTATGCTCGGCAAAAACGTTTTGAGGATAGCGATCGGCCACCGCGACCGGCTGCGTATCGGAGGCAAAAAAATCCGCTTTTTTAAGCACTAACTGGCCTGGCACAGACGTCGCTCCGTGACTGAATGGGCTGAAATCATTGCTTTTTTTCGCCTAAAATACGGTGACGTCAGCCACGTTATACCAACGGAGTATCCCGGCCCTGGCGTACCACCCTGGGAGAGTAAGAAAACTCTCGCTTAAAAAGCGTGGAGAAATGGTTACTGTCGCCAAAGCCGCACTGAAAGGCGATATTCGTCACGCTTTCCTCGCTATGTCGCAGTAAATAACGCGCTTTCATCAAACGGAGTCGGTTGAGGTAGCGCTGAGGCGTGAGCCCGGTTTTCTGATTTAACAGGCGATGCAGGGTTCTCAGCGAGAGCGTAAAAGAGGCTGCCAGCTGCTCCCAGCAAACCTCTTCCGAAGAGTGATCTTCCAGCCAGAGAAGAAGCTGGTTTAAGCGCTCGTCGGCCCCGCCCCGATTGTCTGCCTGATTCGCCTGGCTCAGCAACACCAGCAGCTGCATAAAGAGAAGTTCTCGCCTGGCGAGGGCAGGCCCCGTGTTTTCCGAACTCAGCGCCTCAAACTGCTCGATAAACCCTTTCACCTGACGCAATACGCCCTGATTGACCCGCCAGTGTGCCGGATAATAGCCGTCTTGTTCCTGCGGCAGGAGTTTGTGCAGCCCGGATAGAAAGCAAAAGGCTTCCGGCTCACGGTAGAGAATATTGGTCAGGCAGAGGTTTTCGGTGTGCTCAAACTGATGATGATCGTGATCGCGAACAAAGCAGATGGAGCCGCCGCTCAGCGTATAAGGTTGCGCGTTGAAAATATGGGAGCCGGTGCCGCGTTCAACAATAATGATTTCATTGAAATCATGGATGTGCTCAGGGAAGTCCGGCTGAGGCTGGCGGGGCTCAATGGCCACCGATATCCCGGCGTCTGGAAAAAAATCCACGCTGTGTAATACCGTCATGATTGCTTCTCACTGTGCTAACGATGGGTCGATAGTAGAGAACCGCGCCCGGCATCACCTTAAATTTTCGACACAAAATCGTGCATAAAGCGTTCTTTTTTGAAGATGAAACGGGCTTTATCGGGAAATGTGTGTGCGGTCACAGGCGTGAAGCGCGGCCTTTCGAGGCGGGCTAAGTAAATATGTGAACTCTCTCTCGTTCATCTTTGCCTCTTTGCCAGGCGGGAACGCACGCTGTCATTGGGATGAAGGCAGGGGCAGAGCGGCATTTTTAGACTGATGGACAATGACGCCAATAAGGACTTCCATCATGACTTTTCGCCACAGCGTTGCCGTCGATCTCGGTGCCTCCAGCGGCCGCGTGATGCTGGCGGGCTATGATCAAGCAGCCCGGCAAATCTCCCTGCGGGAAATTCACCGCTTTACCAACAGCCTGATTCGCATTGACCGCCATGACTGTTGGGATCTTGACAGCCTCGAAGCTGAAATACGCCTTGGGCTACAAAAAGCCTGTGATGAAGGCGTGCGAATCGACAGCATTGGCATCGACACCTGGGGCGTGGATTTCGTTCTGCTCGATGAAAATGGCCGCCGCGTGGGCCTGCCCGTGTCCTATCGCGATAGCCGGACGGACGGCGTAATGGCTCGGGCTATCAGCGAGCTTGGGCGCGAAGTAATCTACCGCCGCAGCGGTATTCAATTTTTACCTTTCAACACGTTATATCAGCTTCGTGCACTGGTAGAGCAGCACCCGGACTGGGTAAAGCGAACCGCTCGCGCGCTGCTGATCCCAGATTATTTCAGTTTTCGGCTTACCGGGGTGATGAACTGGGAATACACCAACGCCACCACGACTCAGATGATAAACATCCAGACGGATAGCTGGGACAGCCAGCTGCTTGCCTGGGCAGGGGTGCCGGAGCGTTGGTTTGGCACACCCACGCATCCCGGCGTGATGAGCGGCGAGTGGGTGTGCCGTGAAGGCAACAAAATTCCGGTAGTCAGCGTCGCTACCCACGATACGGCCAGCGCGGTAATTGCCGCTCCTCTGGTCGGGGAAAACGCCGCTTATCTCTCCTCCGGGACCTGGTCATTAATGGGTTTTGAAAGCAAAACGCCCTGCGTCAGCGAGGCGGCGCTGGCGGCCAATATAACTAACGAAGGTGGGGCAGAAGGGCGTTATCGCGTCCTGAAAAACATCATGGGGCTGTGGCTGCTGCAGCGCGTTTCCCGCGAAAGCGCGGGAATGGATATCCCCGATCTTATTGCCCTGGCGCAGCGTCTGCCCGGCTGCCGCTTCACCATCAACCCCAACGACGATCGCTTTATCAATCCGGTCAACATGAGCCTTGAAATTCAGGCCGCCTGCCGTGAGGCGAACCAGCCGGTGCCGGAAAGCGATGCAGAGCTTGCGCGCTGTATTTTTGACAGCCTGGCCTTGCTCTATGCCGAGGTACTGCGCGAGCTGGAAGCGTTGCGAGGCGAGCCTTTTGACTGCCTGCATATTGTCGGCGGCGGCAGCCAGAATCATTTCCTCAACCAGCTTTGTGCCGATGCCTGTGGGATCCCCGTTGTTGCCGGGCCGGTGGAGGCTTCAACGCTGGGAAACATTGGCTGTCAGCTGATGGCGCTGGACGTGATTCCAGACGTAGACGCCTTTCGCCACTTCGTGCGCCAAAACAGCAATCTCATTTCCTTCATGCCGAACCCGGACAGTGACATTCGCCGCTACGTCGGGCAGCAACGGCAAAACATTCAGACACGTAAGGAGCTTTACGCATGACGACTCAAATCGAAGAAGCCTGGGCCCTGGCGAAACAGCGTTTTGCCGCAGCAGGCGTTGATGCGGAGGAGGTTTTACGCCAGCTCGATCGCCTGCCCGTCTCCATGCACTGCTGGCAGGGTGATGACGTCGCCGGGTTTGAAAGCCCCGAAGGCGAGCTAAGCGGCGGCATCCAGGCCACGGGCAACTACCCAGGTAAAGCGCGTAATCCGGCTGAACTGCGCGCCGATCTGGACTGTGCTCTGAGCCTGATCCCCGGGCCAAAGCGATTGAATTTGCATGCGATTTATCTCGAGTCCGACGAGCCTGTCTCTCGCGACTGCATCAAGCCTGAGCATTTCAAAAACTGGGTTGAATGGGCTAAAAACCATGGCATGGGGCTGGATTTTAACCCTTCCTGCTTCTCTCATCCGCTAAGTGCGGACGGTTTTACGCTGTCACACGCCAGGGATGAAACCCGCCAGTTCTGGATCGATCATGTTAAAGCCTGCCGCAAAATATCGGCTTACTTCGGCGAACAGCTGGGAACGCCATCGGTGATGAATATCTGGATCCCGGACGGCATGAAAGATATCACCGTCGACCGTCTGGGCCCGCGCAGGCGTCTCGTGGAGGCGCTGGATGAAGCCATGGCTGAAAAACTTAACCCGGCACACCACATTGATGCGGTGGAAAGCAAACTGTTCGGTATCGGCGCGGAAAGCTACACCGTCGGTTCCAATGAGTTTTACTTCGGCTATGCCACCAGCCGCCAGACGGCCCTGTGCCTCGATGCTGGCCACTTCCATCCCACCGAAGCGATATCCGACAAAATCTCCAGCGCCATGCTCTACATCCCGCGCCTGCTGCTGCACGTCAGCCGCCCGGTGCGTTGGGACAGCGACCACGTTGTGCTGCTGGACGACGAAACCCAGGCGATCGCCAGCGAAATCATCCGTCACGACCTGTTTGAGCGCGTCCACATTGGCCTCGACTTCTTTGATGCCTCAATCAACCGCGTTGCGGCCTGGGTTATCGGCACGCGCAACATGAAGAAAGCCCTGCTGCGGGCGCTGCTTGAGCCCACAGCCCAGCTTCGCCAACTGGAGTTGGCAGGCGATTACACCACCCGCCTGGCGCTGCTTGAAGAACAGAAATGTCTGCCGTGGCAGGCCGTCTGGGAGATGTACTGCCTGCGCCACGACACTCCAGCGGATGCCTCCTGGCTGAGCACTGTTCGCCAGTATGAACAGCAAATTTTAGCGCAGCGCGTGAATTGACCCTCACCCCGGCCTTCTCCCTAAAAGGGAGAGGGTGAAACCGACATTCTTACTGAACAATTCCCTTTCCCCTTTGGGGAGAGGGAGCGTCTTAAGGAACACGAAACAATGCAGAACATCCTCAACTCATGGTTTATTCAGGACATGGTGAAGGCCACCGGCGATATGTGGCTAAAGGGCTGGGACGAGCGCAACGGCGGCAATATTAGCCTGCGGCTGGATGCCGAAGACGTCGAATATTACCGCGACCAATTCAGCCATGCACCGCACAGCGTCGCGCTAAGCCAGCCTGCAGAAATGCTGGCGGGATGCTGGTTTTTGGTGACCGGTTCAGGCAAGTTTTTCCGTAACGTTCAGCTCGATCCGGCGGACAATCTGGCGCTGCTGCAGGTCAGCAACGATGGCCAGTCCTACAGCATCCACTGGGGGCTGACCAACGGCGGGATGCCAACTTCAGAACTCGCAGCACATTTCCAATCCCACGGGGTACGCAAGCTCATCTCCGGGGGGAAAGATCGGGTGATCATGCATTGCCACGCCACCAACCTGATTGCGCTAAGCTACGTCCTGCCGTTGGAAAACGCGGCCTTCACGCGCCAGCTTTGGGAAGGCAGTACCGAATGCCTGGTAGTCTTCCCGGAGGGTATCGGCATTGTGCCGTGGAAGGTGCCGGGCACTGACGACATTGGCACCGCCACCGCAGAGCAAATGCGCGCTCACAGCCTGGTGCTGTGGCCACATCATGGCATTTTTGGCACCGGGCCTACGCTCGACGAAGCCTTTGGCCTGATAGACACCGCTGAGAAGTCGGCTGAAATCCTGGTGAAAATCTATTCGATGGGCGGCATGAAGCAGACTATCACTCGCACGGAACTGGTGGCGCTTGGCGAGCGTTTCGGCGTCACGCCACTTGCAGAAGCACTTAAGGATTGAGGAGCAAAAGATGAGTTTTATGCTGGCACTACCCAAAATCAGCCTGCACGGAGCGGGCGCCATTGGCGATATGGTGGAGCTCATCGCCGAAAAACGCTGGGGCAAAGCGTTAGTGGTAACCGACGGACAACTGGTGAAAATGGGGCTATTAGATAGCCTGTTTGTGGCGCTGGACGAGCATAACCTGCCTTACGAACTGTTCGATGAAGTGTTCCCCAACCCGACCGAAGCGCTGGTGCAAAAAGGCATCACAAGATTTAACCTGGCCGACTGCGACTACCTCATTGCTTTCGGCGGCGGCAGCCCGATTGATACGGCGAAAGCGGTGAAAATCCTGACCGCAAACCCGGGGCTTTCCGTGCATTATTCCGGTGTCGGGAAAGTAAAAAATGGCGGAGTTCCTCTGGTGGCGATTAACACCACGGTGGGCACGGCGGCAGAAATGACCAGTAATGCGGTGATCACCGACAGCGAACGTCAGGTGAAAGAGGTGATCATTGACACCAATCTCATCCCGGATATTGCCGTGGATGATGCCAGAGTCATGGTGAATATTCCGTCCTCCGTTACCGCTGCAACTGGGATGGATGCGCTTACCCACGCCGTTGAAGCCTATGTTTCCGTCAGCGCACATCCGTTAACGGATGCCAACGCGCTGGAGGCCATTCGCCTGATAAACACTTGGTTGCCGAAAGCCGTAGACGACGGGCAGAACCTGGAAGCGCGTGAAATGATGGCCTACGGCCAATATCTCGCGGGGATGGCGTTTAACAGCGCCGGGTTGGGGCTGGTACATGCGATGGCGCACCAGCCGGGCGCGATGCACAACCTGCCGCACGGCGTATGTAATGCGATTTTGCTGCCGGTTGTTGAAGCCTTTAACCGGCCAAACGCGGTGCCTCGCTTTGCTCGTCTGGCGCAGGCGATGGGGAGCGATACTCAGGGGCTGACCGACGAGCAGGCAAGCCATAAAGCCATCGAAGCGATTCGCGCGTTATCCGCCAGGGTTGGCATCCCGTCCGGCTTTCGTGAGCTTGGCGTTCAGCCTGCCGATATTGAAGGCTGGCTGGACAAAGCGCTGGCCGATCCGTGCGCGTCGTGTAACCCAAGACCCGCCTCGCGCGAAGAGATCCGCCAGCTTTATCTGGAGGCGCTGTGATCAGGAAAGCTTTTGTGATGCAGGTTAATCCTGACGCCCACGAAGAGTATCAGCGCCGCCATTCGCCGATTTGGCCCGAGCTGGAAGAGGTGCTTAAACAGCACGGCGCTCATCGCTATGCGATCTATCTGGATGAACAGCGCCATCTGCTGTTTGCCACGGTAGAAATTGAGTCCGAGGCGCGCTGGAATGCGGTGGCCGACACCGACGTTTGTCAGCGCTGGTGGCAGCATATGCGCGACATCATGCCCAGCAACCCGGACGGCAGCCCGGTCAGCCAGGCGCTAAAAGAAGTGTTCTGGCTCGAATAAAAAACAAGGCCCGGTTTCCGGGCCTTTTCTTATCTCTTAGTGAGTGGCGGCGTCTTCCAGCGCTTTGTGGATGACGGAAGACAGCTCGGCGACGTCAAACTTGGCGACATAGCCGTTGGCACCGACTTTACGGACGTGATCTTCGTTGGCGCTGCCGGAAAGTGAGGAGTGGATCACCACCGGAATGTGCTTCAGAGAAGGTTCGGTCTTAATGTTGCGGGTCAGGGTAAAACCGTCCATCTCCGGCATCTCGATATCGGTCAGCACCAGGCCGATTTTGTCGGTGATAGGCGTGCCGGATGCTTTGGCATCGGCAGCAATAAGTTTGATTTTTTCCCAGGCTTCCAGGCCGGTCGCGTGCATGATGGCCGGAATGCCCATCCCCTTCAGGCCTTGCTCCAGCATCGAACGAGCGACTTTGGAATCTTCGGCAACGATAGCCACCGCGCCAGGTTTCAGGGTATAAGTTTTCTCTTCTATCGCGGCAATATTCACATCTCTCCCGGATGGGATAATGTCATAGAGGATCTGCTCCACGTCCAGCACCAGCGCCAGGTCTTTGCCGGTTAGCGGGTCGTCAATATTGGCGATGCTGGTGATATTGCGGCTGCTGACCCCGGCCTCGGCGGCGTGCACCTGGCTCCAGTCGAGGCGAATAATGTTCTCCACGGACTCCACGGCAAACGCCTGGGTGCTGCGGGCATATTCGGTGATCAGTAATAAATTCAGGCCGGTGGTCGGCTTGCAGCCGGTGACCGCAGGTAGATCGATAACCGGGATAATCTGGTCGCGAATATTAGCCATGCCCAGCAGCGGTGATTCCATGCCTGCGGCACGGTTAATCTTCGGCATCGGCACAATTTCACGCAGCTTAAAAACGTTGATGCCGTACAGCTCGGACTTGCTGTCGTGCTGGCTGGTGCCTAAGCGGAACAGCAGCAGCTCGAACTTGTTGGATAACGCCAGGTTGGCCCTTTCATCAATATCTTTCTGAAAACTATCCATTTTAACCTCAAGTGATAACCCGGCCTCAGAACCCAACCGTACGGAGTGAATGCTTGTCTAAGTTATCGGCAGCGTCTGGAAAAAATGAAGGGAAAAGGCGAAATGATTTCGCTTAGAGGGACGTGATACCCCTCTAAGCGGAGGGCGCTTACTTTTTCTTGTTCAGCATCGCTTTGAGGTCGGCAAACGGATTATAGGTTGCTTCGCCTACATCCTTTTGCGCGTCCTCTCCGGCAATCACCGTGGAGCCGTACTGGTCGGCCTCGGTGTATTTAGAGTGTTCATGATCGTGGCAATACAGGCATAAAAGCTCCCAATTGCTGCCATCTTCTGGGTTATTGGTGTGATCGTGATCCATATGGTGAACGGTCAGTTCACGCAGATTAGAATAGACAAACTCGCGGGAGCAGCGCCCGCACACCCACGGGAAAAGCTTCAGCGCCTTTTCGCGGTAGCCGCTTTCCAGCCGCGTATAGTTCTTGGGGATAATTGCCATGATTCAGGTTCCAGACAAAAAATGTAGGGTTATACCCAGTTTCCGGCTAAAGCGCGTCTTTATCAATCCCCAGGCGCTTCATCCGGGAAAGTAACGTGGTGCGCTTCAGCCCTAATCGCTGGGCAGCGCCGCGAGGCCCGGCCACCACGCCGTTAGCTTCTTTCAGCACGCGCAGGATGCGCTCGCACTCGTCCTCATCTTCACGCCTCTCTTCTTCCACACCCGGAGAAAGATGGCGTTCCAGAGGAGGGCGGTGATCCATTTCGGGCAGGGAAAGGTGCAGCACGCTTCCCCGGGTTAACAGCACCGCCCGCTCAATCACGTTTTCCAGCTCCCGCACGTTGCCTGGCCACTCCATGCGGCTCAGGGCGCGCAGCGTTTCTGCCGGAATACTGTCGATGTTGCGGTTCAGGCGGCGGGCGATTTTGAAGGTGAAGGATTTCACCAGCAGCGGGATATCCTCCGGGCGTTCGCGCAGCGGCGGCAGCGTGATAGGAAACACGTTCAGCCGGTAATAAAGATCGCTGCGGAACTCCCGGTCGGCAACCATCTCTTTCAGGTTGCGGTTAGTGGCGGCGATCAGGCGCACGTCCACTTCCTGAACCTTATTGCTGCCGAGGCGCTCAAACTCCTGTTCCTGTAGCACGCGCAGCAGCTTGGGCTGCAGCTCAAGCGGCATATCGCCCACTTCGTCGAGGAACAGCGAGCTTTTATCCGCCAGCTCAAAGCGGCCAATGCGCTGATTGTTCGCCCCGGTAAACGCCCCGCGCTCGTGGCCGAACAGGTCGCTCTCCAGCAGCCCGGCGGGCATCGCGGCGCAGTTGATCTTCACCATCCGGCGGCTGTTGCGCTCGCTCAGGTTATGGATCGCCCGGGCAATCAGCTCTTTACCGGTACCGGTCTCGCCGAGGATCAGCACGGTGCTGTCGCTGCTGGCCACCATCTCCACCTGCTTAAGCACGATAGACATCGCCTCGCCGCGCCCGATAATTTCGCCAAAATCGCTGTCGACGTTATTAATCTGCTCGGTGAGGTAGAGGTTTTCATCCACCAGATTCTCTTTCAGGCGGTTGATTTCCTGGTAGGCGAGGGCGTTATCCACCGCGATGGCAATACGTTCGGCAATCTGGCGCAGCAGCTTGAGGTTGGCTGGTGTAAAGCCCTGCTCGCTGCATTTGGCGAGCTTCAGGACGCCCAGCATATTGGGGCCGAACTTCAGCGGCAGCAGGCAAAGCGTCTGCGGTTTGTTGTTCCACATCTCCAGCAGCATCCGCTCATACGGCGCCAGTTTGTCGCCAGGGCAAAGATTGAGCAGCAGCATTTCGCCACTTTTAAAGACGCGTTCTGACATCGTGCCTTCCTCAAGCACGTCGCTTTGATCGTGAATCGGCGAAGCTTCATCCACAAAGTGAGTAGAGTAGAGCGTGAGACGCGACTTGCGGCTGCTTTTCAGCACGATGCTGATGGAATCAATGGCGAAGTGATAGTGAATTTCCCGGGCAATCTCGCTGATCAGTTCGTCCAGGTCCAGCTTCGACAATACCGCGTTGGTGACGGCCACCAGAATGCGAAAATCGTCGCGCTCCCGGCACAATAACTGGTGATCGTGGCTCGAATTGAGCCGGGTCTGAATTTGCTCGGTCACCAGGCCGACAATTTGCGCCAGGGTATAAAGCCGGTTCAGCTCTTTTTCCGTCCAGCCATCCGCCCGGTTGCGGATAAATTCGCAGCCGCCGAAAATTTTGCCTTCGGAGGCCAGCGGTAAAAGGCAGTAGCGGCCAAAAGGAGCATACAGATCCAGGCTTGCCATTTGCGGCCAGGTTTCATCGAACTCTTGCTGGCTGCAAATCAGCGCCTCCGGGCGCGACAATATGCGGCGCACCGGGCCGCTGGCCAGAGCCATTTCATCTTCGTAGTGCAGTTCCTTGCCGTGTTTATCCTTGCCATAAAAACTCACCCGCTGATGCTGGGGATGGTAAAGCAGAATGTTAACGCGATCGGCCAGCGCGCCCTGTTTCACCAGCTGCGTCAGGCTGCTGGCGAGTTCGTTGAGATCGGGCTGCTGGAGCAGCATGCGGGTGATATCAAACAACCCCTGCTGCCCGAGATCGCTCATCGGCGTGTATGACATTTTTGCTTTCCATTGAAATGCCCTGCGGCGGGTGCAGGGCTAAAAAATATAATTAATATAAATATTGTTTAAGTTTAGTCAGCGTTGCGTGAATGCATACTGGTGCAGGTCAACAAATGCGCGGTAAGGGTTCAAAATGCGGCAGATCGAGCGTGCGTTTTACGCCATAAAGCCCCGCGACGCGCACGCCTTTTCGCTCTACAACCTCACCCACGACAGCCGCCTGTTTGCCGCAGGAGTGCTGCTGTAACGCCTGGATAACGGCCGGGGCAGACTCGGGAGACGCGGCGATAACCAGCTTGCCTTCATTAGCAAAATTTAACGCATCCAGCCCCAGCAGTTCACAGACGCCGCGCACCGCCGGGTTCAGCGGCAGCTTGTTTTCGCTGATTTCCATTCCGCAGCCGCTGGTGTCGGCGAACTCGTGCAGAACGGCGTTTACCCCGCCGCGCGTGGCGTCCCGCAGCGCTTTTACGCCGGGAATCTGCAGCAGCGGGGCGATCATCGGCGCCAGCACCGCGCAATCGCTTTGTAGGTCGCCGTCCAGCCCCAGCTTCTCGCGCAGGTTGAGGATGGTTGCGCCGTGGTCGCCGAGCGTGCCGCTCACAATCAGCCGATCCCCTGCTTTGATCTGAGCCGCGCCCCAGCTAACGCCCGCAGGAATAGCGCCTATCCCGGCGGTATTGATAAACAGCTTGTCCGCCGCGCCGCGCGGTACGACTTTGGTGTCGCCAGTGACAATGGCGATATTTGCCGAGCGCGCGGCGTTTGCCATACTGGTGACCACGCGCTCCAGCGTTTCAAACGGCAGGCCTTCTTCAAGGATAAAACCGCACGACAGCCAGCGCGGTGTAGCCCCGCTCACCGCGACGTCGTTGGCCGTGCCGCACACGGCCAGCTTGCCGATATCCCCGCCGGGGAAAAACAGCGGATCGATAACGTAGCTGTCGGTAGAAAACGCCAGCCGGTCGCCGCAGGCGGTCAGCTCTGCCAGCGAAAGCCTCGCCTGATCTTCCTGCTCGGCCAGCCACGGATTATCAAAAGCCCGCATAAACAGGCTGGCGATCAGCTGTTGCATCGCCTGGCCGCCGCTGCCGTGGGCCAGCTCAACGGTTTTCATACTTCACACTCCTGAGAACGGTACTGATACCACGCCGCGCAGGCTCCTTCGGAGGAGACCATCAGGGCGCCGAAGGCGTTTTGAGGATTACAGTCGCGGCCAAACAGCGGGCATTGCTGCGGCTTGCAGCGCCCGGTAAGTACGTCGCCGCAGCGGGCTTTCGGGTCGTCGTAAACCCGCTGCGGTTTGGGCTGGAAATGGTCTTCGGCATCAAACTGACGGTAGGCTTCGGTGAGCTGCACGCCGGAATCACCGATTACGCCCAGGCCGCGCCATTCCGCTTCGCCGCGCACCGTAAATACGTCGCTTATCGCCTTCTGCGCAAGCAAATTGCCTTCTTCCGGCACGACCCGGCGGTACTGGTTTTCTACCAGGCTGCGCTGCCTGATTTTTTGCTCGACCAGCATCAGCACGCCCTGCAGCAGATCGAGCGGCTCAAAGCCGGCCACCACCAGCGGGCGCTGGTGCTCAGAGGCAATAAAGTCATAGGCTTCGGTGCCAATCACCATGCTGACATGCCCCGGCGCCAGGAAAGCGCCGATGCCGTTGTCGGGCTGGGAAAGCAGGCTGCGCAGCGTCGGGATCAGCGTGATGTGCTGGCAGAAGAAATAGAAATTATCAATGCCCTGCGACTTTGCCTGTTGAAGCGTGATTGCCGTGGCGGGCATGGTGGTTTCAAAGCCGAGGCCAAAGAACACCACTTTGCGCTCCGGGTTCTGACGAGCCAGCGTCAGCGCGTCCATGGGCGAGTAAATCACCCTGACGTCCGCGCCTCGCGCCTTCGCCTGCATCAGCGAGCCGTTTTTACCCGGCACGCGCATCGCATCCCCAAAGGTACAGAAAATCACTTCCGGGTGGCTGGCTATCTCAATGCAGGTGTTGATTCGCCCCATCGGCAGCACGCAAACCGGGCAGCCGGGGCCGTGAATAAACTCGATATTTTCCGGCAGCAGCTGATCGAGGCCGAATTTAAAAATAGCGTGGGTATGGCCGCCGCAAACTTCCATGATGCGCAGCGGGTGGCTCGCCGTGTAGTTCAGCAGCGTGGCGCGGGATTTCAGCGTTTTAATCAGCTGCATCACGCGATCTGGATCGCGGTATTCATCGACGTAGCGCATCAGCGACGCTCCTCGCCATAAAGCAGCGCGCCAACGTCCGGCTCAACCTCGAACATGTTTTGCAGGGCATCCAGCGTGTCCCGCGCCTCGGCTTCATCAATCATGCTCATGGCGAAACCGACGTGAACCAAAACCCATTGCCCCACGGCGGCGTCGCCCACCAGCGTTAAATTCACGTCGCGCTGCACGCCGCAGACGTCCACTTTCGCGCTGCCGTCGGCCAGGCGCGCAACAATTTGCCCCGGGATGCCTATGCACATCGCTCCGCCTCCAGCCAGCTAAGCCACTCGTCCATCCCTTCGCCGCTGGTCGCGGAAACCAGAATAATTTTGATGTCCGGGTTGACCTCGCGGGCAAAAGCTAAGCACTTGCTGACGTCGAACTGCAGGTAGGGCAGCAGGTCGATCTTGTTCAGCAGCATCAGTGACGCCGCGGCGAACATATGCGGGTATTTCAGCGGCTTATCTTCGCCTTCCGTCACCGACAGCACCGCGACCTTATGGCGCTCGCCTAAATCAAAGCTCGCCGGGCAAACCAGGTTGCCGACGTTTTCGATAAACAGCACGCCGTCGCGTTCAAGCGGCAGGCGCAGCATGGCATCGCGAATCATCTGGGCATCAAGGTGGCAACCTTTCCCGGTATTCACCTGAATGGCTGGCGTGCCGGTTTCGCGGATGCGCGCGGCGTCGTTCACCGTTTGCTGATCGCCTTCGATAACCGCGCACGGCACTTTGGCATTCAGGCGCTTCAGCGTCTCGGTGAGCAGGGTGGTTTTACCGGAGCCGGGGCTTGAGACCAGGTTCAGCACCAGCTGATTGTGGCTGGCAAAGCGGTCGCGGTTATGGGCGGCGAGCTGGTTATTTTTGTCGAGCACGTCCAGCTCGATCTCCAGCATCTTACGCTGAGTCATCCCCGGCGCGTGGGTGCCTGCCGCGCCGTGACCGTAATGCAGGTCGCCCTGTTCGTCAGCCGTAGGAGCAAACTTGACGCCGGTGATCTGCTGCAGCGGGCGTGCCGCCGGGGCAAACGGGGCACTGCGAAAGCCAGAGTGGGGATTACGTTCGTCCCCTTCAATGTACAGGTTGCCTTCACCGCAACCGCAAGTGCTACACATGAGCTATCTCCTGATCGATTTCCAGACGCTTAATCTGCATGCCGTCATCCGCCACGATGCGCAGGTTGCTGCCGTTACAGTTGGGGCAGCACTTCACGCGCTGGGTCAGTAAGGTGACGAACTGCTGGCAGTCATGGCACCAGCATTCGGCTTCCTGCTGGTGGATATGCAGCTCGCAGCCTTCCGCCAGGGTGCCGCGGCAGACCAGATCAAAGCAAAACTCCAGGGCGCTGGTTTCCACGCAAGAGAAGGCGCCGACCTCCAGCCAGACGCCGGTCACGCGACGGGCATTGTTCTGGCGGGCGTGGTTTTCGATAAGTTCGACTGCGCGCTGGCAAAGGGTGATTTCGTGCATGGGGCCTCCGGGGGTAACTGGGGCAGGTAATGCAAGGACGGTGCCAGGCTTTTTCTTTGCCCCTCACCCCGGCCCTTTCCCCGAAGGGGCGAGGGAGAATTCTTTTAAGAAAAGGGAACGTTTATCCCCTCTCCCTGGAAGGGAGAGGGTAAAAAAGTGCCGTCAGCCAAAGTCAAAGATGACGAAATGACATGTCATTCTGCTCGCTAAAGACACTTTTATCGGTTAAATCCATTTAAAAACAATAAATTAAAAATATGGCACGAAACGTGCCTTACGGAGGGACAAGCACTAACAGAGCGAACAAAACATGAACATTTGGGAACTGAGCGAAAAAGCCGAGTACATCGCCGACAAGCACCAGCGGCTGCTTTCGCAGTGGCATCTGTACGGCAATACCCTGATTCAGGGGATCACCTTATCCAAAGCGAAGCTGCATCACGCCGTGGGCTGCAACCCGGACGAAAGCCTGCGCTTCTTCTTATTTGACCACTTCGTCATTCAAATCAATCTCGCCGAAGGCTTTAACAGCCACACCATCGAGTACAGCATCGAACTGCGCGACGGCAGCGATAACGTGCTGATTGCCAAGGCGACTATCGACGATGACGGACTGATTGATAACGCCGTCAGCAACCGCGATCGCGAGAAAGTGCTGGAACACTACCTCGAGCTGATCCGCCCGGTGTACGACAGCCTTTATCTGGCCGTGCAGCAAAACACCCCGTTATCCATGGCGCTGCTGCAAAAGTCCGCCGTGGCATGAAGATATCTGGGGTGTCGAGAACTGTCGAACCGGCAGCTTTTCGGCATGTTTTCGTCAAAAATGACGATTGTCACCTGAGGAAGAACTGGTGAACCGTTTTGTAATCGCTGACTCAAAATTGTGTATGGGCTGCCATACCTGTGAAGCGGCCTGCGCCGAGACGCACCGCCTGCACGGCCTGCAGTCCATGCCGCGCCTGAAAGTCATGCGCAACCTGAATGAATCTGCGCCGCAGATGTGCCACCACTGTGAAGACGCCCCCTGCGCCGGGGTTTGCCCGGTCAACGCGATAACCCGCGTGGACGGCGCCGTGCAGCTGAATGAAAGCCTGTGCGTAAGCTGCAAACTTTGCGGCATCGCCTGCCCGTTCGGCGCCATTGAGTTTTCCGGCAGCCGCCCGCTGCATATTCCCGCCAACGTGAACAGCCCGAAAGCGCCACCTGCGCCTCCGGCCCCGGCTCGCGTTAGCCCGCTGCTGGACTGGGTTCCCGGCGTTCGCGCTATCGCGGTCAAATGCGACCTGTGCAGCTTCGACGAAAGCGGCCCGGCCTGCGTTCGCACCTGTCCGACCAAGGCGCTGCGGCTGATCGACAACCAAGACATCGCCCAGGCCAGCAAGCGCAAACGTGAACTGACGCTTGGCGCGACGCTTGGCGACCTGACCCTGTTTACCCAGCCAGAGGCGAGAAAATGAATGCTTTTTTACTGATTCACTGGGCGCTTTTGGGATTTGTCACCAGCGCTGTGTTAGCCGGCGCTCTGGCATTTTCAAAGCCCGTTAGCGGCTTTATCGGCGGCGTTGGCGGCGCAATCAGCGCCGTGCTTTTGCTGATTGCAGGCGTTCAGGCGGTGCTGGGCTTCAGCGGCGATGCGCAAATCTGGCACTGGCACCTGCAGCTCAACGCTTTCAACGGCGTCTGGCTGGTAACGGTGGCGTTAAGCGGCCTGTTTATTTCCGTCTATAACTGCGCCTGGCATCGCCATCCGGCGATAAAAGCCGACGGCCTGCTGATTAACTTAATCCTGGCGGCAAGCGTTGCGGCGCTGGTAGCCGACAACTTTGTCACGCTGGTAGCGATGGCGGAAATCATCTCCCTGGCGGGTTATTTCCTCACCGGCTGCCAGAAGTCCGGGCAGCTGTGGTTTGCCCTTGGTCGTCTGGGTACCGTGCTGCTGGCAATGGCCTGCTGGCTGCTGTGGCAGCGCTACGGCACGCTGGGTTATGGCGATCTGCGTCATCTCCTTGACGGCGCGCCGCTGCCGGCCCCGGTACTGATCCTCGCGCTACTCGGCTTTGGGCTGCTTGCCGGGATTATTCCGCTGCACGGCTGGGTGCCGCAGGCGCATGCGAATGCCTCCGCGCCTGCCGCCGCGCTGTTCTCCGCCGTGGTGTTGAAGATTGGCCTCTACGGCATTATGAGCTTCTCGCTGATCGGTAATACGCTGCCGCTGTGGTGGGGTGTGCTGGTCGTGGTGGTCGGCATGATCACCGCGTTTATCGGCGGGCTTTACGCGCTGATGGAGCACAACATCAACCGCCTGCTGGCTTATCACTCCCTTGAAAACATCGGCATTATTTTGCTGGGCCTGGGCTGCGGCCTGATCGGTATCGCACTGCATGAGCCGGTGCTGGTGGCGCTGGGCATGACCGGCGGCCTTTATCATTTGTTCAACCATAGCCTGTTCAAAACCACGCTGTTCCTCGGCGCAGGTGCCGTCTGGTTCCGCACCGGACACCGCGACATCGAGAAGCTGGGCGGGATCGGCAAACGCATGCCGGTTATTTCGCTGGCGATGCTGGTTGGGCTGATGGCGATGGCCGCGCTGCCGCCGCTGAACGGCTTTGCCGGGGAGTGGGTTATCTATCAGTCGTTCTTCCGCCTTGGCAGCCTGCCGCTGTTTGTGGGCCGTTTTATCGGGCCGCTGCTGGCCGTGGGGCTGGCAATCACCGGCGCACTGGCGGTCATGTGCATGGCGAAAGTCTATGGCGTCACCTTCCTGGGTGCGCCGCGTACTAAAGAAGCGGAAAACGCGACCTCTGCGCCGTGGCTAATGAACGTCTCAGTCGCCCTGCTTGCCGCATGCTGCGTAGTTGCCGGGGTTGCTGCCCCGTGGCTGCTGCCTCTGCTTCAGCACGCCGTGCCGCTGCCGCTTCAACCGGCGCATACCGCCGTGTCTCAGCCGATGATCACGCTGTTGCTGATTGCCTCTCCGCTGCTGCCGTTTATTTTGATGATCGTTTTCCGCGGCGACCGTTTGCCAAACCGCTCTCGCGGCTCGGCGTGGGTCTGCGGCTACGACCACGAACAGGCGATGGTGATCACCGCGACGGGCTTTGCCCAGCCGGTAAAAGCGGCGTTTGCGCCTTTGCTTAAGCTGCGCCAAACCCTGAACCCGGTGAAGTGGATCCCTGGCTGGCAGTGCGAGCGCCTGTCCGGCACGTTCCGCCGCCTGGCGATGGTTGAGCTGGCGGTCTTACTGGTGGCGATGGTTGCCTGAGGAACTGATATGACTACGTTTTTATTCGCTCTTATCCAGGCGCTGGCGCTGTTTTTTGCCGCGCCTCTGCTGGCAGGGATTACCCGCGTGACGCGCGCCCGCCTGCATAATCGCCGTGGTCCCGGCATGCTGCAGGAATACCGGGATCTGTTCAAGCTGCTGGGCCGCCAGAGCGTGGCCCCCGCCGCCTCTGGCTGGGTTTTCCGCCTGATGCCGTTTGTGATGGTGGGCGTGATGCTCACCATCGCCACCGCGCTGCCGGTGGTGACAATTGCCTCGCCGTTGCCGTCATTAGGCGACCTGATAACCTTAATTTACCTGTTCGCCATCGCCCGCTTCTTCTTCGCCATCGCCGGGCTGGACACCGGCAGCCCGTTCACCGGGATTGGTGCCAGCCGTGAAGCCATGCTTGGTGTGCTGGTCGAGCCGATTCTGCTGCTTGGTTTGTGGGTTGCCGCGCAGATAGCCGGCAGCACGCACATCAGCAATATCGCCGGGGCTATTCACGCCTGGCCGACGGCGCAAAGCCTGACGCTGGTTCTGGCCTTCGCAGCCTGCGCCTTCGCCACCTTTATTGAAATGGGCAAGCTGCCGTTTGACCTCGCCGAAGCCGAGCAGGAGCTGCAGGAAGGGCCGTTGTCCGAATACAGCGGCGCGGGCTTTGCGGTGCTGAAGTGGGGCATTTCGCTGAAGCAACTGGTTGTGCTGCAAATGTTTGTCGGCGTGTTCCTGCCCTGGGGGCAAATGAGCGCCTTTAGCTGGGGCGGGCTTGTCCTTGCCCTGGTGCTGGCCGTTGTGAAGCTGGTGGCGGGCGTGCTGATTATCGCGCTGTTCGAAAACAGCATGGCGCGCCTGCGAATGCTTGAAACCTCGCGCATTACCTGGGCCGGTTTTGGCTTTGCCTTTTTAGCCTTCGTCTCCTTGCTGGCGGCGTGATTTAAGAGAACCTATCGATGTCTGAAGAAAAAATTGGTCAACACTATCTCGCCGCGCTGCATCAGCAATTCCCGAATGCGGTGATCGACGAAGCCTGGCAGACCAAAGACCAAATCACCGTCACCGTGAAGCTCAACATGCTGCCGGAGGTGGTGGAGTGGCTTTACTACAAGCAGGGCGGCTGGCTTTCGGTGCTGTTTGGCAACGATGAGCGCCAGCTGTGCGGCAGCTATGCGGTGTATTACGTGCTGTCGATGGAAAGCGGCGTGAAGTGCTGGATCACCGTGCGTGTGGAAGTGGATGCCGACAAACCAGAGTTCCCGTCCGTCACGCCTCGCGTTCCTGCCGCCGTTTGGGGCGAGCGCGAAGTCCGCGATATGTACGGCCTGCAGCCGGTTGGCCTGCCCGATGAGCGCCGCCTGGTGCTGCCGGACGACTGGCCTGACGATCTTTATCCGCTGCGTAAAGACAGCATGGATTACCGTCAGCGCCCGGCGCCGACCACCGACAAAGAGACCTACGAGTTCATTAACGAGCTGGGCACGAAAAAGAACAACGTGGTGCCGATTGGCCCGCTGCACGTCACTTCTGATGAACCCGGCCATTTCCGCCTGTTCGTTGATGGCGAAAACATTATCGACGCCGACTACCGGCTGTTCTACGTCCATCGCGGCATGGAAAAGCTGGCGGAAACCCGCATGGGCTATAACGAAGTTACCTTCCTGTCCGATCGCGTGTGCGGCATCTGCGGCTTCGCCCACAGCACCGCCTATACCACCTCGGTGGAAAACGCGATGGGGATTGTGGTGCCGGAGCGCGCGCAGATGATTCGCGCCATTCTGCTGGAGGTTGAGCGTTTACACAGCCACCTGCTGAATCTCGGCCTGGCCTGCCACTTTGTCGGCTTCGACTCCGGTTTTATGCAGTTCTTCCGCGTGCGTGAAATGTCGATGAAGATGGCGGAGATCCTGACCGGGGCACGGAAAACCTACGGCCTGAACCTGATCGGCGGCATCCGCCGCGACCTGCTGAAAGACGACATGATCCAGACCCGCCAGCTCGCCCAGCAGATGCGCCGGGAAGTGCAAGATCTGGTGGATATCCTGCTGAGCACGCCGAACATTGAGCAGCGCACCGTCGGCATTGGCCGCCTTGACCCACAAATCGCCCGTGATTTCAGCAATGTCGGCCCAATGGTGCGTGCCAGCGGCCACGCCCGTGATACCCGCGCCGATCACCCATTTGTCGGTTACGGCCTGCTGCCGATGGAAGTACACAGCCTCGACGGCTGCGACGTGCTTTCCCGCCTGAAAGTGCGGATCAACGAAGTCTTTACCGCGCTGAACATGATTGATTTCGGTCTGGATAACCTGCCGGGCGGCCCGCTCGCCGTGGAAGGCTTTACCTACATTCCAAACCGCTTTGCCCTGGGCTTCTCAGAGGCGCCGCGCGGGGACGACATTCACTGGAGCATGACCGGCGACAACCAGAAGCTGTACCGCTGGCGCTGCCGTGCGGCGACGTACGCCAACTGGCCAACCCTGCGCTACATGCTGCGCGGCAACACGGTGTCCGACGCCCCACTGATTATCGGCAGCCTTGATCCTTGCTACTCCTGCACCGACCGCATGACGCTGGTGGACGTGCGCAAGAAGAAAACCCAGGTGGTGCCGTACAAAGAGCTGGAGCGCTACAGCATTGAGCGCACCAATTCGCCGCTGAAATGATTTTGATGCCTGGCTTTTGAGGAAAACCCCCTCACCCTAACCCTCTCCTCAAAGAGGAGAGGGAACTGCATCGAGCCAGATTTCTCCCTCTCCCTTTCAGGGAGAGGGCCGGGGTGAGGGTCAATCATTCAGGCCAGACAAACAAGGAAAACGCATGTTTAACTTCATCAAAAAAGCCATCAAAGGCGGCGTGGCAACCGAGTCTTACCCGCTCCAGCCCATTGCCGTCGATCCGAATTTTCGCGGCAAACCGGAGCACAATCCGCAGCAATGTATCGGCTGTGCGGCCTGCGTGAACGCCTGCCCGTCCAACGCCCTGAGCGTTGAGACCGATCTTGCCGCCGGGCAACTGCAGTGGAGCTTTAACCTCGGGCGCTGCATCTTCTGCGGGCGCTGTGAAGAGATTTGCCCGACGGCCGCCATCAAACTCTCACAGCAGTACGAGCTGGCGGTGTGGAACAAAGCCGACTTCCTGCAGCAGGCCAGCTTCCCGCTGTGTAACTGTCGCGAATGTGGCCGCCCGTTTGCCGTGCAAAAAGAGATCGACTACGCCATTGCGCTGCTTGAGCACAACGGCGATTCCCGTGCGGAAAGCCGCCGCGGGGCATTTGAAACCTGCCCGGACTGCAAGCGCCAGCAAAGCCTGGTGTCGTCCGACCGGATCGACTTTAGCCGTCAGATGAGAGAGGCCAGCTAATGAGTAACCTACTGGGGCCGCGCGACCACAACGGCATTCCGGTGCCGATGACGGTGGACGAATCTATCGCCAGCATGAAGGCGTCGCTGCTGAAAAACATCAAACGCTCAGCCTACGTTTACCGTGTGGACTGTGGCGGCTGTAACGGTTGCGAAATCGAGATTTTTGCTACGCTTTCGCCACTCTTCGATGCAGAACGCTTTGGGATCAAAGTGGTTCCCTCCCCGCGCCATGCCGATATTCTGCTGTTTACCGGGGCGGTAACCCGCGCGATGCGTTCCCCGGCGCTGCGTGCCTGGGAGTCGGCGCCCGATCCTAAAATTTGCATCTCCTACGGCGCCTGCGGCAACAGCGGTGGGATCTTCCACGACCTTTACTGCGTCTGGGGCGGGACCGACAAAATCGTGCCGGTCGATGTGTACATTCCCGGCTGCCCGCCAACGCCCGCCGCTACGCTGTACGGGTTTGCGATGGCGCTTGGCCTGCTGGAACAAAAAATCCATGCGCGCCCGGCAAGCGAGCTGGACGTTGAGCCGGCAAAAATCCTCCACCCGGATATGGTTCAGCCGCTGCGCGTGCGCATTGACCGCGCCGCTCGTCGCCTGGCCGGTTACCGCTATGGCCGCCAGATTGCCGACAGCTACATGACTAACCTGACAACCGGGGGCGATGCCGTTCAGCAGTGGCTGAGCGCGGAAAACGACCCACGCCTGACGGAAATCGTCACTAACCTTGAGCAACTGGTTCATCAGGAGCGCGTGTAATGAGCGAGTCGGTGGTGTTCTGTCAGCTCAGCCGCAAGTTTGTCGATGAGAACGACAACACCCCGGCTGACGCTCAGCAGGTGGTCTACTACAGCCTGGCGATTGGCCACCATTTGGGGGTAATCGACTGCCTGAAAGAGAGCCTGGTTTGCCCGCTGGAAGCCTATCAGGCGTGGATTGCCACGCTTGAAGCTGACGGCGAAGCCCGGCGCAAAATGAACGGCGTGCCGCGCTACGGCGAGATTGTTATCGACCAGAATCACGTGGTGATGCTGGCCCGGGCGCTGGATGCCGCTAAGCCGACGCAGACCCCGGCACAGCAGGCCTGGAGCCAGGCGCTGCTCGACATGCTGCAGGCCATTCAACAAGAACCCGCCATCTACCTGATGGTAAGGAGACGCTATGACTAAGGTACTGCTTTGCGTAGGCAACAGCATGATGGGCGACGACGGGGCTGGCCCGCTGCTGGCCGAGAAGTGTCAGGCTTCTCCGCAGGGTGACTGGGTGGTGATCGACGGCGGCAGTGCGCCTGAAAACGACGTGGTTGCCATCCGCGAACTGCATCCGGAATTGCTGCTGATTGTGGATGCCACCGACATGATGCTCAACCCCGGCGAGATCCGCGTCATTGACCCGGACGACATCGCCGAGATGTTTATGATGACCACCCACAATATGCCGCTTAATTATCTGGTCGATCAGCTGAAAGAGGACGTGGGGGAAGTGGTGTTCCTCGGCATTCAGCCGGATATCGTCGGCTTCTACTATCCGATGACGGAGGCGGTGAAAGCGGCGGTGGAGCAGGTTTATCAGCGGCTGGCGACGTGGACGGGTTTGGGTGGGTATGAGCCCCTCACTATTTCAGAGAGCGAAACGCCTTTCTAGTCTTTCCCCTCACCCTAACCCTCTCCCCATGGGGGAGAGGGGATCAGAACGGCAGTACTTCTTTTCCCCTGCTTACATGCGAGAAAGAGTCTGATTCTTTTCCCCTATTTACACGGGAGAAAGGGCGCGATTCTTTTCCCCCTCTCCCTTCCAGGGAGAGGGTCGGGGTGAGGGTCATTAATGACTACTGTTACCAAAATGACATCGTCAAAAGTGTCGAATATCCCTCTTACCTCTCGTCAAACCCGCTAACCGCGCGGCCTGCAAATCTGGCACGCTTTATGAATAACCCCACGCAATAACATACTTATTGCAGGAGTTCATGATGAACCGCTTCATTATTGCCGATTCGAGCAAATGCATCGGCTGCCGCACTTGTGAGGTGGCGTGCGTGGTCTCTCACCAGGAGAACCAGGACTGTTCGGCGCTGACCCCCCAAACCTTCTTACCGCGTATTCACGTCATCAAAGGCGTGAATGTGTCTACCGCCACCATGTGTCGCCAGTGCGAGGACGCGCCCTGTGCCAACGTCTGCCCTAACGGCGCCATCAGCCGGGACCAGGGCTTTGTCCACGTCATGCAGGAACGCTGCATCGGCTGCAAAACCTGCGTCGTTGCCTGCCCTTATGGCGCGATGGAGGTCGTCGTGCGGCCAGTGATCCGCAACAGCGGTGCCGGGCTAAACGTGATGGCGGAAAAAGCTGAGGCCAACAAATGTGACCTTTGCTACCACCGCGAGGCTGGCCCTGCCTGCCTGGAAGCCTGCCCGACCAACGCCATCCTGTGCGTGGACCGTAACCGGCTGGAACAAATGAGCGCGGAAAAACGTCGCCGTGCCGCGTTAGATGCCCCTGCGGCGCTGACGTTCTAATCCCTTTGCATTTCAACTTTTAACAGGTCTGTTACTGATGAAAAAAATTACCAGCGTCTGCCCTTACTGCGGGGCCGGCTGCAAACTGAAACTGGTCGTTGAGAACAACAAAATTATTCGCGCCGAAGCGGCCGGGGGCGTGACTAACCAAAACGAACTCTGCCTGAAAGGCTACTACGGCTGGGATTTTCTTAACGACACCAAACTGCTGACGCCACGCCTGACGCAGCCGATGATCCGCTACGAGAAGGGCGGCAAACTGCAGCCGGTAAGCTGGGAAGAAGCGATTAGCTATACCGCTGCGCGTCTGAAGGCGATCAAAGAGCAGTTCGGCCCTCGCGCCATTATGACCACCGGTTCTTCGCGCGGAACGGGGAACGAAACCAACTTTGTGATGCAGAAATTCGCCCGCGCGGTGCTGAACACCAACAACGTCGACTGCTGCGCCCGCGTGTGCCACGGCCCAAGCGTGGCCGGGCTGCAGGCAACGCTGGGGAACGGGGCGATGAGCAACTCCATCGGCGATATCGAAAACTCCAAATGCCTGCTGGTGGTGGGTTACAACTGCGCCGATTCGCACCCTATCGTGGCTCGTCGGGTGATTAAAGCCAAAAGCAACGGCGCGAAAATCATTGTCTGCGACCCGCGCCGCATCGAAACCGCCCGCATTGCCGATCAGCATCTGCAAATCAAAAACGGCTGCAACATGGCGCTGGTGAACGCCTTTGGCTATGTCCTGCTGGAAGAGCAGCTGTACGACAAAGAGTACGTCGCCAAATATGCCGAAGGGCTGGAGGCTTACCGCGAAACCGTGAAGGACTACGCGCCGGAGGACGTCGAGCATTTAACCGGCGTACCGGCTCTGCAGGTTCGCCAGGCGATGCGTACCTTCGCCGCAGCGCCATCCGCCACCATCATGTGGGGCATGGGCGTAACCCAGTTCGGCCAGGCGGTAGACGTGGTCAAAGGGCTGTCCAGCCTGGCGCTGCTCACCGGCAACCTGGGGCGTGAAAACGTTGGCGTTGGCCCAGTACGCGGGCAGAACAACGTGCAGGGAGCCTGCGATATGGGCGTGTTGCCTAACCAGTTCCCCGGCTACCAGGATGTGGTTGATCCTGAAGTGCGCGCGAAGTTTGCTAAAGCCTGGGGGATTGACCCGGCGGTGATGGATGACAAAGTTGGCGTGCGCATTACCGAAGTGCCGCACCTGGCGATAGAGGGCAAAGTCAAAGCCTACTACATCATGGGTGAAGATCCGCTCCAGACCGAAGCGGACCTGGGCCTGGTGCGCAAAGGATTTGAGGCGCTCGACTTTGTGGTGGTGCAGGACATCTTCATGACCAAAACCGCCGAAGTCGCTGATGTGCTGCTGCCCGCCACGTCCTGGGGCGAGCACGGCGGCGTCTTTACCTGTGCCGACCGGGGCTTCCAGCGCTTCGAGAAAGCCATCGAGGCGAAATACAACGTGAAGCGCGACTGGGAAATCATCAGCCTGCTTTCGACGGCGATGGGCTACCCAATGCACTATGAAAACAACCAGCAAATCTGGGATGAGCTGCGTGAGCTGTGTCCGCTGTTTTACGGCGTCACCTACGAAAAAATGGGCGATATGGGACACGTGCAGTGGCCTTGCCCGACGCTGGACCACCCCGGTACGCCGTATCTCTACAAAGACAGCAAATTCGACACGCCAAGCGGCAAAGGGCAACTGTTTGCCGCCGCCTGGCGTGCGCCCGCCGAAGTGCCTGACGATACCTACCCGCTGGTGCTTTGCACCGTCCGCGAAGTCGGGCACTACTCCTGCCGCTCGATGACCGGTAACTGCGCGGCGCTGCAAACCCTCGCGGATGAACCCGGCTTTTTGCAAATCAACCCGCTGGATGCGGACGCGCTAGGTATCAAAGATCGGCAACTGGTCTGGGTAAGTTCGCGTCGCGGCAAGGTTATCAGCCGCGCGGACGTGAACGAGCGCATTAACAAAGGCTCCGTCTATATGACCTATCAATGGTGGATTGGCGCCTGTAACGAGCTGACTCAGGACAATCTCGACCCGATCTCCAAAACGCCGGAAACCAAATATTGCGCGGTGAACGTTAGCGCGATTGAGGATCAGGCGTGGGCGGAGAGCTATGCGCAAACGACCTATAACAGCATGAAGGCGCGGCTGCGCGAGGCGGTGGAAGCGTGATTTTTACCCTCACCCCGAATGAAGGAATCGTGGAGTCTGAACTCGATTTGTCCCCTCTCCCCTCTGGGGAGAGGGCCAGGGTGAGGGGCACCGAACTCCGCATTCGCGGCAAAGTCCAGGGCGTTGGCTTCCGCCCCTTTGTCTGGCAAATCGCACAGCGGCTGAAGCTGATGGGCGATGTCTGCAACGATGGCGAAGGCGTTGTGGTTCGTCTGGTGGCCAACCCGGAAGCGTTTCTGAGCGAACTGCACGAATACTGCCCGCCGCTGGCGCGCATCGACAGCGTGGCGCAGCAGCCAATTTTCTGGGACGTTTTGCCCCAGGACTTTAGCATTCGCCAAAGCGGCCATGGCGCGATGGACACCCAAATCGTACCGGATGCCGCCACCTGCCCGGAATGCCTGCGCGAGCTTAACGATTCGACCGACCGCCGCTACCGCTACCCGTTTATCAACTGCACTCACTGTGGGCCACGTTTCACCATCATCCGGGCGATGCCTTATGACCGTCCGTCCACGGTGATGGCGGCGTTTCCGCTCTGCGCCGCCTGCGAGGAAGAATATCGCAACCCGATGGACAGGCGTTTTCACGCTCAGCCGGTAGCTTGCCCGGACTGCGGGCCGCAGATCTACTGGCAGCAGGGCGCGCAGCGACTGGACGGCGAGCTGGCGGTCGCCCTGGCCGTTGCCGCGCTGCGTGAGGGAAAAATCGTGGCGGTTAAAGGTTTGGGCGGTTTTCACCTTGCCGTGGATGCCCGTAACAATGCCGCCGTTGAACGCCTCCGGGCGCGTAAGCAGCGGCCCGCCAAACCGCTGGCGGTGATGATTGCTACGCCCGAAGGGTTGCCTGATGAGGCCATGGCGCGGCTTGCCACGCCTGCAGCGCCGGTGGTGCTGGTGGCGAGTGATGTTTTGCCTGAGCTGAGCGCTGCCGTGGCGCCGGGGCGAAACGAAACCGGCGTAATGCTGCCCGCTAACCCGCTCCAGCACCTGCTGGTTCAGGACTTTGGTGGCCCGCTGGTGATGACCTCCGGGAACCTCAACGGCAGGCCGCCAGCCATCGACAATGATCAGGCGCTTCAGGATTTGGACAGTATTGCCGACGGTTTTCTGCTGCATAACCGGGACATTCTTCAGCGCATGGACGACTCGGTGATGCGAGCCAGCGGCGAAATGCTGCGCCGTGCGCGAGGTTTTGTGCCGGATGCGCTTCCTTTGCCCGCTGGCTTTAAAGACCTGCCGCCGATTCTGGCGTTGGGGGGCGATCTCAAAAATACCTTCTGCCTGGTTCGCGGCGGGCAGGCGGTGCTGAGTCAGCATTTTGGCGATTTGGCTCAGGAGGGCGTGGAGGCCCAATGGCAAAGCTCGCTGGCGCTGATGAGCGAGATCTACGGCTTTAAGGCAGAGCATGTCGCGCTCGACGCGCATCCTTACTACCGCAGCGCGCAGGTGGGACATGACATGGCGCTTCCTGTTACTGAAGTACTGCATCACCACGCCCACACGGCGGCCTGCCTGGCCGAACACGGCTGGCCGCTGAACGGCGGCAGCGTCATTGCCCTTGTGCTGGACGGCATTGGCTATGGCGAAGCTGGCCAGCTTTGGGGCGGCGAATGCCTGCTGGTGAATTACCGGCGCTGTGTCTCTCTCGGCGGATTGCCGGCCGTGGCGTTGCCGGGGGGAGATCTGGCCGCCGTGCAGCCGTGGCGTAACCTGCTCGCCCAGTGTGAGGCGTTTGTGCCCGGCTGGCAGCGTTATCCCGAAACAGAAGCTGTGCGGGCGCAGGCGTGGCGACCTCTGGCCAAAGCGGTGGCTCGCGGAGTTAATGCTCCACTAGCCTCATCCTGCGGGCGACTGTTTGATGCCGTTGCCACCGCGCTCAACTGTGCGCCTTACCAACAAAGTTATGAAGGCGAAGCCGCCTGTCACCTTGAAGCCCTAGCGCTGGACGCTGGCCCCTGCTCGCACCCTGTCACGCTGCCGTTGGTGAACGGTCATCTCGATCTGGCGGCCTTCTGGCGGCAATGGTTTGGCTGGCAGGGCGAGGCCGGAGCGCGGGCCTGGGCGTTTCACGATGCCCTGGCGAAAGGCCTGTCGGCGCTGGTTCGCCATCATGCCCTGCTCACAGGCGTGACCACCGTGGCCTGCTGCGGTGGCGTGCTGCACAACCGGCTGCTGCGCGAGCGCCTGGCGTTCTATCTCTCCGATTTCACCCCTCTCTTCCCGACGCGGCTTCCCGCCGGTGACGGGGCGCTTTCCCTGGGGCAGGCAGTGGTTGCCGCTGCCCGCTATTTGAATCACCACAAGGATAAAAAAGATGTTAATGCGTGTTCTTCGTGACAACCCGCGCGCCGGCCTGCTGCTGGCGGTTTTAGTGGCTGCTAACTTTGCCGCCTGGGCCTGGGCGCTGGCGGCGTTTAACCACAGCTCGGCGCTGATGGCGGCCAGCCTGTTGGCCTGGTGCTACGGCCTGCGCCACGCGGTAGACGCCGACCATATCGCCGCGATTGATAACGTCACCCGCAAAATGATGCAGCAGGGCAAACGCCCGTTTGGCGTGGGAGCCTGGTTCTCGTTGGGTCACTCCAGCATTGTGATTCTGGCTTCTGTCGCCATTGCAGCTACTGCTGCGGCTTTCCAGCAAAAAATGGACTGGTTCCATGACGTTGGCGGCGTGATCGGCACCGCCGTGTCGGCCTGCTTCCTGCTGGCGATGGCGCTGGTTAACTTGGTCATCCTGCGTGGCGTGTGGCGCAACTTCCGCCAGCTTAAACGCGGTGAACCGCTGGCTGCAGATGCGACGGAAATGACCGGCGGCGGCATGATGAGCTGGCTGTTTAACTCTGTTTTTCGCCTGATCGGCAAAAGCTGGCACATGTACCTGGTCGGCTTCCTGTTCGGCCTCGGCTTTGACACCGCCACCGAAATTGGTGTGTTGGGCATTTCTGCCGCCAGCGCCTCCAGCGGCATGTCCATCTGGTCGATTCTGGTATTCCCGGCGCTGTTTGCCAGCGGCATGGCGCTGGTGGATACCCTCGACAACGTGATTATGGTGGGTGCCTACGGCTGGGCGTTTAACAAACCGCAGCGCAAGCTCTACTACAACATGACGATTACCGGCACTTCTGTGGTGGTGGCGTTGTTTATCGGTGGGCTTGAAGCGCTGGGCCTGCTGGCTGATAAATTCCAGTTAGAGGACGGGATCTGGCAGTGGGTTGGCGCGCTCAACGACAACCTCGGCAACGCCGGATTTGTTGTGGTCGGGCTGTTTATCGCCTGCTGGGGGATTTCGATGCTGAACTACCGCTGGAAAGGCTATGACGCTTTAGTGGTGAGATAAGAAAACGGGGCATTAAGCCCCGTTTTACATTGTTACTCGTTATTCGGCTTCCGCCCAGGCTCGCTCAATCTCTTCAGCCAGGATTTTCACCCCTGCCTCGATCTTTTCCGGCTCCGGGACATAGTTCATGCGCATGCACTGGTGCGTGTGCGGCCACGGCTTGTCCAGCCCCGGGAAGAAGTAATCGCCCGGCACCATCAGCACGCCGCGCTTTTTCAGGCGCTGGTACAGCAGCTCGGTGGTGATCGGCAGGTCTTTAAACCACAACCACAGGAAGATAGCGCCTTCCGGCTTGTGGATCAGGCAGCGTTCCGGCGACAGATAGCGGCGGAGCACGGCGATAGTCTCCTGCACGCGCTGGTAGTAAAACGGCTTGATAACCGTTTCAGACAGGCGCAGCAGATCGTTCCGCTTAATCATTTCGCAGGCCATGGCTGGGCCAATGCCGCCCGGCGCCAGGCTGATAATGCCGTTCATGTTACTGATGGCGGAGATGATTTTCTCGTTAGCGATAATGATCCCACAGCGGCTGCCCGGCAGGCCGAGCTTGGACAGACTCATGCACAGGATGATGTTCGGGTTCCACAGCGGGCGGGCTTCGCTAAAGATGATGCCGGGGAAAGGCACGCCGTAGGCGTTATCGATCACCAGCGGAATGCCGTGCTGGTTCGCCAGCGCGTCCAGCTCCATCAGTTCTTCGTCGGTGATTACGTTGCCGGTCGGGTTCGTCGGGCGAGATACGCAGATCATGCCGGTATCTTCGCCGATATGCAGGTGTTCGAAGTCAACGTGGTACTTAAACTGGCCTTCCGGCAACAGTTCGATGTTCGGACGGGTGGAGACAAACAGCTCTTCTTCCAGTCCGGCATCCGCGTAGCCAATGTACTCCGGCGCCAGCGGGAAGAGCACCTTTTTGGTGCGGCCATCCGCATGACGTCCGGCGAAAAGGTTAAATAAGTAGAAAAATGCACTCTGACTGCCGTTTGTTAGTGCAATATTCTGTGGTTCGATGTCCCAACCCAGTTCATCGCGCAGCATACCGGCAAGCAATTTTAGCAGTTCACTTTTCCCCTGCGGACCGTCGTAGTTGCATAGCGTGTCGGTCAGTTTACCGCTGGCCAGCATCTCGGAAAGCAGCTGCTGGAAGTAGTCGTTCATCGCCGGGATCTGCGCAGGGTTGCCACCGCCAAGCATGATGGCGCCTGGTGTGCGCAGGCCGTCGTTGAGATCCTCCATCAGGCGGGTGATGCCTGCATGGCGGGTGAATTTATCGCCGAAAAGTGAAAACGTCATAACGTGGGTCTGCTGAATACTTTTGAAAAGAGGCTAACCATAGCGCTACAAATAACGCCGTGCAAACCCGGTAAGCATAGCCACTGTTGGCGAATATGCTGTGTGATTTGTGCTGTGCAGCAGGATATGTTGAAGCCGGGCGCTCTTTTCAGGGATGTGGCGTTATTACCCTCACCCTAACCCTCTCCCTCACGGAGAGGGAATAAACCGCTTATTTTCTCCCTTGCTGAGAGGCTTTAACGCCTATGGATTGCCCGCCCACACCACGATCACCTTGTCATCCCCGCTGACCCGGCTAAAGGCATAGCCCTGTTTTACGCTCAACGTGGTTTGTTTTCCTGCGCCGATGGCCTGGTGGCGGGCGCGGAACTGGCTCAGCTTCTGCCAGTGGGCAAGCGTTGTGGCCTGCGGGCCGGTGGCATCCTGCCAGTTCATGTCTGAGCGGGTGCCCTGTAGCGGGTCAGAGCCCGTCGGGCCAAACGGCCTTTGGGTTTCATCCCCGTAGAAAATCTGCACCGCGCCTGGCGTGAGCAGCAACAGCTCCGCCGCTTTTTGTCCACCTTCCCGGAACAGGCGGGTGTCGTGGGAGGAGAGGTAGCTCAGCACGTTGAATTGCTGAAGTTTGTCAGACATTTGCTGCCAGGTCGGGCCAATCGTGGCCAGGCAATCTACGGCTTTGGCCGCCTGTTCCTGATAGTCGAAGTTGATCATCGCGTCGAAGCCGCTGGCGTAGTAGTCGCTTTTCATCACGCCGTGCCCCCAGGCTTCGCCCGTCATCCAGAACGGTGCATCGTCAATTTTTTTGTCCGGGTTGACTTGTTTCCATTCAGCCAATGCCGCGCTGGACTGCGTTTTTAATTGCTCCCAGGCCGCTTTTTCGACGTGTTTTGCCGTATCGACCCTGAAGCCATCAATGCCGTAGTCACGCACCCACTGACTTAGCCAGTGGGTCAGGTAATCGCGAACCGTGTAGCCCGGAATCGCCTTTGCAGCGGTATCCGGCTTGCGGCTGTAAAACGCCGGTAATTCTGCTGGCGCGGTCGCTTCGGTTTTCAAATCGGGCAGGAAGGCGAGCGACATGGTTAAATCGTCAAAGCCGGGATTGTCGTAATCGCCAATATCCGTTCTGATCCAGGCTTTGCCCCACCACTTATCCCACGCGGCCTTGTCGCTGAAGTTGATGTAATCGTTAAAGCTGTGCCAGCTTTGGCCCGGGGCTGGCTTCCAGTCAGTCCAGCGCTCGCCGAGGGTTTTTTTAAGTTCATCACCTTTGAGATAGAGGGCGCCAAACTGGTATGCCTGCATGTCGGCGAGCGTCGCGTATCCGGTGTGATTCATCACGACGTCAAACAGAATGCGGATCCCGCGCTGATGGGCTTCATCCACCAGTCGGCGGAGATCGGCTTCGTTGCCCATGTTGGCATCAAGCTTCGTCCAGTCCTGGGTGTAATAGCCGTGGTAGGCGTAATGCGGGAAATCACCTTTGGTGCCGCCGCCCACCCAGCCGTGAATTTGCTCCAGCGGGGAGCTTATCCAGAGCGCGTTAACGCCAAGCTGCTGCAGGTAATCCAGTTTGCTGGTCAGCCCGGCAAGGTCGCCGCCGTGGAAGGTGCCTATTTCCTGCATGCCGTCTTTATGGCGGCCATAGCTGTGGTCGTTCGCCGGGTTGCCGTTTTCAAAACGGTCGGTGAGAACGAAATAGACCGTCGCATTCTGCCAGCTAAACGGGGCAGGCTTCGCCACAGTGGCAGATTCCAGCAGCAATAAAGCGTCGCTTCCGGCCGCGGGCATCAGCGTGATGTGGCCTTGCTCAACCTGGGCCGTATTCCCGCTGTAGAAATCCCGCACAACCGATCCTTCAGCAAAAGTGCTGCTGACATCGACGTTGAGCGGCTTTCCATCCCATTTCGGGCACTGCGCCATCACTTGCAGGGGCTGACTGCTGGCCTCCGGCTGAAGGGTCAGCATCAGCGTTGGCGTCCCGCTGCGGGTATCTATTTGCGCCTGGTACTCTCCGGCGCGGAAAACCCGCCACGTCGGGGCATCCCCGGCGCAGGGCGTCAGGGACAGAACCTGATTAAGTTTGATGGCCTCTGAGGGCTGCCAGCATTGATTATCCTGCGTCAGCCTGAGGGGAAGGGTACTTTTATCGAGGTCTGTTGCGCTGGTAAACAAGCCCGGATGTGTGGCCTGAAAAGCAGAAAGCCCAGGCGCGTTCCAGCCCGCGAATGCAAGGCAGGGCGTGAACAACAGGCAGAGAGAGAGTCGTGTCATACGCATCATCCAGTGAGGATTTATTGCGCAGTTTGCCATGCCCCTGGAAACATGCGCTCATCCTGCCCGTGTGTTTTACAGGGTGTAGCCGCCGGGGTGAGTGACGGCGTTAACGTTTTTATTTGTTCGTTAACCAGTGGCCGAAGTGGGCGCTCAGCGTGTTGCGGGTGGCGAGCAGCTCATCGATTGTTTTGGTGAGTCTGGCGTTCAGGGTTTCACACTGCTCAAAGCTGTAATGGTTATCGGCGCGCAGATTCTCAAGTTTTTCCTGCAGGATCGCCACTTCCGCTTCCGCTTTGTAGCGCGCTTCCTGCTGGGTTTTAATCAGTTCGTCGGCGGCTTCCAGGCGCTGATGAAGCTCGGCCTTTTCCCGCTGATGTGTCTCCAGCAGCCCGGAGCCGGACTCTTTCTGGCGGTTCAGCAGGCTTTTCAGCTCGTCGATTTCCCGCTGCATCACGCTGCGCACCAGGGCAGATTCTTTCAGGTGCATTTCCTGACTGATATTCAGCGCTTTCTGGAGCTCTGTGACCTGTTTTTCATATCGTTGCAGGCGGGTGGTTGTTTCTACGGTGTTACCCTGAGCGGAGCGCTGCTGGGCTTCTCGCAGCTGGGCAAGCAGGCTGGTGGAGAGTGACTCAGCTTCTCTCAGGCGACGGAGGGTTTCCGGCGAGTCCTGGTAAACCGTTTTGGTTTGTGGCGGTTTTTCACTGATGCGAACAAGATTAACGTTAACTAATGCTGCGCTAACCTCGGCCTGAATTTGCTCTTTATTATGCGCTTTCATACGGTTGCACGCGCTGGCAAGGAAGCTTGCGGCTTCGTTAGTGTTCGCCGTTGCAAAGGCTTTTTTTATCAGGTTCTGCACCAGGCTCATGTTGCCAGTTTTCCTGTATCAAATGTTATTTGAGCGCCTTAACCCCGGTCGTTCCGCCGTCAGGCTATTGCCGCCGCCACCTTAAAAATATAACCAATAATCTCACTCTCTAAATGCGGGAATCATCCTCCGCAGTGCATTTTTTTACTGTGCCGCGAAGTGTGATTAAGCCCCGAATTTTACAATACTTTTTATCACCATAAGAAGTTCATAGGTGACATTGTTTCGGAATAGTACTATTTCTAAAGGTGCTCTGAGCGGTTAATTTTGATATAATTCGCCTCTGTTTTTCTAAAACCTTTTAAAAAATAAGGCACTGGAAACGATCGATCCGACCAGGAGAGCTAATGATATCACCCCCATTTCGACGATTCGGGGCCGCGATACTCATGCTGCTGACCGTGGGCTTTTCAAGTCACGCGCTCGCCAGTAAACATGAGCCTAAATCGCACAGCAAGGCCCATATAACGAAAGTAAGCAGCAAGAAAGCGGTAAGCAGTAAACTGGCAAGTAGTAAAAAAGAGTATTCTCGCAATAGTGAAAATGGTTCGCTTCCTGATTTGCGAAAATACCCTTCCGGGACACCAAGGAAAAAAGCGTTTCTCCGGACGGTCATGCCATATATTACCCGCCAAAATGCAGCGATAACTGCCGACCGTAACTGGTTGATTTCAAAGCAGTACGAAAAGCGCTGGTCGCCGACTGAGCGTGCACGTCTGAAAGAAATTACCCAGCGTTACAAGGTGGCATGGCGCGGCAATACCAACCGTGTGCCGTGGAACAGCCTGCTGGAAAAAGTCGATATCATTCCTACCAATATGGTGGCGACAATGGCAGCGGCGGAAAGCGGCTGGGGCACATCTAAACTTGCCCGCAGCAACAACAATCTGTTTGGCATGAAGTGCACCAAGCGCCATTGCAACAGCGAGCCCGGTAAAGTGAAAGGTTACCTGCATTACGGCTCTGTGAATGAAGGCGTGAATGCTTACGTCGCTAACCTGAATACCCATCCGGCCTATTCTTCGTTCCGTAAAGAGCGTGCCAAGCTGCGCAAAGCGGATCAGGAAGTGACGGCTAATAATATGATTCACAAGCTGAAAGGGTATTCGGCGAAAGGCTCAAGCTATAATAACTTCCTGTTCGCGATGTATCAGAGCAACCAGCGTTTAATGCTGCCGAATTAATTTTCATTGCCTGAATGAAATAAACAATGCCCTCTTCGGAGGGCATTGTTATTTAGAGGTTTAAACTAAAATTTCGCTAAAGCGATCGCGGTGTTCTTTTGGCGTGGCGTCATACTCTTTTTTAAATACCGAATAGAAATATTGCAAAGACGGGTAGCCGCACATCTGTGATATTTCATTGATAGATAAAGAAGTTGAAATCAGTAGGCTGCGCGCTTTTTCCAGTTTTTCGGCGTGGATTACCGCGTGAATCGTCTCGCCGACCTCTTCTTTAAAACGTTTCTCCAGGTTCGAACGTGAGATCCCGACCGCATCCAGCACTTGTTCGACCTTGATCCCTTTGCAGGCGTGATTGCGGATGTAGTGCATCGCCTGGATTACCGCCGGGTCATGCAGCGAGCGATAATCCGTGGAGCGGCGTTCCACAACCCTCACCGGCGGCACTAGCACACGCTGGAGCGGCAGGATTTCGCTGTCCAGCAGGCGGTGTAGCAGTTTGGCGGCCTGGTAGCCCATCTGACGCGTACCCTGCGCTACTGACGAAAGCGCGACCCGCGATAAATAACGGGTCAGCTCCTCGTTATCGATGCCGATAACGCAAAGCTTTTCCGGGACGGGGATATGCAGGTGCTCGCAGACTTGCAGCAGGTGTCGGGCTCGGGCGTCCGTGACCGCAATAATGCCGGTTTGCGGCGGCAGCGTTTGTACCCAGTCCGCCAGGCGGTTTTGGGCGTGCTGCCAGTTTTCTGGTGCCGTTTCTATGCCCTGATAAACCACGCCCCGGTACTTTTCCTTCGCAACCAATTGACGAAAAGCGTGCTCTCGTTCGGCCGCCCAACGTTTGCCGCTCGAGCCGGGCAACCCATAAAACGCAAAACGCTGCACGCCTTTCTCCTTCAGGTGCAGGAAGGCGCTTTCCACCAGCGCGTAGTTGTCGGTCGCGATGTAATGCACTGCGGGATAGTGCTCCGGCGTGTGGTAGGAGCCACCGACGCCGACAATCGGGACTTCGGCGCCTTCCAGCAAGTGTTCAATCTCCCGATCGTCAAAATCGGCAATCACGCCGTCGCCCAGCCACTCTTTGATATTATCGATCCGGGCGCGAAAGTCCTCTTCGATAAAAATGTCCCATTCTGACTGAGAGGCCTGCAAATATTCCCCCACGCCTTCGACTACCTGACGGTCATAGACTTTATTGGCGTTGAATAGCAGCGTAATGCGATGACGTTTCTCAAACATGCCGATAGTTTCCCGTAGCTAACCAGATGTCTGCATATCACAGCCGCGAGCGAGCCGGGGAACGCCACCCCGGCATTGTGATCGTTTGCACGTTTTGCCCGCCAGGCACATTACGCCCGGCGTTTGGTCGCAGAATCCATCCATACCGCGAGCAGCAAAATGGCACCTTTCACTATGTACTGCCAGAAGGTCGGGACGTCCATCATGCTCATGCCGTTGTCGAGCGAAGCCATAATAAATGCCCCCATCACCGCACCGGCAACGCTGCCGATACCACCCGCCAGGCTGGTTCCACCAATAACACAGGCGGCAATGGCATCCAATTCGGCGATGTTCCCGGCGGAAGGTGAGCCTGCTCCGAGGCGCGAGCTAAGAATCAGCCCGGCAATCGCCACCATCAGGCCGTTTATAGCAAACACCGCTAGCTTGGTACGCTCAACGTTGATTCCCGAAAGGCGCGCAGCATCAATATTGCCGCCGATGGCGTAGATGCGGCGGCCAAACGCAGTTCGGGTAGCCATAAACATCCCGGCGAGCAGCAGCAGCGCAAGGATCAGTACCGGCGTGGGAACGCCGCGATAGTCGTTCAACAGCCAGATGGCGCCGAGTACGATCACGGCGGTGATTGCCTGGCGGCCAACAACGCCACCCGACGCGGGCGCGGCAAGGCCCAGAGCCTGACGGCGAATGCGTAGCCGCCATTGCCAGGCAATAAAGCCCATCAAACCGATAACGCCAACGGTAAAGCCAATGCCGTCTGACAGGTAGCTTTGCCCGATTTGCGACATGGCTCCGCTGGTAGGTGACACGGTGGTGCCATTGGTGATGCCGATTAAAATTCCCCGAAACGCCAGCATGCCCGCGAGCGTGACGATAAACGACGGCACTTTGCGATAGGCAATCCACCATCCGTTCCATGCCCCGAGAACCAGGCCCAGGGCCAGCGTGACAACAATCGTGAGCGGCAGAGGCCAGCCGAGCCAGACGTCAAAAATGGCCGCTACGCCGCCCAGAAGACCCATCATTGAGCCAACCGAGAGGTCGATTTCAGCCGAAATAATGACGAACACCATGCCCACCGCGAGGATGCCGGTAATGGCCGTTTGCCGAAGGAGGTTGGAGACGTTGCGGGCGCTCAGGTAAGCGCCGTCCGTTTGCCACGTAAAGAACAGCATGATGACCAGGATGGCGGCAATCATGACAAAAACCTGCAAATTCAGCGATTTTAATGCCCCAACGGAGGCGCGGCCTGGTGCCGTCAGTTTCATTTCAGACAAATTGCTTTTCGACATGGGGGTCACTCCTCAGGGCGGCTTCCATGACCTTTTCCTGGGTCAGATTATGGTTAATCAAATCGGCTTTAATGCGGCCTTCGTGCATCACCAGTACGCGATCGCTCAGGCCGAGCACTTCCGGTAGTTCAGAGGAGATGACAATGACGGCGATCCCCTGCTGCACCAGTTGATTGATAAGTTTGTAGATCTCGTATTTCGCGCCAATGTCGATGCCTCGAGTGGGTTCATCGAGTATCAGGATGCGCGGATTGAGCAGCAGGCAGCGGGCAAGAATTGCTTTTTGCTGGTTCCCACCGCTCAGGCGGCCAATCGCCAGGCTGGGCGATGACGTTTTGACTTTCAGGCGTGTCAGCGACTGCAGCATGCAGTGCTGCTCTTGCGCTTCATCCAGGCTGCTTAGTGCGCCAGTAAACTGACTCAATGCGGCAAGCGTGATGTTTTGCCCCACGGCCATGACCGGCACGATGCCGTCCTTCTTACGATCTTCCGGCACCATGGCGATGCCGTGAGCGATAGCCTGCTGACAGTTATTGATATGAACCTGCTGCCCGTCGATGTAGATCTTTCCTTCCCAGCGCCCCTGCCAAACGCCAAACAGACACTGCACCGCCTCGGTTCTTCCGGCCCCGACCAAACCGGCAATGCCCAGGATTTCCCCTTTTCGCAGAGAAAAAGAGGCATCGTTGACCCGCTTGATGTGCCGGTTGACCGGGTGCCATGCGGTCAGGTGTTCGACGCGCAGGATCTCATCGCCGGTTTGGTGTGGTTCGCTGGGGTACAGCGCCGTCAGTTCCCGGCCAACCATCATGGTGATGATATCGTCCTCGCTCATCTGCTTAGCTTCGCGGGTGCCGATGGGCTGCCCGTCGCGAATCACGCAGATGGTGTCGGAAATGGCTTTGACTTCATTGAGCTTGTGGGAGATATAAATACAGGCGATGCCGTGCGCCTGCAGATCGCGAATTATCCTGAGCAGTACGGCGGTTTCCTGCTCGGTGAGCGAAGCGGTGGGTTCGTCCAGAATCAGCAACCGCACCTGCTTGTTCAGCGCCTTCGCGATCTCAACCAATTGCTGCTGCCCCAGTCCTAAATCTCCTACGCGAGTTTCCGGGGAGAGCGTAAGGTTCACCTGGGCAAGCAGCTTCTGGCAGCGTAACGTCATGGCATCGAAGTCGAGCAGGCCGTGGCGCGTAATTTCTACGCCGAGGAAGATGTTTTCCAGCACCGTAAGATGCTTCACCAGCGCCAGTTCCTGATGAATGATGGCGATGCCTTTGCGCTCAGTGTCGCGAATATGACTCGCCTGCAGCGGCTCACCGGCAAACCAGATCTCACCTTCATAGCTGCCGTGAGGGTAAATACCACACAGCACTTTCATCAGCGTGGATTTGCCCGAGCCATTTTCACCGCACAGCGACATCACTTCTCCAGCGTCCAGGGCCAGACTCACGTTATCCACGGCTTTTACTTGCCCAAAGGATTTGGTGATGTTTTTCATTTCCAACAAATGAGGCATAAGGCTCCTCCTGGTGAAAGAGAAGGCCCGCGTATGCGCAGGCCCGGTGGCTACAGATCGCTCTTTTTGTGGAAACCGTCGGCAATGACGGTGCTGTCGATATTGGTTTTTTCCACCTCAATAGGCGTCAGGAGGCGGGAGGGAACATCTTTCAGGCCATTATTTAATGTGGCATCTGCGACTGGTTGTTTACCTTCCCCCAGCTCGACGGCAATTTCGGCGGCGGTATCTGCCAGTTTGGTAATAGGTTTATAGACGGTCATTGTTTGGGTACCGGCAATAATGCGCTTAATGCCCGCGAGATCGGCATCCTGACCTGAAATAGCCACTTTCCCCGCCAGCCCCTGCGCGCTAAGCGCCTGAATTGCACCGCCCGCAGTGGCGTCGTTGGAGGCGACAACGGCATCAATCTTGTTATTGTTCGCGGTCAGGGCATTTTCCATAATTTTCAGCGCGTTTTCCGGCAGCCAGCCGTCAACCCACTGATCGCCGACGACTTTAATTTTTCCATCGTCGATATAAGGCTTTAATACTTTCATCTGCCCGGCGCGGAATAATTTCGCATTATTATCCACCGGCGAACCGCCCATTAAGAAGTAATTCCCCTGCGGCACTTTACTCACAATGCTTTTTGCTTGTAATTCACCGACTTTTTCATTGTCGAAAGAAATATAAAAATCAATGTCAGCATTATTAATCATGCGGTCGTAGGCGAGCACTTTAATGCTTTCGCGTTTAGCTTCTGCAACCACGTTACTTAATACCTGGCCGTTGTAGGGGATAACCACTAATACATCAACGCCGCGGTTAATCATATTTTCAATTTGCGACATCTGGGTTTCTTCGTTGCCATTAGCGGACTGGACAAAAACTTTCGCCCCCAACGATTCCGCTTTTTTCACAAAAATATCGCGATCTTTTTGCCAGCGCTCCAGACGAAGGTCGTCAATCGCCATACCGATTTTCACTTCTTTTGCGATGCCGCTTACGCTGGTCAGGATAAGTGAGGCGCATAGCGTAACTAAGATGTTCTTTATCTTCATGTTATTTACCTGTAGGGGGAAAGTGGCTTATCGGAATAAAGAGTGATTCATATCAGCAGACGGTTTGAATTGTTATCGTTCATGGAGAAAGCATCAATTACTGATTTTTATCTTCGCGTTATGTTTTTTTGTTTAATCGTAAAATTATGATGGCGATCTGATTTCATATTGAATGACCAGCCTGTTGCACTAATTTATGGAAGCAGTTACGCGATGTTTATTTATTATTTTATTCTTTTTTTGCGAGGTGACGCACATTTGAGTATTCTCTCAATCCCAGAGTGAAATAACGTAATTGAGCAACCGTCAGGGAAAACTCAGGATGAGCTGACCAGCTATCCTGCCGCAGTTTTCTGATGACGGAGTTAACTATGCAAGCTTATTTCGACCAACTCGATCGCGTGCGTTTTGAAGGCCCTAAAACCACCAACCCACTGGCGTTTCGTCACTACAATCCGGATGCATTAATTCTTGGAAAACGCATGGAAGAGCACCTGCGTTTTGCGGCCTGCTACTGGCACACATTCTGCTGGACGGGCGCGGATATGTTCGGCGTGGGTGCTTTCGAACGTCCGTGGCAGCAGGCCGGAGACGCTATGGCGCTTGCGAAGCGCAAGGCCGACGTGGCGTTTGAGTTTTTCCAGAAACTGGGCGTGCCGTATTACTGTTTTCATGATGTTGACGTGTCGCCTGAAGGCTCGTCGCTTAAGGAATATCTGAACAATTTTGCACAGATGACGGAAGTCCTGGCGCAAAAACAACAGGACAGCGGCGTGAAGCTGCTGTGGGGCACGGCTAACTGCTTTACCCACCCCCGCTACGGCGCTGGGGCAGCAACGAATCCCGATCCCGAAGTGTTTACCTGGGCGGCGACGCAAGTCGTGACGGCAATGAACGCCACGCATCAACTGGGCGGGGAAAACTATGTGCTATGGGGCGGGCGTGAAGGGTATGAAACCCTGCTGAATACCGACCTGCGGCAGGAGCGCGAGCAAATCGGGCGCTTTATGCAAATGGTCGTTGAGCACAAGCATAAAATCGGCTTCCGTGGCGCGTTGCTTATCGAACCGAAGCCGCAGGAACCGACCAAGCATCAGTACGATTACGACGTGGCGACGGTCTACGGCTTCCTGAAGCAGTTTGGTCTCGAAAAAGAGATAAAGGTTAACATTGAGGCTAACCACGCGACGCTCGCCGGTCACTCATTCCACCACGAAATCGCCAGCGCGATTGCACTGGGTATTTTTGGCTCGGTGGATGCTAACCGGGGCGATCCGCAGCTGGGCTGGGATACCGATCAGTTCCCGAACAGCGTCGAGGAAAATGCGCTGGTGATGTATGAGATCCTGAAAGCTGGCGGGTTCACGACGGGTGGCCTGAACTTTGACGCCAAAGTGCGCCGCCAGAGTACCGACAAATATGACCTGTTTTATGGTCATATCGGCGCCATGGATACGATGGCGCTGGCGCTGAAAGTGGCTGCCCGCATGGTTGAAGACGGCGAGCTTGATAAACGTGTCGCCAAACGCTACGCCGGGTGGAATAGTGAGCTGGGCCAGCAAATTCTTAAAGGGCAGATATCGCTCACGCAGCTGGCGCAGTACGCTGAGCAGCACAAGCTGGCCCCGCAGCATCAAAGCGGGCATCAGGAGCGGCTGGAAAACCTGATTAACCACTATTTGTTCGATAACTAAACTTGTCTGCGCCGCTGAAAAGCGGCGCGATATTAAGGAGCTACCATGTATATCGGCATCGATCTTGGCACCTCAGGCGTGAAGGCGATCCTGCTCAGTGAAGCAGGTGAGGTGATGGCTACATGCAGCGAGCCGCTGACTGTATCCCGGCCTCATTCCCTGTGGTCCGAGCAAGATCCCGAACACTGGTGGCAGGCAACGGACCGTGCAATGCGGGCGTTGGGCGTGAAACATGCACTCAGCGGTGTAAAGGCGATTGGGCTTGCGGGTCAGATGCATGGGGCAACGTTGCTGGACAGCAAACAGCGCGTACTCCGCCCGGCTATCCTTTGGAACGATGGCCGCAGCGGCGAGGAATGTGCGTTGCTGGAGAGCAACGTAGAAGAAGCAAGAGCGATAACCGGCAATCTGATGATGCCCGGCTTTACCGCGCCTAAGCTTTTGTGGGTCGAGCGTCATGAGCCTGAGATCTTTGCGCAAATTAATAACGTGCTGCTGCCGAAGGATTATCTGCGTCTGAGAATGACCGGAGAATTCGCCAGTGACATGTCCGATGCGGCAGGCACGATGTGGCTGGATGTCGCTAAGCGCGACTGGAGTGACACGATGCTCGACGCCTGCCGTCTTTCCCGGCGGCACATGCCTGAATTGTTTGAGGGCAGTGAAATAACCGGTGTACTAACGCGAGAAGTTGCAGAGGCCTGGAAAATGCCTGCTGTGCCCGTTGTGGCTGGCGGGGGTGACAATGCCGCAGGGGCTATTGGCGTCGGCATGGTTGATGCCGGACAGGCAATGCTATCGCTCGGGACATCCGGGGTTTATTTTGCCGTCAGCGACGGTTTCCGCAGCAGGCCGGAAAGTGCAGTACACAGTTTTTGCCATGCGTTACCTAACCGCTGGCATTTGATGTCGGTGATGCTCAGCGCGGCCTCCTGTCTTGACTGGGCAGCTAAACTCACTGGCCTCGGCAGCGTACCGGCTCTACTGGCGGCGGCGGAACAGGCAAATCAGGACGCCGGTGTGGTTTGGTTCCTGCCTTATCTTTCCGGGGAGCGTACGCCGCATAATAACCCGCAGGCTAAAGGCACCTTTTTTGGTCTGACCCATCAGCACGGCCCCGCCGAGCTTGCCCGTGCGGTGCTGGAAGGCGTGGGCTACGCGCTGGCGGACGGCATGGACGTTGTGCACGAATGCGGTATTACGCCGGACAGCGTCACGCTGATTGGCGGCGGCGCACGTAGCCCGTACTGGCGGCAAATGCTGGCGGATATCAGCGGCCAGGTGCTGGATTACCGCACCGGCGGCGACGTTGGGCCCGCGCTTGGGGCGGCGCGCCTGGCGCAAATCGCGCTCTCACCGGGCCAGCCTTTACAGACTCTGTTACCTCAGCCGCCGCTGGAGCAAAGGCATCAGCCTGATTTGGCTCGCCATCAGCGCTATGCCGGGCGGCGCCAGGTCTTTAACCAGATTTATCAGCAGCTGCTGCCGCTGATGTCCTGAGTGTCGTGTTCACTTTCCCCTCACCTTATTCCTCCCCTCAAGGTGGCAAGGGGGATCACAAGCTAAGGTTGGCATGATTTATTCCCTCTCCCTTCCAGGGAGAGGGAATAAATTGCGGTTGAAGAAGATGCTGGACGTACAGCGAGGCGTTCATCGTCTCAAACCAACACTATCCTGTCCGTTTTTGGTATTAGCAACCGTGAAATCCCTTGTCAGAATGGTTTTAACCTCACTAACAAGGAGTCCGAAAATGTCACGTACAGCGCTGATCAATATTGATACCCAGCAGTCTTTCTTTCACAGGGATTATTGGCGGGAGGATGATGTCCCGGCGTTCCAACGGGCGATGCTGGCACTCATTGCAGGCTGCCAGCAGAAAGGCGTGCCGGTGGTGGATATCTTCCATGTGGATGAAGACGATGTCTTTTCGCTGGCCTCCGGGTTTGTTACGCCGATGCCATTTTTACGCCATCAGCCTGCGGTCAGTTTCCAGAAACACGTCCACAACGCGTTTACCGGTACCGGGCTGGATCATTGGCTCCGTGCCCGAGACATCAACCACCTGATTATCTGTGGGATCCGCACCGAACAATGCTGCGAAACCACTGCGCGGGTGGCCTCCGACCTGGGCTACCGGATTTCTTTTGTTAGCGAGGCGATGCTGACCTTCCCGATGACCTGGAAAGGCGTTACGCTGGACGCCGCCACCCTGCGCCACCGCACCGAAACCGTGCTGGCAGGGCGGTTCGCCGAAATTCAAACCGTAGCCGAGTGCCTGGAGTCGCTGGAATGAGTGTGGGGGTCTGGTTTGTGGTGCTGCCGGGGGTTTTGTCCCTCGATCTGAGCGGCCCGGCGGAAACGCTGGTGCTGGCGAGGCACGCGTTTGATCTGCACTACATTGGCCCGGACCCTGAGGTCGAAACCTCTATCGGCCTGACGTTCAGCGGTATTCAGCCGTTACCTGAGACCCTTCCCGCCGGAAGTCTGCTGGTGCTGCCCGGCGTATGCGATTCAAACCGCTTTTTTGCCACGCCGCAGGCGGAAGAAGTCCGGCGGTGGTTAACCCGGCTGCAGCCGCAAATCCACAGCCAGCAGCTTAATCTGATGTGCGTTTGTTCCGGGGCGCTGCTGGCAGCCCGTGCGGGTTTGATGCACGGCATTCAGTGCACAACGCACCATGACGTGCTTGAAAGACTGAAAGCCGCTGCGCCGGGCGCGCAGGTGAAAGATAACCGCATTTTTGTGGAAGATCGCGGTATATGGACCAGCGCAGGGATCACATCGGGGATCGATCTCGCTTTGCATTTGATTAACCGCCACTGCGGGCCACGGATGGCACTCGATGTTGCCAGAGAGATGGTGGTCTGGTTCCGCCGTTCGGGAGACGATCCGCAGCTTTCGCCCTGGCTTCGCTACCGGAACCACATTCACCCGGCGGTGCATCGCGCGCAGGATCTGCTTTCGGCTGCACCTGAGGCTGCCTGGCCGATCCCGGAAATTGCTAACCGGGTTCACGTCAGCCCCCGACATTTATCCCGCCTTTTTCAGCATCACCTGGGCATTTCCGTGCGCGACTACCTGGAACAGCTCCGGCTGGCGGTTGCGGAACAGCGGCTGCAGCAGGGGCAGCGTATGGAACAGGCCGCCAGCGCCGCCGGGTTTTCCTCTCCGCGCCAGCTTCATCGGGCCAGAGGCCGCAGCCGCGACGCTTAACTCACCAGCTTTTTGCGGTCAAGTTTTCCCAGCCCAACGGCCAGCAGCAGGCTGCCCGCCAGCGTCGCGCCGAAGATCCACAGAATATCCAGCACTGGCCAGTGGGTCAGCTCGATATTATGGGTACGCAGGTAATGGATAATCAGCGCATGAAACCCATAAATACCCAGCGAGTAGCGTGAGATAAACGTCAGGCCGGGCAGCGGGCGCTGGTTCAGGCAGTTTTTGGCGACGACCAGCAGGCTGATGGCGGCGATAAACACCAGCGGCCCGCAGTAGACGTAAAAGGTTTCGGCGAAGTTTTTGTTGATTTCCAACTGCCGATGCGTGCCCAGCGCAATGGAGATGACGCAAATCACAAACAGGCCGCCTGCCAGGCCGCTGACGCCTTTTCTTTGGGTTTCGAGCATCCCAATCGCCCGGCCAAGCAGCCCATAAAGCACGTAATAGAAGGTGTCGCCGTTGATGTAGAGGTTAACGGGCAGCCAGCGCATATTGCCCACCGTCTGCGGCACCGTGTTGGGGTTGGCCACCACGCCGAGCAGCACCATCAGCCCCAGAATTGTCACGGCACTGACTTTCTTGACCTGTATCAGCGGTGAAAGCAGGTAAATCACCATAATCGCGAAGAAAAACCACAGGTGGTAGAACACCGGCTTGACCAGGATATAGCGTAGCGCAAGGCCGGTGCTGATGGGGGTAAACAGCCAGATATACAGCAGCGCAATGGCGCTATAAAACAGCAGGCAGCTGGCTATCCGTAGAAAGTGCCGCTGCTGCGCGCTGCGTTCACCAAAAAACAGGTAGCCGGAAATCATGAAAAACAGCGGGACGCTGACGCGAGAAGCCGAGTTCAGAACGTTTGAAAAGTCCCAGCTAAACGCGGTGACGGTGTGTGGATTCGTGATGTACCAGGTTGTGGTGTGGATCATGACCACCATCAGGCAGGCGATGCCCCGAAGGTTGTCTATCCAGTTTATTTTTTGCTGCATTCGTCCCTCTGAACCCGCTTGCTTACCCGTGTCCGGAAATGTCTGAGTTTGCCCGGCGCATCTTGCTATCCCCGTGGCGGCTTCGCAAAATGCCTGCTGCACGAGGAGTTGACATAAGAAACCGAGTTTAACGTACTGGTAGCGAATGATGATGGCAGAAAGAAAAAATAGGCTCCTCTTAACCGCTTTTCTGGCGTTAATGCTCAGCGCCTGCAGTTCTACGCCGCAGGAAGGCCAGGTCGCGCAGAAGTTGCGCCCGGTGGTTCACACCGAAGCAATGGAGCTTGCCTGTAAAAATCAGGCCGCTTATCGCTACAACACCCAGCCGCAGCGTATTAATCTGTCAGATTTTAAGCAGTATCAGGCCAGCTACGAAATGATGGGCAGCACCGCCCGCAAAGAGGGGTTTACCTGTTCGTTTGACGAAAGCGGTCAATTTTCACACCTTTCCAGCCGCGAAAACCTCAACCAACGCGCAACAACCTGACGCCTTTCTCCCTCACGGCCGTTCCGTTGCCGTGTTGATACAACTCGACCGCGTTTGCGTATATACTGGCCGCTTCTCTTAAATCCACCGAACGCGTGCGAATTCAACATGCAAAAGTTTGATACCAAGACCTTTCAAGGCCTGATCCTGACTTTACAGGACTACTGGGCTCGCCAGGGCTGCACCATTGTTCAACCTTTGGACATGGAAGTGGGCGCAGGCACCTCTCATCCGATGACCTGCCTGCGTGCCTTAGGGCCGGAGCCAATGGCCACCGCTTATGTGCAGCCGTCCCGCCGTCCTACCGATGGCCGCTACGGCGAAAACCCGAACCGTTTACAGCACTACTACCAGTTCCAGGTAGTGATTAAGCCTTCTCCGGACAACATTCAGGAGCTGTACCTCGGGTCGCTGAAAGAGCTGGGTATGGATCCGGAGATCCATGACATTCGTTTCGTGGAAGATAACTGGGAAAACCCAACGCTTGGCGCGTGGGGCCTGGGCTGGGAAGTCTGGCTCAACGGCATGGAAGTGACGCAGTTCACCTACTTCCAGCAGGTTGGCGGCCTCGAGTGCAAGCCGGTAACCGGCGAAATCACCTACGGTTTAGAGCGCCTGGCCATGTACATTCAGGGCGTAGACAGCGTTTACGACCTCGTGTGGAGCGACGGCCCGCTGGGGAAAACCACCTACGGCGACGTGTTCCACCAGAACGAAGTGGAGCAGTCCACCTATAACTTCGAATACGCCGACGTGGACTTCCTGTTCACCTGCTTCGAGCAGTACGAGAAAGAAGCGCAGCAGCTGCTGGCGCTGGAAACTCCGCTCCCGCTCCCGGCCTACGAACGTATTCTGAAAGCCGCTCACAGCTTTAACCTGCTGGATGCGCGCAAGGCCATTTCCGTGACCGAGCGCCAGCGCTACATTCTGCGCATTCGCACCCTGACCAAAGCCGTGGCCGAAGCCTACTACGCTTCTCGTGAAGCGCTTGGCTTCCCGATGTGCAATAAGAAAAACTAAGAGGCCGCCATGTCTGAAAAAACTTTTCTGGTGGAGATCGGCACTGAAGAGCTGCCACCAAAAGCCCTGCGCAGCCTGGCTGAATCCTTCGCTGCCAACGTTACCGCCGAGCTGGATGCGGCCAACATCGCCCACGGCGAAGTAAAATGGTTTGCTGCCCCGCGTCGCCTGGCGCTGAAAATTGCTAATCTGGCGGCTTCACAGCCGGATCGCGAAGTCGAAAAACGCGGCCCTGCGGTGTCTGCGGCATTCGATGCAGAAGGTAAACCAAGCAAAGCCGCCGAAGGCTGGGCTCGTGGCTGTGGGATCACCGTTGACCAGGCCGAGCGTCTGGCTACCGACAAAGGCGAGTGGCTGATGTATCGCGCCCACGTGAAGGGCGAAAGCGTGCAGACTCTGCTGCCGAACATGATCGCTACTTCTCTGGCTAAGCTGCCGATTCCTAAGCTGATGCGCTGGGGCGCGTCCGATATCCAGTTCGTGCGTCCGATTCACACCGTGACGCTGCTGCTGGGTGACGAACTGATCCCTGCCACTATTCTGGGCATTCAGTCCGCCCGCGTCATTCGCGGCCATCGCTTTATGGGCGAGCCAGAGTTCACCATCGACAATGCCGACCAGTACCCGCAGATCCTGCTGGAGCGCGGGAAGGTCATTGCCGATTATGAAGCGCGTAAAGCCGTCATCAAACGTGATGCCGAAGAAGCCGCCCGTAAAATCGGCGGTCAGGCTGACCTGAGCGAAAGCCTGCTGGAAGAGGTCACCTCGCTGGTGGAATGGCCGGTGGTGCTGACCGCGAAGTTCGAAGAGAAATTCCTGGCCGTGCCTGCTGAAGCGCTGGTTTACACCATGAAGGGTGACCAGAAGTACTTCCCGGTCTACGCGGCCGACGGCAAACTGCTGCCGAACTTCATCTTCGTGGCGAACATCGAGTCCAAAGACCCGGTGCAGATCATCTCCGGTAACGAGAAGGTGGTTCGCCCGCGCCTGGCAGATGCCGAGTTCTTCTTCAATACCGACCGCAAAAAACGCCTGGAAGACAATCTGCCGCGTCTGGAAACCGTGCTGTTCCAGAAAGAGCTGGGCACCCTGCGCGACAAAACCAACCGTATCGAAGCCCTTTCCGGCTGGATTGCGGGCCAGATTGGTGCCGACGTGAACCACGCGACCCGTGCAGGCCTGCTGTCCAAGTGCGACCTGATGACCAACATGGTGTTCGAGTTTACCGACACCCAGGGCGTGATGGGCATGCACTACGCGCGCCACGACGGCGAAGCGGAAGACGTGGCGGTTGCGCTGAACGAGCAGTACCAGCCACGCTTTGCGGGCGATGCTCTGCCGTCTAACCTTGTAGCCTGTGCGGTAGCGATTGCCGACAAGATGGACACCCTTGCGGGCATCTTCGGCATCGGCCAGCATCCGAAAGGCGACAAAGATCCGTTTGCGCTGCGCCGTGCCGCTCTGGGCGTGCTGCGTATTATCGTCGAGAAAAACCTGCCGCTGGATCTGCAGACCCTGACCGAAGAAGCGGTTCGCCTCTACGGCAGCAAGCTGACCAACACCAACGTGGTGGATGAGGTTATCGACTTTATGCTGGGTCGCTTCCGCACCTGGTATCAGGAAGAAGGCCACGCGGTTGACACCATCCAGGCGGTACTGGCGCGTCGTCCTACCAAACCGGCTGATTTCGATGCTCGCATGAAGGCGGTTTCCCACTTCCGTACTCTGGAAGCGGCGGCGTCTCTGGCGGCGGCGAACAAGCGTGTTTCCAACATTCTTGCCAAGTCTGACGAAGTGCTGAACGACACCGTACAGGCCACCGTGCTGAAAGAAGCCGAAGAAATTCGCCTGGCGACCAACGTTGTCGTGCTGCGCGATAAGCTACAGCCGTACTTCGCTGAAGGCCGTTACCAGGAAGCCCTGGAAGAGCTGGCGAATCTGCGCGAGCCGGTGGATGAGTTCTTCGACAAAGTGATGGTAAACGCAGAAGATAAAGATCTGCGTATTAACCGCCTGACGCTGCTGACCAAGCTGCGCGAGCTGTTCCTGCAGGTGGCGGACATCTCTCTGCTGCAGTAATTGCCTTGTGTTGTGACGAAATCCCAAAACCCGCTTCGGCGGGTTTTTTTATTAATTTTTTTACTTTCAAATATCAATGGATTAACAAAAAGTCGCGTCACAGGCGGTAAGGGAAATCTGCGCCGAACCGATATATCTCATATCGGCCATTACCTCAGGAACGTTGGGCGCTATGAAAAATATCAAAGTTATCACCGGAATTGTCACTACGCTGGGGATCTTCAGCGTGCTCTTGCTGGTGACCGGGGCTCTGTACTACTCCTCCGTCAGCAGCGATCGCCTTAACTTCCAGAATACCGGCCTGCTGAACTACCAGCAGCAGCAGCTGGGCGGCAGCTTCCAGACGCTGGTTGAAACTCGCGTCACCATCAACCGCGTGGCGATTCGTGTGCTGAAAAATCAGCGCGATCCTGCCTCGCTGGAGGCGATGAACAAGCTACTAACGAATGCCGGTGTGCTGCTGGTCGACGCGCAAAAGCAGTTCTCCAGCTACATGGATTCCGACGATGTGCCGGGTCAGGATAAAGCCCTCGACGACAAAGCGGCGGCCAGCTTCAAGCAAATGCACGACGTCATGGCCCAGTCTATTCAGTTCCTGAAGGCCGATAACTACCAGGCTTATGGCAACCTCGACGCCCAGCAGGCTCAGGACGATTTCAAAGCCGTTTACGGCCAGTGGCTGACTCAGAACACCCGGCTGTTGAAGGCCGCCAGCGCGGAGAACCAAAGCAGCTATACCGGTATGCTCTGGACGCTGGGCACCATTTTACTGATTGTCATCGCGGCGCTGGTGGTTATCTGGCTGGGGCTGCAGCGCGTGCTGCTGCGCCCGCTGAAAAACGTAATGGGGCATATCCAGGCGATCTCTGAGGGGGATTTAACTCGTACGATCGACGCCGAAGGGCGCAGCGAAATGAGCCGCCTGTCTGCCGGACTTAAATCCATGCAGCAATCGCTGGCGAAGACCGTGAGCGTGGTGCGTGACAATGCGGATTCTATTTACACCGGTGCCAGCGAAATCTCTGCCGGCAGCAGCGATCTTTCCTCCCGCACCGAGCAGCAGGCGGCGGCGCTGGAGGAGACGGCGGCCAGCATGGAGCAACTGACCGCGACCGTGAAACAGAACACCGATAACGCTCGTCAGGCCACCGGTCTGGCGAAAAACGCCTCCGAAACCGCGCAAAAAGGCGGGCGCGTGGTGGATAGCGTGGTCAGCACCATGAACGAAATCGCCGAAAGCTCTGGCAAAATCGTGGATATCACCAGCGTTATCGACAGCATTGCTTTCCAGACCAACATTCTGGCGCTGAACGCCGCGGTAGAAGCTGCGCGTGCGGGTGAGCAAGGGCGTGGATTTGCCGTGGTTGCGGGAGAAGTCAGAACGCTGGCTAGCCGCAGCGCACAGGCGGCGAAAGAGATTAAAGTGCTGATTGAAAACTCGGTGTCGCGCATTGATACCGGCTCCAGCCAGGTGCGAGAGGCGGGCGCGACCATGAAAGAGATCGTCTCGGCGGTCACTCGCGTGACTGACATCATGGGCGAAATTGCGTCGGCCTCTGAAGAGCAAAGCAAAGGCATTGAACAGGTGGCGCAGGCGGTATCTGAGATGGATAGCGTGACCCAGCAGAACGCCTCGCTGGTGGAAGAGTCCGCTTCTGCCGCTGCGGCTTTGGAAGACCAGGCGAGCGAGCTACGCCTGGCGGTGGCGGTTTTCCAGCTCCAGCAATCCGGCGGACGCCGTGTGGAGGCGGTGCAGGAAAAACTTCGCCCGCAGCCAGCGACGTTGAAACCGCAAATGGCCTCAGCCTCTGATGCAAACTGGGAAACGTTCTGATTTTTTTCATTGCCAGTGCTGAGCGAAGAGACTCCGGGAGGGTTCCGAAGGTACAGGACTTCCGATTCCACCCTCCGCGAATAGGCATGATTCATCCTGCTGACGGCTGGCAGGATGACACTTTAAATTGTCCGGGCGTCTTGCCAAATCTCAACCGAAACGCCTCTATGTAAGCGCTGATATTGCTGTAGCCGCTTCGCTCGGCGACTTCACTGATGGGTAAACCCGAAATTATCCACTGGAGTGAGGACACTATTTTCGCCTGTTGCCGCCACTGGCTGAAACTTAACCCGGTTTGCTGATTGAATAAACGGCTGAGATTTCTGACGCTTAGTCCCCATTGCTGAGCAAGCTGCGCCTGATCGAGCCTGGTGGCGGGATGTCTCAATAATTCCTCTGCAACGTTACGCGCCCGGCGATCCGAAGGCAAAGTGAGCTCGAGAGGCCATTGTGGGAGCTGCTTTATTTCATGGCTCAAGAGCGTGAGAAGGCTACATAAATAATCAGATGACAGGGGTTGGTTAACATTAAGTTCTAAACGCGCCAGCAGCGCAAACACAAAATGGTCGACCCCATAAATCCCCGGTTCAGGTGGGAATAAGGTGCAGGAGGCTGCAGAGAGATAAAGGCTGCTTCCTTTGACGTTGCCCGGAAACCAGGCCCGGTGCTCTATTCCGGTGGGAAACCAACCCAGCGTGCCGGCGGTAACGTGCCACTGCGCCTGTAGCGTTTCAATCACCATCACGCCCTGCTCAAGCCAATAAAGCTGTCCCGAGGTATGTTTGTGCCAGGGCGTTGAGTGTTGACGCAAATAATCAATTTTTTGTGTTTTTATCATATGGCTGATTAACCGTAAAAGTTGTCTTGATACGGATATTATCCAGTTATTAATGCTTTGTAGACTGGGGGCTCCAACAAAAGGAGTTTTCTATGAAATCGCAAAGCCAGAGCGTCATTGACGCATTACAGGAAATTATTTGTAGCCCCGAGCATGATGAACAAAAAATTGCACAGTACTTTGCTGCGGATTACCGGCAAATCGTCGATGGCAAATCACTGAGCTATAATGACTTCATTAATCATATGAGCGCGCTAAAAGTGCAGACCCAAAAAATGCATCTGACAGTTAAGGCCGCCGTTGGGGAAGGAGACACCGTATTTACGCAGCACTATGTAAAGGTCGAGAAAAATGAGGCTCAATGGAGTGAATTCGAAGTGTTTGCCCGATTTACCTTACTGGCTGGAAAAATTCATCGTTGCGAAGAGGTAACCCGGATGATTCACGGGGTGAGCGAGGACAGTGATTTTGGCAGCAGGCGCTGATTTTCTTTAGTACCCACGATGTTGCCAGAGACAGGAGCTAAGACGGTGGCTTATTAATGACAAACCCCGCGTCATGGCGGGGTTGTTTTCTTGCGGTACAGCGGTTTTCTAACTGATTAACTGTTTACTAAGGCCTGGGTTGGCCTGAATCAGACGCATTAATTTCAGTTCGGTGATGGAGGGTTTGAGTCGTCTGGACTCCCATTCCTGCACCATCGTTACGCTGACCCCCATCACCTGAGCAAAATCATCGATTTTTAGTCCGGTACTTTTACGTAGCTGCTCAAACTCCGAGAAGGCGCTGGGTTTCTGACTCAGGCTAACGGCCTGATTATCTTTAAAAACAATCTGCTCAAGACTGCTAAGCAGCTCAATCATTGGATCTTTATATTCCATTGAGAACTCCTCATAAATCACACAGCGAGAACGTGAACGCAAAGAAGCCTATTAACTGTAGCTGGATTTAAAGCGTGCGTGGGATCACGCTAGTGGCTAAACGTGCTGCAAAAAATGCTTATGCGTTTCAGCTGAATACGCAGTCGAAGTAAGTGCTTGAAAAGTCATAGATGCAGGCTTTTAGTATAAATATGTAAATAGTTATGCGGTTTATGACATCATGCCTGGAGCAGAGGTGTTGGCCGCAGCGGGCAAAGATAAAATTTTGCTGGACATGCCTAATGTACTCACATTAAAAAATAACTCATCCGCTGATGCGGTACAAAACTAAATAAAATTAGAACGGCCGTTATTAATTAGATGTCTAATGAATTAATTGTGTATTTTGTTTTGCTGTCGTTTATTTATCCTGCGTTTCACTGTCGGTGCTATACGTTGTATTTTGCGGTATCTGAATATAAAAAGATATGTTTTTAACATTTACCATTAATTCAATGATTTCAATTCCTTAATACCTAACCGTGGTTTTAAATAAAGGAACTTAATTTTGAAAAAATCTCTGGCAATCTCGGCATTTGCTTTATCCCTTTTATTTCCTGTATTAGCCCAGGCTGAAGATGGAAAAGCTTATTTAACCGTTGGCGGCGGCGTCGCGTTTGCCCCGGCTTATCAGGGGGCGGATAAATACCGGCCAACGGCGCTTTACGATTTGAGCATCGGCTACAGTCACGGAAGTTGGGGCAGCGTGAGTCTTGGGAATAATGGCCTTAGTTGGGCGCTGCCGCTGGATGAGCCTTTTGGCGTGGCGCTCTTGCTTGATTATGACTCAGGCCGGGATGAAGTTATTAATACGCTTGATGGCAAAGACAGAACGCTTAAGGGCATGGGCGACCTGGGGGGCGCTTTGCAGGCGGGCGTGGAGCTAAGCTATCTGTTGGATCCCTTCCGCAGCTATGTAAAGGTGCTGCAGGCGACGAAGAAAAGGCATTATGGCGGAGAGGATTTAGGCCGCACTTTACTGGCTGAACTGGGGGTTGGCACCGTAACGCCTCTTAACGATCAGTTCTCTCTGCAAACAAATCTCTCCACAACATGGGCAAACAGCGGCTATCAACGCGGCTATTTTGGCGTGACTCCCGAGCAGGCGCAGCGCACGGCCTTTTCTACCTGGCGACCAGGCAGTGGTTTTAAGGATGTCACGCTGACCGCAGCGCTAAATTATGAATGGACCCAAAATATTGCGCTACAGGCGGGGGCGGGAGTCACCGCCTTAGTGGGTGATGCCGCCGACAGCCCAATTGTTGCAAAGAAAGTGGCCACGCTGAGTTTTGTCAGCGCCAGCTACAGTTTCTGATAGTGGTCCTGGACGAGGATGTGTTTGCATAAGCGGCCAGATTAGCGGCCGCTTTATTATTTACTCTGCATGACTAAACCTTGCTAAGTAGAAGGTCTTTGTTATTCCTCAGCCAGTGCCTTGCCAAAGTTCAGGCAGAGAGGCAAAGCTTGCTCAGAGCGGAAAGAGATTGTTGCGAAAGGGTATCTTGCGAAGGGCGGTTGGACTATTCTTAGCATCGTTATTGGGTGGCAATTTGCCAGGTAGTGCATTGGTGACAGGAGTAGAAATGATGGCGACAGGTAAGTCCTGGTCTCGCTGGTTTGCGCCGCTGGCGGCGTTATTAATGGTGGTGAGCCTGAGTGGTTGCTTCGATAAAGAAGGCGATCAGCGTAAGGCGTTCATCGATTTTCTGCAAAACACGGCTATGCGTAGCGGCGACCGCCTGCCGACGCTGACGTCCGATCAGAAAAAACAGTTTGGCCCGCTGGTCTCTGACTACGCCATTCTGTACGGCTTCTCCCAGCAGGTTAGCCAGGCCATGGACGAAGGCATGAAGCCGGTTGTGGATAGCGTGAACAGCATCCGCGCTCCGCAGGATTACATGACCCAGCGCGACGCGCTGCGCCAGGCTAACGGTTCGCTGAACGTTTTGGGTCAGCAGGTTCAGAATGCCAAGATGCAGGCCGACGGTGCGCTTGCAGCGCTGAAGCAGCCTGACGATCTGAAAACCGTTTACTATCAGGTTTACCAGAAAGTCGTCACCGGCCCGGCGAACGCCATGGCGCCGTTGATCCCAGCCGCGCAGACCCTGACCCAGCAGCTGGTGCAGGTGGGTGATTTTATCGCTCAGCAGGGAACGCAAGTTGGCTTTGCTAACGGCGGGATTCAGTTCCCGACTTCCCAGCAGGCAAGCCAGTACAACTCGCTGATTGGCCCGCTGTCCGCTCAGCACCAGGCATTTACTCAGGCCTGGGCCGCAGCGCAGGCTGCTACGCAGTAAGTTTTATGCTCTAAGAAAAAGCGGAGCGCTTCACGGCGACTCCGCTTTTTTATGGCTGATATTCTCGATAAAAGGATGGCCGGCTGGGTTATTTAATAAACGCTTTTTATTTACTTGCCGGATTTTAAAATATACCCTTTTAAAACGGACTTAATAATTAGCACGGAGCGGCTATGTATGTTTTACAGAAATGACGTTATTAGTTATCTGCAGTCAAATAAAATTCTTGCTCAAAAGCTTGATCGTGCAGTCATTGGGGTTCGGAAAGCAGTCTCACATCAGATTGAAACCATTGGCGCGGGGGCAACGCGGGCTTTGTATTACACATCCTGCTTTACTGAAGAATACCAGGATGTGTGCCAGCAGCAAAAAACTGAAGATATCAGATTTACTAAGGGTGTTATTTATCTGTTAAAGAATGGTGGCGTCATTGGTGATATGTTGGAAATTTATTTTGTTAATCTTATTAAATTTAGGACATCTGAGCAATTACAATACATCCAGAAAAAACTGATGGCTGTAAATGCCCGTATTGCGTCCAACACACTTACCAGCCACGGACTCGCATTAATGGTTGCGAGCACAGTTGCTTTTGGAATGGGCGCAAGACAAGGTGTGAGTATATTTGCTGGGCATACAGCAAATAGAGTGGCGATGGGTGCGACTATGTATGGTGTCGTCCAGAGAGCAGCAGAAAGCGCCCATCGGCTTCGTGCCGCTTATCCAGGTTACTATTCAGCGCTATACGCGCAAGATCTGGAGATGATGTACTTTCTGATTGAGCCATTGTTTCAATATTCTCGTGCACGAGATGTAGTTTGGACATCAGATGACGAAATTATCGACATTATCACTAGCATGGTTCGATAACTATGATGAATATTATAAAAAGACTTCTTAAGCGATTTTTAAAATCTTTATTCTCTCCGTACATCCCAACAGCGGCAACATTCTTGTTTGCCGTGGTTCTTGTCTATTTTTTTCCTGATGGCCCTATCTGGCCTGTTGGTGTTTTCTTTATACTTATGGTTTATATAACTGTTCGTTACTTGAAATGGTAAATTATATTGTATTTTACCTTGCTATTCGATAACTATGATGAATGTGATTAAACGATTTTTTAAACGACTTTTTAGATCTTTATTTTTTCCCTGTATTCCAACAGCATCAACGGCCTTGTTCGCTATTCTCTGGGTCTATTTTTTTCCTGATGGCCCCATCTGGCCTGTTGGTGTTTTCGCCATATTTATGATTTATATCGTTGCCAGATACTTAAGATGGTGAGGTGCAGGGGAATCTGCCGTGGATTATTGATAAAATAATTATATTTATATGCGAGCAAACATAAATGCAGGAAATGATCATGCGGTATAAGACCGAGGCAGCCTCATACCGGCATAACGTCATTTATTCGACGGGCTAGCTTTTTTCTGGCCCGCCGGAAAAGCTATTTCAGTACCTGCGGATTCACGCAGTTCACTTCCACCCTGCCGGTTAACGCGGTAATCAGGTTTTCCACCGCGCATTCTGCCATGCCGTAGCGGGTTTCATGGGTGGCGGAACCGATGTGCGGCAAGGCCACCACATTCGGCATGCCGAGCAGCGGGGACTCCAGCGGCAGGGGTTCTTGTTCGAAGACATCCAGTCCGGCGGCGTGAATTTTTCCCTCTTCCAGCGCCTGAATCAGCGCTTTCTCGTCCACCACCGGGCCGCGGCCGACGTTGATTAAAATGGCGGAAGACTTCATTTTCGCCATTTGTTCTGCGCCAATCAGGTGGCGGGTTTCGTCGCTGAGCGGCAGCAGAATACAAACGAAGTCAGACTCTGCCAGTAGGGTGTCCAGGTCGCAGTAGCGGGCGTTAAAGCGCTCTTCCGCTTCCTTATGATGGCGGCGGGCGTTGTACAGAATTGGCATACTGAAGCCGAAGTGCGCGCGCTGTGCCAGCGCCAGGCCGATGCGCCCCATGCCCAGAATACCGAGCGTTTTATGATGCACGTCGATACCAAACCAGTCAGCACCAATACTGCTTTGCCATTCGCCGACCTTCACGCGCTCGGCGACTTCCACCACGCGGCGTGCGCTGGACAGGATCAGCGCCATGGCGGTATCGGCGACGGTTTCGGTCAGCACCGTCGGGGTGTGCATCAGCACAACGCCGCGTTCGTTCAGGGCGTCCACATTGAAGTTATCGTAGCCGACAGAAACGGTAGAAGCTGCCCGCAGCTTTGGCGTATGCGCGAGAAACGCTGCGTCGACCTTGCCGCCAGAGCCGAGGATACCTTCCGCATTGGCAAACAGCGCTGCGTTCGCTTGCACGGTTTCCGGGCTGATATCGTCAAGCTGGGTGACGGTAAAGTGGCTTTCAAGCCGGGACAGCAGATTGTCAGGCAGTGCCTTGTAGAGGATGACGGACGGCTTCATGAGATTCTCCGTTTTCGGTTAAACGCGAACCGGGCGACAGAGCGCCCGGCGCGGAGTCAGGCGTGATGTGCGCCGGACGGGATTTGTTGATGATTAGCGGGCTTCACAATCAGAGTAAGCCATACCGAGGCGAGCAGCGCCAGCCCCATAAAGACATAGGACGCTGCCGGGCTGCCGGTGGCACCGTTCAGGTAGCCCACAAACCAGGAGCCGACGAAGGAGCCCAGCGCGCCCATGCTGTTGATTAAGGCCATCGCGCCGCCGGCAACGTTCTTCGGCAGCATCTCCGGGATAATGGCGAAGAAGGGGCCATAAGGGGCGTACATCGCGGCCCCGGCAATCACCAGCAGCGTATAGGACACCCAGAAATGGTTGGCACCGACCAGCCATGAGCCGAGGAACGCCAGGGCACCAATCAGCAGCAGTGGCCAGACGAACAGCTTCCGATTTTGCATTTTGTCCGACGCCCATGAGACGGCGATCATCGCGATGGTCGCGGCCAGATAAGGCACGGAAGAGAGCCAGCCGACTTCTACCATTCCCATGCCTGACGCGCCCGCGCTGCGGATAATCGATGGCAGCCACAGCACGAAACCGTACACCCCGATGCTCCAGGCAAAATACTGCATACACAGAATAACCACGTTACGTGACCGGAAGGCTTCACTGTAGTTACGCACGGCTTTGATGCCTTCCTGCTCTTTCTGTAACTGCGCCTGCAGGGCCGATTTTTCACTGTCGGACAGCCAGCCCACCTGGGCAGGTTTATCTTTTACCAGCATCCACCAGGCAAACGCCCAGATAACCGCCGGGATCCCTTCGATGATAAACATCTCACGCCAGCCGAAGGCCTGAATCAGGTAGCCGGAAACGACCGACATCCACAGCACGGTGACCGGGTTGCCGAGGATCAGAAAGGTATTGGCGCGGGAGCGTTCGGATTTGGTAAACCAGTTGCTGATGTAAATCAGCATCGCTGGCATCACCGCCGCTTCCACCACGCCGAGGACAAAGCGGATGGCGGCCAGCATTGGAATGTTGCTCACCACGCCGGTCAGCGAGGCGCAGCCGCCCCACAGAATCAGGCAGACGAAGATAAGCTTACGCACGCTGCGGCGCTCGGCGTACATCGCCCCGGGGATCTGGAAGAAGAAGTAGCCGAGGAAAAACAGCGCCCCCAGCAGCGATGAAATGCCTTTGGTGATGCCGAGGTCGTCGTTGATGCCTGCGGCGGAAGCGAAGCTGAAATTGGCGCGGTCGAGGTAAGCCAGGCTATACGTGATAAACACGATAGGCATGATGTACCACCAGCGCTTTGGCGCGATTGTCTGGTTTTTCATGAGAGTGCCTCTATCTTGAGGTTAACCGTATCGCTTTGTTTGTAGGGGACAGAGCGATGGATTTGGCGTTATTCGCCCAGTGCGCTTCGGGTCGGTAGCCCTTCGCTGTCACCGATGACCTGTATCGCCAGTGAGCCGATTTTGTTGCCCCGGCTGACTGCCTGATGCAAAGATTTCCCTTCCAGCAGGGCGCTGATCACCCCGACCGCAAAGCCGTCTCCGGCCCCCACGGTGTCCACTACGTTTTCCACTTTTACCGCCGCCACGGCGCCTTTCTCGCCGTCTGCGGTTTTATACCAGGCGCCGTCTGCGCCGGTTTTTAGCACCACGACCTTCACGCCCTGATGCAGATAAAAATCGGCGATCCCTTCAGGTGTGTTTTGACCTGTCAGCACAATGCCTTCTTTTACGCCGGGCAGCACCCAGTCGGCCTGGAATGCCAGCTGGTTAAGCTGTTTCACCATTGCGGCTTCGCTGCGCCACAGCACCGGGCGCAGATTCGGATCGAAGGAAAGCGTTTTGCCCTGCTGTTTCATCGTGTTGGCCGCGTGGCTCAGCAGCGCAAGAGACGTGTCAGAGAGTGCCGCCGCCACGCCGCTCAGGTGCAGATGGCGAGCCGAGAGGAAGTACTCCTCGTTGAAATCGGCCACAGATAAGTGGCTTGCGGCGGAGTCTTTACGGAAATACTCCACAATGGGATCGGTTCCATCTTCGACTTTGGATTTGAGCTGAAAACCGGTGCGGTACTGCTCATCGACCGTCACTCCGCGGCTGTCGATGTTTTCTTTCGCCAGCTGTTGCAGCACGTAGCGGCCAAAAGAGTCGTTGCCTACGCGGCTTACCCAGCCCACCTTCAGGCCCAGGCGAGCCAGCCCCGTGGCGACATTTAACTCCGCGCCAGCCGCGCGTTTCACAAAATGTTCGGCGGCGGCAAGGTCGCCGGTTTCGCTGGCGACAAACATCGCCATCGCTTCACCTATCGTGATGACATCCAGCTGATGCATGGTTATTCCTCGCGTAAAAGATTGACGTAATGCCGGGTAACTGCGACCAGGTCTCGCCCTTCCAGCGGAAACTCAATGCCGCGTGGGGCATCTGGCGGCAGCATATTCAGCAGCCCTTTCCAGTCTGAACTGGCATCATCCAGCGCCACAGCGCGGTAGCGGTTATGCTGGGCGACCGCTGTTTTGACGTGGATATAGCTCACGGAAGGTGCCAGCGTGCGGGCGGCCTGCTGTGGAGAGTCGTCCACCCACAGCCAGTTGGCCATATCGAAGGTGAGCGTCACCGGCAGGTTGTGAACGCCACAGGCGGCCTGGAAGCGCTGCATTGGCGCAAGTTTGCCGCTGTCGGTTTGGTCGTTTTCCACCACCAGCGCCACGGGGCTTTCGCTGAGCCACTGTTTTAGCGTGTCGAATGCCTGGGCGGTGTTGAACTGCCCGAGAGAGAGCTTCAGCCAGCGGGCATTTAGCTGGTGGGCCTCCTGCAGAAGTGAAGGGATCAGCGAGTTTAGCTTGCCGTCGCCCGTGAACAGCGGCTCCGGCGCGGAATAGCAGGCCTCAAGCCCGTGCTGGGTAATTTCTCCGGCCACGGTCGACAGAAAATCCAGCTGTGTGGCGGTGAACAGTTCGCGGCGGATTTCTACGCCGTCGGCCCCCGCTTCAGCAATGATCGGCAGCACCGCCTGTTGGCCACCGAGGGCGGCAAGGCGGTCGTGGCCGTAGGCGGCGGTGACGACAATAATTTTTCGCGGCATGGTGGTCTCCAGGCGATAACAACGAACGACTAATGTTATTTACGCTAGATGGAACCGGTTCCAAAGAAAAGACCCTGCTTGCCAATTTTTGAGCGCCATCACGAACAAAAGATTTAGCGGGAGGTGGAGCCTCGCACGATAAGCTCGCCGGAGAATAGCTGTTCACGTACGGTTTCAGCGGTGCCTTCAATGCGCCTCACAACTTGCTCCAGCGCGGCGTAGCCTATCTGCCAGGTAGGTTGCTTCAGGGTGGTGATGCCGACGCCGGCAAGTTCCGCCCACTCCAGCTCATCAAACCCCAACAGCCCGATATCGCTGCCCCAGCTCAGGCCGAGGCGGCGCATTGCGCGGGCAACCTGCAGCGTTAGCGCGCCGTTGGCGGAGATCACCGCTTTACGCATACCGCGGTGGCGGGAGTGGAACTCGCGAAGCGTGTTGTCTATTCGTTCTGCTTCATGCAGCGGTGTTTCGGCATTTTCGGCAATTATGCCGGAATGACGGCCTAAAGTGCTGCGAAATGCTCGCAACCGCTCATGGCGGGTGTTCACCATGCCAAGCGGTTCGCTCAGGAAAAGGAGAGCTTCGAAGCCCTGCTCGATGAGGTGTTCGGTGGCGGTTGTTGCGGCCTGAATGTTATCCAGCCCGACCATGTCACAGGCAAAGTCCGGGATTTTGCGGTCGATAAGCACCATCGGCAGGGCGGACTGTTGCAGGCGGTTGAGCCCCTCTTCACGCATCCCAACCGCATTGACTACAATCCCCTCAACCTGATAGCTGCGCAGCAGGTCGAGGTAGTGCAGTTCCTGATCGACTTCGTTGTTGGTGTTACACACCAGCGGCGTAAAGCCTTTCTCGCGGCAAGCGGCTTCTATACCGCTCAGCACGTCGACGGAATAAGGATTGGTGATGTCGGCAATGATCAGCCCGATAAGGCGGGTGCGGCCTCTTTTCAGGCCTCGCGCCATCTGGCTTGGGCGGTAGTCGAGTTCGGCAATGGCGCGCTCAATGCGCCCACGAAGGTCATCAGACAGCGCGTTCTGCTCACCGTTAAGGTAGCGGGAAACGCTGGTCTTCCCGGTCTTCGCCGCTTTCGCGACATCGCTTATCGTAGGGCGCGCTGCCTTGCCGTTCATAGCCGTCTCCAGAGGGTTAACCCTGCGGAGAGTAACATATTTTTATGCGGGGAAAAGTGAGGTGGCGTCTTTACACCGGTCAGGCAAACCGCGCCACGGCCCATTCAATAAATACCCGCAGCCTGGCGCTAAGGTGGCGGTTGGAAGGATAAACCAGGTACATCTGTTCCGGCGGCGGTGGGTAAGCCTCAAGCACGCTGACTAGCCTCCCGCTGTCGAGATACGGCTGGGCGGCAAAGCGAACGACCTGGGTTAAGGCCGCCCCGGAAAGCGCGATGGCGAGATGGGCGTTACTTTCGTTGACGCTAATCTGATAGCGGTGCTGCATCTCGATGGTTTTTCCCCGATCGACAAAGCGCAGCGGAGAGATGCGGTCATTGCGCGCGTGGCGGTAATGCGCCAGCGGGTATCCCTGTTCAAGTTCTTCGGGCCGGGAAGGCGTGCCGTAGCGCTGAAAGTAGTCCGGCGTGGCGCAGGTAACCCAGTCCATAGTAAACAGGCGGCGGGCAATCAGCGTGGAATCAACCAGTGGGCCGCTGCGTATCACGCAGTCCGCATTGTCGTTGATTAAATCGACCTGTCGGTCGCTGACGCCAAGATCTATGGAGATACCCGGGTAGCGTTCAAGAAATTCCGGCAGCGCGGGAATCAGTATCTCGCGAGAGAAAGATCCGCCGACATCCACGCGCAGCACGCCCTGAGGCTCGGTTTGTGATTCGGTCATGCTGCCTTCCATCTGCTCCAGGTCGGCCAGCCATTTTACGGTGCGGCGGTAGTAGCATTCGCCCTCTTTGGTGACCGATACGCTGCGGGTTGTGCGCTGAAACAGCTTGGTCTGCAGGTGGTTTTCAAGATTTTGAATCAGTTTAGTGACGGTCGCTTTCGGCATACTCAGAGAGTCGGCGGCACGGGTAAACCCGCCGGTTTCCACCACGCGATTAAACACCCGAATAGCCAGTAAGTGATGATCCATAGCCGTCCTCAACGAAAAACCCTGCCTCCGGCAGGGTTTTGTTTATCCACGTAAACAATCATCCACATTGTTTAGCGCTAATCATCCGGCTGCGCAAGGAGAGGCCGAAAACCAGCGTGGCCGAGAGCAGCAGCGCCCCGCCAAACAGCATGGCGCTGCTGACGCCGTGCCAGTCTACGACTTCACCGCCGATCAGGGCACCTGATGCCAGGGCAACCTGAATCACCGTGACCATCAGCGCCTGGCCTGCTTCCGGCGCGTCCGGCACCGCTTCAAACATCCAGTTTGTCGCGCAGACCGGCACGGCCCCAAAGGCCAGGCCCCACACCAGCACCATTACCGTGGCGCCCGCAAGGCCGCTAAGCAGTGGGGAGACGAGCAGGATAATGGCCAGCATCGCCGTCGCCAGAATGAAGGTCCCGCGCAGGCTGCGCTCCGCCAGGCGTTCCCCGATAAAGGTACCCAGCAGGCCAACTGCGCCGTAGGCCAGCAGCTGGAAAGTGATCGCCGACGGGCTGAGCACAAAGACCTGCTGCAGCAGCGGACGCAGATAGGTGTAAGCCGAGAAATGGCCCACAAACAGCAGCACAATGGCGATAAGCCCAATGCGGGCCATAGGCAGGCGCAGCGGAGACAGCAAATCCTGAACGGTGAGCGCCCGGCCAGGCGGCACGGAAGTCAGCAGGCGAAACTGGGCCAGCAGCGTGATGGCGGCTAAACAGGCGCTGGCAAAGAATGCCGTACGCCAGCCGAACAGGTCGCCGATGAATGCCCCGGCGGGGACGCCGCACACCGCGCCGACGGACACGCCGCTAATGATCAGCGCCACGGCGCGTCCCTGACTCGCTTCCGGCACAAGGTGACGGCCATAGTTCATCGAGAAGGACCAGAACCCGCCGACGGAGATCCCCAGCAGTACGCGGCCCAGCAGCATCATCGGGAAGTTAACGGCCAGGGCGGACACCAGGTTTGAGACGACCAACAGCAGCGACAGGCCAAGCATCAGCAGGCGGCGGTCGAGGCTGCCGGAAGCCAGGCTCAGCACCGGGGCCGCGACGGCGGCAACAATGCCTGGCATGGTCACCATCAGCCCGGCGGTGCCGGTGGAAACATTCAGGGAAGGTGCGATGTTGGTCAGCAAACCGATGGGGAGAAACTCGGTGGTAACCATGACAAAGCAGGCCACGGTCAGGGAAAAGACCGCGATCCACGGGGATGTGGCAGGTTTATCTTTATTATTCGACATAGTATTGCGCTTCCGCAGAGACATGCATGAGTGACAGGGATCACAATTTACTCAGTCAGCGGCGGGGGATAAATGCAGGATTTATGATTTCACTGTTTCTGTGGGGGAATAATACGGGAGTCTGCCAGGTTTTCTTGGAAAAAATAAATTAATCAATGTGTTGTGAAAAAACCCTCTCCTTTTAAGAAGAGGGTGAAAACGATTAACGCAGTTCCCCGTTCACATCCTGGTCAACCGCGAAACACGCCACCAGCTGGCCATTGCCGTAGTCTTTCAGCTGCGGCTGGAGCTGGGTGCATGGCCCGAAGCGACGGCTGCAGCGGGCGTTAAAGGCGCAGCCCGGCGGCGGGTTCAGCGGGCTTGGCAGCTCGCCGGTCAGCTTGATGCGTTCGCGACGTTCGTCCGGGTTCAGGCGCGGCGTGGCGGACAGCAGCGCCTGGGTGTACGGGTGGCGCGGGTTGGAGAAGATTTGCTCTTTGCTGCCCTTCTCCACGCAGCGGCCGAGGTACATCACCATCACTTCATCGGCGATGTGCTCTACCACCGACAGGTCGTGGGAGATGAACACGTAGGACAGCCCCAGATCCTGCTGCAGATCCATCATCAGGTTCAGTACCTGAGCACGCACCGACACGTCGAGTGCGGAGACCGGCTCATCGGCAATCACCACGTCCGGGTCAAGCATCAGGCCCCGAGCGATAGCGATACGCTGGCGCTGGCCGCCGGAGAACATGTGCGGATAGCGGTCGTAGTGCTCGGTTTTCAGACCCACTTTCGCCATCATCTCCAGCGCTTTTTCGCGGCGCTCGGCTTTGCTCAGGCTGGTGTTGATTTGCAGCGGCTCTTCCAGGATCTGCCCCACTTTTTTACGCGGGTTCAGCGAGCCATAGGGGTTCTGGAAGACGATCTGGATTTTCTGCCGGCGCAGCTTTTCCGCCGAGGCGTCCGGGATCAGCAGATCCTGGCCCTGGTAGTAAAGCTCCCCGCCGGTCGGCACTTCGATCATGGTCAGCAGGCGGCCGAGGGTGGATTTCCCGCAGCCGGATTCACCGACGACCGCCAGCGTTTTGCCGCGTTCGAGGGTAAAGCTTACGCCGTCCAGCGCTTTTACCAGGCGTTCAGGAGCGAAAAAGCCCTTCTTCACCGGGTAATGTTTTTTCAGGTCGATGGCCTGCAACAGCGGTTGCGCGGCGGCCTGTTGGGTACTCATAGGGTTGGCCTCCCGGCATCATCGAGTGGGTAGTGGCATTTGGACTGACGCCCATCTGCCAGCAGGGTTAACGCTGGCTCTTCGCTGCGACATTTGTCGGTCGCATACGGGCAGCGCGGGTTCAGCAGACAGCCGTTCGGGCGGTCGTATTTGCCCGGCACTACGCCCGGCAGCGAGGCCAGACGCGCTTTATCCTGTGCAAATTCCGGCAGCGCACGGAGCAGAGCCTGGGTGTACGGGTGGCGCGGCGCGCGGAAGATATCGTGGGACGAACCCGCTTCCACAACCTGGCCTGCGTACATCACGATGATTTTATGGGCGGCTTCGGCAACCAGCGCGAGATCATGGGTGATCAGGATTAGCGCCATGTTCTCTTTTTGCTGCAGCTCCAGCAGCAGCTCGATGATCTGCGCCTGAATAGTTACGTCGAGCGCGGTGGTTGGCTCATCGGCGATCAGCAGCTTAGGACGGCAGGCGATCGCCATGGCGATCATCACGCGCTGGCTCATCCCGCCGGAAAGCTGGTGCGGGTAAACGTCGAGACGTGAAGCCGGGTCAGGAATACCCACCTGGGTCAGCAGGTCGATTGCGCGCTGGCGGCGGGTTTTCTTGTTACCCCCCTGGTGCACCTTAATGGCTTCCATAATCTGGAAACCGACGGTGTAGCACGGGTTCAGGCTGGTCATCGGGTCCTGGAAGATCATCGCCACTTCGGCGCCCACCAAGTTGCGGCGCTCTTTCTCAGAAATGCGCTTCAGATCCCGGCCGTTGAATTCCAGTTTTTCCGGCATCACCCGGCCAGGGAAGTCAATAAGCCCCATAATCGCCAGCGAGCTGACGGATTTACCGGAGCCGGACTCGCCCACGATGCCGACAACCTGCCCCTGATCCACGCTATAGCTGATGCGGTCCACGGCACGGAACGGTGCGTCTTCGTCGCCGAAATGCACCGATAATTTATCTACATTTAATAACGCCATCTCGAACCTCTTACTGCTTCAGTTTGGGATCGAGCGCGTCACGCAGACCGTCACCCATCAGGTTAAATGCCAGCACCGTTAGCAGAATCGCAACCCCTGGGAAGGTCACAACCCACCAGGCACTCTGCGCGAACTGCAACACGTCGGCGAGCATGGTGCCCCACTCCGGTGTTGGCGGCTGCGCGCCCATGCCGAGGAAGCCAAGGGCGGCCATATCGAGAATGGCGTTCGAGAAGCCGAGCGACGCCTGAACGATCAGCGGCGCAAGGGTATTCGGGAAGATATTCACAAACATCTGGCGAACCGGGCCAGCGCCCGCCACTCGGGAGGCGGTCACGTAGTCGCGGTTAACTTCCACCAGCACCGCAGCACGCGTTAAACGCACATAGTGCGGCAGCGCGACGAAGGTTAGCGCCAGCGCGGCGTTGCCGATGGACGGGCCGAAGATAGCCACCAGCACCAGCGCCAGCAGCAGGCTTGGCAGTGCCAGCATGATATCGACCACGCGCATGATGATGTTGTCGACCACGCCGCCGAAGTAACCGGCGACCAGGCCCAGCATAATCCCCATCACCAGCGACAGGACAACCACCAGGCAGCCGACCAGCAGCGACAGGCGAGCGCCGTACATCAGGCGGGACAGCACATCGCGACCGACGTCGTCGGTGCCGAGGATGTAGCTCCAGCTCCCGCCTTCCTGCCACACCGGCGGGTGCAGCAGCGCGTCGCGGAACTGCTCCGCTGGCGCGTGGGGCGCGAGGAAGTTAGCGAAGACGGCGATGAAGATCATGATGGCGACGTACACCAGGCCGATCACCGCCCCTTTATTGCGTTTGAAGTAGTGCCAGAACTCCTGGAAAGGCGTCATCGGCTTGGGTGCTGCCACCACTTTGTTTTCTGTCAGTTGCGTCATGATGGCCCCTTATTTCTTATGGCGTATACGCGGGTTCACCACGCCGTACAGCAGGTCTACCAGCAGGTTGACGAGGATAATCATCGTCGCCACCAGCAGCACGCCGCCCTGGACTACCGGGTAGTCACGACGCTGCAGAGCGTCAATGAGCCAGCGGCCAAGACCCGGCCAGGAGAAGATCGTTTCCGTCAGGATGGCGCCTGCCAGCAGAGTACCGACCTGCAGGCCGATAACCGTGACGACCGGCAGCATCGCGTTGCGCAGGGCATGAACCACGATCACGCGCATGCGGGTCAGACCCTTGGCGCGAGCGGTACGGATGTAGTCTTCGCCCAGCACTTCCAGCATGGAAGAGCGGGTCATACGCACGATAACCGCCAGCGGAATAGTGCCCAGCACAATGGCAGGCAAAATCATGTGGGCGACGGCGTCAATAAAATCACCCGGCTGGCCCCAGATAGCGGTATCTATCAGCGCAAACCCGGTGAGCGGCAGGGAGTCATCAAGGAACACGGTGTCGCTGATGCGCCCGGACACCGGCGTCAGGTTCCAGTGCACCGATACCAGCATGATGAGCATCATACCCCACCAGAAAATTGGCATGGAATAGCCGGTCAGCGCGAGGCCCACGGCGGTGTGGTCAAAGATTGAACCACGCTTCACGGCGGCCAGAACGCCCACCGGAATGCCGACGGCAACGGCGAAAATCATCGCGCAGATGCCGAGTTCCAGCGTCGCTTTAAAGCGCGGCACGAACTCGTCCCAAACCGGGAGGCGGCTCTTTAATGAAATGCCCAGATCGCCATGCATTACGCCCCAGATGTAATGGAGGTACTGCTGCCACATTGGCTTGTCGAGACCCATCTCGGCCAGCAGTTGGGCATGACGCTCAGGAGAAATACCGCGCTCTCCGGCCATGATCATCACCGGGTCTCCGGGGATCATATGCACGAAAGCGAAGGTGAGTAGGGTAATACCTATAAACGTGGGGATGACTAACCCCAGTCGTCGGAGGATGAACTGCAGCATATCCCGGATTCTCTGTAGTGACGGAAAGCCTGGTAACTGTTCCGTCTGTATTGCTCACAAATGTTTCCCCCTCTCCCTTTGAGGGAGAGGGTCGGGGTGAGGATGGACAACGCCAATACCCCTCACCCTAACCCTCTCCCCATGGGGGAGAGGGAATAAAGCACGTTACTTTTATTATTCGACGGACACGTTTTCGAAGTGGTGTTTGCCCAGTGGATCAACCACGTAGCCTTTAACTTCTTTACGCACTGGCTCGAACACGGTGGAGTGAGCGATGATCAGCGCTGGCGCCTGATCGTGCATCACAACCTGAGCCTGTTTGTACAGTTCAACACGCTTGTTGTGGTCGTCGGTGGCGCGAGCCGGCTGAATCAGATCTTCAAACGGCTTGTAGCACCAGCGAGAGTAGTTGGAACCGTCTTTCGCCGCGGCGCAGCTGAACAGGGTGGCGAAGAAGTTATCCGGATCCCCATTGTCGCCGGTCCAGCCCATCATGACGGCCTGGTGTTCACCGGCTTTAGCACGCTTCAGGTACTCGCCCCACTCGTAGGTCACGATTTTGGCGGTCACGCCAACTTTCGCCCAGTCAGCCTGAATCATCTCAGCCATGCGGCGAGCGTTCGGGTTGTATGGACGCTGAACTGGCATCGCCCACAGGTCAACGGTGAAGCCTTTGTCCTGACCCGCTTCTTTCAGCAGCGCTTTCGCTTTTTCAGGATCGTAGGTGTAGTCCTTCACGTCATTGTTGTAGCCCCACATGGTTGGTGGGATCAGGTTTTTAGCCGCGGTGCCCGCGCCCTGATAAACGGCTTTAATGATCGCTTCTTTGTTCACCGCGTAGGTCAGCGCCTGACGCACTTTCACGTCGTCAAACGGCTTCTTCTCGGTGTTGAAGGAGAGATAGCCCACGTTCAGGCCAGCCTGTTCCATCAGATTGATGTTCTTGTCTTCTTTCATACGGGCAATGTCGGCCGGGTTCGGGAACGGCATCACCTGACATTCGTTTTTCTGCAGTTTGGCATAACGCACGGAAGCGTCAGGCGTGATGGAGAAGACCAGGCGATCGATCTGCGGCTTGGTACCCCAGTAGCCCGGGAAGGCTTTATACAGAATACGGGAGTCTTTCTGGTACTGCAGCAGCTGGAATGGACCGGTACCGATTGGGTTCAGGTCTGTTTTTTCCGGGGTGCCGGCTTTCATCATATTGTCCGCATATTCTTTAGAAAGAATAGAGGCGAAGTCCATGGCCATGTCCGCGAGGAACGGCGCTTCTGGACGCGCCAGCACGAACTGCACGGTGTTATCGTCGACTTTCTTGATCTCGGTGATCAGGTCAGGCAGGCCCATGCCTTCGAAGTATTCGTAGCTGCCGCCAGAGACTTTGTGATACGGGTTATCTTTGTTTTTCTGACGGTCAAAGGAGAACACAACGTCGTCGGCGTTGAAATCGCGAGTCGGTTTGAAGTCTTTATTGTCCTGCCACTTCACGCCTTTACGCAGGTGGAAGGTGTAGGTTTTACCGTCCGGGCTAACGTCCCATTTTTCAGCCAGGCCTGGGATGATTTCGGTGGTGCCGGTTTTAAATTCCACCAGACGGTTATAAATCGGTACGGAGCTGGCATCGTAAGTCGTGCCGGAAGTGAACAGCTGTGGGTTAAAGCCCTCTGGGGAACCTTCTGAACAATAAACCAGGGTTTTGGCTTGTACGCTTGCTGCAACGGTCATGGCAACCAGGCTCAGACCAAATTTCAGCATCCCTGACTTCTTCAAGGAAATACTCATTATTCTGCTCCAATTATGTGTCGTGTTGTGTTTTGTAACCGTCTGACCATTGTTATTGGTGGGTGGTCGGTACGGTGTGCCCGGAGGCGGTGGTGAGGCTAGCAGTTCCTTTCGCGAGTCATGCATGGAGGTAGCACAGACGGTCCGTAAATAGCCCCTCTCGTCCTACAATCTGTCAACAGATTAAGGAAACGTCAATACAGGTCACGGGGATTTACAAGCAAGGTGGGATTCGGCGGGCAAAGATTAAAAAAACCTTCCGGGGACATTTCCAGCAGGGAAATTTATGCTACAGGCTTGTTACCAGAATATTGCACTGCTTAATTTGCAACCTATAGCGCGAATCGATTGTCCGGAATAGGTAAAATTTTGTGTTAAACGATGAATTGTTGCACGATTTATTTTGTGATCTGCATCGCTCACAGCGGAAAATGCTGTCTGCCATCATAAGCGGCGGCGCAAAAAACCATGCTTTTCCATAACCAAATACGATGAATTATATCCCGCATAAAAGCATAACCACGGCAGTAAGTGAGGGGCGGAGGCGGTTCAACCCTTCCTGGCTGGTAATCCCCCCTTATAATTAATAGGGAGTCTGGCGAGGTAAATTTAAAGTATTCATCCAAGTAATTAATTCGTTATATAAATACGTACGATAATTGGAAGATTCCTAAAAATAACAAATTGACATTAATTTAATATCTTAATAACCTGAAACAATTATTGGCTTCCTGCAATTGTTAACACTCTCATCAATACGCTGCTGTAAATGGAATGCCTGCAATTTTCACCTGTTGATTTATGGACCTCGCGCCAATAATGGCGTGAAAATTAAAGGGAATTTCTGTGCGCGTTCTAAAGTTCTTTGTTTATGGCGGTATTGTTTTACTCTCACTGCTTCATTCTGGATATTCCGCCCCACTGGCTGACGAGCAGCTTATTCGACAACAGGAAAGCCAGCGTGCTCGTGAGGCGCAACTCGCACCGCCGGTGCCGGACGTCAGGCTGTCACCGCAGGCTACGCCTTCTTTCAGCCTTGATTTTCCAAAGGAAACGCCTTGTTTTCCCATTCGGCAGGTTGAATTACAGCAGCGCGAAAAAATACCTCGCTGGCTGCCGCTGCAAAAATTAGCCAATCGCGGGGTCGGGCATTGTCTGGGTGGTAAAGGCATTAATAAGTTAATGAGCGTATTACAAAATCGTCTTATTGATAGCGGCTACGTCACGACCCGTGTACTTGCCCCTCAGCAAAATCTTAATTCAGGTAAGTTAATTCTTACTATTTTGCCGGGCACTATCCGGCAGGTGAGATTTACCCCGCAAAGCGGGCATTATGTTTCGTTATTAAATAGTTTCCCGGCAAAACCAGGTGCGCTACTGGATTTACGCGATATCGAGCAAGGCCTGGAGAATTTCCAGCGCGTACCCACCGTTCAGGCCAATATGGAAATTATTCCCGGGGAACAGCCGGGCGAGAGCGATATATTACTGGACTGGAAACAGTCGCGTATGTGGCGGCTTGGCCTGTCGCTGGATGATTCCGGGAGCCGAAGTACAGGGCGCTATCAGGGCGGCGTAACGCTTTATGTTGATAACCCGTTAAGCCTCAGCGACACGCTTTACCTTAACGCCGGCAGTGCGCTGCAGCCTCACGGTGAAAAGGGGACGCATAACTACACCGGGCAATACGCGGTGCCTTTCGGTTACTGGATGACGAGCCTGACGGCCAGCAGCAACGACTACTACCAGACTATCGCCGGGCTGAACGGGGATTACCGCTACCGGGGAAAAAGCAATAACCTCGCCTTTCAGCTAAGCCGCGTCCTGCACCGCAGCGGCAGCCAGAAGACCAGTTTTACCTACGACATTATTACCCGTGAGTCGAAAAACTTTCTCGATGATACCCAGATAGACGCCCAGCGCCGTAAAACCGCTGCCTGGAAAGTGGGGTTACAGCATCGCCACTATATCTACGCCGCTACGCTGGATGCCGGTATCAGCTACCAGCGAGGCACCCGCTGGTTTGGTTCGATCCCTGCTACCGAAGAGTATTTTGGCGAGGCAACGGCGCTGAGCAAAATCCTGCTGATGAACGCCCAGCTTGAGTTGCCTTTCGCGCTGGCAGGGCAAAACTTCCGCTACAACGTGCAGTATATGCGGCAGAAGACCAACACGCCTTTAACACCGCAGGAGCAGTTTTCTATCGGCAGCCGCTGGACGGTGAGAGGCTTCGACGGCGAGCGTACCTTGAGCGCGGATAACGGCTGGACGGTTCGCAATGAATTTGGCTGGTTTACGCCGCTGCCGAGTCAGCAGCTCTATCTCGGCGTGGATTACGGGGAAGTGAGCGGTCACAGTAGCCCTTATCTTGTAGGCAATCACCTGGCGGGCGGTGCGCTCGGGCTACGCGGGCTGTTACTGGGTGCAAGCTACGATATTTTCGCCGGTATTCCACTGTCAAAGCCGCAGGGTTTTACCACCGACCCGGTGACGTTCGGTTTCAATCTGAACTGGCAATATTGAGGACTCAAGGATGAATAAGAATCTCTATCGCATCGTGTTTAACAAAGCGCGTGGCGTGCTGATGGTCGTGCCGGATATTGCCGCCTCGGGTCGAGCTGTCTCCTCTCCATCCGAGGGAGTGGGCCATACTCAGCGCCGTTGCATGAGCCGCCTCGGGCGTATTAGCTTCAGTCTTTTACTGGCGATGGGCTGTGTCAGTACGCCGGCCTGGGCAGACATCGTGGCCGACGGCAGCGCGCCAGGCCAGCAGCAGCCGACCATCATAAACAGCGCGAACGGCACACCGCAGATCAACATCCAGACGCCGAGCGCGGCCGGGGTTTCCCAGAATAAGTACAGCCAGTTCGACATCGACCAGAAAGGGGCGATTTTAAACAACTCCCATCAGATGACCCAAACCCAGCTGGGCGGCATGGTGGCGGCTAACCCGTGGCTGGCGAAAGGCGAGGCGAAGGTCATTCTGAACGAAGTGAACTCGCGCGATCCAAGCCAGCTCAATGGGATGCTGGAAGTGGCGGGGCGGCAGGCGCAAATCGTCATTGCTAACCCGGCCGGGATCACCTGTAACGGCTGCGGTTTTATCAACGCCAACCGCACAACGTTGACCACCGGGCAGGTGCAGCTGTCGAACGGCCAGATAACCGGTTACGACGTGAGCCGGGGCACTATTACCGTACAGGGGCGAGGGATGGACAGTTCGCGCCAGGACACGACCGAACTGATTGCCCGGGCGGTAAAAGTGAACGCCACTATTCAGGCGAGAGAGCTTGAGATAACCACCGGGCGGAATAACGTCCGCGCCAGCGATCGTTCTGCGACGGCGAAATCCGATGATGGCAGCGCGCGCCCACAGTTTGCGGTGGATGTGGCGCAGCTTGGCGGCATGTACGCCAATAAAATCCAGCTGAGAGGGACGGAATCCGGCGTCGGCGTACACAATGCCGGAACAATAGGAGCCTCGGCAGGCGACGTCGTGGTCAATGCCGATGGTTCAATCACCAACAGCGGCCTGATCCAGGCCAGCAACAACGTGCAGCTTGCCTCACGCAATGATATTTCAAGTCACGGCGTGCTTGCTGCAGGGATGAAAGCGGACGGTACCGCCAGCGCGGCGGGCGACCTGGCGATGCAAAGTGAGGGCAAACTCACCGTTAGCGGGCAGAATAGCGCGGTAAACAAGCTGACGGCGAAGGGCACAAGCATTGATTTTAGCGCCAGCCAGAACCGGGCGGGTTCTGTGGAGCTAGCGGCAGCGCAGGGCGATGTTCATACCCAAAAAGCGAATGTCGCGGCGCAGCAGATAACGGTCAGCACCAACGGGATGCTGAACAATGACGGCGGCAGCCTGAGCGCCGATAAACTTAACCTTACCGCCAGCCAGCTTTCCAATCGCCAGGGTTTGTTACAGCAAAGCGGAGATAGCGAACTGACGCTGGCTCATGCGGGCGGCATTGATAACCGCGGCGGAAACATTGTCGCAAACAGTAAAAAGCTGACGCTTAGCGGGGCGAAACTTGATAACCAGCAGGGAAGAATTCAGGCAGATGCGGTCGAGGTCAACACCGCGAAGCAAAGCCTGAACAACCAGCAGGGCGTAATCGCCGCCAGCAAAAGCGTGAAGCTGCAAAGCGGCGGGCTGAACAATGACGAGGGGCTGGTTCAGGCTGGGACTGATTTAGCGCTGGACCTGCAGGGCGGCGCGCTCAGCAACCGCAACAGCGGCAAGAAAGGCATTTTCAGCAATGGCGCGCTGACGGTAAACGGTGGTGCGTTAGACAACCAACATGGCGTTATCGCCAGCGCCGGGGGGCTCCAGCTCAACGGCAGCCAGCTGAATAACGACGCGGGCTCGCTCCAGTCCGGCTCAACGCTGGACGTTAACGTGCAGGGCGGCAGCCTGACAAACCGCAGCGGCGGTAACTTGTCGGGCAAAGGGGCGCTAAGCCTCAAAGGCGGAGCGCTGGATAATAGCAGCGGCGTGATAGCCAGCACGCAGAGCCTCAGCCTGAACGGCAGCCAGCTAAACAATGACGCCGGCCTGCTCCAGGCGGGAGGGGATCTCTCTCTGGATTTAGCGGGCGGTACATTCACCAACCGCAACAGCGGGAAAAACGGCGGCGTTCTGAGCCAGGGTCAGCTTACCGTGCAGAGCGGCGCGCTGGATAACAGCGGCGGGTTTATTGCCTCCGGCAAAGACGCCAGCCTGACCACGCTGGCGCTGAATAACACCTCAGGCACGCTGGCAAGCGACGGCACGCTTTCGCTTATCAATGAGGGCATCAACAACCAGCAGGGCCTGATTCAGGCGGGCAAATCGCTTTCGCTGGATACTCGCGGCGGAGCGCTGGTAAACAGCCATGGCGAGCTGACCTCAGGCAAGCATCTGACCCTGCTGAGTGGCGTATTGCTGAACGACGCCGGGCGGATCGTTGCCTCGGAAGATGCGCGGCTGGATACCCTCGGTAACCCGTTCAACAACCAGGCCGGGACGATTGCTGTCGGAGGTGAAGCGAGCATTACCGCTCACGCGCTCAACAACACCGGCGGGCAGGTTCAGGTGGCGGGTAACCTGCAGCTCACGACGCAGAATGCGCTGGAAAACGGCAGCGGGCTTATCCGTAGCGGGAAAACTGCGACGCTTAACGCCGCCAGCATAGTCAACCGTACCACTCATTCAGACCAGCAAGGCATCGAAGGTCAGTCGGTAACGCTGAATACCGGCTCACTCAACAATATCGATGGCGCCGTTCGCAGCAGCGATACCCTGACGCTTAACTCGGGTGGCGTCCTGGACAATACGCGCGGCCTGCTTTCGTCCGGCAATCAGTTAACGGTGAACGGCGGCCAGAGCCTGGCGCTGACCAACAGCGCGGGCACGCTCATTGCCGGGAAGATGCTTACGCTGGATGCCGGGTCAGCGACCGGCGACGGCAAACTTCTCTCGCAGGATGCAATGGCGCTGAACCTGCAAAAAGCGCTGCTTAACGTCGGCCAGATTATTGCCAACGGCAACGTCAGCTTCACTTTTGCCGAGGGGCTAATTAATGAAGGCCTGGCGAAAGCCGGGGGCGTAATGACTATGAACGTTCCGGCATTGCTCAACCGTGCAAACGGGGAGATAAGCGCCGGGGAAACTCACCTGCTGGTAAGCGGGGCGCTGACAAACTGGGGGCTGCTGGACGGCGGCTTAACCCATATCAGCGCCGGCACGCTTAACAACTACGGCACCGGGCGTATTTATGGCGACCGCGTTGCCCTGCAGGCAGGAACGCTAAATAACGAAGCGAAAGACAATGTGGCCCCCGTTATCGCTGCCCGTCAGCGCCTGGATTTGGGCGTTGGAACGCTAAATAACGTCGGCCACGCCATGATCTACAGCGCAGGTGATGTGGCTATCGGCGGCAGTCTCAACGATCAATGGCAGGCTCAGGGGCAGGCGCTGACGTTCAATAACCACAGCTCGACGCTGGAATCCGCCGGTAATATGACCCTCAATATTGGCGAGATTAATAACCTCAATGACAACCTGAAAACACAGGTACTGGAGACGGAAAACTCTGCGCATCACGAAGCGGCGCTGAAAGGTTCTCCGACGCATTACGACTGGAGTAAGGTCGATACCAGTAAAAAGAATAAGTACGGCGTGCATACGGCTAAGATGCCGGACGGTTCACAGAGCGAAGAGTTTTATGAGTACAACTACCAGCGGACGGTGAAAGAGACGCAGGTCGTGGAGACCGATCCGGGCAAAATCATCGCCGGCGGCAACCTGACCATCAACAGCAATCAGCTGAATAACCGCGACAGCACGGTTGTTGCCGGTGGGCTGCTGGGCGGCACGATAGTTCAACTGAATAACCTGGCAACCCTGGGCGAGCGTGTGATTACCGACGTGGGTAGCCAGACGCGCTGGTATGCCAAGAAGAAGAAAAAGAAACTGGGCGGCACCAAAACCAGCCAGGGGAAAGACACCAGCAGTTACAAACCGGCCGTGATTATCCAAAAAATCGATCTGAAGCAGATGGCCTGGCAGAGCAACGCCCAGGTTAACGGCAGCGGCACGGCTATCTCAAGCCGCGATACCGGCGGCGTCACAACCCATATTATCGACCCGGGCAAGCTGGATGCAGCGCTGGCGCAGCACCCCATTACCGCCCCGCCGGGGCAAAGGGTGGAGATTGCCAGCGGCCCGGACAGCGCGATTAGCATTACGCAGCCCGATCTTCGTTTGCCCGATAATAGCCTTTATCAGCTGCGCCCGTCGAACGACGTCCCGTTCCTGATTGAGACCGACCCGCGCTTTACCAATCAGAAGCAGTGGCTCAGCAGCGACTATATGCAAAGCCAGTTCGCGCTGGACGGCGGGAACATCCTCAAGCGGCTGGGCGATGGCTTCTATGAGCAAAACCTGATCCGCCAGCAGATAACTGAACTGACCGGGAACCGCTTCCTGAAAGGGTTTGATAACGATGAGAATCAGTATCAGGCGCTGATGGATGCGGGCGTGGCGTTTGGTAAACAATACAACCTCACGCCGGGCGTGGCGCTGACGCCTCAGCAAATGGCGCTGCTGACCAGCGATATGGTCTGGCTGGTGAAACAGGACGTGACGCTGCCTGACGGGTCGGTACAAAGCGTACTGGTGCCGCAGGTCTATGCCCGCGTGCGGCCGGGCGACCTCGACGGCAGCGGGGCGTTGATGTCCGGCGGCAACATTGCGCTGAACGTGAAAAACGATCTCACTAACAGCGGACATATCAGCGGACGCGAAATTACGCAAATCACTGCCGAAAACATCACCAACAGCGGCTATCTTGGTGGAAATCGCGTCAGTCTTCAGGCGCGGACCGATATCAATAACATAGGCGGAACGCTGCAGGCCAGCGATGGCCTGATTGCCGTGGCTGGCCGCGACATCAATAGCACCACCACCACGCGTGGAGATGGCACCAACAGCTGGATCGACCGCCCTGCCGGTATCTTCGTGCAGAACGATGGCGGCGAGCTGGGGCTGCAGGCGCTGAACAACATCAGCCTGACCGGCAGCCTGGTCAGCAACAGCGGCGCAAACAGCAAAATGCGGCTGCTGGCCGGCAATGACCTGAGCCTGAACACCGTGACCACCACCCACACGGAATCCGGCGACTGGGGCGGCGGCAACGACCGGCACGTCGTTCAGACAACGGATGTCGGCAGCCAGATAAACGGCAACGGCACCGTGGCGTTGAGCGCCGGGCACGACGTGAACGCCCGCGCGGCAAGCGTTACTGCGGCAGATAAGCTTGCGGTGGCGGCAGGCAACGATATCAATATCACCAGCGGCGAGTCGTCGTATCAGGTCACCGAAAATAGCCGGCAAAGCTCCGGCGGCTGGCTGTCGAAAAAGACCATCACCACCCATGACGACGTGAAGGTAACGGACGCGCTGGGCAGTACGCTTGATGGCGACAGTATCACCCTGCAGGCCGGAAATAATCTGACCGTGAAGGGCAGCAGCGTGGCGGCAACCCATGACGTTAATCTGTCTGCCGGCAACGACCTGACCTTAACCACGGCTGAAAACACCCGCCAGGAAAATCATCAGTATCAGGAGAAAACCTCCGGCCTGTCCGGCACCGGCGGGATTGGGGTGAGCTATGGCAAGAGTGAGCTGAAAACCACCGACGGCGGCAAATCACTGAGCAGCACCGGCAGCACGGTAGGCAGCACCGCCGGGAACGTGAACCTGAGCGCCGGTAACGCGCTGACGGTGAAAGGCTCAGAGGTGCTGGCGAAGCAGGGTCTGCTGCTGACCGGGAAGGACGTGAGCATTCTTGCGGCGGAAAATCAGAGTACGCAAACCCACATCACCGAGCAAAAAACCAGCGGCCTGACGCTGGCGCTGTCCGGCGTGGTGGGGAGCGCGGTGAATCAGGCGGTGAGCCAGGCAAACTCCGCCAGAAAAGAGAGCAACGGCCGCCTGGCCACGCTACAGGGCGTGCAGTCGGCGCTAAGTGGTGTGGAGGCTTACCAGGGGAATCAACTGAATAACGCCGAAGGCGGCTCGCCGGGTAGCGTGGTGGGCGTGAATCTCTCCTGGGGCAGCCAGTCGTCGACATCGACCCAGACGCAGACGTCGAACCAGAGCCAGGGCAGCCAGCTTACCGCCGGGAATAACCTGACGATTAAGGCAAGCGAGGGCGATATTCGCGTACAGGGCAGCGAGCTACAGGCGGGCAAAGACATGCTGCTGAACGCGAAGCGTGACGTGGTGCTGGAGTCCGCGCTGAACAGCCAGAAGCTGGACGGCAAAAACGAAAGCCACGGCAGCGCCTACGGCGTGGGGATCAACTTCGGCAGCGGGGCGAACGGCATTTCGGTTAACGCCAGCGTCAACAAAGGCAAAGGCAACGAGAAAGGCACCGGTACCTCGCATACCGAAACGACGCTGAATGCAGGGAATAACCTCAATATCGTCAGCGGGCGCGACACGACGCTGAGCGGGGCGCAGGCGAGCGGTAACAGCGTGAAGATGGACGTGGGCCGCAACCTTCAGCTTACCAGCGAGCAGGACACGGACAATTACGACTCTAAGCAGACCAATATGAGCGCCGGAGGGAGCGCAAGTCTGGGCGGTGGTTCGTTGTCGCTCAACGCCTCGCGGGATAAAATGCACAGCACGTACGCGTCGGTGCAGGAGCAGACGGGCATTTTCGCCGGTAAAGGCGGGTTTGATATTACGGTGGGCGAGCATACGCAGCTGAACGGGGCGGTCATCGGCTCGACGGCGGATGCCGGAAAAAATAAACTGGATACGGGGGCGCTGGGCTTTAAGGATATTGAGAACAGCGCGGAGTACAAGGTAGAGCACCAGAGCGTGGGCATCAGCTCGGGCGGTAGCGTGGGCAGCCAGTTCCTGGGGAACGTGGCGAGCGGGCTACTGGTGGGGGCGAACGGCTCCGGCAGTGCCAGCTCCACGACGAAGTCGGCGGTGAGCGAAGGCACCATCGTTATCCGCGATAAAGAGAAACAGCAGCAGGATGTGGCTAACCTGAGTCGTGACGCGGAGCACGCCAACCAGACGCTAAGCCCGATCTTCGACAAAGAGAAAGAGCAGAATCGGCTGCGTGAGGCGCAGCTTATCGGTGAGATTGGGGTGCAGGCGGGGAATATTGCGGCGACGCAGGGCAAAATTGAAGCCACCCGGGTGGCGAACGAGAAGATGAAGAGCGTCACCCCGGAGCAGCTTCAGGCGGCGAAAGAGGCGTTGATTAAAGCTAACCCGGATAAAACGCCGACTGACGCAGAGGTTGCCAGCCATGCTTATCAGTCGTTCTATGACAGGGCGTTTGCCGACTCTGACTTTGGCACGGGCGGGAAAGTGCAGCGTGCCATTCAGGCGGCAACGGCAGCGGTGCAGGGCCTGGCAGGTGGCGACCTGGCCAAAGCGGTGGCGGGCGGTTCGGCTCCGTTTATCGCGAATATCATCGGCAGCAGCGGGCTGGACGCGGGCGGAAAGGTACTTGCTCACGCGGCGGTGAATGCGGCGCTGGCGGCGGCACAGGGAAATAATGCACTGGTCGGCGCGTCGGGAGCGGCCACGGCAGAGCTGGTCGGGATGGTGGCGACGAATGCCTACGGTAAGCCGGTCAGCGAACTGACTGAAACAGAGAAGCAGACGGTAAGCGCGCTGGCAACGCTGGCGGCAGGGCTGGCGGGTGGATTAACCGGTAACGGTACAGCAGATGCGGTCGCAGGGGCACAGACCGGGAAAATGACGGTTGAGAATAACTGGCTGAGTGAGAAAGAGGCTCGTCAGCTTGATAAAGAAATGCAGGAATGCAAAAAATCTGGTGGTGACTGTAAAAAGGTGGTCGAAAAATATATCGATATCAGCAATAAAAATAGTAAAGAACTGATTGATGCCTGTACCGGTGGCGGTGTGGCTTGTGTGAGTTGGGAGGAGCTGATTCAGGCAAACACTAACGTTGCTCTGGATGCGAATAAGCATCAGGTAAGGTTAAGCGAGAAGCTGAAAGATCCGGATGCAGCGGCAATAGTAAAATATCTTAACGGCTCGGATCTGAAATTCCTGAACGATAATATCACAACCAGTGATAGAGTTATGGATGTGATTATGACACCAACGTCCTGGCCGGTAGCGGTAATGGGGGGCAAAGCGATTATTACTAATGCGGTGAATAACTCCAAAGAGTTGCTTGTTGCTGTGGGTATTACGGGGGCAGCCAGTGCAGGTATTCAATATGGAACAACAGGTGAAGTAAAACTGTCTGACGTAATTGGTTCAGTAATTGTTGGCGGGATTACAGTCGGTAAGGGATATAATCCTACGGTGACATGGAACGCAGCCAGTGGTTATTACCAGGCTGAAATTAGTGGTGATGATCCGTTTATAGGCACTCTGATGAGTAAGGCAGGCGCTTCAGCGGGTTATGTTGCAGGAAATATAATTAAAGTACCGATGGACAAAGTTCTTAACCCAGTATCAAAGCAGTACGAATGGGTCCCAACAGGAGTATGGACAATTACTAAACCAGTGCCACAACATCCTTTACCATCTATAGTCGGTAATATGGGTGATTCTGCTGCATCAGAACTATTACCGAAATATTTAGAAAAAAATCTGAGGCAAATAAATGATGAAAAGCCTCGTCGTGTTAGCTAAGGTTTTCTTACTAATTGAGCTTGCTATTTGCTCCATTGTCACGTTTTTTTTCCTTTTTTTTGAAGGATTAACTTATCTATCTGAAGGTACTTCTTATTTTTATAACTTATGGAAAGGATTGAGAGGCGCTACTTTTGGATCTATCCCAGCAAGTATTATCCTATGGTTTTTTTACTATGTAGTGCCTGCGCTAAAAAGTAAGTAAGATCTTATCTAGCAATAAATCCCAACCCTCCACGGTTGGGTTCTTTACTTTATACACCAGTCAGTTAGCTCTTTACCGCTTCGGTTTGCCGATCACCTCGATCAGCTCCGTCACCTGTTGCTGCTTGTGGGCGGAGAACTTACAGATCTTCTTCAGGGTCTGCATAATCTCCGGCTCTGGCGGGAGCAGCTCTCTCCGGTGGCGGAGTCGGAAGTGGCTCCCAGGCAGTCAGTATCAGGCAACCGGGCACCACCCGCGCCTTGAGCAGCGCCCCTGTCTCAAACTTCGCCTAATCCCTGAACAGCCAGAAACTGGACGGCAAAAACGAAAGCCCCGGCATTTCGGTTAACGCCAGCGCCAACAAGGGCAAAGGCAACGAGAAAGGCACCGATATTGGGAGGGGATCAGGAGGTATTTTGAGTACAGTAAGTGCCGGGACAGGTTATATCGTTGGTAACATAATCAAAGTTCCTTTTGAGAAAGTGCTAAATCCAATGTCAAAGCAGTACGAATGGATACCTACAGGTGTATGGACAATTTCCAAATCTGTACCTCAAAGCTCAGTGCCATCAGTAGCAGCTAATGTTGCAGACTCTGCAGCTTCTGGTCTTTCCAATTATGCTACGAGTGATAAAAATGTGGAGGCAAAAAAATGATGAAAGTACCAACATGGAAATTGGTATTGTTATTTTTTTATTCCTGCGCAGCCGTTCCGGCTACTATGTTCATATTGAGCTTAGTATTTCAGTGGATCCTTGCCCCCGGAGTTGATGTTGATTTTTTTAGCCATGAAAAAGTGCATGTTGCCGTCAAAATGGCAGTTGTAGGTTTCTTTTTGGGGATATGTCTATGGCTTTCCTATTACTTGTCCTATAGAAAGCGAATGTTAAATAAATAAGTTATTGTTGAGAATAATGCGCTTAGTTCAACTCAGGCGCTGGCCTTCGATAAAGAGCTGTCGGACTGCCGGAAATCTGGCGGTGGCTCGCTGTTGCTGAACATGTCGCGGGATAAAAGGCAAAGCACGTATCTCAGGCGTTTTCTTCGCCGCGTTAAGTGCATGCTCTTTTCAGGCCGCAGCGGAAGATTATAGCCGCGTCGATTGCAATCAGGTGGAAGTCAGAAAGGCGCTGATTGAAGCTTATAACGACGTGCTGGACTCCAATAACGCTGGGGTAAAAGTGATTGATGCTTACGACCAGGTTACGGTCAAAGCCTGTAAGGATAAGCTCGAGTGCACCGGGACCTACGATTTCTCTGACGGCGATTCTGGTAAAGTAAAATACAGAACCTACCTGAACAGCATGGGCGAGCCGATTGAGGAGTTTGTGCCTGTAGAATAATAACCATGAATGCACCCGCAGGTGCTTTCAGGCAGAAAATAAAGCTCATAACCTTCAGAGGTTTTGAGCTTTTTTTATTCAGTTCGCCGCTTTATCCGGCACGTGGCACCAGTTGTTATTCTGATTAATCCCGCCGTTAGGCGAGGTGTAGCCCAGGCAACCGAGGATGGTGTCGAACAACTCAACGTGGCGATGCGGCACCTTCATGGCTGCCTGCTCTTGCAGATGTTTAAAGGCGTCGGCAGCCGTTGGATTGGCCAGGTATTTATCCGAGGCCCAAACCAGCAGCGGGACGCGGAATTGCTCCGGCGGTGCCATTTTCCGCGGCGTGCCGTGCAGATGCATGGAATCGCTGATGGACTCACCGTGGTCGGCGGCGTAGAAGACTATCGCTTTCTTATCGCGAAGCTGGTCGAGCACGCTGTCTATCATCGTATCGACATACCGGACCGAATTATCAAAGGCGTTAATCAGCATCTCCTTTGAACAGCCTTTGCCAATATCAATGCATTCTGGCGTCCATTTCGCAAAGCTGCGCGGGTAGCGCTGGGCATAGGAGAAGTGGGAGCCTTTGGTATGCAGAATGATCAGATGTTTGCCGTCAGGATTCTGCTCGAGAGATTGCTTCATCTCATCAACCAGCAGCATGTCGTCCACGGTTTTACCGCGATTGCGGGGCTCGGCGGCGATTTGTTCGCGGAAGGCAAGGGTGTCCGGCATGGCGTTTTTGTAGAACCAAATTTCGCTCTGCATGGCGTAAAGGTCGGTACTAAACCCCAGCTGTTTTAAGACCGCGAAGATGTTTTGCTCTTTCAGCGTACGCTGAGGGTTATCTTCTGCCCCGCCTTCGCGGACGAACATGCAGCGCAGCGATAGCTTGGTTGCGGTGTCGCAGGATTCCCCGCGGAAGGCGACCAGATTTTTCTCTTTGGCGAGGTTCGGCGTGGTGTCACGGCCATAGCCAAATATTCCCATATGATCCCAGCGCGTGGTTTCGCCAATAATAAACACCACATAAGCGTCGTCCAGTCCCGGCGGTGTGACGTAGGTGAACTTTTTCGTCGGGTTCATTAGCGAACCGTTGCCGGTGGATTCATCGGCATTCGCCCAGGCAAACAGCCCCAAGGAGGAAACCCAGTTGACCGGCACATAGGAGCTGGCCACCACCCCGCCGTAACTTGCCATATCCGTCGTTGAACCTTGCTCATCGTCGGACTGCATTTCACCCAGCATACGCAGAGGCGCCCAAACCAGCAGCCCCGCGCAGAGCAGGATAGCGATGTTTTTGATGCGCTGGCCGGGGGTTTTCAACTGCTGAAGCAGCGTGTCCTGGGCGCTGTTGAACCAGATAAGGAACAGCGGGATAGCGCTGACCAGCGTCATCCAGATGGCAAAGTGGTAGCCGACAACTTCTTTGGAAAGATCGATATCGGTGGTCATCACCGAGGCAATAATGCCGTAGCCAATCACCACGTTGAAGAAGGTCATGTAGTAGCTGGCGGCCACGGAACACAGCACCACGAAGGAGGCCAGTACCCGCCAGAGATTGCGGCCAAAGAGCGACAGCAGGCGTAACAGGAAAAACGTCACCAGCAGGCAGGCGAAAAACTCTGCCGCGGCGGCCAGGCCCTTCCAAGCGATGAAGAGCTGGGCACGGCTATCAAAACGTTGGTAGAAAACAGAGATATTCAAAAACCAGCCAATGTATACCCCCAGCAAGAGACACAGTTTTTGCTGGGATAATGTTTTTATGTAATTCATGCAGGGCATCCAGGCGATATAAAATATAAGCGCTATTCAGACCGTGGAGTCGCCAGCTAGTTCTGAAAAGCTTGTGAAACGAAGAGGATTCCTGGTGAGAGGGCAAAATTCGAAGGAAATGGCCGGTTTTTAACAAAAAAAGACCCCAGTTTTAGGCCGGGGTCTTTTTGCCGTCTGCTTAGCAGAGAGAATCAGGGCTTCGAGGCCGCATGCAGTTCATCGTAGACATAATGCCGGTAGCTATTAAACAGCGTTGTGTCCGGGCAATCATTCAGCCTGCCCTGGCACAAATGGCGCATATCGATATTGGCCTGATAGAACGGCGACACTTTTAGCTGGGCCTGTTCGAGCAACATCCCCCCAAGGAAAGCGATGTCGGTGATGGCGCCCAGGTCAGCCACCGGCGGGGCATTATAATTATCCCGCAGGCTGAATTGTGAAAGATGGACCGGATCATCCTGTTCCGTGGTGTAGCCATTGGCCCAGTCTATGGCTGGCTGGTGGTCGCCAAAGTACATAAACATGGTCGGACGCGGGCGTTGGTCAACAAACTGGAAGAAGTCAGCCAGCGCGGTTTCTGAGTTTTTAATCTTCTCAACGTAATGGCTGAATTTCCCGGCGGCATCCTTGTTCTTCATCGCCGACGTCAGCTGGTAATCATCGGCATGCCCTGCGTCATAAGGGCCGTGTTCATACATCGTTAAGGCATAAACAAACACGGGTTTATCGGTGTGGCTGGCAAGGAGCTTTTTAACATAGCTCAGGACATCTGCGGTGGGAATGTGCCACAGGTTATCTGCCAAATCACCCGGGTAGCCCAACTCCTGCGGCTGGATAATTTTATCCACGCCCATCATGGTGTAGGCGTGGCCGGCGTTATAGGCCGATTTGTTGAATGGCGTCAGAACCACGGTGTAATAACCGTTGTCTTTCATCTGCTTAAACAGGCTGTCGTTGACGTGATCGACCGCGGAATAAAACACCGAATTTTTCAACGCCCCGAAATCATCGCTGCGCATGCCGGTTAAGGCTGCGAACTCAGACAGCCAGGTGCCGCCCCCGAAGGTTTGCACGCGCATCAGCGTGTGGGCTTTCACCTTACTGTCCTGCTCAAACATAGAGAAGTGCGGCAGTAATTGAGGATCAGGCACTTTATACAGGCGCGGATCCACCGTTGATTCCTGCAGCAGCAGAACGATATCAGGCTTCACGCTGGCTGAGGCGGTTGTCTTGTTATTCAGCGCCGCCGCGCGGGAAATAAATTCCTGAGACGTCGCCTGAGGGAACGTTGGCGCGTCATAGCTGGCCTGGATGCCTGACAGCGCCAGGTTTGACAGCACGCCGGTTCCGCCAGGCAGTTTGGTGGCCCAGTCGTGCTGATTCTTCATTACGCTGTGGCTAAGCGTTGACGCCGAGCCCAGCATCACGCCGAGGGCAATCAGCGGGGCGAGCATCCCTTTCCGCCGCGGTACGGCGCGCCAGCTGATAATAATCGTCAGGATAAGCAGCGCTATCATTGCCGCAACGGCGATACCGGCGGAAGGATAATGCAGCAGCGTGCCCGCATTGGCCGGATCGGCCATCAGGTAAAAATCGCTAAACAGCAGCTGGTCTTTGTAATAGTGGACCTTAAGCTGGTTACAAAATTGCAGCAGGATCACCAGCAGGCTGCTGGTCCCGACGGCAAAAATGACTCTGGCGGAGAGTAAATAAAACAGTCCGCAGGTAAAAATGAAGGCACTTGCCGCGATAACAAGAGGGTAGATATCGCGCGGAGAGTTACCCGCAATGATGATCAGGGCTGCAATTAGAAGCAATGTGACATAAAGATATGTCCAGAGCGATTTTCGGCTGGTTTTTTGTACCATAATGCTCGTTTCTCTGTGGGACTGTTCTGGATAGCAAATGTTGTCTTAGGAGAGACATCCCTCTGCTGGCCTGACGCGTGAAAAGAGGATAAGGCGGTTAGAAGGGGATTTATCCTGGCCGGGATAATACAGCTTGTGGTGAAAAAGTCTCCCCAAAGCCGGTTATTTCATTGCTGTGGTTGTGTTTTTGTTTGAAGAGGGCAAGCGAGGCGGGGATGAATTGCGTTAAGGCCGCCCTATTCGGCGGCCTTAATATGGGTGTGACGAGGCTATCAGGCGTGGGCGTGCTTGTGATTGAGTACGGCGCGTACCGGCTGGCGAATCGTGGTGGAAATTGCCAGCGACAGAATCAACAGCGCGAAGATAACGCAGAAGGTCACGTAGAAGCCGCCGAACAGCGAGGCGATGATAGAGCCGCAGATACTGCCGATGCCGAAGCCCAGGTAAATCACGCCGTAGTTTTTGGTCAAATTGTTCAGGCCAAAGAATTCGCTGACCAGCGAAGGGTAAACGGTGATGGTGCCGCCAAAGTTAAAGGCAACGCAGGCGATGGCCGCAAAGAAGGTGGCTTCGTTGAGTGGGGCAAACAGCAGGGCCGCCATACCGACCAGAGAAATCACCTGACCAATAGTTATCACGCGGATACGGGCAATTTTATCGGACAGGATACCGAGCACCAGGCGGCCGCTAAGGTTAGCAATGGAGATAACGGTGACCGCGTTGGCGGCGGACATTGCATCCAGGTGAACCATGCCCTGAGCGATATCTTTTGCAACGCCGATAACGTACAGGCCGCTCATGCAGGCGGTGAGGAACATCAGAGCCAGCATCCAGTATTGCGGCTGGCGCATAGATTCAGCGAGAGTGAAATCGGTTTTTGCCGCGCCGTTTGCGGATTTAGTTTCCTGCAGCGGAGCATCTTTCATCATGGTGGCGCCGAACAGCACCATCACCATCGCCAGGCCACCCCAAATCATAAAGGTGTTTTCCAGGCCGTAGGCCGCCAGCAGGTGGGTATCAATGTATTTAAAACCGAGGCTGCCGAGGCCATAGGCGCCGATGGAGAAGGCAGAAATCAGGCCTTTACGTTCCGGGAACCACTTCACGCAGTTCGACAGCGTCAGCAGGTAGCCAGCGCCGTCCGCCAGGCCAACCAGCACGCCCGCCGTGAGCCAGAGCATCATCAGGTTGTTGGCATGTGCGGTGAAGAACAATCCGGCTCCGAGCAGCACACCCGCCGCCATGGTGACTTTACGCACGCCAAAGCGGTCCTGCAGTTTGCCCGCCACGGAAGAAGAGATGGCGAGGCCAAGGCTCAGCAGGCCGAAGGAGAAGGCGACCTGGCTGATTGGCGCGTCCAGTTTCTGGGACAGCGCGCTGTTGAACAGGCTCCAGGTATAAACGGAACCCAGCGCGAACTGAGTAATGATGGTTCCGATGAGGGTTAACCAGCGAGTACGGTTGTAGGTGGCAGTGTTCATGGCAGATGTCCTGCGAATCTAAGGGAAGTTATCTGCCGCCTACGATAGCGAAGCGCCGTTTATTCCAGGAAAAAACGGCATGAAATGCATGAAGAACGGAATGAAGTGCCTCTGAAACGGTATGAACGGCCTTCCTGTTGCACTTTATGTTTTGTTGGTTAGTGCTCGCTATCGTTGTGTTGTGCGTATTTGCTGTATATCAAATGTTAAATCATAAATGAGATATAGTTAACATTTTGCAAAATTACCGGTGTTAAGTGCCCTTTCTTTGATCTCATTCAGGGTTGCGAAATATCCCGGATTCACTATTGTCAGAAAGTAAAATTTACCCGCGCTCGGCAGGTTACAGGGAGAGCTAAATGGAACGTTGTGGCTGGGTCACTCAGGATCCGCTGTATCTGGAGTATCACGACACAGAGTGGGGCGTGCCGGTTACCGACGGGCAGAAGCTCTTTGAGATGATTTGCCTGGAAGGCCAGCAGGCCGGACTGTCGTGGATCACCGTGTTGAAAAAACGCGAAAATTACCGACAGCGTTTCAGGCATTTTGACCCCTATGCCGTGGCGTTGATTCAGCCGGAAGAGGTGAATGTGCTGATGCAGGATGCCGGCATTATTCGCCACCGAGGGAAAATCGAGGCGATCATCACCAACGCCAAAGCTTTCCTCGCGATGGAAGCTAACGGCGAGAGCTTCCCGGATTTTGTCTGGGGATTTGTCGACCATACACCTCAGGTGTCGCATGCCGCTTCACTCCGCGAGGTCCCGGCCTTTACACCGACGTCAGATGCGCTGTCTAAAGCGCTAAAAAAACGTGGGTTTAAGTTTGTGGGGTCGACAATTTGCTATTCGTTTATGCAAGCCTGCGGCCTGGTCAATGACCATGTGACGGGCTGCTTCTGCCACCCTGATGTTCGCCAATGATCCAGCTGTTTAACATTGGGGAAATGGATGCGCTCATGGCGCTCTGGCTGGAAAGTACTATCGACGGCCATCCGTTTATCCCGGAAAGCTACTGGTACGAAAGCCTCAACCTGGTACGCAATGTCTATATTCCTCAGTCAAAAACGTGGGTTTATCTGCACCAGCAGCAGACGGTGGGGTTTATCAGCGTGATGGATCGGCAGTTTATCGGCGCGCTGTTCGTGGCACCTTCTTTTGCCGGGCAGGGGATCGGCGGCGAATTGCTGGCGAAGGTGAAGGCGGAATACCCGGCCTTAAGTCTCGAGGTGTATCAAAAAAATCGCCGGGCGGTGCATTTCTACCACCGCCACGGCTTTCATATCGAAGAGAGCGCCTGGCAGGAAGAAACGCAGCACCCGACGTGGATTATGAACTGGCAGGCGGATCAAACGCCGTCACGACAGGAGCAGGACCAGTAAATTTCTCCGCCCAGACGAGGGAGTTATTTGCCGCGCAGCCGTTGGCCAGCCGCGAAGACGGAATATCCATGGTGAGGACGTTAACCGCGCCGTTTTTACACAGCCGGTCTTCATCCAGGTCGGGCCATGCGCCCTGGTGGATACACACCACGCCGGGCCTGATGCCATCGGTTACCTGAGCGCCAACCAGCACTTGCCCGCGAGCGTTCCATACCCGCACTAAATCTCCGTGAGCGATGCCGCGCGCTTTAGCGTCAATCGGGTGCAGCGTAATAGGCTCTCGCCCGGCGATGGCGTACTGGTCGCGCAGTCCGGCATAGTTCAGCTGGCTGTGCAGGCGGTGAGCCGGATGGGATGAAAGTAGCTGTAGCTGGCCGGAGGCAGCATTTCCCTGCCATTCGTCTGGTGGCAGCCAGCTTGGGTGCGGCGGGCAGTCGGCATAGCCAAAGCTGGCGATGCGCTCAGAGTAGATCTCAATTTTACCGCTCGGCGTTTTGAGTGGGTTTGCCTCAGGATCGTCCCGAAAAGCGGCAAAGCGAATAAATTCGGCATTTTTCGCATTTTCTGGCATTTCTATCAGTTGGTTAGCTGCCCAGAACTCATTGAAGTCCGGGAGCTCGATCTGCTGCGTAGCGCCACGCTGACGGGCGATATCATAGAAAGACGCCAGCCATTCAAGCTCATTTTTCCCTTCGCTGAACCGTGCTTCACCGCCGGATTCCCATCGTTCGCTTAGCTCTGCAAAAATATCAAAGTCATTTCTCGCTTCTCCCTGCGGGGCGACGACCTGTTTCATGGGGACCAGATGCTGATTGCTGTAATCACCGGTCATCGTCATGTCGTTCCGCTCGAACGAAGTGGTCACCGGCAGAACGATATCGGCGTGTTTTGCCGCTGCGGTCCAGAAGCATTCGGAGATAACGATCAGCTCAGGCTTTTGCCAGGCTGCGGCCAGGCGGTTAGTGTCCTGATGATGGGTGAAGTTACTGCCGCCGGCCCACCACAGCATACGAATGTCCGGGAAGGTGTGCCGTTGCCCGTTGTGCTGGTAATCCCTGCCGGGGTTTTCCAGCGCCTCGACGATGCGCGCCACGGGGATTTTCTCCACGGCATCGGTGCCGCCTTTAAGAGAGCCCTGCAGGGAACCGAGAACCGCTGCGCTGCGGGTCGGGTTGCCGCCGTTGGCGAAGTGGTAGGAAAGGCCAAAGCCGCCGCCCGGAGTGCCAATCTGGCCCAGCATGGCGGCCAGCGTGACCAGCATCCAGTGTTTCTGTTCGCCGTATTGCTGGCGCTGCATACCCCAGCCCGCCATCAGCATGGTGCGCTTGCGGCTGAAAAGATCGGCCAGATTTTCGATGGTTACCGCGGGGATACCGCAGATCTCAGCCGCCCAGGCCGCACTTTTGGGCGTCCCGTCAGCGTTGCCGAGCAGATAAGCTTCAAATTTGTCGTAGCCATAGGTGCAGCGGGCGAGGAAAGCGGTATCGTGCCTGCCGCGAATGACCAGCGTGTGGGCAATGCCGAGCATCAGCGCTACGTCGGTGCCCATATGCGGGGCGATCCATTCGGCTCGTTCCCCGAAGAAATCCACCGTTTCAGAGCGCATCGGGTCGATGGCGACGATCGTTTTGCCGCTGTTTTTTAGCTGTTCGAAGAACTTCACGCCCTGTTCGTCGCTGGCATTCCAGGCAATCTTCAGCGTGTTGAGCGGGTTCGCGCTCCAGAGCACCACGACTTCGCTGTGCTCAAGCAGCAGCGGCCAGCTGGTCTGTTGCTGGTAAACCTCGTTAGAGCCCACCACGTAGGGCATGATCACCTGCGCAGCACCGGTGGAGTAGTCGCCGGAATGCCCGGTATAGCCGCCCGCGAGGCTCATGTAGCGCTGAAGCAGCGTGGAGGCTTTGTGCAGCACGCCGTTGGATCGCCAGCCGTAGGAACCTGAGAAAATGGCCGCCGGGCCGTGGCTCTCGCGAATGCGCTTGTGCTGCTGGTGAATCAACGTCAGGGCATCATCCCAACTGATGCGGACATAGTCATCTTTACCGCGAACTCCCTGAGGCTTATCCGGGGAGGCCAGAAACCCTTTCCGGGCCATAGGAAACGCCACGCGAGCTTTGCTGTGAACCTGGTCTGGCACGGCACTTTGCAGCGAGTTTTGATGACCGGTTTCAAGCGCACCGCGAGAGTGGTAAACCCGTTGCCCGTCGGTTTCGACCAGCATGGGGCCCCAGTGTGCGGCGGTGAGGATTTGTTTTCGTGCAGGCGATGTATTGGCCAATTTGGACTCCGCGATGGCAGGTGCTGGGCTCTACGCCCGCGTATTTATGTTCACTATTCAGAATTCTTACCGGAATTTTCTACACGATTTGTCGTCATAATCAATCGCCGGGCGCATATCCGGCAAAGGATGAATAAGGATAGAAGGAAATAAGATGAAAAAACGCGTCATGATTATCGCCGCCGTCGTGTGTGGCACCTTAGCGGTTTCCGGCTGCACCACCAATCCGTACACCGGCGAAAGCCAGGCCGGAAAATCTGGCATAGGCGCCGGGATTGGCTCGTTGGTTGGGGCGGGCGTGGGGGCACTTTCGTCATCGAAGAAAGATCGCGGCAAGGGCGCGCTGATTGGTGCCGCGGCTGGTGCAGCGCTCGGTGGCGGGGTAGGCTATTACATGGATGTGCAGGAAGCTAAGCTGCGCGACAAAATGCGTGGAACCGGCGTGAGCGTGACCCGTAGCGGCGACAACATCGTGCTGAATATGCCGAACAATGTCACCTTCGACAGCAGCAGCGCCACCCTGAAACCGGCGGGTGCCAATACCCTGACCGGCGTGGCGATGGTGTTGAAAGAGTACCCAAAAACGGCGGTTAACGTGGTCGGTTACACCGACAGCACCGGCAGTAACGAGCTGAATATGCGCCTGTCACAGCAGCGTGCAGACGGCGTAGGAAGCGCGTTGATTACCCAGGGCGTTGATGCCAGCCGTATTCGCACCACCGGCGCAGGCCCTGCGAACCCGATCGCCAGCAACAGCACCGCGGATGGTAAAGCTCAGAATCGCCGCGTAGAAATTACCCTGAGTCCTTTGGGCTAACGTAATGTCCGGCAGTGGGCTTAGCAGCCTCTCGATATGACGTCTTTTTCTTTCAGGAACCCCTCTCGCTGAAGAGTTAGACTTATTGCAGTTGTTGCACTGTATTTTCGATTTTCGCCATAAAAAAACCGGCGCATAAGGCACCGGTTTTTGGTCGTCTAAACACAAACGTTATTGCGGATACGGTACCCAGTCACCCCCGCTCAGGCGGACATAAGGCTTATCCTGATACTTCAGTACCACTGCCGTTGAGTTTTCCGAAACCGGGGCAGTTTGTGGCAGATTGCTGGTGAGCGCGCTCCAGTCCACCTGGTCGGCAACAAAGTTTTTGCCGTCCACCGAGCGGGAAACCAGTTCTGAAATCGCCAGATAGCTGCTTGGCTGGTTGATTTCAATGGCATCGCCGCTGTGCGGTGCTTTCATGCCGATGAATTTTACGCCTGCCGGCACGTGGGTGATGTCAGGACTCGGGATGTCACGCAGCCCGGAAACCTGCATTTTATCGCTTTTCAACGCCGCGCCGTGCTCCGGCACAATCACCACCATGACTTTGCGGTTCGACTTCTCAAGCTCGGTCAGGAAAGAATCCAGCTCATCGAACAGCTTCTGCGCCCGCGCCTTATAGTCGGCTGTTTTGCTGTTGCCTGGGTAATGGTTACCGTCGTGCAGCGGCACCAGGTTGTAGAAGGTGGCCGTGCGCGGGTTCGCGCCGTCATTTTGCTCACCCTGCAGCCAGCGCTGCAGTACGGCGGTGTCGTCGTAGATTGGCGAATTATCAAATGCCAGCAGATTGCTCGGCAGCCCGCTTTGATCCATCAGTGGGACCTGAATCCCGCCGTTTTCCCGCACTTCTTTCAGGAAGTTACCGAATACCCCGTTGTGGTCCATCATCAGTTGCTGCTTGAAGCCGAGACGGGCCAGGTCATCAAACAGATAGCATTGATTGCCGGCGGGTTCATAAAGCCCTTTGTGAGACGACTGCCCGCAGCTCGCGCGGAGCAGGCGGATAGCCGCCGGGCCGCTGTAGGAGGTCGCCGAGTTGAAGTTCTTGAACAGAATATCGAAGTGTTTCCACAGCGGGTGCGAGCTGAGGCCTACCGCCTCGATGTCGGACCATGAGAGGGAACAAATATTGATGATCAGCAGCTCAAAGGGCTGTGCGTCAGCGGGCAGTGCGTCCGGGAATTTGGTCTGCCGTTTGGCTTCGCTGGCGTAGAAGTTGTTCAGCCAGGCGGTAATATTGTCGCTTGTCGGCGGGGCCGTTTGTGCCGGAATATCACCGGAAGAAGGTGCTGCAGTATTGGCGGCGGCCGTTGACCCGGCGGTACCGCTGGTGTTAACGGAGGCCGTTGTTTGTGAGGCGGAGGGCAGTAAAGAGATAGCCGGGCCGGCCACTGTCAACACGTTGAGCCAGACCAGGATAGCCACGACAAACACCGTGACGCGCAGCCACTGGGAGACAAAAAGCCAGGCAACCAGCAGCACAAACGCCGCGCCGATCATTTGCCAGTTAATAAAGCGGGTTACCAGGTCGAGAAGATAGTCTGCACTGAAGCCAACGACCTGGCTCCCCTGGCTCATCATGCTGTCGAGGCCGGGCAGCCAGGTATCGTGCCAGAAAAGGCCGATCCCCACGGGAAGGGCTATCCAGTTACGCAGTTTGTGCAGCTTCAGCGGCGGCAGCGGGAATAACAAAAAGGCAAGAAAGACCAGGTTCGCCAGCGGGTGAAAATTCAGGTAACCGGTCCATAGCAAACCGAACTTCAACAGGAAGTAGTAGTTCCAGCCACCCAGACCACGCCAGTACTGCAGAAAATGAGCCGGCGATTTTGCCGTTTGAGAGTGATTAGTCATGTTGATGGTCTGCCCTGGCGGAAGGTCGGCGTAGCGTCCCGGCCGGTTTAACGTAGCGTGGTTTTAAAAACATCAGCCGCACCGCGGCGGTAAAGCGGGGAAGCCAGCGATGAGCGGTATAGCCCAGCGGAAAAAAAACTATCGCGCAAAGCACGACGAGCTGAATGATGTCTGTGATGTTCATCATTGTGTCTGTTCCCTCGGGGTGTCATCCAGCAGCGTCACAGGCGTGGGCTGCCTGCGCCAGCTATGCCCTTCGTGGCTGGCATGGCGAACGCTGTTCAGGTCGAGCGTGGCGGCCAGCGGTTTTACCCATTTTTCCGGGCGCATGGCCTGCATTTGGAGTATTTCGGCGGCGATTTGGCTGTCTTCAAACCACACCATGCGGTTGGTGAAAAGGTCGTTCACCGGCAGCGGGAAAATATGGTTCAACGCGGTATCGAGATCGTTAATACGGCAGAAGGAGAGGAACAGCATCAGCCGGTTTTCTCCGATGGTCACGATATCGCCCATGCGGTTTGGACGGCATAACGTCAGCGCCTGCTCAACGCGCAGGCCCGGCACCGGGCGCAGTGCGACCATCACGCCTTTGCCATCCTCCGGCAGCAGGGCGTTGTTCATCAGCGTCCCGATACCGTTGCAGAAAACGTCCCATTTCTGATAACCGCGCAGTTTTAGCGGCTGCATCTGGTCGATGAGCACGGTAATGTCTTCGGGGACATGGCGAGTGAATTTCACACCCTGCACGCTTTCGATCATCGTCAGGCAGCGTGAAAGCGGGGCGTTCCACGGAATAATTAGCGTTGCCCCGCAGCCCAGCAGAAGTCGTTCATCGGTGGCTCGCAGGCTGGCCTGGTTTTCTCGCACGATCAGTTTCAGCGCGCTGCCGCGCTGGCGGCGGAGGGCGTGAATCTGGCGGGCGATACTGTTGATTTGGCTATTCTGGGTGAGCGAGAAAATAATTGTGGCGGCCTGTGCAGTTCGCGCGGCGTCAAACAGTTGCTCATTGTTTTCGAAGAGCTGCCAGTTTTCCGACAGGGCAGGAGCACCTTCCAGAACAGCAATGTGGCTGAGGACGCTTTTTTCATCGCTGCGCGGCTGAGGCGCGCTTTCGGCATCCTCTACAACCTGCCATGCCCCGTTTTGCCAGTGGACGTTGAGCTGCTGATCGGCAGTAACGCCTTTTTCATTACACCAAAAGGCGATGTCATAGCGATGGATATCGCTTTGCGCCCGCAGGCTGGCAAGCCCGGAAAGACTGCGATGCTCGCTGACTAATAATGAGAATTGTTTATCATTGTTATTTCCAACATTAACAAAAAGCAGACTGCACTTATTGCGTTTAGTCCATTTTCCCATTACGGCGAGCCAATGACGTAAATCCTCTGGGGAAATATTTTCCCAGACGTTATCTGAGCTTAAAAGTATAAAAAAGTAGTGCTCAGGATTAATACTGCACATGAGATCGCGGCGCAACGCGTTGAGCCCATTGATGGATGAGGGCATGGTAAAAAGGCGTACTTTTTCTGGCCCTTTAGTCGGATCGAGCTTTATGGCTTGCCCAGACTTTGCTGACATCGAAATGACGGCAACCTTTGCCGTCGATTGTTGGGAAACAACTGTTTGATTAACAATACTTATTGCATCATCCTGACTTTCTACGTTCAGCCACCAGACGCCGCCTGTGGGCATGTGGTTCAATTCGTTCCACAACGAACGGAAGCCAAGCGAAAATATGGGTTCCATGGCGTCCCCTGGAGATAAATTAGTATGTATGTCAGTTTACTAGCGTAAGCTGAGAAAGAAACCTACCATTGAAAATAAACAGCATCAGTTTTAGCATTGTAAAACATTTTTCGTTTTCCTGGCATTTGCCGTTATCACTGCTGACGAAACCTGACCAAGAGATGACAACTAAAATGCAAGATGAAGAGACTGGCAATGCTCAGGAAAACAAGCTTGTTTATGCCTTCCAAAATGATTTTCTGGCGCTGAGTAAAGCATTTTCACTGCCCGAAATAGATTACACCGATATATCGCAGCAGGAACAACTGGCGGCGGCAATTAAACGTTGGCCGCTGCTGGCTGAATTAACGCAACAATAGGGAGTAGGCCTGATGGCTGTCATTGGGTTGCAAGGGCTGCGTGGTGGCGTAGGGACGACGTCTATTACCGCGGCGCTTGGTTGGTCGTTGCAGCAACTTGGGGAATCGGTGCTGGTGGTGGATATCTCGCCAGATAACCTGCTGCGTCTGTTTTATAATATTGATTTCGCAGAGCCAAAGGGCTGGGCGCGGGCCATGCTGGATAACGAAGACTGGCGCAAATGTGCATGGCGCTATACCAGCCATCTCGACGTGCTGCCGTTTGGCCAGCTCAGCCCGGCTGAGCATGAAACGTTCGACACGGTGGAAAAAGCCCTTGGCAACTTCAGCCATTTTCTTGCCGACCTGAAAGCGAGTCAGCGATACCAGTGGATATTACTGGACTTGCCCCACGGCTTTAACGCCCTGACCCGCCAGATTTTAGCGCAAACTGACAGCGTGGTGACGGTGGTTAAACCGGACACCAACTGCCATATTCGTTTGCACCAGCAGGCTTTGCCTCAAGGGGCGCATATTCTGGTGAACTATCTGCAGGTGGCCAGTCAGCTGCAGGATGATATCTACCAAATTTGGCTGCAAAGCCAGCGCACGATGATCCCCATTATTCTTCACCGGGATGAGGCGATGGCCGAAAGTGCGGCGGTAAAACAGCCTCTGGGCGAATACCGTCCGGATTCATTGATTGCCGAGGAAATCATGACGCTCGCCAACTGGTGCCTGTTGAACCTCGCAGGGAAGAAGGCATGAGTCATCTGGCCTCCTGGCTGTTACTCCCCGCTGCCAGCCAGCGGCTGGGTGAGCGTTATCGTACTTTTCGCCGCAACGGTGCCCCGATGTTCAGTGCGACGCTGGGCTGCATCGTCTTGATTCTTGCCTGGGTTTTTCTGCCGCTTGAAGCCCCCCGCTGGCAGCGCATACGCGCCGGGCATGACCAGTTCTACCCGCATATCAATCCAGACAGGCCGCGCCCGCTGGACGTGGTGCGTTATGGTATCCAAAGCCTCTGGCTGTTGCTCCGCGCCAGTAAGCAAGCCGGGCGCCCGCGGGTACGCTCTTTTGGCCGGATGCAGGCCTGGCGTGAAAGCTGGCACGGCTGGCTTGATAAACTGCCGGAAAACATTAGCAACCGGACGCAGCATCTCGATGAAAAGAAAGAATTAAGCCATATCAACCACACAACCCGGCGGATCATTCTGGGCGTGATTGTTGTGTTTTCGGCCATTCTTGCCCTGCTTTGTATTACCCAGCCGTTTAACCCGCTGTCACAGTTTATTTTCCTGATGCTGTTGTGGGGCGTGGCCCTGATCGTTCGGCGTTTACCGGGGCGTTTCTCTGCCTTGATGCTGATTGTGCTGTCGCTCACCGTATCCTGTCGCTACATCTGGTGGCGCTACACTTCGACCCTGAACTGGAACGATCCGCTCAGCCTCGTCTTCGGTCTGGGGCTGCTGTTTGCCGAGACCTACGCCTGGCTGGTGCTGGTGATGGGGTATTTCCAGGTGGTGTGGCCGCTTAACCGCCAGCCGGTGCCGATGCCAAAAGACATAAGCACCTGGCCGGTGGTGGATATTTTTGTGCCGACCTACAACGAAGAGTTGCACGTCGTGAAGGGGACAATTTATGCCTCACTGGGCATTGACTGGCCGAAGGACAAGCTGAATATCTGGATTCTGGATGACGGTGGGCGAGACGAGTTTAAGCAGTTTGCCGATATGGTCGGGGTCAATTATATCGCCCGTCCGACGCACGAGCACGCAAAGGCGGGGAACATCAACAACGCGCTGAAGCACGCGAAGGGCGATTTTGTCGCTATCTTCGACTGCGACCACGTGCCCACACGCTCCTTCCTGCAGCTAACCATGGGCTGGTTCTTCAAAGAACAATCGCTGGCGATGATGCAGACTCCGCACCATTTCTTCTCGCCCGATCCGTTCGAGCGCAACCTGGGGCGTTTCCGTAAAACGCCTAACGAAGGGACGCTGTTCTACGGCCTGGTGCAGGACGGGAACGATATGTGGGATGCCACGTTCTTCTGCGGCTCTTGTGCGGTGATTCGCCGTGGCCCGTTGGATGAAATTGGCGGTATTGCCGTTGAAACCGTGACCGAAGATGCCCACACATCGCTGCGTTTGCACCGCAGGGGCTATACCTCGGCTTACCTGCGTATTCCGCAGGCTGCGGGGCTGGCAACGGAAAGCCTTTCCGCGCACATTGGGCAGCGTATTCGCTGGGCGCGAGGGATGACGCAGATATTCCGTCTCGATAACCCGTTCTTCGGCAAGGGGCTGAAGTTTGCCCAGCGGCTCTGTTATGCCAACGCCATGTTCCATTTCCTGTCGGGGATCCCGCGGCTTATCTTCCTGACGGCACCGCTGGCGTTCCTGTTGTTACACGCCTATATCATTTACGCCCCGGCCATCATGATTGCGCTGTTTGTTTTGCCGCACATGATCCACGCCAGCCTGACCAACTCCAAAATCCAGGGTAAATATCGCCACTCTTTCTGGAGTGAAATTTACGAAACTGTGCTGGCCTGGTACATCGCTCAGCCTACGCTGGTGGCCTTGTTTAATCCGCACAAAGGGAAGTTCAACGTGACCGCAAAGGGCGGGCTGGTTGAAAACGAATATGTGGATTGGGTCATCACGCGTCCGTACCTGATTTTAGTCCTGATTAACCTGCTGGGCGTTGCCTTTGGGGCATGGCGCTTCTTCTACGGCCCGGAAAACGAAGCGCTAACGGTGGTGGTGAGTCTGCTGTGGGTGTTCTACAACTTGATAATACTGGGCGGCGCGGTGGCCGTTTCCGTGGAAAGTAAGCAGGTCCGGCGAGCGCACCGTGTTGAAATCGCCATGCCGGCCGCGCTGGCGCGTGAAGATGGTCACCTCTTCCCGTGCACCGTGCATGACTACTCAGACGGCGGGGTAGGGATCAAGATTCATGGCCCGACTCAGGTGCTGGAAGGGCAGAAAGTGAACCTGCTGTTAAAGCGTGGGGCACAGGAGTTCTTCTTCCCGGCTCAGGTGATGCGTGTCTTTGGCGATGAAGTCGGCCTGCAGCTGGCGCAGATGACCACCAAACAGCATATCGATTTTATTCAGTGTACTTTTGCCCGCGCCGATACCTGGGCGCTGTGGCAGGACAGTTTCCCTGAGGATAAGCCGCTGGAAAGTCTGGTGGATATTCTCAAGCTTGGATTCCGGGGTTACCGGCACCTTGCGGAGTTCGCTCCACCGTCATTGAAGTTTGTTTTCCACGCGATCACCACGCTGGTGGACTGGATTGTGTCGTTTATTCCGCACAGCCCGACGGCCAAACCAGCAAAACGGCGGACTTTGTCTGCCCTGGCTTAACGAAATTGCTCACCAAAAGGGAAAAAGCGTGGTTTTTCCCTCTTTGTAGCCGGCAACTGAAATCACGAATTGATGTTCTCTGGTGTTTCTTCTTTCGCCTGAGGTTTGTCAACAGCTTGATTAATTTGATGATAACGCGATGAAAAGAAAAATATCCTGGTTTTATGCAGCGGCGGTAGGCATCAGCGCCCTGCCTGTTACAGTGGCAAATTCGGCTGATTCGACGCCGGCTCCGACGGTTCCTGCCGTGGCGACGGCAAATCAGGCAGTGGTTACGCCTGCGCCGGGTTCAACCGAGGCGATCGTTCCCGCGACGCCCGCTGGCAGCGCCCCGACGGTTGGGCAAGTCTTACCGGGCGTACCTGGCGCAAATGCGCCCATCGTCGCCGAAAATGTGCCCTCCCGCGATGTGAAGCTGAATTTTGCGCAAATTGCGCCGCCGCCGGGCAGCATGGTGTTGACCGGCGTGAACCCGAATGGCGGGGTAGAGTTTGGGATGCGTCGGGATGAAATCGTCTCGAAAGCGCTGCTGAACCTGGAATATACCCCTTCACCTTCGCTGCTGCCGGTGCAGTCGCAGCTTAAAGTCTATCTTAACGACGAGCTGATGGGCGTTCTGCCGGTGACCAAAGAGCAACTGGGCAAAAAGACCTTTGCACAGGTGCCGGTTGACCCGCTGTATATCACCGACTTTAACCGCGTGAGGCTGGAGTTTGTCGGCCACTACCGCGACATCTGCGAGAATCCGGCCAGCACCACGCTGTGGATGGATGTCGGTCGCAGCAGCTCGCTGGCGCTGACCTACCAGCGCCTGCCGGTTCAAAACGATCTGTCGCATTTCCCGGTGCCTTTCTTCGACTCGCGAGACGATCGCCCGCTGACGTTGCCTGTCGTTTTTGCTGCCAGCCCGGATATTGAACAGCAGCGTGCCGCCGGGATTGTCGCCTCGTGGTTTGGTTCCCGTACCGCATGGCGTGGGCAGAGCTTCCCGGTGCTCTTCAATCAGTTGCCGGCCAGCAACGGGATCGTTTTTGCGACCAACGATAAGCGCCCGGACTTCCTGCGCGATCATCCTGCCGTGCAGGCGCCAACCGTTGAGATGATGACCCACCCGGATAACCCGTACGTCAAACTGCTGGTGGTGATGGGCCGTGATGATAAAGACCTCGTGCAGGCGGCAAAAGGCATTGCCCAGGGGAATATCCTGTTCCGCGGCAGTAGCGTCACCGTGGATGACGTGAAGCCCTTGCAGCCACGTGAACCTTACGATGCACCAAACTGGGTGAGAACTGACCGGCCGGTAACGCTGGGGGAGATGAAAACTTACCAGGAGCAGCTGCAGTCCAGTGGCCAGGAGCCGAGCGCCATTAGCGTGACGATGAATCTGCCGCCCGATCTCTATCTGCTGCGCAGTAACGGCATCGATCTCAACCTGAAGTATCGCTACACCGCACCGGCGATGAAAGACAGCTCGCGCATGGACATTAGCCTGAACAACCAGTTCCTGCAGTCGTTCAACCTGACGCCGAGCGAAGAGAACAATAAGCTGCTGCTGCGCCTGCCGGTGCTGCAGGGCCTGCTGGACGGCAAAACGGATGTGTCGATTCCCGCGCTGCGTCTGGGCGCCGCCAACCAGCTGCGCTTTGACTTCTCGTATATGAACCCGATGCCTGGCGGCTCGATAGAGAACTGTATTACGTTCCAGCCGGTCCAAAACCACGTCGTGGTGGAAGATGAGTCAACCATCGACTTCTCTAACTATCACCACTTTATTGCCATGCCGGATCTGCGCACCTTTGCGAATGCGGGCTTCCCGTTCAGCCGCATGGCCGATCTCTCGCAAACTATCGTGGTGGTCAGCAAAGAACCTAACCCAGCTCAGGTGACTGCGCTGCTGGACGCGCTTGGCACCATTGGTTCACAAACCGGCTTCCCTGCCGTAAACGTGGGCCTGACGGATGATGGCAGCACCATCCAGGGCAAAGATGCGGATATCATGATCATCGGCACTATTCCGCCAACGATGAAAGATGACAAACGTATCGATCTGCTGGTTGAAGCCACGCAAAGCTGGGTGAAAACCCCGGTTCGCCAGACTCCGCTGCTGAACGGCGTTTCCGATCCCAAAGATCGCGCGGCGGATACGCAAACGGAGGTCACCTCCAAAGGCGCCATGGCCGCGATCGTCGGCTTCCAGTCGCCGTATAACGACCAGCGCAGCGTCCTTGCTTTACTGGCTGACAGCCCGCGAGGTTACGAGCTGCTGAACAATGCGCTCAACGACAGCGGCAAACGGGCGGCGATTTCCGGCTCGGTAGCGGTGATTCGTGAATCCGGTGTGGATAGCCTGCGCGTCGGCGATATTTACTATGTGGGCCACCTGCCGTGGTTCGAGCGCATCTGGTACGCGCTGTCGAACCATCCGGTGCTGCTGGCTATCTTCGCCGCGATAAGCGTCGTGCTGTTGGCCTGGGTGCTGTGGCGTATCCTGCGCATCCTTAGCCGCCGCCGTATCGATCCAGAAGACGAGTAATTACGATGAAAATCAGCGCCGCACTGCTGATGGTCGGGCTGATGCTGACAACCGTTTCCGGGCAGGCCGCCTGTAGCTGGCCTGCCTGGGAGCAGTTTAAAGCCAGCTATGTCAGCGACCAGGGCCGGGTGATCGATCCCAGCGATGAGCGCAAAATCACCACTTCTGAAGGGCAGAGCTACGCGCTTTTCTTTGCCCTGGTGGCCAACGATCGGGCGATGTTCGACAAGCTGCTGCTCTGGACGGAAAACAACCTCGCTCAGGGGGCGCTGAAAGACCATCTTCCGGCCTGGCTGTGGGGCAAAAACGACAAAGATGCGTGGACGGTTTTAGACAGCAACTCCGCCTCCGATGCCGATATGTGGATTGTCTGGAGCCTGCTTGAAGCGGGGCGTCTGTGGCATGAGCCTGCCTATAGTCGCCTCGGTGAAAAGCTGCTGAAGCGCGTGGCGAAAGAGGAAGTGATTAAAATCCCGGGGCTGGGATTTTCACTGTTGCCGGGGAGAGTGGGGTTTAATCATTCTCCTGACTGGCGGCTGAATCCAAGCTACCTCCCGCCGCAGGTACTGCAGCGAATGGTGCGTTACCGCGGCCCGTGGTCGGCCATGCAGGTGGCAAACCAAAGATTACTGCTTGAAACCGCACCCAAAGGATTTTCACCCAACTGGGCCGACTGGCGTGAAGGCAAAGGCTGGCAGTTCCAGACCGACGACGCCCGCAGCGGCAGCTATGACTCAATCCGCGTCTACATGTGGATTGGCATGATGGCCGACGACGCACCGCACAAAGCCGCGCTGCTGAAGGCCTTCCAGCCCATGGCAGATATCACCATCAAACAAGGTTTGCCGCCGGAAAAAGTCGATGTGCAAACCGGCAGCGTTCAGGGCAATGGCCCAGTGGGATTCTCCGCCGCCATGCTGCCTTTTTTACAGGATAGCGAAGCGCGGGACGTGCAGCGTCAGCGGGTGAAAGATAATTTCCCCCAGGCTGATGCCTATTACAGCTATGTTTTAACGCTCTTTGGTCAGGGATGGGATCAAAATCGTTTTCGCTTCAATTCTCGGGGTGAATTAATCCCTCGCTGGGGTCAGGTATGCGCAAGTTCTCATTAAGTTTCGTCACTCTCTCATTGGGCATGGCGCTGATGCCGATGGCTCAGGCCGCGTTGACGCCCCAGCAGCAGTTGCTGGAGCAGGTGAGGATGGGTGAGGCCAGCAAACGCGAAGATATTGTGCGTCAGTCGCTGTCCAGGCTGGAGCTGATGGCACCGGACGATCCGGACGTGATTGCGGCCCGCATGCGCTACCTGCTGCGCCAGGGGGATAACGCCGGGGCGAAAGCACAGCTTGAGCGTCTGGCAAAACTGGCCCCCGGTTCTGCCGAATATAAACAGTCGCAGGTTACGATGATGCTGACCGGCGCGGATGGCCGCCAGCAGCTGCAGCAGGCCCGTTTATTAGCGACCAGCGGGCATACCGAACAGGCTATTGCCGCCTATGAAAAGCTGTTTGACGGCAATCCTCCCGAAGGGGATTTAGCGATTGAATACTGGATGCTGATGGCGAAGCGCCCGGCAACCACCAACCAGGCGATCGATAAACTGAAAGCGCTGGATGCCGCTGCGCCGGGGAACGGCGAACTGCGTGGCAATCTGGCGCGGCTGATGTTTGCCAACGGCCGCAGCGCCGAGGCTTATCAGGTGCTTGAGCAAATGGCGAAATCCAACGGCAGCCGGGAAGACGCGGCGGCTTTATGGTATGGCCAAATCAGCAACTTACCGACAGGGCCACAAAGCGTCGCGGCCCTGCAGCGTTTTCTTAATGTCTTTACCGAAGGCGATACGGTGGCCACCGCGCGTGACAGGCTGGCGCAGCAGCAAAAACAGTTGTCTGACCCGGCTTTCCTCGCCCGGGCAAAAGGGCTGGAAGACGTGGGCGGTGGTCGCGGGAACCAGGCCATTCCGCAGCTGAAAGAGGCGTTAAGCTCGAAGCAAAACGATAGCGAAGTGGTTGGCGCCCTGGGGCAGGCTTATTCTCAGCAGGGAAAACGCGCCCTCGCGGTACAGCAGTTTGAGAAAGCCATTCAGATGGACCCGCAAAGCGACAACCGGGGCAAGTGGGACAGCTTGTTAAAAACCAACCGCTACTGGCTGTTGATTGAACAAGGTGATGCTCAGCTCAAAGCCAATAACCCGGACGCCGCGCTGCAGAAGTACCAGCAGGCGCAGAGGGTGGATAACACTGACAGCTACGCGGTGCTGGGCTTTGGCGATGTGGCCGTTGCCAAAAAAGATGATGCCAGCGCGGAGCGTTATTATCAGCAGGCGCTACGCATGGATCGCGGGAACAGCAACGCGATTCGTGGCCTGGCGAACGTGTACCGCCGCCAGTCGCCGGCGCGTGCAACGGCGTATATTCAGAGCCTTTCGGCCAGCCAACGCAAAAGTATTGATGATATTGAACGTAGCCTGGCCGGCGAGCGGCTGGAGCAGCAGGCCACTGCGCTGGAAAGCCAGGGCCAGTGGGCAAAAGCGGCAGAGATCCAGCGCCAGCGGCTCAAACTCGACCCGGACAGCGTGTGGATCACCTACCGCCTGTCGAACGACCTCTATGCCGCCGGAAAACACAGCGAGGCAGACAGCCTGATGCGCGGCCTGGCCCAGCGTAAACCCGGCGACCCGGAGCAGGTCTTCGCTTACGGCCTTTATCTCTCAGGTAATAACCACGATGCGGCGGCGCTAAGCCACCTTAATACGCTGCCCAAAGCGCAGTGGACCGACAATATTCATGAGCTTGCAGACCGGCTGCAGTTTAACGAAGTGATGCAAACGGCTAACCGGCTGCGGGACAGCGGCAAAGAAAAAGACGCCATTGCGCTGCTTCAGCAGCAGACGCCGTCCGATCGCGTCGACTTAACGCTCGCCGACTGGGCCGCCGAACGTGGCGATCGCCCCACGGCGAAAGCGCAGTATCAGAAAGTCCTGCAGCGTTCACCCGGCAACGAAGATGCGCTGTTAGGGTTAACCGAGGTGCTGATTGCCGAGGGGGATAAACCTCAGGCCCGCGATCTGCTAGCGAAGCTGCAGAAAGCACCTGCAGGTGAAACACCGTCCATCAATACGCAACGCCGCGTGGCGAACGCCTGGGCTGCCCTGGGCGACAACGCAAAAGCCGCGCAAACCTACGCGCCAATTCTGGTTGCGGCGAAAAGCCAGCCGCCGTCGATGGAAAGCGCGCTGGTGATGCGTGATGCCGCGCGTTTCCAGGCCGCCAGCGGCCAGCCGCAGCAGGCGCTGGAGACTTACAAAGACGCTATGGTCTCCTCGGGGGTTGCCCAACAGCGCCCGCAGGATAACGACACCTTCACTCGCCTGACCCGCAACGATGAGAAAGACGACTGGCTGAAGCGGGGCGTGCGCAGCGATGCCGCCGATCTTTACCGCCAGCAGGATGTAAACGTGACGCTTGACCACGAATACTGGGGCTCAAGCGGCACGCCAGGTTATTCCGATCTGAAAGCACATACCACGATGCTGCAGGTGGACGCTCCGCTCAGCGACGGGCGGATGTGGTTCCGTACCGATATGGTGAATATGAATGCTGGCTCGTTCAAAGATAACGGCGGGGGTTACAACGAGCGCTGGGGCACCTGTGCGGAGCACAACTGTTTCGGCAACACAAATCAGAGTGGCAACGGCGCAAGCGTGGCCGTTGGCTGGAAAAACAATATCTGGCAAACGGACATTGGCACCACGCCGATGGGCTTTGACGTCGTGGATGTCGTGGGTGGCGTGAGCTACAGCAACGACCTCGGGCCAATTGGCTATACCGTCAATGCGCATCGTCGGCCTATCTCCAGCTCGCTGCTCTCCTTCGGCGGGCAGCGGGATCCGAATACCAATAAAGTGTGGGGTGGCGTTCGCGCTAACGGCGGCGGTATCAGCCTGAGCTACGACAAGGGCGAAGCTAACGGCGTCTGGTCCAGCCTGAGCGCGGACACGCTGACCGGTAAAAACGTGGCCGATAACTGGCGCGTGCGCTGGATGACGGGCTACTACTACAAGCTGATTAACGAGAATAATCAGCGGCTAACCGTGGGCCTGACCAATATGGTCTGGCGCTACGAAAAAGACCTCAGCGACTACTTCCTCGGCCAGGGCGGCTATTACAGCCCGCAAAAATACGTGTCGTTCGCCGTGCCGGTCATCTGGCGTAAACGTACCGAAAACTGGTCCTGGGAACTGGGCGCTTCCGGCTCCTGGTCTTACTCCCACAGCAATGCGGGCCAGCGCTATCCGCTGCGTAACCTCGTGCCAAATAACACGAACCCCTACCCGGACGATCCAGAGGGCTACCCGGACCGCAATGACACCTTCTCGGGCAGCAGCAGCAATGGTTTCGGTTATACGGCCAGAGCGCTGGTTGAACGGCGGATCAACTCGCACTGGTCAATCGGTGCCGGGATTGATATTCAGCAGGCCAAGGACTACACCCCAAGCCACGCGTTGATTTTCGTACGCTACTCCATGGCGGGCTGGCAGGGCGATATGGATATGCCGCCGCAGCCGCTGGTGCCTTACGCGGACTTCTGATTAGCGGTGACGCAGAGCGGCGGGTTAGCCCGCCGTTTGTGTTTTTTTACTCAGAATTCGGCGCAAAGTTGCCCATAAATGCAGAATTACCCGATTCTCCTGAGGTCAGGATTACAAAGAGCGGCAATGCAGTATACTCTGCGGGCATAAGAATATCCTGATGCCGGGCGTGGCGCAGGTTAAGCAAAAGCGGAGAGTCAGCTTGCGAGTCAGTCGTTCCCTAACGATAAAACAGATGGCGATGGTGTCAGCCGTGGCCCTGGCGTTTATTTTCATTTTTATCGTCATTCAGCTGTTCCATTTTGTGCAGCAAAACCGCTACGACACCGCCACGCAAATGGAGAAAATCGCCCACTCCGTGCGTCTTCCGCTGTCTGAGGCCATTTTGCGGGCGGATATTCCGCAGGCCGAGGCTATTCTTCAGCAGATCCAACCTTCGGGCATCATCAGCCGAGCCGACGTCGTGCTGCCCAATCAGTTCCAGGCGCTTCGCATTAGCTTTATACCGGAGCACCAAATCCCGATGCTCATCACCCGCGTGTTTGAGCTGCCGGTGCAGATTTCCCTGCCGCTTTATTCCCTCGAACGCCCGGCAAACCCGCAGCCGCTGGCTTACCTGGTGCTACAGGCTGATTCCTGGCGCATGTACCGCATTATCATCAGCACGATTTCCACTCTGCTGACCACCTATTTGCTGCTGGCGCTGATTTTGACCGTGGCGATCAGCTGGTGCATTAACCGGCTGGTGGTGCATCCGATCCGCAAGATTAGCCGCGAGCTGAGTAACCTGAATCCTCAGCAAGCGGGTGAGCACCAGCTCACGCTGCCGCCGCTGCACCATGACGATGAGATTGGCATGCTGGTACGCAGCTATAACCGCAATCAACAGGTTGCCCAGCGTTTTCAGCAGCAAATGAGCGCGTTGAGTACCCATCATCCGGTCACGGAGCTGCCAAATAAGGCGCTGCTGATGGCGCTGATTGAGCAGATGGTGGCGAACGAGAAACGCGGCGCGTTGATGTTAATCGGGAGCGAAACGCTCCAGGATGCGGCCGGCGTGCTGAACGAAGAGCAGCGCGAGATGCTGCTGTTGACGCTGGTCGAGAAAATTAAACCCGTGTTGCCGACCAACGCGGTGCTGACCCAGCTCAGTCAGAATGATTTTGGGCTGCTGCTCTATGGCGTCAGCGACCCGTGGAATGCCATGACGCTGGCACAGAAAATCATGGAAACGCTCAACGCCCGTTTGCCCGTTCAGGCATTGCAACTGAAACCGACCGCCAGCATTGGCATTGCGATGTTCAGAGGGGGCCTCGATGCAGAACAGCTTTATCGCCGGGCGGCTTCGGCAACGCTTGCGGCTCGCCGCTTCGGGAAAAACCAAATTCAGTTCTTCGATCCCGATCAGATGGAGATAGCCCAGCAGCGCCTGACCGAAGAGCACGATATTTTGAATGCGCTTGAGAAGCATCAGTTTGCCATCTGGCTACAGCCGCAGGTGGATATGCGTGACGGGAGCGTGGTCAGTGCCGAAGTCCTGCTGCGCCAGCGCCAGGCTGACGGTAGCTGGAGCCTGCCGGAAGGGCTGATTGAGCGTATTGAAGCCTGCGGGCTGATGATTACCGTCGGTAGCTGGATCCTCGAGGAATCCTGTCGCACGCTGTCTGCCTGGCAAAGCCGGGGCGTTACGCTGCCGCTGTGCGTCAATCTCTCCGCGCTCCAGCTGCTGCATGAAGCCATGGTGCCTTCGCTCCTGGAGCTGCTCAGACGTTACCGAATCCAGCCCGGCACGCTGATTCTTGAAGTTACCGAGAGCCGCCGCATTGATGATCCACAGGCGGCGGTCAATATCCTGCGGCCGCTCCGCCAGGCCGGGGTGCGTATTGCGCTGGATGATTTTGGTATGGGTTACGCCAGCCTGCACCATCTGCACCACATGAAAGCGCTGCCGATTGACGTGCTGAAGATAGACAAAAGCTTCATCGAAGGGCTGCCGGAAGATAACGCGATGGTGGGCGTGATTATCGCGATGGCCAAAGCCCTGGATCTGAAAGTGGTGGCTGAAGGCGTGGAACAAGAAGCGCAGCGCGAGTGGCTGGTGCAGCAGGGGGTTATCTATGCCCAGGGGTTCCTGTATGCCAAAGCGCGCACCCTCGAGCAGTTTGAACGTGAATTTCTTACTGCGTAAATGAAAAACAATAGTTACAAATGTTAAGAGCTGGATCGGTTCAGTTCAAGTTTTTAACAGTTCCGTTAACAAAATCGATCCAGGCCACTTCTGCGTTTTTTTTAGGGTGATATGTTGAGTGCCGCAGTCATACCGGTTCCTGAGCCGGGGCTGCGGTTACTCTCCGTTCAAGGATACTCTAATGAAAACCTCACTCTTCAAAAGTCTGTATTTTCAGGTGCTGACCGCAATTGCCATCGGCATTTTGCTGGGTCACTTTTACCCGGAATTGGGTGCCCAAATGAAACCGTTTGGCGACGCGTTCGTTAAACTGATTAAAATGATTATTGCGCCCGTCATCTTCTGCACCGTGGTGACCGGGATCGCTGGCATGGAAAGCATGAAAGCCGTAGGCCGTACCGGCGCGGTAGCGTTACTTTATTTTGAAATTGTCAGCACGATTGCGCTGATTATCGGGCTGGTTGTGGTTAACGTGCTGCAGCCAGGCGCCGGCATGAACGTGGACCCGGCGACGCTGGATGCCAAAGCGGTTGCGGTTTACGCTGAACAAGCTCAGCAGCAGGGCGTTATTGCCTTCTTGCTGGACGTGATCCCAGGTAGCGTGATTGGTGCGTTTGCCAGCGGGAATATCCTGCAGGTGCTGCTGTTTGCCGTTCTGTTTGGCTTTGCCCTGCATCGCCTGGGCCACAAGGGGCAGATGATCTTTAACGTCATCGAAAGCTTCTCTCAGGTTATCTTCGGCATCATCAACATGATCATGCGCCTGGCGCCTATCGGGGCGTTTGGGGCCATGGCGTTCACCATCGGTAAGTACGGCGTAGGTTCTCTGGTGCAGCTGGGCCAGTTGATCGTCTGCTTCTACATCACCTGCCTGCTGTTTGTGATTCTGGTCTTGGGCTCCATCGCCCGCGCGACGGGCTTTAGCATCTTCAAGTTCATTCGCTATATCAAAGAAGAGCTGCTGATTGTACTGGGGACATCGTCTTCCGAGTCCGTTCTGCCGCGTATGCTCGATAAGATGGAGAAGCTGGGCTGCCGTAAATCCGTTGTGGGCCTGGTCATTCCAACCGGCTACTCCTTCAACCTGGACGGCACCTCGATTTACCTGACAATGGCGGCGGTGTTTATCGCTCAGGCGACCAACAGCCACATGGATATCTTCCATCAGATCACGCTGTTGGTTGTGCTGCTGCTCTCTTCTAAAGGGGCTGCAGGCGTGACGGGAAGCGGCTTTATCGTGCTGGCGGCAACCATTTCTGCGGTAGGCCATCTGCCGGTTGCGGGTCTGGCGCTGATTCTGGGTATCGACCGCTTCATGTCCGAAGCGCGCGCGCTGACCAACCTGGTCGGTAACGGCGTGGCGACCGTCGTTGTCGCGAAATGGGTAAAACAGCTGGATGAAAAGCAACTTCATCAGCAGCTGGATAATCCAAAATCTGACAAAAAAGTGACCGAAGTCTCCCACTAATCCGACCAATTGCCCGCAGCGACTTGCCCTCGCTGCGGGCGACTCTGCATAATCCCCCTAATACCCGTCATACTTCATCCTGCAGGTGTGTTAATTACCGCCTACCTGCAGCTCGAATTATTTAGGGTCTTTATTCTCTATTTTTCACTTTCTTACGTGACGTTTTCGCAGAAATGCGGTCAAACGGATTGGTGAAACGTCACCTATGTCGGTCTGCGGACGTCGAATGCCGGGCCGATGTGCTACTTTTAACCAGGATTGTTTTTAGGGGTTCACATGCAGGGCACCAAGATTCGACTTTTAGCTGGCGGGTTGCTATTAGCCGCAACGGCCAGCAACGTGCAGGCAGAAGCGCTCCAGCCGGACCCGGCCTGGCAACAGGGAACGCTTTCTAACGGCTTCCAGTGGCAGGTTTTGGCCACCCCCCAGCGTCCAAGTGACCGCGTTGAAATTCGCCTGATGGTGAATAGCGGTTCACTCACAGAGACCGCCCAACAAAGCGGTTACAGCCACTTTTTACCGCGCATGCTGTTGACGCAGACCGGCGGTCTGCCGACGAGCCAGGCGCGTTCGTTATGGCACCAAAGCAGCGACCCGGAGCGTCCACTTCCTCCGGCTATCGTCTCCTATGACTTCACGCTGTTTAACTTAAGCTTGCCTAATAACCGCAATGATTTGCTGAAAGAAGCGCTGACGTTTATGTCGACCAATATCGGGTCACTGGCCGTGACGCCGGCAACCGTCACCGCGGCACTGCATGTGCCGGATATGGTCGCAACCTGGCCGATGAACACCAAAGACAGCTGGTGGCGCTACCGCCTGAAAGGCTCCACGCTGCTTGGCCACGATCCGGCTGATAATCTCAAGCGCCCGGTTGATGCCGCGCAGCTGAAAGCGTTTTACGACAAGTGGTACACCCCGGATGCCATGACCCTCATCGTGGTGGGTAACGTGGATAGCCGCAGCGTGGCGGAGCAAATCAACAAAACCTTTGGTGAGCTAAAAGGCAAGCGCGACACGCCTGCGCCTGTGCCAACGCTTTCCCCGCTTAACCCTGAGCCGGTGAGCCTGATGACCGACAGCGTGCGTCAGGACAGGTTGTCCCTGATGTGGGACAACAGCTGGCAGCCGATTCGTGAGTCTGCGGCGCTGCTGCGCTACTGGCGTGCCGACCTGGCCCGTGAAGCGCTGTTCTGGAATGTGCAGCAAAGCCTGAGCAAAAATGGCGTTAAAGACCTCAATCTGAGCTTTGATTGCCGCGTGCTTTATCTGCGCGCCCAGTGCGGGATCAACATTGAATCCCCGAACGATAAGCTGAACGCCAGCCTTACCAGCGTCGGGCGTGAACTGTTGAGAGTGCGCGATAAGGGGTTGTCTCAGGAAGAATTCGACGCGCTGATAGCGCAGAAAAAGAATGAGCTGACGAAGCTGTTTGCTACCTACGCGCGTACCGACACCGACGTGCTGATAAGCCAGCGTTTGCGTTCGCTGCAGAATCAGGTGGTTGATATTGCACCGGAGCAGTACCAGAAGCTCCGGCAGGACTTCCTCGACAGCCTGACCGTGTCGATGCTCAATCAGGATCTGCGTCAGCAGCTGTCTCAGGAGATGTCTATGGTGCTGCTGCAGCCTAAAGGCGAACCTGAGTACAACATGAAGGAGCTGAAAGAGACGTGGGATAAGGTGATGGTGCCGGCTGCGCCGCCGCCGGTGACGGACGATCCTAAGCCGGAAGTTTCGGATATTCCACCGGCTTCTTAGCGGTGGGATTGCCCCTCTCCCCGCAGGGGAGAGGGGGAACTTGCGCAGACATTTTCTTTTCGTCCCCTCTCCCTTCCAGGGAGAGGGTTAGGGTGAGGGTCATCTTATTGGGGCATTGCATCCAGCGGGATAATCGCCCCGCGATATTGAATCACCGTGCCCGCCGTCAAATGACCACGCTTCGCGGCTTCTTCTGCTGTACCCCCGGTTAAACGCACCGCCAGATAACCCGCGCTAAAGGAATCTCCTGCCGCGGTGGTGTCCACGATTTTTTCTTTTGCCAGACGAAGCGCCGGGACGTCGAGTAGATCCTCGCCGCTGACCGAGACCAGGCAAGACTCAGCGCCTCGTTTGATAACCACTTCTTCTACGCCAGCAGCATGCGTCCTGCGAATCACTTCCTCTGCCGGGACTACGCCCCATAGCGCGTCTTCGTCGTCCAGCGTCAGAAACGCAATATCCGTGCAGGCCAGCATTTGCCGGTAAACACGCTGTGTCTCTTCCGGGCTGGTCCATAAGCGTGGCCGATAGTTATTGTCGAAAATGACTTTGCAGCCGTTCGCTCTGGCCTGCTTCAGCATCGCGAAAAGCTTCTCCCGGCTGGCGTTATTGAGGATGGCCAGGCTAATGCCGCTCAGGTAGAGGTAATCAAACCGGGCCAGTTCCGCACATATTTCGCCTGAACGCTCGCTTTCCAGCCAGAACCGCGCCGCTGCTTCGTTACGCCAGTAGTAGAACGTCCGCTCACCGTGGCTATCGGTCTCGATGTAATACAGGCCCGGAAGGCGGTGCTCCAGGCGCTGAATCAATGCCGTGTGCAGGTGTTCCCGTTGCCAGGTGTCCAGCATTTGCTGGCTAAAACTGTCCTCGCCGAGCGCGGTGACATAATGCACTTCCAGCGCGCCTTCGCTGACCTGGCGGGCGAGGTAAACCGAGGTATTTAAGGTATCGCCTCCGAAGCCGCGATGCAGCTGGGCCCCACTTTGAGACAGTTCGATCATGCATTCGCCGATCACGGCAATTTTCTGAGTGAGCATAAGAAACCTGGCGGTTAAATGAACAAAAACGCTGTTTTTCGCATTCTCCGCCGTGGCGAAAAGTGAGTCAAACATTTTAAAACAGCGTTTTGAAAATATTTGATGTACGCCAGGTTATTGTGATTGTGACAAAAATCGCTCCGGCGCATTTTGCTGCGAAAGCGAGCATAAAGTTCTCTATTCCGACGCCGATAACCTTTCGACGAGCCATGTAGCGTTATCAGGGCAAACAGGATGTACAGATGAAGTTGAAGCAGATCACTCACCGGCTGCATACGCTTGAGGCGAGCGTTGAAAGTTTGCAGGAGCGACGATTCTGGCTGCAATGCCAGCGCCGCTACACCTTTCAGCCGATTTACAAAACAGACGGAAAATTGATGGCAGTTGAACTGCTGACGGTGGTCACGCATCCGGCTGAGGCTGACGTACGTATCCCGCCTGACCGCTATTTCTCTGCGATCCCCAGCCGCCAGCGTCTTGCGGTGGTGGAAGAGCAACTGCGTCTGCTGGAAGACTGGGCGCAGACCTTCATCGGTCACGGCATACTGGCCTCGGTGAACGTCGATGGCCCCACTTTAATTGCCATGAAGCAGCATCAGCCGATTCTTGATCTGATCGCCAAACTGCCGTGGGTACGTTTTGAACTTGTGGAGCACATTAACCTGCCGCAGGCGGCAACGCTGGCCGGCATGCACGAGTTTGGTCCGCTCTGGCTTGATGATTTTGGTACTGGCCTGGCTAACTTCTCCGCGCTGAGCGAAGTCCGCTACGACTATATCAAAGTGGCGCGCGAGCTTTTCATCATGCTACGAAAAAGCGATGAAGGACGGAATTTATTTACCATGCTGCTGCAATTAATGAACCGCTACTGCAAGGGTGTGATTGTAGAAGGCATTGAAACGGTTGAAGAATGGCGAGATGTTCAATCTTCGCCTGCTTATGCGGCACAAGGTTATTTCCTGTCGCGCCCTGTCCCCTTCGAAAACCTGGAAAACGTTCTGATTCGCCTCCCCTGATGTCGTTTCGGTCACGCTGAACTATCTTTTAGTCAGGTAGACCAACATCAGGAGAGGTAAGAAGGATGACAAAAACGGGTAAAATTAGCAGCACAGTCGCCGGGATTTTCTTGTTGTTGGTTGTCGTAGCGATCGTGGCGATCGCCACGTTTGACTGGAACCGGCTGAAACCAACCATCAACCAAAAAGTCTCGACAGAGCTGAACCGCCCCTTTGCCATTCGCGGCGATTTAGGGGTGGTTTGGGCACGAAATAAAGACGAGCCCGGCTGGCGCAGCTGGGTGCCTTGGCCACACGTTCATGCCGAAGACATCCTGCTTGGTAACCCACCTGACATCCCCGAAGTCACCATGGTTCATCTGCCCAGCGTCGAGGCAACGCTTGCCCCGCTTTCGCTGTTAACCAAAACGGTTTATATCCCCTGGCTTCGCCTGGTTGAGCCGGATGTCCGTATTATCCGGCTGTCGGACAAAAACAATAACTGGACCTTTAACCTTGCCAGTGCTGGCGGCAGCGATCCCAATCAAAAACCCTCCGGCTGGTCCTTCCGGCTCGACAATATCCTGTTTGATAACGGCCGGATCGCCGTGGACGATAAAGTGACCAAGGCGGCGCTAACGATCCTGGTTGATCCTTTGGGTAAACCGCTGCCGTTTAGCGAAGTGTCCGGCCAAAAGCCACAGGGCAAAGATGCGGCGAAAGCGGCAGATTACGTTTTCGGCCTGAAAGTGAATGGCCGCTACAACGGCCAGCCGGTGGAGGGCAGCGGTAAAATTGGCGGTATGCTGGCGCTGCGTAGCGAGGGCGATAGCGCATTCCCGGTGCAGGCAGATGTGCGTTCGGGGACATCGCGAGTGGCCTTCGTTGGCACAGTTAACGACCCGATGAAAATGGGAGGCGTCGATCTCAGACTCAAGTTCTCCGGCGATTCCCTCGGGAATCTTTACGCGCTGACCGGCGTGCTGCTGCCGGATACGCCTCCGTTTGAAACGGACGGCCATCTGCTGGCAAAAATCGACACGGATAAAGGCTCGGTCTTCCGCTATCAGGATTTTAACGGGCGCATTGGCGACAGCGATATCCACGGTTCACTGACCTACAGCCAGGGTAAACCGCGGCCTAAACTTGAGGGCGATTTAGTCTCTAAACAGCTGCGGCTGGCCGATTTAGGGCCGCTGATTGGCGTTGATTCCGGGAAGGATGCCGAAAAGACGAAAAAAGCCAGACAGCAGCGGGGTGACAGGACGGTGCAGCCAGCCGATAAAGTGCTGCCTTACGATCGCTTTGAAACGGACAAATGGAACGTGATGGATGCCGATGTGCGCTTTAAAGGGCAGCGCATTGAACACAGCGGCACGCTGCCGCTGAGCGACCTCACCACCCACGTGATCCTGAATAACGCTGACCTGCGCCTGCAGCCGCTGAAATTCGGCATGGCGGGCGGCTCCATCAATGCCAACATCCACCTTGAGGGCGATAAAAAGCCGATGCAGGGGAAAGCGGATATTCAGGCGCGTCGTCTGCAGCTGAAGCAGCTTATGCCGAAGGTTGAGTCGATGCAGAAAACGCTGGGCGAGCTGAACGGCGATGCCAATCTGAGCGGACGCGGTAACTCAGTCGCGGCGCTGATGGGCACCAGTAACGGCAGCCTGAAGCTGTTGATGAACGACGGGCTTATCAGCCGTAACCTGATGGAAATCGTTGGCCTTAACGTGGGCAACTACATTGTCGGCAAGATTTTTGGCGATGATGAGGTGCGGATCAACTGCGCCGCTGCGAACCTGGATTTACGCAACGGAATTGCGACGCCGAGAATTTTTGCCTTTGATACTGAAAACGCGCTTATTAACGTCACCGGCAGCACAAACTTTGCCAGCGAACGTCTGGATCTGACCATCGATCCGGAGAGCAAAGGGATTCGTATTATCACCCTGCGTTCTCCGCTCTATGTGCGCGGCACGTTCAAGAGCCCGGATGCGGGCGTGAAGCCGGGGCCATTGATTATTCGTGGCGCAGTGGCTGCGGCGCTTGCCACGCTGGTCACTCCGGCGGCGGCGCTGGCCGCGCTGATCTCGCCTTCTGAAGGAAGTGATAATCAGTGCCGGACGATTTTGGGGCAGATGAAGAAGTAAGGCTGCTCCTCACCTCGGCCCTCTTCCCAGAGGGGCGAGGGGGCATCGTAATCCCCTCTCCCTTTTAGGGAGAGGGTTAGGTGAGGGTAAAAATTACAGCGACTGATGGCGGGTCTCTTTACTCAGCAGCAGCGCAATCAGCGTCAGCGCAGACATCGCCGCCAGATAAACGCCGACATAGAACAGGCCATAATTAGCCTGCAGCCAGGTGGCGATATACGGTGCGACAGAGGCGCCAAGAATGGACGCGACGTTGTAAGAGAATGACGCGCCGGTGTAGCGGACTTCCGTCGGGAACATCTCCGGCAGCAGCGCACCCATCGGGCCAAAGGTCAGCCCCATCAGGCTCAGGCCAATCAGCAGGTAGGCCATCACCAGCGCCTGGTTCCCGGAACCCAGCAGCGGCGGGAAGACGAACAGCGCAAACAGAATCATCAGGCTGGTGATCACAATCATGCTCTTGCGGCGGCCAAAAGCATCCGCCAGATAGCCCGCAATCGGCACCATCACGCCAAAGCCAATCACCGCCATCATCAGCATCCACAGCACCTCATTGCGCGAGAAGCCCAGTCCCGCCGGAACGGGCGCGGTGCTGAAGGTCATGGAATAGACCGTCATGATATAGAACAGCGTATAGGTCGCCAGCATGATGAAGGTGCCGAGGATCGTCGCCTTCAAATGTTTGGTCAGCAGCGTGCCCAGCGGGACTTTAACCTGCTTCCCGGCTTTGGCAATCTTCGCGAATACTGGCGTTTCATGCAGCGAAACGCGGACATAAAGCCCGATAATGACCAGCACCGCAGAAAGAATGAACGGCACGCGCCAGCCCCAGGACATGAACTGTTCGTCGGTCAGCAGCCATGAAAGCAGCAGGAAGGTGCCGTTGGCGAAGAAGAAGCCTATCGGCGCACCCAACTGCGGGAAAGAACCGTACAGCGCGCGTTTGCGCGGCGGGGCGTTTTCCGTGGCCAGCAATGCCGCGCCACCCCATTCACCGCCCAGGCCAAGACCCTGGCCAAAACGGGCCAGCGCCAGCAGAAGCGGGGCGAAGATACCGATGCTGGCATAGCCCGGCAGCAGGCCGATGACAACGGTCGAGATCCCCATCGTGAGCAGGGAAGCGACCAGCGTGACTTTGCGACCGACGCGGTCACCGAAATGGCCGAATAGCGCTGAACCAATCGGACGAGCCACAAAGGCGATGGCAAAAGTGGCGAGAGACTGTAGCGTGGCAGCCGTCGGGTCACCCTGCGGGAAGAAGATGTGCGGGAAGACAATCACCGCCGCGGTGGCATAGATATAGAAGTCGAAGAATTCGATGGCCGTGCCGACCAGCGAAGCAACAACGACTTTTCCGCGTGAGTTAACGGGCGTAGCGTCAGCCCCGGTATCGAGAGTTGTGGCAACGGATGCTTGCATAGATTTTTCTTATTTATGGCGAACGAAAGTCCATTTACGCATAGCAAAAGAAGCATTTCAACGCGCCGCACCGGGCGAAATGGCTCAAAAAACGCGCATTAAGTGGATAATTTTTAAGCCTGCCCGTAACCTTCTATGAAATGCTTCACAAAATTTTCAAAATAGAGAATAAAACTGGTTTTAGGTTAAATAAAAGTTACCAGTTAGATTTATCTGCTGAGTTGGTCGGCTTGTCCCAGCGAGCGCAAAAACTGGCTATCTCACCGGATTGAAATTCCGGCAGGTGCGCCATTAATTTCTCCAGCGGCCAGTCCCACCAGGCGATACGCCCCAGGCTTTCAGCCACCTCCTGCGGGAAACGGCTGCGAATAGGTTTCGCTGGCACGCCGCCAACGATGGTGTACGGCGGCACATCTTTGCTGACCACCGCGCCCGCGGCCAGTACAGCGCCGTCACCTACTGTCACGCCGGGCAGGACGATAACACCGTGGCCAATCCACACGTCGTTACCAATTATCACCCGGTCCTCGCGGCGATGCGCAAAGAATGAGCTATCCCGGCCAACATCAGTGGCGTAGTACTCGGGACAGTAGGTAAAGCGGTGCTGTGACGGGCGATCCATCGGGTGATTGGGGGCGCCAAGTCGAACGTGGTTGGCAATGGCGGTGAATTTACCGATCTCGCTGTCGGCTACGCAGCAGTGTTCCCCGAGGTAGGAGAAGTCGCCGAGGGTGCTGTATTCCAGCACGCTGTTGGCGAGTACTTCACACTGTTCGCCGATGTGTGTTTCGCGCAGGCGAACGCTGGGGTCAATAACAGTTTTTTGGAGTTTGGGTACGGAGGCAGTTGTCATGGCATGTTCTCTGGTCGGAGGTTTAGACAAGTGGACCTGCTAACCTGAAGGTCGGCAGGCCACCTATCCTGACCGGAAATCATGACAGGATTATTTATGCGTTTTTCCCGGCATCCTCGGGTCGTCTTTGTATTCTGCGGTGGCAATCCAGGCCGCGCAGAACAGCGTCAGGCGGGCGAAGAAGTAGAAGAAGGCCATCAGCCCCAGCACCGAGCCAAAAGCGGCCCCGGAAGGGGAACTGACGAGCTTCGGCAGGCTGTAGGTCATTATGATTTTGATCACCTCAAAGCCGATGGCCGCAATCAGCGTGCCGCGAATCAGCGCCTTGCGGCGTGGGCGATGGCGTGGCAGACGCCAGAAGATCCAGAAGAACAGCAGATAGTTGGCAAAAATAGAAATCGCCAGGCCGACCAGATGCCAGACCGGTTTCAGCCATTCGATATCACCCAGGTGCAGCAGGCCGATCAGCAGCGTCTGGGCCGAGCCGGAAATCGAGGTAATAGACAGGGTAACGATCAGCGCAATCAGCAGTCCAATCAATGAGATAAAATCACGCAGGTATTTTACCCAGAATTTTTCCTGATCCTGCGGGCTACGTTCCCACTTATCCCGCGACTGAGCGCGCACCGCTTCACGCAGGTTGCCCATCCAGTTAATGCCGGAGTAAAGCGCAATCAGCAGCCCGACCAGGCCAACGGTGGTGCGCTGCTGAACCGCGGTATTGATGGTGTTTTTCAGGGTGGCGGCAAGCGTCGGGTCACTGACGTTCTCAAGGATTTTGGCAAAAATGTCTTCGAGCAGCGTCGGGTGAGAGGCAAGCACATAACCGCCTACCGCGAAGGCCACCATCATGATGGGGATCAGTGACAGAAACGAGAAGTAGGTAATGGCGGCGCCAAACTGATTCCCCAGCCGGTCGTTAAAGCGTTCTGCGGCGCGGAGCAGGTGGGCAACCATCGGCTGCCTGACCGTTTTGTTGACCGCGGATATGGTGCTGTTCACCGCGGCGTTACTGGTTTTAAGCTTCACCAGCGGTTCATTCTCTGCAGGCTCGCCTGGGGCTTCATCCTGCTGGGTTTCGATAGGTATAACAGGCTCATACTTGAGCTCGTGGGTTGGGCGTTTTTCGCGGTTATCCGGCGTCGTCATCGGGTCAATTTTCCTTTTGCTGTGGCAGGATCTTAAGGAAATTATAGTCATAACGCTAATCGACATAGGCTTTGAGTACGTCAGTGAGCCATTCCATAAACAAATGCACTCGCCGGGAGAGGTTGCGGCGATGCGGATAAAGCAGCGAAATCGGCATCGGCTCGGCGCGGTACTGAGGCAAAATTTCCACCAGAGTGCCCTCTTTGAGCTGGGTTTTCACGCCCACGCGAGGTACCTGAATGATCCCCAGCCCGGCGACACAGGCGGCCTGGTAGGTTTCCGTGCTGTTAACGGTGATCAGGCCACCGGTTTTCACCCACTGCGTTGTTTTATCCAGCCAGACTTCAAAGCCTTGTGGGCGGGTGCCGAGATTTTGAGCGTAATGCACCAGGGCATGCGAAGCCAGGTCGTCCAGGCTTTCGGGATAGCCAAAGCGGCTGAGGTAGTCGGGGCTGGCGCAGTTGATCATGGTGAATTTCCCCAGCGGCCTGGCTACCAGACCTGAGTCTTTGAGGTGGCCCACGCGCACCACGCAGTCAAACCCTTCCCGGACGACATCCACCATTCTGTCGCTGCTGCTAAGCTCTAGCTCTATGCCTGGATATTGCTGCAGAAATCCCGGCAGTTTCGGGATGATCAAGCCGCGCGCCAGCGTAACGGGCATATCGATCCTGATGCGCCCGCTGACGCTGGCGGGATCGGTCTGGAACAGGCCGTCGAGTTCATCGAGGTTAGTTAACAGGTCGCGGCAGCGTTCGTAATAGACCATGCCGTCCTGGGTGAGCTGAACCCGGCGAGTGGTGCGGTGCAGCAGGCGCGTGCCGAGTGAGGTTTCCAGCGCCTGGACCTGACGAGAAACGCTGCCCTTCGGCAGCCCAAGCGTGTCCGCGGCGCGGGTAAAGCTCTCCAGCTCCGCAACCCGCACGAAAAGCTGCATTGCGTGTATTTTATCCATCTTATCACCACATTGTTGCTGAAGATGAAACAGTGATGCGCATTTGGCCATATTTATTGATTTTGTATCAGCTAATAAGCTGCATCTCAATGTCCTGACAGCCAAATAAGGGGTTTATCATGAGTCAACGTATCGCTTTAGTGACCGGCGGCAGCCGTGGTTTAGGCAAAAACGCAGCGCTGAAGCTGGCTGCACGCGGAATCGGTATTCTGCTGACCTATAATAGCCAGCGCCAGGAAGCCGAAGATGTTGTGCGCGAAATTGAGCAAAAAGGCGTGAAAGCGGCCGCAATCCAGCTCAACGTCGGTGATTCTTCTACCTTCGCTGGGTTTGTTGAGCAGGTGAAAGAAACGTTGCGCGAGGTCTGGCAGCGAGACACGTTTGATTATTTATTGAACAACGCTGGGATAGGTCTTGAAGCATCGTTTGCCCAGACCACCGAAGCACAGTTCGATGAAATAATGAACATCCATCTTAAAGGGCCTTTTTTCCTGACTCAGGGCCTGCTGCCACTGATTAAAGACGGCGGCCGCATTCTGAATGTTTCCACCGGCCTGACCCGCTTCTCGCTGCCGGGTAAAGCCGCCTACGCCACGATGAAAGGGGCGATGGAAGTGCTGACCAAGTACCAGGCCAAAGAGCTGGGATCGCGTGGGATTGCGGTGAATATTATTGCGCCAGGCGCTATTGCCACCGATTTCAGCGGCGGTATTGTGCGCGACAACGAACACGTTTCGAAGGCGATTGCAGCACAAACCGCATTAGGGCGTGTAGGTCAGCCGGACGATATCGGTGATGCGATTGCGGCGATTCTTAGTGATGAGACGGGCTGGATGAACGCGCAGCGGATTGAGGTTTCCGGCGGGATGTTCCTTTAGTTTTTTGACCGCTCCCGGCAGGTGACCCTCACTCTAACCCTCTCTCTAAAAGGGAGAGGGGATCGACCGCCGTCTGCTTCCGTGCAATCGAGCAGCCAGAAGGAAGGGGGGTATTTCCCTCTCGCTCCTTTGGGGAGAGAGCCGGGATGAGGGGCAACTTCTACGCCGTAATTTCCCAGCCGCGCGCTTTCCACAAGCCCGGTAACTCAGCCAAATCGGTAAACGTCGTCACCTTCGGATGGTCGATCGGCTTGTTATGCGGATCGGCACAGAAGTAAAACACCTCCATGCCTGCCGCAATGCCCGACTGCGCACCTGCCATAGAATCATCCACCAGAATGCAGCGCTCTACGTCCATGTTCATCTGTTCCGCCGCGTGGAACATCAGGGCCGGGTCCGGCTTCCAGCGCTGAATGTCGTAGCCGCTGTACAGGGCATCCGGGAAGTAGCCGAGCATTCCGGTCTTGCCGAGAGAGTGCTGCATTTTGCTGACCGGGCCGTTGGATACCACGCACATCGGCTTATTGATTTGCGCCAGCAGCGTGTTCGCCCCGGCGATTGCCTGAAGTTCGCTGTCAAACAGGCGGGCAACTTCGGCGCGGTAGATCACTTCCAGCTCGAGCTTAGGCAGGCTGGTGCCGTACTCAGCGTTGATGGTGTCGATAATTTCGTAGAGTTTGACGCCTTTGAAGGTCTTGAAGACATCTTCGAGCGCAAGTTGAATGCCATATTGCGCAAACATATGTACGTAGGCTTTGGAGCAGATGACCTCGCTGTCGACCAGCGTTCCATCGCAGTCAAAAAACACCGCTTCTATCCGGGACATGCCATTTCCTTTCTCTTTGGTTTAACGTTTACTTTATGCTTTTTGCGCAACGCAATCGATCCCGTTGCGGTAATTTCAGCGAAAAAAGTGGATGATTTGCGTTATCCCCCGCCAATTTTGGTATAGGATAGCGGCGTATTTTTTCCTCTTTTAGTTCGGAAACCGATAATGAGCCAACCACAGTCCACTCCGGAAACAACCCCGGGGCTGCTCGAACGCGCGTTCAAATTACGCGAACACGGTACTAACGCCCGCACCGAGGTGATCGCCGGGTTCACCACCTTCCTGACGATGGTGTACATTGTTTTTGTTAACCCGCAGATCCTTGGCGCGGCCGGGATGGATACCCAGGCGGTATTCGTCACCACCTGCCTGATAGCCGCCTTTGGCAGCATCCTGATGGGGCTTTTTGCCAACCTGCCGGTGGCACTGGCACCGGCGATGGGCCTGAATGCCTTTTTCGCCTTCGTGGTCGTCGGCGCGATGGGTCTGTCCTGGCAAGTCGGCATGGGCGCGATTTTCTGGGGCGCCGTAGGCCTGCTGCTGCTGACCATCTTCCGCGTTCGCTACTGGATGATTGCGAATATCCCGCTTGGCCTGCGCGTTGGCATTACCAGCGGTATTGGCCTGTTTATCGGCATGATGGGGCTGAAAAATGCCGGGATCATCGTGGCCAACAAAGAGACGCTGGTCAGCATCGGGAACCTGACTTCCCACAGCGTGCTGCTGGGGGCGTTGGGCTTCTTTATCATTGCGATTCTCGCTTCCCGTAATATTCACGCGGCGGTGCTGGTTTCTATCGTGGTAACCACGCTGCTGGGCTGGCTGCTGGGCGACGTGCAGTACCACGGCATCGTGTCTGCGCCGCCGAGCGTGAGCAGCGTTGTCGGGCAGGTGGATTTAGCCGGGTCGCTGAATCTGGGCCTTGCAGGCGTGATCTTCTCCTTCATGCTGGTGAACCTGTTTGACTCCTCCGGCACCCTGATTGGCGTCACGGACAAAGCCGGGTTAACCGACGAGAAGGGCAAGTTCCCGCGCATGAAGCAGGCGCTGTTCGTGGACAGTATCTCTTCCGTGACCGGCTCGTTCTTCGGGACTTCTTCCGTTACTGCCTACATCGAAAGCTCATCCGGCGTTTCCGTCGGGGGCCGCACCGGCCTGACCGCGATTGTGGTTGGCCTGCTGTTCCTGCTGGTTATCTTCCTGTCACCGCTGGCGGGCATGGTGCCTGCGTATGCGGCCGCCGGGGCGCTGATTTACGTTGGCGTGCTGATGACCTCCAGCCTGGCCCGCGTGAAGTGGGATGACCTGACCGAAGCGGTACCGGCGTTTGTTACCGCGGTGATGATGCCGTTCAGCTTCTCGATTACTGAAGGTATTGCGCTGGGCTTTATTTCCTACTGTGTCATGAAGTTGGGCACCGGCCGCTGGCGCGAGCTGAGCCCGTGCGTGATCATCGTGGCGCTGCTGTTTGTGCTGAAAATTGTGTTTGTTGATTAAAGCCAGACGCTAAAAACAACAACGCCAGTCATGCGACTGGCGTTTTTTTTGGCCTGGAATCAGGCTTTAACGCGCTTGATGTAATCGCCAAAGGCGGTGAGCTGCCCGGTCAGATGGTCAAGCGTGCTTTGATCCACCACTTCGCCGCTCTGCGGATCAACTTTGTTCTGAATCACGCCGCCCATAAACTCAGGCTTGTTCATCACCATCGCATCCAGGAAAACGAGGATCTGGCGCAGGTGATACTGGCAGCGCGCGCCGCCGATAGCGCCCATGGAGCTGGTTTGAATCAGCACTGGCTTGCCGGCGAGCGGCTGTTCAGGCAGACGAGAAAGCCAGTCGATGGCGTTTTTCAGGCCACCCGGCACGGAATAGTTGTATTCCGGCGTCACAATCACCACGCCATCCGCCTGGCGGATTTGTGCGGCAATGGCTTCCACGCTCTGCGGGAAACCGTCTTCTTGCTGGATATCGGCATCGTACAGCGGGATATCGCCGATGGAAGGCAGGGCATCTATCTGCATGCCTGCCGGGGCGATGTTCGGCAGCGTACGGGCGACCATCGCGTTAAATGAACCCTTACGCAGGCTCCCCAGTAAAGTCACTATCTTCAACGAATCAGACATTGGTACTCCTTTATGTGTCAGGACGTTCGGGAAAATGTGTTATGCGGCGTTGCTGCCTCTGATGATATACCCGTCAGGCGAATGATGCGCGCCTGAGCGCTTCGGCTGCGAGCTTCGGCATCCGGCAGGGCGTTCCAGCCCTGTTGGCCGTCGAATTCCCACAGCTTCAGGCGCTCCACGCCTGGCGCCACGGCACAGCCCCAGATGAGGATATCTTCCGCATCGCTGATAGCTTCAATATGCGGCTCGTTTATGACGCGCAGACGACCAGAGCCTGGCAATAATTGTAGTGTGCTGAGGCTGGTCTGGGGATTGTCCGTTAGTTTCAGGACGCTGCGCCGCAGCGTATGCAGCTGGGTTCTGGCTTCGTTGGGATCGTTTTGGTTATTGATCCAGGTCATTTCGCTGCTGCTGGACTGAGACGGTGGCACAACCGGGGACGGGGCCTGGAAACTGCGGCGAAGCTCCATGTCCAGCCCGCAGCGCCCTTCGGTTGCCAGCAGCACGCCCACCATGTTACCGGCGTAGGCGATGCTGAAATCCGGCAGTTCGGCGTCGGCAAAGCGCGGGCGACCTGCGGTAGACGTAATGATTTGCGGCAGGCGCTGGGTACCGTACAGCATAAACATCATCTCTGCGACCAGCGTACGCGACGCGAGATAGCGCGTGCGGCGATGTTCTGGCATCAGGCTGGCGGCGTTAAGAATTTCGTCGTTCAGTCGGGGTGAAGTGAGGTTGGGAGGGTTCAGAGCCCATCTTGCAAAATGCGTCGCCATTTGTCGCTCCTTGATAATGGTCAGTCGATGTCATGCTGTTTCGGGTGGCTGAAACAGCGCTCCGCGTCCGATCCTGAATCTTGTCAGGGATCGAAGAGTAGTCTCTGGCTCAATGCGCTGTCATTGATGCTCTTCAATAGCATGAACTATTTTTTGAGCAATATATTATATATTCAATCCTGGGAAAATTCTTAGTGGTTTGCGTAAGTGGAGCACTTAAAAATGTCGTTCTGAAGACATCGTCTTGAAATGATGAAGTATTTTAAATATGAGGAAAATGCCCCGCATTCTGAAGTGTGACGCGGGGCGGCGGTAAGGGTTATTTCCCGATACAGAAGCTAGAGAAGATGCGCCCTAACAGGTCGTCAGAGCTAAATTCGCCGGTGATTTCACTTAAGTTCTGCTGCGCCAGGCGCAGCTCTTCTGCCAGCAATTCTCCGGCCCAGGCACCCAGCAGCTGGGCTTTGCCCTGTTGCAGGTGTTCAGCGGCTTGCTCAAGCGCCTGCAGGTGACGGCGGCGGGCGAGGAAGCCGCCTTCCATGTTGGTTTCGAAGCCCATGCTCTCTTTCAGATGCGCGCGCAGCACGTCAACACCTTCCCCGGTACGGGCGGAAAGACGAACAAGTGAGTGACCATTTACTTCGCTCAGGCCAAGCGTTTCGCCGGTGACGTCCGCTTTATTGCGCACCACGGTAATCGGCAAACGCTCCGGCAGACGGGCGATGAAATCAGGCCAAATCGCCGCCGGGTCAACGGCGTCGGTGGTGGTGCCGTCCACCATGAACAACACGCGATCCGCCTGCTCAATCTCTTTCCAGGCACGTTCAATCCCGATGCGTTCAACTTCATCGCTGGCTTCGCGCAGGCCCGCGGTATCGATGATATGCAGCGGCATTCCGTCGATGTGGATATGTTCGCGCAGGACGTCACGCGTGGTGCCGGCGATATCGGTGACGATAGCCGCTTCACGCCCGGCCAGCGCATTCAACAGGCTGGATTTACCGGCGTTTGGACGGCCGGCAATAACGACTTTCATGCCTTCACGCAGCAGGCTGCCCTGGCGGGCTTCGGCGCGTACCGCGTCAAGATCGCCAATGACCCGATGCAGCTGGGCTTCGATTTTACCGTCGGAGAGGAAGTCGATCTCTTCATCCGGGAAATCGATAGCCGCTTCCACGTAAATACGCAGGTGAGTCAGCGCTTCCACCAGGTGGTTAATACGCGCGGAGAAAGCCCCCTGCAGCGAATTAAGCGCTGAACGAGCGGCCTGCTCGGAACTGGCATCGATCAGGTCGGCAATCGCCTCTGCCTGCGCCAGGTCGAGCTTATCGTTCAGGAAAGCGCGTTCTGAAAACTCACCGGGGTTGGCGATGCGTAAACCCGGCAGCGCCAGAATGCGTTTTAGCAGCAGGTCGAGGATGACCGGGCCGCCGTGCCCTTGCAGTTCGAGAACATCTTCACCGGTAAAGGAATTCGGGCCAGGAAACCACAGTGCAATGCCCTGATCCAGCGCGCTACCGTCGGCATCGCGAAAGGGAAGGTAATCCGCGTAGCGCGGCTTCGGCAGCTTACCGAGCACCGCCTCTGCGACCTCGCGCGCCTGGCGGCCGGAAATACGCAGGATGCCTACGCCGCCACGCCCCGGCGGAGTAGCCTGGGCAATGATAGTGTCATGATTGCTCATCGTTTATCTCAGACCTTGAATCAAAAAGAAAAAGGCGGTCAATCGACCGCCTTTCGTAAGCTTAATGCCAAATATTATCAGGTCTTTTTCTTGTCGCGGCTATGCAGGCCACGCTTTTCCAGACCGCGATAAATCAGCTGCTGCTGAAGGATGGTCACCAGGTTGCTGACGATATAGTACAGCACCAGACCTGACGGGAACCACAGGAAGAACACGGTGAAGATGACCGGCATAAAGGTCATGATCTTCTGCTGCATCGGGTCGGTTACGGTGGTCGGCGACATCTTCTGGATGAAGAACATCGTGGCGCCCATCAGAATCGGCAGGATGTAGTACGGGTCCTGTGCAGACAGGTCGTGGATCCACAGTGCAAACGGCGCGTGGCGCAGTTCAACGGAGCCCATCAGCATGTAGTACAGCGCCAGGAAGATTGGCATCTGGATGATCAGCGGGAAGCAGCCGCCCAGCGGGTTAACCTTCTCAGCTTTGTACAGCGCCATCATTTCCTGGCTCATACGCTGCTTGTCGTCACCGATACGCTCACGCATGGCCGCCAGTTTTGGCTGCAGCATACGCATTTTGGCCATCGAGGTGTACTGCGCTTTGGTCAGCGGGTACATGATGCCACGAACGATAAAGGTGATAACGATAATGGAGAAGCCCCAGTTACCGATGAAGCTGTGGATAAATTTCAACAGCTTAAACAGCGGTTGAGAGATGAACCACAGCCAGCCGTAATCTACGGTCAGGTCAAGGTGTGGCGCAACGGCCGCCATTTTGTCCTGAATTTCCGGACCGACCCACAGGGTGCTGCCCATCTGAGCGGTCTGGCCTGGCTGGACGATCTGCGAGGCAGACTTATAGCCAATCGCCGCAACGTCGTTGCTCAGCTTGGTCGTGTAGAAGTTGTTCGCGCCCTGAGTATGCGGCACCCATGCGGTAGCAAAGTACTGCTGCAGCATAGCCACCCAACCGCTGTTAGCGTTGAGGTTCAGGTTTTCACCATCAGCGATGTTGTCGAACTTAACTTTTTCGTATTTCGCGTCCGGGGTGGAGTACGCTGCACCACGGAAGGTATGCAGCGCAAAGTTGCTGCTGCCGGTATCGCGGTGAGAAGGCAGGTTGATGGACTGCTTCAGCTGACCAAAGGTTGCCAGCTCCAGCGGTTTTTCGCCCACGTTCTTCACGTTGTAGTCCACACCGACAGAGAACTCACCGCGTTTCAGGGTGAAGGTCTTGGTGAAGGTGTTGCCAGCGGCGTCGGTAAACGTCATCGGGACAACCAGTTCGTTCTGGCCATCCGCCAGTGCGAAGGTATCGGCAGTGACGTTATACAGCGGACGATCGCCGTTCGCCGGGTTATCCGGGCCATCACGACCGGTCAGGCCGCTCTGCGCCTGGTAGATAAATTCAGGCGTGGTTTCCAGCAGTTGGAACGGCTCTGAGGATTTCAGCTCTTTCGGGTAGGTTGGCAACAGCGCTTGTTCTACATCACCACCGCGGGTGTTGATGGTCAGTTCAAGAACGTCAGTTTTAACCGTAATGAGTTTTCCCTGGCCACTGGCCGGCACACCCTGGTTAGCGGCGTTACCCTGGCTGTTCGTGTTCTGCGTGGTCTGCTGCACCTGAGGTTGAGGAGCGTGGTCCTGCTCCCAGGCTTGCCAGATCATGAAAGACACGAACAACAAAGCGATGAGAAAAAGATTGCGTTGCGAATCCATCGTTAGTGTTCTCTGGTATCAAAAGGTCCGGGCGGAACGGGATCGTCTCCACCAGGGTTCAAAGGGTGGCATTTTAGTACGCGTTTCATCGTTAACCAACTGCCTTTTAACACTCCAAACCTGCGCAAGGCCTCAATTCCGTAGTGAGAACAGGTTGGGGTGAAACGGCAATGCGGCCCGAGAAGCGGACTAATCAGGCGTTGATAGACCCTGATAAGGGCTATCAGGACCCGCGAGCCTGGCGACAATGGCGGCGCCATAACTTTTCCAATGCTTCCGATAAAGCCTGGTTATCCAGATCGGCAACCCCTTTCTTCGCTACTACCACGAAATCCATTGCTGGCAGTTCGTGCTGACGCAGACGGAAGCTTTCACGCGTCAGACGTTTAATCCGATTGCGTTCGTGGGCGCGTTTTACGTTTTTTTTAGCGACGGTGAGACCGATGCGGGGATGCCCCAGCGAATTAAGGCGGCCGAGAATGGTGATTTGCGGCGTGCCAGCCCGTTGTGGCTGCTGGAAGACGAATGTGAAATGATGGGGAGTTAACAAGCGTAACTCCCTGGGAAAAGCTAGCTTAACCACGCAGGGGTTAGCTTTTATTACTTAGAAACGGTCAGACGAGAACGGCCTTTAGCACGACGACGTGCCAGAACCTGACGACCATTTTTAGTAGCCATACGAGCACGGAAGCCGTGAGAACGGTTGCGCTTCAGTACAGACGGTTGAAAAGTGCGTTTCATGGCGATTTCTACCTAAACTATTAAATTTCACTGGATTTGCGTAATGCCCAACAGGGTCTGCGAACGACTTACGCTTCAGTGTGGCTGATTAAAGAGGCCGGATTGTAATAATTGTACACTCCGGAGTCAATTCAATTCCCTTACTGCTGCGCCCTTTTTGACCCCGAAAAGAGGCCCGGATCTCCGCTGAATGACAGCGGCATTACGCGACGGGTTGAGAATTATACGGGCTTACCGTGAAAGCGCAAGGATCCACGAGGATCTTCATCAGATCTCTTTAGCGATATTTGTGCGCTAGTCATTAAATTTTCCAATATGAGGCGGTTATACGCTGCACGTGTGGCAGGATCGATTACACTTAACCCGCTCAAAACTTCCCTGTGGATAATTCGTGAAGAATCTGTGAGAAACAGAAGATCTCTGCCGCGCTTTAGGCTATGATCCGCGGTCCCGATCGTGATCCAGCCTTCACCGGGGAAACCGCAAATAGCGGTTCGCGCGCCTCCCACAGCCTGAGAGCGCGTGTCAACAATCATGAATGTATAACTTTCAGTCTTCGTCTTTTTATCGACTTTGTTCGAGTGGAGTCCGCCGTGTCACTTTCGCTTTGGCAGCAGTGTCTTGCCCGATTGCAGGATGAGTTACCAGCCACAGAATTCAGTATGTGGATACGCCCCCTACAGGCGGAACTGAGCGATAACACGCTGGCTTTGTACGCGCCTAATCGTTTCGTGCTCGACTGGGTGCGGGATAAATATTTAAATAATATCAATGGGTTGCTCAACGATTTTTGCGGCAGCGATGCACCTTTATTACGCTTCGAAGTTGGCAGCAAACCCGTGACTCAGCCCGTTGCCGCTATGGCAACCGCGGCGGCCCCTGCCCAGGTTGCACGCGCTGCAGCGCCGATGCGCCCAAGCTGGGATAACATGCCTGCGCCTGCTGAGCCGTCCTACCGTTCTAACGTTAACCTGAAACACACCTTTGATAACTTCGTTGAAGGTAAATCGAACCAGCTGGCTCGCGCGGCAGCACGCCAGGTGGCCGATAACCCAGGCGGCGCGTATAACCCGCTCTTCCTTTATGGCGGCACCGGTTTAGGTAAAACGCACCTTTTACATGCGGTGGGTAACGGCATCATGGCCCGCAAGCCGAATGCCAAAGTGGTGTACATGCACTCTGAGCGTTTTGTTCAGGACATGGTTAAAGCACTGCAGAATAACGCCATCGAAGAGTTCAAACGCTACTACCGTTCGGTGGATGCGCTGCTTATCGATGACATCCAGTTTTTTGCCAATAAAGAACGTTCACAGGAAGAGTTTTTCCACACCTTTAATGCCCTGCTGGAAGGGAATCAACAGATCATTCTGACGTCGGATCGCTATCCAAAAGAGATCAACGGCGTGGAGGATCGTTTGAAATCCCGTTTCGGCTGGGGGCTGACGGTGGCGATCGAGCCGCCGGAGCTTGAAACCCGTGTGGCGATCCTGATGAAAAAGGCCGACGAGAACGATATCCGTCTGCCGGGCGAAGTGGCCTTCTTTATTGCCAAGCGACTGCGCTCCAACGTCCGCGAGCTGGAAGGGGCGCTGAACCGCGTAATCGCCAACGCCAATTTTACCGGCCGGGCGATTACCATCGACTTCGTGCGTGAAGCGCTGCGCGATCTGCTTGCGCTTCAGGAGAAGCTGGTCACCATCGATAATATTCAGAAAACGGTGGCCGAGTATTATAAAATTAAGGTCGCTGACTTGCTGTCCAAGCGTCGCTCCCGTTCCGTTGCCCGTCCGCGCCAGATGGCGATGGCGCTGGCAAAAGAGCTGACCAACCATAGCCTGCCGGAAATTGGCGATGCTTTTGGTGGACGCGACCACACCACGGTTTTACATGCCTGCCGCAAGATTGAGCAGTTGCGTGAAGAAAGCCACGATATCAAAGAAGATTTCTCCAATTTAATCAGAACATTATCTTCGTGACGCTATGAAATTTACCGTTGAACGTGAACATTTATTAAAACCGCTGCAGCAGGTAAGTGGCCCCCTCGGAGGCCGCCCGACTCTGCCTATCCTGGGCAACCTGCTGCTGCAGGTGGCTGAAGGTGCACTCTCTTTAACCGGTACCGATCTGGAAATGGAGATGGTGGCGCGCGTGGCGCTGGTACAGCCTCATGAACCTGGGGCAACGACCGTACCGGCACGTAAATTCTTCGATATCTGCCGTGGCCTACCGGAAGGCGCTGAAATTGCGGTACAGCTGGAGGGCGACCGCATGCTGGTGCGCTCCGGGCGTAGCCGCTTTTCGCTTTCCACGCTGCCGGCGGCAGACTTCCCGAACCTGGACGACTGGCAGAGCGAGGTAGAATTTACCCTGCCGCAGGCGACCATGAAGCGCCTGATCGAAGCCACGCAGTTCTCTATGGCGCATCAGGACGTTCGTTATTACCTGAACGGCATGCTGTTCGAAACCGAAGGCGAAGACCTGCGTACCGTCGCAACGGACGGCCACCGCCTGGCGGTTTGTTCGATGCCGGTTGGTCAACCTTTGCCTAATCATTCGGTTATCGTGCCCCGTAAAGGTGTGATTGAGCTGATGCGTATGCTCGACGGCGGTGAAACCCCGCTGCACGTACAAATCGGCAGCAATAACATTCGCGCTCACGTCGGCGACTTCATCTTTACCTCCAAGCTGGTGGATGGCCGCTTCCCGGACTACCGTCGCGTGCTGCCGAAGAACCCAGATAAACACCTCGATGCAGGCTGCGACCTGTTGAAGCAGGCGTTTGCCCGTGCGGCGATTTTGTCGAACGAGAAATTCCGCGGCGTGCGCCTGTTCGTCAGCGAGAACCAGCTGAAAATCACGGCAAACAACCCCGAGCAGGAAGAAGCAGAAGAGATTCTGGACGTTTCCTACGACGGTACCGAGATGGAAATCGGCTTCAACGTCAGCTATGTGCTGGACGTGCTGAACGCCCTGAAGTGTGAGAACGTCCGCATTCTGCTGACCGACTCCGTTTCCAGCGTGCAGATTGAAGACGCGGCCAGCCAGGCGGCGGCCTATGTTGTTATGCCAATGAGACTGTAGATGTCACTTACGCGTTTGCTGATTAAAGACTTTCGCAACATCGAAAACGCGGATCTCGCTCTTTCTCCTGGCTTTAATTTTCTGGTCGGTGCTAACGGCAGCGGCAAAACCAGCGTGCTTGAGGCGATTTATACCCTCGGGCACGGTCGTGCTTTTCGCAGCCTGAAAATTGAACGCGTGATCCGCCATGAGCAGGACGCTTTTGTTTTGCACGGGCGGCTTCAGGACGGTGAAAGGGAAACCTCAATCGGCCTGACCAAAGACCGCACCGGCGACAGCAAAGTACGTATTGACGGCAGCGACGGCCACAAAATCGCCGAACTGGCGATGATGATGCCGATGCAGCTGATTACCCCCGAGGGGTTTACTTTGCTGGGCGGCGGCCCCAAATACCGTAGAGCTTTCCTTGATTGGGGCTGCTTTCACAATGAACCTGGCTTTTTTGTGGCCTGGAGTAACCTCAAACGCCTGCTGAAGCAACGTAACGCCGCGTTGCGCCAGGTGACACGCTACGCGCAGCTGCGCCCGTGGGATCAGGAGCTGATTCCGCTGGCCGAGCAAATCAGCCGCTGGCGCGCCGACTACAGCGCCGCCATTGCGGAAGATATGGCCGATACCTGCGCACAGTTTTTACCGGAATTTGCCCTGAGCTTCTCTTTCCAGCGCGGCTGGGAGAAAGAGAGCGACTATAGCGAAGTGCTGGAGCGCAATTTCGAACGCGACCGGATGCTGACCTATACCGCGCACGGCCCACATAAAGCGGATTTTCGTATTCGTGCCGACGGGGCGCCGGTGGAAGACACGCTCTCGCGCGGGCAGCTTAAATTACTGATGTGCGCCTTACGACTGGCGCAGGGTGAGTTTCTCACCCGGCAGAACGGGCGGCGTTGCCTGTATCTGATAGATGATTTTGCCTCTGAACTGGATGACGCCAGGCGCGGCCTGTTGGCCAGCCGGTTAAAGGCCACGGAGTCACAAGTTTTTGTTAGCGCGATCAGCGCCGAACATGTGATGGATATGGCGGACAAAAATTCAAAGATGTTCGCCGTGGATCAGGGTAAAATAGCGGATTAACCCAAGATTAAATGAGCGAGAAACGTTGATGTCGAATTCTTATGACTCCTCCAGTATCAAAGTCCTTAAGGGGCTGGATGCGGTACGTAAGCGCCCGGGCATGTATATCGGCGATACGGATGACGGCACCGGTCTGCACCACATGGTATTTGAGGTCGTGGATAACGCTATCGACGAAGCGCTCGCGGGCCACTGTAAAGACATCGTGGTCACTATCCACGCGGATAACTCCGTCTCGGTAACCGATGATGGCCGTGGTATTCCTACCGGTATTCACCCGGAAGAGGGCGTTTCTGCCGCGCAGGTTATCATGACCGTACTGCACGCTGGCGGTAAGTTTGATGACAACTCCTATAAGGTGTCCGGCGGCCTGCACGGCGTAGGCGTCTCGGTGGTTAACGCCCTGTCCCAGAAGCTTGAGCTGGTCATTCGCCGCGAAGGTAAAGTGCATCAGCAAACCTACATCCACGGTGAGCCTCAGGCTCCGCTGGCAGTGACCGGTGACGCCGATGTGACCGGGACTCAGGTGCGTTTCTGGCCGAGCCATGAAACCTTCACCAACGTAACCGAATTCGAATACGAAATCCTGGCTAAGCGCCTGCGCGAGCTGTCGTTCCTGAACTCTGGCGTGTCTATCCGCCTGATCGACAAGCGCGACGGCAAGCAGGATCACTTCCACTACGAAGGCGGCATCAAGGCGTTTGTTGAGTACCTCAACAAGAACAAAACCCCGATTCACCCGAACGTGTTCTATTTCAGCACTGAAAAAGACGGTATCGGCGTGGAAGTGGCGCTGCAGTGGAACGACGGTTTCCAGGAAAACATTTACTGCTTTACCAACAACATTCCTCAGCGCGACGGCGGGACTCACCTTGCGGGCTTCCGCGCGGCGATGACCCGTACCCTGAACGCCTACATGGACAAAGAAGGCTACAGCAAAAAAGCCAAAGTCAGCGCCACCGGTGACGATGCGCGTGAAGGCCTGATTGCCGTCGTTTCCGTGAAAGTGCCGGATCCTAAATTCTCTTCCCAGACCAAAGACAAGCTGGTTTCTTCGGAAGTGAAATCCGCAGTTGAGCAGCAGATGAACGAACTGCTGGCCGAATACCTGCTGGAAAACCCGTCTGACGCGAAAATCGTTGTCGGCAAAATTATTGATGCGGCGCGCGCTCGTGAAGCTGCACGTCGCGCACGTGAAATGACCCGCCGTAAAGGCGCGCTCGACCTGGCTGGCCTGCCTGGTAAGCTGGCGGACTGCCAGGAACGCGACCCGGCGCTGTCTGAACTGTACCTTGTGGAAGGGGACTCTGCGGGCGGCTCTGCAAAACAGGGGCGTAACCGTAAGAACCAGGCGATCCTGCCGCTGAAAGGTAAAATCCTTAACGTTGAGAAGGCGCGCTTCGACAAGATGCTCTCTTCTCAGGAAGTGGCGACGCTTATCACCGCGCTGGGCTGCGGCATTGGCCGTGACGAATACAACCCGGACAAGCTGCGCTACCACAGCATCATCATCATGACCGATGCGGACGTCGACGGTTCCCACATTCGTACGCTGCTGCTGACCTTCTTCTACCGTCAGATGCCTGAAATTGTTGAGCGCGGCCACGTCTATATTGCACAGCCGCCGCTGTACAAAGTGAAGAAAGGCAAGCAAGAACAGTACATCAAAGACGATGAAGCGATGGACCAGTACCAAATCGCTATCGCCCTTGACGGTGCGACTCTGCACACCAACGCAAGTGCACCTGCGCTGGCCGGTGAACCACTCGAGAAGCTGGTGGCGGAATACAACACCGCGCAGAAAATGATTGGCCGCATGGAGCGCCGTTATCCACGCAACCTGCTGAACAACCTGGTTTATCACCCAACGCTGCAGGTGGCCGACCTGGCCGACGAAGCGAAAGTGACGCAGTGGATTTCTGCGCTGACCGTGACGCTGAACGAAAAAGAGCAGCACGGCAGCACCTGGAAATACGATATTCACCATAACAGCGAGCTGAACGTGTTTGAGCCGATTGTACGCGTGCGTACTCACGGCGTGGACACTGACTACGTGCTGGAAAAAGAGTTTGTGGAAGGGGGCGAATATGGCCGTCTTTGCGCTCTCGGTGAGAAGCTGCGTGGCCTGATTGAGGAAGATGCGTTTATCGAACGCGGCGAACGCCGTCAGCCGGTAACCAGCTTCGAGCAGGCGCTGGAGTGGCTGCAGAAAGAGTCCCGCCGTGGTCTGGCAATCCAGCGCTATAAAGGCCTGGGCGAGATGAACCCGGATCAGCTGTGGGAAACCACCATGGATCCTGACAGCCGTCGCATGCTGCGCGTGACCGTTAAAGACGCGATTGCTGCGGACCAGCTGTTCACCACCCTGATGGGCGATGCGGTTGAACCACGTCGTGCGTTTATTGAAGAGAACGCCCTGAAAGCGGCGAACATCGATATCTAAGGCCTGCCCAGCCAGACTAAAGAGCCGTGCTTTTAGCACGGCTTTTCCTTTTTTGTGGCTAGCAGCCGAAAATCAATGAATTGATTTTCCTGGTTTATTTTTTGGTGTCCTCTGGTATTTCATCTATACCTTTGCCTCACCATCGTGATGGAGCCGTGCTTTTAGCACGGCTTTTTTTATGGGCGCTATACTTTCCGGTGTCGATTTTCTACATCACAGAGGGAAACTCCATGGGACTTTTTGATCAGGTTGCGGGCTCGCTGCTGAACGGTGACGCCGGTAAATATCAGGCCATTCTAAGCTGGGTAGAACAGCAGGGCGGTATTCAGGCGCTGCTGGACAAGCTGCGCCAGGGCGGCTTAAGCGAAATCGTCTCCTCGTGGCTCAGCAGCAACAGTACAAATCAGCCGCTGAGCGGCGACCAGATAACTCAGGCCCTGGGTTCGCCGTCCGTTGCCGCGCTGGGGGAAAAACTGGGCGTGGATACCGGCTCGGCTTCCGCTTTACTGGCGGAATACCTGCCGAAGGTGATCGACGCGCTGTCGCCAAACGGTGAAGTGACGCCGGAAGCCCATAACGACTTGCTAAGTGCTGGCGTTAACCTGTTGAAAGGTAAGTTGTTCAGCTGACCTTTTTGTTGGCCCCGGCTGTATGTCCGGGGCTTTTAAAAGAGGAGTTTGCCTGCCGCCTCTCATCCCCCTTTTCCCCGGAGTTTGCTGCTGTTTTTTGAGCGGAATCGCGTTAGCATGAGGTAAATCCATTACCTCTGAAGATCTCATGACCATAAAACTGATTGCAATTGATATGGATGGCACGCTGCTGCTGCCAGACCACACTATCTCTCCGGCGGTAAAACAGGCCGTTGCGGCGGCGCGCGAGCGCGGCGTGAACGTCGTGATCTGTACCGGTCGTCCGTTTGCTGGCGTTGAAAGCTACCTGCGTGAGCTGCAGATGGATAAGCCCGGCGACTACTGCATCACTTACAACGGCGCGCTGGTGCAGAAGGCAAGCGACGGCAGCACCGTCGCCCAGACGGCGCTGAACTATGACGATTATCGTTTCCTGGAAAACCTGTCCCGCGAAGTGGGCTCACACTTCCATGCGCTGGATCGTCATACCCTTTACACCGCGAACCGCGATATCAGCTACTACACGGTGCATGAGTCCTTTATCGCCAGTATTCCTTTGGTGTTCTGCGAAGCGGAAAACATGGATAAAAACGGCGAGTTCCTGAAAGTCATGATGATTGACGAGCCGGCTATTCTCGATGAGGCCATCACCCGAATCCCGGCCGACGTCTTTGAGCGGTATACGCTGCTGAAAAGCTCGCCTTACTTCCTGGAAATCCTCGACAAGCGCGTCAACAAAGGCACCGGCGTGAAGTCACTGGCGGAGAAACTGGGCATTAAGCCGGAAGAAGTGATGACCATTGGCGACCAGGAAAACGACATCGCAATGCTGGAATACGCCGGTATGGGCGTGGCGATGGACAACGCGACCGACAAAGTGAAAGCCGTCAGCAACTTCGTCACCAAATCCAACCTGGAAGACGGCGTGGCCTACGCTATCGAGAAGTTTGTGCTGAATTAACGACCGTTTCTCGCGCTTGCTGCCCTGGCTCTGCCGGGGCTTTTTTTTACCCTTTTGATCGTCATTTGCCTATTATGTGATCCATATTGTAGTACAACATGAATATATTGTACTACATTGAGCGCAATGAAACGGTAGTTGGTCTCACATTTGTACTTCAAAAATGCGGTGAAATTCGTCGGGAGCGGTAAAGTAGCGGGTAAGACTTTGTGAACAAGGAACCCGTCATGACCCTCAATAAAACCGACCGCATCATCGTCACGCTGGGCCAGCAAATCGTGAGTGGCAAATACGCGCCGGGCGCGGCATTACCGGCAGAAGCCGAGTTGTGCGAAGAATTTGAAACTTCGCGGAACATCATTCGGGAAGTGTTTCGCTCGCTAATGGCAAAGCGGCTGATTGAAATGAAGCGTTATCGCGGCGCGTTCGTTCAGCCCCGTAACCAGTGGAACTATCTCGATACCGAGGTGCTGCAGTGGGTGCTGGCGAACGACTACGACCCGCGCCTCATCGCCGCGATGAGTGAAGTGCGAAATCTGGTTGAACCCGCCATTGCTCGCTGGGCGGCGGAGCGCGCGACATCGAATGATCTGGCCCGAATAGAAGGTGCGCTGAACGATATGGTAGCGAACAACCAGAATCGCGATGCGTTTAACGAGGCGGATATCCGCTATCACGAAGCGGTGTTGGAGTCAGTGCATAACCCTGTTTTGCAGCAGTTGAGTATTGCTATCAGCTCCCTGCAGCGGGCCGTTTTTGAGCGAACCTGGATGGGCGATGAGGCCAACATGCCGAGAACCCTTCAGGAACATAAAGCGCTGTATGACGCGATCCGTCATCAGGACAGCGCAGCAGCGGAGCAGGCGGCGCTCACCATGATCGCCAGCTCCACTAAACGACTAAAGGACATTACATGACATCTCGCTACATCGCTATTGACTGGGGGTCGACCAACCTTCGCGCCTGGCTCTACCAGGACGGGGAATGCATCGACAGCCGCAAAAGTCCTTCAGGCGTGACTCGCCTGGGCGGCAGATCCCCGGAGGCGGTGTTTAGTGAGATTGTTGTAGGCTGGCGAGATACGCTCACGCCTGTGTTGATGGCCGGTATGGTTGGCAGCAATGCGGGCTGGAAAATTGCCCCATATTTGACCTGCCCCGCGCGTTTTGCCAATTTCAGCGAGCAGATGACCGCCGTGGCTGAGCAGGTGTGGATAGTCCCTGGCCTGTGTGTGCAGCGTGAAGATAACCAAAACGTGATGCGCGGCGAAGAGACCCAGCTGCTGGGTGCCCGCTCGTTGCAGCCTGCTCCGCTTTATATTATGCCCGGTACCCACTGCAAATGGGTGCAAACGGATGATGAGTCGGTAGCCGATTTCCGCACAGTATTGACCGGTGAACTGCATCATCTGCTGCTTCAGCACTCCCTGATTGGTGCCGGTCTGCCGGAACAACAGGCCAGCCCGAAGGCGTTTAGTGCAGGGCTGGAACGCGGAATCAATGATGGCGACCTGCTGCCGCAGCTCTTTGAGGTACGCGCCGCGCACGTGCTGGGGCAGCTACCCCGAGAGCAGGTAAGCGATTTCCTTTCCGGGCTGTTGATTGGCAGCGAAGTGGCGACGATGACGTGCCGTTTCGCCTGTCCGGTCGGGCAGCCTGTCACCATTGTGGCCAATCCCGCGCTTAGCGCTCGCTATCAGGCAGCTTTATCCCTGCTCGGTTTTAGCAGCCAGGTGGTGGATGGCGACAATGCTTTCCAGGCAGGAATAAGGAGTATTGCAAATGCAGTGGCAAACTAAGCTTCCGCTGATCGCGATTTTACGCGGCATCACCCCGCAGGAGGTTCAGGCGCACGTGAGCGCGCTGCTGGACGCCGGGTTTGATGCGGTTGAAATTCCCCTCAACTCCCCGCAGTGGCAGCAAAGCATCGCCTCTATGGTCGCGGAGTTCGGCGATAAAGCGCTGATCGGGGCGGGCACGGTGCTCAAGGCGGATCAGGTGGACGAGCTGGCGGCGATGGGTAGCAAGCTGATGGTCACACCCAACACGCAGCCGGATGTGATTCGCCGCGCCGTGGCAAGCGGTATGACGGTCTGTGCGGGCTGTGCGACGGCCTCTGAAGCCTTTTCCGCGCTGGATGCGGGCGCGCAGACGCTGAAAATTTTCCCTTCTTCTGCCTTCGGGCCGGACTACATCAAGGCGCTGAAAGCCGTGCTTCCGCCAGAGGTGCCGGTGTTTGCCGTCGGGGGTGTCACGCCGGAAAACCTGCACATCTGGTTGCAGGCTGGCTGCGCCGGGGCGGGGCTGGGCAGTGATTTATACCGCACCGGACAGCCGGTGAGCCGCACCAGCGAAAGGGCAAAAGCATTTGTTAAAGCGTATCAAGAGGCCGTGCAATGAAAATTACCAAACTGACGACGTACCGTTTACCGCCCCGCTGGATGTTCCTGAAAATTGAGACTGACGAGGGCGTAGTGGGCTGGGGGGAGCCGGTTATCGAAGGCCGCGCCCGCAGCGTTGAGGCAGCGGTGCATGAACTAAGCGAATACCTGATTGGCCAGGATCCGGCCCGCATTAACGACCTGTGGCAGGTGATGTATCGCGGCGGGTTCTACCGCGGTGGCCCGATTCTGATGAGCGCCATTGCCGGAATCGATCAGGCGCTGTGGGATATTAAAGGTAAGGTGCTTAACGCGCCGGTATGGCAGCTGATGGGCGGCCTGGTGCGGGATAAAATTAAAGCCTACAGCTGGGTAGGCGGCGACCGCCCGGCGGAAGTGATCGACGGAATTAAGTCATTACGCAAAATTGGCTTTGATACTTTTAAGTTAAATGGCTGCGAGGAAATGGGCATTATTGATAATTCCCGCGCCGTTGATGCTGCTGTAAATACCGTGGCTCAAATTCGCGAAGTCTTCGGCAATGAAATTGAATTTGGTCTCGATTTTCATGGGCGAGTAAGCGCCCCGATGGCAAAAGTATTAATTAAAGAACTTGAGCCGTATCGCCCTCTGTTTATTGAAGAGCCGGTTCTGGCGGAGCAGGCGGAATATTACCCACGCCTGGCTGCGCAAACGCACATTCCTATCGCGGCAGGCGAACGCATGTTCTCCCGCTTTGAATTTAAGCGCGTGCTGGAAGCGGGTGGGATCGCCATTCTGCAGCCGGATCTCTCTCACGCAGGCGGTATCACGGAATGCTACAAAATTGCCGGTATGGCAGAGGCTTATGATGTTTCTCTGGCACCGCATTGCCCGCTGGGGCCGATTGCACTGGCAGCCTGTTTGCACATCGACTTTGTTTCTCGTAACGCGGTATTCCAGGAGCAAAGTATGGGCATTCACTATAACAAAGGTGCCGAGCTACTCGATTTCGTGAAAAATAAAGATGACTTTAAAATGGACGGGGGTTATTTCCTGCCGCTGATGAAACCGGGTCTTGGGGTTGAAATTGACGAAGAACAGGTGATTGCCCGCAGTAAAAGCGTTACCGACTGGCGAAACCCTTTATGGCGCCACGCCGACGGTTCCGTGGCTGAATGGTAAAGAAATAACGCCAGAAGTCAGCAGTAAAAAATAAAACATTATAAACACCCTCTGTATAACAGGGCATGGTGATCAGCTTCGCTATGCCATTTTTTGGAGACGAAATATCATGGATATTTCTGCAACTGCGGCGAAACCTACGCGCCGCCGTTATTTAACGCTGGTGATGATCTTTATTACGGTGGTGATTTGCTACGTTGACCGTGCCAACCTCGCGGTCGCGTCGGCCCATATTCAGGAAGAGTTTGGCATCACCAAAACGGAAATGGGCTATATCTTCTCGGCCTTTGCCTGGCTTTATACCCTGTGCCAGATCCCGGGCGGCTGGTTTCTCGACCGCGTAGGCTCTCGTCTGACCTACTTCATTGCGATTTTCGGCTGGTCCGTCGCGACGCTTTTTCAGGGATTCGCCACCGGGCTGATGTCGCTGATTGGTCTGCGTGCGATTACCGGCATTTTTGAGGCTCCGGCATTCCCGACCAATAACCGCATGGTGACAAGCTGGTTCCCGGAGCACGAGCGTGCTTCTGCAGTAGGCTTTTACACCTCCGGGCAGTTTGTTGGCCTGGCGTTTTTAACGCCGCTGTTGATCTGGATTCAGGAGCTTTTAAGCTGGCACTGGGTGTTTATCGTGACCGGTGGCATCGGCATCATCTGGTCGATTATCTGGCTGAAGGTTTATCAGCCGCCGCGTAAGAGTAAAGGCATAAACTCCGCCGAGCTGGACTACATTCGCGAAGGCGGTGGCCTGGTGGACGGCGATGCTCCTGTAGAAAAGAAAGCGCGTAAGCCGCTGAGCGCTGCCGACTGGAAACTTGTGTTCCACCGTAAGCTGGTGGGCGTGTACCTCGGGCAGTTTGCTGTTACGTCTACCCTGTGGTTCTTCCTGACCTGGTTCCCGAACTACCTGACGCAGGAAAAAGGCATTACCGCGCTGAAGGCGGGATTTATGACCACGGTGCCGTTCCTGGCGGCCTTCTTCGGCGTGTTACTTTCAGGCTGGGTTGCGGACCGCCTGGTGCGGAAAGGGTATTCCCTGGGGATCGCGCGTAAAACACCCATCATCTGCGGGCTGCTGATCTCTACCTGTATTATGGGTGCCAACTACACCAACGATCCGGTATGGATCATGACGCTGATGGCGATCGCCTTCTTCGGCAACGGCTTTGCGTCCATCACCTGGTCGCTGGTGTCCTCCCTGGCACCAATGCGCCTGATTGGCCTGACGGGCGGGGTGTTTAACTTCGTCGGCGGCCTGGGCGGGATCACCGTGCCGCTGGTGATTGGCTATCTCGCCCAAAGCTACGGCTTCGCCCCGGCGCTGGTTTATATCTCTGTGGTAGCGCTGTTAGGTGCGCTTTCTTACATCCTGCTGGTAGGGAAAGTAGAAAGGGTCGGTTGATTAGAGAAAAAGGAGCGCCAGGTGCGCTCCCTTTTGTTATTTCACTGCGGGTAACTGATTTGTTACACAGTGAATCCCTCCGCCTCCGGCGGCAATTGCGTCGATGTTAAGCTGCACAACCTCACGCTTAGGGTAAAGCGTCGACAGCAAACTAAGCGCTGCCTCGTCCGTCTCTTCATCGCCAAACTCCGGGGCGATAATCGCGCCGTTAATCACGAAGTAATTGATGTACCCGGCGGCAAAGTCCGGGTTTCCTTCGCTGAAGCGGCTTGCGCGTGGGACCTGCGGTGGTGTGACGGTGTGAACCTGTAGCCTGCGACCCTCGGCGTCAGTGGCCTGCCTGAGGATGTCCAGGTGCGTCTGCGTCACTTTGTGGTCCCAGGAATCCGGGTCGGGATCGAGGTTGGCGATCACTATGCCGGGCTCAACAAAACGGGCGTAAAAATCGACATGGGCATCGGTAATATCTTTGCCTTTGATGCCCGGCAGCCAGATGATCTTTTTCAGGCCAAGCTGTGTTTTCAGCTCCTGCTCTACCCGGTCGCGGCTCCAGCCCGGATTGCGGTTGGCGTTTACCCAACTGCTTTCGGTCATGATGCCGGTGCCGTGCCCGTCCACTTCAATCCCGCCACCTTCGCCCGTCAGCGCGTTGCGGATGAACGGCGCTGCACCGTATTTTTCGGCCATAAATGCCGCCAGCTTCGTGTCTTTGCTGTGCCGCTGCTTATTGCCCCAGCCGTTGAAGTTAAAGCCCACGGCGGCGAGTTTGCCTGCCGATGAAGTGACAAAGCACGCGCCGGTGTCCCGCATCCAGATGTCGTCCAGCTCGGTCACCACGTAAGTGACGTTGTGGCTGCCGCATTTTTCCTCCGCCAGCGCGCGTTCGTGCTCCCGGCAAAATACCGTCAGCGGCTGGTAACCGGCGATGGCGTGCGCGATGCGCCCCAGGGCATCCTGCACGTCAGGGGTAAAATCTTTCCAGATGGCGCGCTGAGCGCCAAACGCGATAAATGCACGCTGCTGCGGTTCTCCTTCGTCAGGCATACGCCAGCCCGGGCTAACGGCCGCGAAGGCAGAAACAGGCAGCCCGAGAGAACCCGCCATACCCATCCCGGCCAGCACCGAGGCACATTTAATAAATTCACGACGCGTTGACATACCGGACTCCCGTATAGCTGTTTTAACGTAAGAAATTCTGCTCAGTATTACAGATGGATATTTCATCACTGGCTGAATTCGGCTTCCAACGATATATTTAGCGGACATCTGATTAGCCTGGCTTATCGACATGTTAAAACACTGGCCACCGTTAAATGCCCTGCGTGGGTTTGAAGCCGCCGCGCGTCTGGGAAGCTTTCACCAGGCTGCGTCTGAACTGCATCTGACCCAGTCGGCCATCAGCCAGCAAATCCGCAGCCTGGAGGTTTACCTGGAGCAGCCGCTGTTCTTTCGCAGCGGGCGCAGCGTCAGCCTGACAGACGCCGGCCAGGATCTCTACAGCACCGCGCAGGTCATGCTGCAACAGCTGGCGGTGGGTATTCGTCGGCTCGATCAGTACCGCAAGCCGAATCAGCTTATCGTGAACACCACGCCCGCTTTCGCCAGGCACTGGCTGTTGCCTAATCTGGCGGACTTTAATCGCCGGTATCCGCAGACCGATCTTTGACTGTTCACCAGCTTCGACCCGCCGGATATGGCCAGCGAAACCGTAGATGTGGCTATCCGGGATGACCTCAGCCAGCAGGCAGAATGTCTTTTCGAGGTGTTGTACAAGGATAGACTTTATCCGGCCAGCCATCCCGCCGTGCAGGATTTGCCGGTAGAGCAGCGACTAACGCTGCACGGCGAACGCGAGATGAGCTGGGAGCACTGGAGCGTGGCTGGCGGGGTGGACGTCGGCCAGCAAAGCCAGGGGATGAATTTCTCCGATCCTGGATTGTTGCTTGACGCCGCCGCAGACGGGCTGGGTATTGCGCTTGTCAGCCAGCTGCTGGCAGAAAGAAAAAGGGAAATTGAGCAACTTCGCCCGCTGGTGGAGCAAACCGTGCGCGGCGCTGACTGGGCGTGGCTTATCCATCGTGAAAGCGAAAATGACCCGTTAACCCGCCAGTTTTGCGCGTGGCTCCGGGGCAGGTTGCCTGGCAAAGTGGAAAGGCCTGGCTAATTCTTTTACCCTGAGGCGTACTCAGCGCTTCAGGGCAAAATCGTGATCAAACAACTCACCTTCGCACCGCGTCATCATCAGCTTACCAACGTTAACACCTGGACGCCGGACAGCCAGTGGCTGGCCTTCGACGTTCGGCCTTCGGGAGCCTCTTTTACCGGCACAACCATCGAGCGAGTTAATATCCAGAACGGTGACGTCGAGGTGGTTTATCGCGCCCCTGAAGGCGCCCACGTTGGCGTGGTGACCGTGAACCCACGGCAGCCGGAGCGCTACGTTTTTATCCATGGCCCGGAAAACCCGGACGTCGACTGGCACTATGACTTCCACCACCGCCGTGGCGTGGTTGTGGCGCAGGGTGAGGCCAGCAATCTTGATGCAATGGACATTACCTCGCCCTATACCCCAGGGGCGCTGCGCGGCGGCAGCCATGTTCACGTCTGGAGCCCGGACGGCAGTCGCTTGAGCTTCACCTACAACGACCACGTTATGCACGAGCTTGATGCGCGCCTCGACCTGCGTAACGTCGGCGTCGCGCTGCCGTTTGGCCCCGTGATGCCGGCTAAACAGCATCCACGAGAATACGGCGGGAGCCATTATTGCGTGCTGGTGAGCCGCACGACGGCAGAGCCAGAGCCCGGCAGCGATGAGATTAACCGTGCCTACGAAGAAGGCTGGGTCGGGGAACATGGCTACCGGAAGCCAGACGGCAGCGTTCAACGCTGGGCGCTGGCGTTTATCGGCGATACTCGGTTAGCAAACGGCGAGAAGGTGCCCGAGCTGTTTATCGTGGACCTTCCCAATGAGCCGCAGGCTTACCAGCAGGCCGGAAGTGAACCGCTGTGTGGCACCGCCACGACGTTGCCAGCGCCGCCAAAAAGCGTGATGCAACGTCGGCTGACCTTTACCCATCAGCGCCGTTATCCGGGTCTGGTGAATCAGCCCCGGCACTGGATCCGCAGCAGCCCGGACGGCAGCCAGCTTGCCTTCCTGATGCGCGACGACAGCGGCGTGGTGCAGCTTTGGGTGATATCCCCGAACGGCGGTGAGCCCCGGCAGGTTACCCACGGTGAGCACGACATTCAGTCGGCCTTTAACTGGCATCCTTCAGGTAAAGCTCTTGGGTTTGTGCAGCAGGGGCGTGTGGTGCTGTGTGACGCGCAAAGCGGGGTCATTACGCCATTAAGTTCGGCAGAGGGCGAAGCACCTTCTGGCGATGCCATCGTCTTCTCCCCGAACGGCAAGCAGGTTGCCTGGATGCAGGACGCCGACGGTTTCCGCCAGTTATGGAGCGCGGAGACCGGCCTGTAAATGATTCAGTGAGGCAGTTCTGCCGGTGGGATAACGGCGTTAGTGGCCAGATTCTGTTGCTCGCTGGCTTCCACACGCGATCTCACCGAATTGTCCTTGCGGAACATATCCCACGGCAGCAGCACCGTGTCGAGCACGGCGGTAAACGGCAGGTCCAGCGCAACCAGCGGCTTGATTGCCCAACTGGTGTCGTCGTCGCCAAGCGTTGCTGCACTGGCTCGGGTACCAGGATACAAGCCTTCTTTGCCGCCGCTGTGTGACATCATACTTGAGCAGCCGGTCAGTAATAACAGCCCGCTGCTAATCACCAGAGTTGGAAACCAGTTTCTCATTATCATTTTGCTGTCATCTTCAATGGTTGGCGGAGTACCAGCCCCAGCGGAGTTATAACACCCGCCCGTGATTTAAAAATGTTCCTCGTTCCGCTCTGCGGCGGCTATCGCATATTTTTAACCTTTTATGCTGTTTGCCAGTCTAAGTAAGGAAAGCCATTCACGCAAAAAATTTGCGTTCAGGCGCCTTGAAAAATTTTAAGCAAGCCACATTTTAGTAGGGTAGCCAGAGAGAGTACGCCGATTGGGTACTCAGGTTCATGGCCTGTCCAAAGGGAAGGCTTTTACATCTTACTCGCTGATTTCAGGAGCTTTTTATTATGCGTAACTTCGATCTTTCTCCGCTGTACCGTTCCGCCATTGGTTTTGACCGTCTGTTTAATCTGCTGGAAAGCAACCAGAGCCAAAGTAACGGCGGCTACCCTCCGTACAACGTTGAATTAGTGGACGAAAACCACTATCGCATTGCTATCGCCGTCGCCGGTTTCGCAGAAAGCGAACTTGAGATCACTGCCCAGGATAACTTGCTTATCGTCAAAGGGGCGCACGCGGGCGAGCAGCAAGAGCGGACTTACCTCTACCAGGGCATTGCCGAACGCAACTTCGAGCGCAAATTCCAGCTGGCGGAAAACATCCACGTTCGTGGCGCAAACCTGGTCAACGGCCTGCTGTACATCAGCCTGGAACGCGAAATTCCTGAATCGATGAAGCCTCGCCGCATCGAAATCAACTAATTCATGCGGTCGCGCCGTGCGCGGCCCGTCATCAAGCTGGCTTGCCGTCAGGGAGCCAATGCCCGTTCGCATGCGGGCAGGTTATTTCTTGCTTCAAAGAAGGAGAAAACACTATGCGTAACTACGATTTATCCCCACTTCTGCGTCAATGGATCGGCTTCGATAAACTGGCCAACGCGCTGCAGTCCAGCGGTGAAAGCCAGGGCTTCCCGCCGTACAACATCGAAAAAAGCGACGATAACCATTACCGCATCACGCTGGCTTTGGCCGGTTTCCGCCAGGAAGATCTTGATATCGAGCTGGAAGGCACCCGCCTGAGCGTGAAGGGCACCCCGGTTAAACCGGAAAAAGAGACCAACTGGCTGCATCAGGGGCTGATGACTCAGCCGTTCAGCCTGAGCTTTACCCTGGCCGAGCATATGCAGGTCTCAGGGGCAACGTTCACCAACGGCTTGCTGCACATTGACCTGGTGAGGGACATCCCGGAAGCGGTTGCTCCGCAGCGGATCGCCATTAGCGAACGCCCGGCGCTGAATAGCTAAATAATTTTCCCATATGAAGTATTAAGGCCCCTGAAAATGGGGCCTTTTTTGTGCTCCGCACCCCATTATCCTCCCCATAGCTCTGCCAGAATCCTTAGTAACAATAATGTTATTCACAGGGATTATATATGAGTGGAATAGCGTTAACCGTCAGCATGCTGGCGCTGGTTGCCGTCGTGGGATTGTGGATCGGTAATATCAAGATCCGCGGGGTAGGCTTCGGGATCGGAGGCGTGCTGTTTGGCGGCATTATTGTCGGCCACTTTGTCAATCAGGCCGGGATTGGCCTGAACGGCGACATGCTGCACTTTATCCAGGAATTTGGGCTGATCCTGTTTGTTTACACGATAGGCATCCAGGTCGGACCCGGCTTCTTCTCATCCCTGCGCGTTTCCGGCTTGCGGCTAAATTTGTTCGCTATTCTTATCGTTGTGCTCGGTGCGTTGGTCACTGCCGTGGTCTACAAGCTGTTTGATGTGCCGCTGCCGGTGGTATTGGGGATCTTCTCCGGTGCCGTTACGAACACGCCAGCGCTGGGGGCCGGGCAGCAGATCCTGACCGATCTCGGCACGCCGGGGCAATTGGTTGACCAAATGGGGATGAGCTACGCGATGGCCTATCCGTTTGGGATTTGCGGCATCCTGCTGACCATGTGGCTGTTACGCATGGCCTTTCGCGTCAGCGTTGACAAAGAAGCTCAGCAGTTTGAAGCCAACAGCGGCCAAAATCACGCCCAGCTGCACACCATGAATATCTGCGTCGCCAACCCAAACCTGAACGGTCTGATGATTCAGGACATCCCTATTCTTAACAGCGACGAGATAATTTGCTCCCGCCTCAAGCGCGGCGAACTGCTGATGGTGCCTTCTCCAGGCACCCTCGTTCAGACTGGCGACCTGCTGCACCTCGTTGGGGCAGAAAAAGATCTGCACAAAGCGCTACTGGTGATCGGCAACGAAGTGGATACTTCGCTTTCCACGCGAGGCACGGATCTGCGGGTTGAGCGCGTCGTGGTGACCAACGAAAAGGTTCTGGGCAAGAAGATCCGCGATCTGCATCTGAAGCAGAAATATGACGTGGTGATATCTCGCCTTAACCGCGCCGGGGTCGAGCTGGTGGCCAGCAGCAACGCCAGCCTGCAATTCGGCGACATCCTCAACCTGGTCGGACGCCCTCAATCGATCGACGCGGTGGCCGCAGAGGTCGGTAACGCGCAGCATAAGTTGCAGCAGGTGCAAATGCTGCCGGTGTTTATCGGCATCGGGCTTGGCGTGCTGCTGGGCTCCATTCCGCTGTTTATCCCCGGTTTCCCGGCGGCGCTGCGCCTTGGCCTGGCTGGTGGGCCGCTGATTATGGCGCTGATCCTCGGGCGCATCGGCAGCATCGGCAAGCTTTACTGGTTTATGCCGCCGAGCGCGAACCTGGCGCTGCGTGAGCTGGGTATCGTCCTGTTTCTGGCGGTGGTCGGGCTCAAGTCCGGCGGGGATTTTATCGACACGCTGCTGGTGGGCGACGGCGTAAGCTGGATTGGCTACGGCATTCTGATCACCGCGGTGCCGCTGATTACCGTCGGCCTGCTTGCTCGCCTGCTGGTGAAGATGAACTACCTGACGCTGTGCGGCATGCTGGCGGGCTCGATGACAGACCCACCTGCGCTGGCCTTTGCCAACGGGCTGCATGCGACCAGTGGAGCCGCCGCGCTTTCTTACGCTACGGTTTACCCGCTGGTGATGTTCCTGCGCATTATTACTCCCCAGCTGCTGGCGCTGCTGTTCTGGGGACTATAGCTCTCCGCCGCCCGACTGGCCGGGCGGCACCCTCGAATGATCCCGGCGTAAGTGGTAATCCACCTGATATTCGCTGGCATTTCTGAACATCACCGAATAGTTAAGAAACTCGCCTTTATCGCTGTAGGAGAGCGAGGTGATGCGCAAAATCGGTGTCGCCTCCGCGATGTTCAGCAGTTTTGCCGTTTTTGCGTCGGCGAGTACCGGCGTCAGCGTTTCATAGTTGCCGCTGATGACTATCTGGCATTCATCTTCGATATAGCTGAATTTTGACCCCTCAAGGTGGGCCAGGGACAGGTTGCGAAAGAGTTTGACCGGCATATAGCTGTCTTCCACCATCAGCGGCTTGCCGCTCACGGCGCGCACGCGGCGGGAGTAATAGATTTTTTCGTCGATCTTAATGCGCAGCAGGCTGGCTATCGCCGGGGGCGCGGGCATCACGTTAAATTCCAGCACCTCGCTCAGCACCTCTTTGCCCTGGCTGCGCATCACTTCCACAAAACCCGTCAGGTTAGTGGTTTCGTGGTGAACGTCTTTTTTTGTCACCCAGGTGCCGCTGCCCTGGCGGCGATTAACCAGACCCCAGCCCACAAGCAAATCCACCGCTTTACGAATCGTCATGCGCGACACGCCAAATTCTTCAGCCAGCTTCTTTTCCCCAGGCAGGGGGCTGCCTAGGGTGTAGTCGGCAGAATTAAGCCGCAGCCGTAGCCTGTCGGCAATTGATTTGTAGATCATAGCTGGACATCTCCAGGCTTTATCACGCCGTTATATGTCGGTTAATTGTCTAGTTTTAACTCTAAAAGTAGACAACTTTGGCCAAATAAAAACCATGAATACGATCACGAATCGCTGCGCCTGACGCGGCGAGCCACCGCCCGCGCTCATATCCTCAGCCTCAGGCCAACTAAAAAAATAAGGCCGCCTCTTACTCTACGAAGTTGTTACATGAGGATTTAAAAATGCTCAGTCAAATACAACGTTTTGGTGGTGCAATGTTTACCCCGGTTCTGCTGTTCCCCTTCGCCGGGATCGTGGTCGGGCTTGCCATCATGCTGCGCAACCCGCTGTTTGTTGGCGAAGCGCTCACCGCACCAGACACTCTGTTTGCACAAATTGTTCATATCATCGAGGAAGGCGGCTGGACGGTGTTCCGCAATATGCCGCTGATTTTTGCCGTGGGTTTGCCCATCGGCCTGGCAAAACAGGCCCAGGGGCGAGCTTGCCTGGCGGTGCTGGTGAGCTTCTTAACCTGGAACTACTTCATCAATGCGATGGGGATGACGTGGGGGCACTACTTCGGCGTCGACTTTAGCCTCGACCCTACGGCAGGCAGCGGCCTGACGATGATGGCCGGGATTAAAACGCTCGACACCAGCATCATCGGGGCGATTGTTATCTCCGGCATCGTCACCGCGATTCACAACCGTTATTTCGATAAGCCGCTGCCGGTGTTCCTCGGTATTTTCCAGGGCAGCTCTTTTGTGGTGATTGTGGCCTTCCTGGTGATGATCCCCTGCGCCTGGCTGACGCTGCTCGGCTGGCCAAAAGTGCAGCTCGGCATCGAATCGCTGCAGGCGTTTTTACGCAGTGCCGGGGCGCTGGGGGTCTGGGTATACACCTTCCTTGAACGTATTCTGATCCCTACCGGGCTGCACCACTTCGTCTATGGCCCGTTCATCTTCGGCCCGGCGGCGGTTGAAGGCGGCATTCAGGTGTACTGGGCGCAGCATTTGCAGGCGTTCAGCCAGAGCACTGCCTCGCTGAAATCTCTGTTCCCGGAAGGCGGCTTCGCCCTGCACGGCAACTCGAAGGTGTTCGGTTCGGTGGGTATCGCGCTGGCGCTCTACTACACCGCCTCGCCGCAGAACCGCGTGAAGGTTGCCGGGCTGCTGATACCCGCGACGCTGACAGCCATGCTGGTCGGCATCACTGAACCGCTGGAATTTACCTTCCTGTTTATCTCTCCGCTGCTGTTCGCTGTTCACGCTTTCCTGGCCGCCTCAATGGCAACGGTGATGTACATGGCGGGCGTGGTGGGCAACATGGGCGGCGGCCTGCTGGATCAGTTCCTGCCGCAAAACTGGATCCCCATGTTCCATAACCACGCCTCGATGGTCTTTACCCAGATAGGCATCGGCATCGCCTTTACCGGCGTCTACTTCGTGGTTTTCCGCGCCCTGATTCTGCGTTTCAACCTGAAAACGCCGGGCCGGGAAGACAGCGAGATCAAACTCTACAGCAAGGCCGACTACCAGGCTGCACGACAGCAAACCAGTGCGGCAGTCAGTCAGGATGCAAAGCACGGGCAGGCGCATGGCTTCCTGCAGGCGCTCGGCGGCGCGGCGAATATCGCCAGCCTGAATAACTGCGCGACTCGTCTGCGTATCACGCTCGGTGACATGGCTCTGACCGAAGCCGACGAAGTGTTCAAAGCCCTTGGCGCCCACGGCGTGGTGCGCAGCGGCAATGGCATTCAGGTGATTGTCGGGCTGCATGTCCCGCAAATTCGCGACCAGATTGAAACCCTTATCAAAGAGCAAACTTCAGACGAACACCCATCCATGACGGAGGCAGTATCATGAAAAAATTCTCGGTAGTTGTAGCAGGTGGCGGCAGTACTTTTACCCCTGGCATCGTGCTGATGCTGTTGGCTAACCAGACCCGTTTCCCGCTGCGGACGCTGAAGTTCTACGATACCGACGGCGCACGCCAGGAAACTATCGCCGAAGCCTGCAAAATCATCCTGAAAGAGCAGGCCCCGGATATCGACTTCAGCTATACCACCGACCCGCAGGAAGCGTTCAGTGACGTGGATTTTGTGATGGCGCACATTCGCGTGGGCAAATATCCGATGCGTGAAAAAGACGAGAAAATCCCGCTTCGCCACGGCGTACTCGGCCAGGAAACCTGCGGCCCGGGCGGGATAGCCTACGGCATGCGCTCCATCGGCGGCGTGCTGGAGCTGGTGGATTATATGGAAAAATATTCGCCGAACGCCTGGATGTTGAACTACTCCAATCCGGCAGCCATTGTGGCGGAAGCGACCCGCCGCCTGCGTCCAGACTCAAAAATCCTGAATATCTGCGATATGCCTATCGGCATCGAAAGCCGCATGGCGCAGATTGTGGGCCTGAAGGATCGCAAAGAGATGAAGGTGCGTTACTACGGCCTGAACCACTTTGGCTGGTGGACCCACGTAGAAGATAAAGACGGCAATGACTTGATGCCGAAAATTCGCGAACATGTGGCTAAATATGGCTATGTGCCGCCAAAAGATGAGCATGGCACCGAAGCAAGCTGGAACGACACGTTTGCCAAAGCAAAAGATGTCTGGGCGCTTGATCCGGACACGCTGCCGAACACCTACCTGAAATACTATTTGTATCCGGATTACGTGGTGCAGCACTCCAACCCGGAGCGCACCAGGGCGAATGAGGTAATGGATCACCGCGAGAAGCACGTGTTTGGTTCCTGCAACGCCATTATTAGCGCCGGGAAATCCTCTGCAGGTGAGCTGGAAATTGACGAACATGCCTCTTACATCGTCGATCTTGCAACGGCCATTGCCTTTAACACCCAGGAGCGGATGCTGCTGATTGTGCCGAATAACGGGGCAATCAATAACTTCGACCCGGAAGCCATGGTGGAAATCCCTTGTCTGGTGGGCAAAGACGGGCCGGAGCCGCTGGTCGTGGGGAACATCCCTCAGTTCCAGAAAGGATTGATGAGCCAGCAGGTCGCCGTTGAAAAACTGGTCGTGGATGCCTGGGAGCACCGCTCTTATCAGAAACTGTGGCAGGCGATCACCCTGTCGAAAACCGTGCCGAGCGCCTCCGTTGCCAAAGCGATTCTTGATGATTTGATTGAAGCGAACAAAGACTACTGGCCTGAATTGAAATAAGTTTTCTCAGGCTTTTACGAAGCGCGGCGGAGACGTCGCGCTTTTTTTATGGCGATGCTTCCCAGATTGCCTTCTCCAGTCTGGACATTTTTTGTACCCGGCGATAAAGTTGTTAGGGTTATTAAGGTTAGGTTGGTTAGTTGGGTTATTTTGGAGGGCGCAATGGTATCAAGGCAAACCGGACGTATTGAGAAGAAAAAAGACCGGGTGCTGTTTGACAGCGAGAGCGTGAAGCTCACGCTTGCAAGAGGCGTTCGCGAGCCAAACAGCAAGCGCGAAGCCGGGCTGACCCTGCAGCTTGCGCTTCGCGGTGGCGTTTCCGGGCTGGAAGCGCTGCATACCCAACTCACTCATCTGCTAGAGGCAACCGAAGAGCTACAAACGCAGCAGCAGGCGCTGGAGCTTAATGACGGTTATGAAAAGCTGGTGGAACTCTATGGCGAGAAGCTTATCGGTGAGAGCGTGCTTGTCGCCCATGAACCCGCAGCCAACTACACTGCAGATTCGTCAAAGCGTTACGCGGCACAAAGCAGTTTTCTTCCTCCGGCCCAGCAGTGCGAGGTGATTAACCAGGCCCGCCTTGCACAGGCGCGAGACAGGTTAACGGACGAAGGCTGGCTGACCACCCATGAAATCGCCATGCTGGGCGGCTACTCGACAAAAAATGTCTCGGCTCAGCCAACGCGCTGGAAGGCGGCTGGAAAAATTTTCTCGGTCATTAAACGCGGCGTCGGGAACGTCTATCCGCGCTATGGTCTGGATGAAAACTACCGTCCTCTGCCTGTGATGAAAGTCATTCTGGAAACCTTCGCTCAGCATAAAACGGCCTGGGGGCTGGCAGAATGGTTTGCGACCTCTAACGGACTGCTGGCGGGAAAAACGCCTGCCGAAATGGTCTCTGCTTATCCGGCTAACGTGCTACAGGCCGCTGAATACGAGGTCAGGAGGCTACAGGATGGCGCCGAAGGATGAGGCCAAAACGAAAGGACTTTTTGGCGAGCCAGTGTTGCTTGCCCCTGAACTTCCTGAGCCGGGAGACGCGATCCCGATTTTTAAAGAAACTTTACCGGCGGGAAAGGTCCTTTATCGCTGTCATGCCCTTACCTGGCCTGGAAACAGTTTCAATCCAGGGCGTGAACTGACCGGAAACGATTACGGTGCCAGGTTCAGCCCTTTTAAAGATATACAGGGGCGGCTGGTGCCAAGCCTGTATGCGGCAGACAGCATCACAGGGGCGCTGGCCGAAACGCTTTTTCACGACCTGATTGGCGGCGAGCGGCGGGGCTTTTTATCCATCAGGCCGTGGCGGCACTGGGGAATGAGTCAACTGGTGCTCAGGCGAGAGATGACGCTGGTGACGCTTAAAACAGCAGACCTCTACCGGATGGGGTTATCAAAGCAGTTTTTTCTGTTAAGCGATCGCCTGGTTTACCCGCAAACGCAGCGCTGGGCGCGCGCGATTCACGATCAAAATCCCGCCATTGACGGCATGGTCTGGAAATCCCGACAGCATGATGACAGCAGTGCTTTCCTTTTTTATGGCGACAGAACTCGTCCTGAGGATTTAGCGTTGCAGCGTGAAGCTTGTGGGATATTTTCAACGCCAGAAGTGGTTGAAGAGATTGTGAAGATGGCGGACAGGCTCGGCATTGTGCTCAGCGACGAGTAGTTCGCTTTGGCAATCCTTCACACTCGGCATCACGATTAATTTTTTATTGCAATCCTCACTCCCCGAAAATGGGAAAAGCATGCTAAATATTAGTTTTCCTTCGCTAAGTAACGTGCCGCCGATGTTAAAGCCAACTCTTATTCTGGTTGCCCTCTCTTTCTGTGCCAGTTCGTTTGCGCAGCAGCAGGATGTTTTGCCGCCCACCTGGACCAGCCAGCTTGGGGTGGGAATGAACGTTGACTGGGCATTAACAGAGCGAGGCATCCGCGAATTTGACCCTCTGACGGTGCGTGACTTTCAGCAGCGAGGCTTTGGCCACGTCCGCATTCGCGTTGCCGGGCCGATAACCCATCAGAAACTGGTGCATTTACGGCGCATCGTGGATGCCTGCGAGCAGTACCATATCGTGCCGGTGATCAGCTACCGGGCTGCGGAGCTGAAAGCGAAGCCGACCGCTGAAAATGCGGAAGATATTGTGGAGTGGTGGACGACCGTGGCGCGCTTTTTTGCCAAAAATGACGACTCGCTGGTGTTCGATATTATCGGGCAGCCGGAGGAGAAACTCAGCGCCAACCCTCAGTTGCTCAACCAGATTTACGACAAAACCGTGAAGGCAATTCATAAAATCAGCCCTCAGCGCCATATCTTTGTTGCGCCACGCAACCACGCCTCCCCGGAAGCGCTGGCCACGCTTAAAATTCCTGAATCCCGCCACGGACTGGTCATGGCTGACTGGCACCTGATGCCGGGAGGCCCAAAAAACTGGAACGGCAAAACATGGAACGGAAAAAACCAGTGGACGACGGGGACGGATGCTGAAAAAGCGGCTATCCACGCCCGCATCGAAACCGCCGTGCACTGGCAGCAGAAAACCGGCCATCTTTCCTGGGTCGGGAACTGGTCTCCTGGCAGTAAATTACCGGTCGATCAGCAGGTTGCGATGGCGACGTTTGTCGCCTGTGAATTACAAAAAGCGCAGATTCCGTATGCAGTCAACGGCGATGAAAAATTCTACGATGGGGAAGAGGGCGCCTGGCGGCCTGATATGGCGCCATTGCTGGACGCTATTCTGAAGCCTCAGTGTCAGTAATTATCACTCAGCGTGAATTATCTGTTGCTGCACTTCGGGTAATTATGTATTTTTATGCAAATTAACTGCATAAAAACATCATATATCCAGGGGCTTCTATGTTTACTAAAGCGATGAAATCAGTAGTGGCTGGCGGGTGTTTGCTCGCGGCATTGTTCAGTTCTGCTCAGGCGCTGGCGCAGACCTACGTTGTGGGTTCCGGCGGCACCTACCGCCCGTTTGAATACGAAAACAGCCAGAAACAGCTGGAAGGTTTCGATATCGACATCATCAAAGCCATCGCTAAAGCCGAAGGGTTTGATATCAAGCTGGTTAACACGCCGTGGGAAGGTATCTTCGCCACGCTGAACTCCGGCGATCGCGACATCATCATTTCCGGTATCACCATCACCGACAAGCGTAAAGCGATGGTCGATTTCTCCACGCCGTACTTCCCGGCAGAGCAATCCATCGTGGTGCCGACCGACTCTAAAGTAGATTCTGTTACCTCGCTGAAAGGCAAAAAAGTGGGCGTGGTTAACTCCAGCACCGGCGACATTGTAGTGTCCGACGTTCTGGGTAAAAACAGTACCGACATCAAGCGCTTTGACAACACGCCGCTGATGCTGCAGGAACTGACTGAAGACGGTATCGACGCCGCCGTGGGCGACGTGGGCGTGGTGAAGTACTACATCAAATCCCACCCGGAAAAACCGCTGAAGCTGGTGCCGGACAGCAAGTTTGAGCGTCAGTACTTCGGCATCGCGGTTGCCAAAGGTAATACCGAGCTGAAAGGCAAAATCGACGCCGGCCTGAAGAAAATCATCGCCGACGGCACCTACGCTAAAATTTACGCCACCTGGTTCGACAACAACGTTCCAACCCTCCCGGCAGAGTAATTATCAATCGGGGCCGTTCCGGCCCCAAAAAGGACAGGTATGACCGGATTTCGCTGGGAGATAATCTCAGAATACGCGCCGTTGTTTATGCAGGGCGCGCTGATGACCATCAAGTGCACCATTATCTGCGTGATTTTAGGCACGACCTGGGGGCTGCTGCTGGGGCTTGGGCGTATGGCTCACGCCGATGACGGCCCGTGGAAGCACGTGCTGCGTTATGCCGTGCAGTGGCCAGTGCGCGTTTACGTCAGCGCGTTTCGCGGCACGCCTCTGTTCGTGCAGATCATGGTGGTTCACTTTGCGCTGGTGCCGCTGTTTATAAACCCGCGCGACGGGATCATGATCACCAGCGGGATGATGTCCGTGGACTTTGCCCGCGACCTTCGCTCCGAATACGGCGCGTTTCTCTCCTGCGTGGTGGCGATCACCCTTAACGCCGGGGCCTATGTGTCCGAGATTTTCCGTGCCGGTATTCAGTCCATCGACAAAGGGCAGATGGAAGCGTCACGCGCGCTGGGTATGGGCTGGGGCAAAACGATGCGTAAGGTTATTCTGCCGCAGGCGTTCCGCCGCATCCTGCCGCCGCTGGGCAACAACGCGATTGCCATTGTGAAAGACTCGTCGCTGGCATCCGCCATCGGTCTCGCCGACCTGGCCTACGCGGCGCGTACCGTTTCCGGCGCTTACGCGACTTACTGGGAACCGTACCTGACCATCTCCGTGGTGTACTGGGTGCTGACATTCCTGCTTTCGCTGCTGGTGCAACATATGGAAAAGAGGTTTGGCAAAAGTGATTCACGTTAAGGATTTACAGAAACAGTTTGGCAAAACTCACGTGCTGCGCGGTATCTCCTGCGATATCGCGCCTCAGGAAGTGGTTTGCGTGATTGGCCCTTCCGGCTCCGGCAAAAGTACGTTTCTGCGTTGCCTGAACGCGCTGGAAAAACCGGACGGCGGCGAAGTCGTAGTCAACGGTTTTGCGGTACACGACCCAAAAACTAATCTCAACACGCTGCGCGAAGGCGTGGGCATGGTGTTCCAGCGTTTTAACCTGTTCCCGCACATGACGGTGCTGGAAAATCTGATCATGGCACCCATGTCGCTGAAAGGGCTGTCCAAAGCGGAAGCGGTAAACCGCGCCGAAAAGCTGCTGCAAAAGGTCGGCCTGCTGGACAAAATCGACGCCTGGCCTTCGAGCCTCTCCGGTGGCCAGCAGCAGCGCGTGGCGATTGCCCGTGCGTTGGCGATGGAGCCGTCGATAATTCTGTTCGACGAGCCAACTTCAGCGCTGGATCCTGAGCTTGTCGGCGAAGTGCTGGCGGTGATGAAACAGTTGGCGCAGGAAGGGATGACGATGATTATCGTGACCCACGAAATGGGCTTTGCCCGCGAAGTGGCGGACCGGGTGATCTTCATTGACCAGGGTGTGATTCAGGAACAGGGCGTGCCGGCGCAGATCTTTAGCGCCCCGCAAAACCCGCGAACTCAGGCCTTCCTTAGCAAGGTTCTGTAAAAAAGGGCGCTTATGCGCCCTTTAACGTTGCTGACAAAGAGGGAAAAAGCGTGGTTTTTTCCTCTTTGTGGTTATCAGCCGAAAATCAACAAATTGATTTTCCTGTTTTTTAACGAGTCGTCTGGTTTTCTTCTATCACCAGCGTTTTTTAGCAGTAAAAAGGTCGCTTAAGCGCCCTTTCTATTGCCTATGCAAACTGGCGGATATGCCGGTCGATAAGCGCCAGCAGCTTCTGGTTATCCACGGTTTGCAGCAGCTTCACCGGCTTGCCCTGCGGCGAGTCAACGTTCACCGTCAGCCGCAAATGTTCCGGGCCATACCGCAGGGTTCTGCCGCGGCTCAGCCCGCTCAGCGACACATCCACATAATCCTCCGCCCAGCTCACCAGCTCGGGCTCAAGCAGCCAGGCAACGGTCAGCACATCGTGGATCCAGCAGCCCGGCAGTTGGCGAGTTTGCATGGAAAAATCCATCCACGGGCGAATGGTGTCCACGAGAAAACGGCTCAGGCGGTTATCGCAGGTGGCGAGCGCATCTAAATCCTGGTGAGTCATCATGGTTTGGGTGGTGACGTCCATCGGCACCAGAACGATGTTTGCGCCGCTGGTCAGCACGGCGTGTGCGGCCTCCGGGTCAACGCCGAAGTTGGTATCCTTCAGGTAGCCGTCAACGTTAAACACGCCGCCCATGATGACAATCTCTTTTACCGCGCTCGCCATCTGCGGGTAAAGCTGCAAAGCCAGCGCCACGTTGGTCAACGGGCCGATAGCTATCAGCGTGATTTCACCAGGATTTGTACAGATAAGTTCGCCCATCTTATGCACCGCCAGCGGGGCAACTTCGGCCAGCATTTGCGGGGCAGTAACGTCCTTCCACAGGTGGCGCAGACCCACTTTATCGACTTTGTGATCCAGATGTTCCCGCCACGGTGCTGAAGGCTCGATCAGCGCACGCGAAGCGCCGCGGGCGACCTCAACGGCCATGCCCAGGCGAGCGACTAAATCAGAGGCGACGGCGTAGCCCACTTCGCTTGGCGTATTGCCGGACACGGTGGTAATAAGCTCCAGAGAAATCTCCGGCGCCGCAAGCGCCAGGGCAAGGGCCAGACCGTCGTCTACGTTAGCCCCGGCAACGCCGTTACCCGGATCGCAATCGATAATTAAACGCTTCATGTTACTTATAACTTCCTGCTGTGGTGAGGGAGTGACAGCCGCAGGACTCGCCAATCTCCAGCTCAAAATCAAATTCGTGTTTATGCGGCTGCCCGTCCCACTTTTTCAGCATTTCGATGGCTTTTTTTGCCATGTTCGTGACGGGCTGGCGAACCGTCGTCAAAGAGGGAACGTTGAAGGCCGATTCCAGGGTGCCGTTGAAGCACACCAGGGCGAGGTCTTTCGGCGCGGAAAGCCCGTGTTCAGACAGTGCTCTCAGGCAGCCAAAGGCCTGTTGTTCATTGGTGGCAAACAGCGCCCGAGGCAATTCGCCAGCCAGCATTTGCTTTGTGGCATTGTAGCCGCCCTGGCGAGTGTAATCCGTTGAAAAAATCCATTCAGGGTGCACGGTAAGGCCCGCTTCTTCCAGCGCCAGCCGCCAGCCGCTGATGCGATCCTGAGTGTTTAGCATCTCCTGTGGCCCGCAAATAATGGCGATATCGCGATAGCCGTGCTCAATCAGATGGCGGGTTGCGCGCCGTGCGGCGTGCTGCTCGTTAACCTGAATCGAGCAAACGTTCAGCTCCGGCTCAACCCTGTCCAGCATCACGCAAGGCGTACCGCTGGCCTGGATAAGATCGATGTAAGGATGCCTGTCGACGCTGGTATAAATCAGCCCGTCCACCTGGCGATGTAGCAGGTTATTGATAAGCTCCAGCTCGCGGGCGCGATCGTCACCGGAATCCCCCAGCAAGAGCACCCGGCCATCGGCAAAAGCCTCCTGCTGGAGCGCGTGCGCCATGGACGAGATAAACGGGTTGGCAATATTGGGCACGACTAAACCGTAGGTGCGCGTGGTGCCGCTGGCCAAAGCCCTGGCAATGCCGTTCGGGCGGTAGCCGGTTTTCTTGATGGCGGCGAGCACGCGCTCACGCGTCGCCTGCGCGACCGGACGCGGGCCGTTGTTAATCACGTAGCTGACGACCGCGACGGAAGTCCCTGCTTCTTTGGCGACTTCAGCGCGGGTAACGCGGTGTACTTGAGGCTTAGTCACTGAATACCTGCTTTATTTGGCTGGCGGGCGATAAACGGAGCCACAGCATAAAGCTTTGCTCCGTAAAAATCGCCGTCAACTCTGTGACAAATCAAATAGCGTCTTCCGGCAGATTAAGGTCGCGACCTCGGGTCTCAGGTGCAAAGAAGGTGGTCACCAGCCCGATGCCCGCCATCACTGTAAAGTAGAGCGCGATAGGCCACCAGTGCCCGGTCCAGGAGAGCAGTGCGGCGGCAATCAGCGGTGCAGTTCCGCCGGAAAGCATCGACCCCAGCTCTTTGGCAAACGCCATCTTGGTATAGCGGTTTGTCACGCCGAAAAGCTCCACGCCCCAGGCGGCCTGCACACCGAAAATGCCCAGCGAAGCCAGCCCCATGCCGACAACGATGGTTGGAATAACGATCATCGGCTCGCGCGAGTCCAGCAGCATAAAGGCCGGGAAAGCGTAGATAATCAGCAGCAGGCAGAACCAGCGATAAACGATCCGGCGGCCAAAGCGGTCGGAGAGCCAGCCGGCAAAAGGAATAATGGCGAAGCCTAGCACCGAGGCGATCAGCACCGCCAGCGTGGGGACGGATTTATCCACTGCCAGCACTTTGGCGACGTAGCCAATGATAAAACCCTGGGCGAGATAAGAAGGGCCGTTTTCACCAATGCGTAGCCCGACCATGGTCCAGAAGGCGCGGGTCCGCTGCCAGAAGCTGCGAGGATCTTTCTGCTGCTCGGCCAGCCCCTTTTCCCGCACCTGTTTACGCTCGGCTTCCAGCAGCGCTTTTTGGCGCTCAAACACCGGGGTTTCACGCAGATGCTGGCGAATAATCAGGGCAACAGCGGCAATCAACATGCTGCACAGGAACGGAATACGCCAGCCCCAGGCAAGCAGCGTCTCTTTATCCATCTGCAGCACCAGTAGCCAGGTCAGAGAAGCCAGCAGCGTGCCGCTGTTGGAGCCCAGCCCGATAATGGAGGACACCAGGCCACGGCGTTTCACTGGTGCATATTCACCCAGCATGACGGTACCGCCGGACAGCTCCGCACCCGCGCCAAGCCCCTGGGCAAAACGCAGAATCACAAGGCAGGTTGGCGCCCAGACGCCAATTTGCGCGTAGCTTGGGATCAGGCCAATAAGCGTAGTGGAGCAGCCCATCAGCGCAATGGTAATGACCATCACCATTTTTCTGCCGTAGCGGTCGCCCAGCCAGCCAAACAGCAGGGCGCCTATTGGCCGGGCAACAAAGCCCACGGAGTAAGCGGCAAAGCTGGAGAGCAGCGCCATGACGGGCGTGGCATCCGGGAAGAACACATCGCCAAAGATGATCCCGGCCGCCAGGCCATACAGCGCGAAGTCCGCGTATTCCATCGTGGTGCCGAGCCAGCAGGAGAAGGTGGCGCGAATAAAATCACGTTTACCTTCCGGCGTGGCCAGACGCTCTTCTGCCGCGTGTTGCGCCGAGGCCGGAGGAGGGGAGAAAGTGCTTGTCGTCATTAGAGTTCTCACAGAGATCGAACGTTATCTGTTGGCGAAGATGCCATTTTTAATCATTTCTCGCAGTGTATCTACGCGCGTAGATTGATCAAATAATTAAACCGGAAGTGAGAGTAAGGTAACTAAATGACAAAAATATGACGGGGAAGGTGACCCTCACCCTAACCCTCTCCCTGGAAGGGAGAGGGGACAGAACAGCATTCAGGCCAAAGATGCGGGTTTCTTCCGGCCCTTATTAGGTGAGGGGCCGATCGGGAACAAAATATGCCGGGGTTTTCTCCCTCTCCCCTTTGGGGAGAGGGCTGGGGTGAGGGGCTAATCAGCGAGCCTTCGCTAAATACTGCGCCATCTCAGCCTCTGGAACCATACCGCCCCCGGTGGCCCAGACCAAATGCGTCGCGTTATTAAGCTGCCGGGCGCTGAAGCCCTGCAGCTCATGGTAAGACGTCGTCGCGCACACGCGCTGCGGCCCGGCCATACCGGCCAGGGCCGACGGCTCCAGGCGAATATTTTCCTCTTCAGCCAGCCAGCCTAGCAGGTTGTACAGCGTTTGATCGTCCACGGTATAGAAGCCGTCCAGCAGCCTTTGCATTGCTCTGCCGACAAAGCCGGAAGCCCGCCCCACAGCCAGACCGTCGGCGGCGGTCAGGTTATCTATCCCGATATCCTGCACGGAAAGCGCATCATGCAGGCCGGTATAAACCCCTAACAGCATGCAGGGGGAGTGGGTTGGCTCGGCAAAAATACAATGAACGTGGTCGCCAAAGGCCAGTTTCAGCCCAAACGCCACGCCACCGGGGCCGCCGCCGACGCCGCAGGGCAGATAGACAAACAAAGGGTGCTGCTCATCGACGGTAATAGCCTGTTGCGAGAATTGATCTTTTAGCCGTTGCCCGGCGACGGCGTAGCCAAGGAACAGCGTGCGGGAATTTTCATCATCGATAAAGAAGCAGTTGGCGTCAGCCTCGGCGGCTTTTCTCCCCTGCTCAACGGCAACCCCGTAATCTTCGGCGTATTCAACCACCTCCACGCCGTGGCTGCGCAGTTTAGCTTTTTTCCATTCGCGGGCGTCGGCGGACATATGCACCGTGACGCGGAAGCCAATTCTGGCGCTGATGATCCCAATCGACAGACCCAGGTTGCCGGTAGAGCCAACGGCGATGCTATAGCGGCTGAAAAACTCGCGTAATTCAGGAGAAAGCAACTTGCTGTAGTCATCTTCAGGACTCAGTAGGCCCGCCTCGGTAGCCAGTTTTTCCGCGTGAGTCAGGACTTCATAAATGCCCCCGCGAGCCTTAATCGAGCCAGAAATAGGCAGATGGCTGTCTTTTTTCAGCCACAGTTTACCGAAGAGCCGCTGCCCATTTTCTTTTTCCAGGCGCTTTTGCATCACCGGAATGGCGGCCAACTCTGACTCGATAATCCCACCGGTTGGGGCGGTTTCCGGGAATGCTTTGGCCAGATAAGGCGCAAAACGAGCGAGCCTGGCGTGCGCTTCTTTGACGTCCTGCTCCGTCAGGCCAACATGCGGTAAGCCTTCGGCAAGGGAGGTGGCTCCCGGATTAAACCAGGCCGTTTCGTTCAGGGCGGTAAGCTCGCTGAGCAGCGGAAATTTTTCGGTTAACGCGTGTAATTCTGTCGATTTCATAACGAGCCTCCTGGCGCTCAGATGATAAAGGAAAGCAGGAATGTGCCGGCCAGTGCAACTAAAGAAGCGATGAATGTCGCCGTGGTGTAGTACTTAAAGGTTTCATGGAGCGTCGCGCCGCAGTACTGCTTCACCAGCCAGAACAGCGAATCCGTCACAATGGTGCAGCCGATAGCGCCGGAGCCGATGGCGAGCGTCACAATCTCCGGACTGACGTTGGGATAGAGCGGCAGCAGCGGAGCAACGATAGCCGTGGCGCCCATCATCGCCACGGTCGCAGACCCGACGGCGGCGTGAAGGATAAGGGCAACCAGCCAGGCCAGCAGGATCGGATGCATATGCAGGCTGGAAAGGCTCAGCGCCAGGCTGTCTGCCATGCCGCTGGCCTTGAGAATGGCGTTAAACGCGCCGCCTGCCCCGATGATCATCAGGATATTCGCGATGGAGCCAAAGCCAGTTTCGGTGTGGCTCAGCAGCGTAGCGATACCCATGTTCTGACGCAGGCCCAGCAGATAATAGGCCACGAAAACGGCGATAAACATGGCGGTAATCGGGTTGCCGATAAACTCCAGCGCGGTATAAGCCGTGCTGCCCGGGATCATGTTCAGCTCAGCGAGCGTCTTCGCCAGCATCAGGCCAATGGGTAGCAGCACGGTAAACAGCGTGGCGCTCAAGGACGGCAGAGAAGCCGCATCGCGCGTTTGCAGATATGAAAATTCGACGGGAACGGATTTAAACGGCAGACGCTTGCCCAGGCATTTCAGAAAGAGCGGGCCACCCACCAGAGACGCCAGCAGGCCAACCTCTAAGCCATACACAATCACGGTGCCTACATCGGCGCCGAGTTTATTGGTCACAAACAGCGCCGCCGGATGTGGGGGCACCACGCAGTGAACGGCCATCAGCGCGGTACACAGCGGGATCGCCAGTTTCAGCAGCGAAGTGTGGGTCTTTTTGGCGATGGAAAAGGCCAGCGGGATGAGCAGCACCACGCCAACCTCAACGAACAACGTAATGCCGCAAATCAGGCCGACCAGTACCATAATCACGTCGGCGGAAAGCCAGCGGCAGCGCTGCAGCGCGAGGCCAATGCGTTCGGCGGCGCCGGAGACTTCCATCATTTTTCCCAGAATGGTCCCCAACCCGATGACCGCGGCTAAAAAGCCGAGTGTGCCGCCGATGCCGCTTTCCACTGCGTTGACCATCTCCAGCGGGCCCATGCCCATCATCACGCCGACGAAAAAGCTCGCCAGCAGCAGCGCGAGGAAAGGATGAAGCTTCAGTTTTATGATGGTCAACACGATTAACACTATGCTGGCAAGCAGCGTACCCACCACCCAGATTTGCGATCCCATTAGCCCTTCTCCTGTGCATCATTTGCGGGCTATTGGATAAAAATCCATCCGGGCTGACAAACGATAAAACTGGCCTTTCACATGAGGTAAATTGAATCAATAGGGTGATTTGAGTCGAAATCAGGCGATGAAATGTGTTTCAGGTTCGCTTTTCTTCAACTAAATGCTGCTGGTTAGCCGCGGATTTTTTAAACTTGGCCGCCGGAATTGAGAGAGAGGTCACGATGGAAACGTCACGCGAGGGGCGAAATCGGTTATTAAACGGCTGGCAACTGTCGAAGCTGTACACTTTTGAGGTGGCGGCGCGCCATCAATCTTTTGCACTGGCGGCGGATGAACTGTCACTCAGCCCCAGCGCGGTTAGCCACCGGATAAACCAGCTGGAAGAGGAGCTGGGGATCCAGCTTTTTGTTCGCTCGCATCGTAAAGTGGAACTGACGCACGAAGGCAAGCGGGTGTTCTGGGCGCTGAAATCGTCTCTGGACACGTTGAACCAGGAGATTCTGGATATCAAAAACCAGGAACTCTCGGGGGTGCTGACCGTGTACTCCAGGCCGTCGATCGCCCAGTGCTGGCTGGTGCCCGCGCTGGGGGATTTCACCCAGCGCTACCCTGCTATCTCATTAACTATTCTGACCGGGAACGACAACCTCAATTTACAGCGTGCGGGTATCGATCTGGCGCTCTATTTTGACGATGCGCCTTCCTCGCAACTGAGCCACCATTTTCTGATGGATGAGGCGATTCTGCCGGTTTGCAGCCCGGAATATGCCCGCCGCTTTGAACTCCATTCCAGGCCTGCTCAACTGCGCCACTGTACTTTGCTGCATGACCGGCAGGCGTGGAGCAATGATTCCGGCACCGATGAGTGGTACAGCTGGGCTCAGCAGTTTGGTATTGAACTCCCGGCCTCGACGGGCATAGGCTTCGATCGCTCTGACCTGGCGGTGATTGCCGCGATGAACCACGTTGGCGTAGCGATGGGGAGAAAAAGGCTGGTGCAAAAGCGGCTGGAGCGGGGCGAGCTCATCGCCCCGTTTGGGGATAAAACGTTAAAATGCCATCAGTATTACTACATTTCGACCCTAACTGGCCGACAATGGCCGAAGATTGACGCTTTTATTAGCTGGCTGAAAAACCTTGCCGAAGAGGCTAAATAACTAAACTGTCTCGCCATGATGCTGGAACCGCTGCGCCAGCGGCAGCCAGCAGCACAGGATCAGCACGCCCATCGCGGTCATCAGCATGCCGATGCTGTATTGCCCGGTTTGCGGCATCAGCGCGGAGAACCAGGCCATCACGCCGGAGCCGATGTTCTGCAGACCGCCAACCAGCGCCCCTGCGGTACCGGCCAGGAACGGGAACGGCTCCATCGCGCCGCTGGTCGCCAGCGGGAACAGCATGCCTGCGCCGAAGAAGAACAGCGCCGCAGGTACCAGCAGTGTCCAGATATTCATGATGCCGAACCAGCCAGGGATCCACATCAGAATACCGGCGAACAGGCAGCTCAATACCGCCTGCCACATCAGGCTGGAGAAACGCACGTTCTGGCGGCCCGCGTACCAGGAGCCAAAAAACGCCGCCGGAATGGGCAGAATAAACAGAATGCTGACCACCACCCCGTTCAGGCCAAGTACGCCGCCCATCAGCACGCCGGAGCAGGCTTCAAACACCGCCACGCCAGCCAGGCCACCGACCAGCATCAGCAGATAGCAGTTGAAGGAGATATTGCCGAGCAGCATTTTGTAGCTGCGCATCAGGCGAGGCGGCGTGGCGTCTGCCGGGCGGGTTTCGGGCAGCCAGCGCCACATAGAAAACGCGACAATGGCACACAGCAGCAGCAGGAAACCGTAGCAGGCCCGCCAGCCCCAGACGCTGTCCAGCATCCCGCCAATAACCGGTGCCAGCAGCGGACTCACCAGAATGCCCATGTTCAGCAGGCTGTTGGCCTGGCGTAAATCACCGCCTTCGTAGAGATCGCGCGGCATGGTTCTCGCCATCACGCCCGCGACCCCGGTGCCCATGCCCTGCAGGGCGCTTGCCAGCACCAGAATATGCAAATTCGTAGTAAACAGCGCACCGAGCGTCGCCAGCATAAAAATCACCATGCCGGCGAGGATCACCGGGCGGCGGCCAATGCGATCGGAAAGCGGGCCATAAAACAGCTGAGACACGCCGTAGGTAAACAAATAGGCCGCCATCACGCGCTGAATCGCGCCGCTGCGCACGCCCATTTCATGAGCCATATCGGGAATAGAAGGAATATAAATCGTCTGTGTCATCTGCCCGACAGCAACCAGCAGAATCAACATCATCAGCAGGTGGATATTGGCTAACTTTCTCATGGCGTCCGATCGTTTACCTGAAAAAAGAGAGAGGCTTCGCAGCGTATTTTGCTGTGTATGTTTTGAAAGCGAGAGGAATCTATCACAACCTATGCAATAAGCCAGATGATGAGGCTGTTTTAACAGCAGAATTCCGTGTCGGTTTGTAAAGCGAAAGCGGCAATTTTTATTGCCACCAAACGCCCATTTTTGCCCCGCAACGGTGCAATCTTCGTTAACCCTCAGAGAATTACATTTGTTTACAGGTTAAATACAAATGCGTATATTTCTCATCCGCATTTAATCGTGCGCGTCTTTATAAAAATCAAAAAAAGTGCCGGCCACGGAAAACGCCGCAGCACTGCAAAAATGAGGGTTTAACATGGCATTTGTTAACTTCTCCAGGGATCGGTTCACGTTACGGGCAGGCGGCCCATCACTCCTGGCGGCGGCTATAGCGCTGGCGCTGCTGCCTTCTGCGCAGGCAGAAGACACCATCACGGTGAATACTCAGGCGGACAATCCGCTGGCGGGACAGGAACAGGATTACAGCGTCAAAACCACCACCACCGGCACCAAGCTGCTGCTGGTTCCGCGCGATATCCCGCAATCCGTCAGCGTCATCAGCCAGCAGCGTATTCAGGATCAGAACCTGCAAACCATCGGTGAGGTGCTGGATAACACCACCGGCATCAGCACCAAGCTGGTGGACAGCAGCCGTGCCACCTACTTTGCGCGCGGATTCTTTATCAGCAACTATGCCTACGACGACATGCCCACGCAGGTTAGCGACGTCTGGGACTTCGGTGATACCGGATCGGATACCGCCGTGTTTGAAAATATTGAAGTAGTGCGCGGCGCGGCGGGGCTGATGAGCGGCAGCGGCAATCCATCGGCGTACATCAACATGGTGCGCAAGCACGCCGACAGCCGCGAATTTAAAGGCAACGTGTCCGCCAGCTACGGTAGCTGGGACAAGCAGCGCTATGTGGCCGATCTCTCCGCGCCGCTGAGCGAGTCCGGCAACGTGCGGGGCCGTGTGGTCACCGGCTACCAGGACAACGACACCTGGCTGGACAAAAGCCACTACCGCAAGAAATTTATCTACGGCGTGGTGGATGCCGATTTGACCGATTCCACCACGCTTTCCGTCGGCTACGACTACCAGGAAAGCAATGACGACAGCCCGACCTGGGGCGGCCTGCCCACCTGGTATGCCGACGGCAGCCGGACGCACTTTAGCCGCAGCGCCACCACTGCGCCGGACTGGGCTTACTCCAATAAAGACGCCACCAAAGTGTTCGCCAACCTGGTCCAGCGCTTTGATAATGGCTGGGAAGCGCGAATTAACACGCTGCACGCTGAAACCAACTTCGACTCTAAGCTGATGTACGTCACCGGCTTCCCGGATAAAGTCACCGGCGCGGGCACCAGCGCCTACGGCGGCTGGAACCGGGGCGAGCGTAAACAGGATTCGGTGGATGCGTTTGTGCGTGGCGGCTTTGACCTGTTTGGCCGCCAGCACGAGCTGATGTTCGGCGGCAGCTACAGCCGCCAGCGTAACCACTACGATAACGCCATGCCGAACACCGGCTTGCCATATGGCGGCATCGCGATGGACAGCTTCTACAGCAGCGTCGCAGACCCAAGCTGGTCAGCCTTCTCGCTCTACAGCAAAGATGTAGTGCGCCAGCAGGCCGCCTACACCGCCGCACGTTTCTCGCTGGCTGACCCGCTGCACCTGATTGTGGGCGCCCGCTATACCGAATGGGACGCGGACTACAATCCGTCCACCGCGCCGCAAACCAGCCTGAGCAGCAAAAAACACGACGTCACGCCGTACGCGGGGCTGGTTTACGACATCAATGACACCTGGTCGGCCTACACCAGCTACACCTCCATCTTTCAGCCGACCGACAAGCGCGACGTCAACGGCGATTACCTCGACCCAACCACCGGGAAGAGCTACGAAGCGGGCGTGAAAGCGGACTGGTTTAACACGCGCCTGACCACCTCGCTGGCGGTGTTCCGCATCGAACAGGACAAAGTTGCCCAGTCGCTCGGCACGCCGGTTAACGGCAACCCTGGTGAAACGGCGTATAAATCCGTGGACGGCACCGTGAGCCGCGGCGTGGAGTTTGAGCTGAACGGTGCGCTGACCGATAACTGGCAGCTTACCTTCGGGGCTTCCCGCTATGTGGCAGACGACAATAACGGCGACGCGGTAAACCCGGACCAGCCGCGCACCACGCTGAAGCTGTTTACCCGCTACCAGCTGCCGATGCTGCCGGAAGTGACCGTGGGCGGCGGTGTGAACTGGCAGAGTAAAACCTGGCAGGATGCCTACGGTCCGAACGGCAACACCCGCATCAAACAGGGCAGCTACGCGCTGGTGGATCTCTTCACCCGTTACCAGGTAACGAAAAACTTCGCCGTGCAGGGCAACATCAATAACCTGTTCGACAAAGAATATGAATCCTGGCTTTCCGACTATGTGGTTTATGGCGCCCCGCGCAGCTTCTCGCTGACGGCAAACTACAGCTTCTAAGCGTGACGGGGAGGTCATTGGCCTCCCTGATTATGTGGGGAGAAATGGCGCCAACCGTTTAGAAATGCACCGGCTGGCCAAAGCCGTCGCCGCTGTCGGTACTGTTATCCCTGCGGCCTCTGGCTTCCAGCTGGTCGGCGCGGATGCGGTCGCGAATGTCCTGGCGCTGTTCCGGCGTCAGGTAGCGGCTGTTGTAGTAGGGATCTGGCCACGGGGAGCGCATAAAGCTGTCGTCCAGGCGTTGCCTGTCCTGGCGATCCATCCCTGAATTGTCCGATGACGAACAGGCGGCCAGCAGCAGCGGAGCCAGCAGAACGAGTGCATATTTAGAGGCCATTTTTCTTCCTGAAGCGGCAAGCAATGAAAGTGAGGCAGTATCGCGCATCGACATATTGATGTGCGTTATCTGTCGCCAATATTGCGCAGCTTATCACGAAATAGTGAGCCGCTCAGAATACCGACAGCGCCCGTGAACAGGCCATGCCGTGTTGATACAGCTCCTCCGCGTAAAAGTCAGGCACCGGGCTGTCTTTAATCGCCTGGGCCACGGCGGCGACGTCATAATTTACCGTTTGAACCGCCAGTTTTAGCTTCCCGTGACGGTAGTGCCCTCTCAGCCAGGTGGCCTGCGGCTCGCCGGGTTTGATTCGCCCGACGGCACCGGTATTGGCGACGATTAGTCTGCGGCCATCGCTGCGGGCTAATTCGCGAATATCCGCGTAGTGCGTATGCCCGGAAACCATCACATCGAACTGATGCGTGGTTTGCCACTTCATCAGTTGGCTGCAGGAGAACTGGCGATGCACATACTCGGACAGAGAATCCGGGCTGGCGTGGACCAGCAGAATTCTGAGCGGCCCGGCGTAAAACGCTCTCGACCGGGGCAGGGCGCTGAGCCAGCGGCGGTTCTCCTCCGTCAGCGTGCGTTTGCTCAAGGTAATCGCCTGTTCACGGGCTTGTTGTTCATGGACGGAGTGCTTAGCCAGCGGCGTGACCAGCTCGTCCATTGCTACGCGGCGGTCGTGGTTGCCCATCACCACCGGAATGTTGCGGCTGCGAATCAGGTTTATCACTTCATTAGGCCACGGCGCAAAATCCACCAGATCGCCCAGGCACCAAATTTGGTTGATGTGGTGGCGGTCAATGTCCTGCAAAACGGCCTCAAGTGCCGGTAAATTGGCGTGAATATCGCTGAAAATCGCAAACTGGAAATCAATCTCTTTAGCGTTCATTGGGCTGACTCCCGGCGCGATCCCGCACGGTGAAAACGACAACCAGAGCAATGAAGAAAGCGAACAGCGCGGCGCAAACCAGCATCAGCGAGAAGCCGCAGGCGTAGCTGTGGCGGATCAGCGAGCTTAGCGTCTGAGCCTGTTTCTCCGGCCACAGTGCAAGGGCGCGTTGCACATCTCCGGCCACAACCTGAGTAATAAAATCATCCCGTACCGGCAGGTTGCTAGCCTGTATCGTTGAGGTCAGCACGTGACGCGTATGCCCGGCCAGAATGGCCCCCAGCAGCGCAAAACCTTGCAGAATGCCGGAGAAGCGCGCCGTGGTGCTGATCCCCGAAGCCATGCCCGCCCTTTCGTGAGGCACGGTGCCCATAATTGCCTTCTGCGTTTCGCCGTTAAGAATACCGCCGCCGCTGCCCAGCACGGCCATACCGGTGATAACCAGCCAGGGCCACTGCGCCAGCACGCCGCCAGCGATAATCAGGTTGCCGACGCCAACCAGCCCTAATCCGGCGGCTAAGATCCAGCGGGCGGCCATGCGCTGTGCCATCCAGCGGGCCACCATCGGGAAGAACAGCATGGCGAGCGCAAACGGCAGCATACCCACCCCGGACGCCAGGGCGGTTTTCCCCTCGACGTTTTGCAGCATCAGCGGCAGCAGTGAGGTCATTACCTGCGCCGTAGCCGCATAGGTAAACATGGACAGCACTGCGCCAATAAACGGCAGCGAGCGGAACAGGCGGAGATCGAGCATTGGCTGGGCTTTGTAACGTTCGACCAGCGCAAAGAACAGAAAGAACCACGCCGAAGCGATAAAGCGCCCCATCACTTCGGGACTGCTCCAGCCGTGCTCCGGGGCGAGGATCAGCGCCCAGGTGAGAGAAAACATGGCGGCGATAAACAGCGAAATGCCGTGTACATCCGGCTTACCGGCGGCAGGATTGCGGGACTCTTCGATGGTGCGCAGCACCGCCATCGCCAGCAGCAGGCAGATGGGGATGTTGATGTAGAACGCCCAGCGCCAGCCGAAATAGGCGCTGATGATGCCGCCGGCCAAAGGCGCAAGCACCATGGTGATGCCCATCATGCCGCCCCATATGGCCCACGCCCGGCCCCGTGCCTGAGGTTCGCGGAAGGTATGGCCGATGATCGCCAGCGCGGGTGCCAGCAAGAACGCCGAGCCTACGCCCTGCAGTGCGCGGGCAATATTCAGCATCAGGATGGTGGTGGCCGCTCCGCAGGCAAGGGACGCCAGGGCAAACAGGGCGATACCGAATAAAAAAATCCGCCGTCTGCCGAAGCGGTCCGCCAGCGAACCGGCGGGCAGCAAAAGGGAAGAGAAGCACAGCACGTAGGCGCCGATCACCCACTCCATATCGGCAAACGTGGCGTCCAGCCCGCGGGCGATGGTCGGCAACACGACGCCAACGATATTTGTGTCGATGACCGTCATCGCGCAGCCCATGGAAGCAACCAGCAGCACGGTGGTGTCGTTTTTGGCCACGGGCGCGGCCAGCACAGTAGACATAAAAGCTCCGAAAACGCGGGAAGAACACGCCTTAAGCTTCGCGATCCGGGGCGCGGTATTCAATTTTCAAGTTCGGCATTATTATTAGTTAATACCTAATAATCAGGAGTAAACATGGAGCTTCGCCATCTGCGTTATTTTCTCGAAGTTGCCCGAACGCTCCATTTTGGCGCGGCGGCGGAAACGCTGAACATCTCCACGCCGACGCTGTCGGTGCAAATCAGTCAGCTTGAGCGGGAGTTTGGCACTCCGCTCTTTTTACGCACCAAAAGGCGCGTACAGCTCACCCAGGCCGGGGAGATTTTCCGCGAAGAAGCCGAAGCCACTCTGCGGCAGGCTGAGCTGACGCGTGAGCGTGTGCTTAGCGCTGCACGCGGCGAGCAGGGCTACATTCGCGTCGGCTACGTGGCGTCTTCGCTTTGGTCGGGGACGCTTAGCTCGGTGATGGGGGCGTTTCGGGGGAGATATCCGGATATCTCGCTTGGTGCGCGAGAAGTGCTGATGGACAGCATGGCGGCGGCGCTGGTGGAGGGCAAAATCGACGTTGGGTTTGTGCGCGCCCCGGTCGCGCTGCCGTCAGAAGTCGGGCACCTGTTGGTGCAAAGCGACTGTTTTTGCCTGGCGCTCCCCGCTTGCCATCGTCTGGCTTCCGGCACGGAAGCTATCGACCCTGCCGCTCTGGCCGGGGAAAGCTTTATTCTGCCGGAGCAGACATCCGGCTCGCATGAAGTCGCCCGCCGCGGGGGATTTGTGCTCAACGATGCCATCCGCTCCAGCACGCTGACCGAAGTGCTGGCGCATATCGCGCTGGGCAACGGCATCGCGGTTATCCCGGAGATCATGGCGAAAACCATCGGCGTGCCGGACGTGGTCTATCGCCCGATTGCCGGGGCAGAAATCCCTTCGGCTATCTGGATGCTGTACCGCAAGCGGGAGCGCACGCCGCTGATTAAACGCCTTATTCGCTTCGCAAAAGAGCACGTTTCGGGTGGGTCAGGAAACGTTTGAACACACTCTTTCACCCCCGGAATTCATTTGGCGGTTAATCTTGATCCAGAGCAGTCCTTACCCTGACCTGAATCCTGGAGAAAGCATGATCAAGCCACGTTTGTTTATCCCGGCCTTAAGCCTCCTGCTGCTGAGCGTGGGCGCTGCGGCGGCGGACAATGTCATTACCCCGGTGCGCGGCACCATTGATGCGGTCAATGATTCCTCGCTGCAAATCACCACCCGTCAGGGGGAAAAGCTTTCCGTTGGCCTGACGGACAAAACCCGAATCAACGGCGTGAGCGAAGCGAAGATGAGCGACATCAAGCCCGACAGCTTCATCGGCACCGCCGCCGTGCCGCAGGCGGATGGCACGCTGAAGGCGCTGGAGGTACACGTTTTTGCCCCGAGCCTGCGCGGTTCCGGGGAAGGGTTTAATCCGTTTGAATCCGCCAACGGCCAGGTGAACACCATGACCAACGGCACGGTCGGCACCCTCGTGAACAGCCACGGGCGCACGATGACGGTGAAATTCCACGGCCAGCAGAAAACCGTGCAGGTGCCGGACGACGTGCCGGTGGTGCTGATCAGCCCCGCCGACAAATCCGTGCTGAAGCCGGGCGCGAAAGTGGTGCTGTTTGCCACCAAAGATGACAAAGGCCAGGCCGTCGCGCGCGGAATTTCCGCCGGGGTTAACGGGCTGACGCCGCCGATGTAATTTGTGGTGATTATCAGAACAGTGCCGACCTCTATACAGAGGACCTGCCAGTAAGCTTTACAGGTTGAATCGTTGATCGGTATTTCCCTTCTCCCTTTTAGGGAGAAGGTGGTTGCCCAGGTGAACAATAAATAACGCCCATGTATGATGCTCCGCAGACCATCAGACTCCTGTGGAGAGCACGTCATTGACAGCACAAACGGGCGATATACTTTTTAACGGCCAGCGCTTTGCGGCCTTCTTCTTTGATATGGACGGCACCATTCTGACCTCCATTCGCGTGGCAGAACGCATCTGGGGTGAGTGGGCCGTGCGTCACGGCATCGATCCGGTAGCTTTCCTGCCCACCATTCACGGCGTGCGCGCGGTGGAGACGATTGCCCGCCAGAATCTACCGGGCGTGGATGCCGAAGCCGAAGCACAGCGGATTACCGAAGCTGAAATCGCCGATGTGAATGGCGTGGAAGCCATCGGCGGCGCGCGAGAGTTTTTGCAGGCGCTGCCGATGGATCGCTGGGCCATTGTTACTTCCGCCCCAAAAGCGCTGGCGCTGCGCCGCATTCAGGCCGCCGGTTTGCCTGAACCCAAAGTTATTATTGCGGCGGAAGACGTCCGTCTCGGTAAGCCCGCCCCGGAGGGCTACCTGCTGGCGGCGGAAAAATTGGGCGTAAACGCGGCCGACTGCCTGGTGTTTGAGGATGCCCTGGCGGGTGTACAAGCCGGTGAAGCGGCAGGCGCAAAAATCTTTGTCATTTCCGGCACCAACGCTCACCACGCCGGGGAGCTCTCTCGTTATACCGGCGCGGAAAATTACGATGCCCTGCGAGTTGAGGCCGACGGCTCGGGTATTCTCTTGCAGCTAAGCTAATTATTCAGGCTCTCTTTTGTGGCAGAGCCTATTCAAGGTGATTGACAGATTCCCGGCCGATGAGTGCCGGGTTATCTCTTTCATTCTCATGGGTAATTAAAAATATTACTCTACTTTGTAAATAAATAATTCATACTTTTCATGATGGCTAATATTTGATTTGCAGAACGTTCATGTATTTTTCTTTTAAAGGTTTTTGATGTTTTTTATTTATTTACCAGAATCCTCAGAAGCTATTTTTTTATTTTCCGCATTACATCGCCCCATCCCTGGCGCCAACCGCTAAGAACTAAAAGGTGCGTCACGTTATGCGTAACATCCTTCTGTAACAGCCTTTAAGTGTGATTTTCATCACAATTATGGGCAGGTAAAAGCCTTTAAATAGCGCTGAGTTTTACCCGCTGACTATTGAGGTATTGATGAAAATTAACACTGAATCCTGTGTGATCTCAGGCAAGCAAACCGTTTCCGTTAGCCATCAGGAAATTGAGTGGAATAATAAAGGGACGTTGCTGAAGATTTCCCGGGGAGGCATTTGCGGGTCCGATTTGCATTATTATCAGGAAGGGAAGGTCGGCAACTTTGCCGTAAAAGCCCCAATGATTTTAGGCCATGAAGTTATTGGCACGGTAGTGCATACCGATTCTCCTGAATTACATGAAGGACAGACGGTCGCTATTAATCCATCCAAACCTTGTGGCCATTGTAAATATTGCCTTAGCCAGGAAGAAAATCAATGCACAACCATGCGCTTCTTCGGCAGCGCAATGTACTTCCCACACGTTGACGGCGGCTTTACCCGGTTTAAAACCGTCGACAGCGCGCAGTGCGTTCCCTATCCCGCTGAAGCGGATGAAAAAGTGATGGTGTTTGCCGAGCCGCTGGCGGTGGCCATCCACGCCGCGCACGAGGCGGGAGATCTGCAGGGCAAGCGCGTGTTTATCTCCGGCGTAGGGCCGATTGGCTGCCTGATCGCCAGCGCGGTAAAAACGCTGGGAGCGGCAGAAATTGTCTGCGCCGATGTCAGCCCGCGCTCGCTTTCGCTGGCCGCGCAGATGGGCGCCGACACGCTGGTGAACCCGCTGCACGATAGCCTGGACGGCAGGAAAGAGGAAAAAGGCTACTTCGATATCAGCTTTGAAGCCTCCGGTCACCCTTCGTCAGTAACCACCTGCCTGGAAGTGACCCGCGCCAAAGGCACCATGGTGCAGGTAGGAATGGGCGGCGCAGTGCCGGAATTCCCCATGATGATGCTCATCGCCAAAGAGATTTCGCTGAAAGGCTCTTTCCGCTTCACCACGGAGTTCAATACGGCCGTTTCCTGGCTGGCTAACAAGGTGATTAACCCGCTGCCGTTGCTGAGCGCAGAGTATGCCTTTACCGACCTGGAGCAGGCGCTGATCTTTGCCGGGGATAAAACCCAGGCCGCGAAAGTTCAGCTGGTTTTCTGAGGCCTGTTAATAAGGATTAAGGCAATGAACGATCTTTTTTCACTGAAAGGCAAGAACATCCTGATTACCGGCTCTGCGCAGGGGCTCGGGTACCTGATGGCTACCGGGCTGGGTCAGTACGGGGCGCAGATTGTCGTCAACGCCAGCACGCCAGCTAAGGTCGAGGCTGCGGTGCAAAAGCTGCGGGACGAAGGGATCCGCGCCGTGGGCGCCCCGTTCGACGTGACGCAGAAACAAGATGTCGATGCGGCTGTGGAGCGCATTGAGCAGGAAGTGGGCCCGATTGATGTGCTGGTGAACAACGCCGGAATTCAGCGCCGCCATCCTTTTACCGAGTTCCCCGAGCAGGACTGGAATGATGTGATTGCGGTGAACCAGACCGGCGTTTTCCTGGTTTCGCAGGCGGTGACCCGCCGGATGGTGGCGCGCCAGGCCGGGAAGGTGATCAATATCTGCTCCATGCAGAGTGAGCTGGGGCGCGACACGATCACGCCTTACGCCGCCTCGAAAGGCGCGGTGAAGATGCTGACCCGGGGCATGTGCGTTGAGCTGGCCCGCCACAACATTCAGGTCAACGGCATCGCCCCCGGCTACTTCAAAACGGAAATGACTCAGGCGCTGGTGAATGACGAAGCGTTCAGCGGCTGGCTGTGCAAACGGACGCCCGCCGCACGCTGGGGTGATCCGCAGGAGCTGATTGGCGCCGCGGTGTTCCTCTCTTCAAAAGCTTCAGATTTCGTTAACGGGCACCTGTTGTTTGTTGATGGCGGCATGCTGGCCGCCGTTTAACGGCGCGAGTGCCTGCCGAAAAGTGAAGGCGGGTAGACCGAATAAAAGGTGGAGAGCATGGGCCTTCTCTCGCCGCAGAAAGCTGAAAATCAAGCGATTGGTTTTCAGCTTTTTTAAACGCGCTGACTGCCCGACCTGACCACTAACCTGCAGCGCTTCGCGCTGCTTTTTTTGCACTGATAAGAGATAAGCGTATGCCATTACTTATTATTGCCGCAGGCGTCGCCCTGCTGCTGGTCCTGATGATCGGTTTTAAAGTGAACGGCTTTATCGCGCTGGTTCTGGTGGCGGCGGTGGTTGGGTTTGCGGAGGGAATGGATCCCCAGGCGATTCTGCACTCCATTCAAAACGGGATTGGCGGCACCCTCGGCGGGCTGGCGATGATCCTTGGCTTTGGGGCGATGCTCGGGAAGCTGATTTCGGATACCGGGGCGGCGCAGCGCATCGCCACTACCCTGATCGAAGCCTTCGGCGCGAAGCGCGTACAGTGGGCGCTGATGATTGCCGGGCTGGTGGTTGGGATGGCGATGTTCTTTGAGGTCGGCTTTGTGCTGCTTTTGCCGCTGGTGTTCACCGTTGTCGCCTCGTCCGGCCTGCCGCTGCTGTATGTGGGGGTACCGATGGTGGCCGCGCTGTCGGTCACGCACTGCTTCCTGCCGCCGCACCCGGGGCCGACCGCGATTGCCACCATGTATAACGCCAATCTCGGTACCACCCTGCTATACGGGCTGATTATCAGCCTGCCGACGATTATCGTTGCCGGACCGCTGTTCTCCCGTTTGTTAACCCGGTTTGAAAAGAAGCCGCCGGAAGGTCTGTTCAGCTCGCGGGTGTTCAGCGAGGCGGAAATGCCTTCGTTCTGGAACAGCCTGCTGGTGTCCATCACCCCCGTGCTGCTGATGGCCATTGCCGCGCTTTGTAACGTGGTGCTGCCTGAAAAAAGTGGGCTCAGATCTTTCCTCGACTTTATTGGTAACCCGGCGGTCGCGCTGTTTATTGCCCTGACTATCGCCACCTTTACCCTCGGCTGGCGCAAAGGGCGAAGCATGGAGCAGGTGATGAACATCGCCGGGGACTCTATCGGCGCTATCGCGATGATCGTGTTTATCATCGCCGGTGGCGGCGCCTTTAAGCAGGTGCTGGTCGACAGCGGCGTAGGGCAGTACATCGCGCACCTGATGAACGGTGCGCCGCTCTCGCCGCTGCTGATGTGCTGGACGGTGGCGGCACTGCTGCGTATTGCGCTGGGTTCGGCGACCGTCGCGGCGATCACTACCGCAGGCGTGGTGCTGCCTATCATCAGCGTGACCCACGCCGACCCGGCCCTGATGGTGCTGGCGACCGGGGCGGGGAGCGTGATCGCCTCTCACGTTAACGATCCGGGATTCTGGCTGTTTAAGGGTTACTTTAACCTCAGCGTGGGGGAAACGCTGCGTACCTGGACCGTGATGGAAACGCTGATCTCAGTCATGGGGCTGCTGGGCGTATTGACGATAAATGCCGTTTTGCATTAAATCGTTGTATGACTCGCCGACAGGCCACCGGGTGCGCGCGCTGCGCCCCGGTATTGAGAGGGCCGATGAGAAACCACCGCATTTCTTTGCAGGATATCGCCACGCTGGCTGGCGTGACGAAGATGACCGTCAGCCGCTACATCCGTTCGCCTAAAAAGGTTGCAAAAGAAACCGGGCTGCGTATCGCCCGAATCATGGAAGAGATTGATTACGTGCCCAATCGTGCCCCCGGTATGCTGCTGAATGCCCGCAGCTATACGCTGGGAGTGCTGATTCCTTCTTTTCAAAACCAGCTCTTCGCCGACATTCTCGCCGGCATTGAGTCCGTCACGTCCGGGCAGAATTACCAGACCCTGATCGCCAACTATAACTACAACCGCGAGTCGGAAGAGGAGTCGGTGATTAACCTGCTCTCCTACAACATCGACGGCATTATTCTCTGCGAGAAGTACCACACCTTCCGCACCGTGAAGTTTTTGCGGTCCGCTGCCATCCCGGTTGTGGAACTGATGGATATTCAGGGCGACCGGCTGGATATGGAAGTGGGGTTTGATAACCGCCAGGCCGCGTTAGACATGGTTGGCACCATGCTGGACAAGCGGCAGCGGCGCAGGATCGTCTACCTCGGTTCAAAAGATGACGTGCGCGACGAGCAGCGCTTTCGCGGCTACTGCGACGCCATGACGCAGCGCGGCCTGGAGCCGCAGCGTATCAACCCGAAAGCCATTTCATCCATCCATCTGGGTATGCAGCTGATGCGCGACGCTCTGGCCGCTTACCCTGACCTGGACGGAGTCTTCTGCACTAACGACGATATTGCGATGGGCGCCCTGCTGCTCTGCCGCGAGCGGGGCCTGCTTGTCCCGGAACAGATCTCGATCGCCGGTTTTCACGGGCTGGAGATGGGGCGCCAGATGATCCCCAGCCTGGCAAGTGTGATCACCCCCCGCTTCGACATTGGCCGGGTGGCGGCCAGAATGCTGCTGGATAAGATCGGCAATGAAGATCTCAACCACAACACCATTGATTTGGGCTACCAGATTTATCACGGGCAGACGCTGTGAGCGGGTTTTGTGAGGCAGCTGCCAGGAAGGGAACACGGCGTTGATGACGCCGCGTATTTTTCCCCTCTCCCTTTTAGGAAGAGGGTCGGGTGAGGGGCTAGTGAATATTATTTCCGGACTGGCTATCGATCGTTGCCAGACCTGAATCTGCGCGGACAAAGCGGGGCGCTTGCAGGCTGTCGATCAGAAGATTAAACATCGGGATTAACAGAGAGCTGCAATATTTCCGTACCTGAAAGTGGCCAGCATCATCTATGGATGTATAAGATTTGTATCGCGCTGAAAGCTAATAAGGATTATTACGAATTTTTGGAATGTTGCATGAAGTAGATGGCACGCTAAAACATTAATGTGCTTTGGTGGAAATATTTTAATATTCTCAACCAATTATTTTATTTAGATGTTTTTGATATTTTAAACTTGGCGGAAAGTCACAGGAGTCGAACCTGCCCGGCGCCGCTGGCGGCACCAACTGGAGTTGAAGTCCAGCCGCCTCACCGGAGACGACGACCTTCCGCGCCTGCATTGCTACATGGAGGCGGGCGCAGTATACCGGGTTTCATGCTGCTGCCCAATGGGTCAGTAAGAATATATCCTGCGCCTAAAGTGAAATTATTTGCTAAATCAGTCTAACGACCTGGGAATCACTCCGTTGACGCGGTTCGCCAGGCTATGTCTCTCATGGCCTCTCTTGCTGTCTGGCTGATGCCGCCCAGCTGAAAGAAACCGTGGATCACGCCCAGATAGCGCTGGCAGCTTGCCGTAACACCTTGTTCTATAAGCTGGGAATAAAGTAATTCGCCCTCATCGCGCAGCGGATCGTATTCGGCGGTGAGGATATGCACCGGTGGCAGCCCGGCAAAATCTTCGCGCCACAGCGGGCTGGCTTCCGGATGCATCACATCCGTTCCAGGGAAATAAGCTTCAAAGCCGCTGAGCAGCGTGTCGCGGGTGATAATGTAGTCTTCGCCGTTCTGCTGGTAGCTTGGCTGCTGAGCGCTGGCGTCGAGCATCGGATAAATCAGCATCAGGCTAGCCGGGAGCCATTCCTTGGCGGCTTTCAGACGCAGGGCGGTTACCAGGGCGATATGCCCACCCGCGCTGTCTCCGGCAAGCGTGATACGCTCACTATCGACGCCTAAATTCATGGCGTGGTGCCTGATTAATATGGCAGCACGTTCGGCATCATCATGGGCGGCAGGGTAAGTGTGTTCTGGGGCCAGGCGATACTGCGCGGCAATGACCCGGCATCCGCCGTGAAAAGCTAACTGGCGGAGCTGATTATCGTGAGTGGCAAACCCGCCGCTGACAAAGCAGCCGCCGTGATAATAAATCACCGTCGGCAGTGTTCCACTGGCGTCGAGTGGGGAAACGACCCGTAACGGCATTCCCTCCAGTGAAATATCTTCCACCTGGACTCTGGTTTCCGTTTCACCGGCCAGCACGGTACTGGCGATATAGCCTGCCCGCCGTTCGGCAAAACTTTGCTGGCGGGAAGAGGGGCGACCGGCGGCAATAAAGTCATTCACCAGCCGGGCAATAGCGGGTTCGAGGGCCATAATACGTCCTTTTACTGGATGAATATCCATATCCTATGCCGACAAACTGGCCAGGTAAACCCATCATTTATGGCGGGCAGGGTTCAGCCAAAAAAGAACCATGCCGTTTTTATCAGCCCATTTTCCACTTCGAAAACGGCCATACTTTCAATGGGTTCATCGCTCAGGCCGTGGATCTTCTCATGGTCGAACACCTTGTTGCCCATTGCGGTGCGGGAAATGATTTCTGCTCGCAGGGCCGGGTTATTGAAGCGGTGATCTTTGTAGAAAGCATACAGGGCATCGCGTCCTGCCAGAGAAGGCGTTACGGCTGGCGGGCGATAGGCGGTGAAATCTGCGCTAAAGCAGGCTGTAAAGGCGTCGAGGTCGTGGGCATTGTACGCCTCGAACTGGCGTATGACGGGGTCTGTGACTGACATAAAAGTATCCTGATAAGAGAAACTGGCGGGCTGCCAAAATATGGTTGTGTGCCGGGACAGCGTCTCTTGCCCGATGGAAAATGTCCAACGAAAGGAATGGTGCCGTGGCTAAACCCTGTCTCTCTTCGCAATACACATTAACAACCGGTTGCATTTCATCCCGTTACAATCCTGTGTCTAAAACAATAAAGGGTTGGCAAAAATGAAAAAACTTTTCGGGATGATGTTGGTTGGCGTGGTGGCGTTCTCGGTTGTGGCCTGCTCCAGCAGCTACGTAATGGCGACCAAAAACGGGGAAATGATCGTCACCAAAGGTAAACCAGAGGTGGATAAGCAAACCGGACTGACGCGCTACTATGACGCGCAGGGCGTGGAGCATCAGATCCAAAACGATCAAATTACCCAGTTGATTAAGCGCGGCTGATCGTTAGAAAAGAAAACTACCGGCCAGCGCAAGCTGGCCGGTAGGGCAGTTTTATTCCCCTTCGCCAGGGAATAAGAACGGGTTGATGCTGCTGCGGGCGAAGCCTTCCTGCTCCATGCGGGCGTCAAGCACCAGCGAGGCCAGATCGTCGGCGACGGCTTCCACTTTCGGGTCCTTTTCCTGATACAGAATTTTCAGGTAGGTGCCGCAGTCGCCGCAGCTTTCGGCTTTGATCGCCGCCTGTTCGCTGTCCAGCGACCAGTAGTTTAAGTCGCGGGTCTGCTCGCAGTTGCTGCACTTCACGCGCACCACGTGCCATTCGGTTTCGCATAGATTGCAATGCAAATAACGCAGGCCGTTAGTGGTGCCGATGTGCACCATGCTGGAAACCGGAATCGAGCCGCAAACCGGGCAGAACTGGCGCTGTTCGCCATATTCGGCTTTGGCTTTGCCGGGGATAAGCGTCGCCATTTGCGCCCAGTAGAGCGACAGCGCAGCCCAGATAAACGGTGCCTTGTCGCTGCTGACGAGCGCGAAGTCGGCGTTGAACAGCGCGGTGGCCATCTCTTCCAGCTCCTGGGAAGACGCCTTTTCAAGATTTTCAATCACCGCTAACGCCGGGCCGTCCATCTCAGGCTTCAGCTCGGCAATCAGCGACTGCAGCAGGCGCTGCCAGTGCGGGTCGCGCGGCAGGACGTGAATATCCAGCGGCGGCTTGCCGGTTTTAGCTGCTTCGGCAATCAGGGCGGTTAAATCCATCTCCAGGGGGTGGTCGTACAGCACCACTTCCTGCGCGTGGGCAATCAGCGCGGCAAAGCGCAGATAGTCGCCCAGCGGGTTGCTGGCAGCCAGCTCGCGCAGGCGTTCAGCACGGCGGTTGTAGAGATTTTTGAGCCTGGGGAATAATAACGGCGGAATCACTTCCGCCGTGCGTTTCTCGCTCTTCTCCAGCTGATCTTGCGGGATTATGCGAATACTCATTCAGATGACTTTTCCTGTTTCCGGCGGACTTCGCGATACCATTTCGGGTGATGTTTCTTCGCCCACGTCGTGGTAACCCAGCCCTCCACCATCGCGGTGATGGTGCCTTTTACCCAAAGGGCGGCGTAAATATGCACCATGATAACCACAATTAACGCTACCGCGGCAAATGAATGCAGCATTAACGCAAATCGAATAACCGGAATTGGGAAGGCTGGCGCAAAGTAAGGACGCCAGATAATCACGCCGCTCGCCAGCAACAGCACCAGGAAAATAATCGCCGCCCAGAACACGCATTTCTGGCCGAAGTTATAGCGCCCGGTGTCTCCCACTTCCTCGTTGACGACGATCTTACGAATATTCTTCGCCCAAAAGATATCATCCCGATTGATTAGGTTGTGGTGCCAGTAACGGAAAAACATGATGATGAAGGAGGCGAACATTACCACCCCAACGAACGGGTGGAGGATGCGCGCCAGCTGCGGCGTGCCGAGAATGCCCATCAGCCAGTTGAAGGACGGGAAGAAAAAGCCCAGTCCGCTCACCGCCGCCAGCACGAAGCAGAAGGCGGTGATCCAGTGGTTGATGCGCTCCGGCGCGCTATAGCGCTGAATGGTCGGTTGCTTTTTCATTTACGCACCTCGTCGTCGTCATGGTGCAGATTATCGTCCTCTTCATCGGCACGGTTCGGGCCGACCCCAACGTAGTGGAAGACGCTGGCGGCGAAGGTTGCCGCAAAGCCGATGGCGGCCAGCGGTTTCCAGACGCCTTTCCAGAACTTCACGGTTGGGCTGATGGACGGGTTCTCCGGCAGGCCGTGATACAGCGTCGGCTTGTCCGCATGGTGCAGCACGTACATCACGTGCGTCCCGCCAACGCCTGCCGGATCGTACAAACCTGCGTTGTCATAACCACGGGTTTTCAGTTCCGCCACGCGCTCGCCGGCGAGGGTCTTCATATCCTCTTTCGAGCCGAAATGAATCGCCCCGGTCGGACAGGTTTTCACGCATGCAGGCTCCTGGCCCACGGTGACGCGGTCTACGCACAGGGTGCATTTGTAGACGCGGTTGTCCTCCGGGTTCAGGCGCGGCACGTCGAACGGGCAGCCCGCAATGCAATAGCCGCAGCCGATGCACTGTTCGGACTGGAAGTCGACGATGCCGTTGGCATACTGAATAATAGCCCCTTCCGACGGGCACGCCTTCAGGCAGCCCGGATCCGCGCAGTGCATACAGCCGTCTTTGCGGATCAGCCATTCCAGTTTGTCGTTCTGCTCCACTTCTGAGAAGCGCATCACCGTCCAGGATTTGGCGGTCAGGTCCGCCGGGTTGTCGTACACCCCGACGTTGTGCCCCACTTCATCACGGATGTCGTTCCACTCCGAGCACGCCACCTGGCAGGCCTTACAGCCGATGCAGGTGGTGACGTCGATAAGCTTGGCGACCTCTTGCTGGTGATCCCGCGCCTGAGGCGCGGGCGTGAAGCCGTTAGTGGCGGAACGACGGATAATGTCCTGAGATTGATAAGCCATAATTCGTCTCCGTTACACCTTTTCCACGTTGACCAGGAACGCCTTGAACTCTGGCGTTTGCGTGTTGGCATCCCCGACAAACGGCGTCAGGGTGTTGGCGATAAAGCCTTTCTTCGCCACGCCCTCGTAACCCCAGTGAATCGGGATCCCGATGGTATCTACCTTCTGACCATGAACGTCCAGCGTGCGGATACGCTTGGTCACCACCGCTTTGGCCTTGATGTAGCCGCGGTTGGAGGAGACCTTCACCGTGTCGCCGTGGGCGATGCCGAGCTTGTTGGCCAGCTTCTCGCCAATCTCGACAAACTGCTCCGGCTGCGCGATGGCGTTGAGCAGCGCGTGCTTGGTCCAGTAGTGGAAGTGCTCCGTCAGACGATAGGTGGTGCCGACATACGGGAACTTGTCGTGCGTGCCCATCGCCTCCAGGTCATCTTTAAACACGCGTGCCGCCGGGTTGGAGACCACGTTCGGGTGCAGCGGGTTGGTACCCAGCGGCGTTTCAAACGGCTCGTAGTGTTCCGGGAACGGCCCTTCTGCCATCTTGTCGAGGGCAAACAGGCGACCCAGCCCTTCCGGCTGCATGATAAACGGCCCGACGCCGCTGTCCGGCGCGGCGGTGCTGTAGTCCGGCACGTCGATGCCGCCCCATTTCGCGCCATCCCAGGAGATCAGGCGGCGTTTTTCATCCCACGGTTTACCCGACGGATCGGCGGAAGCACGGTTATACAGAATGCGGCGGTTAAGCGGCCACGCCCATGCCCAGCCGAGCGTGTTGCCCAGGCCTGACGGGTCGGCGTTGTCGCGGCGTGCCATCTGGTTGCCGTCCGGTGTCCAGCTCCCGGCGAAGATCCAACAGCCGCTGGACGTTGTCCCGTCGTCGCGCAGCTGAGCAAAGGAGCTGAGCTGCTGCCCTTTTTTCACCAGCACCGCGCCGGTGGCCGGGTCAATCAGGTCTGCCAGCGCCTTGCCGTTGCTTTCCATAGCCACTTCTTCCGGCGCCGGGTTATCCGGGGTCAGGTACTGCCAGGTCATGTTCAGCACCTGCTCAGGCACTTTGCCGCCGTCGCGCTCGTACATGCGGCGCAGGCGGGTGAAGATGCCGGAGAGGATCTCGCCGTCGTTCAGCGCTTCTCCTGGCGCATCTGCCCCCTTCCAGTGCCACTGCAGCCAGCGCCCAGAGTTGACGATGGAGCCGTTCTCTTCCGCGAAGCAGGTGGATGGCAGGCGGAACACCTCAGTCTGGATTTGCGACGGATCAACGTCGTTCATCTCGCCGTGGTTCTGCCAGAAGTTGGAGGTTTCAGTGTTCAGCGGGTCAATGGTGACCAGGAACTTCAGCTTCGACAGCGAGGCCACGACCTTGTTCTTGTTAGGGAACGAGGCCACCGGGTTAAAGCCCTGGCACAGATAGCCGTTGACCTTGCCCTGGCTCATCATCTCGAAGTACTGCAGCACGTCGTAGCCTTTGTCCCACTTCGGCAACCAGTCGTAGCCCCAGCTGTTTTCTTTCGTCGCTTTGTCGCCAAAGAAGGCTTTCATCATCGAGACGAAGAATTTCGGGTAGTTGCCCCAGTAGTTCACCTGGCCTTTCAGCAGCGGTTTCGGCGTGTTGGCCGCCAGATAGCTGTCGATATCCACCTGTTTTTCGCTGGGCAGGTTCATGTAACCCGGCAGGCTGGTGGAAAGCAGGCCGAGGTCGGTCAGACCCTGAATGTTGGAGTGGCCACGCAGGGCGTTAACGCCGCCGCCCGCCATCCCCATGTTGCCGAGCAGCAACTGGATCATCGCCATGGTGCGGATGTTCTGCGCGCCGATGGAGTGCTGTGTCCAGCCCAGGGCGTACAGGAATGATGCGGTTTTGTCCGCCACGCTGGTTTCGGCGATGTACTCGCACACCTTCAGGAAGTCTTCCTTCGGCGTACCGCAGATGCTGGTGACCACATCCGGCGTGTAGCGGGAAATATGCTCTTTCAGCAGGTTCCACACGCAGCGCGGGTGCTGAAGCGTCAGGTCGCGTTTGGCGAAGCCTTCTTCATCCAGCTCGTAGTTCCAGGTGGTTTTGTCGTACTTGCGGTTTGCCGCGTCGTAGCCGGTGAACAGGCCGTCGTCGAAGCCGAAGTCCTCACGCACAATCAGGTTGGCGTTGGTGTAAGACTCGACGTACTCGCGATTGAATTTGTTGTTGTTTATCAGGTACAGCAGGACGCCCGACAGGAATGCAATGTCGGTCCCGGAACGGATAGGCGTGTAGAAATCCGCCACCGAAGCGGTTCGCGTAAAGCGAGGATCGATCACAATCAGCTTCGCGCCATTGTGAATTTTGGCTTCCATCGCCCAGCGGAATCCCACCGGATGCGCTTCTGCCGCGTTCCCACCCATTACCACGATGAGGTTGGCGTTTTTGATATCAACCCAGTGGTTGGTCATCGCACCGCGACCAAATGTTGGAGCAAGACTTGCTACCGTTGGTCCGTGTCAGACACGCGCCTGGTTATCCACGGCAAGCATGCCGAGGGCGCGGGTAAATTTCTGGGTTAAATAGCCGGTTTCGTTGCTGGACGCGGAGGCGCACAGCATCCCCGTGGAGAGCCAGCGGTTGACTGTGGTGCCCTGATCGTTCTTTTCGATGAAGTTGGCGTCGCGGTCTTCTTTCATCAGCTTCGCGATGCGGTTAAAGGCATCGTCCCAGCTGATTGGCTGCCATTTATCGGAGCCTGGCGCGCGGTAAGAAGGCGTTTTCAGGCGGCTTTCGGAGTGGATGAAGTCCACCAGACCGGCCCCTTTCGGGCACAGCGCGCCGCGGTTTACCGGGTGGTCCGGGTCACCTTCGATATGGAAAATTGAGGCTTTTGCGTTTTTTGCGCCGTCGCCGAGGCTATACATCAATAGCCCACAGCCCACGGAGCAGTATGTGCAGGTGTTACGGGTTTCACGGGTGCGCAGCAGCTTGTACTGCCGGGTTTCCGCTAGCGCAGCGCCGGGGGCAAAACCCAGTGCTGCTGCCGTGGTGCCTGCCATACCGCCAGCGCAGATCTTAAAGAACTGCCTTCTGCTGACCTGCATGGATCGCTCCTTACATTTCGACATTTCACATTGCTTAGGATTTATTTTGCGGGGTAACCCGCAAAGGTTCACAATTAGAACCAGTATAGATTTTGATGGCTTTCTTCCCTTCATCCGGAAGGGGTATTAAGTAGAATACCACAATGGTCCTGAGGGTGTTCTCGAATGGTTAAAACTAAGTGAACAAATTTCGCTACTCTGAAAAAGAAACCGTGGCGCAGATCACCGGCGCGCGCACGATTGATCTTTGGCACCGGGGCAATCTCACCGTGGCAGAAACCGACTGGCTGGCGGAGGAAGTGCCCGTGGCGCTGGTTTACAACGGCATTTCACACGTTGTGATGATGGCATCGCCTAAAGACCTCGAAGCGTTTGCCCTCGGGTTTTCGCTGTCCGAAGGCATCATTGAAAGCCCTGCGGAGATTTATGGGATGGATGTGTCGCCGTCCTGCAACGGTATTGAAGTGCAAATTGAGCTGTCCAGCCGCCGCTTTATGGGGCTGAAAGAGCGCCGGCGAGCGCTGGCCGGGCGAACCGGCTGCGGCGTTTGCGGCGTCGAGCAGTTAAACGACATTGGCCGCCCGGTTCCGCCGCTGCCGTTTACCCAGACTTTTGCCCTGGAAAACCTGGATGCGGCGCTGAAAAAAATGCGTGACTACCAGCCCGTCGGCGAGCTGACCGGCTGTACCCATGCGGCACTTTGGCTAGATCCAGAGGGCCACATCCTCGACGGAAGGGAAGATATTGGCCGCCACGTAGCGCTGGATAAAATGCTCGGCGTTCGCAGCCGTAACCCGTGGCACAACGGCGCTGCGCTGGTGTCGAGCCGGGCTAGCTATGAAATGGTGCAGAAGGCCGCGATGTGCGGCATTGAAATCCTGTTCGCGGTGTCTGCGGCGACCTCATTAGCGGTTGAAGTTGCGCAGCGGACAAATCTCACGCTGGTGGGCTTTAACCGGCCTGGGCGGGCAACGGTTTATACGCATCCTGAGCGGCTGCGCTAGGTTTTCCCCTCACCCCGGCCCTCTCCCCAAAGGGGAGAGGGAGGAAAGAAGTGAAAGGTGGAGCAATCCTCGCTCCATAGGAGGGAGGAAATAAGTGGAAGGTGGAGCAATCCTCTCTCCATAGGAGCGAGGGAGGAAATAAGTGGAAGGTGAAGCAATCCTCTCCCCAGGCGAGCCAGGAGAAAATATCTAACAGGCAACGCTAACTCGTCCCCTCTCCCTGCCAGGGAGAGGGTTAGGGTGAGGGTCAATCCTCAGAACAGGCCCAGCGGCTTATCGGAATAGCTCACCAGCAGGCACTTCGTCTGCTGATAATGCTCCAGCATCATCTTATGGGTTTCGCGCCCAATCCCGGACTGTTTGTAGCCCCCGAACGCCGCGTGCGCCGGGTAGGCGTGGTAACAGTTGGTCCACACGCGCCCGGCCTGAATGCCGCGCCCCATTTTATACGCCAGGCTGCCGTTGCGGCTCCACACGCCCGCGCCCAGGCCGTATTCGGTGTCGTTCGCCAGCTCCAGCGCCTCTTCCACGGTTTTAAACGTGGTGACGGCGAGCACCGGCCCGAAAATTTCCTCCTGGAACACACGCATGTTGTTTTTACCGAACAGGATGGTCGGCTCAAGGTAGTAGCCCGCCTGCAGGTCGCCCGTCAGCGCTTTTCTGCGCCCGCCAGTAAGTACATCCGCGCCTTCTTTCTTGCCGATGTCGATGTAGTTGAGGATGGTTTCCATCTGCCCCTGAGACACCTGCGCGCCCATCTGGGTGCGGCTGTCCAGCGGGTTGCCGGAGCGAATGGCTTCTACGCGGCGGATCGCGCGTTCAATGAAACGTTCGTAGATGGACTCCTGCACCAGCGCGCGGCTCGGGCAGGTGCAGACCTCGCCCTGGTTGAAGGCGAACAGCGCAAAGCCTTCCAGCGCCTTGTCGAAGAAGGCGTCTTCCTCTTCCATTACGTCGGCGAAGAAGATGTTCGGGGATTTGCCGCCCAGCTCCAGCGTGACCGGGATAATGTTCTGGGTGGCGTACTGCATGATCTGCTGGCCGACTTCGGTGGAGCCGGTAAACGCCACTTTAGCGATGCGTTTGGAGGTCGCCAGGTATTCACCTATTTCGCCGCCCGCGCCGTTGACCACGTTAACCACGCCCGGCGGCAGCAGGTCGCCAACCAGCTCCATCAGCAGCAGCACGGAGAGCGGGGTCAGCCGCGCGGGCTTCAGTACGATGCAGTTGCCCGCCGCCAGCGCCGGGGCCATTTTCCAGCTCGCCATCAGCAGTGGGAAGTTCCACGGGATAATCTGCGCCACCACGCCCAGCGGTTCGTGGAAGTGATAGGCCACGGTGTCTTTATCCACCTCGCTGATGCCGCCTTCCTGGGCACGAATGCAGGAGGCGAAGTAGCGAAAGTGGTCGATAGCCAGCGGCACGTCGGCGGCGCTGGTTTCGCGAATCGGTTTGCCGTTGTCCCAGGTTTCCGCCGTCGCCAGCAGCTCAATGTTTTGCTCCATGCGGTCGGCAATTTTTAGCAGGATAGACGCGCGCTCCTGCACGGACATCTGCCCCCAGCCCTTTTTAGCCGCGTGGGCAGCATCCAGCGCCAGGTCGATGTCGGCCTTGCCGGAGCTGGCGATTTCGCACAGCGGCTGGCCGGTTACCGGGGTGAGGTTTGCATAGTACTGGCCGCCAACCGGGGCAACCCACTGGCCGCCGATGTAGTTGTCGTAACGGGGTTTAAGTTTGAGCGGGAAACCATACTCGCCGGGAATAATACGGGTATCGGGAGGATTATTTGTCATGGCCGTCTCCTTGTGATGGTTCACTCACAAGGGTAGTTCGGGCTGTCTGTTTCTTCGCCATTTCGCGTCGGCTTTACGACATGCTTCACGGATTCCCTGGGGAAGAGGGCAGACCTCTTCCCGCAGAATGGAATATTACGCCGGTAAAAATAGCGCCTTATCGCGCAGCAGATGGTCGTTGCCGCGCCGCCGGGTGAAGCCAATTTTGTCGAAATACTCCAGAATCTGAATCGCCAGTTTGCGGCCCACGCCCAACCTGTCGCGGAAGTCGGCGGCGTTGGTCGCGCCGTGGGTTTGATCCAGCTCGCGGATCAGATCGGCAAACGCCTGCAGGCGATCGTTCCGATAATAACGATCTTTCAGAATCGCGGTGACCAGCCCTTGCTGAGCGGCGGATCTTAGCAGCTGGCGCATGACCTGCTCTTCTTCACCGGTTTCTTTGGCCAGGTCACGGACCCACCACGGCTCGTCGCCGAACAGGGCGTCGACTTTATCCCACACGGCCTGCTGTGCTGAGGAAAACCCAGGTTCATGTCCCGGCAGATGCAGCCAGCCCTGGCAGCTCATTATTAGGCCTTCACCGCGCATTTTTTCGATGAGCGACAGTACCAGACCTTCATCCTCTGCGGGCAACGCCATGCGGCGCAGGCGTTCTCGCCCCGGCCCCGGCTGATCGTCGTGTTGCTGGTGGTAGCGAGCCAGCGCGTCGAGCAGTTTTTGCTGCCAGAGAGCGGCCACGTCCGGGCTTAACAGCGCGTTGCCCGCCTGCAAGTATCCCGGCTTCGCAAGTAAGGCCTGAAGCCCTTGCGTTGTTAACTGACGCGCCCAGCTAAATTCGTTGAGCAAAACGGCGCCTCGCGCCAGGTGAGATCCCAGCGCTTGCTGGTCATCGGTGGTTTCTGCCCGCTCACCCAGCCAGCTCAGGAAGGCAGGCTGGCGTTTACCACGGCGTGGCGCATGAAGCAGCACGGCACGGGCTCCGGCGAGCGTGATGCGCGCGCTGATATCGCGCAGCACCAGGCGGTCGTTATCCGCCAGCCACAGCGGGACATCCAGCACCAGCTCGGCCAGATTACCTTCGAGCAGCGAAACTCGCCCGGTCACGTGGCGGGCAGAATGGTGAATATGCAGCGGCTGCCATTGCTGGAGCGGCTGCAGCGTTTGCAGCTCGACGATGACGCGCTCAACCGGCTGCAGAGGTTTGTCGCTCAGCAGCCAGTCGCCCCGGCTTATGTCGGTTTTTTCCGCGTCACCGCTGATGTTCAGCGCAATACGCTGCCCGGCCATCGCGCGGGTTGCCGGCTGGTTTTGAGCGTGGAGGCCGCGCACGCGCATCGGTTTTTCTGCGCCCGTCAGCCAGAGTGAATCGCCGATATTGACTTCGCCGCTCAGCGCCGTGCCGGTCACAACCAGCCCTGCGCCCCTGACCGTAAAGGCGCGGTCGATGGCGAGGCGGAAGCGATGTGCCGTGGCATGAGGGCGTTCGCCCAGCCCTTTGAGATGCTGCTGTAGCGCCTCGACGCCTTCCCCGCTGGTGGCGGCGGTCACAAAGATTGCGGCCTGGGTATCACCCAGTAATGCAGTAACTTCATCGCGGACTTCCGCAATGCGGCTGTCGCTCACGCGGTCGGCTTTAGTCAGCGCGACTGTGATCTGCGGGTTGCCGGTCAGCTGTAAAATCGCCAGATGTTCGCGGGTTTGCGCCATCACGCCATCATCGCAGGCGATGACCAGCAGGGCATGATCGATGCCGCCGACGCCAGCCAGCATGTTGGCCAGAAACTTTTCATGCCCGGGCACGTCGATAAAGCCGATAACCCGGCCATCCGGCTGCGGCCAGTAGGCGTAGCCGAGGTCGATGGTCATGCCGCGTTTTTTCTCTTCCGGCAGGCGGTCTGCGTTCACGCCGGTCAGCGCCTGAAGCAGGGTGGTTTTGCCGTGGTCGACGTGCCCGGCGGTGGCGATAATCACTGGGCGAGTCCCTCCAGCAGCAGCGCTTCGTTTTCGAGGCAGCGTAAATCCAGCCACAGGCGGCCCTCGGCCACGCGGCCAATCACCGGCCTTTCCAGCTCGCGCAGAGTTTGCGTCAGCGAGGCGATCGTTGTGCCACGTCCGTCTTTTGGCGTGAAGGTCAGAGCGGCACCAGGCAGGCGATCAACGGGTAAAGAGCCGCTGCCGATTTGCGACAGGCACGCTTCAACGCGCACGTCGAACTGCTCGCCAAAGCGCTCTTCAAATGCGGGCAGCAGGCGGCTGGCCTGCCGGTGGATATCTTCGGCGCTGCGGGTCAGCAGGCGCAGGGTTGGCAGGCGTTCAACCAGCGTTTCCGGGTGCTGGTACAGCCGCAGTGTGGCTTCCAGCGCCGCCAGCGTCATTTTGTCGGCCCGCAGCGCACGCTTCAGGGGGTGGCTCTGAATACGCTCGATCAGCGCCTTTTTGCCGACGATAATCCCGGCCTGCGGGCCACCGAGCAGTTTATCGCCGGAGAAGCTCACCAGGCTCACGCCATCGGCGATCAGCTGCTGCGGCATCGGCTCTGGCGGCAGGCCCCACTGGCTTAAATCCACCAGCGAGCCGCTGCCCAGATCGGTGACGACCGGCAGGCCGAGTTCGTTGCCCAGCGTAACCAGCTCGGCCTCGCTAACGACTTTGGTGAAGCCTTCAATGTGGTAATTGCTGGTGTGGACCTTCATCAGCAGCGAGGTATTTTCCCCCGCTGCCGCGCGGTAATCTTTCAGGTGCGTGCGGTTGGTGGTGCCGACTTCAACCAGCCCGCAGCCCGCCTGACGCATGACGTCGGGGATGCGAAACGCGCCGCCAATCTCCACCAGTTCGCCGCGAGAAACTACCACTTCACCGCCGTCTGCGCAGGCCGCCAGCATCAACAGAACCGCCGCCGCATTGTTATTGACGATGCAGGCGTCTTCCGCCCCGGTCAGCTCACAAAGCAGGTCGGCGATGGCGCGATCCCGGTGGCCGCGCCCGGCATCGTCCAGTGAATATTCCAGCGTGACGGCGGAGCGCATGGATTCCGTCACTGCCGCGATAGCTTCTTCAGCATGTAATGCCCGGCCAAGATTGGTGTGCAGCACGGTACCGGTCAGGTTGAACACGGGCTGGAGAGCGCTGCGCTGGCTGGCCTCGAGCACGCTACGCGTTTTCTTCGCCCAGTCCTCGCTCCAGTCCGGCAGCTTGCTTGCCGAGCGGATGTGCTCGCGCGCTTCGTTTTGCAGCGTTCTCAGCGTGGCAACCACGCGGGTATGACCGAACTCGGCAAGCAGGGCGCTAAAGGCGGCATCGCGCAGCAGGCGGTCGGTCGCTGGAAGATGGCTAAAAAGTGTTTGAGCTGTCGTCATGGCAAGGACTGAATTAAGAAATTTGTGGGCGATATTACAGGGGACAGCGTCCCCTGTCCTGGCCGCAGATCATGCCGCGGGCGGTTCGGTACGGGCAAAACTCTCGCGCTGGAACAGCTGTTCTACCAGCTTGACCAGGTGAGGGCGGTTCACGCACCAGCCCGGTGAAACGCGGCGGAAATTAAGATAGCCCACTGCGCAGGCCGCGGAAATACTGGCCAGATCGAGCGGCTCGGCGGCCAGGGTGCCGTCGGCGGCGTATTCTTCCAGCAGGTCGAGGGCGCGGCCAATCTTCTCGCGCTGACGCACCAGGACTTCTTCAGACTGCTGTTCCGCCGGGCGCAGTTTCTCACGCACCGACGTTAACGCCGCGTCCAGAATGCCGTCGGAAAGCGCCTCAAGCTGGCGCACTTTCAGCGCCGCTTTTGGGTCGTGCGGAATGAGCTCTGGCGCAATGTTTAGCAGCTCAAGGTATTGGGCGATGATCGGCGAATCAAACCAGCGCTCGCCTTCATCGGTGATAAGCGTAGGGACTTTGCCTAGCGGGTTGTACTGCGGAGCCGGGCTGTCGCCAACCCACGGGTTGACGTTAATAAATTCAAAACTGAGGCCTTTTTCAAGCAGGATGACCGAGATCTTTCGCACGTAGGGGCTGGTGTAATTACCGATCAGTTTCATGACATTATCCGTTTTTGCCAACTTGAGGTAAGTATGAAACAGATACCCAACATTGGTGAAAAAGTCTACGCCTGCTGCGCTTTTATGTAATCAACGAAGGCACGCAGCGCGCTGGGCATGTATTGCCGATTTGGGTAATAGAACTGGAACGGCGGCAGCGCAGGCAGCCAGTCTTCGAGCATTGAAACCAACCTGCCGCTTGCCAGGTGTTCTTCTACCTGCTGCTGATAGAGATAGCCGATGCCTGCGCCGCACAGCACCGCTCCCAGCTCAGAGTCGAGATCGTCCACGATGATGTTGCCGCACGGCGTCACTTCCAGCTTGCCCTCCGGCCCGTAAAACTCCCAGCAATAGGGGCGGCCGCTGTGAAAACGAAAGATGACGCTGCAGTGATTAACCAGCTCGCGAGGGTGCATTGGCGCAGGGTTTTGCGCCAGGTATTCCGGCGTGGCGACGACGCAAATCCTCGCTTTTGGGCCGATGGGAACGGCAATCATGTCTTTTTCCACCGTGGTGCTCAGCCGTATCCCGGCGTCGTACTCCTGCTTCACGATGTCCACCAGCCTGTCGTCGGTGGTCACTTCGACTTTGATGTCGGGATAGCGGGCGGTAAACCCGGCGACCAGCGGCATCAGCACAAGGCGTGATGCCAGCCGCGAACTGTTGATTTTGAGGGTGCCCATCGGCGTGTCCCGAAACGAGTTCACCTCATCGAGAATAGTATGAATCTCGTCGCAGGCCGGGCGCAGGCGCTCGTAGAGGTTGTTGCCAGCCTCGGTCAGCGAGACGCTGCGGGTGGTGCGGTTGAACAGCCGAATTTTCAGGCGCTGCTCGAGCTGTTTGATGCCGTGGCTGATCGCCGAAGGAGACAGCCCCAGCTCGTCCCCGGCGGCGCGAAAGCTTTTGTGCCGCGCCACGGCGATAAAGGTTGCGAAGTCGGTAAAATTCAGCGCCATTAGTGAAAATCCTTCATTAACCCATCTCAAATACTGCGTTTTACAGAATTATCCAGCGGTCGTAAAGTGAACGTACATCCCCACTGGCTGAGATAACTCCATGAAATCAGAGAATATGTATACTGTTTGGGCGCACCCGCGCAGTGAGTCGCTAACCGCGCAGGTGGTGCAGGAAATTCAGGGCGAGGCGGCCGAACGCGGCATTAACGTCTCCTCCCTGGATCTGTACCGCAGCGGCTTTAACCCGGCGCTGGGCATGGAAGATGAGCCGGACTGGAACAACCCGCAGAAACAGTATTCCCCGGAAGTTCATCGCTTGTTTGGCGAGTTAGAAGATAAAGACACCGTGGTGATCGTGTTCCCGGTGTGGTGGTACAGCTTCCCGGCCATGCTCAAAGGCTATCTGGATCGCGTGTGGAACTTCGGCCTGGGCTACGGGCCAGGCAGCACGCTGGGCAATAAGAAAATCCGCTGGGTGGCGCTGGTCGGCGGCTCGCAGGCCGGGTTTGTGAAATATGGCTGGGAAAAAAACATGGCCGATTATATTCACGGCTCAATGGGGTATCTGGGCGTGGAAGATGCAAAAATTGAGTTCCTCTATAACACCATCGGCGTGGAAGAGGGGATTGGCGACAGCGACGCCCATTACCAGCAGCTGTTTGCTCAGGCGCGCGGCATTGTCGCGGACTTAGATAACTAACTTTTCATTCCAGCGCGGCATTCAACGTCGCGCTTTCTGCCAGCCGCTTCGCTGTAATTTACTTTCATCCCTTTCTTGCCCGCCGTTTGTTGTCAACGCCCAGATTTTAACTGGATCACATTAGGATTAATCTGCCCCAAAATACTTTGTGAAGTAGATCACAAATGAATAATAAAGACGTCATAACAAAATGTGATTTTAGTCACATTAAAAGGTCAATCAGGGTTAAAAATTCCACGGTGTACTTTTTTTACACTGCAATTATGTGATCTTCATCACTCAATGTGGAAGGTGGATCCCTGAGTATTAGTGATCTAAATCACATAATTAGGCGGTTGCTGGACAGATTAACGATTCAGTGCCAGATTCGCGTCACTTTACTGCATAAGGCCGGCGACCCTGCCGCTACGTTAACAATAAACCTCGGGCTGCTTTTCAGCGCGGAACACCAACAAGGGGTATGTGTATGTCATCCGATATCAAGATCAAAGTGCAAAGCTTTGGTCGTTTCCTCAGCAATATGGTTATGCCAAATATCGGGGCGTTTATCGCCTGGGGTATTATCACGGCCTTATTTATTCCTACCGGATGGTTGCCAAACGAAACGCTGGCGAAGCTGGTAGGCCCGATGATCACTTACCTGCTGCCGCTGCTGATCGGCTTTACCGGTGGTCGCCTGATTGGCGGTGACCGCGGCGGCGTGGTGGGTGCGATTACTACCATGGGCGTTATCGTCGGGGCAGATATGCCGATGTTCCTCGGCGCAATGATTGCGGGTCCTCTGGGCGGCTGGGCAATCAAGCACTTCGACAAATGGGTCGACGGTAAAATCAAATCCGGCTTTGAAATGCTGGTGAACAACTTCTCTGCCGGTATCATCGGGATGATCCTGGCGATTCTGGCATTCCTCGGCATCGGCCCGGCGGTTGAAGTCCTGTCCAAAGTTCTGGCGGCAGGCGTTAACTTCATGGTTGTGCACGACATGCTGCCGCTGGCGTCTATCTTTGTAGAACCAGCTAAAATCCTGTTCCTGAACAACGCCATCAACCACGGTATCTTCTCGCCGCTGGGTATTCAGCAGTCCCACGAGCTGGGCAAATCCATCTTCTTCCTGATTGAAGCGAACCCGGGTCCGGGTATGGGTGTTCTGCTGGCGTACATGTTCTTTGGGCGCGGTAACGCTAAGCAGTCTGCGGGCGGCGCGGCAATCATCCACTTCCTGGGCGGTATCCACGAAATTTACTTCCCGTACGTGCTGATGAACCCACGTCTGATCCTGGCCGTTATCCTCGGCGGTATGACCGGCGTGTTCACCCTGACCGTGCTGAACGGCGGCCTGGTGTCTCCGGCTTCCCCGGGTTCTATCCTGGCGGTACTGGCAATGACGCCGAAAGGCGCGTACTTCGCTAACATCGCGGCTATCTGTGCGGCAATGGTTGTCTCCTTCGTGGTCTCCGCCATCCTGCTGAAAACCAGCAAAGTGAAAGAAGAAGACGACATCGAAGCTGCGGCTCGCCGTATGCAGGAAATGAAAGCCGAATCCAAAGGTGGCGCAGCGCCGCTGGCGGTAGGTGCTGGCCTGTCTAACGACCTGAGCCACGTGCGTAAAATCATCGTTGCCTGCGACGCAGGGATGGGCTCCAGCGCCATGGGCGCAGGCGTGCTGCGTAAGAAAGTGAACGACGCTGGCCTGAAAAATATCTCCGTGACCAACTGCGCGATCAACAGCCTGCCGGACGACGTTGACCTGGTGATTACCCACCGCGACCTGACCGAGCGTGCGATGCGCCAGGTGCCGCAGGCGCAGCATATCTCCCTGACCAACTTCCTCGACAGCAGCCTGTACGCTAACCTGGTTGAGCGTCTGGTGGCTTCCCAGAATCTGAGTCAGAAAGAAGAAAAAGTCATGCACAGCCTGGAAGACAGCTTTGTTTCCAGCGAAGACGCGGTGTTCAAGCTGGGCGCGGGTAACGTGTTCCTCGGCCTGAAAGCCAGCAACAAAGAAGAAGCGATTCGCTTCGCTGGTGAACAGCTGGTGAACGGCGGCTACGTGCAGCCGGAATACGTGGACGCGATGTTTGAGCGCGAGAAACTGACCCCGACCTACCTGGGTGAAGGTATCGCGGTTCCTCACGGCACCGTGGAAGCAAAAGACCGCGTGCTGAAAACCGGCGTGGTGTTCTGCCAGTACCCGGAAGGCGTTCACTTCGGTGAAGAGCCGGAAGACGTGGCTCGCCTGGTGATCGGTATTGCAGCCCGCAATAACGAACACATCCAGGTCATCACCAGCCTGACCAACGCGCTGGATGATGAGTCGGTGATTGAGCGCCTGGCGCACACCACCAGCGTCCAGGAAGTGCTGGATTTGCTGGCCGGTAAGAAATAAGACCCTGCCCCTCACCCCCTGAGGGGCAGCAGGTGCAAAGCATTACCCCCTCTCCCCTTTTGGGAGAGGGCTAGGGTGAGGGGATTCGAATACAGTATCCTTACCCCAGCCCTCACGGGTGAAATAATCAGGAAGGTTAACGCAATGAAAGCATTACATTTTGGTGCAGGTAATATCGGTCGTGGCTTTATCGGTAAACTGCTGGCGGACGCCGGTCTGCAACTGACTTTTGCCGACGTAAACCAGGTGGTTCTGGATGCCCTGAACGCGCGTCACAGCTACCAGGTTCACGTAGTCGGCGAGCAGCAGCAGATTGATACCGTCTCCAACGTGAATGCCGTCAGCAGCATCGGCGACGACGTTGTGGCCCTTATCGCTCAGGTTGATCTGATCACCACCGCCGTCGGCCCGGTTGTGCTGGAGCGCATCGCACCAACGCTTGCCAAAGGCCTGGAACTGCGCCGTGCGAACGGCAACGAAACGCCGCTGAACATCATCGCCTGTGAAAACATGGTGCGTGGCACCAGCCAGCTGAAAGAGCACGTCAAGAAAGCGCTGTCTGCTGACGCGTGGGCGTGGGTAGAGCAGCACGTTGGCTTTGTCGATTCTGCAGTTGACCGCATCGTTCCGCCGTCTGAATCCGCCACTCACGATCCGCTGGAAGTGACCGTGGAGACCTTTAGCGAGTGGATTGTCGATAAAACCCAGTTTAAAGGTGACCTGCCGAACATTCCTGGCATGGAACTTACTGATAATCTTATGGCGTTTGTCGAGCGCAAGCTCTTCACGCTGAATACCGGGCATGCTATAACCGCGTACCTCGGTCAGCTGGCCGGGCACCAGACTATCCGCGATGCCATTCTTGATGAGAAAGTGCGCGCCGTAGTGAAAGGGGCGATGGAAGAGAGCGGTGCGGTGCTGATTAAGCGCTACGGCTTTGAAGCCGACAAACATGCCGCGTACATCAAGAAAATCCTCGGTCGTTTCGAAAACCCGTATCTGAAGGATGACGTGGAACGCGTTGGCCGCCAGCCGCTGCGTAAACTCAGCGCGGGTGACCGCCTGGTTAAGCCGCTGCTGGGGACGATTGAGTACGGTTTGCCTCACGCTAACCTGATCAAAGGGATTGCGGCGGCAATGCACTACCACAGCGAGCAGGACCCGCAGGCGCAGGAGCTGAAGCAGCTTCTGGCAGATAAAGGCCCGCAGGCGGCGCTGGCGGAAGTGTCCGGTCTGGATGTAAACAGCGAAGCCGTGACTGAGGCGGTGAAGGCGTATAACGCCATAGCGTAACCCTATGCAGGCGCGGTGGATACCGCGCCTGAAACATGTTTAGTGATGCAGGCAAAAATGGAAGAAACCCAGGCCTTTGAAAACCGCGTGCTTGAGCGACTGAATGCCGGCAAAACCGTAAGAAGCCTGCTGATTGCTGCCGTCGAGCTGTTAACCGAAGCGGTAAATATCCTGGTGCTGCAGGTGTTCCGCAAGGACGACTACGCGGTGAAATATGCGGTTGAGCCATTGCTGGACGGCGACGGCCCGCTGGGCGACCTGTCGGTACGCCTGAAGCTTATCTACGGGCTGGGCGTGTTGAACCGCGCCGAGTACGAAGACTGCGAGCTGCTCATGGCGCTCCGGGAAGAACTGAACCACGACGGCAACGAGTACAGCTTCACCGATGACGAAATGCTAGGCCCGTTTGGCGAGCTGCACTGCGTGACGGCGCTGCCGCCGACGCCGACCTTCGTTGATGGCAGCGATCCTGAACTGCTGGCAATGCAGCGTCAGCGCTATATGCAAATCGTTCGCTCCACAATGGTCCTTTCCCTGACCGAGCTGATCTCCCGGATCAGCTTAAAAAAAGCCTTCCAGAAATAGCCGCTTTTCGCCCTGTCCCTCAGGATCGTGTATCCTTGCCAGCAAGCCATCTTTATTCACGGTAAGTCAAAATGAAAGAAATCGAAAAAGCAGAAATTAAACGCCTCAGCGACCGTCTGGACGCTATCCGCCACGAAATGCCAGGCCTGCACCTGATCAACGAAGCGGAAAAATATGCCGAGCTGGAAAAAGAGCGGCAGAAGCTGGAAATCGAAATCGCTCGCCTGCAGGCGGTGCGTAACCAGAAGCTGAGCAAAGAAGCGCAGAAGCTGGTAGCGCTGCCGTACAAGCGTGCGATTACCAAAAAAGAGCAGGCCGATATGGGCAAGCTCAAGAAAAGCGTGCGTGGCCTGGTAATTGTCCATCCGATGACCGCTCTGGGTCGCGAGATGGAACTGACCGAGATGACCGGTTTCTCCCGCACGGAATTCTGACCGCGTTCTCTTTTCGGTGAAATAAGCCGATAAAACCCGTCATCGTTTTCCGATTAAATCCTCATCCGGCCTTGTTGTTAAGCGCCGGGTGCGGGGTTTGCCCTCATTTTCTGTCGCTTTTTCATGATGACTTTGTGTTCAGTTTTTTTGAAGTAGATAAGCGAATTGTTCCGCTAACAAACAAAGCACGGCGGCGCTATTCTTATCTCATCGAAGGCAGTCAGCCTTCCAACTAAACAAAATGCAAAGGTAACCATCATGAAAAGCATCAAATATTTTGCCGTAGTTATGACTCTCGCTGCTTCCTTCTCCGGCTTCGCTGCGGAAACTCAGCCAGCTGTCAGCCAGAAAATGGGCACCGTATCGGTCAGCGGCGCGTCTAACCTCGACAGCCTGCAACACCAGCTGCAGCAGAAAGCCGAGCAGGCAGGCGCGAAGTCTATCCGCATTGTTTCCGCCGGTGGTGATAACAAAATGTACGGCGTGGCTGAAATCTACAACTAAGTCTTGAATCACGCAGTATGGGCCGCCTTGTGCGGCCCGTGTTTTATCTGAACTCCCGGGCCAGCAGGCCAAAAATCCAGTCATCCTGCCAGCGTTCGTTCAGCCAGTAGTTCTCCCGCAGCGTTCCTTCCGGCTGAAACCCGACTTTCTCCAGCACTTTCTTCGACGGAAAATTTCCGGCGGTGACCGTGGCCACAAGCTTGCGGATGCCGACCTCCGCAAATGCAAAGGCGCACACCTCGTACAGCGATTCATACCCGTAGCCCTGACCGTGAAACGACGGGTCGAGTAAAAACCCGACTTCCGCGATATCGTCCTCACGCAGAATGAAGCCGGTGACGCCAATCGGCACGCCGGTTTTGCGGTGACGCATCACCATACAGAGCCAGTGGCGGCTGCCCGGCTGCCAGTTGGGAAGACGGGCGTCAAAAGCCTGGCGGATCTCTGTCTCCGGCCGGTTATCGGCCACGTAGCGCATGACGTCCGGCTGCTGCTGCAGGTAGCGGAAAAGTGGCCAGTCGGCTTCGGTGATTTGGCTGAGTGCCAGGCGTGGCGTCAAAAGCGTCGGCATGGCGTTAATCCACAATAAACAGGACGGCACCTGATGCCGTTGAGGAACGGTGAGGCTCCGCGCCGTCGGCCACCTGGTAACTCATACCCGGGGTTAACGTAAACTGGCGGCCATCTTCCAGCTCAGTTTGCAGCTCGCCCTTCAGGCACAGCAAAACGTGCCCTTTTTGGCACCAGTGATCGGCCAGATAGCCGGCGGTGTATTCCACCATGCGCACGCGGATGGGCCCAAACTGCTGCGTGCGCCAAAGCGCTTTGCCGGTAATGCCTAGGTGTTCGGTGGGGATTAGGGTGGCCCAGTCGGTGGTAGTAAAAGGCAAGTCGGTGATGTTCATGCGGCTCCTGAGTATTGTTGTTGTTGTCTGGTCCTCCTTTTGATAGCAGTAAATAAAAAACGGTGCCAGCGTGTGGCACCGCTTAAGCGTTATTCCCAGCGGGATAAATCATCCCTCGTCAGCCCCATATCCCTGAGTTGTTCCGGACTAAGTTCGCGTAACGCCCGTAAAGTCTGGCGGCGCTGGCGGCTGCGGCGAAAATACTGGTAAAGCATTACCAGGCCATAAAACGGTCTGCGATGGTGGTTCTCTTCAAAGCCCATGCTGTGACTCCTCGCGGTTTGCCTGGGGGTAATCATGGGGCCAGCGGGCAAAAGCAGACAGATTCAAAAATTACTTTTCTTTAACATACAGAAGGGCTAAAACATGAGCTGAATGGCATTTTTTGCGCCATTCTGTATCGGTTTTTCCTTCTGTATGGCTTCCGGTGAGGATACAGCATGACGCGTTACCAACATCTCGCCACGCTGCTGGCTGAGCGCATTGAGCAGGGGCTTTATCAAAGCGGGGAGCGCTTGCCTTCGGTGCGGAGCCTGAGCAGTGAACACGGCGTCAGTATCAGTACCGTGCAACAGGCGTATCACGTCCTGGAAGACCAGCAGCTGATTTCCCCTCAGCCACGTTCCGGCTACTTTGTTTCGCCGCGCAAAGCCGTGCCGCCTGTGCCGCGCTTAACGCGTCCCGTACAGCGCCCGGTGGAAGTGACGCAGTGGGATGCGGTGCTGGAATTGGTGAACTCCCGGCAGGATTGCGAAGTGATCGCCTTCGGCAGCGGATCGCCGGATCTCACCCAGTCGACGATGAAACCGCTGTGGCGAGAAATGGGGCGGCTCGCGCAGTACCAGGAGCCTGAGCTGCTGGGCTACGACGGTATGTTCGGCGTGAAAGCCCTGCGCGAGCAAATTGCCCGCCTGATGCTGGACAGCAACTGCATGGTGAATGCCGATGAGATCGTGGTGACCAACGGCTGCCATGAAGCACTGTCGATTGCGATTCGCGCGGTGTGTGAGCCGGGGGACATAGTGGCGGTTGAGTCGCCGTCATTCCACGGCACCATGCAGATGCTGCGCGGTTACGGTGTTAAAGTAGTTGAAATTCCTACTGATTCTGTCACCGGCATTAGCCTGGAAGCACTCGAGCTGGCGCTGGAGCAGTGGCCCATCAAAGCCGTGATTCTGGTAGCCAATTGCAATAATCCTCTTGGCTTCATCATGCCGGAGGCGCGTAAAAAAGCGGTGATGAACCTTGCCCGGCGCTTTGATATCGCCATCATCGAGGATGATGTCTACGGTGAGTTGGCCTATGAATACCCGCGCCCTATGACGATCAAATCCCTGGATGTGGATGGCCGCGTCCTGCTGTGCAGTTCGTTTTCAAAAACGCTGGCACCGGGGCTGCGCGTGGGCTGGATTGTGCCGGGACGTTACCTCGACCGCACGCTGCACACCAAGTATATCGGCACCGGCAGCAGCGCGACCTTCACCCAGCAGGCGGTAGCGGCCTTTATTCGCAACGGGCATTACCACCGCCATATCCGGCGTATGCGCCAGCACTACCAGCGCAATCTGGAGGTGTTTACCTGCCGCGTGCGGCAATATTTCCCCTGCGGGATTTGCGTCAGCCGGCCTCAGGGGGGCTTTTTGATGTGGATTGAACTCCCGGAAGAAGTCGATGCGGTGCGGCTGGGCAGCGCATTGAAAGAGGCAAAAATCCATATTGCGAGCGGCTCGCTGTTTTCAGCCTCTGGAAAATATCGCCAATGCCTGCGGTTGAACTATTCTTTGCCGTTCAACGCCGTTACCGAGGCGGCCCTGAAAAGATTGGGCGAAATCGTCGAATGTGAGATTTGAAAATGCCCGGCTAAATCGCTCTTTTTATCGCCATTGATTCCCGGCGGGCTGCTTTACACTCGGCTGTAATGGCGAAGTGTGGCCTTGGCATTAATAACCATAAAAAAATAGCCGCCTGGGGCGGAAAAAAGCCGTTTTTTCTGCGTTCGGCAACGTAAGGCCGGACATCGACAAAGGACTATCATGAGCAGCGCAACATTGCAGATGCGGGAGCACTTTGAGACGTGTCTGGGGATTATTCGGCAGGCTTCACTTCAGATCCTGCCGCTATTGAATATTCGTGCCGCCGAAGGCAAAGATCCGCAGTGGTTTTTCCAGCAGCTGGAGCAGGCCCGTATGGCGCTGGGCAGTTGGGGGGCGGTGGCGAAACGGCTGAATCTTAACGACTCCGAAATTTCACAATTCACGCTGTTGCTGCGCCATTTGCAGCAGCTGGTGCCGCAGTATGAAAGCGGGCAGGAAGTTAGCCAGAACCAGCTCCTCGCCGCCTTGCGCTTCACCAGCTATCTGGAACATGTGCGCTTCAAACAGCCCTTGCTGGGCTACTCCACCGAGCTTTCCTCCGACGTTGACGGGCTACAGAAAGGCGCCCAGCAGCAGATGCGCGCCATTGAACTGATGCTGAAAGGGCTGGTCAATCAGGCGTGGGAAAACCAGGCGGAGCTGGTTAATCAGCTAAAAAGCCAGTTTGGGGCTGACAAAGTTCGCCGCTGGCTGAAGCGAGGCGAGCGGGGCGATGTGCTGAGCGGCATGAAGTTCAGCGAGCTGGCGCTGATGCTGGTGGATAAGAAAGAGTTTGCCCATCACTACGCCAAAGTTTACCAAAACTCGCCTCAGCTGGGCTTTCTTATCGACCAACGTAAAACCCTGCAAATCTTCCTCGATGGCACCCGTCAAATCCGCAACGACCTGATGCACAAGCAGCCGCTGACGAGCGTGCAGGTGGCTTTGCTGGATAGCTATTTCGGTGAAATCAGCGGCCCGGTACAAAAAGCCTTTAGCGAAGGCCGCACTAAAGTGAATCCCTCCTCGCTGCTGGACGCGGATGATGTGGCACTGCAAAGCTACCTTGACCAGGCGCGTAAAAATCATGCGGCCCAGGGCGGCGATCCGGCAGAGATCAGAGAATCCATCGAGCGTTATGACCCGCGCACGGCCAAAAAACAGCATGATACTACCGACATGATCTCCACCGCGCTGTGGGCATCGGTAGGGATTGTGGTGGTGGCAGTGGCGGTGATTGGTCTTTATCTGTTAAGTGATGCCACCTCAAAACCTGAGGTGACGGCGGCTCCGCCAATAGTGAGTACGCCGGTGCAGCAGAAAGAGCGGCCGGAATCCAACAGCCCGCGGGATATGCTTGCCAATATGGGCATCACCTGGGACGAAAATAACCTGCGGGCGGCGATTAACCGTAATGACGCGCGTATTGTGCGCCTGTTTATGCAGGGCGGGATGAACTGGAAAGTCTATTTTGCCGAGCAGGCGCTGGCGGCGGATGACCGCGATGTGCTGACCATTTTGCTGCAATACCGCCCGCAAATGGACGAAACCCGGCCCTGCCGCAGGCTGATTGGCTCCACCGAGCTAGGCATGAAGAAAGGGCAAAAGCTGACTTCGCTGAGAAAGCAATTCCTCGCCAGCTTCTGCAGTTCAGCCCCGGCGGTACAGCGCCAGAAAGAGGAAGTAGAGCGCGCTCAGCTACGCCTGGCGGCGCAGAAGCAGCGCTACGAAGATGCGACCGCCCAGGGGCTGGAGCCAGAGCCGGTGGATGAGCAGACCGTCAAAATTCAGCAGGCGATATACAACGCGATGCGCTAGCCGTGCCGGGCAGCCTTCGGGCTGCCCAATGCATTACAGCAGCCCTTTATCACGGAACGTCGCGGCGGTGGCTTCATTCAGATCGTAGCTCGCCAGATCCTGCGGGCTGACCCACGCGTACTGCTCAAACTCTTCGTTAAGGGTTATCTCGCGGTTTTCGCTAATGCAGTCGAACATCAGATAAATCATGTACACCTGCTCCTGGCTGCCGTCGGTGTAGGTTTTCACCCGCACGTCATCGCGGAAGGTCCACGGCTCAATGTGCGAGATAATCAGCGCTTCCCCCAGCTCTTCCCGGATCTCACGCCGTAGCCCTTCTGCCATGGTTTCACCCGGCTCAATGCCGCCACCGGAGAGCGCCCACTGGCCGGGAAACACCCCGCGATCTTGTGGCATTTTGCACAGCAAATATTGGCCCTGATTCTGGATTATCGGGCAGGCAATCACTCTTTGTCGCATGGTCATCTCCCTGAAAATAAGTCGCTGAGTTATAGCACAGATACGAAAGAGGGTCTGTGCCGTGACAGACACCTGGGGGAGAATTTTATCCGTTAATACAATAATATTTTTATAATAATTTCATTCAATATATTAATTAGATGAATGCATAAAGATAAATAAAGTAATTTTGTTTTATGTTGTGAGTGAAAATAATGACTGAGGTCTAAGTTCTTACTATAAAAATAAAAAATATTACGCGCCGTATATATATGCCGCTTATGATAAGCGACGCTCAAGATGAGCCTCGTTAATAATATACCAGGAAGGTCTTTATGCCGGCACTTCAGTTCCCCTGTAAGATATTCAAAACCCAGAAAAAGATGGATGACTATACCGCCAGCGATATGCGCTGCGGCGACCTGTCCGAAATCGATCTGAAGGCCCGGTTTCATTTGGTGGATGTTTCCACCAGAGTGAACCCTTACACGTTGACGGCAATCAGCCCCTTCAGCCAGCCGCAGTCAATGTTCCACGGATCCCGAGGGGAAGGTGATAAACTGACCCAGAGGGAGTGCGCAAACATCCTTTTTGATGAGTTTCGGCACCTATCCCGTCCGTTTGCGTGCCACCCCCCTTACAACGTGCTGATTAAGCTGATGATTTCCCATATGCAGAAAAATAGCGACAAATCGTTCTGCCATCCATTGCTGGATAGCGCGTTGGAGGCGCATATTTTAAGTGATAGTTCGTCTGAAAACAGTACAAGGCTTCGTTTGCAAGAAGCTTTCAGTAGCTATATTGACTGGGATAGAGGCAGTTATCCTGCAGAGAAGCTGGGGCAGCTAACTGACGCGATTATGTTGGGACGACTACCAAAATTTGACCGCTTCCAGGACAACTTTAACGGCCTGGGCATCACCGTGCACGATACCTGGGCAACGCATATCACGATTAAGTCTCTGGTAGTTGGTAAAGAGCGCTATCGTGCCGTTGTGCATTATAAAGTCCAGGACCACTTTGGGCTGGATGATGAGGACATTTCAAAGGTGAAATTTAACCAGTTCCGTTTTTTCCGGATCTGGTTTGTCCTTCAGCGCTACAGCGAGTTTGCCTTTAAACCCTTTATGACCAATATGCAAGCTACCATTGAAATTACCGGGGGGCGCAATGACATTCAAAAATAAGAAAGCACGTTTTATGTTACTTGGGGTGAGCTGTGTGTTGGCGGGTTACCTGCTATGGCAGTCATTTCGTCCGGTGGAGATTGTCGCTGTTCATCAGAGAAATACCTATAGCAGTGTTCTGGTTAAAAACTTCCCTTTTACGAAAAAAGGAAAAATAAACTGGTGGCTGGAAAACAAGGATATGCTGAAAGCCAGATATGATATTCCAAGGCCTGCATCTTACGGTGGCTACACGATTATTTTTTGGCTTTTCGGTGAGGGCTATAAAGAAGAAGGGAAGTATGACCGACTCTGTTTCGATGATATGAAAACAAAAATCAACTGCATTGATAAAGATTCAGTTTTTAGAATCAGTAACAGTAAAAATAGAGGGCTTACGTTCACGTTTGATGATGGCATTTATAGGCTGGAAGGAAATGGAAGTATTAAAAAGATAGATTGAGATGTTTTGTTTTTTTGATGTTCAATGTGATCGCTACCATTGAAATTACCGGGGGGCGCAATGACATTCAAAAATAAGAAAGCAGTTTCCTTGCTAGTTTTTGCGAGCTGTGTGTTAGCAGGTTACTTGCTATGGGAGTCACTTCGCCCGGTGGAGATTGTCGCCGTGCATCAGAGAAATACCTATAGCGATGTTTTAGTTAAAAATTTCCCTTTGACGAGTAGAGGTAAAATAAACTGGTGGCTGCAAAATCAAGAGATGCTAAAAGCGAAGTATGATATTCCAGGGCCTGAATCCTACAGTGGCCACACTATTACGATTTGGCTTTTCGGTGAGGGCTATAAAGAAGAGGGGAAGTATGACCGACTCTGTTTCGATGATATGAAAACAAAAGTTAACTGCATTGATAAGGATGTGGTTTTCATTGTTGACTACAGTAAAAATACGGGGTTAGAGCTCACTGTTAATGGCAGTGTCTACAGGCTGGAAGAAAATGGCAATCTTATAAAGATATATTGAGGGTATGTTTTTTATTGATGATTACCGTGGTGGGGGCATTAACAATACAGCACTTTCTCTCCTATTCAAGCATAAGAACATCTCTCAGCCCGGCTGGTGAAAATCACACAATCCGGGCTGAGTTTCCTCAACTTAATCTGCAAAACCCTTTAGAAGCGATACTGAATTCCGACGCCATAGGTGTAGCTGTCGTTACTCAGGCCCGCGGAACCGCTGCCCTGAGACCAGGTTTCCCCGGTATTATTATTACGGGTTTTTGTTGATGCTTTTGCTTCGGAAAAACGCGTCCACGTTAATTCCGTGTACAGCCGGGTATTTGGCGTGACGTAATAACCGGCGGAGACGGTTGCAGCATAATAATTGGAATGACTACTTTTCTCGCTAAAGCTCAGCTGACGCATATAGTGCTCGTCATTATCCTGAGCATTAACCAGCGGGCTGAATTTAAATTGCCCTGCAATATCAAAGTACTGATAGCGGTAGCTACTGGTCAGCCCAATATACGGCACGCTGAATTTCTGACTATACCCAATTCCCGGTTTCCCGGCGGGGAATTCACCGATAAGTGCACCGTTGAAATAATTGTATGAGCCGCCTCTCGCCGTCCAGCTATAGCGAGTTTCCTGGTAGCCGGTTACCACGCCGAGATTGTATGTCGGCTCCTTCAGCAGCCAGCCGGTAAGATTGAAATCGAACTGGTTGGCATAATTCAGGCTGGTATCCGGGTGGGTAGATTTGTCGCTCCAGTGGCTCTGGCCAGGCGTTTGCCAGTCATAGTCGGACATATGCGAGCCGCGAGAGGCGAAGGTTGTCCAGCCGTTAGCATTGAGGGTGATGTAGCGCTGTGCGTCCCAGCTAATACCGCCTTTAATAATAGGGGTATTTTTGATTTTCCATTTCAGTTCACTTAATTTACTGCCATCACCTTGATTATAAACGAGCTCTTTAGATTCTCCGTTTAAAACGCTGGTGGAAATATTCGTGCTAACTGCATCGGGTGAAAAATTAAAGCTGGTTGAAGCTAGTAGCGCCGGGCTAAACAGCAATGCGGCGGCTACAGGCAGGTATTTTTGCTTGTGCATGATGTATCGTTCTGTTTTCTATAACATTGGTTTGGTGTTGCAAAAAATAAACCTGTACGGACAGGTTGAGGGCCGTAAAGGGTTATTGTTGCGCGATAAATTATGTTGTTGAAAATTATTATTAGTTTGTCTTGCCAGGCAAAACGGGAGCTATTTTATGGACCGTTCCTTGACAGGGGAAAGATTATTTTCTACTGGTGAATATTTGAGCGGTGAATCGTTTGATTTTAAAGAAAATTAAAATTGTAGCTTTTTGTTACAAGGATATATCATAACTATTCATATGTATTTATTGAGAAAATTTAGCTTAAGTCGCGTTTAGTGAATTTAAATATGTAAGCGAACTAATAATTATTTGGCGATGAAAGTTTTGCTGCTCGTAGCATATTCATTTCATTCTCTTTTTTACATAATACGTGCCACCGCGCCGCGGAGCACTCGGCGTAATATCGAAAAAACGTAAAGCTGCTACCCTGCATGCCGACACTACATCCAGACACTTTGACCAGGAATGACTTATGGAGCCGTTACTGACCACCCCGCGCCTGACGTTGCGCAAGTTCACTCGTGCCGATTTGCCCGTTTTTATTGAATATCGTAACCAGCCGGAAGTTGCTCGCTACCAGAGCTGGGATGGCTATAGCGAAGCCGATGCCGAGGTGTTTTATGCCCAGCAGGCGTCGCTGGACTTTAATACCGATGAAAGCTGGTTTCAGATTGCGGTGGTCCGCAGCGAAGACCAGCGTTTATTGGGTGACGTTGCCGTTCACTTCTTCGATGAAGGCCAGCAGGCAGAGTTGGGCATGACCTTTGATGAGAGGCATCAGCGTCAGGGCTTTGCTTTTGAAGCTTTGCGCGGCGCGATTGATCTGTTGTTCACCACCTTCAACAAGCATCGCCTGGTGGCGACGGTTGATGCCAGGAATGACGCCGCCGCTGGCCTGCTGGAAAAGCTGGGCTTTCGTCGGGAAGCACACTTTCACAAGAATATTTTCTTTAAAGGTGAGTGGGGGGATGAATATGCCTATGCGCTATTGCGCAGCGAGTGGAAATAAACAATGGCCTGCTTAGCGGGCCATTGTTTATTTAGCCGTGGCGAATAGCGAATAATATCAGTGGACAGTGCAATATTCACTTAGCGTTATTTTATGATTTTGTGCGTTTTAATTTAGCGCCTAAGGCGATGTTTAGCTTTTGTTTAACCTTTAATTTACATTCTTACTATACTCGTTCGAATCCCTTTCAGGTATGCATTCGCTGTCTTCCGGCGGCGTGCTTCTATTCGTCTTTCAAAAAATAAAATGTTCCGGAAATTCATCTGTTAAAGACATTATCCGGAGCAGTGGCAAGGACATCAATATGTCAGATTTAAACATCACTCTTGATACCGCAGCCCTGACGCATCCGCTTTCTCAATGGGGTAATACGGCGACTGAATCGGCTGTGAGCGAGCTGGAACAGGGCAAAGTTGTTTTTCTGCCGCAGCTGGCGTTTGCGCTGACCGAACAGGAAACCGCGCTGCTTAACCCCGCGGTAGTGGATCCGAAACGTAAAAACATCAGCTATCAGCCCCTGAAGGATAAATTGACCGGCGTGGCTGTAGCCGATCAGGAGCCAGAAGTTCGCGCCCTGCTAAAACGGCATTACGAATCTTGCCTGCAGCTGATTGCCACTCTTCTGCCGGAATACCAGCAGGTGCTACATTCGCCGACCAACAGCCTGCGCCTGCACCCCGTTAAGCAGTGGACGCAGAACACTTCCTGGCGTAAGGACGACAGCCGCCTGCACGTGGACGCGTTCCCGTCCCGGCCCAACTATGGCGAGCGTATTTTGCGTATTTTCACCAACATTAATCCGGCCGGTGAAAGCCGCAGCTGGCGCGTGGGTGAAGCCTTCCCGACGCTGGCCGAACGCTTCCTGCCGCGCCTGAAAAGCTATTCCCCGGTAAGCAGCTGGCTGCAGAACGCCGTCGGCATTACCAAAAGCCGCCGCAGCCATTACGACCACCTGATGCTGCAGATGCACGACGCGATGAAGGCCGATGCGGATTATCAGAAGCAGGGCCCGCAGGTGGCCATTGATTTCCCACCGGGCAGCAGCTGGATCTGTTTCTCTGACCAGACGCCGCATGCCGCGATGGGGGGGCAGTTTATGCTGGAGCAGACGTTTTTACTGCCGGTAGACGCCATGCAAAATCCACAGCATTCCCCGCTGAAGGTGCTGGAAGGACTGCTGCGTAAGCCGCTGATTTAGCCATAATGAGCGCGTGTAAAAAGCCGCTGGTGCGGCTTTTTTATTGGTAATCCGTAGAGGCAAGACTGCGCTATTTATTTTCTGAAGTAAGTAATGATTTTTTGTAGAAATGAAGGTGAAATTTCTTTTTTTGCCCACGATGGATTAAGTAAATCATTGGGCGATAAGTATAAGTTGCCGTCATCGTCCAGGACTTTTGCATTGAGCGCGGCGGCGATATCCAGCATTTTGCAATACAACGTCTGAGCAGGCGATTTTGCAGAAATATTTCCTGCATGCCAGTCCAGCCAGTTAATTTCATCCCCTCGCCAGATGACATGATAGGGTCCATTTATGGGAGAGAAACTGAGCTCAGGATCGTTATTTACATACTGAATCCATTCTTCTGCAAGAATAGGATTGCTCTCCCCATCCCATGCATGTTCCGTCCTGGTGATATGCATTTCCCAGCCCATAATATATCTCCGCTTTGTACATTATTTTTGATATCAGTTTATGCAGAGATAAATATCATGGCTGGATGTTTTTCCACAGATATAAAAAAAGGCCAGAGCGATCTCTGACCTTTTAGGCGTTTCCCTGGGGGAATTAACGCATGGTGACAAACTCTTCCGCTGCGGTCGGGTGGATCGCCACGGTGTTGTCGAAGTCTTTCTTGGTTGCGCCCATTTTCAGCGCTACGGCGAAGCCCTGCAGGATTTCATCCATGCCGAAGCCGATGCCGTGGATCCCGACGATTTTCTCGTCCGGGCCAGCACAGACCAGCTTCATGCGGCACGGCTGGCGGTGAGAGGTCACGGCGGTGTACATGGCGGTGAAGGCGGATTTGTAGACCTTCACGTTATCGTCGCCGTACTGCTCACGCGCCTGCGGTTCGGTCAGGCCCACGGTGCCGATTGGTGGGTGGCTGAACACCACGGTCGGCACGTTGCTGTAGTCCAGATGCTCGTCCGGCTTGTTGTTAAACAGGCGCTCGGACAGGCGACGACCGGCGGCAACCGCCACCGGGGTCAGCTCAACCGCACCGGTGTTATCGCCCACGGCATAAATCCCCGGCACGTTGGTGTTCTGGAACTTATCTACCTTGATGTAGCCTTTGGCGTCCAGCTCAACGCCGGTTACCTGCAGGTTGAAGTTGTCGTTAGCCGGTTCGCGGCCGATCGCCCAAATCAGGGTGTCGACGGTTTCCGACCGGCCATCTTCCAGCTCAAGCGTCAGGCTGCCGTCTGCATTTTTCACAACCGCTTTCGGAATCGCGTTGGTGTGCAGGGTTGGGCCTTCTGCTTCGATGACTTCCAGCAGCGTTTCAACGATCAGCGGGTCGAAGGTGCGCAGCGGCGCATGTTTGCGCACGAACAGGTGCGTTTCAGAACCCAGAGCGTTAATCACGCCCGCGATTTCCACCGCGATGTAGCCCGCACCCACAACCGCCACGCGTTTTGGCAGGCCCGGCAGCTCGAAGAAGCCGTCGGAGTCGATGCCGTACTCAGCGCCAGGGATGTTCGGGTGGCTTGGGCGGCCGCCGGTAGCGATCAGAATATGGTCTGCGGTGATGGTTTCGCCGTTAACTTCCACGGTGTGGGCATCAACGAACTTCGCAAAGCCGCGGATCACGTCCACTTTATTCTTGCCCAGTACGTTGTCGTAAGAGGTATGAATACGGTCGATATAGGCGGTGCGGCTGGCGATCAGCTTGTCCCAGTCGAAGTGGTTCAGCGTGGTGTCAAAGCCGTAGTCCGGGCCGTAGTTGTGGATCGCTTCGGCGATCTGCGCCGCATGCCACATCACTTTTTTAGGCACGCAGCCGACGTTCACACAGGTGCCACCCAGATCCTTCGCCTCAATCAGTGCGCATTTCTGCCCATACATTGCCGCACGGTTAATCGAGGCGATACCGCCGCTGCCGCCGCCAATGGCGAGGTAGTCATAATGTTTGGTCATGATGTTTCCCTTTTGAGTCGAAAATTAGGCGCGATTGTAGCGCGCCGGGATAAAGGTTCTACCGATTACTGTGATAGCCACGTCATACTTCAAGCTGCAGCGGCATTGGCTAGCTTTCTTATTCAGGCACAATCCAGCTCAGCGTGGTGGAGCCGGTCCCCGTTGGCACCAGCTTTTTGTGAAGCCACGGCAGCACGTTCGCCATTTGCTGTTCCAGCTTCCACGGTGGGTTAATCACAATCATGCCGGAAGCCGTCATGCCGCGCTGGTCGCTGTCCGGGCGAACCGCCAGCTCGATCTGCAGGATGCGGCGGATGCCGGTCTCTTCCAGGTCGCGGATCATGCGTTTGATTTGCTGACGCAGCACCACCGGGTACCACAGCGCGTAGGTGCCTGTGGCAAAACGCTTATAACCTTCGGCAATCCCTTTCACCACGTCCTGGTAGTCGGTTTTGATCTCATACGGTGGGTCGATGAGGATCAGACCGCGACGGGAAACCGGCGGCAACTTGGCTTTCAGTTGCTGGTAGCCGTCGACGCGCTCGACGCGGGCCCGGTCGTCTTTCTGGAACTCAGAGCGCAGCAGCGGGAAGTCGGACGGATGTAGCTCGGTCAGCTGCAGGCTGTCCTGCTCGCGCAGCAGGTGGCGGGCAATCAGCGGAGAGCCAGGGTAATAACGCAGGTTGCCGCTGCGGTTCAGATGCTTCACCGCGCCAATATAGGCTTCCAGTTCGGCAGGCAAATCGTCCTGCTGCCAGATGCGGGAGATACCTTCCAGATACTCGCCGGTGCGCTCCGCATGTTCGCTGCTCAGCTGGTAACGCCCGGCGCCTGCGTGAGTGTCGAGATAGAGAAACGGTTTCTCCTTCTCTTTAAGCGATTCAATAATCAGGCTTTGAACGGTGTGTTTTAGTACGTCGGCATGGTTACCGGCGTGAAAGCTGTGGCGATAGCTGAGCATGAGGGATGGTGTTCCGCAAATAAGAAAACAAATTTCCCACAGTTTACCGCAGATTGCGGCGGATTACCGCCCGGGCGCGGCGCTGTTTCAGTTGGGGAGAAAGCGTTTCAAAACATAACGGTGTCATAAAAATGTCAAATCACCAGGATAGCGTCGCTGCCAGGCAAGGTAATCGTTTGAATAAAAGGAAAAATAATGAAACTTCGTATTTCTGTGCTGGCCGCCGCGTTAGCCGTCTCTCTGCCCGCGCTGGCGAAAGATGTGTCTCTTCCTCAGGCCGCGGCGATAGCCAATAGTGTGACCCCGGCCAACAGCAGCCAGGCGTTTGATGAGATTGAAATGCAGTCTCTGGCGGCGTTGCGCGCTGCCCTGAAAGGCGATGCGGATAAACTGACCCGCGACCAGCTGGATAAAGCGAAGCAAAGCAAAAAGCTGGCGGATACCGCCTGGCTGAAGGCGAGCGGCTATGACTTCCAGACGAAAGCTAACCAGAAGGCAGGTATTGAGCTGCTTTCTGCCTTCAGCAAGTTGCCGGACTCGGTGATTAAGCAAAACCTTGAAACCGTCACCAACATCAACCTGAACGCCGTGCAGACTTCGCGCCATCAGGCGCTGGCGGATGCCGAGGGCATCAACCACCTTTACTTCCTGAGCGATGCCATGGGGCCGCGCCTGGGGAAAGCCTTCCTGGCCGCCTACGATAAAGGCGAGCTGAGCAAAGCCGCGGCGCTGATTAAAGCCTCCGAAGTCAGCACCAGCGCAGCGAAGAAGCACTTCAATAACCCGCGTCCGTTCCTGATCCAGGGCAACACCATTCACCTCGTGCCGGACGATGTGGTGATTAAAGACAACAAACCGTACACCGCAGACGGCGGCTCCTTCCCAAGCGGCCACACCAACACCGGCTACACCGACGCGCTGCTGATGGCCGAAATGGTGCCGGAGCGCTTTGAAGCCCTGGTTGAGCGCGGTGCGCGCTACGGTTACTCGCGCATTGTGCTGGGCGTGCATTACCCGCTGGACGTGATGGGCTCCCGCATGGTGGCGCAGCGCAATGTCGCCAACTACCTGAACGACCCGAAATACCGCGCGTTGTTTAACGAAGCTCGCGATCAGCTGCGTACCGCGCTGGAAAAAGAGTGCGGCACCACTTTGGCTGAATGTGCGAAATCTTCCGCAAAAGACGATCCGTACCGCGCCCCGGCGATGAAAGAACTTTACCGCTTCACCATGACTTACGACCTGCCGCAGCAGAAGGGTGAGAAGCAAGCCCTGAAAGTACCGCAAGGGGCGGAAGTTTTGCTGGAAGCCGCGCTGCCTAAGCTTTCCGCCTCCCAGCGCCGCGACCTGATGGTGAAAACTGCGCTGCCTGCGGGCTACCCGCTGTCCGGCACGACGGCAGACCAGCAGTTCTGGCAGCGCCTGAACCTGCCTGCGGCCTACGCCATGGCCACGAAATCCCACTGATTTATCCCCCGGGGCAGCGCCTGCTGCCCCATTTCCCGGCGACCGCAGCGCAACGCCCGGGATTGAAATTCGCTACACTTAACCCCATGCTAGACTCCATGCACAAAGCGCCGCTTGAGCGCTTCTCTCTCCCTTTTAATCAGGAACGCGCTTATGACCAATCCTTTACTGACCTCTTTTGAGCTGCCGCCGTTTTCCGCCATCAAACCGGAGCATGTTGTTCCGGCCGTGACTAAAGCGCTGGACGACTGCCGTGCGGCGGTGGAAAGCGTGGTTGCGCAGGGCGCGCCTTATAGCTGGCAGAATCTGGTTCAGCCGCTGGCAGAAGTGGACGATCGCCTGGGCCGCCTGTTCTCCCCGGTCAGCCATCTGAACTCGGTACAGAACAGCCCGGAGCTGCGCGAAGCCTATGAGCAGACGCTGCCGCTGCTGTCCGAATACAGCACCTGGGTTGGCCAGCACGAAGGCCTGTATAATGCCTACCGCGACCTGCGTGACGGGGCGAACTACGCCAGCCTGAGCGTCGCCGAGAAGAAAGCGGTGGATAACGCGCTGCGCGACTTCGAGCTGTCCGGGATTGGTCTGCCAAAAGACAAACAGCAGCGCTACGGGGAGATCTCCGCTCGCCTGTCCGAGCTGGGATCTACCTACAGCAACAACGTGCTTGATGCCACTATGGGCTGGAGCAAACTGATTACCGACGAAGCCGAGCTTACCGGGATGCCGGAAAGCGCCCTGGCCGCAGCGCGCGCTCAGGCGGAAGCCAAAGAGCAAGACGGCTGGCTGCTGACCCTGGATATCCCAAGCTACCTGCCGGTGCTGACCTACTGCGACAACCGTGCGCTGCGCGAAGAGATGTACCGCGCCTATTCCACGCGCGCTTCTGACCAGGGCCCGAATGCCGGGAAGTGGGATAACACCCCGGTGATGGAAGAGATTCTGGCGCTGCGCCACGAGCTGGCTCAGCTGCTGGGCTTTGGCAACTACGCGGAAAAATCCCTGGCCACCAAAATGGCGGAAAACCCGCAGCAGGTACTGGAGTTCCTGTCAGACCTGGCCAAACGCGCCCGTCCGCAGGGTGAAGCCGAGCTGGCTCAGCTGCGCGCCTATGCGAAAGAGCATTACGGCGTGGAAGAGCTGGAGCCGTGGGACATCACCTGGTACAGCGAAAAACAGAAACAGCATCTCTACAGCATCAGCGACGAACAGCTGCGCCCGTACTTCCCGGAAGAGCGTGCGGTGAATGGCCTGTTCGAAGTCGTGAAGCGCATCTACGGCATCACCGCCAAAGAGCGGAAAGATATCGACGTCTGGCACCCGGACGTGCGCTTCTTCGAGCTGTATGACGACCAGGGCGAGCTGCGCGGCAGCTTCTATCTCGACCTCTACGCTCGCGAGCACAAACGCGGCGGGGCGTGGATGGATGACTGCGTGGGCAAAATGCGCCGCGCCGATGGCTCACTGCAAAAACCGGTGGCCTATCTGACCTGTAACTTCAACCGCCCGGTGAACGGCAAATCTGCGCTGTTTACCCACGATGAAGTGATCACCCTGTTCCATGAGTTTGGTCACGGCCTGCACCACATGCTGACCAAAATCGAAACCGCGGGCGTGTCCGGTATCAACGGCGTGCCGTGGGATGCGGTCGAGCTGCCGAGCCAGTTTATGGAAAACTGGTGCTGGGAGCCGGAAGCGCTGGCGTTTATCTCCGGCCATTATGAAACCGGTGAATCTCTGCCTGTTGAGCTGCTGGAAAAAATGCTGGCGGCGAAAAACTACCAGGCAGCGCTGTTTATTCTGCGTCAGCTGGAGTTCGGCCTGTTCGACTTCCGCCTGCATGCGGAATTCAACCCGGAGCAGGGGGCGAAAGTGCTGCAGACGCTGGCCGAAATTAAGAAACAGGTTGCCGTGGTGCCGGGGCCGAGCTGGGGCCGCTTCCCGCACGCCTTCAGCCATATATTTGCCGGTGGTTACGCGGCGGGTTACTACAGCTACCTGTGGGCCGACGTGCTGGCGGCGGACGCGTTCTCTCGCTTTGAAGAAGAGGGTATTTTCAACCGCGAAACCGGCCAGTCGTTCCTCGATAACATCCTGACCCGTGGCGGTTCGGAAGAGCCGATGGAGCTGTTCAAACGCTTCCGCGGGCGCGAGCCGCAGCTGGATGCGATGCTGGATCACTACGGTATTCAGGGTTAAGCCACCACGTGAAAATCTGTTTACTGACTGAAGCAGGCGCCGACTCCGGCGCCTTATCTGTTTTGAGCGAGCGCTGGCAGCTCGAGCATGATGAAGAGGCGCTGATGGCGCTGGTGCTGACGCCTGAAAGGCTGGAGTTACGCAAACGCGACGAGCCAAAGCTAGGCGGCATTTTTGTTGATTTTGCCTCCGGCGCGATGGCGCACCGCCGTAAGTTTGGCGGCGGGCGTGGCGAAGCGGTGGCAAAAGCCGTGGGCGTGAAGGGCAGCTATCTGCCGGACGTGGTTGACGCGACGGCGGGGTTAGGGCGAGATGCCTTTGTGCTGGCGTCCGTCGGTTGCCGCGTGCGGATGCTGGAGCGCAATCCGGTGGTTGCCGCGTTGCTGGATGACGGCCTGCGCCGTGGCTACGAAGATCCTGAAATCGGTGGTTGGCTGCAGGAGCGATTGCAGCTGATTCATGCCTCAAGCCTGACGGCGCTCAGCGATATCACGCCGAGACCGGATGTGGTGTATCTCGATCCGATGTTCCCCCACAAGCAGAAAAGCGCGCTGGTGAAGAAAGAGATGCGCGTTTTCCAGTCTTTGGTGGGGCCGGATGAAGATGCAGACGGGCTGCTTGCCCCAGCCAGAGCGCTCGCGAAGAAAAGGGTCGTTGTGAAGCGTCCGGACTACGCGCCGCCGCTGGCCGACGTCGCCACGCAGAATGCTGTGGTGACCAAAGGGCACCGGTTTGATATTTATGCCGGGACGCCGGAGTAATTACTAAAACGCTGTGACAGCCCCTCTTCCTCGGTGGGTTTTGGTCACAACTATACTCTATGAGGAATCGGCTAACGTTCCGTTCACTTCCAGCCCTGTTTTATCTGTAGCGCCTTCACCGGTGAACGTCTTAGGGGAGTCACCGTCACTCCCCTAAGAACCCGGACTCCCGGCCAAATAAATCGACCGCGTGAGCGGCAGACCTCCGTTTTATCTCCCAGTCCTGGGTCGCCTGAGATGCGTTCCCGACGCTCTCAGCCTCCGGCCGTTCCCGACGGCCGGCCCCTGGCCAGTCGGAGAGAAAACGGAGGCGATTTAAGCCGGAACCGTGCCTCGCTTTAAACCCGCAGTCACGCAGAACGTCAAAGTCGCTGCAAGTCCTGCAGCAATACTCTTGCTCCCGGAAGATTATGAAAATAAAGCATTACTAAGAGGCCGTGATGCAAGGGAGGGGGGAAACCAAAGATTTAATCTCGGTTCAGTCCCCTTTTGGCGGAAGCCCCAGAGTGAGGGTCAATACTTATCTCAATTCAATCCCCTCTCCCCTTTGGGGAGAGGGTTAGGGTGAGGGGCAATACCGTTACTCGTCTTCTTCATCACGCAGTGGAACAATCAGCATATCCACATGCACGGTATTGATCAGCTGGCGTGCAGAGGACATCAGCTTGCTCCAGAAATCCTGGTGGTGACCACAAACCACTAAATCCATATCGTATTTTTTAATGGCATCGACCAGCACCTGGCCCAGATCGCCGCTGCCGCTCAGGGTTTCGGTAATCGGGTAACCTGCCCCGGTAGACAGCTCGGTGAGCGCGTGGTGAGTCTCTTCGGAAATGCGTTTCTGCATATCGCCCAGATTGACATCAATCAGCCCGGTATACAGATCGGAGTAATTCACATCGACATGAATCAGGGAAACTTTCGCGTTGTAAGGCCGAGCCATGGAGACGGCTTTTTCTACCAGGACTTTACTCTCAGGGGAGAGGTCAACCGCGATCAGAATGTGTTTGTAAGCCATAATGTTACTCCTTCCATAAGTTATCGATGACTCTCGCCGTCATCTTTTAAACCGTAGCGGCATGAGCTACGGTCACCCGATCTAAAGACTTCAATTGTAGATGGTATTTCGCTTTTATCGAACCTTCTTCAGCCCGACAATGCGCCATCCCTCAATCACATTCAAGCGAAAAATGAATGCGGCCACTTTGATAAAGATTAACGCGGTGGTAAAAAAATTAAGGGATCTCCTACACTATTAAATGAGCCGGGCGGGAAGAGATCTGTGACCTGTATCGGTTATTCGTTGCAGGATTGTCTGACAGGGTTTTCGGGGAGAGCGGTCGTCCCGAAGCAAAGGCTTCGAGGGCTTCGCCGGGAGGGGTACATGATCAGCACCGTCGCGCTGTTCTGGGCGCTTTGTGTAGTTTGTGTGGTGAATATGGCGCGCTATTACTCTTCACTGCGCGCGTTACTGGTGGTGCTGCGCGGGTGCGATCCGCTGCTGTATCAATACGTTGATGGCGGCGGTTTTTTCACCTCGCATGGTCAACCCAGCAAGCAGGTCAGGCTGGTGCGCTATATCTACGGCCAGCGCTATGTCGATCATCATGATGAAGAGTTTATTCGCCGCTGTGAGCGCCTGCGCCGCCAGTTTATTCTGACGAGTTCGCTGTGTGGTCTGGTGGTGATTAGCCTGATTGGATTAATTATCTGGCACTAGTTGTAGGGCAGCGTTATGGACAAGCATAAAAAAAGCGGGCCAGTTTCCTGACCCGCTTTTTCTTTGGCTACGGCTTACACGAAGCGCAGCGCAATCCAGTACAGCCCGCCGGAGAGCAGAATCGAAGCCGGTAAGGTGAATATCCAGGCCATCAGGATATTGGTTACCGTCTTACGCTGCAGGCCGCCGCCGTCCACGATCATGGTCCCTGCCACGGAGGAAGAGAGCACGTGGGTAGTGGAAACCGGCATCCCGGTGTAGCTTGCCAGACCGATAGAAACGGCTGCCGTCATCTGCGCGGACATCCCTTGCGCATAGGTCATGCCTTTCTTACCGATCTTCTCGCCGATGGTGGTCGCCACGCGACGCCAGCCGATCATTGTACCCAGACCAAGAGCCAGAGCCACCGCCAGAATAATCCAGACCGGCGCGTACTCGATGGTGCTAAGCATGTCGCCTTTCAGTTTCTTCAGCAGGCGCTGGTCGTCGGCGCTCACTTCTGGCAGCTTCGCCACTTTATCGGTGGTGTCGGAGATGCACAGCATAATGCGACGCAGCTGGCTACGCTGCTCAATGCTGAGCTTGTCGTAGCTTTCGATATCCGTCAGCATCAGCTTCGCGCGATCCAGCGCGTTAATCGCGTTGGCCGGGTGGCAGTGGAACTGAGCCGGTTCAGTTGCGCCCGCTTCCGGAGAAGGGATCAGCTGTTCCGAGCCGGTGGCTTTCTTCAGCAGGTCAGGGCGTTGCTGGAAGAAAGTTTCGACGTTGTTCACCGCATCGCGAGTACGGGTGATTTCGTAGCCGGAAGCATTCATGTTAACCACGAAGCCCGCCGGTGCGACGCCAATCAGTACCAGCATAATCAGACCGATGCCTTTCTGGCCGTCGTTAGCGCCGTGAGAGAAACTCACGCCGATAGCGGACAGGATCAGCGCGATACGCGTCCAGAAAGGCGGCTTTTTCTTGCCGTCTTGCTTTTCACGTTCCGCAGGCGTCAGGTGAATACGCTGCTTTTTCTTGGTGTTGCTCCAGTAACGGCGCAGCAGGAAAATCAACCCACCGGCAATCACCAGCCCGACAATCGGGGACAGAATTAAGGAAGCGAAGATCCCAATGACTTTCGGGATATTCAGCGCGTCGACAACCGAGGTGCCGGTCAGCAGCGCGTTGGTCAAACCGATACCGATGATGGCACCGATAAGCGTATGGGAGCTGGAGGCCGGCAGACCAAAATACCAGGTGCCGAGGTTCCAGATAATAGCGGCCAGTAACATAGAGAACACCATGGCGAGACCATGAGAAGACCCTACGTTTAACAGCAGATCTGTAGGCAGCATATGCACAATGGCATAGGCCACGCTCAGCCCACCGAGCAGAACGCCGAAGAAGTTAAACAACGCAGCCATTGCCACCGCAAGTTGCGATCGCATAGCGCGGGTATAAATTACCGTTGCTACTGCGTTGGCCGTATCGTGGAAACCATTAATGGCTTCGTAGAACAGCACAAATGCCAGAGCAAGCAAAAGTAAAAGCCCGGTGTGAAGATCCAGGCCGGCAAACAAATGTAGCATAGACGTTACGCCATTTTGAGGACATGAACGCGGCGCATTATGTAAGACAACCTCCACCGCGGCAAAGTGAAATCTGGACTTTTTTTGATTTTAGTCGCCATCTGGCGCACAGGTGGAATGATTTACATTTTGTTTATCAATCACCTGCATTTGTTATTCACCTTAAAGCTGGTGCGACCAGCCTCAGGTCTTTACAATCCGTTGCCTTAAGCATAGTCGGGAGTCGGTCGTGGAAAAGTTTGATGCCATTATTATAGGTGCGGGTGCAGCTGGAATGTTTTGTGCGGCGGTTGCCGGGCAGGCGGGCAGCCGCGTATTGCTGATTGATAATGGGAAAAAACCGGGCCGTAAAATCCTGATGTCCGGCGGCGGACGCTGCAACTTTACCAACCTTTATGTCGAGCCTGCGGCGTATCTGAGCCAAAACCCGCATTTCTGCAAATCTGCGCTGGCCCGCTACACCCAATGGGACTTTATCGACATGGTGGGCAAGCACGGCATTGCCTGGCACGAGAAAACCCTCGGGCAGCTGTTCTGCGACGATTCTGCCCAGCAGGTAGTCGATATGCTGGTGGCCGAATGCGAGAAAGGCAAAGTAACAATGCGCCTGCGCAGCGAAGTGCTGAGTATTGAACGCGACGAGCAGGGGTACACCCTGCAGCTAAACGGCGGCAGCGTGCAGGGCGCGAAACTGGTTATCGCCAGCGGCGGTCTGTCGATGCCGGGGCTGGGGGCGACGCCGTTCGGCTATAAAGTCGCCGAACAGTTTGGCCTGAAGGTGCTGCCGACCCGCGCGGGCCTGGTGCCGTTCACGCTGCATAAACCTTTGCTCGAACAGTTGCAGGTGCTGTCCGGTGTCTCGGTGCCGTCCGTCATCACCGCAGAAAACGGCGTCAGCTTCCGTGAAAGCCTGTTGTTTACCCATCGCGGCCTGTCCGGCCCTGCTGTTCTGCAGCTTTCCAGCTACTGGCAGCCGGGCGAATTCGTCAGCGTGAATCTGCTGCCGGACACCGATCTGGACGGTTTTATTCACGAGCAGCGCAACGCGCACCCAAACCAGAGCCTGAAAAACACACTGGCGATGGTGCTGCCGAAACGCCTGGTTGAGTGCCTGCAGCAGCTGCAGCAGATCCCGGACGTCACGCTGAAGCAGCTCAACAGCCGCCAGCAAAGCGAGCTGATTGACACCCTGCAAGCCTGGCGCGTTCAGCCCAACGGCACCGAAGGCTATCGCACGGCGGAAGTGACCCTCGGCGGCGTGGATATCAACGAACTTTCCTCCCGCACCATGGAAGCGAAAAAATCCCCGGGCCTCTATTTTATCGGCGAAGTGATGGACGTCAGCGGCTGGCTGGGCGGCTATAACTTCCAGTGGGCCTGGAGCTCCGCCTGGGCGTGCGCGCAGGCGCTGGTTGATGCAGGTTAAGCATTGTTGTCCCCTGCCAGCATGAAAAGGAAGCCATGATGAAGATAGAAAACTATCAGGAAACGGATTTTGCTGGCGTACAGCGCCTTTTAACCAGCGTTTTTGGGAAGGATCATGCGGTGGCCCTTACTCAGGAATTGGCGCTTCGCCTGGTCATTCATCATCCTCAACATTCAGACGTCATTATCGGCCATGCAGCGCTTTATATGCGTGAAATGTCCTGCCAGGAGCAGCGCTTTTTAGCTGGAATCATCGGCGATGTGGCTGTCGCCCCCGAGTTTCAACGGCAGGGATTAGCGGCAAGCATGCTGAAAGAACTTCATCAGTGTTTGAAAGATAAAAAGAGCGATTATTCCTTTTTGTTTGCCTACCGGGAAGGCGTCTATAAATCCTCAGGTTACCGGCAGCTAACGCTGCCTATTCGTTACTTCGATGTGGTGGATAACAGGTGGAATACCTACGTCTATAACGGCGGCATGATTCGCGCTACGTCGAAGGTAGCGCTTGAGGGGATAATCGATTTTAACGGCAGGGTTTATTAATGAAGCCCGGTATGCCGGTGAACGACAGGCGCCGTGATAGATTGTGATATGTTATGCACTATTGCAGCTATTTGAGGGCTAAACGTGACAGATTATGACGCATTGCCTGAACAGCGCCAGGCGATGATCCACCAGATCCTGACCGAAACGGGCAGGGTGATCGGGGCTGATGTGGCGCGGAAGCTGGGCGTGTCCGAGCACACCATCCGCCGGGATCTGCAGGAGCTGGCGCGTCGCGGCCTGTGCAAAAAGGTTTATGGCGGGGCCATCAGTCAGTTCCAGCAGTCTGCCAGCTTCGAAACCCGCGTGTCCCAGGATGTGGGTGAGAAATCCCAAGTGGCACGGAAGTGCGCCGGAATGATCCAAGCTAACACCTGCGTGTTTCTCGACGCCGGTTCAACCTATCTGGCAATGGTGGAGTTTATCCCCGAAGAGCTGGATCTCACCATTGTCACCAATTCCCCGCAGATTGCAGCGGCGCTGAGCGGGCGCACGCGGGGCGAACTGATTTTGTTGGGCGGCAAAGTTAACCCGCTGACCGGCAGCACGCTGGGTTCCGACACGGTCAATCAGCTGCGCGGCATGGTTTTCGACCAGACCTTTATCGGCGTGTGCGGGCTGGATCCGCAGGCTGGCCTGAGCGCGGTTTATTACGAAGACGCCTGTTTTAAGCGGGAAGTGCTGAGCCAGAGTAATGAGGTGATCGCCGCCGTAACGGCCAACAAGATGTCCCAGGTGGCTCGCTATAAAGTGGCACCCTGCGAAGACATTGATATTGCGGTGGTGAGCGCCGAAACCAAAATTGCCGATTTCGGCGGCGTTAACCTGCGGATTGAAATCGCGGGCTAGCGGAACGGGCGGCTAAGAACCCGCCCTTCTTCAGACTTTGCTTTGCAACGCCAGCAGGCTTTTTATCGTGTGCTGGACCGCGCTTTCATCATTGCTGCCGGTAATAAACCGGGCTGCGGCCTTGGTCTCTTCAAACGCATTACGCATCGCGAAGCTGTATTCCGCCTGGGCCAGCAGTTCCAGGTCATTATACCCGTCGCCAAAGGCGAGAGTCTCCGCCGGGCTGACGTTCAGTAACTGCTGGAGCCTTTGCACCGTTGTCCCTTTATGGACGCCATAATCCGCAATATCTATCCACGCCGCTTCGGACACCACGATGTAGACATCCTGTTCAAACGGCCTGAGTACCGGGCGAGTCTGCGGGCAGTTTCCGGCTTCGTCATAGACGCTTATCTTCACGAAATCACAATTGAGTTCGGCAAAAGAGTCCACCAGCGCCAGGCTGGCGTAGGACTGGCGCATTTTGTCCTGCAGCCGCTGCGGCACGTCTTTGCGAATAAACGCGCTTTCGCTGCCGCAGGCAACAATCACGTGGCTGTCACTGGCTGCTTCCAGCGTGTCGATAATGCGTAATCCCAGCGCATTGTTGATAAGCGATTCGTAGACATATTCGCCGTTCCTTTTAATGCGCGTGGCGCTGTCGCCGATGATCCATAAATCCTCGCGGTAATCGGCGAACAGCTCTTCTACCCGCTGGCACTGCTTGCCGGTACAGGCGGCGAAATGGACGCGTTGCTCGGCCATTAAGCGGTGGGTCTGGGCAAATAATTTACGGTCATAGTCGCCGTGGCTATTGAGAAAAGTGCCGTCCAGGTCGGTAATAATTAGCTTTATCATGTTGTTATCCCATCGGTAAGTGTTCTGTAGGCGTTTATATTTTTAGTTTTGAAACGAAGGGCAGGTTGCGGTACTTGTTTTGCCACGGCATGCCGTAGCCAATGAGCAAATCGTCATTGTCCATGATCCAGGCATAACATTGCTCGGCGGGGATCTCTACGCGGCCAGGCTTCACAAATAAGGTGGCGATGGAGAGCGATTTCGGAGCGTAATGTTCGATTAAATGCTCGACCAGACGCTTCATGGTCCCACCGGACTCAATGGCGTCATCCACCAGGATAACGTCCTTCCCCCTGATGCCAATATTGTCGTGGTAAACGATGGTAGAGCTGTTGTTTCTGTCGCCAGGCGTGTGCGGGCAGGAAATATAGTCCATTGAAATATCGAAGGTGAGCTGCCTGACCAGATCGGCGGTAAACAGAATCCCACCGGGCACGACCGTGATCACTACCGCTTCGTGATAGCGACTGTTCAGCAGCCGGGCGACTTTGGTGACGCCTTCGGCAATCGTCGACTCATTCATCACGATCTGTCCTACATGATTGTTTCTCACTGCTGCATCCTCGCTAAAGTGTCATTGCTCGTTGTTGCTCGATTAAAATAAGATCTAATGCTCGATTGTGCAATATTAGCGTGATGACAGCGTATTTTTTGTGATCTAAAACGATCGTGCAGGCAGGGTGTGCTCAATGCTGCATTACCGAGCATTGAGCAAAGGGATCTACTGGCGGAGATCGAAACGGATTGGCAGCGTGAGGGTTATTTGCGGCTGGCCTGGCGCGATATCATCCGTGGGGGCGGGCAGCGGAACCGCACGAGTCGGCAGGGCAAGGGCTTCGCGATCCAGCGTTGGCGTACCGCTGCTTTTTGCCAGCGCCACGCTAAGGACCTGGCCCTCCCGGTTCAGCGTCAGGCTCAGATAAACCACGCCCTGGGCCTGCTGACGTAAAGCCTGAGCCGGGTAACGTTTGAAGCGGTCGAGCCGCTGGCGCAGTAGCCCGACCCAGTTCACTTCGCCTGGGCTGGGGGCGCTCACTGCGCTGCTTCCTGCCCTGCCGGCGCTTTGCTGCGGGTGGCTGGCGGGTGCATGCGTTTCAGGTGCAGGAGGTGTAGGGGCCGGCGGCACTTCCGCATCGTGCGGCTTAACCGGCTGAGGTTTGGCGATGACTTTATGGTGCATTTTTTTAGCCACAACGAGCTCCGGGTTCGGGGCCTCCACGCTCTTCACCGTTTCTTTTGACTCGGCCTTTTCCTGAGGTGCGGCCGACTGGATCTGTTTGATCTTATCGGGCTGCCTGGCTGGCGTGGCGACAGAGGCCGGATCGTCTGTCGGGAGGATCATCAGCGCAATAGGCGGTGGCGCGGTGGCCGGTTGTTCCTGAGTGGGCCGGTTGGTTAGCCAGAGAAAAACGCCCGCGTGCAGCAAGAGCGCCAGCACCAGCCCGATGCTGCGGCGTGTGGGAGGCAGGCCGTCGGACCAGGCAGGAAAGGGCTGTCTTATCGGCAGGGTAGAAGGCATGACAAAATACTCCGCAGCCAGGCTAAAGGCTGTTGTTTCAGTGGGGATAAGAGAGAGGACACGCGAAACGCCCAAACGGGCAGCCTGTCATGAATAACGAGACAATTAACATGGATTACTCAGTCACGAAGCATTATTCACTGCGAGAAAGGCTGACCCAGTAACGAGATAGCGTGTTTATCCTGACGGGCAGGACGCGGGGTAATGCAGCCAGAATCCGATCGGTATCCGCCAGCGGGAAAACGCCGGACAGCCGCAGGGCCGCAATATCCTCGTCGCAGCGCAGGACGCCGGGGCGGTAGCGGTTAACTTCCCGCAGGAAATCGCTCAGCGGCATATTGTCGGCCAGCAGTTTGCCGTGCACCCAGCCAGGCTCTTTTTCACCGCCGTGCAGGCCCCCGGATTCAGCCCCGCTGAGCCATGCGCCCTGGCCTGCCGCGAGCTGTAGCCCGGCGAGGCCAGAGCTGCGCGGATAAAGCCGGACTGCGCCGTGGTAAACCGCCACGCGGGTAAGCCCCGGTTCCAGCTTTACCCGGAATTGGGTGCCCAGCGCGAGCACTTTGCCCTGTGGCGTCGTCACGCTAAAGGGCCGGGGCCATGCCGCCCGCTTTTCCTTCTGCCCGGTCGTAATCAGCAGGTCGCCGCCGAGCAGCTCAATCTGGCGCTGTTGCCCGGTAAAATCCACGTTTAGCGCGGTTTGGGTGTCCAGTAATAGGCGGCTGCCTTCGCTGAGTTCAACCTGCCGCTGCTCCCCCGTCCCGGTGCGATAATCGGCAATGAACGCTTCCCAGCCGTGCTGCTGTCGCCCCCATTCCAGCGAACCACCGAGTAGCAGCAGAGCGCCTAATCCTTTTAGCGCCCGACGCCTGCCGCTGTTTTTTAACGAAGAGAGGCTCTGCCGCGCCAGTTTGCCGTCAACTTGCCGGAAGCTGGCGCAAACCGCCTCGACGTGCCGCCAGGCTCGCTGATTCTCGGCGCTGGACGCCAGCCATTTTTGCCAGTCGGCTTTATCCTGCTCGCTAACGTCGTCCGACATCATCAGCGTCAGCCATGAGGCGGCGGCCCAGGCGCTGTCCCGGTCGATGGCTTGCCCGTTTTGGTCAATAAAAGGATGGGAGGTCATGAGCTGAGCGCGAAGAAACAGTGCAGGTTGGCGCGCTGGAGATACTGCTTCACGGAGCTGCTGGAAACGCGCAGGCGCTCGGCGATATCGCAATAGCGCATCCCCTGCAGGTGGGCCAGCAAAAAGGCTTCCCGCACCTGCGGCGGCAGGCCGTCCAGCGCCGCATCAATCTGTTCCAGCACTTCCAGAATCAGCAGTCGTGTTTCAGGGGAAGGGTGTTCCATTTCCGGCTGAGTCGCCAGCGCCTCCAGCCAGGCCTCTTCGATTTTCTTGCGGCGATAATGGTTGGCAATCAGCCGTCTGGCGACCGTGGCAAGAAAAGGACGTGGCTGGCGAATGGAGGCCAGATCGGGGCTGACCAGAATATTAATAAAGGTGTCCTGAGTCAGATCCTGCGCCTGTTCCGGGCAGCCGACTTTGTTGCGAAGCCAGTGGTAAAGCCAGCGCTGATGATCGCAGTAAAGCTGCTGCGCAACCTGTTGGGAACGGGACATGATGTGACTCACCATTGATCGGTATCAGGGCGTGATAAATATTTAAATGATAATCATTATTATTTTAATTTCTCTATTTTTATGTCAAGAGATTGCGAAGTATTAATGTATTTTTGCGGGCGACGAGAACGCAGCGCCAGCACTGGCGCTGCGGGTAACACACTAGAATTTCTGCGAAATGGTCAGCTTAACGTTGCGACCGATACCGGACACGGATTCACCCAAGTACGGGTAGTAGTCGGTGTTAAACAGGTTGTCGACGGCAATGCGGGCTTCCATGCCTTTCACCTGCTCCGGCTGCCAGGACGCAAACAGGCCCTGCAGCGCGTAGCCGCTGGTTTTTGGCAGCGCCCAGATGCCCGCTAACGGGTCGCCATCCTGCGGGGAGCGATCCTGTTTACGCACCATGTCCATGGTCCAGCCGAAGGTCATGTTCCACTCCGGGGCTTTTACGCCCAGCGTGGTGTGGGCGGTGACAGGCGGAATTTCTGCGATCCAGGTTTGGTTGCCCCACGGGTCGCGCGGAGAAGCGTCACGCTGCCCACGAATGGTCGAGAAGGAGAAGCTGCCAAAGATGCGGCGGCTGTCGTAAAACGATTCAATCTCCAGACCCTGGATGGTGTAGCCCGGCAGGTTACGATAGTTCGACAGTGGAGAACCGCAGTTAGCGCCACTTTTCACCGACTGCGCCTCGCACAGCACGCCGCGACGGTAGAAGATTTCATCTTTGCCGCGGTTGCGGAATAGCGTGGTACGAATCTGTACGCTGTCGTCGTCCGCCAGCAAATTATTGAAGTTCAGGATCATCCCGCCGCGAACGCTGTTAATGGTTTCCACTTTCAGGTCGCGGCTGGTGCCGGACACGTTAGACAGCGCGTACTGCACGGTGTACTGCTCATCAATGGTCGGCGCTCGCCAGGTGCGGGTCACATCGGCAAACAGCGACACATTCGGCGTGGCTTTCCAGACCAGCCCAAGTGCAGGCGTAAAGCCGTGATAACTTTTGCTGCTGTAGTCGTGGCCGACTTTAGGATTACTGCTGTTGTACATTGAGGCGATGTTTGGCTCACCGGTATTGGTGACGCTGTCGTAGCGCACGCCCGGCGTTACGGTGACGCTGCCGAGCGTCATGCTGTCCTGCAGATACAGGCCGCGCGTTTGCTGTTCCCCGGCGGGCATGTAGTACGGCTGGAAGTAGCCGTAGTTGTAGGCGGCATTTTTCTTGTAGCCTGGGTAGTACATCAGCGCATCGCGTTGGTTTTTATGCCAGCTTGCGCCGATTTCCAGCAGGTGATCCACCGGCCCGGTGCTGAAGCGGCTCTTGTTGCTGATCTCCACCAGGTTGTCTTTGTAATCCACCCAGCTCTCATTGCCGAGCGAGCCCAGGAAGCTGGACGCTCCGGCGGAGTCGGGGCGGGTATCATGCTGTTTGGTTTTGGAGTAAGCGTAGTTCAGCGTCAGATCCAGCCAGGGCTTGTCCACCGGGGCCAGGTTCCACTTCACGGAGTAGTTTTCGTCGGTCTGGTTGCGGTACACCAGCTTCCTGCGCCAGGCCTCGTCTAACCCGTATTTGTCGACATCCGCCTGACTCGGGGCGGCAATTTCGTCCCGCTTGGCGGCGAAGGGCTGCCAGCCGGTGGATTCGGAATGCATGGCTGAAAGCGTCAGCGTCTGCGCGTCGGTCAGGTAGAGATTGGTTTTGGCAAGCCAGGTCCCCTGGCGGTTAGCGGAATAGTCGAAATGCGTGCCGTCCGGGCGGGTAATATTGCCGCCATCGCGTTTGCTGGCGTAGAGCATCCCGTCGGCAAAGCCTTCTGACGTTCTGCCATACAGTGCGCCGCTGTAGATATTCTGGTTGTCGTTAGTGTGGAAACCGTACTTCAGCATGCCGCCAAAGTTTTCGCCGGGCTGTAAGAGGTCGGCCGCGTCTTTGGTGACGATTTTGATGCTGCCGCCAAAGCCGCCGTTGCCATTGGCGAGGTTAAACGGACCCTTATCGACGTCGATTTGTTTGATTAGCTCTGGTTCGATAAACACCGACCCCTGGCGGTACTTCTCAAACCCTTTGGGCGCGCCGTCCAGCGTCACTTTGATGTCCTCCATGCCGCCCATGCCCCAGATATTCAGGCTTTGCCCGCCCGGGCGCGGTGAACCTGCGGAAGAGACACCCGGCAGCTTATCCAGCAGGGCGGCGACGTTATCAGCCTGAATGCGCTCGATATTCTCTTTTTTCAGCGTTGAGCGCCCGGCCACGACGCTGTCATCCAGGCCGCTGAGCACGGAAAGCTCTGGCACGATAATCGGCGCGTTCTCGCCAGAGGCTGCCGGAAGAGAAACAAGCCGATAGCTATTGCCGTCGCGCACGGCTTTCAGGCCGCTGCCCGTCAGCAGATGATCAAACGCGCTTTGTACGGAATAAGTCCCTTTGAGGCCTGAAGTCGTTTTGTTTGACGTCTGATCCGGGGTGAAGACCAGCAGCACGTTGGCGTCATTCGCCAGCGTTTGCAGGGCGCCGCTCAAAGGCCCGGCAGGCACGGAAAATGCCTGGCTGGCGGCTGAGGAGGCTTCTGCCGCCCAGGATAATGTCGGTAAACCAGTTGCCAGCGCCAGCAGGCCGGATAAGGCGATGCCGGACGCAAGCGGGGCGCGAGGGAGCTGTGCAGGTTGGCTCGCGTCGGAAATGGCCGTAGCCTTTCCGTTATTTTTTATCGTCATGATGTATCCCTGAAGGTGAGTCACAAGAAGTACTGCTTCAGAGAGGTCACGCGAGACTGAAAATCAGGCAGAAAATTTTTAAATTAAAAACGGCCGCCGGGCTCTACATCGTCAGCACTATGCGGAATCGTGCCTTGCCGGACTTCATTTTTTGCCACGCTTCGTTGGCCTGTGCCAGCGGGAATATTTCCGTCATCGGCTGCACGTTGTTCAGCAGGCTAAAACGCAGAGCGCTTTCGGTTTCATTCGGGGTGCCGGTCAGCGAGCCTTCGATTGACAGCTCCCGGCCAACCAGCATACCCGGAGAAAGCGCGAGCGGCTGCTGGCCGACCCCGAGCACCATTAGCTTGCCTTTGGGCTGCAGGGCTGGCAGCAGAGAGGACGCTATAGCGTTGTCCGTGACCGTGGTGACGATCGCCTTTACACCGCCGAGTTTTCTCAGCGCTTCGGCAGGATTATCCAGGCTGCTGTCGAGATAATCGCGGGCACCCAGCGCCAGCGCAGCTGGTGCTTTATCGCTTCCACGCCCGATGGCGATAACCCGGAACCCCATTTTAGCGGCATACTGCACGGCAAGGTGGCCCAGGCCGCCAATACCGAGGACTACGATGCTGTCTCCCGGCTGAGCACCTGATTTACGCACCGCGTTAAAGGTGGCTATTCCGGCGCAAAGCAGCGGCGCGGCGTCGACTGCGCTTAGCGCATCCGGGATTGCTACAAGGCCGGTCGCCTTCGCCAGCATCATTTCGGCATAGCCGCCGTCCTGCGAGCTGCCGACGACCGGCTGGTGGCTGCAAAGCGTGAACTCGCCGCGGCGGCAGGCATCGCATTCATTGCAGTGCCCGCCAAGCCTGCCCACGCCAACCCGCTGCCCAACATGCAGGCCAGAAGGTACGCCACTGCCAAGTTTCAGCAGCGTGCCGACAACTTCATGCCCCGGCACGCGCGGGTAAGCCACGTTCTTTTCCGTGCCGTCGATAACGCCGCCGTCAGCGCCACAGATGCCGCAGGCTTCTATTTTTATCAGCACTTCGCCTGCGCCAGGTTCTGGTACGAGGCGCTCGACAAGTTCCAGGCTACCGTTGCCGCTGGCCTGCATCGCTTTGTAGGTCATTTGCATTCTCCGGTGAAAAAAACGGCACCCTCAGGAAGGATGCCGCTTAGGCTCAGGCTTTTGGCAACGCGTCGAACGCGTCCAGGGCGTGAGCGGTGTAGGTCAGCGCCGCCCCGGTGTTCAGCGAAATGGCGACCGCCAGCGCTTCGGCAATCTCTTCCCGGGTTGCGCCGTGTTTTGCGGCGGCTTTAACGTGTACCGACAGGCAGCCGTCGCAGCGGGTGGTGATCGCCACCGCCAGCGCAATCAGCTCGTGGGTTTTGGCATCCAGGTGGCCCATGGCGGAAGCACCCGCGTCCATCTTCATCAGCCCTTTCATAAACTCCGGCTGCAGCTTCGCGTAATCGCCCACCACACCCAGTAATTCTTCGCGATGTTCATTCCAGTTCAGCAACATACAAACCTCTTCAGTTAATTTCAGGTGACGCTATAAATGCGGACTTCCGGGGCGGCGTTCAGGAACGGTTTCAGGGCTTCAACTACGTCGCGGGTGAACAGGTCAGAACCCAGATAGGCTTCGGCCTGGGCGGCGGTGTAAAAGCCGTGCAGTACCTGGACGTCCTGCTCGCGGATCAGCAGTTCCTTGGAGACTGCACCGTCGATGGTGGTCAGGAAGGCCGTTTTGTACTGCTGGTAAACGCCCGCGGCTGCGGCGCGATTCTGCGCGCTGATATCAAGGGTGATTTGCAAATAAGCCATGGTTCACTGCCTCTTGTTGTGTGGCTCATGCCGTTGCACGAGCGGAGATGAGGGAGAAAAAAGCGGCAGAGCGAAGAAGAAAAAGGCTGCCGCTTGCCTCTCCGTGTTGGCGCATTATGTGAATCAGCGTGAGGGTTAACAAATGACTTAATCTTGACTGGCAAGATAGATTTTCTTCTTTGGTGGGTGGTTTTTTTGCTGGCCTGGTGATTCTTGTTCATTGTGGATCTGTCTGTCGTGGCGGCTTTGCGCAGAATAGGAAGCCAATCTGAGTATCTGGAGCCACCATGCAAAATAGAAGCGCGTTGCCGCTCAGTCAGCCGACTGCTCACCCGCAAACCCGAGGCTGGATCAGCGGCTTTTTGGGGATGCTTATTTTTAGCGGCTCGCTGCCGGCCACGCGCGTTGCGGTGCTGGAGCTTGATCCTCTTTTTCTGACGGCGATACGAGCCACTCTTGCGGCGCTGCTGGCGGCCGGCACGCTGCTGATTTTGCGGCAGCCGCGGCCGCAGCGGGGAGACTGGCTGCCGCTTTGCCTGGTGGCCGTCGGCGTGGTGCTGGGTTTCCCGCTGCTGACGGCTTTAGCACTGCAGCACACAACCTCGGCACACTCGCTGGTCTACATCGGCCTGCTGCCGCTGGCGACCGCCTGTTTTGGCGTGTTGCGTGGAGGAGAAAGACCACAAGCGGCTTTCTGGCTGTTTTCTCTGGCGGGTGCTGCGCTGGTGGCAGGTTTTGCTTTGAGCCACGGGACAGCAAGCAGCTGGCAGGGCGATGCGCTAATGCTGGGCGCCATTGCGCTGTGTGGGCTGGGTTATGCTGAAGGTGCGGTGCTGACCCGGCGGTTGGGCGACTGGCAGGTGATTTCGTGGGCATTGGTAATTTCTCTGCCGCTTAGTGCCGCGGCTACTGCTTTTACCGTTCCGTCGGCGGGAGACGCTATCAGCGCTCAGGCATGGCTCGCGCTGGGCTACGTGTCGCTGTTCAGCATGTGGATAGGGTTTATTTTCTGGTATCGCGGCCTTGCATTGGGCGGGATTGCCGCCGTCGGGCAACTGCAATTGTTACAGCCCTTTTTTGGTCTGTTACTTGCCGGATTGCTGCTTCATGAAGAGGTACATACATCGATGATCGCCGTGATGCTTGGCGTGCTGGTTTGCGTGTTCGGCGCTAAGCGCTTTTCCCGCTAAAAAGAAAAACCGCCGGGGAAGGCGGTTTATTCCTGTTGTACAGAAAAATAGTGTCTGGTTCTACTACTCACTTATAGGGTGGTGCTCCCATGCAGTAGTTTTAAATTTAAACAGAATTCAAGCGGTTCAACATTTTTTTAATTTGTTTACTGCGGAAAATATCAATAGAATTACTAAATTCTATTTTTCCATTATCGGTTTTTTTACTAACTCTAAACTTTAGGTGTCTGTTCAAAAGAGAATCTTTTGAGCCAATGATCTCTTCTCTTTTTTCAGGTTCAAGATCATTAATTCTTTTTAATGAATGGCTATGCTTATAATAGTTTCCATTTAAATGTTTTTCACTTTCCTTTGTTCCTAGTCGTTCCCATCTATGTTCTTTATTTGATTTTTTTTTCGCAATATTAGATTTGTGTAGCTCGATTAAGTGAGGGTCTTTGGCTGCTTGTTTTGCTAATGCCATGCTGAAAAATTTACACCCCATACCACTTTTTTGAATCTCGGTTTGCAGGTCAAGCATGAATATATGGTCATTCTCGATCTTGTCATTTTCTTGAAGAGCGTTGCCTATAGAAAACTGAGGAACATTTCTGCTAACAATTTTCGCGGGGTCAATGGTAATTATCGAAATACGATTATCTTGATCTTTAAATGCGTCAACGCAAACAGAATGCACGCCATCAGAATAGACAAATTGTCTTCGCCCGGTAGGGCCGTTAAAGATATTTTCCACCAAGTCGTCTGCTTTTTTGAAGTAACAGATGGCATTTTTGTTGTCGATGTTATTAGCATTAAAAATCAATGGAACAGTTGTGTATTCTAATTCGAATAGCTCTTCCAGGTTTTCTTTGTTAGTGTTAGCGCCAGCTATCTTTTCATCGTTGAAAAAAATTTCATTACACAACGTTGCATAGCGATATAAGTCATCTTCTTCACGTTTAGACACAACCATAGGGTTATTTGGGGCATCTTTTATGTAATTGTTAAGTCTCACTTCTTTTTTTTATCGGTGTGTCTAGCGGTTATGGATTTATTTTTGTGAATTTTTCTTTGCAATGAGGGAAGTGGTGGTGAACCTACGGAAATAATATTCTTAGTGAGATTAAGGTGACTGTTTTTAAGGTTTGTGGATGAATTAATTGTTGGTTGTGATGAATAAGATAAAGGACTTTTTATTATATCGTTTAAATGCATAAAATACACCTTAGGATTGTCAGTTTATTGATGTATTATATAAGTGTCATGCTCTAACTATACCAAAAAGCGCTTTTCTGAAAATTACGTTATGTGAAGAGAATGACGATAAGACCAACTGACGGGTAAATGTTACATGGACCCAAAATCAAAACCCGCTAAAAAGAAAAACCGCCGGGGAAGGCGGTTTCTCAGAGGTTAGTCGATATTCAGCTCGGAGAAGCTGGTAATGACTTTGCCGACAATCCCGTAGTCGATAGCTTCTTTCGGCGACATCCAGTAGTTACGGTCGGTGTCCTGCTTCACCTTCTCCAGCGGCTGACCGGTGGCTTCTGAGATCATCTTGTTCACGCGATCGTGCATGCGGATGATCTCTCTGGCTTCGATCTCAATGTCCGTGGCCTGGCCGCGCACGCCGCCCAGCGGCTGGTGGATCATAAAGCGCGTGTTTGGCAGCGAATAGCGGTGCTTTTTGTCCGCCGCGAGGAAGATGGTGATCCCGGCGCTGGCAACCCAGCCGGTGCCGATGATATGGACTTCCGGCTTGATGAATTTGATCACGTCATGAATGGTGTCCGCCGCCTCAACGTGGCCGCCCTGGCTGTTGAGGTACAGCTTGATGGGTTTGTCGTTGATGCTTTGCAGCAGCAAAAGCTGGGCAACCACCTCTTTGGTGATCGCCTGAGTGATTTCGCCGGAGATAATAATCGAGCGGGAATCCAGCATTTTTTGCTGCATCAGTCCTGAGGCATTGGCGGGGGTGGCGCTTTCTTCAGGTTCATCTTTTTCTAAATAGGTCAGCATAATCAGGCTCCTGCCAGGTTTATGGCGTAATCAGGGATGCACTTGAGCATAGCACTTCATCCAGACGCTGCACGGCGCGAACGATCTCTTCGTCGCTGTAACCACCGAGGCCCAGCAGAATGCCGGACTTCTGTTTTTCTGGGGTAAACATGTGCGACACCGCACGAACGGCGATTCCGGCCTGCATTGCCCGCTCCACAACCTGATGGTCGCCCAGGCCCTGGCGCAGCCAAAGCACCATGTGCATGCCCTGGTCGCAGGGCTGAAGCCAGGCCACGTCCGGGGAAATGTATTGTTCTACCGCCGCCATTAACACGCGGCGTTTTTCGGCATAAACACCGCGCATTTTGCGCAGGTGGCGGTCGAGGTGCCCCTCTGAAATAAAGCTCGCCAGCACATGCTGGTCTGCCCCTGGCGGCTGCCTGTCCATCAGAATGCGTGCCCCGCAGAAGGCGGAAACCAGCTGCTTGGGCACTACGGCGTAGCCGAGACGCAGCGACGGGAAGAGGATTTTGCTGAAGGTGCCGAGGTAGATAACGTTCTCCGGTCCCAGGCCCTGCAGCGCCGGGAAAGGGTGGCCCGCGTAGCGCATCTCGCTGTCGTAGTCGTCTTCAATGATCCAGGCCTGGTTGGCCTGCGCCCATTCCAGCAATGCGGCGCGGCGCGACATGCTGAGCGGCATGCCCAGCGGGTACTGGTGTGAGGGCGTGACAAACGCAGCGCGGGCGTTGGGGGCCAGCTTTTTCCCCAGCTCAACGTCCAGCCCTTCGTCGTCCACGGCGACTCTGACCATGCTGCGGTCGCGGAACATCGTCTCAAACAGAGAGGTCGCACCTGGGTAGCCCGGCTCTTCCATCCAGACGGCATCACCTGCCTCCAGCAGGATTTGCAGGGTCAGGTACAGGCCGTGCTGGTTGCCGGAGGTGATGATGACCTGCTCCGGGGTGCAGCGCACCGAGCGCGACTTTCTGACGTATTCACAGATAGCCTCGCGCAGAACCAGAACGCCTTGCGGATCGGCATAGCCCGACGGGGCACCGGCACCCCGCGCCCGAATGCGATTGCCTAGCCTGCGCCACACGTCGTCCGGGGCCGTGTCGCCAACCGGAACGGAAACGGCAAACGGCTTCGGCGCCAGCGTTTTAAGCTGCTCGCCTACTCTGGCAAAAGCCTGAGCCTGGGCAGACAGCGGGATGGCTGCTGCTGTACGAGCCGCCGGTTCGGGCTGCGGGCTTTCCGGGGCGTAGGCCACGCGGGTGCCGGAGCCGTGTTTCGACTCCAGAAACCCTTCCGCAACCAGCTGCTCGAACGCCTCCAGCACGGTGCCGCGCGCCACGTTAAGGGCGCCCGACAAGACGCGGGTGGAGGGCAGCAGGTCGCCGCTCTTCAGTTCGCCTTTGTGAATGGCGTTTTTCAGCGCTTTGGCTAGCTGCAAACTAAGCTGCCCGCTGCGGCGGTCAAGCTCGCCAATGGCGGGGATATCTACGGCTCGGGCTTTACGTGACATGAGTTGTGGCTCGGTCATATAGCTGTAATCTGGTTCTTTATCATAAACCACTTCGAACATAAGCTGGGCAAAATTACCGCAAATGAAGGTCTGCCCATGTATATTCCTCGCCCTTTTCAGGAGCCCGATATCGCTGTGCTGCAGCGGCTGATTCAGGCCAATCCCCTGGGCCTGCTGGTTGTACAAATCGAAGGTGTGCTGGAAGCGTTTGATATTCCCTTTGAGCTTTGCCCTGATGAGGGGGAGTTCGGCGCGCTCCGCGCGCACATTGCCCGTGCGAACCCGTTGTGGCGCGGCCTTCAGCCCGAGCAGGATGTGCTGGTGGTGTTCCGTGGTGCACAAGGTTATATCTCCCCGAGCTGGTATCCGGGCAAGCAGGAGCATCACAAAGAGGTGCCGACCTGGAACTACCAGACCGTGCAGGCGCGGGGGAGGATTGCGGTGCGGGACGATGCGGATTTTGTCCTGCGGCAGATAACCAGCCTGACCCGGCAGCAGGAAGCGCAGATGAACCTCCCGTGGCAGGTAAGCGATGCGCCTCCTGAGTTTATCGGCTCAATGCTTAAAGCGATTGTCGGGATTGAAATCCCTCTGGCTTCGCTGGTCGGCAAGACCAAGCTCGGCCAGAACAAGAAGTCTGAGGATCAGGCCGGGGCCGCGCAGGGACTAATGGCAAAGGGTGAAGTGGCCATCGGCGAGGCGATGTTAAGCAGCCTCGCAAAGCGTCGTCAGACTTAACATTCGGGCTGTTGAAAGAGGGTGAGCAGCGTGGTGATTGGCTCGTCCAGTGGGGCTAAATCCTTTTTCACGATCAAATGCAGGGGCGTGGCACGCCTTGCCCCGTGACTGAGCGGGAGCGGTTTAAGCGTGCCGTTTTCAATCTGCGGAGCAATCCGTTCTTCAGGCAGCCAGCCGTAGCCAACCTGCCAGGTCACGGCTTCGCACGCGGCATCAAGCGTGGAAAACGTCCAGTCTGCCGTGGGCGAGGATTCGCTGCTGTTTTGCCCGGCAAGGCGGATCAGCGGATAGTTCGCCAGGTCCGCCTCTTCTAAGGGGGCGGGAAGCTGATGCAGGGGGTGATCGCGGTGCGCCACGGCCACAAAATCAACGTTTCTGAGCCACTGCCCGCGGCCCGTAAGATCCTGACGGCGGGTTAGCACCATGACATCCGCTTCTGCCAGATCGGCTGTGTCGGTTTCCAGAATCTCCGTCAGATGAACCTGCGTGCTGGCATGTAATCGCTGAAACTGATGGAGGATGGCGAACAGGCGGGCGCGCGGGAATATGCAGTCCACCACTAAGTCTATGCGGGTGCGGATGCCGTTTTTTAACGTAGCAGCGCGGCTTTCAACGTAGTGAAAGCTTTTCAGCAGCGGGCGAACCTGCGCCAGCAAAAGTTCCCCTTCAGGCGTCAGTACCGCCTTACGCCCTTCTGGCTTCAGCAAGCTAACGCCAAGCCGCTCCTGAAGTAATGCAAGGTTATAGCTGACGGAGGACTGGCTGCGGAAAGTGGCTTCTGCCGCTTTGGCGAAGCTGCCCAGCTCAATGACCAACTCCAGAAGTGCCCACTGCTCAAGGGTTGTTTTATGCATATCATCTAAAAAATGGATGAATTTGATACAAAAGTAGCGTTATTCATCGAAAATGTGAAGGTCTAAGATGCGCTTAACCCCACAGAGGAGCGCCATCATGAGTCACTTTGATAAACACGATTTAAGCGAGTTCGTCGGCAAACATCTGGTTTATACCTACGATAATGGTTGGAACTACGAAATTTATGTAAAAAATGCAACTACCCTGGATTACCGGATCCATAGCGGCATTGTGGCCAATCGCTGGGTGAAAAATCAGGATGCGCACATTGTGCGTGTGGCAAACAGCGTGTACAAAATTTCCTGGACTGAACCTACGGGTACGGACGTCAGCCTGATTGTGAATCTCGGCGATAAGCTGTTCCACGGGACGATTTTCTTCCCGCGCTGGGTGATTAATAACCCGGAGAAAACGGTGTGTTTCCAGAACGAGCATATTGCGAAAATGGAAGCGTTCCGCGAGGCTGGCCCGGCTTATCCAACGGAAGTTATTGATGAATTTGCCACCATCACGTTTGTTCGCGACTGCGGCGAGAATAACGAAGCGGTGATTGCCTGTGCCGCCAGCGAGCTGCCGGCGGACTTTCCAGAAAACCTGAAATAAGCGTTAGCCCGGCAGGCGTTTTTTCGGCCTGCCAGGGCCCAGCAGAATCGCCAGTTTCGCCCCGCCCTGGGTAGATTCCATGAGAATTTTACAAACGCTGGTGAGCGGCACCGAGAGCAACATGCCCACCGGGCCGAGCAGCCAGCCCCAGAAGAGCAGGGAGAGAAATACGACGAAAGTCGACATCCCTAGCCCACGCCCCATCATGCGGGGCTCCAGAATATTCCCCAGTACCATGTGCACCACCAGGAACAGCGCCCCGACCATCAGCATCTCATAGGTGCCGTTGAGCAGCAGAGCCTGAATCATCGGCGGCACTGCGGAGATCACCGACCCAATATTGGGAATATAGTTGAGCAAGAAGCCCAGCACGCCCCACATCAGCGCAAACTGCACGCCCAGCAGCTTTAGCCCCAGCCAGATAACGATGCCGGTCAGTAAACTGATAAAGGTTTTCAGCGCCAGATAGTGGGTGACGCCTTTCAGCGCTCGGTGCATACCGGCGATATGCAGCTTAGGGTTTGCCAGCGCAAAACGGAGTTTATAAGGTACATGGCGCACCTCAAACAGCATAAAAATCACCGTCATCGCCAGTAGAAGCACGCTGGCCATCGCCCCGGAAAGCCCGGTCATCAGCGTTGTGGCAAAGGTCATCAGCTTGTCGGAGTCCAGCTTTTGCAGCAGGCGTTCCGGCGACAGCGGCAGGTGCAAAAACGGCATCGCGTGCTCGATTTCACGCACTTTCTGCGTCAGCAGTTTGTTGAACTGCGGCATTTGTTCCATGAAGTCATTCATCGACGTTGCCAGCACGCCAACCAGCAAAGTGAGCATCACCAGCATGACCAGCACCACGATGGCAATCGCGAGCGGGCGGCTAAGACCGCGGCGCATAAACCAGGTCACCAGCGGGTTGAGAACAATGGCGAAAAATACCGCCAGCAATAGCTGAACGATGATGTCGGCTGCGGCGTGAATACCGGCGAGAATAATCACCAGGGCCGCGAGTTTGAGCAATATATGCAGGCCGGTCTTATCAGGTTGTGGGGCTGTCATGCAGACGTCCGATCGGGAAAAGGTGCTTTTAGTGTAGTACTTCCTGGCAGGGCGACGGCGGCAGTCTGTCTGAAAATGAAGGAAAAAAATGGCCCCGCGGAGGCGGAGCCATTGATGTATCGCGCGGCGATTACTTGATGACGATGGTGTTGATGATGTTTTCCGCGTTGGTCTGCGCCAGCTGCTGGTTATCCGCAGGCAGCGTGATTTGCATGGTCAGCAGTTTATCGTCCACTTTGCCAATGATGATGGAAGAGTACGCGGTCTGTCCTTTGGCGGAGATCACGCTGTCCAGCTGCTGCAGGGTGTGGCCTTTAATCTCGATGGATTTGTTGGTCACCACCTGAAGCTGCGGGTCGCGTGCGCGCTGCTGCTCTTCCAGGCCTTTTGCCAGCGTGGCAAGGTCGCTCGTCGGGTTGTCGCTGACAATCACGATCACCGCTTTCTGGCCGGTTGCGTCAGAATAAACGTGCATGTTGTTGGACTGAGTGCCCACCTTGCCGCTCTGATCGCTCATGTCCGCTGGCAGGGCAAAGCTCAGCTTGCCGTCCAGCAGTTCAACTGGCTGACCGCTGGCGCTGCTGGCTTCCGGCGCGCCGGTGGTGGCGGTTTTGCTGTCGTTATTATCACAGGCGGCAAGACCCACTACCAGCAGGCCAATACCGACATATTTTACCAGTTTGCGCATCGCGTTCTTCCTTTCCGTTAGCAAGCCAAAAGGCCAATCTCTGCATCTTAACACAAGATATTCAGCCCGCGTTTAACCAGGCTGCAGCGCGGAGATTTCAGATTTATCTGCGAGGCGTTTCAACAGCATATTCAGCAGGACGCCGTACATCGGCAGGAAGAATACCAGGCTAATAAGCACTTTGAAGCAGTAATCGACCACGGCGATTTCTACCCAGTGCTGGGCCATAAAGGCGTCCGGGCTGCGCCAGAAGGCGATAAAGAAGAACGACAGCGTATCGCTCACGTTACCGAACAGCGTGGACACCGTTGGGGCCAGCCACCAGCAGTGATTCTGGCGCAGGCGGTTAAAGACGTGCACGTCCAGAATCTGGCCGAGCGCGTAAGCCATGAAGCTGGCAACCGCGATACGGGCAACAAACAGGTTGAAGTGGGTTAGCGCTTCAAAGCCCTGCCAGCTTCCCATGTAAAACAGCGAGGAGATGCCGTAGGAAATCACCAGTGCCGGGATCATCACCGCGAAAATAATCCGCCGCGCCAGCGGAGCGCCGAAAATACGCACCGTGAGGTCGGTCGCGAGGAAGATAAACGGGAAGCTGAAGGCGCCCCAGGTGGTATGAAACCCAAAGACGGAGACCGGAAGCTGAACCAGATAGTTGCTGGAGGTGATCACCAGCAAATGAAAAAGCGATAGCCAAAACAGCGCATTAGTGCGCTGGCGAGTGCTGAACTGCATCATGTTGTAGCCTTTTTAGTAGTGGGGTGAGGGAACCCAGTCAAAAATGTAAAGCGCGGGGATGATACTGCTTTAGTTTCTCAATGCAATGGTTAATTTTAACGCAATCGTTCACGCGGCTTGCGCCAGATTTTACCCGGCGTAAACTAGCGCGGTTTTTGACGACCTGAGAGTGCTATGACCGATTTGTTCGCAACCCCTGACCACACGCTGGATGCTCTTGGCCTGCGCTGCCCGGAGCCGGTGATGATGGTGCGCAAAACCGTGCGCAATATGCCCGTCGGCGAAACGCTGCTGGTGATAGCCGATGATCCGGCCACAACGCGCGATATCCCCGGTTTTTGCCGCTTTATGGAGCACGAGCTGGTCGCCAGCGAAACCGACGCGCTACCTTACCGCTATTTGCTGCGTAAGAGTCATTAATCCCCTCACCAGGCTAATCCGCTGCTCAGAAAAAGAGGGCGGGTGATATGCCAAATCGCCGTGACAGTTTGCGGATGTGATCGGTGGTTAGCTGGCGTTCACCGCTGAGAATGCGGGAGACCATCGACTTGCTGCCAATCTCTTGTTGAAAATCGCTCTGTTTTAGATGGTGATGCTCCATCAGGGTTTTCAGTATGGCTATCCCGGCAGGTATGGCCTGCATTTCCTCGCGGAACGCCTGCACGTCAGGCTGCGCGTTTTCCCAGGCCTGGATCTTACTACTGAGAATCTCAACCAGCGGACTTTCTGGATCATTGATGAGCAGATATTCGACCAGCTCCAGCGCAGCCAGATAATCTTTTTCGCAGGTGCTGCCTGCCAGTAGCGGAACCGCTGTTTTTAAAGCTTCGGCGGCCTTCAGTGCATCCGCAATCATCGCTTCTTTCCCCGGTGTTTTTCAGTAAATCGCATGTATTCGCTGTGCGTCATGACGTGGCGGATGTAGAACTTCTGGCTGGTAAAAAAGATAAGTGCAATCAGCCTGAGTTCATTTCCGGCTATGTTGATGACGTAATGTTTATCGAGATATTTAAAGTTATCCAGCGTGGGATAAATCCGCTTAAGTGAGTCTGGTGTTGGGAAGAAGCCTTTTTCCAGCACTTTGCCAAGGATTTGCAGTTCCTGCTTATGTCTGGGAAATTTTTGACCGGTTTCCACAAGCGCCTTAAGCGTAATCAGGTGCATCACTTCATCCTGAAGTTGACTGATTGGCAATTAATATGCCCATAAGTTGCCAATCAGTCAACTTATGGGCGGGGATTCATTTTTACACAGGGGCATCCTTGCCCCTGCTTGCGGAGTAAAAAACCGGAAGCTGCCTCGAAAACTATTTCTTCCGCAGCAGGCGAATGGCGTTCGCCGTGACCAGCGCGGTAGCGCCTGAGTCTGCCAGCACCGCCAGCCACAGGCCGGTCAGGCCGAGCAGGGTGGTGACCAGGAAAATCCCCTTCAGCCCCAGCGCAATCGTCACGTTCTGGCGAATGTTGTTATGGGTGGCTCTGGCGAGCCGTACCATACCTGCCAGTTCGATCAGACGGTTGTGGGTTAGCGCGGCATCTGCCGTTTCCAGCGCGACGTCGGTGCCGCTGCCCATCGCGATGCCGATGGTCGCCGCTTTCATCGCCGGGGCATCGTTAATGCCGTCGCCGACCATTGCCAGCGGCGCGGTGGCATTGAGTTTATTCACCGCTGCCACTTTGTCTGCCGGCAGCAGGCTGGCGCGGTAATCAATGCCAAGCTCGCGGGCGATTGCCGCCGCCGCGCGTGGGTTATCCCCGGTCAGCATTACGCCATGAATCCCGAGCTGGTGGAGTGCCGTAACCGCTTCGCGGGCATCGCTGCGCAGCGTATCGCGCATGGCGATGGTACCCAGCAGTTGCCCCGCACGCAGCACCACGATCACCGTCTGGCCCTCTTCTTCCTGCTTCGCGATCCGTCTTTGCCAGGTTTCGCTGAGTGTCTGGCCGTCAAGTTTGGACGGTGAACTGAGCAGCAGCGTTTCGCCCTGAATGCTGGCTTCTACGCCAACCCCGGCGAGAGCGCGGTGATTTTCTGCGGCGACAGGAGGCAAGTTGCGCTGTTGCGCCGCGTTGACAATGGCCTGCGCCAGTGGGTGGGTGGAGCCTTGTTCTACCGCTGCGGCGAGCGCCAGAAGCTGGTCTTCTTCTGTTCCTTCTTCCACCGCTATGGCAGTAACCTGAGGTTTACCTGCCGTCAGGGTGCCGGTTTTGTCGAACGCGACCTGCTGGATTTGACCGAGACGTTCCAGCGCGGCCCCGCCTTTAATCAACGCGCCTCGACGAGCCGCCGCGGCAAGACCTGAAGTAATGGCCGCAGGCGTGGAGATAACCAGCGCGCATGGGCAGCCGATCAGCAGCAGCGTCAGGCCTTTATAGATCCACGGTTCCCAGCCCTGGCCGAAGAACAGTGGCGGGATGACGGCGGTCAGCAGCGCGAGCAGCATGATGATCGGCGTGTAAATCCGACTAAAACGATCGATAAAGCGTTCGATAGGCGCGCGGCGCTCCTCGGCTTCTTCAATCAGCCGCAAAATGCGGTCGATGGCGCTGTCGCCGGGCTCGGAAATGACCTCCAGCTGAACAAGGCGATCTACGCTGGTGCTGCCTGCGGCGACTTTTTCGCCCTGCTGGCGCTCTACCGGCACGGATTCCCCGGTTAGGGCACTTTCGTCAAAGCTGGCAAAACCGCTGAGCAGGCGGCCGTCGGCGGGCAGTCTGCCTCCGGCGGCAACTTCAATCACGTCGCCTGGGCGAAGATCGGCCTGCGCGACGGTTTCGCGCTCGCCGTCCCGGAGGCGAATAGCGACGTCCGGCTTTAGCGCCATCAAGGCGCTTACCCCGCGGCGTGCTCGGCTGGCGGCATAGGATTCGAGGCGTTCGCCGATGAGGAACAGCAGCAGAACCATCGCCGCCTCGGCGGTGGCGCCGATAAACAGCGCGCCGATTGCGGCGACGCTCATCAGCGTTTCAATGGCGAACCAATTGCCGCTGCGAATCAGACGCACGGCCTGGCGCGCGATCGGCCACAGGCCAACCAGCGTGGTGGCGATAAACGCCAGGTTGCCGAGCGGATGGTTGAATTGCTCGAGCCCCCAGCTGATCACCATCAGGACGATGAGCAGGATCAGCGGCAGGTTCTCTTGCAGGCTGCTGCTTTTTTCCTGCTTCGGGGCGCTGGCGTCGTTCAGCGTGTAGCCTGCGGCCTTGACCGCTTTTTCTACGTCGTCGCGAATGTCTCTTGAGGCGCTGACCAGCAGTTTTTCGGTAGAAAACACCACCTGAACTTGCTGCACATCGCTCACCTGTTTCACCGCATTTTCCACTTTGCGTGCGCAGGCCGCGCAGTCCATTCCCGCGACGTGCCAGCTGTAGCGGCTGCCGTTGTCGGCAATTTCTGGCTCTGGTTTTTGTGCAGAGCAGGCGTCATCGGCGCAGCAGGAGGGGCCTTCCGCCTGCAGCGGGCTTAGTTTGGCAAACGCAAACTGCGGTGGCTTTTTGCCGTCTTGAGGTGTGTTGAGCATGGCGCCCTCCGGTAATGATAATTTTCTCATTACCGATGTTACTCTCTGGAGTTGACTCCAGAGTCAAGCGTCTTTTTTACCGCCGGATATTTCTGGCTGGCCGGCGGCAGTTTTCAGGATTGGCCTTTGCTTCCCCACGGCGCTTCCCCTAGTATTATCCGCAGGTCGGGATGAGAATGAATCGATGAAAAAACCACTGACAATCAAGGATATTGCGGAGCTGGCGCAGGTGTCTATCGCCACGGTCTCCCGGGTGCTGAACAATAACAGCTGGGTGGCGGACAAAACGCGTAGCCGGGTTGAAAAAGTGATTCAGGAGCATAACTTCAGCCCGAATCTGCTGGCGCGGGGGATGATTTCCAAGAAAACCCAGACGCTGGCGATTGTCGTTTCCGATATCAGTAACCCCTACTTTGTGATGCTGGTGGCGCAGATTGAGCACGAAAGTCTGCGGCTGGGCTACAAGGTCACGCTGTACGACACGCAATCGGCAAACAGAACCTCCCGCGAAGCACCGGTGGTGCCCGAAGAGCATATTTTTAATTCCATTACCGACAGCCAGATAGACGGCGTGATCATTCTCGGCGGTAATATCGACTACAACGACATTGCCGCGACTTATCTGCAGGAACTGAAAAAGCTGATCGCCACCGTGCCGGTCGTGGTCGTGGGGCGTAACCTGCCGGGCGTGGAATATGCCTGCGTTGAACGCGATCAGGCGGGATGTGTGCGCTTAGCCACTCGTCACCTGATTGAGAAAGGTTACCGGCGCATTGGTTTTATCGGCGGGTCAAAGAATGTATATATTACTCGCGAGCGCGAGGCGGTATTTCGGGCCGAGCTGGAAGCTGCGAAATTGCCGGTAGAAAATAGTTTTATTGTGCTGAATAACTTTTATTTACAGCATGGCTATGAGGCAATTGAAACGCTGATTTCAACGAATACAAGCTTGCCGGATGCCATTGTGGCAATTAACGATCATGTTGCCAAAGGCGCGATCCGTGCGCTAAAGGATCACAATCTGTCTGTGCCAGATAATATCGCCATAGTGAGCTGTGAATATTTCCCTGGCAGCGAGTATTTTATTCCCCGCATTGCCACCGTTGACCACCAGAATGCTTTGATTGGCAAAGCGGTAATGACAAAGTTAATGGCTATTTTGAATGAAAATGCTGCCGGTATCGCAGTCGAAAAAATACCTCTTACGCTATTGAACGGCGAATCCTGTTAGTTTTCAGCGGCGGATCTCTTTTTCAGGCATCCGCCCGTTTCTCCCCTTCACGTTATTTTTTGATCTCGCTAACAGTTGCGCGATCTGGCGTTGACAAGCCTCGTCAGACTCCTCTAGCCTAAAACCTGAAAACGTTTTCAGGTTTTGATTACAGGAGAGCCGATGAAACCGACAATGATGACCTATATCCATGAAGAGCAGGCGACATTAAGCGCCATGCTGTCTCGCTATCCGTCCGATCTTCCGGTGCTCGGTGGGCAAAAAGAGTGGCTGGTGCTGGCCACGGGCTCCAGCATTAACGCGATCAAAAGCGCGAAGTACTACGTGGAAAAACTGGCGGACGTTCGTGTCACCGTCGAAGAGCCGTTCCACTTTCAGCATTACGAAAAATTCAGTGACACCACGGATTTGGTGATAGGCGTTTCCCAGAGCGGGGAAAGCACCTCGACCCTCAACGCAATTCAGCATATTCGCCAGACTCACCCGGTCAAAACGGTGGGCATCACCAGCAAAGCCGGGAGCGAGCTTGCCCGCGCCGTGGACCACGTGATTGATATCGAGATCGGCGAGGAACGCGTGGGCTACGTCACCAAAGGGTACGTTGCTACGATCCTGAAATTTATGCTGCTGGGCGTGTTTGTTGCTCGCCGCAGTGGGAAGATCGACGCTGAACAGGAAGCGGCTGAGCTGCATAAGCTGGACGTTGCGGTGAAATCGATTCCGGGCGTGATTGCCGACACCGAAGCTTTTTTCACCCAATGGCAGGCCGAACTGGCCGCTTCCCCGCGCTTCACCTCAATTGGCTACGGGCCGAGCGTCGGCGTGATCAAAGAGATGGAAACCAAGTTTGCCGAGACGATTCGCGTGCCATCCCAGGGCGTTGAGCTCGAAGCGTTTATGCACGGGCCTTATTTCGAAGTGAATGGCAGCCACCGGATGTTCTTTATTGATACGCCGGGCGTGGCTCGCGAGCGTTTATTACTGCTGAAAGCCTATGAGCAAAAATATACCGATTACGTGTACACCATCAAATTAGGTGAGGACAACGATCCGCGCACGCTGGCGGTGAAAGCCAATATTGATGAGTTTATTGCCCCGCTGATCATGGTTATCCCTTTCCAGATATTGGCTCACCATATTGCAGAGGCAAAGGGCAATAATCTGCCGCAGCGGATCTTTACCGATTTTGGCGTGTCCGTAAAAAGTAAAACGAAGCCAGGCGATTACGCCTGAGGCACAGTATTCCCTACACAATAATAACGTCCCTACCTTGCTACTGAGGAATGATTATGGCTACCTTCAGTCAACTTGCCCGACAGATAATTCAGCATGTCGGCGAGGCAGAAAATATAGAGCATCTTACCCACTGCGCAACCCGTTTGCGTTTTACTATCAAAGATAAAAGTAAGATTAATAAAGATGAGCTTTATAAGTTGCCAGAGGTAGTCAAACTGGTTGAAAACCCAGGGCAATTCCAGATTGTTATTGGGCCGAAAGTTGAAAAAGTCTTTCTGGCTATCACGGCGCAGATGGGGGAGCCGTCCTCAGAAGAAGCCTCTGCGCCGCAGGGCTCGATGATTAATCGCCTGCTGGCCACACTTTCCGCTATTTTCACGCCTTACATCGGCGTGCTGGCGGGCGTGGGGGTGGTGAAAGGGATTGTGGTGTTGCTGCAAACAATGAATCTGGTGGATACCCATTCGTACGTGTTCACCGTGTTCAATGCGCTTTCCAGCGGCGTTTTCGTCATGCTGCCGCTGTTTATCGCGGTAACGGCTGCGGAGCGCTTTAAGGCCAATAAATTTAGCGCCCTGGCGCTGACGGCGGCGATGATTTTCCCGCTGACGGATGCCAGCGTGCCCGGGGCCTTCCACGTTATGGGCCTGGCGCTGAACGTGAAAATCTACGGCGGGGCGGTGATCCCGGCGGTCTTTGCCGTGCTCTTCCTGAGCCACGTCGAACGCTGGCTGAAAAAGGTGATCCCGGAGATCGCCGCGCTGGTATTCGTGCCTTGTTTGTCGCTGATCGTCAGCGGCTTTGTGGTGTTCACCGTGATTGGCCCGGTGGCTGACTATGTTGGCGTCGGCATCGCCAACGGCTATGCGTGGCTGTACAACCTCAGCCCGGTGATTTCCGGTGCGCTGTTAGCGGGGATTGGGCAGCTGTTCGTGGTGTTTGGCGTGCACTGGGGCATTATCCCGCTGGCGTTAATTAACATTCAGGTCAACGGCTATGACACCATTATGGCGATGTTTATGTCGGCGGTAATGGGGCAGTTTGGGGCGGTATTTGGTGCCATCTTTATTGCCCGTAACCTGAAAGATAAGCAGATTGCGATTTCCGCTTCGCTCTCCGCCTTCTTCGGCATTACCGAACCGGCGCTGTACGGCGTGAACCTGAAATACCGCATGTTATTTGTTTTCGGCTGCATTGGCGCAGCGCTGGGCGGCGGGATTACCGGCCTCCTGGGCGTGAAAACCTACAGCTTCCTGCCGGTACTGAACGTGTTCGAGCTGGGGCTGTTTAGCGGGCCGGAATCGAAGATGATTTACGAGGTGATTGCTATCGCGGTGGCGTTTACGGTGCCTGCGGTGTTGACCATTATCTACGGCAAAACCCGCAGGCTGGAACCTGCCTCCCTGGCGGAAGACAGGCGTTAACCTCAGATATACAGGGCGCGAACAATCATAAAGTGCCCGGCAAAGTAGCAGGCGGCGGCAATGGCGCTGTCGCCTCTGAAGCGGTGACGATAGTGGCTGACCAGCCAGACAATGTTGCCCAGCAGCAGCAGGCTAGCCCCCACAAACCCGGAGAAGTTCGGGGCCGTCGGGCGGAAGAAATAAAGCTCGGCGGCAAGCCAAACCATCACCAGCGTCATACCGATAAACGTCAGAATAGGCACGCGCAGCGCTTCCAGCCGCGTCCAGATAGTCGCGACCAGCAGTGCGCCAATAATCAGCAGAGCCAGCGGTAGCGGCCAGAAAATGGCCAAGCTCATCTGGCTGGCAAAATAGATGGTGTACAGCAGATGCGAAAGGAAGAATGCCCCCACGGCGTAAAGCAGACGTTGAGTGGGCAGTAGCGTGAGCGCATCGCCGACCAGCGTTGCCAGAAGACCCGCCACAATCAGGTAGCCGGCCGCTTCAAACATCGGTGCCTGCCAGGCCAGCAGCAGCAGGAGCAGCAGGGTCAGCGGCTTGAAGAGCCAGCGCTGCCAGGTGGCGCCGCGCCAGGAAGCATCAATGTAAATCCAGGCCGATAACGCAACAGCAATAAATGACCAAAGCATGGCATATCCTTATTTTAATTGTTGGCGTAACACCGTTCAGTCTAGTGGCTAAGCGGCGCAGATGACAACGCCGCGGCGCCAGGGTTATGCTGAAAAGTGTCTGACAATTAGAGAAAAAGCCATGAGCAAGCCCCCAACTTTCATTATCGCCATCGTTGTGGTCATCGTCGTAGCCGCCTCCTTTCGCTATTTTCAGCAGCGCCGCCAGAATATCGAAAACGACGCGGCGCCGCTGAGCGTAAAAAAAGTGGTGGTGGCGACCAAGCGTGAAAAACCGTCCAACGACCGACGTTCGCGCCAGCGTGAAGTCACTCCGCCGGAAGACTCGATTCGCTATGAGGTTTGGTTTGCGCCACAGAGCGGCGGGATGGAAATGAAAATGCGCGTTGAAGCGGCGGAATACCATGCGGTATCGGTGGGAGATAAAGGTACGCTGAGTTACAAGGGGACGCGCTTTGTCAGCTTCGTCCCCGAAGAGACTCACTTGCCCTGACGCAGCTTTTTCTGCCAGACCAGCAGCTCAAACACGCCAAAAACGAAAATATTAATCTGTTCACCGCGGGCAAGCGCCGGCCCATCTTTCGGCTGTGTGGCTTTCAGCAGGCTCAGCTGCAGGCCGTGCATAATCACCATGAAGATCAGCGCGACGTTAACGAAAATGTTCAGCGGGCGCGGATAAGGGTGAACCAGGTTAAAGATCAGAAAGCCCCAGACGCAAAGCATCAGCAGGCGGCCAAAGTTAATCAGAATCGGCATTATGCGGTTCCTTGAGCTTCACGAATAAACAGGCGATAAGCCACCTGACCGGCGACTTTTTCACGGTGCAGCGCCCAACTGGCAGGCACCGCTGGCAGACCATTTTCCACTTCACTTTCTACATAGATTAGCGCGTCATTCGCCAGCCAGCCGTTTTTCTCGAGCAGGCTGAGCGTTTCATCCAGCAATCCCTTACGGAACGGCGGGTCGACAAAGACGACGTTGTGCTGCGTGCCGGGCTGCGCGAGCACATTCAGCGTATTGGCGTTGAGCACTTTGCCATTGCTGGCTTTTAAGGTTGCGAGGTTCTTTTGCAACTGCTGGGAGACTGCGCGATCCATTTCAATCAGCGTCGCGCTGGCGGCATAGCGGGAGAGCGCCTCCAGTCCGAGCGCGCCGCTGCCGGCAAAACAGTCGAGGCAATGGGCATCTACCATTGACGGGGCCAGCCAGTTGAAAAGCGTTTCGCGCACGCGGTCTGTCGTCGGGCGCAGGCCGGGGCTGTCCGGAACCGGGAGTTTTCGGCCGCGCCATTGGCCGCCGATGATGCGAATCTGGCCGGAACCAGAGGATTGGGGTTTCTTCATTGCTCTCACTGCGATGCTAAATTTTGCGGTTATTCTAGCGGCGCACGCCCGGCCAGGAAACCTTAATCCACTGGCGTGATGCCGCGCCGGGAAAGTGATAGACTAACGCACTATTTTTTATGCCCGTGGCAAGCAGAATCGGGTCTGTGCCATGAATTAACAGCGAGGAGTGTAGTCGCAAATGGCGAAAGAGAAAAAACGTGGCTTTTTTTCCTGGCTGGGATTTGGCCAGAAAGAGCAGCAGCCGGATGTCGAAGCAGAACAAAAAGTAATAGAAGAACAACCGGTTACTGAGCAGGCTCCCGCGCAGGATGAACCTCAACAGCCTCAGGCTGTCGAGCAGGAACAGCAGGACTTAGTTAGTGAGCACTCACTGGAGGAGTCCGAAAAGTTTGCTGAGCAGGTCGTGGAGGTTAACGCCCAGCTTGCAGAAGAAGCGGAAGAAAAAGCGCTGGCGGCCGAGCCGGAAATGATTCCTGAGCCGGAAGTGACCGTTGAGCCCGAGATCGTGGCTGAACCAGAGCCTGTGGCGGTTATCGAGCCAGAACCCGTTGTCGAACCTGAGGCCGTTGTCGAGCCTGAGGTGATTGAACCTGCGGCTGTTGTTGCAGAGCCGGAAGTCATTGAGCAGCCTGTTGTGGCCGTGGAGCACGAAACGCTGCCGTTGCCGGAAGAGATTGCCGAAAATGTAGATCAGCCTGACGAGTGGCAGGCCGAGCAGGACGAAATCGTCAACGAAGAAGTGGCTGAAGCCGAGGCGCTGTTCGCGCACGAAGCTGCCGTTGAAGATGAAGCCGTGGCTGAAGAAGCGGTTGATGAAGAGCCGGAAGAAGAGGCTGTCGAAGAGGCTGTTCCGGTTGCCGTGCAGCAAGAGCAGGAAAAGCCGACCAAAGAGGGCTTCTTCGCCCGCCTGAAGCGTAGCCTGGTCAAAACTAAACAAAACCTCGGTTCCGGATTTATCAGTCTGTTCCGCGGCAAGAAAATCGATGATGATCTGTTTGAAGAGCTGGAAGAGCAGCTACTCATTGCCGACGTTGGGGTTGAGACAACCCGGAAAATCATCACCAACCTGACCGAAGGTGCAAGCCGTAAGCAGCTTCGTGATGCGGAAGCGCTGTACGGTCTGCTGAAAGAAGAGATGAGCGACATCCTCGCCAAAGTGGACGAGCCGCTTAGCGTGGAAGGCAAAACGCCGTTTGTTATCCTGATGGTTGGCGTTAACGGCGTGGGTAAAACCACCACCATCGGTAAGCTGGCACGTCAGTTCGAGCAGCAGGGTAAATCCGTGATGCTGGCGGCAGGTGATACTTTCCGTGCGGCAGCGGTTGAGCAGCTTCAGGTTTGGGGCCAGCGCAACAATATTCCTGTTGTCGCCCAGCATACCGGCGCGGACTCCGCTTCAGTTATCTTCGATGCTATTCAGGCGGCGAAGGCACGTAACATTGATGTGTTGATTGCCGATACCGCAGGGCGTTTGCAGAATAAATCGCACCTGATGGAAGAATTGAAGAAAATTGTCAGGGTTATGAAAAAGCTGGACGAAGATGCCCCGCATGAGGTTATGCTCACCCTCGACGCCAGCACCGGTCAGAATGCCATAAGCCAGGCTAAACTGTTCCACGAAGCGGTGGGGCTGACGGGCATCACCCTGACCAAACTGGATGGTACCGCCAAGGGTGGCGTAATCTTCTCTGTGGCAGACCAGTTCGGCATTCCGATTCGCTACATTGGCGTCGGCGAACAAATTTCTGATTTACGACCGTTTAATGCGGGCGACTTTATAGAGGCACTTTTTGCCCGAGAGGATTAACAATGATTCGCTTTGAACACGTCAGTAAAGCCTATCTCGGTGGGAGACAAGCGTTGCAGGGAGTGACCTTCCATATGCAACCGGGCGAGATGGCCTTTCTGACCGGCCATTCTGGCGCAGGGAAGAGTACTCTGCTCAAGCTTATCTGCGGTATCGAACGGCCCAGCGATGGGAAGATTTTTTTCAGCGGCCATGATATTAGCCGCCTGAAGAGCCGTGAAGTGCCGTTCCTGCGTCGTCAGATTGGGATGATCTTCCAGGATCACCACCTGCTGATGGACAGAACCGTGTACGACAACGTGGCCATCCCGCTGATCATCGCGGGCGCCAGCGGCGAAGATATTCGCCGCCGCGTGTCTGCGGCATTAGATAAGGTCGGCCTGCTGGACAAAGCGAAGAACTTTCCTATCCAGCTTTCCGGCGGTGAACAGCAGCGCGTGGGCATCGCTCGCGCCGTGGTAAACAAGCCGGCTGTGCTGCTGGCGGATGAACCGACCGGGAACCTTGATGATGCGCTGTCGGAAGGTATTCTGCGCCTGTTCGAAGAGTTTAACCGCGTGGGCGTAACGGTGCTGATGGCCACTCACGATATAGGGCTTATCTCACGTCGCAATTACCGTATGTTGACCCTCAGCGACGGCCATTTGCATGGAGGCCTGGCAGGTGAATAAACACAGTGCGCTCAACCATATCAAGCGCTTCAGCAACAAGCTGGATAAAATCAACCAACTGAATAAGTTAGGCGATCTTGGCCGTTCGGTGAAAAAACGTGGCAAAGGGCCGCAGTCTAAAAGTAAATCCCTGAAAGGCGGCGTGAATGAGCAGTTCCGCTACGCCTGGGAAGGGGCGCTTCAGGATCTGAAGAGCAAGCCGCTGGCGACCTTCCTGACGGTCATGGTGATTGCCATCTCCCTGACGCTGCCGAGCGTTTGCTATATGGTTTACAAGAACGTAAACCAGGCGGCGACCCAATATTATCCGTCCCCGCAAATTACCGTTTACCTCGATAAGGCGCTGGACGATAACGCCGCGCAGCAGGTGGTGGGCGCGATTCAGGCGGAGGAGGGCGTGGATAAAGTTAACTACCTCTCCCGCGAAGAAGCGCTGGGCGAGTTCCGTAACTGGTCGGGCTTTGGCGGCGCGCTGGATATGCTGGAAGAGAACCCGCTGCCCGCCGTGGCCGTGGTGAACCCTAAACTGGATTTCCAGAGCACGGATCACCTGAATACGCTGCGTGATCGCGTGGCGAAGATTCATGGCGTTGATGAAGTGCGCATGGATGACAGCTGGTTTGCCCGTCTGGCGGCGCTGACCGGGCTGGTCGGGCGAGTGGCGGCGATGATCGGCATCCTGATGGTTGCAGCGGTGTTCCTCGTCATCGGTAACTCCGTGCGTTTGAGCATCTTTGCCCGCCGCGATACCATCAACGTGCAGAAGCTTATCGGGGCAACCGACGGCTTTATTTTGCGTCCGTTCCTGTATGGCGGTGCGCTGCTGGGCTTTAGCGGTGCGTTTCTGTCGCTGATCCTGTCTGAGATTCTGGTGATGCGCCTCTCTTCGGCGGTGACGGAAGTGGCGCAGGTGTTCGGGACTAAGTTCGATATCAGCGGGTTGGGCTTTGACGAATGCCTGCTGCTGTTGCTGGTCTCGTCGATGATCGGCTGGCTGGCAGCCTGGCTTGCCACTGTTCAACATTTACGCCGTTTTACGCCGGAGTAAAAAGTTTTTGATATACTCATTCCCTGCTACGATAACGTCGTCCGCAGGGAGTGCGTTTTACACCGTAGTGACCCCTGCGATGCTGCAATAACCGTCACACTTTGTGTGTAATCTATTCACAGCTTTACATTGAACTTGTGGATAACATCACTGTCTGAGAGTACAGTGAAGGGTACGGTCTGGGCCTGACGTGTCGTCGGTGCGCCTCAGCCACTTGAATGGCAAGCCGTACTTAGTCTCTAAGAGAGGGTTTGAATGACCAAAGAAATGCAAAATTTAGCTTTAGCCCCTGTTGGTAACCTGGAGTCGTATATCCGGGCTGCAAACGCCTGGCCGATGTTAACGGCTGAGGAAGAGAAGGAGCTGGCTGAAAAGCTGCATTACCAGGGCGATCTGGAAGCAGCGAAAAAGCTGATCCTGTCTCACCTGCGCTTTGTTGTTCATGTTGCGCGTAACTATTCCGGCTACGGCCTGCCGCAGGCAGACCTTATCCAGGAAGGCAACATCGGCCTGATGAAAGCAGTACGCCGTTTTAACCCAGAAGTGGGTGTTCGCCTGGTCTCCTTTGCGGTGCACTGGATCAAGGCTGAAATTCATGAATACGTGCTGCGTAACTGGCGTATTGTGAAAGTCGCGACCACCAAAGCACAGCGTAAGCTGTTCTTTAACCTGCGTAAAACCAAGCAGCGCTTGGGCTGGTTTAATCAGGACGAAGTCGAAATGGTGGCCAACGAGCTTGGCGTGTCCAGCAAAGACGTGCTTGAGATGGAGTCACGCATGGCGGCGCAGGATATGACTTTCGACATGTCGAATGACGACGACGCTGACGGTCAGCCGATGGCGCCGGTGCTCTTCCTGCAAGATAAGTCTTCCAACTTTGCCGACGGCATTGAAGACGACAACTGGGAATCTCACGCCGCAGACAAACTGAGCGATGCGATGCAGGGCCTGGATGAACGCAGTCAGCAGATCATTCGCGCGCGCTGGTTAGATGAAGACAACAAAAGCACGCTGCAGGAACTTGCAGACCGCTATGGCGTTTCCGCCGAGCGCGTTCGTCAGCTTGAAAAGAACGCGATGAAAAAATTGCGCGCCGCTATCGAAGCTTAACGCCGATACACACGTCGCACTAAGAGCGCCCCACTTTATGTTGGGGCGTTTTGCTTTTTATGCTCCGGCATACATGCCAGCAGCACGGTAAACGCCGCTTCCATTTCGCGCTCCGGCAGGCTGGCGAACCCCATCAATAATCCCTTCTTGCGCCGTTCGGTCAGATAGTAACGCGACAAGGGCCGCACCAGAATATTGCGGGCGTTCGCGCGCTCAGCAATCGCCACATCATCGGCCTCATCAGGCAGATTCAAAATCAAATGCAGCCCGGCGTTATCGCTAAAATCTGACAGCGCCTGTGGCCCGCAGTGGCGGAAGATCAGGTCGGTCAGGAAGGCGCGACGGCGGCCGTAGAGCAGGCGCATCCGGCGAATATGGGCCGAATAATGCCCGGCGGTAATAAACTCTGCCAGCGCCTGCTGAATAAGCGAATGCCCGCCGCGATACAGTTCCGCATGGGCGGTTTTCAGGTCATTGACCAGCGGGCGAGGCAGCACGACGTAGCCGAGCCTTAAACCCGGATAAAGCGTTTTACTGAAGGTGCCGATGTAAACCACCGGCGCGTCGGTGACCAGCCCCTGCAGCGCCGGAATAGGCTGGCCAGAAAAGCGAAATTCGCTGTCGTAGTCATCTTCAATAATCCAACTGCCGTGCTGGCGGGCGAGTGCCAACAGGCGCTGGCGGCGCTCCAGGCTCATCACCGCCCCCAGCGGGTACTGATGAGACGGCGTGACGAAGATTAAGCGCGGCGCTTCGCTCACTTTCTCCGGCGGGCAAAGGCCGTTCTCATCGACGGTGAGCGGCGTGACCCGCACATCATTCATCGTCAGTACGTGGCGGATGCCCCAGTAAGAAGGTTCTTCGATCCACGCCAGGTCGTCTCTGTCGCACAGCATCCGGGTGACCAGATCGATAGCCTGGTGGATCCCTTCGGTGATCAGGATTTGGTCGACCTGGCAGTTTACTCCTCGGGAAACACGCAGGTAATCGACCAGCGCATGCTGCAGTTCAGATGTGCCGCCGTTGCAGCTATAGCTCAGGCGCTCCGGTTTAGGACGGCGACTGATGCGCGCCTGGATCTTGCTGAATAGCGGATGAGGGAAGGCGTTGACGTCTGGTACACCGGGAATAAAAGCTCCCCACTGGCGCGGGCTGGCGCTCACCTGAGAAAGAAGATGCTGCCCGCGGCGGGAAATAGATACCTCAGGAGCCGGGGCCGTGCCACCTTCGGCAGGGCTTCCCGTGGAGGTGAAGCGATCCGGCAGCGTTTTTTCAACAAAAGTGCCGCTGCCCTGGCGGGATGAAACGTACCCCTCGGTCATAAGCTGCTCATAAACTGTTAACACAGTGTTACGGGAAATGCTGAGTTCGCTGGCTAAGTCGCGGGAGGCGGGCAGGCGGCTGTGGGGCGGCAATGAGCCATCCAGAATGGAACGGCGCAGCGCGTTATAAAGACGTTTATGCAGCAGGATATCGGTCTCTGCCTGCAGCCTGACAAGAATCAAATCACCCACTAAGTCTCGCAATTGGATCCCTCAGATAAACTGAATTGGCACTCGATTATAGGGCCAATACCTGTGTAAATAAACGACATTGTTTCTGATTTGTTGCGATAAAGTGACTGACTTAACAGGAGAGACCAAGGTGAAAAGTGCAGAGCTGAATCAGCGTCGTTTACAGGCCACGCCGCGCGGTGTGGGCGTGATATGTAGCTACTTTGCAGAGAAGGCAGAGAACGCCACTCTGTGGGATGTGGAAGGCAACGAGGTTATCGATTTTGCCGCCGGGATCGCCGTGCTGAACACCGGCCATCGTCACCCGAAAGTGATTGCCGCTGTAGAAAAACAATTGCAGGCCTTTACCCACACGGCTTACCAGATTGTCCCTTATGAAAGCTACGTTTCACTGGCCGAGCGTATTAACGAACTGGCGCCGATTGACGGCCCGGCGAAAACCGCGTTCTTCACGACCGGTGCGGAAGCGGTTGAGAATGCGGTGAAAATCGCCCGCGCTTATACCAAACGTCCCGGCCTGATCACCTTCGGCGGCGGCTTCCATGGTCGTACTTTTATGACCATGGCGCTGACCGGCAAAGTGGCACCGTACAAAATCGGTTTTGGCCCGTTCCCTGGCTCCGTCTACCACGCGGTTTACCCGAATGCCGCTCACGGCGTGACGACTGACGATGCGCTCAAAAGCCTGGACCGTATCTTTAAAGCCGATATCGCCGCGGATCAGGTGGCGGCCATCATACTGGAGCCGGTTCAGGGAGAAGGCGGCTTCAACGTGGCGCCCCCTGAATTTATGCAGGCGCTGCGCCAGCTGTGCGACACCCACGGTATTCTGTTGATTGCCGATGAAGTGCAGACCGGCTTCGCGCGTACCGGCAAGCTGTTTGCGATGGACTATTACGACGTCAAAGCCGACCTGATGACGATGGCGAAAAGCCTGGCCGGTGGCTTCCCGCTGTCCGGCGTTGTGGGCCGTGCCGAAGTGATGGATGCCCCTGCGCCTGGCGGCCTGGGCGGAACTTATGCGGGCAACCCGTTGGCGGTTGCGGCGGCTCACGCGGTGCTGGATGTAATCAACGAAGAACAGCTATGCAAACGTGCCACCCAGCTTGGTGAACACCTGAAAGAAGTGCTGAATCAGGCGCGCCAAAGCTGCCCGGCAATTGTCGACGTGCGTGGGCAAGGCTCGATGGTTGCAGTGGAGTTTAACGATCCGCAGACCGGGAAACCTTCGCCGGAATTTACCCGCGAAGTTCAGCTGAAAGCTCAGGCACAAGGGCTGCTGCTGCTGAGCTGCGGCGTCTACGGCAACGTTATCCGCTTCCTTTATCCGCTGACCATTCCTGATGCTCAGTTCACCAAAGCGCTGGCCATTCTATCCAGAGTGCTTAAGGGCTAATCCCCGTAGTTTGCGGCGGCAGGGAAGCCCGCCATGCACAAGGCGGCCGCAGCATTTTTCCCCAGCGTGAAGTGGTTTATCACCCTGATATCCCCTGTTTTCCGGCGGACGTTACCGCCGGAGTAATACGGAAAATATTATGTCTGAAAACTCCACCTTCTCTCCCGCCGTTGCGCGCGGGGAGCGGACTGCTCTCCCCGGTAAATCCCTGAGTTTCGTTGAAGGCGTGTCGATGATTGTCGGCACTAACATTGGTGCGGGCGTGCTTTCTATCGCCTATGCCTCGAGTAAAGCAGGATTCTGGCCGCTGCTATTCTGGCTGGTGCTGGTGGGCAGCCTGACCACCGTGACGATGCTTTACGTCGCTGAATCCACTTTGCGTACCCGTCAGCATTTACAGCTCAGCGGGCTGTCGCTGCGCTACGTCGGGCGCTTTGGCGCGCTGATGATGTTCCTTTCCGTCTGCGTAAACAGCGTCGGGGCGTTGACCGCCTATATGACTGGCAGCGGCAAACTGTTGCACTCTTTGTTTGGTATCTCCCCGGCCCTGGGCAGCGTGCTGTTTTTCATCCCGGCGGCGGGCGTGCTCTACATGGGCCTGAAAGCCATCGGGCGTGGGGAAAAGTTTATTAGCGTCGGCATGGTGGTGATGATCGCGGTACTGGTGATTGCGACTTTGCTGAAAGAGACGACCAGCGTCGGCTACCTGCTGGAAGGCAACTGGCTTTATATGGTGCCGGTGTTCAACGTGGTGGTGTTCTGCTTCTCGGCGCAGTACATCGTGCCGGAGATGGCGCGTGGTTTTGCCGACAAGCCCGAAAAGCTACCGAAAGCCATCCTCGTTGGCATGGTGGTGACCTTCGCGCTGCTGGCCCTGGTGCCGATGTCGGTCATCATGATTAACGGGCTGGACGATATCTCTGAGGTGGCGACGATATCCTGGGGGAAAGCGCTGGGAGAGTGGGCATTCTTCTCGGCGAACCTGTTTGCACTGTGCGCCATGCTGACGTCGTACTGGGGGCTGGGCGGGAGTTTCCTGACCAATATCTTTGACCGCTTCCGCCTGGGCAGCGATGAGCCTTCTCTGAAGCGTTTTCTGGTACTGCTGGTGGTCGCGATCCCGCCGTTTGTGCTGGCCTACAGCGGGCTGGTGTCGTTCGTGAATGCGCTCTATTTTGCGGGCGTGTTCAGCGGCGTGATTTTGTCGATTATGCCGATCCTGATGATTAAAGGCGCCCGCCGCAGCGGCGATGTCACGCCCGGCTGGACCTGCCCGGCATTTATGACCCACCCGCTGATCCAGATTTTCATCGTGTTGCTTTACCTCTGCAGTGCCGTTTATGCGGTTGCTTCCGCTCTGGGATATTTGCCGGCAGGTTGGTGATTCCGAGGCCTGCTCCCCCGCGCCCGGAGGCTTTCCGGCGCGGTTTTTTTTTGTCACATTCCCGTTATCTAACCTTCAAATATGTCTTTCCAAATTATCGCAAATGGCGCTATGTTTAGCATAGTATGCTGCCGTAGCGCCGGCTGCTGCCCTTAAGTTAGCTATCATATGCTTTTCTTATACCTACAAACAGAATAATGCGCTAACAAACAACAACACAACAAATTCAATAACCATAACAATGGGGACTCTCAGGATGAAAATGACGGGTAAAGCCTTACTGGCAGGATGCGTTGCACTGGCAATGAGCCACGCGGCGATGGCAAAAGATATTAAGGTCGCGGTAGTAGGGGCAATGTCTGGGCCGGTCGCGCAATACGGCGATCAGGAGTTTACCGGTGCCGAGCAGGCGGTGGCTGACATTAACGCAAAGGGTGGGATTAAAGGCGACAAACTGGTTATCACCAAATATGACGATGCCTGTGACCCGAAACAAGCGGTCGCGGTAGCGAACAAAGTGGTGAACGACGGCATCAAGTACGTGATCGGTCACCTGTGCTCTTCTTCTACTCAGCCAGCGTCTGACATTTACGAAGACGAAGGCATTCTGATGATCACCCCGGCAGCTACGGCACCGGAGCTGACCGCGCGCGGCTATAAGCTGACTCTGCGTACTACCGGTCTCGACTCCGACCAGGGCCCAACCGCGGCGAAATACATTCTGGAACACGTGAAGCCTAAGCGCATTGCTGTTATCCACGATAAGCAGCAGTACGGCGAAGGTCTGGCGCGTTCCGTGCAGGACGGCCTGAAAAAAGGCGGCGCTAATGTGGTGTTCTTCGACGGGATCACCGCCGGTGAGAAAGATTTCTCCACGCTGGTTGCTCGCCTGAAGAAAGAGAACATCGACTTTGTTTACTACGGCGGCTACCACCCGGAAATGGGGCAGATCCTGCGCCAGTCCCGCGCAGCTGGTCTGAAAACTCAGTTCATGGGGCCTGAAGGCGTAGCGAACGTTTCCCTGTCTAACATCGCCGGGGATTCAGCAGAAGGCCTGCTGGTGACTAAACCGAAGAACTACGATCAGGTTCCGGCCAACAAACCGATTGTGGACGCGATCAAAGCGAAGAAACAGGATCCAAGCGGCGCATTCGTCTGGACCACCTACGCAGCCCTGCAGTCGCTGGCTGCTGGCCTGAACCAGAGCGCAGATCCGGCGGCTATCTCTAAATACCTGAAAGGGGCGACCGTGGATACCGTGATGGGGCCGCTGTCGTGGGATGAGAAAGGCGACCTGAAAGGCTTTGAGTTCGGCGTGTTCACCTGGCATGCCAACGGCACAGCCACCGACGCAAAATAAAAGCAAACGGCAACCAAAGGGTTGCCGTTTTAGTGTTTTCGCGGGCGATGAGCGCCGGGTTACAATTCAACCCTCACCCCGGCTCTCTCCCAGAGGGAGAGGGGGAAAACGGCCGATGGGAACATTGTTTATTCCCTCTCCCTTGTAGGG
>NZ_JBCHWG010000019.1:0-823 GCF_059801165.1 Cedecea sp. Ae19-4 | reverse complement strand
AGCGAGATGCGTCTGGTGGGCAGAGTCTTTGAAAGATAAGACCTTTCACTAACACGAAGGGCTAACTCATCAATAACTTTGCAACAGTGCCTAACCCATGAAGATGCCAGATGATTATTAAGATAAGAGTGAAAAATCTTAATTGTTAAGGGTTGGTCAAAAGGTGACGCAACCCAAGAATTACTACAATTCCTGATGGCACACCACTCTGGCATTATTATTCGCAGAGGAAATGCCTAATCCGGAATTGGTAAGGTTGGCAGTAAAATAGGCTACGATACCTGTGGATGGCAAGGTCTTCGACCAATAATGCCCCCCGACAAAACCTGCGCCGGTATAGAGGGTTAAATTACCCCACTCGTTCCACAGCCCCCCGACACTGCGTACTCCCGTTGGAGTTGGGCCACCGTTTATCAAGGATTCAAGATTCGGCAAGCTGCTACCCAACTGCATTGCGCAATAATTTTCGCCATCATTCCAGTTGCTCGTCGTTGAACCATTATTTATGAACCAGTTGTTCAGCGTGAAGCTGTACTTAATAATTTTCCCCTTACCATTTTTCGGCGTGCCTGTGATGGTAACTTTGCTACCTGTGCCTGTGCCCGTGAACTTCACCACACCATCTGCCACTGATACCCAACTGGCATCAGATGCCCAGGTGTAGCCTGACGCGCCCTTTCCATCCTTTGGCACTACACTGAACGTTGCACCGGTAAAGCCGGTGGTCGGGAAGTTCCCCTCTTCGCTGGTTTGTGTAAAGGTGTAAGGATTAACCTGTGTATTAATGGATTCAGGGGGCTCGTCTGGCAGGGTAATTGCGTAG
>NZ_JBCHWG010000018.1:0-1251 GCF_059801165.1 Cedecea sp. Ae19-4 | reverse complement strand
CAAACGGCGCAAGGCAGGATGGAAAGTTGTTTGCTCTGAGGTGGTTGTGTTATGAGTTAGTTTCATTTTTATCCCGAAAGCTGAAACAAAATGTATTAATCAGATACTCATCAACCGGCACGGTAAAAGCTACAGATACATTACTCCCGCCTCCAGAGATGATTAATTCAGTAAATTCACTTTATCATACAGAATTGATACGCCATCGGCAAAAGTGATCAATTAAAAAAAATCAATCGTTAAAGCAAATCAATTGCGCTAAATTGATCGCTCATATCGATCAGTGTATTTTGCAGGAGCAGGAGATTATCTGAACGACTTTGTGTTGTGATAAAAAAAGTGATTGCCACGTATCTGAGATGAACATATTTCACATCACTTGAAGCATGGTGACCTGCTCATCATTGATTAACACAAGACGATGTTAGTAATGTCTTCATCAGCAACATGAGGACAATACCATGAAGAAGCGTTTTTCCGACGAACAGATCATCAATATTCTTCGCGAAGCCGATGCGGGTGTTTTCGCCTGAGAACTTTACCGTAAGTACGCCATCTCCGACGCCACGTTTTATACGTGGCGTAAGAAGTTTGGTGGCATGGAAGAACCTGAAGTAAAAGGCTTAAGTCACTTGAAGAAGAGAACGCCCGCCTCAAGAAGCTACTCGCCGAAACCATGCTGGATAAAGAGGCACTACAGGTGGCTTTAGGCCGAAAGTACTGACGACAGACAAGAAGGGGGAAACCGCGACAGTGATGTGCAAAGCGACAGGTCTGTCACAACGGCGTGCCCGCTGGCTGACAGGTTTGTCCTTTGTCGACCTGCCGTTATGGTGCGCACCGTCCGGCTACTAATACGTATCTGTCTGCACGTATCACCGAGCTCGCAATGGAACGCCGACGTTTCGGTTACCGGCGCATCTGGCAGCTTTTGCGCCGTGAAGGCCTTTGCGTTAACCACAAACGGGTCTACCGCATTTATCATCTCAATGGCCTGAGCGTAAAACGCAGACGGCGCCGTAAGGGACTGGCAACTGAGCGGCTTCCGCTAGTCCGTCCGGCAGGTCCCAACCTGACGTGGTCGATGGATTTTTTCATGGATGCGCTGGCCAGTGACCGCCGGATTAAATGCCTGACCTGCGTTGATGATTTCACGAAGGAGAGTTTGACGATCAGCGTTGCTTTTCTAGGCACTGTTGCAGAGTTAGCCTTTAGTGTTATTGAAAGGTATTATCTTTCAAAGACTCTGCT
>NZ_JBCHWG010000017.1:0-1866 GCF_059801165.1 Cedecea sp. Ae19-4 | reverse complement strand
AATATGACGCTCAAAATGCCGACCTTTGAATGGGTTCATGTGCTGCTCCTTCAGCTAAACAGTGGCATCAGTTTACCATCGCCAGATCTTTGCAACAGTGCCATCAGGTGCATAATCAGGGGAGGTCCCTTCCATTCGGTAAGACTTTTTTTGAACAGACCTACCTATAGCAATAAGGTGCACTCCAGCGCCTGATGGCGTTCTCAGGGGTTTAGACCTATATCGGATAATTTAAATGCGATACCGCAAGAGCGACAACTTAAAAACGATATCCGCTGACGCAAAATCAACCCGTCAGGCATCGCAACTGGTTAAATGATGCGCTTAACGTACAAAAATTTCCGATCTCCAAACTAACTCCTTCTACTCCGGCTACCGAAAGCATGGGCAATAATGCGTTTCAGGCGAGGTTCCCATGCATACCACAACCAGCGTTGTTGCTTTTTGTTGCCAATAAAAGACCACATTTCATCAACTTCACAAATCAGCTGAATTCGGAGATTATCCAGCGGGAGTGCGGTTACACATCGTGGCACGAGTTTTTTAAAGTGCGGACAACAGCGTTGATGCTTATATGCATCGCCCGTGCAGTATCGCGGATACCTGCGTTGTTCATCGTAGGGTCGACAATCTGTTCTTTCACACCGGGATGGCACGCGCGATAAGCATAATCGAGCTGGAAAGTACGGCGGCATGACTGTCACCGGTAACGCTGAAGTCCAGCTTTACCGAGGCCATGTTTTTTAACGGATTCGGTTTGTTCACAAAACGGGCATTTTACGTCAACTTTAGCCATCAGATACACTCGAAAAATAGAGTGACTCTACAACATGATCAACACGTTGAATACGTGACCGACTTACAGATGGGTATTATTGGTGAAATATAAACACGGTTATATATCCTGAGATATTCATAAGCGCCCCACGCACTGAGTTATTTTAGTTTTTTAACTATATGCCGCGCCATGCGGAGGGTGTCTGCTGCCTGGCGGTAGTCCAGGCAGGGCGCGGGCTGGCGGTGTGTGTCTTATTTTCAGGTGGCAATTCCGCGCTGTCATTTTCGGGTTGAGTATTTATCGCATAGTAAAACGTAACAGGATGTTGCTATTGTATCATATGATGTCTGCGTGATTCTGGATGTTTCAAACTTAGCATCAGGATACAAATGATGTAACGCATTGAGTTTAATGTTTTTTGATCTCATTAAATGTTTGATGCGAATCAAGTTGAACGATCGATTGGCTTATGTTTAATTATCTATGCCTATCAAATTATAGGCATTGATCGTTTTTGCTAATCAGTTTACCTTGTGTCAAACTGAATTATGTCAATTTTTCGTTGCACCGGCATGTCGTGGTTCATTCCGCGACATGTTTTGTCATACCAGTGACTTCAGGGCGGAGTGCTTGGCTGCGGAATGGATAGCGGCCTCAGAGGGAGCGGATGGAGAAAGGAAGCATGGTTGCTGGCGGGATTTTGTGCTGGCCAGACAATAATCATTACTTTCGTCTCGGTGTGGACGCGCTGCTTGAGCAGGCCCTGGCGAAATACTTTGCCGCAGGCGATGATCGGGTGCTCGCCGTTTTCCCTTCAGACCTGCCAGTGCGGCGTCTGGTCACTGCGTTGACTCATCCTGTATCGCATGGTGGTTTTCGTGCCACACGCTCTGCCATATCCTCGCGGGATATTTATATTCTTCGCCACCATCTTGGGGCAAGCACCACCGGTGACCTAGCGGAAAAGTATGCCCTGTCCACCAAAACCGTCTACGGGAGAAAAGCAGCCATGGCTGCCTTATTTGGGGTCCGGAGGCTCGAGCACCTCTTTCTGGTTGAGTGATTTTTACCGGGCTGAATGTCTCAGT
>NZ_JBCHWG010000016.1:0-2039 GCF_059801165.1 Cedecea sp. Ae19-4 | reverse complement strand
GCCGGCAGTGACGGACGTTTTCTGCATGAGCAGACAGTGTCAGCAATGCAGACCCGGGTGTACACCCTTGGTGAAGGGGAGAGCGTTTCGTCCGTTGCCAGAAAATACAATATGTCCGTGGATTCACTGCGTAAACTGAACCAGTTCCGCACTTTCGCTCACGGCTTTGACCACCTGCAGGCGGGGGATGAGCTGGACGTTCCTGTGGCTCCGCTCCCGGAAGTTCGCTGGGATGATACCCCTGCAACCTCCGTTCCCGGTCAGAATAACGAAGATACACGGGCGAACAAAGTCGCCGGCTATGCCTCACAGGCCGGTAATTTCCTCTCAGCCAGCACCAGAAGCGACGCGGCAGCGTCCATGGCGCGCGGGATGGCGAGCGGTGCTGCCAGTGGTGAAATTCAGCAGTGGCTGAGTCGTTTCGGTACGGCCCGCGTGCAGCTGGATGCGGATAAAAATTTCTCTCTGAAAAACTCACAACTTGACTTGCTTGTCCCGTTGTACGAACAAAAGGACAGGCTTGTTTTTACTCAGGGCAGCATTCACCGCACCGATGACCGGACTCAGGCTAATCTTGGTGCCGGCGTCCGGCGCTTCTATGATGCATGGATGTTCGGTGCCAACAGCTTTCTCGATTACGACCTGTCCCGGGACCACGCCCGTGCCGGCGCCGGCCTTGAATACTGGCGAGACTTCCTGAAGCTGGGCTTTAACGGATATATCCCCCTGACCGGGTGGAAGGATTCCCCGGACCTGACCGATTACCAGGAGCGTCCGGCCAGAGGCTGGGATGTCAGGGCACAGTACTGGCTTCCGGCGCTGCCGCAGCTCGGCGGCAAGCTGACCTATGAGCAGTACTATGGCAAAGAAGTCGCCCTGTTCGGCATTGACAGTCGACAGCGTGACCCGCACGCCATTACGGCGGGGATTAACTATACGCCGGTGCCGCTGCTGACGTTCAGTGCAGAGCAGCGTCAGGGGGCCGGGTCAAACGCCGAAACACGCTTTGGCGTGGACATGAATTACCAGCTGGGTATGCCCTGGCAGCACCAGATTAATCCGGACGCGGTGGCTGCCATGCGCAGCCTGGCCGGTAGCAGATATGACCTGGTGGAGCGCAATAACAACATCGTGCTGGAGTACCGCAAGAAAGAGGTTATTCGCCTGAAGACGGCCGATCTGGTGACGGGGCATACCGGGGAGCAGAAGTCTCTGGGGGTATCCGTCAACAGCAAGTACGGTCTGGAGCGCATTGACTGGTCGGCTTCATCACTCATCGCCGCGGGAGGAAAAATCGTGCAGAGCGGAGAGGACTGGACCGTGGTGATGCCGGCTTACCGGGCTGACGTCAACAGCTATACCGTGCAGGGTGTGGCGGTGGACAGAAAGGGAAACCGTTCAAATCAGGCTGAAACTCAGGTGACGGTGCAGGCGCCTCAGGTCAGCGCGGTGCAGAGTACGTTCACGCCCGCCACCTCTTCGCTGGCTGCGGACGGCAGGAGTGTGCAGACTCTGACCCTGAGTCTGCGGGACGGGAATAACCAGGCGGTGGACATGGATGTGAAGGACATCAGCCTGAAAAACAGCACGCTGAAAAGCGCCACGGTATCGGCACTGACCCGAAAATCCGCGGGCGTGTACACCGTGACGGTGACGGCGGGTACAGACCCTGAGACGGTCACCCTGACGCCGTCGGTGAGCGGCATCACGCTGTCGCCGGCGGAGGTGACCATCAGCAGCATCACGCCGGATGAGGGGAGGTCGGCCATCAAAACCGACGCCACCACTTATGTATCCGGTTCAGATATCAAGGTGACAGTGACGCTGAAGGACGCCAGTGACAACGCGGTTACCGGCGCGGCATCCTCGCTGACGACGGATACAGTAACCGTACAGAACGCGGCGCTGAAGAGCGGTAGCGGCTGGACGGACAACAGTGACGGGACCTACACGGCGACGTACACGGCCACCACGGCGGGTACTGGGCTGAAGGCGACGATGATGCTGAGCGGCTGGACTACGGCGGTGCAGTCCGGGAG
>NZ_JBCHWG010000015.1:0-2127 GCF_059801165.1 Cedecea sp. Ae19-4 | reverse complement strand
TGTCAACGCCAAGATTTATGGCCGCTTTTCGCCATTTTTTAATGTCCGCTATTTGATCACTTCTGTTGTCCGCTATCCACCATTTCATCATCACTGATTGGCGTTGCGTTTTTGGCCAGCACTCCAGCTTTGCGTTTTTCCTTCAACCGGTAACTTTCTCCTTTTATATTCACTGTGGTTGAGTGGTGCAGCAACCGATCCAGGATCGCCGTTGCCAGTACGTTATCGCCGAACATCTCTCCCCAGTCTGCGAAGCCTTTGTTTGAGGTCAGGATAATGCTCGCTTTTTCATATCGGCGGTTCAGCAAGCGGAAGAACAGACTGGCTTCCTCTCTGTTCATCGGCAGATAGCCTATTTCGTCCAGGATCAACACCCGCGCATAGCTCAGTTGTTGTAGCTGGCGCTCCAGCCGATTTTCCTGCTTCGCTTTCATCAACGTCGCTACCAGTCTGTCCAGTGGCATGAACAGCACCCGATGACCCGCATCTGCTGCTTTCACGCCGAGAGCCACAGCCAGATGGGTTTTACCCACTCCAGGTGGCCCCAGCAGGATCACGTTCTCACTGCGCTCCACGAACGCCAGACCGGCCAGCTCCCGGACGACCTTACGATCGATACCGGGCTGGAAGCTGAAGTCGAACTGCTCCAGTGTTTTGACCCACGGCAGACGAGCCTGTTTCAACCGTGATTCCATTCCGCGCTGATGTCTGCCGTTCCATTCCTGTTGCAGCGCTATGCACAGGAACTCCCGGTAGTTCAGCTCTTTTTTAGCTGCCTGTTCTAACAAGCTTTCAACGTGGTAGCTCAGGTGTTCCATTTTTAACCGGCTCAACAGTGCTTCAAGTTCATGCATCACAGCAACTCCTCATAGGCACTCAGGGGACGATGCTCCACCATGCTGACCTGCTGCCACAACGGGGCATGGTGTTCCGGCACCGTTTGCCAGCCAGATAATGCTGAACACAGCCGGTGTGATGCCACCTGCTGCTCATTACTGTAGATCCGCAACTCATCATCCAGCGATATGCGTATCGAGACCGGCTGACCACACAGCGTTTCGGGAACGCTGTAGCGATTGCCGCCAACCTCGATATAGCTGTCCCAGGACACATGGCGGATGTCGAAGTAGCTGGTATCGAAGTCCGTATCCGGCAACGGCTGCAGATGCTCCTGCTCGAGCGCGAAGCGCTGTTCTGGTGTCTCTTTGAACTGGCGAAGCTCCCGTTTATCAGCCACATCAGCTATCCACTGCTCCAGTTGCTGGTTAACATGGGCGAAGCTGTCGAACCTGCGGTACCGGACGAAGAAGTTCTCCTTGAGATACTTCACCATCCGCTCCACTTTGCCTTTGGTCCTCGCCCTGCGAGGGCGGCAGGCCCGTGGCAGGAAGTCATAATGGTCGGCCAGCAACAGGAACCCGGAGTTGAACACCACCTGCCCGTTGTTATTCTTCAGCACTGCCGCTTTCTGGTTATCAACCAGCACGGTTTTCACACTGCCGCCGAAGTAACGGAAGGCACGTACCAGTGACTCATAGGTGTGTTCAGCATCCTGTTTTGGCGCGGCGAAGACATGGAAGCGACGGGAGAACCCCAGCGTGTTAACCGCGAAGTTGACTTTGCATCGCTGTCCCGCGACCTCCACTTCGACTTCACCCCAGTCGTGCTGCAACTGGTAACCGGGCTGAGTTTCGAAGCGGACAGTTTTCTTTGAGGGCCGCATTTTGCGCTTAGGCTGGATGTAATAGCGCAACATGGAGCGCCCACCGGTGTAACCCATCGCTTTGATTTCTGCGAGGATGACCTCGCCATTCCAGACATTCTCGGCCAGGCGTGTGTCGATATAGTCCATGAATGGCTTCAGTTTGGCCATTTTGTGGCGCGTTTTTCTGGCCGGGGGCTCAGGGTATTTAAGATACCGCCTGACAGTACGCTCAGAGCAACCCACCTGAGTCGCAATATCGACAATGTACGCACCTTGCTTGCGCATTTGCTTTATCATGTAAAAGTCCTCTCTGCTCAGCATGTTGATGTCCTTTCTGGTGTGAGAACCTCAAGGAAACAACATGTTGGGTGGAGCGGACAATCCAAATGGTGAATTACCGTCTTATATCATTGGCGCTAACA
>NZ_JBCHWG010000014.1:0-2215 GCF_059801165.1 Cedecea sp. Ae19-4 | reverse complement strand
ACGCCGCATATATTCCGCCACAGCTATACCATGCACACGCTCTATCACCGGCGGTCCAGGATAGTCATTCAGGTCTGGCCGGGCATAAGGAGCCACGTTCGATGGAAGTTTATACGTGGGCGCTTGCGCTGGACCCAGTTGCCACGCTGGCCGAGCCGTTTAGCAGGTACGGGCGTGATGCACGATGAGATTTTATAGACACTGCCGCCGCTGAAATGACATTACTGCTTTCCACAATTTACATAAGCTATGGAGAGTAGAATGCCCACAACATAAACTGCAGTAAGCAACATAAGCTACAGTGAGTATTATCATCCTGAAAAACTCCTGCTGTTGCGAGCCAATAATAATTCTCAGACCGAAGATAAGAGCTTTCAGTCAAGCGGTACAAACGAACTGACAGGAGACGCCTCGCCACAGCTTATATAAACTATAGTGAGCAGGTTACTCTCCGGAGCCATTAATATAAGCTGTGGTGTGTAGCAACAATAAAATTACTCATTACAGCTTATGTTCAGGATGTTTTGAACAACTTCTCCAGATCATCAAGCGTGATCCCCAGCTTTTCTAGGACAGCCAGTTTTTCAGCCATTTCCGGACTGACATCCCGCTTCGCCGCTGGCAGCTGCGGGTTTTCTGCACTTTCATCGTTAGGTGCCTTCAGCTTGGGACGCCGGTAGTGGATACAGAAAAGCTTTGTCCGGCCGCGCTGGATCTCGGTGTAATCCAGGTATCCTATGTCACGCAGCTGCTCCATGGCACGCCTTACCGTTTGGTTCTGAGAAAAGACCGGAGATTTCAGATTCAGACGGGCTCGGAGGCGCGACAACGAGATAGGAGCCGGATCCCGCGGAAGACTCTCAATAAAAGTGTAGAGTGCCTGAGCTGATTCCCTGCGCTTCAGGGCATTGATAACCTTGAGTTGCAGAAGTACTTTGCGGTCAAACTGATAAAGTTCAAATAAACGCGGATCTGCCTGTAACTGAACCACGTCTTTCTCTGTATCGTAGTAGGCAGACTGGACCAGGTGCGTGATGTACTCTTTGGTGTGCTTCTCGGTAGTGCGGGAAAAGGAAATCACGGTACCCGCAATGCGTTTAAGCGATGGACTAATGCGCTCCCGAAGTTTGCGGGACGACTGGCTTGAAGGGATACCACACAGTTTAGCGAACTCGACGAACGGAAGTTCCACTTTATCCCCAATAATCTTATGCCGGGCAAAGGAATGGACGATCCCGACCCAGGTCTTGAAATCGTTATCCATATCAAGCCGTGGGCCGGTGATCTCGACCTTATCAAAGCCTTCAGCTCTGGCAAGAGAAAGCCGCGTCAGCTCTTCAGTAGCATCCGTACGAGAAAGCGTATTCTTTTTACTGTTTTTCAGAGATTTGAGCGTGGGAACGAAAACACCAAGCCGCATCAGTGCCACAGGCTGGACCGTATTACTTCCATTGGGCGTGAGGTTAACTATTTCGCCGGAGGATTTATCCACCTCTTCAAACAGTTTTTTTATGTCCAGATTGTCCTTGTCCAGATAGCCTCCGGGCGCTGGGAAAGTAAAGAATAAGAATGCTGATTGCTAACCTGTAATAGCCGTAAGGCCTGGTACAAGCAGCTTCATGTTATACACAACCCAAGGTGTGTTTCTGGGCTTCATACTTACTATAGTTTATGTAGCTGACTCATCACAGTATATCCTTTACATGATACAGCTTATTGTATACCAGTTACAGCTTATGATTATCCTTCTATAGCTTATGTGATCATCCCCCAGGAACAGAGCTGACAGGGCCTGCAGCGATCCGGGGATCTTCTTTGGATCTTAAAAGGGATCGCTTTAAGGATCTTATTGCTGGATCGAAGAACTGTATATGTGGATAACCCACTGATGTAAAATCGTTAAGATATGCGATTTCAGTGATCAAACACTGGCGCGTACCTGCTCATTTTAGCAATGATGATATTGCGCTTCCTCGCCCGTTCGCTCGCGTTGCTCGGTCACAAGGCTGCGGCGAGCACTACTTATATTCTGGCTGCAGCGTGACGCTGAAAAGATGAGCTGGCCAGCAGTAGTAATATTTTCTTTTGTTCCTTACGCGGGACAAAAACGAAAGATATGCACTGGAATCACCGTCTACTTAGAGAGAGGGAGGGAGGGGGCCGACCGGAATGCTTTGGCATTTAGTACAGGCGACGATAGCTGACAGCACATTTG
>NZ_JBCHWG010000013.1:0-3914 GCF_059801165.1 Cedecea sp. Ae19-4 | reverse complement strand
CTACGCCATCACGCCGGGAGTGCCGGTTGCAGAAAACTCTACTATTAAGACTGGAGGGACTAGCTATCCCGGAGTGGGCAACAATGTGGCTGTATTGATAGCATTGTATGATGCATATAATAATAGAGTTACAGATAGCATTTATCTGAATGATATAGCTGAAAATATCAGTGTTCAGAATATTAGCACTGTAAGAGGTCAAGAATGGTTTATTACGGGTGCTGCTAATTACAGGCGTGACTATGTGTCCTCATCTGCGGGGACAAATTTGCAGATAACATTAAAATTATCAATATGGAGTTCAGAGATTAAATCAAATTTTTACACGATCACGAATTAGAGTATATGGATGTACCACGGGACCATCGGGGTCGGGCTCTGTCGCATTAAGTCATCGCCGGGTATGTAGTGGCACACTGATACTGGCCACCTGATCGGAAGTGATATGCTCACTTCCGTAAGCATCCGGTGAACTCATATTGACAGCTCCGATGTCGCTTTTGACGACAGCGGCCGACAAATAAATCCGCTGACAGCGCGTCTGACTGGGAACGTAGCGGGGATGATGAAGGTGTTTAATCGCTGTGGTTGGCAGGCGGAGCCTGACTCTGGTACCTCCCTGCCCCCACCAGTATTCGCTGATGGCCGGACAGGGAGTGTCAGGAAAGGAGGATTAGTGGCGGATCTGCGCCAGGTCGTCTTCCGTCAGACCGGTCATTTTCATGACAGTATTGCGGTCAATGCCGTTCTGGAACATGGTTCGTGCAATTTTAAGGGTGGCTTCGCGCTCGCCTTTTTCAATGCCGCGTTGTACACCGAGTTGAATTCCCTTCTCGATGCCCTTCTGTTCAAGCTGTTGTGCGATGGTCATAAGTGCGTCTCCGTGTTGTGGCACACGCTGTGCCAGTTCGCGTACAAAGGCTTCGGCATCCGATGTTTCGCCTGCCTGCACGATATAGTGTACCAGCGATATTACCTGTGATGAAGACAGATATGCGGCCAGCAGGATGGGCGCCAGCCGGTCAACCAGTTCTGCCAGGTCCCGCTGGTGAATATGCTTTTGCAGTAAAGTCAGTGCGGCCATACTGCGATGGCCAGCGATTTCATCATCCGGAATGACCGTAACGTCTACCAGCGGGAAAGCGCTGCTGTAGAGTTTTCCTGCCAGCGACGGATCGTCAAACTCATCCAGCCACCGGGTGGAGTACGGATACGGATACGGGCTGCGTTTACCCGTATAGAACAGCACCGGTATCACCAGTGGCAGTTTTTTATGCCCTGCCTCCAGGTGTCGCTGCATGGCAGCCACCGCATAGCGTATCAGGCGGAAAGCCATATGTTTGTCCGGCGTTGACTGGTGCTCGACAAGAACATGAATATATCCGTCGCCGGCTGTAGTTTTCAGGCTGTAGAGGACGTCGCTGAAATACTGGCGGAGATCATCCTCAACGAACGAGCCGGATTCCAGTTTCAGCGTGCTGAGATCGCAGACTGCGCGCAGCTCTGCGGGCAGGTGGATTTCCATAAAGTCTCGGGCAATATCCGGTTGTGTCAGGAACTGCCTGAACGTGGCATCGTGAGGGGTGGGGGTACTGTTTTTCTTCTTCATCGGCCCTGGATCTGAAAAATGACCCGGAGATGTTATCACAGCCCGGAAAAAGCTAATATTGGCGGTGAACGGAATTGCCATTCCTTCAGGGGATCGTTCTGGGGGGTGCCCCTATTAAGTTGTCAAACATGTTATGACGCCTGCGGGGTATAAAAAGTCCCGTCGCGCATCATGGCGAACAGAACGTCGCAGCGTCGTCTCGCCAGGGCGATAAGCGCTTGATTGTGTCGTTTTCCCTGACTCATTTTGCGGGTGTAGTAAGCCCTGGAAATCGGATCCCTGAGCGCGGCGAAGGCCGACAGGAACAACGCTCGTTTGAGGGTTTTATTGCCCCGTCGCGAGGGATGCTCACCGCGTATTGACGAGCCGGATCGCCGGGTTACCGGCGCAAGGCCAGCATAAGCAGCGAGATGTGCGGCAGAGGCGAAGACGCGGCAGGCTACCTCGGTGAGGAGTCTGGCTGCGGTCCTGACACCGACTCCGGGCATACTGGTCAGGACCGGGTAAAGAGGGTGAGCACGAACTCGCTGTTCTACCTCAAGCGCCACCTCGTCTCTTTGTTTACGCAGCGTGATGAGCTGGAGTGCCAGGCGTGGCAGTACAACGGCAGCGGCATTCGTGCCGGGAACGACGACGGTTTGTTCGTTCAGTGCCTGAGCTATGTCTGCTGCAAGGCGTTTACCCAGACGAGGCGCAAGTTTGCAGAGCTGGGCTGCCAGTTTCTTCTCACTCAGCGAAGCGAGTTTTTCTGGTCAGGGATATCGCTGGAGCAGATCGAGCACGGCTGGGTGATCCAGTCTCGGACCGAGAACGCGCTCCAGTGCCGGATGTATCTGGGTCAGAAGGCCGCGGATACGGTTGCTGGCCTGCGTTGTCTGTGCGGCAAGATCATCATCGAAGCCGCAGAGCATGGATAGTTCGGCGATTTGCTCGTCAGCCAGCTTCAGCGTGCGTAGCGCGTGAGGCAGGGTACGGGCAGCTTCGGCAATGATGGCAGCGTCACGAGCATCAGTTTTAGCTTCACCGGCGTGTAAGTCGGCTATGCGGCGCATGGCCAGTCCAGGGAGGTATCCGACAAGGACTCCTTCTGAGCGGGCAACGGCGACAGGTAACGCACCGATGGTAGCTGGCTGGTCAACAACCAGCAGTATCTGACCATGTTGTTTCAGGTCAGATATCAGCGACCTGAGTTTGTTTTCGTCGTTGGGTAATGCTTTATCGAACAGGCGTTTACCTGAACGATTAATGGCAACAGCGTGATGCGTATCTTTACCGACATCAACGCCGATAAAGACCTGAACGGATTCGTAATCGCTGGATTCGGTCATTCTGTCTCCCTTGTATATGGGTTAACCAGATAACCACGGGGAGCAGGTACCGGCATCCACGTTACAGACGGTCCCGGCAAAAGTGCCTGACCTGACCCCTATTAGCGGTTACCAGCGCCCCACCAGACCCGGTGACATCCCCCCCGGATCATGGACGACTGGGGGCATTAATCATGCCGGGTCTGGCTGGCTAACACCCCATTATAAGGGGTACGAATAAAGTAACGGGGGAGATATTCATAACCGGGCTACTGGCAAATCTGTCCATCTGGTGGTGTACGCAGGGGAAAGCATTTCTCGTTTCATTTGCCATTCAGGAGCAATGCCTCGTCCCGCAAACCACACTTTCCCCAGACCGGAATGGTTAATACTGTCCACGACTTTCACCAGCTGGCTGCTGTTGCTTCGCGGCTGAGTATCATCGAACAGGTTCAGCTGCGAAACACCGGTAGGAGTGAAATCATTGAGCATGCAACCCGCTTTTGCATATCGATGCCCATTCACCCAGATCCGATCCAGTGCTTTCACCGCTGCGGCTATGATGTCCCTGGTATCCTGTGTGGGAGTCATCAACTTCTCACTGGCCACATTCCCGTAATACGGCTCGCTCACCGCGAACGGTGACGTCTTCACAAATACAGCAATGTGCCTGCAGAACTGTCGCTCGCCGCGCAGTTTTTCAGCTGCACGCTCAGCATACTGACAAACTGCCTGGCGCATGGCTTCATACGTCGTGACACGCTCCCCAAAGGACCGGCTGCAGACAATCTGCTGTTTTGGCGGCGGCGCTTCTTCAAGCGAAATACAGCTTTCACCGTTGAGTTCACGGACGGTTCTCTCCAGCACTACGCTGAAATTCTTCCTGATAAATACAGGGTTCGCGCGCACCAGCTGCAGTGCCGTAGTGATGCCCATCGTATTAAGCGTTTTTGAGATCCTGCGACCTATTCCCCAGATTTCGTCTACTGGCTGCAGTG
>NZ_JBCHWG010000012.1:0-4543 GCF_059801165.1 Cedecea sp. Ae19-4 | reverse complement strand
GGCGAGATGCGTCTGGTGGGCAGAGTCTTTGAAAGATAATACCTTTCAATAACACTAAAGGCTAACTCATCAATAACTTTGCAACAGTGCCTGCAAAAGCGGGTTGCATGCTCAATGATTTCACTCCTACCGGGGTTTCGCAGCTGAATCTGTTCGATGATACTCAGCTCCGAAGCAACAGCAATCAACTGATGACAGTCGTGGACGGTATTAACCATTCGGGCAAGGGGAAAATATGGTTCGCCGGTCGGGGGATTGCCCCCGACCGGCAGATGAAAAGGGAACTACTTTCGCCAGCTTATACGACACGCTGGGCAGATATTCCTGCCGCGAAATTGACTTGAAATCGTGGCGATTTCACCTTGAAATTATCAACATAAATAATTTAATTTCAATAAGTTAGGTGTGAAATCGCCATGGCGAAATTATTGACTCAAATTTCTATCAAGGACCTCATTGATAGCTTTGTCCAGTTCATCCTGAACCACTTTTGACATACGGCTAAACTCATAAGTCAGCGTACGCCCTTTCACACGCTTGCGCGCGAACTTATCCTTTTCTTCAAAGGTCCAGAGTGCGGAAATTACTGACTTTTCCTTAGGAGGCGGAGCTATCAATGCCTGAGAGGCCTGAGAAATCAATTTCAGTATACTGGCTTTCTGTTCGTCTTCTGGTCGCTCGTAGTCACTCAAAATTGCATCATGCTGACCTGAGACAGACTGAATGAGCCCTTCAGACGTTAAGCCCTTTTCACTGAGTTTTTCATTAACCTCTAACAGAATTTTATAGTCACTAAACGACAGCTCAGACTGAACCGGGAACAGAGAAATCAATTCTTGCGGTACTGCTGCAGCCTGAAGTGCCCTGGTGACCTTAGCCTGGGATAACCCCTCCAGTTCAGCAATTTCCTTTTGATTGAATCCAGACTCTTTCAGAGCCATCAATCTTAAGCCGATCTCCCGTAGGTTATGCTCTTTAGCTGTCTGGATATCTTTAGCCAGCTGGCGAGCTTCATCAGCTGATAAAAGTTCACCGGTAACCATTACATCAAGGCCAGTACGGATATAAATCGCTGAGGCTCGCCGTCTTGAACCATCCAGTATCTCAATCCTTTCACCTTGCTGAATACCAATACAGGGGAAGAATTGCTGAAACTTAATCGTCTGGATAATAGATTTCAGAGACTCCCTAGTCAGAGCAAGTTGATCTCTTCCGTTGGTTTCCTGGTTTACGAATGTCTTACTTTCAACGTCCGATGCAGGTACTCGAAAAAAACTGAACGTTATCTTCCTACCGGTTTTTAGGGTAAATACCTGACTTCTTTGGGTGTCAGTCATCTCGACCATTGACGCCTGGGTATTTAACTGTCTGCCAATGGTTTTTCTTTTCTCATTCGACATCACATACCTCCGTTAGTACGAATGAACTCAATGCGATCAAATACGGCCTTCGCAAAGTCTTCCGCTGCTGATTTTGCGCTTTTAAGCGCCTCGGTGCTTCCATCATAGGTTGCTGGATTTGCAGAAATAACTGTGTCAAAAGTCTCCCCGCAGCGCTCGAAGCCATCCAGCCTCGGCAGAACCATGTCGAGCATATCGGCACCGAATACCTCTTTGGCCTGACTATGGCAAATTTTATGATCAGACTTGTTCAGGATTTTAGACATAAAACCGACATTTCCGATGAGATTGCAGGTGTGTCCATCCTGTTCGATCGAATCAATAAGCGCAGGAAGGCTGGCTACAAACTTCAGGGAAGAATGAAAATCAACCGTTGCCGGTGGAAGAGGGGTCAACATCAAGTCTGCCGCTCCGATGCAGTTTTTCAGGAACGCATCGAGGTGAGGACCACTATCAAGGAAGATAAAGTCGTAGTCATACCGGAGCTTGTCGATAATGTTCTCTTTAAGCACTGCATGAATATTTTGCCCAGGCAGATGTTCCTCACACAATCCCTTCCAGCCTTCAGCAAGGAATGCATCGTCAATGGAAGCAGGAATAACATCAACGCCCGGGATAATTGACGGCACGATGAAATCGGACAGTAATTCTTCACGAGACACATTCTGGAGCATGGCCTGAGCAGCCGTATTTTCAACTAGGCCCACTGAATTCTCATGGCTCAGGAACATTGTCAGAGATGCCTGCGGATCGAAATCGATGGCCAGAATACGCAGATCTTCGAACAGAAGCTGAGGATGAGCCCGAAAGGCATGGGATAATGAAGCGGTAGAAACTGTCTTGGAACCGCCACCTTTAAGGTTACATACAAAAATAGCGAAGGCTTTATCGAAGCGATCTCTGTACTTGGGTACTTTACGATGGAAATACAGATCGATGACGTTCTGAATCGTCATCGCGTACTTCATCGTATTGCCGGAAGGTTTCTTTTTAAAAATGTAGCCACTGGCTTCCATTTCGGCCACAGCATACTCAACACTCCCTTTACTGAGCTTAGGCAGCTTATATAGGGCGGCTTTGCTGTATTCCTGATAGAACTCGGTAAGCTTCAATTCCTCTTTTTGCTGGCGGATACTTTCGCTCAAGGATGTCAGAAGTTTACCTGCACGTGTGGCGACTTTCCGTAACTGCTCAATATTTTCCATTTATCACCTCATGACGTTTTTTGTCATTTTGAACAAAAAGAATCACGTTGCAAGAAATAACTCATAATATTTTGATTTTACTCTCACAGGAGGCACCGAAGATTAAATGGAGAAGAGGGTACTACGTCCACAATCATTTTGTTGACCCACAGCGCAAACCGTGAGTCTGTTCAGAGCTTGCATCTGAGCAGGAGAAGGTTTGGACAAGCTCGACGAGCGCGCCAGCCTGTCACATTTGGGTATAAGCAAGGCAAAAGCAGAGGGTAAATATCGGGGCAGGGTGGCCGATGCACAGAAACATGAATTGATACGCACTCTGCATCTGGCCCACGGAAAATCACTGCGCGAAACAGCCCGCCTGGCGGGTGTATCTAAAATGACAGTAATAAGAGTCTGTAATAGTACTGAAGATGATGGGACTAACGCCTTCAATCCGGCTATCTGTGATAAACAGAAGCGGGGAGACCTTTAATTAGCTCATAAGCGACAAAAGGCGTTATTTCGAACTAACCATTGCCGCAATTTTACAACCAGCCTGTTTCCTCAATTATTTTCGTTAAAAAAAAACACAAACTATAGCCAACATAATGTCAACAAGAATTTCATTTCTTTTTTATTTCATATGGTTAACATTTTTATGCATGAATATATTATTGACATTCTATTAAAGTCACTGCCTAAGTCCTTAGGACTTAGGCAGTGACTGGTGTTACATGAATAAAACAATTTCTCTTGATGAAGCTCTGAGGCTGACACTATTAGATCACCATCCTAAACCTGTCATTGCTCTCCATGAGTTCAACGAATATCTCTACAGGTTGTATCGTGACAAAATGTTTGGGGGTAGCAGGATAGGAAAGATACAGTCTGCTGAGCCAGATGCACGTGTCCTTGCCGATACCCTCTCCGGGATTATCCAACAAGGGATCCTGTCTCCGGTTATTCCGGGCTATGTATGGCAACTCAGCAACCGGGATTCAGCAACCGCACAGCAAATTGTCTGTGACCTTACCCCATGGTCGCATCTTGCTTATCTGTCAGCAATGGAATGGCACGGGATCACCGATCGTATTCCACATGTGCTTCACATTGTCCAGGCTCCTTTATCTACGGCCAGAAGGCAGCAGCTTGCACAGCTAAAAGAAATGTTTCCGGGATTGCAGAATGAGCAACCTTTGCTGGTTCGCGGATTCACCCCGTACGAAAAAATAGATGGGAAAGAGCTGCAGCAACATACGCACCGGAACTATAAGCCACGTACCGAACTTCATGCATCTGGTGGGATCAGGGTGTCAACCCTTGGTGAAACTTTCCTCGACATGCTTCGTGAACCGGATCTCTGCGGAGGATATATGCATGTCCAGGATGTTTTTCAGGAATATGCAGCGGAGCATCTGCCAGTGATTGTTAAAGCCGTAGACAAAACAGGGACGGGTATTGATAAAGCCCGTACCGGTTATTTACTTGAAGAGGTTTGTGGCCTGACCCACCGGACGATTGACAGCTGGAAAGCAGGTGTCCAGCGAGGCGGGAGCAGAAAGTTAGTCGCTTCAACCCCTTACAAAAATGTCTATTCCGAAGTATGGTGTATTTCAATTAACAACTGATTCAGACATCTGCCATGGAACATTCAATTGAAGACTGGATAGCCGCAGCTCCGGTAGACCGTGTAACCTTTCGTCAGGCAATCCACATTGTTTTGCAGGCTGTTGCGTCAAGTAACTATCTGCAGCCACGGATGATAATGAAAGGTGGCATGCTGATGGGCCTGCGGTACCAGAGTTCCCGGTTTACTGAAGACATCGACTTTTCCACAAGCCTCCGTTATGCCGATATTGATGAGGCCAGATTCCGTGAAGAACTGGCGGAATCACTGCAAATTGCCTCTGATGAGTTACCCTACCAGGTGCTGTGTGCTGTACAGAGCATTACGATACA
>NZ_JBCHWG010000011.1:0-5565 GCF_059801165.1 Cedecea sp. Ae19-4 | reverse complement strand
ACCATCGACAGATCTTTGCAACAGTGCCCATCGGAGACAAAATCCATCCCCCATACGTGATTAGGATACAGCCCCTGCGGCTGGGGCTGACGTTTCAGCGCAGATTTATTGCGGCGGGGGCGTTTTAGCCGCAGCGCGCTGTCGTCAGCCGCAACGGAGCGGTAACGGTACGAACTGCGGCTGATCTTAAGCGCGAAACAAACCTGTCTTTAACTGGCGCCGTAGCGGGTCTGCAAGTCCCTGACCCACTCGCGCAGGCGTGCCAGCGTCAGCTCTTTTTTGCCAGAACGTCCTGCAGCATGGCCTTGTCGAGGCTCAGATCGGCAACCAGCTTCTTCAGGCGTAGGTTTTCCTCCTCGAGCTGCCGCATATGCTTCAGTTCTGAAGGCGAAATCCCGCCGTACTTTTTGCGCCAGGTGTAGAACGTGGCATCGGAGATGCCCAGCTTGCGGCAGACTTCCGGTACGGGCGTACCCAGTTCGGCCTGCTTCAGGGCAAAGACAATCTGCTCTTCGGTGAATCGTGACTTTTTCATCGGCACAACCTCAGATCAGGGAAGTGAATATCATGCCGGAATTCTGTTTCTGAATGGAGCCGGATTTCGGGTCAGGGTCACCTCATGTTGGCTGCATATTCTTGCAACCGACGGACTTCTCGGCAAATTCAGATGGCGTCATCCAGCCCAGAGCAGAATGGGGACTAATCCTACCCGCGAATAGCGGACACGGGACTAAGTGAGTAAACTCTCAACCAGAGGTAGCTAACATGACAAAACCAGCATCAACCAGTAAAAAGCCCCGTAAGCAACACACGCCTGAATTCCGTCAGGAAGCCCTTAAACTGGCAGAGCGCAGCAGCCCGCGAGCTCTGCCTGTATGAATCCCAGCTCTATAACTTGCGAAGTACACAGCAGCAACAACTCTCATCTTCTGACCGTGAAAATGAACTCGCTGCTGAAAATGCCCGTCTCAAACGCCAGCTGGCGGAGCAGGCAGAGGAGTTGGCCATTCTCCAAAAGGCCGCGACATACTTCGCGAAGCGCCTGAAATGAAGTATGTCTTTACCGAAAATAACCGGGCTGAGTTCAGCGTCAAAGCCATGTGCCGTGTGCTTCGGGTTGCCCGTAGCGGCTGGTATGTCTGGTGCCAGCGTCGCCATAAGCCGGGTCCACGCCAGCAGTTCCGGCTCGTCTGTGATACCACTGTCCGTAAGGCATTCACTGAGGCAAAACAGCGTTATGGTGCGCCCCGTCTTGCTGATGAACTGCCGGAATACAACATCAAAACCATTGCTGCCAGCCTGCGCCGTCAGGGGCTGCGGGCGAAAGCGGCCCGCAAGTTCAGCCCGGTCAGTTACCGTGAGCACGGCTTGCCCGTGTCAGAGAACCTGTTGAAACAGGACTTTTACGCCAGCGGCCCGAACCAGAAGTGGACGGGTGACATCACGTATCTGCGCACGGATGAAGGCTGGCTGTACCTGGTGGTGGTGATTGACCTGTGGTCACGTGCCGTCATTGGCTGGTCGATGTCGCCGCGTATAACCGCGCAACTGTGCTGCGATGCGCTGCAGATGGCACTTTGGCGGCGCAAACGTCCGGAAAATGTCATTGTTCACACGGACCGTGGTGGGCAGTACTGTTCATCGGATTATCAGACGTTACTGAAGCGGCATAATCTGCGCGGCAGCATGAGCGCAAAATGCTGCTGCTATGACAAAGCCTGCGTGGAAAGCTTCTTTCATTCGCTGAAGGTGGAGTGTATCCACGGAGAACGCTTTGCGAGCCGGGAAATAATGCGGACGACGGTTTTTAATTATATCGAGTGTGATTACAATCGCTGGCGTCGGCACAGTGCTTGCGGCGGCCTCAGCCCTGAACAGTTTAAAACCAGAACCTTGCTTAGAGTTGTGTCCACATTACGTGGGTAGGATCAAACAACAATACCACGCTCAGCCACCATCTTTTCAAGATTGCGAAGGATCAGGGCATAAGCCAGATACCAGCGAACACACCGAGCGATGATATCGACGGGATAATGCAGGAGTTTGAAGGAGTTTCGAATAAGAGACATGAGCAAGCAGCATCGTGGAAAAACAATATGTTATCTGATCATCCCCTCAATGCAAAAGAACCTAAAAAAATGTAGTTGATTTTATGTAACACTACATAGTAAATTATTGTTTATCGATATTTATTATCATATGAGGCTCCGGCATGGGTAGCTCAGAAAAGATCGAAAATTATTGTAAGATCGTCAAAATTATAATGGTTGTAGGAATGATAGTTTTTCCGCTTTCAACCATATTGTTTCCATTTATCCTGGATGATTATTTCGTGCAAGTCAGCGCATTTCCATCAGTAAACATCCTCAAAGAGGATTTTGGGAATCTAAGTAAATTGGTATATATTGTCACAGACCTGTTTTTCTCTGGTTTTCTGGTTCTTGTACTGTGGCACGTTTCTGATTTATTTAGTGGATATCAAAAAAAGGATTTTTTTCTTCTCAACAAGTTTATAAAATTAAAAGGGTTTCAATTAGTCTACTGGCGTTCGCATTATCTACTTTACTAGTAAGACCCGCATTAAGTATAATATTGAGTTTTAATAAAGGAAGTTTCGTAATGGAGTTTAATGTTGATAGTTCATTCTACTTACTTCTTTGCGCTTCTTTAATTGTTGGATTCCTGTATTTAGTAATGCTCGAAGCGAACAAAATCCAGACTGAAAACAGATTTACGGTATAATTAATATGTCAATAATAATATGTCTTGATGCCTTACTTTTGAAAAAAGGAATAACTGGTAAAGAGCTTTCAGAAAAAATAAAAATTACTGAAGCAAATTTATCGATACTACGAAGTGGACACGCAAAAGCCATTCGATTCTCCACATTAGAAAAGATTTGTGATGAGCTCGGTTGTAATCCTGGAGACTTGATAAAATACCAAACAAATCATTTAAAAAAAATTTGAGTGTGGTGTTTGAAAGTTATAACTTTGATTGCGGCGTTTACATTATCAGCCTGTACACTGACTCATTGGAGTAAATATGGAGGAAGTGATTTCGACAGGCAAAAAGATATTTCAGCATGCCGAATGATATCTTTGAAAAGAATACCTACTGACAGTTCCCCTATCAGTCGTGAGTTAATGAATGATAAATCATCTAAAGGTACGTGTAGTGATAATAAAAATGAATTTATTTATTATTTTGATGAAAATGAAGCACGCAGAGAAGACATGATTTTTAGTTGCATGCTTGAAAAAGGGTGGCGGCTTGAGACACTTTTTTTCAGTAATTAAATCTTAACTATCTGTTTCCGTTCGATCCTGTGAGTTTTAACTCAATATCTTTTAGGTGATCGAGATTTTTTCGGTAACGTAATTTTTTCCGTAACCGACAATATCCTGATTATGTTGTTGAAATGTAATATTTCAGGTTTAATCGATCTCAGTATTCAAAGGGCCGGCTAAAATACCAAACCAACATTAAGGAGAAAAAAATAATGAGTAAGTCACTGAATTTAATGATTTTAGCTACACCAAAAAAAAATGGGACTGCCGTGGATATGGATACAAACTACTTTGTAAGCACGTTTGATGTTGGTATTCTTAATAAGGGTGAGCGAACTATTGTTTTAGATAAAGGAGATTACAGGCTTTTTGATGACACAGGTAATTACTTTGAGGTTTTTGTGTGTGATGCAAATCTCTACGGATCTATAGATCCATATAAACATCTTAGTGGAGAAATTTCATTTAAATGCGCGACAGATAAAATTTATCGTGGTATTTTTATTAAATGGGTCGATGAATAAAAAAACTGATAGCTCAGTTCACTTAAGTTATTACTCTGCCTAATCAGAATAGTCGTTCTATTAAGGATGCTTTTATTCATCGTATTAGGTTCAAACATCACTGTTAGTGATGTTTGAACCTAATAAAAAACTGCCGCATGCTCAGTAATAAAAAATTATATTATCTGCAATGCTCCGTTATTTTTTATGGTGTGGATTTTATAGGGTTTAAAATTCAATTATCTGGTTTTGTGAACACTGATTACTGATAATTTAAAGGGCCAATCGGCCTGATGAATAATCTGTGGTTGGCAGAGGCCATAAGGCCATTGAATTTTTAAGATTCATCAGGCGCCGGATGGATTCATACAAATCTACAACATCTTCAGTACCGATGCTGCAAAAACGGGAGTGACAATAGACTCTAAACTATCAAGTTGATTAATTATTCTACTTTAGTTTTTTCTTAAAAAGCTCAATTTATAATTTATTGAATGATTATGGCACCTTATGCTGGCATACATTAAATTTTATGAGGTTAATATCGCTTGATTATTTAAAGAATACAAATGTGTTATTTACTTTATCATCTATAGGATTCCTATGTTTAAAAAAATTTCATGGATTACACTATTCTTTGTTTCTCCAGTATGGTCATATAGCGATAAAAAACTTGATGAATCTTCGAAAGCATTAATTGCTAATATACAGATACAACAAGAGAAGCTGGATTATCTATTGAATATAAGAGTGAAAAAAGATACTCCCGGGGCTAAGCAGGTTGTAAGTAAAGCTCCAAAACGCCGTTCAGATTTAGAGAAGCAGATAGAAAAATTTAAGGTAAAGATTGAAAAGAGGTTAGGTTCAAGGCGACTTCGATCTATCCAAGCATCTTCATAGCCTTCGTCGGGCAGTTGGATTAATAAAATGTATCACGTGAGACACCCATGATTTCAACGGCATTTGATACGCTACTGAGTTCTTCAGCCAGATTGAGTAAATCGGCTTTGAATTTGACCAAGGGATTGGTAATATAAAGTGTAATAGTTATCTCGTTTTAATTTTTTATACACCTTGTTTTCGGTACGGTAAGGGGACTTGACCACTTTTGAGCTGTGAGTTCAACGGGTCGATGCAACGCTATCCTTAATCAAGGGGGGACGTTGCCATGAAATGAAGAACTCGGATTAACTACACGCCAGAACAGAAGTCGATTATATGGGACAGGTATAAAGCAAGGTGATTCCCTGCATGATATCGCCAGAATGTTCGACAGATTCCATTCTTCTATCATGCTCACAATCCACCAGACAGGTGGCTACCGTCCTTGAATAGCCACAGGTTTAACAGACACCTCAGAGTCATTTAAAATGACTTAAAGAGAGGTGCCCATGAGCGGTAAGCGTTATCCTGAAGAGTTTAAAATTGAAGCAGTCAAACAGGTTGTTGATCGTGGTCATTCTGTTTCCAGTGTTGCAACACGTCTCGATATCACCACTCACAGTCTTTACGCCTGGATAAAGAAGTACGGTCCGGATTCTTCCACTAATAATGAACAGTTAGATGCTCAGGCCGAGATCCGCCGTCTTCAGAATGAGTTGAAGCGGGTTACTGACGAACGGGACATATTAAAAAAAGCCGCGGCGTACTTCGCAAAGCTGTCCGACTGAGGTACGCCTTTATCCGTGACAACTCCTGTTGTTGGCCAGTTCGTCTGCTCTGTCGGGTTCTGGATGTCCATCCGAGTGGATTTTATTTCTGGCTTCAGCAGC
>NZ_JBCHWG010000010.1:0-6700 GCF_059801165.1 Cedecea sp. Ae19-4 | reverse complement strand
CTACGCCATCACGGCGGGCGCAATTGCGGATGCAAATATAGTTTTTAAAACGACATCTTTTAGTGCTGCGAAGGGCAATTCAGCAGTCACTCTGACGCTCAAAGACAGTAATAAAAATATGATTGTAGGGAAAAGTAGTGATGAAATAGCAAAATCATTTGCCTTCACTAAAATGCTTGGCTCCGCGGCCACGAGCCTGACCAACGATGATGCAGTAGGTACACTGTCCGTATGGAGTGAAAGTTCTGACGGGGTTTACACATCGACGTACACACCGGGTAAATATAGTGGAACTATTACTGCGAAAGTTGTCGTTGGAGGTAATACGTCTAACAGTGTGAATTTAATTACAAACCCAGATATCAAATCAGCACAGGTCTTTAGCCAGACATCGTCATTGCAAGACACGGATTATAGCATTAATGGTAATGCAATTGCGGGATCGGGATATGGCTATGTAATAAATATGACTATCGCGGATGCTAATGGAAATAAGTTCATCTATCCAGGTGATGGCGATTATGGTTTATCGCTCAATCTCGTTGGTGCATCGGGGATAAGCTTCACGCCAGGCAATCTGTTGGACATTGATAATACCTCGATCGTCAGTGTTGAAGTGACATCAATGACCCTGGGCTCAATGAGTGTGACAACAAATGTGGTTCAAAGTACAGCAGCAGCGAAATCGGTGAGCTATAAATTTGTAGCTGATACCAATAATCCGGTGATTACATGGAGTGGCGGTAATATCGGTCAGGTTGATACAAATGTCACGAGTTTTGCGACATTAATTGATAAATACGGGAACAGCCTCGAAAATCTAAAAGTTGGTTTTACCGCGGTACCTTCAACGAGAAGCAAGATTATTTCAATTAACGGCACAGCTATCAATGCAGCGCAAGGAAATTATCAATTTAACACGGGAAACACCGTAACCTTGGTGACTCAGGGAAGTGACGTAACAAATGGATACAGCGTTACACCAACCTTTAATGGAAATGATATAGATAATTCATTGACTGTTTCTTTAGATGTCAATCCGACAGCACTGCGTTTTGATGCCTTATCAGCAACGGGTACGGCGATGGCGAACAATACTGATGTGAATAAAATATCGGTTAGTATCACCGATAAATACGGCAATCCAATTGATGACGAGGCGATAATTAAGTTCAGTATTGCAAGTGGTGATGCTTCCGCGTCCGGATTAAGCCAATCCAGTACATCTGGGACTAACTCAGATGTTAGCGTTCAAACTTCGAAGGGAAATGCCGTTGCTTATCTCAATAGTTACTTGTTATCGCAGGTTATCACGGTGTCGATTTTGAACCCGAGAACCAATGACGTGATTACCAGCAGAAATGTTACTGTTAAATTCAAGCGCTGGGTTGAGGCTGCACAAGGCACATTTAAAGCAGATAATAACTCGAAAGATTATAATGTTTCATCAAATCTACCAACACGTATTACCATTGGGAGTAATTATATAGCACCAACAGCTGCAGGCGAAAATGCCAGCGACTATGATTATTATTTTGTAGATAACAATAATAATCAAACGAATGTGTCATGGGCGACATTAGACAGTTCGACGGGGTTAGTAAGAATCACGGCTAAACCTTCATTACCAGCGACATTGAAGACGTTTGCTAAATATAAAGGACATGCTCATAAGCCAGACCGTACTTATTCTCCAGCAATTCGTCAATACTGGACTTTTGCAGGAACAAATAACCGTCAGATGTTCTCCTGGTGCTCCGTTGATAGACCAGGATACAGCTATCCATACTCTAGTGATGTTATGGATTTTGTTAGTCAGCAAGGAAATGTAGCGAGTTCATTGAACGGACAATTTATAAAATATACTTATGGATCCACGGGTAACAACGATGCCTTTGGACGCGTCTCTTATTACACGGGCGGTAAAATAGGTCCAAACTATTCTAAAGGAGGAGCTATTTGGTGCTATATAAATAATTAACAACCAATCTTTCTGCTGTGGATAACACTCAAAGCGTCCGATGATATATCGGGCGCTTTAAATATTTAAATTTCTCTTCATAAAGCCCCTGCCTTCATTGGAGTAGATCATTATAGCTGTATATTTCAATGATGATATTAGATAACTGAACGGTAGCACGCCTACGGCGTGATCTCGTCTGATGCGCAGCCGAAGTCCTTTCCACCCTCCTCAACGCATTTTATACTGTGTTTCATGTACTACCTCAACCTGCAAGGCTTCTGTTCCAGCACTACGAAGCTGGGAACGCTTCCTCGAAAAGAATGGCCATCAGCTCACCGACTGGACCAAACCTCCGTCGAGAGCATGCTTGCCTGCGGAACTTGCATCATGGGTCTTCGTCGCTATTGACCTGCCTCCAGTATTAAATACAACCCTCAGTTAGTAATGGAAGTAAGCGTCACAACCAGACCGTATTGACGGTTAAGCAGATGTGAGATCGGTTTTCCACGGCAGCAGATCGCGTAGCCGGTTTACCGGCCAGTCCTGGATATGACCCAGCACATAGCGCAGCCACGCCTCCGGCTCCACGCCGTTCAGCCGGCAGGTGCCGATCAGCGAGTACAGCACCGCTGCCCGCTCCCCGCCAGCGTCTGAACCGGCGAACAGCCAGTTTTTCCGGCCCAGGGCAACCCCCCGCAGCGCGTTCTCCGCGATATTGTTGTCGATTTCCGCCCAGCCGTTGCTGCAGAACAGGTTCAGCGCATCCCACTGCTTAACCAGGTAGGCGAACGCCTTCGCCGTATCTGAGTGCCGCGACAGCACCTTCATCTGAACCTGTATCCGGTCGTACAGTGACTGCATTAACTGGACAGTCTGCTCTTTACGTACCGCCAGCCGCTCTACCGCCGGGCTGCCGCGTATCTCCGCCTCGATGGCATGCAGTTTTCCGATACGTTTCAGCGCTTCGGTTGTGATGTCGGTTGGTGTGCGGGAATGCACGTCGTGGATTTTACGCCGGGCGTGCGCCATGCAGGCCGCTTCCGTGATGCGCTCGTCTTCGTACAGCGCGTTGTAGCCACCGTACGCGTCCGCCTGCAGGATACCGCCGTATCCCGCAAGGTGCCGTTGTGGATGAACGCCTTTCCGGTCCGGCGAGTACGCGAACCAGACCGCCGGCGGAAGCTGCGACCCCGCGTTACGGTCATCCCGCACGTACACCCAGAGCCGGGCCGTCCGGGTTTTACCGCTGCCCGGCTCCTGCACTGGTACCGGGATATCGTCGGTGTGCACTTTGCCCGGCATCAGCACGTACTGGCGCAGCAGGTCGTACAGCGGCTCCAGCAGTTCGCTGACCGCGCCGGACCAGCGACCCAGCGTGGCGCGACTCAGCTCCACGCCCTGACGGCGGTATATCTCCGACTGGCGGTAATGAGGCTTGTGCTTCGCGAACTTCGCCGTGACGATGCGCGCCAGCAGGCCGGGACCGGCATAGCTGCGTTCAATGGGCTTTGACGGCATGGGGGCCTGAACGATGTGGTCACAACAGCGGCAGGCCAGCTTCGGCCGCTGCGTTTCAATAACCTTAAAGGCGCTGCTGATGAGCTCCAGCTGCTCTGACACGTCGCAGCCCAGCGGGCTGAGGTCGCCGCCGCACGCCGGACAGGCGGTTTCTGCCGGCGACAGCGTGCGGGTTTCGCGGGGAAGCGAGGCGGGCAGCGGTTTACGGGCGGAAGACTGGCGCAGCGGCTGCGGGAGTACCGGGTCATGCTGCTCGCCCAGTACCTCAGCCATCTCCTCCTGCAGGGCACCGATGCGCTCTTCTGCCTCGCGCACCTGGCGTGCCGTTTTCTCGCGCAGCTTTTCGGAGCTTTTGCCGAACTGCATGCGCTGCAGCTTAGCGACCAGCGCCTTCAGGCGGTTGATTTCGCTAGCGTACGCCGCCACCCGCTGTGAGAGCAGGCGGTTATACTCCGCCATTTTGCAGATGGTTGTTTGCTGCTCCTGCAGCAGCGCCCTGAGCCGGGCATTTTCATCGGGGTATGAGGCGTACATGAACCCACTTTAGCGCAGGTTACACCCGCAGACCAGGGCGTTACGTCCGCTGCGGATGCCGCCAGTCAATGCCTTCCAGCAGCATCGACAGCTGCGCCGGCGTCAGGTGCACCTTACCGTCGCGGGTCACCGGCCACACGAAGCGGCCACGCTCCAGTCGTTTGGTAAACAGACACAGGCCATCCCGGTCAGCCCACAGCACCTTTATCATGTCGCCGCGACGCCCCCGGAAGATGAACAGATGCCCGCTGAACGGGTCATCCCGTAACGTGTTCTGCACCCTGGAAGCAAGGCCATTGAAGCCGTTCCGCATGTCCGTGACGCCGGCGACCAGCCAGATGCGGGCTCCCGCAGGGAGTGATATCACCGCGAACTCCCCTGCATTTCCCGGATGAGCGTCTGCAGCAGCTCCGGCGTCAGTTTTCCACCGATACGAAGCGTCCCGGCGGGCAGAACCAGCTCGCAACAGGGAGACTCTCCGGTCTGAACGGCAGGGGGCAGAGGGTGACAGCCACCTTCTGCAGTGAGCGTGACCGGCAGCATCGCCGGAGCGCCTGATGGTGCAGCGAGCAGCCCCTGCTGATAAAGACGCCGCCAGTTGAACAGCAGGTTGTCATTGATGTTATTTTCGCGGGCCAGCCGTGCCACGCTGACGCCGGGCTGCATCGACTGCTCCACCAGGGCGATTTGGAAGTCACGGGGGAAGTTGGGGCGACGTGGCCGCCTGCGGGGTGCGGGTGTCTCAGCCGGCTCCGGTGCTGCGGGCAGAACGGCGGCTTTACGTGATGCCGGCCGGTAAAGACGCTTCTCCAGATTCCGGGCGCTGATCCTGCCGGCAGGGGCCAGGGCAGCCCGGCCTTACTGAAGCGAGCGAACAGCTCACAGACGGTGGTTTTGGGAATGCCTAGCCGTCTGCCTGCCTCAATACGCGGCAGCTTTTCATCAAAATGGAGGCGGAGTGCTTCAAGGATCCATGTCCGGTGTTTCATGGGATAGTGTCCATTAAAAAATGATGGACACTATTTTCCCGGAACGGACGGTCACAGGACAGACGGTTCAGATGAGACGCTTACTAAGGGAATGACCCTGACCCCGAATATGCTCCAGTCATAATCAGGAATAACCGGCTTCATGTTGGTGGCATGTTCTGGCAACCGGCAGACTTTTCAGCAAATTCGGACGGGGTCATCTAGCCCAGCGCAGAATGAGGACGTCTCGGGTTATAGTGTATGCGCCAGGCCTCAATTTTTCACCGGGCATCCTCCAGCGACATGAACCAATTTTCGTTCAGGCACTCCTGCCGCAGTCTGCCGTTGAACGACTCCACTGTGGCAGTGTCCGTGGGCGCTCCCGGTTGTGAGAAGTCTATGCGAATCCCTCTTTCGTACACCCATTTGTCCAGCATTTTCCCTGCAAATTCAGAGCCGTTATCGGTTTTCAGCCATTGTGGTAAGGGACGTCTGAGTGCAATGGCGTTCAGCATCTCTGCGACCTCTGTTGAGCGCAGATTCTGACCCACGCAAATCCCCAGACATTCCCGCGTGTAGAGATCAATGACCGTCAGCAGACGTAGCCGACGCCCTTCAAATAAGGCGTCAGAGATAAAATTCATGCCCCAGACATGATTAGGATACAACCCCCTGAGGCTGCAGTTGTCGCCGCTGCGCCGATTTGCTCCGCTGTGGGCGTTTGAGACGCAGGGACAGACCCTGTTCGCGATAGAGCCGGTAAATGCGTTTGTGATTATCCCGCCAAGCATAACGTGAACTCTGCGGTAGCCATAATGAACACGAGATTCGGTGATTTCCCTGATTCGCAGGCGGAGTGCACTGTCGTCTGCCGCCACAGAGCGGTAGCGGAAAGAGCTGCGGCTGATGTAGTGCAAAACAGACCTGCCTCTCGCTGGCACCGTAGCATGCCTGCAGGTCCCGGCCCCATTCGCGCAGGCTTGCCTGCGTCAGTTCTTTTTTGCCAGGATATCCTGCAGCATGGTTTTGTCGAGGTTGAGATCGGCAACCAGCTTCTTCAGCCTGAGATTCTCTTCCTCAAGCTGCCGCATGTGCTTCAGCTCAGAAGGGGAAACCCCGTCGTATTTGTTTCGCCAGGTGTAAAACGTGGCATCGGAGATGCCCAGCTTACGACAGACTTCTGGCACGCTCGCACCCAGTTCGGCCTGTTTCAGGGCAAAGACAATCTGCTCTTCGGTGAATCGTGACTTTTCCATCGGCACAACCTTCGCCCAAGGGAGTGGTCATCATGCCGGAATTCTGTTCTGAGTGGAGCATATTCGGGGTCAGGGTCACTGATTTACTCCCGTATTCTCCGTTTCGCCATCACGCTGCAAACTCTGAAGGGGTTTGATAATTCAACGAAGAATGAGGCCGACACTCGTTATAGTCCTGCCACCATGCACTTATAATTTCTTATGCATGAACAACATCGTGGAACCAGTGCTCATTCCTGCATTCATCGCGAAAACGACCATTAAAACCTTCGATAAAGCCATTCTGTGTAGATTTGCCCGGCTGAATAAGCCGCAGCTCAACATTATGTTCAAAGGCCCACTGATCCAGCACACGACAGGTAAAACTCAATCCCCCTGATCTGTTCTTATCGTCGCCGGATAGCCACGAAACAGCGCAACGCTGCTCAAAATGCGTGATACCTGAACGCCTGTAATCGAAA